>CAWAZT010000008.1:0-150561 GCA_963786615.1 uncultured Acidobacteriota bacterium
AGACCTGCGCGCCGACACCAAGGAGCTGGTCACGAACCAGTTCGGCAGGCGAGGTACGGATCCCCAAGAGAACGCGAACGGCTTCGTATGGGCGCTCGACAACCGGATGTACACGGCGGGTCAGGCCGACCTGTACCTCCGGTTCAGGAACGGCACGTTCGAGGCACCCAAGACGCTGCGGCGCGGCGAATACGGCGTGACGGAGGACGATGCCGGGTGGATCTATCGCAATACGAACGAGTCTGCGTTGCACGTCGATCTCGTCCCAACCGCGTATTACGCGCGCAATCAGAACCTGCTGCGGACTCGGGGCAGCTACGAGCGCATGGCCGACGACAATCCGGATCTGAATGTCGTGTGGCCCGTCAGGCCGAACCCGGGAACCAATCGCGCGTATCAGGTCGGCATCGATCGTCCGGACGGATCGCTGGCGAGATTCACGTCTGCGTGCGCGCCCCTCGTCTATCGCGGTGACCGCCTTCCTGCGGAGTTGTACGGCAGCGTCTTTGTTGCCGAACCGGCGGCCAACCTCGTGAGCCGCATCGTGCTCGACGACAGCGGTCCCACGCTGCGCGCGCGCAAAGCGTACGAACAGGGGGAATTTCTCGCGTCAACGGACGAGCGCTTCCGTCCGGTGTATTTCTCCAATGCGCCCGACGGCACGCTGTACGTCGCAGACATGTATCGGGGGATTATCGAACATCGAATCTCCACCACGGAGTACCTGCGCGATCAGATTCTGTCGAGGAAGCTGCAGCAGCCCACCGGCATGGGCCGCATCTATCGCGTCGTCCACGATTCGACGAAACGGGATCTCACGACCCGCGTGGCTGGCGCGTCGCCGGCAGAGCTGGTGACGATGCTGTCGCATCCCAACGGGTGGTGGCGCGATACGGCGCAGCGCCTTCTCGTCGAGCGAGGCGACAAGTCGGTCGTGCCCGCGCTCACGGAGCTGACGCGGAGCGCGAGCGATGCGCGCACGCGTCTGCGGGCGCTGTGGACGCTCGACGGGATGGATGCGATCGAGCCCGGAATGGTGGTTCGGGCGCTGGAGGATCAATCGCGGGACGTGCGCCGGTCGGCAGTTCGTCTTGCCGAACGATGGCTGGACCCGCCGAACGAGTCGATCGCCGCGGCGCTGATCGCGCGGATCGACGATCCGGAGATATCGGTGCGGCGGCAAGTGGCCGCGTCGCTGGGCGGACTGCCGCCTGCACAGCGTGAAGCCGCGATTGTGCGGCTCCTCGAGCAACGCGCCGACGATCCCATCACGCTGGATGCCGCCCTGAGCGGTCTCCACGACATCGAAGATGTCGTGCTCTCGAAATTGATGGAGGATCAGCCGAAGGACACGGCACCGACAAACGCAACAGAGTCGGCCATGACGGCACTCGCGGCGACGATCCTTCGCAGCAATCGTGAGCCGGCAATCCAGAGTCTCCTGGCGTCGATTGCCGATGTCCATCGCGTGACCTGGCAGCGGTCGGCACTCATGCGCGGGGCAGAAGTTGGACTGCTCGGGGCGGCGATGCCGGGAAGTGCGCCGGAGGAGCGCGATCCCGTGCTGCCAGGGACCGTGCTGCCGTGCCGGACGTGTCCTGGCGGTCGGGCGGGTCCTGGCGGGGCGTACACGTTCCAGAGACCCGGAGATCCGACGCTCGTGAGGTATCGCAGCGGCGGGCCGCGGAAGGTGCGTGTGAGCCACGAGCCGGCGGAACTGCTGGCCACCGCGGCATCCGCCGACAGTCTAGCGGCTCGAGCCAAAGCCGTGCTGACCGGCGTGACCTGGCCGGGCAAACCAGGGGAATCGACGGTTGCACCTTTGAGCCCGGAGGAGCAGCGGCGATTCGACACCGGTCGTGAGGTCTATCTGAATATCTGCCAGGCCTGTCACCAGCCTGACGGACGCGGACTCGAGCAGGTCGCGCCGGCGCTCGTCGGGTCGACATTGGCGCTGGCGGCTCCGGAGATTCCCGCGCGGATCCTGCTGAACGGAAAGGAAGGCTCCATCGGGTTGATGCCGCCCATCGGATCGGCGCTCAACGACGATCAGATTGCCGGTGTCCTGACCTACATCCGTCGAGAATGGGGACAGACCGGCACGCCAGTCGATCCGGCGACCGTGAAAGCCGTCAGGGCGCTCACCGCCGGACGCACGCGTCCGTGGACCGATGCCGAATTGAAGACGCTGGCGACCGGGCGGTGACGTTGAGCGACTAGACTGGGGTCATGCGCATCTTCGTCACCGGCTCAACAGGAGTGGTCGGCGTCCGGCTGATTCCGTTGCTCCTGCGTGCAGGGCATCGCGTGTCGGCCGTCACGCGATCGGCGCCGGCGCGCGCGCGGCTCGAACGCGAAGGCGCGGTGGCCATCGCGCTCGATCTCTTCGACCGTGACGCCGTCCGCCGCGCGGTGGACGGGCACGACACCGTCATCAACCTCGCCACGCACATCCCGCCGTCGACCACGAGCATGATGCTGCCGGGGCACTGGCGCGAGAACGACAGGCTCCGTCGTGAGGCGTCGGTCTCGCTCGTGGAGGCCGCGCTTGCCGGCGGCGCGTCGAGATTCATTCAGGAATCGTTCGCTCCCGTCTATCCCGATCGCGGCGCGCAGTGGATCGACGAAGCGACACCAATCGCGCCCGTCAAGTACAACCGCACCGTCGCCGATGCCGAAGCGCAGCCGGATCCTTCTCGAGCAACGGCCGCGCCGGCATCGTGATGCGTTTCGGTGCGTTTTACGGTCACGACGCGAGTCAGCTCGTCGAGCTGATCCGGTGGGTCAAGCGCGGGTGGGCGCCGATGCCTGGGCCGCAGACCGCGTATTTCTCCTCGGTGCTCTCACGACGACGCGGCGTCCGCGGTTGCGGAGGCGATCGCCCTTCCTGCCGGCATCTACAACGTGGTGGACGACGAGCCGGTCACGCACGAGGAGTACTTCGACTCTCTCGCGAGGACGCTGAGCGTGCCGGCGCCCAAGTTTCCGCCCGCCTGGCTGACGGCGATCACGGGATCGTTCGGCGAGATGCTGGCGCGCTCGGTGAGGATCTCGAACAGGAAGCTGCGATCGCTGTCGCCGTGGGCGCCGAAGTATCCGAGCGTCCGCGACGGCTGGCCGGCCGTGCTCGCGCAGATGGCCGCCACCGGCGCCCTCTGAGGCGCGCTTCGGCCGCCGACTGATCCTTCCGCTTGCCCTCCGGCCCGTCGGCCCGATATCCTCTCGCCATCAGGCTGCTGAAAAGTGCAGCCTGAATGAAAAATGGCAAATGTTGAATGTTCAATGTTTTCAACATTGCGCATTTCGCATTGGACATTGACCAGCGCCAGGGAGGCAGCCCCCATGCATCCGACCGACACCGCCTCGCGACGATCCGTGTTCCGCACGTTCTTTGCGTCCGTCGCCGCGGCCGGCGCGGGACTGTTCGGCGTGGCGCACGCGCAGACGCCCGAGCACGACGAAGAAGACCTCGACCGACGATCAGCCGCGCGGGCGCGAAGCCGCCGCTCTTCTCGTCCTGGGTGACCTACGGCAACCTGGTGTTCATCGCCGGGCAGGGGGAACATGGCCCTGGAGACATCACCGCGCACACCACCTCGGTCCTGAATCAGCTCGAGGCGCAGTTGAAGAAGGCCGGCTCCTCGATGGACAAGGTGCTGAAGGTGAACGTCTATCTCGCCGACCTGCGCGATTACGACGGGATGAACGAGGTGTTCCGCGGCCGCTTCGGCCCCCATCCCCCCGTTCGCACGACCGTCGCCACGTACGGTGGCGTCCCCGGCAACTCGCTCGTCGAAATCGACTGCATCGCGGCGCGCTGATCGCCGCCGCGAGGACCCAGCACCATGTGGACCCGACGGGATTTCCTCGAGCGGCTCTCGGCCCTGCCGCTGGTCGGCGGCTTCGTCGGCGCCCCGGCGGCGCTCGAGGCCTCCGCCTCGAAGGACTATTTTCGCGAGCTCGGCGTCCGTCCGTTCATCAACGCGGCCGGGACCTACACCGCCATGACCGCGTCGCTGATGGCGCCGGAGGTGATGGACGCGATCAACTACGCCTCGCGGCACTACGTGATGCTCGACGAGCTGCACGACAAGGTCGGCGAGCGGATCGCCACGCTCGTGCACAGCGAAGCGGCGATGGTCACGTCAGGCGCGGCATCGGCGCTCACGCTGGGCACCGCGGCCGTACTCACCGGGACCGATCAGAAGAAGATCGTCGAGCTGCCCGACCTGACGACGATGAAGAGCGAAGTGATCATCCAGAAGGCGCATCGCTTCGGCTACGACCACGCCGTCAGGAATTGCGGCGTGCGCCTGATCGAGGTGGAGACGCGCGACGACCTCGAGCGCGCGGTCGGCGAGAAGACCGCGATGATGCTCTTCTACAACAACAACAACAAGGAAGGGCGGATTCAGGACGAGGAGTTCGCCGCAGCTCGGGAAAAAGCACGGCGTGCCGACGCTGAACGATGCGGCAGCGGATGTGCCGCCCGTCGAGAATCTCTGGAAATACACGAAGATGGGCTTCGACCTCGTGGCGTTCTCAGGCGGCAAGGGCATCCGCGGCCCGCAGAGCGCCGGCCTGCTGCTCGGCCGGAAGGACCTGATTGCCGCGGCGCGCCTGAACGCGCCGCCGAACGGCAACACGGTCGGCCGCGGGATGAAGGTCAACAAGGAAGAGATCCTCGGGATGCTGGCGGCCGTCGACCGCTACGTGAAGAAGGATCACGCGGCGGAGGCGCGCGAGTTCGAGCGGCGCGCCGAGACGATTCGAAGCGGCGCCGTCAGCGTGGCGGGCGTGAAAGCCGAGATCTTCGTCCCGGAAGTCGCCAACCACGTCCCGCACGTCCGCATCTCGTGGGACGCGGCGGCAAACGGCCTGAAGCCCGGGGACGTCGTGAAGGCCATGCGCGACGGCGAGCCGTCGATTGGCACGCGCGCGGAGAACGAGACCGTCGTCGTCGGCGTGTGGATGATGCGGCCGGGCGAGGACAAAATCGTCGCGCGGCGTCTGCGCGAGGTTCTCCAGAGGAAAGCGTTAGTGTGGTGACAGCATGAGGTCATCCGAACATCGATCGCAGCGCTCCTGCTCGGCGGCTGTCTCCTCGTGCTCGAGGCACCGAGGGCCGTTGGCACACGACCGTACACGACGTGGAGCGCCTACGGCGGCGGACCGGATCAGCCGCGGTACTCCGCGCTCGCGCAGATCAACCGCTCGAACGTCACCGCGCTGAAAGTCGCCTGGACGTACCCAACCGGCGATTCGACCAACTATCTCTTCAACCCGCTCATCGTCGACGACGTCATGTACGTCCTGGCGAAGAACAATTCGATCGTCGCCCTCGATGCCGCGACGGGGAAAGAGCTGTGGGTTCACGAGAACGCGCGAGGCCGCATCAGTACGCACGGCGTGAGCTATTGGGAGAGCAAGGACCGATCGGATCGCCGGCTGCTGTACTCGAACGACAGCCTGCTCCAGACCATTGACGCGAAGACCGGCCGGAGCATCACCTCGTTCGGCGTCAACGGGGTCGTGGACACGCGCGAGGGGCTGGGTCGGGATCCGGCGAAGATCTCCGTGCAGTCGCTCACCCCAGGGAAGGTCTTCGACAACCTGATCATCATGGGCTCCGCGACCAATCAGGAATACGACTCGGCGCCCGGAGACATCCGCGCGTATGACGTCCGATCCGGGAAGGTCGTGTGGACGTTCCACACCATTCCACACGAGGGGGAGTTCGGCTACGAGACGTGGCCGAAGGACGCCTGGAAGACCGTCGGCGGAGCCAACAACTGGGCCGAGATGTCGATCGACGAGAAGCGCGGGATCGTCTACATACCGACCGCGAGCCCGAAATACAACTTCTACGGCGCGAACAGAAAAGGGGCGAACCTGTTCGGGGATTGCCTCCTCGCGCTGGACGCGCGCACCGGCAAGCGGCTGTGGCACTTCCAGATGGTCCATCACGACATCTGGGACTACGACAACGCGACGGCCCCGAAGCTGCTGACCGTGCGCCACGACGGCAAGATGGTGGACGTCGTCGCGCAGGCAGGGAAGACCGGCTTCCTGTACGTCTTCGACCGCGTCACCGGCAAGCCGCTCTGGCCGATCGAAGAGCGCGCCGTGCCGCGCAGCGACATGCCAGGAGAGGACACCTGGCCGACGCAGCCGTTCCCGACCGCGCCTCCGCCTTTTGCCCGTCAGAGTTTCACCGAGAAGGACCTGAATCCGTTCATTGACGACCCCGCGGAACGCTCCAGGCTCCTCGACGACATTCGCGGCGCGCGGAACGAAGGCCTGTTCACGCCTCCCGGGATTCGGGCCACGATCGAGATGCCCGGCAACAACGGCGGCGGCAACTTCGGCGGTGCCGCAGTCGATCCGGATCACGGGCGGATCGTCGTCGTCTCGAAGGATTACCCGTCCATGTTGAGGCTCGAGCTGGGCGGCGCGAGCTCTTCGTCGTGGAGAGGCGCCCCGCTGCGGGACGAAGCGCAGACGCGCGCGGCCGCGGCGGGCAAGGATCCCGCGACCATCCAGTACAAGAGCGGATTCGGCTTCATCGTCACGTCGAGCGGCCTCTCGGCGATCAAGCCGCCGTGGACGACGATGACCGCGTACGACCTGAACGACGGCACGATCGCGTGGCAGATCCCGCTCGGCGAAGTGCCGGAGCTCGCCGCGAAAGGCATCACGAACACCGGTGCGCACTTCCCGAAGGTCGGCCCCGTCGTCACGGCGGGAGGGCTGATCTTCACCGGCACGCGCGACCGGATGATCCGCGCGTTCGACGTGGAGACCGGCAAGGAGTTGTGGAAGACGCAGGTTGCTGCCGGCGTCGAAGGGATTCCGGCGGTCTACGAAGTCAAGGGCCGACAGTACCTCGTCTACTGCGTGGCCGCGCGAGCGACGACGCACATTCACGGGCAGCAGGGCCATCCCGGCGACACCAGCGCCGATTGAAGGCGCGTACGTGGCCTTCGCGTTGCCGTCGCGGCAGAGCACTTCCAATGAGGATGCCATCGCAGCAGGGGTCAGACCTCAGGCCGAAGGGCGGCCCGCGGTCAATGCTGATCAGCCGGCGTGAATTCGTGGCGCAGGCCGCGATGGCGTCGGTCGATCGTTCCGGGCCGTGTGCGCGAGGCCGACGTCGCCGGGCGCCGCCGCGCCGCTCCGGATCGGCATGACCGACTGGAATCTCGGCAAGCGCGGCGACATCACGAAGATCGCGCTGGCGCGCGAGATTGGCCTGGACGGCATCCAGGTGAGCCTCACGTTTCCGACCGACGGCAGCCCGCATCTTCGCGAGCCGAAGACGCAGGCGGCGTTCAAGCAGGCGGCGCTCGACCAGGGCATCCAGATCTGTTCGCTGGCGATAGGATCGCCAGGCAAGTCCCGGCTGCCGCTGCACACGAATCCGGCCGCGGCGATTCTGCTCGTCGAAGCCGTCGAGGTCGCGCGCAACCTCGGCACGACCAACATCCTGCTGCCGATTCTTGGCGACAGCCACATCCACATGGACAACCAGCAGGAAGTCGATACCTTCGTCGCGATGATGAAGGAAGTCGCGCGCTATGCCGAGAAGGCGGGCGTCGTCGTTGCGCTCGAAGACTGGATTTCGGCCGACGACAACCTGAAGCTGCTCGACGCCATCGGCTCCGACTACGTCGGCGTGTACTACGACGCGCGCAACATCAAGTCGAGGGTGCACGATCCCTATGGCGAGCCCGCACGGCTCGGCCGGCGCATCAACCAGGTGCACATCAAGAACGGCCCGAAGTTGATGCGCGACACCGACATCCTCGACTGGCCCCGCCTGGCGCAGGAGTACGTCGACATCGGCTATCGCGGCTGGTACGTGCTCGAGACCGACTCGCCGTCGAACGACCTGATCGCCGACACGCGCGCCAACATCGAGTACGTGAGAAAGACGTTCAAGATGCCGGCGTGAGATCGGGAGGAAACAAAGAAGAGCGGAGACAACGGATCTAGAAACGGAGCAACGAAGAAAACGAAGTTAAACGGAGAAGCCATTCGTAAGAGTCGTCGCGTCCGCTGCAACGCTGGACCCGTACGAACCACTCCGTTTCCTCCGTTGACTTCGTTGCTCCGTTTCTGAAATCCGTTGCCTCCGTCACACTCCGTTCTCTCCCAGGGAGGACAGCATGAGCAGGAAACGACAGCGTCGGATCACGCGGCGGCAGTTCGTGGGGCAGGCCCTCAGCGTGGCGGGCGCCGTGGCGGCCGCGCCGGCGTTGCTCAGGGGCCGGAACCTCAACGACAAGCTGAACATCGCCATGATCGGCTCCGGCGGTCGCGGGCTCGACAACCTGAAGGGCGTCGCGGGCGAGAACATCACCGTGCTCTGCGACGTGAATGCGACCGCGGTGGACAAGCTCGCCATCCAGTACCCGGACGCGAAGAAGTACGCCGATTTCCGGAAGGTCTTCGATCGTCCGAACGACTTCGACGCCGTGGTCGTCAGCACCTGCGAGCACACGCACGCGTTTGCCACGATGCTGGCGCTCCGCGCCGGCAAGCACGTGTACTGCGAGAAGCCGCTCACCTACAACATCTCGGAAGCCCGTCTGATTCGCGAGACCGCGTCGAAGCTGAAGCTCGCGACGCAGATGGGCAATCAGGGCCATGCGTCGAACAACCATCGCCGCGTCAAGGAACTGATTCAGGCCGGCACGATCGGTCCGGTGCGCGAAGTGCACGTCTGGGTGAGTCGTGCGTGGGGATTTCAGAGCGAAGAGGCCGCCCAGCGAAACAAGGACATCGTGTTCGTCACCGAGCGGCCGAAGCAGGCGGACCCGATACCCGCCGGCCTCGACTGGGATCTGTGGCTGGGTCCGGCGCCGGCGCGGCCGTTCAGCTCGATCTACGTGCCCGGCCCGAAGTGGTATCGCTGGTGGGACTTCGGCAACGGCACCATGAGCGATCTCGGCAGCCATCGGAACGACCTGGCGTTCTACGCCCTCGACATCAGAGCGCCGCTGACGATCGAGGCATTCGCGGACAGGCCGGCGCATCCCGACATCGCGCCGGCGACCATGCGTGTCGTCTACGAATACGCCGCGCGCGACACCATGCCGGCGCTGACGCTGACATGGCATCAGGGCGAGAGCAAGCCGAAGATCTGGACCGACGGCGGGATTCCGCAGTGGCCGGACGCGCAGCTCTTCATCGGCGACAAGGGCATGATCCTCTCGAGCGGCGACAAGCACGTGCTGCTGCCGGAAAAGGACTTCGCCGATTTCGTGCCGCCACCAGAGACGATTCCCAATTCGCCCGGGCACTACGCCGAATGGATCGACGCCTGCAAAGGCGGCAAGCCCTCGCTGGCCAACTTCGACTACGCGGGGTGGACGACGGAGGCCAACCATCTCGGCAACGTCGCGTATCGCGTCGGCAAGAAGCTCCAGTGGGACGCCGACGCCATGAAGGCCACCAACGCCCCGGAGGCGGAGCCGTTCATCAAGCGCGAGTATCGCAAGGGCTGGGAGCACATCCTCTGGTCCTGACGAGCGCGGCAGCCAACCGTTCGGTGCGGGTTCCGTCGTGGTCAGCCGGCGCAGAACCGAGCTTGGCATTCGCATGGCGCTCGGGGCCGATCCCGGTGGGCGTGATTGCGCTCGTCCTGCGGCGCGTGGCGATCCTCGTGGGTCATGGGCGTGATCGCCGGCAGCGTGGCGAGCCTCTGGTCTGCGCGGTTCGTGCAGAAGCTTCTCTACGGCCTCGAGCCGCACGATCCCGTCACGCTGGTTGTGGCGGCTGCCGTCCTGGTCGGGATTGGCGCGGTCGCCGGCTCGCTTCCAGCCCGTCGCGCCTCGCGGATCGATCCCGCTCAGGTGCTCCGCGAGGGGTAATCCCCGCAGGCGCGGCGCAGGGCTTTCGCCCGGCGTCTCGGCTTCGGCCCCGCCCGCCCCAACGCGATCCAATCTGGAGCGATAATCGAGATATGACCGCGATCGTGGCTGCTTGCGGTTTGCACTCTGCTGGGAACTCCGCAGGCGAACAACTTCGGCAAGGAAGCCGTCCGCATTTATATCTTTGCGACGGAGACGGCCGCCGGCGCCTCAACCGATGCAACGCCTGACGAGGCCCTGCAGGCCAGGCAGGCTGCCGTGCGCGAGCTCAAAGATGCCCTCCGCCGCAAAGCCGGCCTCAGCATCGTCGAGGATCGCGCGCAGGCCGACGTCCTCGTCGAGGTCACCGACCGCGAAACGCAGGACGCCGGCGAAGGAGGATTCGGCGGCGTGAAGTTGACGCCGCTGGCCAACACCATCATCCGCACCCACGTGACCTCGGGCACGGATCAGACCGACATCAAGGGTATGGGCCAGGGAACGGGAGACCGTGCAGCAAAGGATGTCGCCGAACGTCTGCTGCGATGGATCGTGCGGAATCGCGTGGACCGTCAGCCCGCCAAAGGATTCTAACGCCTCCACTCCGGCGCGTAGTCGCGCTCGCGGATCCGCCGCTCGACCGTCAGGCTCGCCGAGAACAGGACGAACACCTCGACCATCGCGATGCACGCGTAGATGGCGAATCGCGTGAACGCGCTCGGATCGGGAAAGCAGACGACGCCGTCGGCCAGACAGGCTTGCACGGCACGATCGATCTCGACGTACTCGCGGAGAATCAGCGCGAATCCCCAGCCGAGGATCACCGCCGTGCCGGTGAGGTTGCCGAAGATCATCGCGCCCGCCCGCCAGAAGGGCACGCGTGACAAGCAGCCCCATCACCGGCGCCACGGTCAGCTCGAGCGCGATCCAGGACCAGTTGAGATGATGCACGGGCCAGTTGCCAATATCGGATGACAGATGACGGATGACGGATGGAAGGTGAACCATCTGTCAACTGTCATCTGCCAACTGTCATCCGTCATCTGCGTTCACCCGCACAGTCGATCGAAGGCAGCCGTGAGGTCGCGCGCGATGGCCTCGGCGCTCTGGTTCTCGATCTGCCGCCGCTCCATCATGTAGAGCAGCTGGCCGTCGCGGAGGATCGCGATTGACGGCGAGGAGGGCGGATAGCCGCGGAAGTAGCCCCGCGCGCGCTCGGTAGCCTCGATATCGCCGCCGGCGAACACGGTGCCGATCCGATCTGGCTTCGCCGCGTGCGCGAGCGCGAGCGCGATGCCCGGCCGGGCCTTGCCGGCTGCGCATCCGCACATCGAATTCACGACGACCATCACGGTCGCGCTCTTTGTCGCCGACGAAGGCGTCAACGGCGTCGGGGGTTCGCAGCTCTTCGACGCCGAGACGGGTGAGCTCGTCGCGCATCGGACCGATGAAGGATTCCGGGTACGGCATTCGTGTGATCTCCTGTTGTCACAGTCGCGTGGTCACTCGCGGACCGCGAGCGCGATGATGGTCGGGCCGGCGGCGACGGCAATGATCTGCCGGCCGTCGAACATGTACGTCATCGGCGACGCCTTCCAGTTCTGATTCGTTGGGAAGCTCCAGAGCGGCGATCCCTTGACCGCATCCACCGCCATGAAGCTCCCATCGTCGGCTCCGATGAAGACGAGGCCGGAGGCGGTGGCGAGCGTGCCGCCCCACGAGTAGGCCGGCCCAGGCTGGCGCAGCGTCCAGACGATCTGGCCCGTGTGAATGTCGATGGCCTTCAGCACCCGGGACGGCTCTGGATCGCGAGCGGTTCTCTGCGACCCGCCGAGGTAGCTCTTGCCAGGCTCCCATTCGCCCTGGTCCCGCTTCGTGTAGATGCTGCACTTCTCGAACGTCTGCAGATAGTACAAGCCCGTCTCAGGGTTGAACGACGGAGAGAACCAATTCGTTGCACCGTCCTGCGACGGGCACACTTTCGTGCCCGCCGGGCGTCGGGTCCTGATTCGGCAGCTTGATGGGCCGGCCGTCGGATCCGATTCCGCTCGCCCATGTCAGGTTGGTCACGAATGGCTTGGCGAGCAGCAGCGTGCCGTCGCGCCGATCGAAGACGTAGAAGAAGCCGTTGCGATTGGCGTGCAGCATCAGGTTGCTTCGGTTGACCCTGCCACGGGGCGTCGACCAGGACCGAGGTCTCGGTCGCATCCCAGTCCCAGAGGTCGTGCGGCGTGAACTGGTAGTGCCACTTCAAGCTGGCCGGTCTTGCGATCGAGGGCAAGGATGCAGTCCGAATACAGGTTGTCTCCCTGGCGATGGTCGCCGTTGTACTCCTTGCTCGGATTGCCGGTTGGCCAGTACACCAGGTCGAGCTCGGGATCGTAGCTCCCGGTGAACCACGTCGGCGCGCCTCCGTGATCGATGTCCTTGCCCTGCCAGGTCTCGGATCCCGGCTCACCGCGCTTGGGAACCGTCCAGAAGCGCCAGACTTCCTTTCCTGTTTCCTGATCGTGGGCCACCACGAAGCCGTTGGCGCCGTGCTCGCCCCCGGCGACGCCGGAGACCACGAGGTTGCCGGCAGGGAGCGGCGCTGACGAGGCCGAGTAGTTCTTGTGCCAGTCGTCGAGCTCGGTATCCCACAACAGCTCGCCGGTGAATCGATTGAGCGCGATGACGTGGGCGTTGTCGGTCTCCATGAACACACGGTCGCCCGCGACGGCGACGCCGCGGTTCGCGTGGCCCCCGGTCGAAAGGCCGGCTGTCTTCGGGCGCTTGTAGTGCCAGATCTCGCGTCCGCTGCCCGCGTCGAGCGCATAGCACTCGTTGGGTCCCGCCACATACATGATCCCGCCGGCGACGACCGGCGTCACCTGGAGCTGTCCCGTGCCTTCAAGGGTGAACATCCAGGCCACGCCCAGGCGCGCGACGGTTGCTCTTGTCGATCTGCGTCAGGGTCGTGTAGCGGTTGCCGCGAGGATCGCCGTTGTACGTCGGCCAATCGACCGCCGACGTCACCTCGCGATAGCCTTCACTCGCGCGTCGCAGCAGGTGGACGCGATGATCGTCCGTGCGGAGCTGCAGGTCGTCGAATCCCTTGCCGACGACCTCACCGTCGAGCGTGACGCCGCCGACCGTGCGGACCTGGAGACGCTGGACGACCGCCGCCTCCTCTTCCGCCTGATGCTGCAGGTCGCGAAGGAACGTCAGGAGCGCCGGCATCTCGCTGTCGGGAACGGGCATCGGCGGCATCCCGCGCGTCGGTGAGCCATCGTGAATGAACTTCGCGAGCTGCGCATCCGTGCGGGCGGCGAGGCGTGACGCGATGGGCGGCCCCATCTCGCCGCCGTTCCCGTCGGCGCCATGGCAGCGCGAGCAGAAGGTCTCGAATGTTTTCCGGCCTGGCTCACCGGCCTGCGCAAGCATCCCCGACGTCAGCACGAGCACGCCAACGGTCACCATGGAGTCAGATCCTTCCGAACTGCTTGACCGCTTCCTTGATCGAACGGAACTTCTCGATGAAGGGGAGCATCCGGTGCTCGGTGTCGTCGAGCTCCTGCGACTTCTTCAAGATGTCCGCGGCTCGCGCCTTGGGCACGACGGCAATGCCATCCTCGTCGGCGGTGACGATGTCGCCCGGGTTGACGGTGACACCGGCGCAGACGACCGGCACGTTGACGCCCGTCACGCGGTAGTGGTTGATCGTCGTCGATGGCACCACGCCGCGGCTGAAGACCGGGAACTGCAGCTTGCGAATCTGCGGCGTGTCGCGAACCGACGCGTCGATCACCGCGCCGGCAAACCCGCGATACTTCATCGCGGTGGCCATCAGGCCGCCGATGCCGGCGAAGTCGGCGCCATTCTCCAGCACCATCACGTAGACCGAACCGGCCGGCGACGAGTCGATCAGGTCCAGCATGCCTTGCGAGGCCGCAGATCCCTCTTTGTGCTCTTCTTTCTTCAGCTGGACGGTGACCGCCGGCCCCGCAAACTTCGTCGGCGACAGCGGCCGCATCTCGTGCGACATGTAGGCGCGCTCGCCGTACAGCTGCTCGATGGCGTCGGACACCGACGCGACCTCCACCATCCGGAAGCCGTCCATCAGGGAATCTCGCCGCCCATCGTCAGTGTTCTGGGCGACGAGCCATGCCGTGCCGACGAGGGCCGCAACCGCGACGAGCGAAAGTGTGCGCTTCATTTCGAATACTTCTTTCGGATGTCTTCGAGGCGCTTCTTCAGATAGTCCTCGTATTCCTTCTTCAGCGCCGGATCCTTCGGGGAGCCGTAGATGTCGCTCGACTTGTACTTGCCTTCGTCGAACTTCATGCGCGTCCACTCGTCATGGATGTGGATGACGTCGGAGTTGTCGACGACGGGCTGCACGAGCGCCGGGGGAATGAAATAGACCCCTTCCGAGTCACCGACGACCAGATCGCCCGGCATGACCGTCGCGTTGCCGATCCGGACGGGCACGTTGATCCCGCTGATGATGACGTTGCTGATGGCGCTCGGATGCGCGCTCCTGAAATAGGCCGGCATGTCCATCTGCGAGATGCCATCCAGATCGCGGATCGCTCCGTCCACGACGAGCCCGGCGCCCTTGGTGGCCTTCATCACGTAGTAGAACAGATTGTCGCCCACAATCGTGCCGCCGTCGGTCTTGCCGAACAGATCGACGACGAGGACGTCGCCCGGCTGCAGCATGTCGATCGCGACCTGGTTGTACATGCGGTCGAGGCCGGCGGCCTTGGCCTTGGCGTTGATCACGGTGTCGAGGTCGGGCCGCATCGGCATGAACTGCACCGTGAAGGCGCGGCCCACCAGCTTCTTGTCGGGATGGAGGACGCGGAAGCCGTCCTGGTACTGGTTGCGGAAGCCCTTGCCAGGCAGGATCGCGAAGATCTCCTCGGACGACAGCCCGCGAGCGCGATCGATCAGCCCATCAGGCACCTTCGGGCGGCCATCGTCGAACCGTTCGAACGGGTTGTCGGCCGTCCACGCGATCATCTGATCCTTCGTCAGGCTGAACAGCTGCGCATGCACCGCAAGCGGCGTCAGCAACAGTGCGGTTGTCACGATTGCGAGGGCGACTCTTTTCATTTGCAAAGGCTCCGTATTCGAGGTTCGGGGTTCAGGGTTCGAGGTCAGGTTCGGGGTTCCTGGTTCGGGGTCTGGGTTCGAGGTTCCTGGTTCGAGGTCTGGGTTCGAGGTTCCTGTTTCAAGGTCTGGGTTCGAGGTCTGGTTCGCGGCTCTGACTTCGAATGCCGAACCGCGACCGAACCTCGAACGCCGAACCGCGAACCGAACTTCGAACACCGAACCGCGAACCCAACCCCGAACCCCGAACCCCTGAACCCCGAACCTGACTGTCACGAACCCAGCGCCGCTTGCATCATCGCCCGGGTGTAGCCGACGTTGAACGCGAACGCCGCGTAGCCGCC
This sequence comes from uncultured Acidobacteriota bacterium, assembly GCA_963786615.1. Taxonomy (GTDB): domain Bacteria; phylum Acidobacteriota; class Vicinamibacteria; order Vicinamibacterales; family 2-12-FULL-66-21; genus CAWAZT01. The sequence goes on from CAWAZT010000008.1 coordinate 15,293, forward strand.
GCCGCCCGGATACTGCGACCGGAAATTCGGCTGCTCGCGATCGTAGTCGATGCCGCGCGGATGTTCCGGATAGACCAGCCGGCGTGTACTTCTGCTGCACGAGCTCCTTCATCACGGCGAACATGTCGTTCTCCCCCTCGTCGATGAAGACCTCGGTGTAGCGCTCGTTCGGCTTCTCGACCTTCACGTTGCGGAAGTGCACGTGGTTGATGCGGTCGCGCGAGCCGAAGTATCGGCACACCTCGACAGGGTCGCCGCCCATCTCGCGCGTGACGCCGCAGTCGAACGTGATGCCGTTCGACGGGCTGTCCACGATGGCGATCAGCTTCTTCCATCCGTCGATCGTCCCCATGATCTGCTGCGAGCCGCGGCTGATCGGCGCTGGCGGGTCGTTCGGATGGAGCGCCAGGCGCACGCCGGCCTTCTCCGCCTCGGGGACGACCGCCTTCAGGAAGTACGTGATGTTCGTCCACATCTCGTCGAGCGTGTGGGCGCCCTCCTCCGGCAGCGGCGGCAGATCCTTCATGCGCTGGAAATCGAATCCGGTCCACCCGGCGCCGGCGCGGCCCGTTTCCTCGAAGTAGCCTTCCATTGCGCGATGCGCATACCAGTTGTACTCGACCACGGGAAGGCCGGCGCGGCCCGCCGCCTTGATCGACTGGATGACCTTCTCGATGTCCTCGTCCTTCCCGGGCCGGTTGTAGATGGCGTTGGGAAAGCCGACGATCATCAGGTTCGCCAGCGTCAGGCCGTTGGCCTTCAATCGCTCCATCGTCTCGCGCAGCCGGGGCTCTTCCCAGGGGATCCGTCCGCCGCCCGAGATCACGCAGTTCACGCCGAGCTGACGGATCCGTCTGGCCGCCGCCGTCGCCTCCGCATCCGACCCGCCAATCGCGAGTCCGGCCTCGAGGCAGATCTTCGGTGTGTCCTGGCCTTCGAAGCGCGGCTGACGTGGTGCCGCGGCGGAAGCCACCGCCGTCGCCGGCAACGGCATCGCGAGCGCCGCCGCGCCCGCCGTCTTCAGCATCGTGCGGCGCGAATACATGCTGTTCATAGGGGCGTACTACACGGGCGGCAGCTCGGTGTGTCAAGCGGAAACGAGAGCCGGTCAGGCGTCAGGCCTGTCACGGTTGAATCACTGAGAACACTAAGAGCACCAAGAACACTAAGAATTCAGGTGGGTCTCATTGGCAACCTCAATGTTCTTGGTGGTCTTGGTGGCCTTGGTGATCTGGTGACGTACCCGTGATCAGGACCCGAAAGTGCTAGGATCCGCGCCGACGATCTTCGAAGGAGTCCGCATGAAGACCGCAGTTCGCACGCTGGTGAACGAGACGCCGAACAGTGTCGGCCGGCGCTCGTTCTTCAAGACGCTCGGCCTTGGCGCTGCCGGCGCGATCGCGCTGAGCGGCGAGGCCGCGGCCGATGCCGCGGCCAACGTCGTCCAGTCGAACGTGAAGCGCGCGTCGGAGCCGTCGGCGCTGAAGATTACCGATCTTCGGTACGCCGTGATCGTCGGCGCGCCGATGACGTGCCCGGTCATTCGCGTCGAGACGAATCAGGGCCTGGTGGGCTGGGGAGAGGTCCGCGACGGTTCGAGCGAAACCTACGCGCTCTTTCTGAAGAGCCGCATCCTTGGCGAGAATCCGTGCAACGTCGACAGGATCTTCCGGAAGATCAAGCAGTTCGGCGGTCCGGCGCGGCAGGCCGGCGGCGTCTGCGGGATCGAGATGGCCATGATGGATCTGGCGGGGAAGGCGTGGGGCGTGCCGTGCTGGCAGATGCTCGGCGGGAAGTTCCGCGACCGCGTGCGGCTCTATGCGGACACGACCGAGCGCGAGACCGCCAAAGAGCAGGGCGAGATGCTGAAGGCCCGCATGGACCGCGGGATCACCTTTCTCAAGCAGGACTTCGGCATCGATCTGCTGCGAAACGTCCCGGGCGCGCTGTCGATGCCGGTGGGCACGACCATCGGCGGCGGCGATCGCGTCATGCATCCCTTCACGGGCATCACGATCACCGACAAGGGCATCGCGTGGTTGTCCGACTGGGTCGGGCAGATTCGCGAAACGATCGGGATGGAGATTCCGCTCGCGTCGGATCACTACGGCCACATTGGCGTGAACAGCTGCATCAAGCTGGCCCGCGCGATGGAGAAGTGGAACCTGGCGTGGATGGAAGACATGGTGCCGTGGGAGTTCGGCGAGCTCCTCAAGCAGATCAAGGAGTCCACCACGACCCCGCTCCTGACGGGCGAGGACATCTACCTGAAAGAGGACTTCATCAAGCTGATCGACATGGGCGCGATCGACATGATTCATCCGGATCTGGCGAGCGCCGGCGGTCTGATCGAGACGAAGAAGATTGGCGACTACGCGATGGAGCACGGCGTCGCGATGGCCATGCACTTCGCCGGCACGCCGATCTCGTACATGGCCAACGTCCACTGCGCGGCGGCCACCGAGAACTTCGTCGCGCTCGAGCACCATTCGCTCGACGTGCCCTGGTGGGAGTCGCTGGTGAAGACCACGGGCGGACAGCCCCTCGTGGACAAGGGCTTCGCGATCGTGCCAGACACGCCAGGGCTGGGCGTCGAGTTGAACGAGGAGGTGGCGAAGCAGCACCTGCGCCCCAACTCGGGATTCTTCGCACCGACGACCGAGTGGGACAAGGAGCGCAGCAACGACCGGCACTGGAGCTGAGTGGGACGAAAACCGCGATGGGCTCGTCTCTGGTCGCCGGGTGGATCGCCCACATAACCTTCTGGGTGCTGATTGTCGTTGGATGGGACGACCTCGGCCCGCTGCGAATCGGTGTGTTGGTCGCGATCTGGATCGGTGGTCTCCTCGGCTTGTCCCACATTCCATTCGGGGCGGGGCTCTTCGTCCCGCTGGTGGCGGTGTTGGACATCGTGCTGGTGTTCATGGTGTTCAAGGGAGATGTCAGGCTCCATTAGACGTACGCCACGGACCGGTATCGTGCTCTGCTTTGCGGCGTGTGCTGTCTCCAGCACCCCCATCCAGCCGCCCCTCTCCCACTACGAGTCCAACCGCATGTCGATGGCGTGCACGTACGCGATCGACGTCTACGGGCCCGATGCTCGAACCCTCCCGGACATCGTCAACGCCGCGTTCGACGAGGTCGATCGGATCGACCGGTTGATGAGCAATTACAAGGCGGAGAGCCCGCTGTCCAGCATCAACAGGGAGGCGGCGGATGCATCCGGTCAGGGTGGACCGGGAGCTCTTCGACTTCCTGGTGGAGGCACTGCGCTACACGCGGGATTCCGGCGGCGCCTTCGACGTCACCGTCGGGCCGCTCATGAAGGTCGTGGGGCTTCTTCGACGGCGACGGGCACGTTCCATCGGAGGCGGATCTCGCCGCGGCGCGGCAGCATGTGGGAGCGATACACGTCATCCTGGATGCGCCCGCGAGAACCATTCGATTCGATCGACCTGGCGTCGAGCTCGACCTCGGCGGCATCGCGAAGGGGTACGCCGTCGATCGCGTGGTGGACCTGCTCCGGCACCGTGGCGTGACAGCCGCCCTCGTCAGTGCCGGAGGCAGCACGATCTACGGTCTCGGCTCGCCGCCGGGCCGCGGCGCCTGGGATGTGCGGATCCAGGATCCGCTCGACGCGCGACGGACGGCTGCTGACGGTGCCTTTGAAGGATCGCGCGCTCTCGATTGCCGGGACCTCCGAGAAGTTCTTCGACGCCGATGGTGTGAGATATTCCCACATCATGGATCCGCGGACCGGACAGGCCCGTGCACGGCGTCCTGAGCGTCGCGGTGATCGCTGGCACGGGCACGGCCGGCGACGCCCTCGACGATGCGTTCTTCGTGCTGGGCGTCGACGGCAGTCGACGGTACCTGAGGACGCAGACGGGGGTGGAGGCCATCTTCTTCCTTCCGGATCGGAAAAACGGCTGGCGGATGGTGCGGGAATCGAGGTGACGTCGTGAACAGACGAACCTTCCTGAAGTCGCTCGCGACGGTGCCGGCGATTGGGCTGCTGCGTCCTCCGGACGCCGCCGCCGAACTGCCGAAAGCCCGGATCACCCGCGTCCGGATCTATCGTCCTCCCGATCTGAATCCGCTCTTCAACCAGAGCAACATGGTCGTCACCGTCGAAACCGATATCGGCATCACGGGGATTGGCGAAGGTGGCACGAAAGACACGCTGGAGCAGTGCGCGGGGACGCTCATCGGCAAGGATCCGTTCAAGACGGAAGCGATCTGGCAGGAGGCGTACATCGCGTGGTTCTATCCGCCGGGCCGCGAGAAAGCGCACGCATTGGGCGCCCTCGATCTCGCGTTGTGGGACATCAAGGGCAAGGCGCTTCGTGTGCCGATCCACGAGCTGCTCGGCGGCGCGTCGCGAGACTATTGCGAGTGCTACGCCACCAGCGGCGTGAATGCTCCCGCCGGCGTGACCTTGAGCCTGAAGGAACGCGCGCATGCCGCCATGGAGGCCGGCTACCGGGCCTTCAGGATGGGCGCTGCCGATCCGCCCATCGGCGGCGTCTACGACACGCGTGCCATCGTCCGACAGATTGCCGAGAACTGCAGGGACGTCCGTGAGGGTGTCGGAGCCGACGGAAACTGGTGCATCGACTTCCACCAGCGCTTCGAGCTGAACGACGCGCTGCGGTTATGCCGTGCCATCGAGGAGTACGAGCCGTTCTTCGTCGAAGATCCGGTCCGCGACGAGCACGCCCTGCAGGACATCCCGAAGCTCCGCCAGATGACCTCGGTGCCGTTGACGCATGGGGAAGAGTGGGGATTGCGGTGGGATTTCAACCGCCTCGTGGAGGGCCACGACGTGGACTTCATTCGATCGACCCTGCCAAACGTGGGCGGGATCACCGAGATGATGAAGGTCGCCGCGATCTGCGAGACCCACGCGGTCGGCATCGTGCCCCATTTCACCGGCCCGATCGCCACCGCCGCGCTGGTCAATTGCCTGTCGACGTTCTCGGGACCCGTGCTGATGGAGTACAACTACGGCGGCCGCCCGATCGACTACCTGCCCGAGTGCCTGGACTTCAAGAACGGCAAGGCCTACACGAATCAGCGGCCGGGCCTTGGCGTCACGCCGGACATGCAGCGGTTGACGATGATCGGCGAGGTCACGCAGCCGGGCCGACGGAACGTCTACAAGCGACCCGATGGGTCGCTGACGCATTGGCACTAACTGAGATGTGACGTGCTAAGGGTGCTGAAGGTGCTGGTGGTGCTAAGAGTGCTGGTGCTGGAGGTGCTAAAGGTGCTGAGGGTGCTCGTGCTAAGGGTGCTGCAGGTGCTGCCAGCACCCTTCAGCACGCTAGCACAAGCACCCTTAGCACCTGCTAGCACCTTTGGCACCAGCACCGTTAGCAACCGCCAGCACCCTTAGCACCTCTTAGCACCTCGTGGAGGCAGCTATGAATCGTCGTGACGCACTCGGCACCCTCTCGGTCGGCGGCGCATCCCTGCTCGCGTCGTCGCAGTCCCTCGCGAATGCGCTTGGACCGCTTCACCCCGGCTATGCGCAGGCCACGGCAGGGACGGCGCCCATCAAGATTCGCGACATCAAGACGATCCTGACGGCGCCCAATCGGATCCGCCTGGTGATCGTCAAGGTCGAGACGACGGAGCCCGGCCTCGTCGGCTGGGGCTGCGCCACCTTCACGCAACGCGCGCTGGTCGTCCAGACGGCCATCGACCAGTTTCTCAGGCCGTTTCTCGTCGGTCGCAACGTCGACGAGATCGAAGACATCTGGCAATCGAGCTATGTGAGCTCGTACTGGCGGAACGGCCCCGTGCTGTTCAACGCGATGAGCGGCGTCGACATCGCCCTCTGGGACATCAAGGCCAAGCGCGCCGGGATGCCGCTGTATCAGCTGCTCGGCGGCAAGGTCCGCCATGGCGCCGACTGCTACTTTCACGCCAGCGGATCGAGCCTGACGGAGGTCGAGGACAGCGCGCGCCAGGCGATGGAGCAGGGCTTCCGGCACGTGCGCGTCCAGATTTCGACGCCTGGCTATGCCGGATATGGCGCTCGCAGCACCGCGCCTGCCGGCGGCGCGGGCCCGAACGAGGCGATCGGTCCGACCAACCCGAAAGCGATCTGGGAATCGGCGCCCTACGTTCGACTGGTGCCGCAGCTGTTCGAGCATCTCCGCACCAAGCTCGGCGACGATGTGGAGCTGCTGCACGACGTGCATGAACGCGTACGCCTGAACGAGGCGGTCAACCTGTGCAAGGCGCTCGAGCCCTACCGTCTGTTCTTTCTCGAGGACCCGGTTCCACCAGAAGAGAACGATTGTTTCCGGCTGCTCCGACAGCAGACGTCGATTCCGCTCGCGATGGGCGAGCTGTTCAACACGCAGCACGAGTACTTGCCGCTCATCAAGGATCGGCTGATCGACTTCATCCGCATCCACATCTCGCAGATCGGCGGCCTGAGCCCGGCGCGCAAGGTGGCGGCGTTGAGCGAGTACTTTGGCGTGCGGACCGCCTGGCACGGCCCAGGAGACGCGTCGCCGATCGCGCACGCCGCGCAGCTCGCGCTGGAGCTCTCGATTTACAACTTCGGCGTCCACGAAGGCAGCGGCTTCCCGCAGGAGACGCGCGATGTCTTCGTCGGATGTCCAGAGGTGAAGAACGGCTACATGCTGGCCCAGGAAAAGCCAGGCCACGGCGTCGAGGTTGACGAAAAGGTGGCTGCGAAGTTCCCCGTCACCGACACGCCGCCGAACTTCGACTACTCGTGGGGCACGACAAGGCGGTTGGATGGGACGGTGATTAGGCCGTAGGAGCGGTGATCATGCCTGATGCGCGACGGAAAACGGGAGTTCCTGCATGCATGAGTCGTCGCGATTTTCTGCACAGGCGGCCGCGGGCGGCGCGGCGACCGTGATCGGCAGCTCGTGGCTCGAATCGCTCGATGCCCGCAGCGTGCACGTGGCCGATCGGGTGCTTCAACCGACCGTGGACGACCTGGAGCTTCGACGACGCGTTGAAGCAGATCAAGCAGGCCGGCTACAAGACGATGGGGCTGCTGACGCGGACGAAGGAGGAGCCCTTCATCGGCGCGGACGCCACTCCTGAGTACCTGGCGCGGCTCAAGCAGCGAATCGCTGACGCCGGCCTTGGGGCGAATATGGGCGCTCTGCGATCGCGGCACAACATTCCACTCGAGGACTCGATTCGAGAGGTCCGCAAACAAATCGACAACGCAAGTGGGCTGGCGCTGACCTACCTGCTCACGTTTGGCGTCGATCGACCCGAAGAGTACGACCACTACTACAAGGTGATGAGCGATGCGGCCGCCTACGCGAGCGACAGGAAGCTGAACCTGGTGATGAAGCCGCACGGCGGCAACAGCGGCGCGTCGGACGACATCCAGGCGGTCATGAAGGCCGTCAACCATCCGAACTTCAAGATCTGGTACGACGCCGGCAACATCATCTATTACACGGGCAAGGATCCCGTCGAGGAGCTGAAGCCGATCGCGCACCACGTCACCGGGTTCTGCGCGAAGGACTGCGGCGACGTCAAGAGCGAGGTGATGATCCAGTTCGGCGCGGGCAAGGTCGATTTCGCGGGAGTTTTCGCCACGTTGAAGTCCGCGGGATTCGACGGTCCGATCATGGTCGAGTGCTGCAAGATCGGCGCGACGGCGGAAGAGACGGGCGCGAACGCGCGCGCGAACCGCGAGTTCCTCGAAGGCGTGCTCGCGAAGGTGTAGACCCGGGCGAGTGAGCAGGCCTTCAGGCCTGACTTGAGATCGATCGCCGCGTAGGTCGTCAGCCGCGGAAGCGAAAACTCCGTAAAGCCGTCAGAAACCACGACGTCCGAGACGACCACCGGATCCGTGCCGGAGACCTGCGCCTGGCCAGAGCTCCAGGCGCCTTTGATCCTGATCCGAAGGCCCTCGATATCGCGGCCGCCGTAGTTCAGCAGCTGTAGCCGCGCCCGCGAGCCGTCGGCGGTCAGCCGTCCGATGACGACCTCGCTGCCGTAGATCCGCAGGCTGCGGCTGTTGTCGCTGAGGCGCTGCCGGACCTTCTGTGCGAAGGCGCTCGGGTCGGCGGCCTCCTGCGCCGGGTAGTCGGGGCTGCCGATCGCGACGTTCAGCGGGTACTTGCTGACGGCGCTTTCACGATCTCGAACAGCAGATTCCGGCGGGCGAGCAGGTTCATGGCCTCGCCCGTCACGGGCGACCCATCGTCCACGACCGCGAAATCCGCGACCGATCGGCAGATCGACGGCGGGGAGCGCGCGCAGAAACGTCAGCATGCGAGCCGAGCGACTCGAGGTCGGCCGGATCGATCTTGATCACCGCGTCCGCGCCGTAGGCGAAGGCTTCCGCCGCCGCCAGCGCCGCCTTGCCGGACGGCACGTCGTAGACGAACTTCGCTGCCGGGCTGCGCACGATCCGCCACCCGTTGGCCGCAATCCAGGGCGCCCGCGTCGGCGACGCGACTCCGGCCCGCGCAACGATGCCTGGAGCCTGCAAGAGCTTCGCGCGACGCGAGCTCTGCGTCAGCTGACGGCCTCGGGCGTCCACGCCAGCCGCTCGCCACGCCTCAACCTGCTCCGGAGCACGCAGATGTGCGTGATGCCCGCAGCGTCGAGCCGCGGCTTGGTGTCGACGCCCTGCGCCCAGTACACGCACAGGGAGGCGGGTCGCCGATGGCGGGCAGGACATTGAGAAAGGACGCGAGGACGACGAGCGAGGAGGCCAGGATCCTCATATCGTGACGTCCTGCACCTGTGATCTTGGCGAGATCGTAGACGCCGAGGCCGAGCGAGCCCGCGTACTCCACGTGCCCCGGCTCACGAATGATGATATTGACGTTGGGATCGGCATCGCGCGCCCGAGTGTCGTCCATCTTCAGCGAGCTCGGCGACCGATCCCAGATCGAGATCGCGCCCTCGGCACTTTCGCTTGTTGTCGATGATGTCGAGCAGCAGGCGATCGATCGCGACCGGATCCGTTCCGAACAGAATCTGCCGCGGGTAGAACACGTAGCGCGTCGTCCTCGCAAACGGACCGCCGTGCCACACGCCGCGCAAGCCGTCCATGATCTGCAGGACCGTGCGCGACCGCAGTGGCTCGATCGTGTCCAGTGTGCCGACGACCGAGTAGGTGTGCGACGTGCCACGCTGATGCGTGCGCGCCACGTTCGAGAAGCTGCCGTACGCGACGTTCTTCAGACACCCCGTCACGCCCGTGGCGCCATGGTCTTTCATGTTCGGGATGTTGATGATCTTCGTCAGCCGCTTCGTGACCAGCCGCATCATGTTCGACCGCGTATCGTCCTCGCCGAAAAAATCCGCCTCGAGGTAGACGGCGGGATCGTAGCCGCTGTTGTCGACGTTGCGATTCGCCCGTTCAGCGGCAACGATCTGGACGCCGTCTGGAAGATGCGGCGCGTAGTTGACCTCGTCGAGCTGGTTCTGAAACCGCTCGTAGAGATAGATCTGCGACACCGGGACGCCGATGCCCGTCAGCTGGCGGACGACCTCGGCCACGATCTCGTACGCCGACACGCAGTAGGGGTACCCACCGCAGTTCACCTTGATCCCGACGATGTCGGATGGGTCGAAGAAGCGGCGCCAAGCCTCGGCTGTGCTGCCCGCGCCCGTGAGTGTGCGCATTCCGCTCGCCATCATTTCCCGCACGACCTCGTCGTTGGCCGTGCCGGTCGTGGTGTCGACCGAGCGATCGGACGCGACGGCGACGACGCGTCCCGGGTATGGACCGGGCATCCCGGGCTCGAAGCTGGACTGTAAGTGGAGACGACGCGCAACGGCGGCAGATCTTTTCGAATCTGAAGTGGTGGCGGGCCAGCGGGGCCGCGGCGATGCAGGCGGACGAACGTTCTGCGATCCATCGAACCCTCCGCGCGAGCGCCCATCCTACATCGTTCCTTCACACCCTTCTACTGCGCCTGTCTGCCTTATCTTTCTTGAACTCGTCCGCCTTCCGCGCCGTCAGCGTGCGGCGCATGCGCCTAAGGCGACGTTCGGATCGTTACCAGGGAGGGACCATGAAGTCTTCGCTGTTCTCACTGTTCGTCGTGCTGTTCGCGTTTGCGATCGGCGCCGCACCGGCGCGCGCCCAGACGGGCGCGGCGTCGATGACCGGCCTCATCACCGATCAGTCCGGGGCCGCCGTTCCAGGCGCGACCGTGACCGCGACCAACCAGGCGACCAACGTCGACTACACCGCGGTGACCAACGAGGCCGGCAGCTACACGATTACTTCCGTGCCCGTCGGCACGCTACATCATCAAGGCAGAGCTCGCGAGCTTCAAGACCGCGACGACCAAGCCGATCACGGTCGAAGCGAAGCAAATCCTGCGTTTCGATTTCAAGCTCGAGGTCGGCGGGCTCGAACAGAACGTCGAGGTCACCGGCGAGTCGCCCGTGCTGCAGACGGAATCGGCCACGGTCGGCGAGGTCATTTCGGCGACGACGCTGTCGTCGCTGCCGCTCAACGGCCGCAACACGGGCCAGCTCTCGCTGCTGCTGCCCGGCGTCGTGACACCGAATCCGAGCACGTTCACCGCTATCCGCAACACCGGACCGGCGGACGGCCGTACGTGAACGGCAATCGTGAGCAGACCAACAACTACACGATCGACGGCGTCGACATGAACGAGTCGATCGACAACCTCGTGGCGTATCAGCCGAGCCCCGACGCGCTCGCCGAAATCAGCGTCGAGACGAACAACTACTCGGCCGACAGCGGCAACGTGGCCGGCGCCGTGATCAGCAACGTCATCAAGTCCGGGATCGAACGAGTATCACGGCAACGCGTTCGAGTTCTACCGCAACAGCAGCATGGACGCGAACCAATGGGCGAACAATCGCTCGAACGCCGCGAAGCCGGATCGCCGGCAGAACATCTACGGCGGCACCTTCGGCGGGCCGCTCATCAAGAACAAGCTGTTCTTCTTCGGGAACTTCCAGGGCACGCACTTCGACGCGCCGGGGACGGAGGCGGTGTCGGTCGCGCCCGAGTCGTGGCGGCACGGCGATCTCTCGAGCGCGAGCTCGACGGTCCGCGATCCCGTGACCGGCCTGCCGTTCGCGGGCAATCAGATTCCGGGCGGCCGTATCAGCCCGATTGCCGCGGGGATCGTCAACAATACGGCGCTCTATCCGCTGCCCAATCGCAACGTGAACGGCGTCACCGGCAACTACGTCGGCGATCGGCTCGAAACGATTCGCGCCAATCAGGCCGACGTGCGCGTCGACTGGAGCCCGTCGAACAACGACAAGGTCTTCGGCCGCTTCTCGTACGCGGAGTTCACCGATCGGATCGACAAGCGCGCGTTCCCTCTGCTGCTCGGCAGCAACCAGGACGCGCCGTTCAGGAACCTGGCGCTCAACTGGAACCGCGTGATCAAGCCGTCGCTCGTCAACGAAGCGCTCTTCGGCTTCAACCAGATCGCGGTCGTCAACGACACGCTCGACTGGGCGGGCATCGGCAACGCGAACTCGACGTTCGGCATTGCCGGCGGCCAGCCGATCGCCGGCCTGAGCGCGCTCGGCTGGAACAGCGGACTCACGACGGCCGGCGCCGGCGCGAGCGATTCGGACACGCTCGACCGCACGTATCAGTTCAACGACAAGGTCACGTGGCTGACCGGCCGTCACACGGTGAAGTTCGGCGGCCAGCTGCTGCACTACAATCAGCGGCGCTTCTATGCCGGCAACAACGGTCTGCTCGGCATCTTCACTTACGGTGGCGCGTTCACCGGATTCCCGTTCTCCGACTTCCTGCTCGATCAGGTGTCGCAGGTCGGACGCGGGAGCTCGACCGATCCGTGGACGCAGATTCACAACCGCATGGCGCTCTACGTCCAGGACGACTTCAAGCTGACGCCGGCGCTGACGCTGAATCTCGGCCTGCGCTGGGCGTACACGCAGCCGCTCGTCGAGAAGGACAACCGGCAGGGCAACTTCGATCTCACGACCGGCGCCGAGATCCTCGCGGCCGATGGCAGCCGGGAGAGCCGCGCGCTCTACAACTCGTACAAGAAAGGCTTCGAGCCGCGACTCGGCTTCGCGTGGCGGCCGAGGGAGCAATGGGTGTTCCGCGGCGCGTACGGGATCTCGCAGTACATGGAAGGCACCGGCGCGAACCTGCGGCTGCCGCTGAATCCGCCGTTCTTCTTCGAGTCGGCGGCGCAGTACGACTCGACGACGGGTCCCGGCTCGCTCGGCTACCGGCTTTGCCGAGCTCGTGCCGCTCGATCAGCCGTCGGGTCAGGTGCGCGCGTGGAAAACCGAACCTGCGCCCGCAGTTCACGCAGCAGTGGAACGTGTTCGCCGAGTACCTGCTGACGCCGTCGACATCGGCCAACATCGGCTACGTCGGTAACCACGCGACCCACCTGGTGACGCCGGTCGAAGGCAACCAGCCCTTGCCGGGCGTCGGCGATCCGAACACGTGGGCGCCGCTGCAGACGCGCCGCCCGTTGTACGACACCGCGCCGCTCATCACGAACATCTCGACGACGGCGTCGGAAGGGCACAGCGACTACAACGCGCTTCAGGCGAGCGTTCGTCAGCGCAACGTGCACGGCTTCGAGTACCTCGCGTCCTACACGCTGAGCCGCGTCGCGGTCCAACAACCTCGGTTACTACGGCTCCGGCGGCGTCGCGGCCGAGGGCGCGTACTGGATGAATGCGTACAATCCCGAGGCGAACTACGGTCCCGCGTTCTTCGACGCGCGGCACAATTTCGTGTTCTCGGCCAACTACGAGATCCCGTACGGCCGCGGCCGAACGCATGGCAGCGACATCTCGCCGGTGCTCGACGCCGTGCTGGGCGGCTGGCGTCTGAGCGGCATCTATCCAGGCGCGGTCCGGCTTCCCGATCACGGTGATCGACGGGCAGGCGCCGTCGCTGCAGGGCACGCGCGGCAACGAACGGCCCAACTGCATCGGCGATCCGGTTCCGGCGGACCAGGACATCAGCCACTGGCTGGACATCTCGGCCTTCTCCCGCGCGGCCAAGGGCACGTTCGGCAACTGCGGCGTCGGCGTGGCGCGCGCGCCGGGCTACGAGAACGTCGACGCCGTGCTTGCGAAGCGGTTCAGCGTCGGAGGCCGCGGTACTTCGAATTCCGCGCCGAGGCGTTCAACCTGTTCAACCATCCGAGCTTCGGTCCGCCCGCGCGCGACATCAACTCGCCGAACGCGTTCGGTCAGATCACGACGACGGTGAGCACGGCGCGGACGATGGAGCTGGTATTCAAGTTCTTTTTCTGAATCCGGGGGCTTTGCCCCGCCGGACCCCCCTACACGCGCGCTCGCGGGGACCCCTGCGATCCCCGCTCCGCGCGCGTGGCTCGCTCGCTGCGCTCGTTCGCGCGCTGAAAGGCGAAGGAACGATATGTCGACTCGTTTGGTTTTGCCGGCGGCTCTGATTGCGGCAACGATGGCGCTTCATAGTGACGCCTCGAACGGCCGATCTCCTGAACAGGCGACACCCGCCAAGTACGATCTCCTGCTTCGCGGCGGTCACGTGATCGACGCCAAGAACAGCATCAGCGCCGTGCGCGACGTCGCGATCGCCGGCGGGAAGATCGCCGCGGTCGCCGCCTCGATCGATCCGTCGGAGGCGCTGAAGATCGTCGATGTCGCCGGCCTCTACGTCACGCCCGGCCTCGTCGACATCCACACGCACGTCTACGCCGGGACCGGCGAGCGGCGTTCGTACGCCGGCGACAACAGCGTCTATCCGGACGGCTTCACGTTCCGCGTCGGCGTCACGACGGTGGCGGACGCGGGCGGCTCCGGGCTGGCGCAACTTCGACGATTTCAAGGACCGCATCATCGATCGCTCGAAAACCCGCGTGCTCGCGTTCCTGAACATCGTCGGCAACGGCATGCGCGGCGGACAAGTACGAGCAGAACCTCGACGGACATGGAGGCGGCGCCGACCGGCGAAATGGCGAAGAAGCATCCGGGACTGATCGTCGGCATCAAGACGCGCGCACTACGCCGGGCCCGGAGTGGGCGCCCGTCGAACGCGCCGTCGAGGCCGGGACGATGGCGAACATCCCGGTGATGGTCGATTTCGGAGCGAACAAGCCCGAGCGGCCGGTTGCGGAGCTGGTGACGAAGAAGCTGCGGCCTGGCGACATCTACACGCACGTCTACTCCGGACTGCGCGGCGAGCAGGATCCGTCGGGTCACGTGAATCCCGGGTCTGCTCGAAGGGCGCAAGCGCGGCGTGATCTTCGACGTCGGCCACGGCGGCGGCAGCTTCCTCTGGCGAATCGCGGTGCCGGCGATGAAGGAAGGATTCGTGCCGGATTCGATCTCGACCGATCTGCACATCGGCAGCATGAACGCCGGCATGAAGGACATGCTGAACGTGATGGACAAGTTCCTCGCGATGGGCATGTCGCTCGACGAGGTCGATCGCGCGATCCACCTGGAATCCGGCGCGCGAGATCAAGCACGACGAACTGGGCCATCTGTCGGTCGGCGCCGTCGCCGACGTCGCGGTGCTGCGCGTCGAGCAAGGGCGGTTCGGTTTGGTGGACATGTACGGCGCGCGGATGGACTCAACCCAGCGGCTCGTCCTGCGAGCTCACGATTCGCGACGGCAAGCATCGTCTACGACCTGAACGGGGTGTCGCGCCCGGAGTGGACGACGCTGCCGAAGAACTACGGGCCAATCGGCGACGCGAAATGGGACGGCCTGAACCCCGCGCCGGAACGGCGGTAAGACGTCTGGCACCGGCGAGACCGCTGATCACGACGGATCACGACTCACAGAAGAACACGATGAGGAGATTCCGGTGTGCTTTCACTCCTCTTGTTAGACGTCGAGATAGGACACACATGCGCACAATCAGCCGGCGTCAATTGTTTCGACTCGCGAGCGTGTTCGGCGCGGGCGCGCTCGTGCCACACACTCGGACGGCAGCCGCGGCGTCGCCGGATCCCGCTGCGCCTGCCGCGAGCGACCCCGACGTCTACAAGACGATCGGCGTTCGACCGCTGATCAACGGTCGCGGCACGTTCACGATCATCGGCGGTTCAACGGAGCTGCCGGAGGTGCGCGCGGCAAAGAGCGCCGCCAACCAGCAGTACGTTCAGCTCGACGAGCTGATGGACGCGATCGGTCAGCGGCTCGCGGAGCTGACGCGCGCCGAGTGGGGCATGGTCAGCGCCGGGTGCGCGGCGGCGATGTCACATGCGACCGCCGCGTGCATCGCCGGCGGCAATCCCGATCTCCACGTCCGCATTCCCAACCTCGCGGGGTTCGAGAAGGACGAGGTCATCATCCCGACGCACTCGCGCAACGTGTACGACGCCGCGATTCGCGCGGTCGGTGTGAGGATCATCGAGGTCGACACGCCGGAGGCGCTGGAACTGGCGATCGGTCCGCGAACGGCGATGATCTACATCTTTGCCGGTCCACGGAACGACAGCGGGCCGATGTCCACCGAGGCGATCTGCCGGATCGCGAAACCACACAACGTTCCGGTGCTCGTGGACGCCGCGGCTGAGATCCTCACCATTCCGAACGTTCATCTCCAGCGCGGCGCCACGCTCGTCGCGTACAGCGGCGGCAAGTACATCCGCGGACCTCAAAGCGCCGGCCTGCTGCTCGGACGGAAGGACCTCGTGAAGGCGGCGTGGGTGCACAGCGCGCCGCACCACGGCTACGCGCGCAGCATGAAGGTCGGCCGCGAGGAGATGGTCGGCATGCTCGTCGCTGTCGAGAACTGGGTGAAACGCGACCACGACGCCGAGTGGAAGGAATGGGTCGGCCGGTGCGAGACCATCAAGAGCCGGGTCTCGTCGATTCCCGGCGTGACCGCGATCGTCCATCGCGATCCGGATCCGGAAGAAGGATTGAGCAACCGCAGCCCGAGCATCGCAATTCGCTGGGACTCGGTGAAGCTGGGCATCACCGGCAGCGAGGTGGCCGAGATTCTCTACACGGGAGAGCCGCGCATCACGTTGAACGGCAGCCGCGCTGGAACGCCTGCCTCGGATGGGTCCGGCGACACGGGTCTTTCGATCGTCGTCTCGATGATGCTGGCCGGGGATGACGCCATCGTTGGACGGCGAGTCGCTGAAGTGCTCTCCGAGAAGCACACACCGAAGCCGTCAGCGGCGCCCGCACCGCCCTCGGGCAATGTCTCCGGCCGGTGGGATGTCGAGGTCCACTTCGCGGCCGGCACCGGTGTCCATCACCTGCACCTGCAGCAGACCGGTAATCGTCTCGAAGGCATCCATCAGGGAAATTTCGTGACGCGCGACATCTCCGGGACGATCAACGGCGACACGGTGTCGCTCGCGAGCAGCGTGACCGAACGTCACGGAGATGCGCTCAGTTACGGGTTCACGGGAAAGGTGAGTGGCGACACGATGTCTGGCACGCTCGACATGGGCGAGTATCGCGCCGCCACGTGGACCGCACGCAGGCCTGGCGCTAGTCTCCCAGGCTGAAGGTCACCGACACGTTCATCACGACTTCGACCGGCTCGCCGTTGAGCAGCGTCGGCTGGAATCGCCACTGCCTGACCGCTTCAAGCGCCGCGCGTGCGAAGTCAGGGTGCACCTGCGCGGTCAGGACGCGGCCCGACGTCACGGATCCGTCCAGTCCGATCAGCGCCTGAATGGGAACGACGCCTTCCTTCCCCGCATCGCGCATCGTTGCGGGATAGACCGGCTTCACGTGGACGAGTTTGAGCGGCGGCCGGATGTTGCCGCCGACCACCACGCGGGTCGGCCCCGGTTTCGGCTGCGTGGCCGGCTTCGACGCTTCGGGCCGCCGCTCACGCACCACAATGGTTTCCTGAATTTCGCCGACCTGCAGCGTGATGGCGCGATCCCAGTCGCGTGACGTCTTCAGCTCGATCTGCTGCTTGAGCGGACGGAAGCCACGCAGGGACGCCTCGAGCACGTACTTGCCCGGCGCGATCGACGGAAGCGAGAACCGGCCGTCGGGACCGCTCAGGACTTTTGCCTGCCCTTCCGCGGAGTCCACGAGCGAGACTTCGACGTCGGGGAGGACGGCCCCGGTCGGGTCGTATACCAATCCCGTGAACTGCAGCGGCGATGTCTGCGCGACACGATACGCGGCGATGGGCAGGGTGACGGCGAGCACGAGCAGGCACGTGACAACCAGTGAGCGGCGCGACGGCGCACCGCGCCTGAGATCAGGCTTCAACATGGCGGCAATTCTCCTTTCGAGCGTGGACGGCCGCGCCATGAGCATCGCGGATGCACACGTGCGGAGAGGTCGGCGGCAGATCTTGGCGAGCTCCAGCAGATGGTCGGCGTAGGCGTCCGCCGGTACGCCGGCGCGAAGCACCACGTCGTCGCACGCCTGTTCGCTGTCGTACCGCAGGCGGGCGGATGTGAGCCAGACGAGCGGGTTGAACCAGCACACGATGCGCAGGATTTCGGCGCCCATCTGGACGGTCCAGTCGGCACGCGCAATGTGCGCGAGCTCGTGGCAGAGCACCGCGTATGCGCGATCGTCATTCCAGCTCCGCGCATGCACAGGCAGCAGCACGCGCGACCGGAAGAGTCCCCACGTCGCCAGCAGATCCGGCTCGTTCGTTTGAAGGAGCGTGACCGGGCGCGTGAGGCCGTACGTACCGGCAATCCTCGCCGTGAGGTCGACGAGCGGGCCTTCGGCGATCACCTGCGCGTGCGCACCAATCCTGACGAGGCGCACGATTCCACCGATGAGCATTCCTGCGCCGGCCACGACGCCGATGGCCCAGATGACCGCCAGCGAGAGAACACTCCGCCCGGACGATACGGCGTCCATGTGACTTGCGGCCGCGCCAACGTAGGGTTCATCGACGCTGACGGTCGTCGCGGCGGGAGCGCTGCGAGATACGGGGACGCTCCATTCCGGGAGAACGAATGTGAGCGGCAGCACGCTGGCCGACGCGAACAGCGACGCCGCCAGCACGCGATGACGGAGGGCCGCCGAGCGGTGCCGCAACAGCAGGCGCGCGGCGAGCCCGAGGACGAGGACGATGGACGAGCGAAGCGCCAGGTCGAGGAAGATGCTCATCGCGATTCGCTCCTTGCGGCTTTCACGAGCTCGGCGATTCGCTCGAGCTCCTCATCCGACACGCGCGTCTCGCCGCCGAGCAGCGCAGCCACGGCCTTCGCGCTGGAGCCGTCGAAGAACGTGTCGACGAGGTGCTTCAGTGCGGACCGTCGAGCGGAGTGCCGCGGAACAGTCGGCAGGTAGACATAGCGAAGGCCCTGCTCCTGGTGCTTGACGGCGCCCTTGGCTTCGAGGACGCGCAGCTGCGTGCGGACGGTCGAGTTGCTCGGCGAGCCTGGAAGCCGGTCCATGATCTCGCCGGCCGTCGCGCGTCCGAGGCGATACAACACGTCCATGATCTGCCGCTCACGCCGCGTGAGTCCAGACCGCTTGTCCGATTCGTTCGCCGTCCCGTTCGAGGTCTTTGACATGTTATTTTTATAACAGACAGCTATTTTAATAACACCCAACCGCCGCCCTGTCAAGCCGCCGGGCGCGACCGGGGTCAGAGCCCGTGCCAGGGACTTCACGCCGGGACCCGGCGGACCAGCGGTCTGGCCCGGATCAGCCGGGGTTCGTCCCTGCCCGCTGGAACGCAGACGTCCTTTCATCGAGAATCACGACATGATCCGTCGAGGTCTCGTCGTCGCACTGCTATTGCTCGCGCCTGTCGGCATTCGCGGACAGGCCAGGTTTGGCTACCCGCCGCCCCCTGCCGACACGGTGACGGTGTTGAAGGACGTGCCATACGGAACGGCCGGCGAGGCGAAGTTGATGATGGACGTGTACCTGTCCCGCCGGCGCGACGAGCGCGACACGACCGGCGCTGATCTTCTTCAACAATGCCTCTGGTCCGGATCGGTCCAACGCCTTTTACTCGGGATGGGCGCAGACGGTCGCGTCGAAGGGCGTGGTCGGCATCCTGCCGGACCTGCGGAACGGCACGCAGGCCGATGACTATCACGCGCTCGTCCGCCACCTGACGGAGCATGCGGCCGAATACGGCATCGACGCCGCCGCGCTTGCCGTATACGCCGGATCGGGGAACGTGTTCTCGGCGTTCCCGATCGTGGAAAGCCCGGCGGAGCGCTCGATCAAAGCCGCGGTGATGTACTACGGGACCGCCCGGATCTCAGTGTTCCGTCTCGACCTGCCGGTGCTCTACGTCAGGGCCGGGCTCGATCGTCCACCGGTCAACCATGGCATCACCGAGCTGGCGTCGCTCGCGATCTCGCAGAATGCACCTCTGACGCTCCTGAACCATCCGACGGGCCACCACGCCTTCGAGATCGCCGACCCGGGCGACGCGACGCGCGAGATCATCGACGCCACGATCGAGTTCGTGAAGCGCGCGACCTCCGCACCGTACCAGACGGCGTTGCGGCAGGCGTTGCCGGAGGCTACGGCCGCAGGAGCCGTGTCGACGGGAGACTACGCTCAGGCAGCCTCCCAGTACGCTCAACTTGTCGCTGCCCGTCCCGACGACGCGCGTTTGCGCCTGGCCTATGGGGAGGCGTTGCTCGGCAATCACCAGTACGCGGTCGCGTGCGCGGAGCTCGAGAAGCTCAAGGACAAAGGGCTGGGCTATCGTGACCTCGGCCTGCCCGCCGCGCGCGCGTGCATGCTGAAGGGGGACGCCGACGCGGCGATCGCGTGGCTGCAGAGCATCCCGCAGCGCTTCCTGCCTTCAGACATCGAGACCGATCCGGTGTTTGCGTCGCTGCAGACCCGCCAGGATTTTCGAGCGTTGTTCAAGCGCTAGCGTCGGACTCGTCGCCTCGAGCGGCCCGGGACGGGACCGATCCGCGCAGCCACTCCTGCAGTTTTCCCTGCTGCGGTCCGAGCGGATCGCAGGCCAGCAGGTAGAGCACCGCCGTCGTCAACACGATGAGCGGATAGCTCAGAATGACGACCACGGTCCGAAGGTTGATGTAGACGAACAGGATGGGATAGAAGAGCGCGATCGAGAGCGTGAGAAACGACAGACGCAGCGGAGCATCGCGGAATCGCCGCGGGTTCCGCAGACCCTTGGCCACCCGTCGATACGCGGCGTTCTCGTAGGCTTCGACAGGGACTTTGAAGACGGTCTGGGAGAGGACGAACAGGAGCCCGGCGCAGAAGAGGCCGCCAAAGGCCCGCGAGCCGGCGCCGCGGTTCCAGAAGTAGACGCCGGCCCACACGAAATACACGATGATGCTGAGATTCGTGAGCTGGACGGCAAGCCACACGTTCGTCCTGCCCGTCAGCACCTGCAGTTTCCGACAGAGCCATTCGGTCACGTCCAGAATGGTTGAGTCGATGCGGACCAGGTCGCGCTCCTATTCGTCGTACCGCTCTCTGGTTTGACACCAACCACTCGATGCCGGTTCCACTCCGTTGAATGTCAGGCGGACGTGGCCGCTGCCTTCTTGAGCGTCTGTGCGGCATCGGACGATTTGCCGTCGAGCCGCTCCCGTGTCGCCTGCGCCAGCGTGGTCTCGATCTTCAAGAGTCCTTCGAAGGCCTTCTGCGGGGCCGGCCCGCCAGCGATCACCTGGTTTCGCAGTTCCTGAGCGGACGACTCGCGGTCGAGATCGAGATAGGTCTGCATGACCACCCCGAGATCCTTCCGGCTCGCGGACAGCATCTGGAAGATGAACCGGACACCCGCCTTGTTGATGACGTAGTTCACCGCGGCGGTGGCGATGATCTCGCGTCGCAGCGGGTGCTTGACGAAGGCGTCGGTGAAGCCGTCGCGCAGACGTTTCGGGAAGTAGGCGTCGAGGAACGGGCGCGCCGTGTCGCTGTCGGGGAACGACGTCTTCAGCACGGTGGCCTGCGCCCAGTTCTTCACATGGCCCATGATCGACGGCCAGCAGCGGCCGAGGCAGACCTCGATCCCGCGCCGGATTCGAGAGCAGCAGCACATCCCGCGTCGGCACGCCATCGTCTTCGCGATTGATGATGCCGGCGACGACGAGGTCGTCGACGAATGCGACGTAGTCGTCGTAGAGCGACGCGCTGCGCAGGCCGTCGAGCGTCAGCGCGAGCGCCTGCTGTTCGTTGTCGGCCAGCACGAGCTCCGACACTTCGTCGGTCATCTCGCGCAGGATGCGGTTGCGGTCGTCGCGGCCCTTGATCAGGCCGTCGTTCAGCAGCACGTCGAGCAGCACCTTGAGGTTGACCTCGTGGTCCGACATGTCGACGCCCGCAGAGTTGTCGATCGCGTCGGTGTTGATCAGGCCGCCCTTGGCCCAGGTACTCGAGCCGCGCGGCCTGCGTCAGGCCCAGGTTGCCGCCCTCGCCGATGACGCGGGCGCGAACGCTCGCAGCGTCGACGCGGACCCGATCGTTCGCGCGATCGCCCACCTCGGCGTTGTCCTCGCCGGCCGCCTTGACGTAGGTGCCGATGCCGCCGTTGTAGAGCAGGTCGACCTTCATCGTGAGGATGTGGCGAATGACTTCTTCGCCGCTCGGCGCCTCGGCCTGAAGGTCGAGCAAGGCGCGCGCCTCCTGGCTGAGCGGAATTTCCTTGGCGGATCGCTCGAAGATGCCGCCGCCGGCACTGATCGTCGACGTGTCGTAGTCGGCCCACGTCGAGCGTGGCAGCTCGAAGAGCCGCTTGCGCTCCGCGAACGATCGCTCGACGTCCGGATCGGGGTCCAGGAAGATGTGCTGGTGGTTGAACGCGGCGACGAGGCGGGTGGCTCGGCTTCGAAGCATGCCGTTGCCGAAGACGTCGCCGGCCATGTCGCCGATGCCGGCCACGGTGAACGGCTCGGAGTCCACGTTCACGCCCAGGATGCGGAAGTGGTGCACGATGCACTCCCACGCGCCCCGCGCGGTGATGCCTTCTTTCTTGTGGTCGTAGCCGTTGCTCCCGCCAGACGCGAACGCGTCTCCGAGCCAGAAGCCGTACTGCGCCGAGACCTGGTTGGCGGTGTCCGACAGGTGGGCGGTGCCCTTGTCAGCGGCCACCACCAGATACGGATCGTCGTCGTCGCGCCGCACGACCTCGGGTGGATGCACGACCTTCCCTGCGACGATGTTGTCGGTGACGTCGAGGAGACCCGCAACGAACTCGCGATAGCGATCGACGAGATACGCGTCGAGCGCGGGTCGCGGCGGCAGCTGACCCTTGAGAACGAACCCGCCTTTGGAGCCGACCGGAACGATGACGGCGTTCTTGACCATCTGCGTCTTCATCAGGCCGAGAATCTCGGTTCGGAAATCGTCGTGCCGGTCGCTCCAGCGGAGGCCGCCACGCGCGACCTTGCCGCCGCGCAGGTGAATCCCTTCGAGCTTTCGCGAGTGGACGTAGATCTCGTACAACGGGCGTGGGGACACCATGCCCTCGACGCGCGCGCTGTCGACCTTGATGGCAAACACGGGCCGTTCGGGCCGCTGATACGCGTTCGTGCGCACGGCGGCGCGGACGAGGTTCTCCAGCCCTCGCAGGATTTCGTCGTCGAACAGGCTGGCGACGGCGCGCATGGCTTTGCGGAGCGTCTCGTCGGTGGCTTTGATCGCGGCGTCCCTGTCCTGCACGGCCGGATCGAATCGCGCGGCGAACGCCCGATACAACGCGGCCGACGTCTTGCTGTTTCTGAGGAGGACGCCGTTGACCGTATCGGCGTTGAGGACCGGGCGGATTTGCAGCAGGTGATTGCGGAGTGTGCGGAGCACCTCGATATCGCGCCAGCCGAGCCCTTCGCGCATCAGCAGCTTGTTCAGCGGATCGTCGCTCGCGCGGCCCTCGGTGCAGCGCGCGCAGCGCGGCTCGGACCCGATCTTCGCCGTCAATCAACGCGCGGATGATCTCGGGCGGTGCCTCGATGCGGAGCCGCTGAAGAAAGATCTTCCGGCCCCCTGGGAGGACGATCGGAATCGCCATCTCCTCGCAGACGGGCAAGCGCCAGGTACTCGAGCGTGCGCAGCGTCTCCGTGAGGCCCATGGGCCCGGGCGAATAGATCTTCAGCGTCGCGCTGTCCGACGAATCGGGGCGGACGCTGGTTTCGAGCTCCGCCTCCAGCATCTCGAACCGCTTGAGATCCTCGGGCACTTCCTCGGGTCGGGTGGACTCGCGATACAGGCCGCTGCGCGTCTCGGTCCGTACGTAGCGCTTGAACAGGCGCCGGCCTTCGATCGGCCCGAACGACTGCTCGAGCGTCGCGCCGACGCGGTCCTCCCATGTGGAGATGACGCGCTCGGTGATCTCGCGCACCTTGTCGACGTCGATTGGATGCTCGAGATTTGCTTCATCGAAGTAGAAGAGCAGCAGCGCAATGACGCCAAGGTCGGCCCACGTATTGAAGGAGATGGGGCCGAACGTCTCCTCGAGCGCCCTCCGCAGATCTTCTTCCGCCTTGTGGGAGTAGTGAAGGTCGGAGAACGCGATGGAGACGGCCACGTAGCCGGTGCCCTGACGCCGCGTGACCACGATCTCGTTGTCGCCCGACATGTAGACGAGGCGGCCGATCGTCTTCTCGAGCGACGGCACGTCCGCGTAGAGCAGCTCGCGACGGGGGAAATGATTGAAGAGCGCGCGCGTCTCGCGATAGCCGTGCGAGTTGCTCGCCTCGCCGCTCTGGGCCAGCACCGCGGCCAGCTTCTCCTTCACCAGCGGCACGTCCTGCGGTTTGGCCGCGAGGGCGCCCTTCGCGAGGCGGCCAATCAGCAGCGTGGCGGCGGCAATCGATCCGTCCGGCTGCCACTCGCGAATGACAACGTCGTCGATCGGCTCGAGATGATGAATCGCCTGCGCCCGTCGGACAGTAGTCGATGTCGATGATGCGGTCGTCACCGGCCGCGGGCCGCAGCTGGGCCGCCTCGGCCTCCATCAATCCCGGGAACACGACCGGGAGCAGGGCTGGATCCTTGAACACGCCCAGCGCGCTCGTCTGATCCGCGTGCGGCTGGCCGTCGGGCCCGAACTGGTAGCGGAGCAGGCCGAGCATCACGAAGTTGTCGGCCCTGAGCCAGTCGAGGAACGCGCGTGCGGCGTCGGTGTCGCCGCCCGCGGCGCCGCTCTGCCGCGGCCGAAGGCGCGATCCGAGCTCCGATACACCGCGCATCATCGCCGGGTAGTCCTCGACGCCGAGGAACACGGCCTTCAGGACCGAGAAGACCTGATGTTCGATCCGCCGCAGCCGTTCGCGCGCGTCAATGCGCTCGATGTGGAACTGGCACAGCAGCTCGCGCGACCCGTCTTCCTGCGCGCCACCGATCCAGACCACCCGCTCCCACTGGCGTCGGACGGTGAACACCGGATAGATCGCGGAGAAAACGCGCAGCCCTTCCTTCTGGAAATAGTTCTTGAGGCTCTCGAAGATGAAAGGCGCATCCGGCGTGTGGGTTTCGACGATCGTGACCTCGCTCGTCGCGCCTGTGGCGTCAGCCTCAGCCTCGTCCGGGTTGCGGACGACGACGTGGATGCCGGGCAGGCCTTTGTACAACTGAAAGGCCGGCGGCATCGTCCTGGCCACGAACCGGAAGTTTTCGCGTATGCGCTCGGCCAGGGCCTCAGGCGACAGCCTCAGCGCGAGCACGTCCGGCATGCGCTCGTAGACGACCGGCGCAAATTCACGGAGCGAGTTCCCGGTCTTCCGCTGAGGCGTCACGATCGAGGGCCGCAATGATGTTCTGAAGGGTCGAGACCCTCTGCTGAGGGTCGGCAGTAATCATACGGGACCTCCGGCCACCGTGGGCCGCATCTCCCAGACTACTGCAACTTCGGCCGCGGATCACAGCCACCGCAGGCCACAGAAAGCCCGAGGACACGGATAAGACGGCCACAGAAACACAGACCACCCGACAATGGAGGGCCGCGGAAGACGCGGAACACGCGGAGGAATGCCCCGTTCACTCCGTTGTCTCCGTTGCTCCGTTTCTACCGTCCTCTTCGTTGTCTCAGACCTGCGTTCTCCACTCGCCCCGCAGAAACGCCAGCGTCGCCTTGACGAACGGCGCGGCGGCCTCGCCAAACACGGGTCCGTGCCCGCCGTTCGGCACGACCCACAGATAGGAGCGCGGGATCGCCATCCGAAGATCCATCGCAAGCGACACCGGATACAACGGGTCGCGATCGCCGAACACGATCAGCGTGTCAGCGGTGATCGTGGACAACCACGGCGGCGTAAACGAGACATCGTCGTAGTCATCGGCGAAACTGCGAACCATGGCGTAGAGCCGCTCGAGTTGTGGGTCGCCGCCCGTGTGAACGGCCCGCATCCGGTCCATCTCGACCGGAGACAGCATCGCAGACGAGAACTGCCGCTGGATGCGTCTTGTCTGCTCAGGAAAATAGGGTGGCGCACTCACCACGACCATCGCGTCGACGAGCTCCGGCGCGATCGTCGCGAGGTGCAGCAGTGCGATTCCGCCGCCGCTCAACCCGACGGCCTTGATCCGCCCGATGCCGAGATGCCGCAGCAGCGCGAGCACGTCAAGGGCTGCCTGACGGAACGTGAACACACCCGCAGGATTCGTTGACGCGCCGTGACCGCGGAGGTCTGGAGCGATGACCTCGAACCCCTCAGGCGCCTGGTGGAAGATGAAGCGCCAGTCGTCACCGCACCCCATTCCGCCGTGAAGCCAGAGCAGCGGTTCGCCGCGGCCACTCGTCTCCCAGTGCAGGCTGATCCCGTTCACGTCGAGCACCATCGCGCCTCCTGACGTCTGCGCGATTATGAAGAACCCGTGACGTGAAAAAACAGTCTGTTCAACGCCGCTGGTATAATGGAGATCCCACCTGAGAGTCGCGCGTCTTCCGCGGCCAATTACGACGTCTGTTCTCCGCGTTGCTCCGCGTCTTCCGCGGCCCTAGTTCGCGCAGACCTGATTGCGCCCCTGTTCCTTCGCGCGATACAGCGCCGCATCCGCGGCCCGAAACAACACGTCACCCAGGTCGTCGTCCGCGGCCGACGGCTGGTCGAACGATCGGCTGGCGATGCCGATGCTGATCGAGATTGTGCCCTCGGGAAAGTCCACGCCGGCGAGGACGGGCGCTGTGCTGCTCACCGCGCGACACAGGTCACCGGCAATCTGTCTGGCGCGGAACGACGGACAGCAGGGCAGCGCCACAACGAACTCGTCGCCGCCGTAGCGTGATGCGACGGCGTCTGAGGGAAGGCGCGCCCCGATCAGTTGTCCGACGGTCCTGACCGCTTCGGCGCCGGTGAGGTGCCCGTAACGATCGTTCAGCGACTTCAGCCGGTCCACGTCGAACACCAGCATGCTGATCGACGATCGACCTTCGCGCGAAGCGCGAATCAGCGCGGGCAGCCGTGCTTCGAACGACCGCAGGTTGTGGAGCCCGGTCAGGTCATCGGTCATCGCGAGCCGATGGAGACGGGCCGCGTCGTGCGTCAATCTGGCGGTCGTCAGGCCGACGCCGATGAACAGGCAGATCTGGACGAGATCCGTTTCCTCGTACCGGAAGTTCAACAACGACGGATTCGCCAGGTGATAGAGGACGATCGCACCGAACGCCGCCAGCAGGCTCCCGCGCATCCTGAACATCACGCCGGCGAAGATGATCGGCATGTAGTACAGGTGCTGGACCGGTGCCGATGCCGTGCTCCGATCGAGCTCGAAGACCACGAGCAATGCGGCAACGATCACCACGGCGGACCAGATCGGCGGCAGCCGGGTGAGGAACGTCCATCGGCGAGTGGGCGCCGGCCTGACGGTCAGGCGCATGTGCAGCCTCCGGGATGGCTCATCGGCGTTTGTCGACTGTCGCGTTCGTCACGAGCTGGTCGCCAGGATGCAGCGTGCCGTTCACCAGCTCGGTCCATCGATCGTCCGCCAGGCCCGAACGGACCTCGATCGGCACGAACCGTCCCGCTTGGTATTCCCAGACCTGACGCGTGTCCGTCCTGCCTCCTGCAGGCGCGGGGGTGTCTGCCTCGCCGATCGCCTCGAGCACGGTGGTCGACGGACGGAACGCCAGCGCGCTGTTCGGAATCCGGACGGCGTGCTCGCGCGTGACGCCGCCGAAGGTGACCTCCGCCGTCATTCCCGGACGCAGTTGTTCGTTCCTGTTGGCCACATCCACGATCGCTGTGTAACTGACGACGCTGCCGGCGGGAGTAGCCGGTGCCACACTCGTCGTCGTGCTCGCGCCTGCCGTGCTCGTCGCTGTATTAGACGTCGCGGCCGTGGAGGTGGACGTGCCGCCCGTAGAAGTCCCTCCAGGCTGCTCGAGAACGGGTTGCAGCCGCACCTGCGAGACAACGCCGTGGAACAGAGCGTCCGGGTACGAGCCGACCTCGAACGTTGCGGTATTACCCTTCGAGACCGCGGCGACATCCGATTCGTCGACCTGTACCTGCACCTGCATCTTCGTCAGGTCGGTGGCGATCCTGAACAGGACCGGTGACTGAATCGACGCCGCCACCGTCTGGCCGACATCCACGTCGCGTTCGACGACGACGCCGTCGACCGGCGAGCGGATGATGGTGTGCTCGAGGTCGAGCGACGCCTGGTCGACCATGGCGTTCGCCTGCACGACGACCGATTCCGCAGCCTTCACGTCGGGCACCGCTTGATTGACGGCGATGCGCGCCGCATCGAGATCCGATTCGGGGATGAGTTGACCAGCCGCGAGCGCTTCCGCGCGCGTCAGCTTCGTCTGCGCATCTTCGAGGACGGCCTTGACGCGCAACTCGTCGGCCTTGGCCTGTCCCAGATTCGCCTGGGCCTCGGCCAGCTGCGCCTCGTATGTCGACGGATCGAGTCGCGCGACGACGTCGCCCTTGTGCACGAGCGAGTTGTAGTCAGCTCCGAGCGACTCGCACCATGCCGGAGATCTGCGAACCGATTTCGACTGTCGTCACGGGTTCAACGGTTCCAGTGGCGACGATGGGCCGGGTGATTGTGCCGGCCGTGACCGATGCGGTCGTGACGTTGACTTGCGGGCTCGTATGAAAGATCCAGGCGCTCGCTGCGGCAAGAGCCACCGGCACGGCAAGCATCAATGATCGTCGGTCTGGAGGGATCGTCGGGGCGGCCACACTTTTGTCTCCGAATTCTCAGCGCTGGCATGCGCGTACTCACTTCCGACTACGACGCGGCTGACGGGGATATTTCAGGATGGAAAAAGCAAATACGGCTCACCTTGAACGGCAGCGCCGCGCGCCATAAGGTAGGCGCGATGGCCGGCTGCGACGGTCGTGCGTTGATGCCAGTCAGCCTCCTCTGTCCCCAGCTCGCCGACGCCTCGCTCCGCCTGCAGCTGTTCACGGCGGCTCGCGATGCGATCCGCAAATGGCGCCCCGGCTTCGAGAAATGGCAGCTCACGCTGTTTCGATCGCAGAGCGGGGAAGGGTGGGATCTGGCGATCAGCGGCCCGCGCTTCCGCCGGATTCTCACGCTCAACGGCCCGCTCGACGACCTTCCCGGTCTCGTGACGGCATATGTTGATGCCGTCCTGGCGAACGCGTAGCTACTCATTTCCTGCCGCCTGACATAAGCTGACTTCGTGGCGCTCATCCCGTGGATGCAGGTGTTGGACACCGTGAGCAATCTGGCTCAACTGTCAGGGCGCTTCCGGCGGACCGGGCCCGAGGGGGACCCACGCCCGGGCATGCTGGGGCAGCTCGAGACACGGCTCACCGGCGTGGTCGTTGCGGCGCTGAAAGAAGCGTTCGATCGCGATCGCGTTCGGATGGATCTCGAGCGCGCGCAGTTCGAGGCGGAGCGACGGCGTGCCGAGGAGGCGCTCCGCGCCGAGGTTCGCCGTCAGGCGGCGGAGCGCGCCCTCGCACAGGTCAGGTTGATCGCGCTGATGGCGCTCGGCGTGTGGATGTTGTCGGCAGCGCTGGGCGTCTGGATGCCGGGCATGCGCGCCGGCAGCGGCCGCTGGCTGCTGGGCAGCGGATGGGCGCTGCTGATCGCCACGCTCGGCTGCACGTTCTTCTCCTGGCAGCAGATCGAGTCGTGGAGCGCCTCGGATCACTCGGTCGAGCGCGCGTCGTCGACAGCCGAACGTGTGGCTCCCTGGCTGCTCCTGATGGCGATTGGGCTGTCGGGCGCCGCCCTCCTGGTGGCGCTCTGATGATCATTGTGTACGGTGCTGACTGGTGTGAAGACACGCGGCGATCGCTTCGGCAGTTGAGACGGCTGTCCGTGCCGCATCGCTATCTGAACATCGACGAGGACCTCGACGCGCTCGAGCGCGCCAAGGCCCTGAACGCCGGTCAACGCCGAACCCCGACGATCGATCTTGGTGGACGCGTCCTCGTCGAGCCCCCCAACACCGGCCTGGCGGACGCCCTGATCGAGCGAGGCGACCTGACGCGCGAGGAGCTGCTCGAGCGGGTGACGGTCCAGAACGTCGGCGACCTCGAACGCGCCGTTCGCGGCGGCTTCGGCCTGCTGCTGGTGTTGCTGGCGTCGAGAACGCCAGGCATCGTGCGATGGCCGATTCGTCTCATCGGTGCGTCCGCGGCGCTGACGGGCCTCACCGGATGGTGTCCCGGGTACTCGGCCGCGCGCGTGACGTCACTCGATGGACCAGGCGATCGCCCAACCGAATCGGCGCGCCGCGAGTGGGTCGTCAACGCGCTGGAGCTGCCCCGATGAAGCCCAAGGCTCCGGCGTTCGACCTGCTGGCGAGCGCCAGGCACGGCGACCCCTTCTCGATACTCGGTCCGCACGTGCTCGACACCGGCGTGGTCATCCGGACGTTTCAGCCGGCCGCGGAGCGCGTCGCGGTCTCGCGCGGCGATGGCGTGATCGAGATGATGCGCGTTCACCCGAGCGGAATCTTCGAGGCGCGTTTTCCGGACGCCGACAGTATCTTCGACTATCGCCTTCGCGTGGTCTACCCGGGCGGGTTCACGTCAGAGATCGACGATCCGTATCGCTATGGGCGGGTCGTCTCGGACTACGACCTGTATCTCTTCGGCGAAGGGAACCACACGCGGATCTACGACAAGCTCGGCGCCCACGTCATCCAAGGTGGGCGCGGTCGACGGGACGCACTTTGCGGTGTGGGCTCCCAACGCCGAACGCGTCAGCGTCGTCGGTGACTTCAACGGGTGGGATGGACGTCTGCATCCGATGCGCTCGCTCGGCGCAAGCGGCATCTGGGAGATTTTTCTACCGGGCGTCACCGAAGGGCAGCGCTACAAGTTCGAGATTCGGTCGAACGTGCGCGGCGAGCTGCTGCTGAAGTGCGATCCGTTCGGCTTTGCGTTCGAAGTGCCGCCGCTCTCGGCCTGCATTGTCACGCGCCTCGACTACACGTGGCGTGACGATGAGTGGATGACGCAGCGGGAGAGCCGCAACGCCTGGCTGCAGCGGCCGGTGAGCATCTACGAGGTCCACCTCGGCTCGTGGGCGCGCGTGCCCGAGGAGCACAACCGGTACTTGTCCTACCGCGAGCTCGCCGATCGGTTGATCCCGTACGTGAAGGAGATGGGCTTCACGCACATCGAGCTGCTCCCGGTCATGGAGCATCCGTTCTCGGGATCGTGGGGCTATCAGGTGATCGGGTTCTACGCGCCGACCAGCCGATTCGGATCACCGCAGGACTTCAAGGCGTTCGTCGATGAGTGCCATCGGCACGACATCGGTGTGATCCTGGACTGGGTCCCGGGCCACTTCCCGAAGGACGCCCACGGGCTGGCCAGGTTCGACGGGACGGCGCTCTTCGAGCATCAGGATCCGCGTCAGGGAGAGCACCGCGACTGGGGCACGCTGATCTTCAACTACGGCAGAAACGAGGTCCGCAATTTCCTGCTCTCGAACGCGTTGTTCTGGCTGCAGGAGTATCACGTGGATGGGCTCAGAGTGGATGCCGTCGCGTCCATGCTGTACCTGGACTACTCGCGCCAGGAAGGGGAGTGGGTGCCCAACCGGTTCGGCGGGCGTGAGAACCTCGACGCGATTGATTTCCTGCGTCAGCTCAACGCGCTCACGCACGGCGAACATCCAGGGTCGATTACCGTCGCCGAGGAATCGACGGCGTTTCCGTCGGTGAGCCGGCCGACGTACCTCGGCGGGCCTCGGGTTCACTTACAAGTGGAACATGGGCTGGATGAACGACACGCTCGAGTACATCGAGCACGATCCCGTCTACCGGCGCTACCATCACCGGCTGCTCACGTTCTCGCTGCTCTACGCGTTCACCGAGAACTTCATCCTGCCGTTCTCGCACGACGAGGTCGTGCACGGCAAACGGTCGATGTTCGGCAAGATCCCCGGCGACGACTGGCAGAAGGCGGCAACGCTGCGGGCGCTCTACGGTTACATGTATTCACACCCCGGCAAGAAGCTGATGTTCATGGGATCCGAGTTCGGCCAGGGGCGGGAGTGGGATCACGACCAGAGCCTCGACTGGCACCTGCTCGACGAGCCGCTCCACGGAGGCCTGAAGGCGTTCGTGCGAGATCTGAACCGCGTATATCGAGCGGAGCCGGCGCTCTACCAGTGCGACTTCGAATCCAGCGGCTTCCACTGGATCGACTGCAACGACAGCGACAACTCGGTCGTGTCCTTCACGCGGCGCGCCACGAACAGTCAGGATTTCGTGGTCGCGGTCTTGAACTTCACGCCGGTACCTCGCGAGGGATATCAGCTGGGCGTTCCTCGAGCGGGCCGGTACACCGAGCTGCTGAACAGCGACGCCGCGATTTACGGCGGTGGGAATGTTGGAAACGGCGGTGAAGTGTCGAGCGAGGCTGTCGCGGCCCACGGTCAGACAGATTCCGTGCGCCTGACGCTGCCGCCTCTCGGGTTTGTGCTGCTAAAACCTCAGTAAATCCGAATGCATAATGCACAATGCACAATGCAGAAATCTTTCTGCATTCTGCATTCATCATTTTGCATTGGACATTTCCACTATCAGCTCCCACTCCTCGTCGGTGACCGGCATCACCGACAGGCGCGGCAGCCGCGTCAGCGGGAACGAGGCGAAGCGCTTGTCCGCCTTGATCGCCGAGAGCGTGACGGGTGAGACGAGCTTGCTGACCGGCGCCACGTCGACCGCCGACAGCTTGCCCGTCTTGTCCGCCGGATCCTGGTACGCATTTCCCGATGCCCGCATGATGCCGACGACGGACTTCTCGTCGCCGGTATGGTAGAAGAAGATCTCGTCCCCCTTCTTCACGCTCCGGAGGTGCTTCTGGGCGAGCGGGTTCTTCACGCCGGTCCAGGACGTCTTCTTGTCGGCGACGAGGTTGTCGAAGCTGTAGTGTGTCGGTTCTTCCTTGAACAGCCATTTCATAAGGCACGCTCCACGCGGAATGAAGAATTCTAAACCGTCCTGGCAGCATCTGCGTCTGACCGATCGTATCGGCCCCGGCGTGCGCGTGCTGCTCGTCGGGATCAACCCTGGCGTCCGCTCCGCGCAGACCGGGCATCACTTCGCCGGGCCGTCCAACCGTTTCTGGAAGCTTCTCTACCACTCGAAACTGGTCACCGAACCGCTGACGTTCGTCGACGACGTGCGGCTGCCCGAGTGGGGGTTGGGCATC
The DNA here is from genome assembly GCA_963786615.1 of uncultured Acidobacteriota bacterium. GTDB lineage: Bacteria > Acidobacteriota > Vicinamibacteria > Vicinamibacterales > 2-12-FULL-66-21 > CAWAZT01. Next base: position 47,802 of record CAWAZT010000008.1, read on the forward strand.
ACCAATGTCGTGGCGCGGCCGAGCCCCGGCATCGACGATCTGCGGCCGGCTGAATATCTCGAGGGGTGGCGTATTCTCGAGAAAAAAGTGGAGCGCTTTCGACCGGCCATCGTCGTGCTCGTCGGCGTGACGCTCTACCGCGCGCTGGCGAAGGTCCTGGGCGATTCGTCGGCGACGCTGGCGATCGCGCCAGGTTTTCAGCAGGCAACGATCCACGGCGCCCGTGTCTTCGTGCTGCCCAACCCGAGCGGGCGCAACGCGAACTTCAGCTACGAGGAGATGCTGGCGGCATTTCGCGCGCTGCGCCGGGCGATGAAGATCAGTGCGCCGCCATCGGTCCGCCGCCGCGCGGACGCTTCATCAGCAGAACCAGCGGCAGCAACAGAAGGAAAATCACCCCAAGCAGTCGGAAGAGCCCAACGAACGACACGATCGACGCCTGCTGCTGCACCATCCCGAACAGCGCTCCGTAGGCGCGCTGGGTCGCGGTGACGGGGTCGGAGCCGCTCGCGATGAACCCGCCTCGTGCGGCCTCGAACGCGCGCTGCGTGGCAGGCGAGTAGGCGTCCACGTTCGCGCCGTAGACATTCACATACGCCTGGGTGTTGCGCGACAGCATGGTGCCGGTCACCGCGATGCCGACGCTGCCGCCGAGATTGCGCATCAGGTTGAACAGGCTGGTGGCGTTGCCCATCCGCTCGCGCGGGATCCGATCCATGCTGATCGTCGTCAACGGCACGAACAGCGCGGACAGAGCGAGCCCCTGGAAGAACTGCGGCCAGAAGATGTCCCAGTAACCCGCGTTGAGATTCAGCTGACCGAGCCAGATCAACGTGAACGCTCCGCCGAGCAGCCCGATCGCCACCATCTTGCGCGCGTCGATCTTTCCGATCAGCAGGCCCACCATCGGCATGCCGATCAACGATCCCACGCCTCGGGGGGCCATCGCGATGCCCGCCTGCAGCGCGGGATAGCCGAGCAGCGTCTGCAGCATGATCGGCAGCAGCACGAGGCTCCCGTACAGCACGAACCCGAGCGTCGTCATCAAGAAGACGCCGGTGCTGTACGTCCGTTCCTTGAAGACGCGGAGATCCACGATTGGCTCGCTGGCGAGCCATTGGCGCACGATGAACGCGACGACGCCGATCGCGGACGTCACGACCAGCGAGGTGATGAACGGAGAGGAAAACCAGTCGTGCTCCTGCCCGAGGTCGAGCGCGATCTGGAGCGATCCGATCCACACCGCGAGAAGGCCGATTCCCCAGTAATCGATCTTGTTGATCTCCTGGCGCAGATACGCGGGGTCGAAGACGTACAACTGCGTCATGACCAGCGACGCGATGCCCACGGGCAGGTTGATGTAGAACACCCATCGCCAGCTGTACGTGTCGGTCAGCCAGCCGCCGAGCACGGGTCCGAGAATCGGAGCGACGACGATGCCGAGGCCCCAGAAGCCCATGGCTTTGCCGCGCTCGTGCGGCGGGAACGCTTCGAGCAGGACGGCCTGCGACAGCGGCTGCATCGCGCCGCCCGTGGCGCCCTGGATCAGGCGGAACGCCACGAGGAACGGCAGGGTCGGCGCGAGGCCGCAGAACAGCGACGCGATGGTGAAGCCGCTGACCGAGGTCATCAGCAGCCGCTTGCGTCCGAACTTTCGCGCGAGCCAGCCGGTCATCGGCAGGACGATCGCGTTGGCGACCAGATACGACGTCAGTACCCACGTCGACTCGTCAATCGTCGCCGAGAGGCTGCCGGCAATGTGCGGCAGCGACACGTTGACGACCGTGGTGTCGAGCACCTCCATGAACGTCGCGAACATGACGGCGATCGCGACGATCCAGGGGTTGACGTGGGGATGTTGGTCGGACACAGAACAGGTTCTCGGGTTCTCAGGTTCTCGGGTTTTCTAGTTCACCGGTTCATCGGACGTAGACCGTCGGCGTGACGGACATGCCGGGTCGCAGCAGGCGGTCGGGATCCTGGCCCGGCTCGAGCACGATCTTCACCGGCACGCGCTGCACGACCTTCACGTAATTGCCGGTGGCGTTCTCCGGCGGCAGCAGGCTGAACCTCGCGCCGGTGGCTGCCGCGATGCTGTCGACGTGCGCCTTTGAACTCCTTGCCGCCGAGCCCGTCGACTTCGACCGTCGCGGGCTGACCGTCACGCATCAAGCGAAGCTGCGTCTCCTTGAAGTTGGCGGTGACCCAGACGTCGGCGAGCGACACGAGCGCGAGCAGCGGCTGTCCGACCTGGACGACCTGACCGACCTCGACGATCTTGCGGCTGACGACTCCGTCCGCCGGCGCCTTGAGCGTCGTGTAGTGCAGGTTCAGCTCCGCCTGTGCCAGCGCCGCCTGCGCCTGCTTCACGCGGGCCTCCGCGGCGGCTGCGCGTGCCTGGGTGATCTGGAGTTGCTGCGGGCGCGGTCTGCGCAGACGCGAGACTGGCTTGCGCCTGCGCCGCCGCACCCCGCGCCTGACGCGCGCGCTCTTCAGCCATGCCGACGGTCGCCTGTGCTGCCGCGATATCGGACTTCGCGGCGTCTGCCGCGGCACGCGCCGCCGTCGCCTGCGATTGCTGCCGCGTCGAACTGCTGCTGCGGGATCTCGTCCTTCGCGGCCAGAGTCTTGTACCGCTCGACGTCGTGCGCCGCTTTCGTGGCCGCGGTCTCCTTCTCGACCTGCCGCGCCTGCGCCGCCACCAGATTGGCCCGCGCCGACTCGATCTGCTGCTCCGCTCCCCGCACTCCCGCCTCGGCTTCCTGCACGCCGCCCGCCGCCGTGCTCACGCCTGCTCGCGTCTCGACCCGCGAGACCGGCACGTTCGTTGTCGCGGCCAGTGGCGTTGGCTTCCGCGTCGGCGAGCTCCGCCCTCGCCCGCGCCACCGCGACCTCGTAGTCGCTCGAATCGATCTGGACGAGCAGGTCGCCCGCCTTCACCCGGTTGTTGTTGTCGACCGGCACCTTGATGACGGTTCCCGTGACTCGCGGCGCGATTTGCGTGATGTGCCCGTCGATCTGCGCATCGTCGGTCGACTCGCGACCGCGCGCGCGCCACCAGAACACGCCCGCTACCAGAATCAGCACGGTCACGACGACGCCGATGAGTCGCCATCGGCCCGATCGCGACGGCGCCGCGTTGTCCTTCTCCTCCTCCGCCATTACTGGTGTCCTCCGAAATATGCGTTGACGGCCGACTCCGCGATCCCCAGCGCGCGGGCCAGCGAGGCCTTTGCGAGGTTGTGCGCGTAGAGCGCGGCGATGTAGATATCCGACGCGTTGGCCAGGGATTCCTGCGCCTGCGTCACTTCGAGGTTGCTCGCGACGCCTGCGCCGAACCGATCGCGCGCCTGTTGGAGCTCGTCGGTCGCGAGCTCCACCCTGGTCTGCGTGGCCTGCAGCTGCTCGTCGGCGGCCCGCACGTCGAGCAGCGCCGCGCGCACCTCGTACTCGATGCGGTTCTTGAAGTCGGCCACTTCCGCTTCACGCTGCTTCAGGAACGCGTCGGCCTCGATCCGGCGTGCCTGCGTGCGGCCGCCGTCGAAAATGGGGACGCGTACGGTGGCGCCAAACGAGTACGTGCTGTGCGCGGTGTCGACGCGTCTGTCCGATCGCGCCGAAGTCGGCATCGAAGCTGACCGACGGCAGCAGCGCACCGTTGGCGGCGCGGCGCGTGGCGCGCGCCGCCTCGAGGCGGCTCTGCGCGGCGAGGTAGTCGGGACGCGACTCATACGCGCGGGCCAGCGCCACATCGAGCGTCATCGCGGGCAGCGGCGCGTACGGCACCTTGTCGGTGAGCACGAACGCCTGCGCGACCGGCAGACCAATCGCCCGCGCCAGTTGAAGCTTCAGCTTTTCGAAATCGTTCTGCGCGGCGATGAGGCGCTGACGCTGCGTCTGCAGCTCCACCTGCGCGCGCAGGACCTCGATGCCGGCTACCAGCCCGCTGGCCTTCAGGTCCTGCGCCTGCTTGAACAACGCGTCCGCCGTCTCCTGCTGTGCGCGCACCATCGTCACGCGGCTGTCGGCCGAGATGGCTTCGAGATAGAGGTTCACCGTCACCAGGACGACGAGGTCGCGGGCGCTCTTGATGCCGTACTTCTCCGCCTTCACGTTCATGTCCGCGGCGCGCGAATCGTTCAGCGCGCTGACGTCCAGCACGGGCTGCGACAGGAACACTCGCGCGTCGAAGACGTTGAACGGCCCGACGATCGACGGCTTCGCGGGAAACCCGAACGCCTCGAGGTTGATGACCTGCCGCCGTTCGCTGACGCCGCTCGTGAGATCCGGCAGCAGCTCGGCGAGCGCACGCCAGCGGGCGCCGCCCGCGGCCGACGCCGATTGTTCCTGCAGGAGCAGGCCCAGGTTGTTCCTCAGCGCGCGATCGACCGCGTCTTTCGCCGACAGCGACAGCGGCTCCGGCGTTGGCGGTCCCTGCGGCACGCTTCCGAAGAATGGATTGGTGCTCTGGCTGTCGCCGCCGGGTGCCGGCGCTTGCGGGGCTGCGCTCTGGGGGGCGCGCGGCCGAGGAGTGCTGACAGGGCCGGAGATGGACCCCGTCACCTGCGCGCCGGCCGGAGCGGCCGCCACCAGCAGGATCACCAGAGTCAGTGCACGAGCCTTCATCTTACGTACAGTCCTTTCGACGCGCCCCTGACGAATCGGATCCGTCGCTGCCGCTCCCATGTCGCGATCACGCGGCCGGGGCCATCAGGACAGATTATCAAATTGCGGAGGCGCAAAGCCGAGACCCATAATCGACCACATGCATCCAGTCGTCACGCTGCTCGACGTGGACAACACCCTCCTCGACAACGACCACGTCGTTGCCGATCTGATGCGGTTCATGGACCGCGAGCTCGGTCAGGAGCGCCAGCAGGAATACTGGGAGATCTTCGAGTTGCTCCGTCGCGAGCTGGGTTACGCCGACTACCTCGGCGCGCTCCAGCGCTATCGCACGAAGCACCCGCGCGACTCGAACGTGCTGACCGTCTCGTCGTTTCTCATCAACTACCCCTTCGCCAACCGGCTGTTCCCTGAGTCCCTCGACGTCGTGGAGCGCGCGCGCACCGCGGGACCCGCGGTCATCCTGTCGGATGGCGACGTGGTGTTCCAGCCGAGAAAGATCGAGCGATCGGGGTTGCTCGAGAGCGTCGAGCACCAGGTCCTGATCTACGTGCACAAGGAGCTGGAGCTCGAGGATGTGGAGCGACGCTATCCCGCCGAACGTTACGTCATGGTGGACGACAAGCTGTGGCTCCTTCACGCCATCAAGTCACACTGGGGGAGCCGTGTCACGACCGTGTGGCCGAAGCAGGGACACTACGTCACGGACCCGCGCGTCAAGACGCTGGCCGCGCCCGACGTCACCATCGAGCGGATTGGGGGGATGCTCGGCTGGACGCTCGAGGACTTGCTGGCCGCCGCGGCATCGTGATCCGGCGGAGGACGGAGGACGGAGATCGAGGTCGGGACTTGGTGCTTCCGACCTCCCGCCTCCCACCTCCGATCTCCCTCCGACTCAGGAAGCGGACCGCCGCGCCGGCTTGCCCGCCGCGCCGCGTGCCGCGTCTGCCGCGGCGACTCATCGATCCACCGTTCCGCCCACTTGCCAATCGCGGCAAGCGGATGTTCCAGAGCCCGTCCCTTCGCGGTCAGCTCGTACTCCACGCGCACGGGCGTCTCGGGGACGACGATGCGAGCGACGATCCCTTCGGTCTCGAGCTCGCGCAGACGCTCCGACAGCATCCGATCGCTGATATCGGGAATCGCGTCGCGCAACTCCGCGTAGCGCAGGCGCCGCTGCAGCAGGAGCTGGATTACCGCTCCCGACCACCGCCGCCCCACCAGCTCGACCGCGCGGTGAAACCGCCCGCACAGCTCGGGTTTCAAGCCCATGCTGTCATTCTACCGTAGTTGAGTACTTGACACAATAAACTTACTTAAGTATAGTCACATATATTGTGGAAGTTAGATACGTAATGTATGTTCGTAGGGCCGGGTTCTTGTTGTTCGGGGTTCAAGAGTTGTTCGGGGTTCAAGACTGGTTCGATGTTCGAGGGTGGCTGACCAGCGCGGTTACCTGTAGCCCCGAACCCGACCGTGAACCGTGAACCCAATCACGAACCCTGAACCCTGAACCCGACCACCGAACCCCGAACCCCGAACCCCGAACCTGATGGAGACATGAAAATGAGCACCACCGTGCAAGCCGAACCCGTTACCACCTGGACGATCGATCCCACCCACAGCCACGTCGAGTTCGCCGTCCGCCACCTGATGATCACGACCGTCAAAGGCCGCTTCGCAGACGTGCAGGGAACCGTCCGGATCGATGAAGCCGATCTGTCGAAGAGCCAGGCCGACATTACGATTGGCGTCGCCAGCATCGATACGCGCGAGCCGCAGCGTGACGCGCATCTGCGGTCGGCCGACTTCTTCGAGGCCGAGACGTTTCCGACGATCACGTTCCGGAGCTCACGCCTCATCCAGAAGTCCGACGACGGCTTCACGCTGGTCGGCGATCTGACGATTCGTGGCGTCACCGAGGAGGTCTCGCTCGACGTGACCGCCGAGGGCCGCGGCAAGGATCCATGGGGTGGCGAACGCGCGGGCTTCAGCGCGCGCACGCAGATCAAGCGGAGCCGCTTCGGGTTGACGTGGAATCAGCTGCTGGAGGCGGGCGGCGTCGCCGTCGGCGACGACATCAAGATCTCGATCGATCTCGAGCTGCTGAAAGCGACCGCGTAACGCTCGATCTCGAGACGCCCTGCTGTGCTGTGCAGGAACTGCCGGTCGCATGCGCCACCGGCTCGTGGCGAACCGCGCTTGCGAGCGCCTGCACAGCACGGCACGGCGTCCCGTCCGCGACGCCGCGACGGATGACTGTCACGCTACGGGATGCCGGTGCGTTCGTCAACCGTTTCCTGCGCCGCGGCGCGGGTTGCATACAGCCCGTCGGTGCAGCGAGTGCTCGCGTTCTGCGGCCTGTTCGGCATCCTCGCGCTCGGCCACGCTCGCCAGCCCCCTTCCGTCGAGGCAGCCCTGACCCGTCAGGTGTACGCGATCCAGCCAATCGCCGGATCAGTTCGGCAGCTCTTTCACCGCGATCACCCGCCACCGCCAGAATCCGCCGGGCACCCACCGCTCCCGCCGTGGACCTGAATCGCGAGAGGTCCCTCGGTGATCCCGTTGGCCGCGTGATTGGCCGTATCGGTGAAGTCGGTCACCTGCTCGTCGTTGATCCAGACGGTGATATGCGGGACGTCGCCGACAATTCGCGCGCGCACGGTATTCCAGTCCTCGCGCTTCCAGACTTTCGTCCATGGTGTTCCTGACGAGGGACGCGCCACCCACCCCTTGAAGCCCTTCACCGTAGATCCCGCCGATCGCGCCGTCCGGCAGGTAGTCCATGGTCACCTGATAGGCCTCGCCCGATTCGGTGGAGCGGAAAAACAGTCCGCTGTCACAACCCCAGTCCGGCTTCACCTCGACGTAGACCTCGACGTTCTTGTATTTCTTGTCCGTGAGCAGGATGCCCCCGCCGCCGAGAGGCTGCTGCGTGCCCACGATCAATCCGTGCATCACGTGATAGTCGGGGGTCGTGCCGTGATGGTTCGTGGTGCTCACGTGCCATCCGGTCAGGTCCTTGCCGTTGAAGATCGGCGTGAAGCCGTCCGGGCACGTGCATGGGCGGCGGCGGCAGCGGGTTGCCGATGAAGTCCGCCCCCCGCTGGGCAGTCGGTGGCTGCTGACCGCTGCGCGCGGGCACTGCCGCGCCGGCGGCAAGCGCGGCCGCAACGAGGATCACGAGGTCAGTGCGCGTCATCTCTGGCTCCTCTCGGGATGCACCCGAGCCGCCCGGTCCTGGTGGCATGGCGGGCGCGGATTGTATACCAAATCGATGGCTGAAGGGCTCCATGTGCCGGTGGATTGTCTGACTGCGGGCGCGAATTGTATACCGAGTCGCTTGCGCGTCTGGTGAATCAGGTGTAGGCTCCGAGCGCAAATCGCTCAAGGAGACAAGGTGCATGGAGAGCAGGCGTGACTTCCTGAAAGCGTCGGCGGCCGCGCTGACCGTCGCGGCCACCCGGCCGTTGTTCGGATGGCAAGGGGCAAACGATCGGATCCGCATGGCGGTCATCGGCTGCGGCAACCGGTCGGGACGCGTGTTCGATTCTTTCAGTCGAGCTGGCCGCGCTGACTGTCAGTTCGTCGCGGCCGCGGAAGTGAACAAGGCGAAGCTCGATCAGTGGATGACCCCCGCGCGTCAGACCTTCAAGCTGGAGACCGTCGTCGACTACCGCCGGATCCTCGATCGCAAGGACGTCGATGCGGTCCTCGTCGCCACGCCTGACCATTCGCACAGCAAGATTCTCGTGGAGTCCATCGCCGCCGGCAAGGACGTGTACTGCGAGAAGCCCGCGTCGAACTCGATTCCACGCGTGAACGCCATGCTGGACGCGTACAGGAAGAGCAAGCAGGTCGTCCAGATCGGCACACACCAGCGCAGCTGGGATCACTTCATCGAGGCCAAGAAGATCCTCGATCAGGGAACGCTCGGCACCGTCACGCAGGTCCTCATCGTGCAGCCCGGCACGTACGCGCGGCCCAAGGAAGCGGAGCAGCCGGTCCCCGCAGGCCTCGACTGGGATCTCTGGCAGCTCGACGCACCGAAGCGCCCGTTCAAGCCAACGCGTCTCGGCTTCCGCGCCTGGTACGCCTACGGCAGCGGCCTGGTCGGAGACTGGGGTGCGCATCACGTCGACGTCGCGCACTGGTTCATGAACGCCGACGCGAAAGTCCCGCTGAAGACGATGGCGAACGGGGCGTTTCTGACGGTGCCGGACGCGGACCCGGAAATGGTGCCCGACTCGTTTTCGATCTCGTGGCTCTACGACAACTTCCTGATGACGTTCGCCAACGGCGAGGTCTACATGGGAGACGGCATCGAGAACTGGGGCGTCTTCTTCGTCGGCAACCGCGGATCGCTGCAGGTGAATCGTCAGGGCTATGCCGTTCGGCCCATCGTGCCGCACGTGATTCGCAAGCAGGGTCCGCCGCCGCCGCCGACGGCCGGCGGCGTGACGCTCGGCGCGGGTGGGACCGCGATTGCGCCGGGCGGCGCACCGGGTCAAGGGGGCGGCCGCGGCGGTGGGGGACGAGGCAACCAGCCGCCGCCGATCGACGCGAAGATGTACATCAACCCGCGCGGCGGTGTCGAAGAGGACTATCCGCTCGACGTGCACACCCGGAACTTCCTCGACTGCGTGAAGTCGCGATCGAAGCCGAACGCCGACATGGAGGTCGGCTATCATTCCGCGCTCCCGTGCCTGCTCGCGCTCGAGTCGCTGCAAAAGGGTCAGCCGCTCGGATGGGACGAGTCCACGCGCGGAAGCAAGGCGCTCTAGACGGCGATCTCAGGTTCTCGGGGTTCGCGGGTTCTCGTGGTTCGGAGGCCTGCGGTTCTGGGGTTCGAGCTTCGGGGCCTCGAACGTCGGAACCGGCGCCGAACCTGACGAACCCACGAGAACCTCAGAACCCGACGAACGCGAGAACCTTAGAACCTCCAGAACCTGGAACCCGAACCTTGAGAACCGATGAACTCCGAACCCTAGAACCTGGAATGAAACCCGACTTCCGCGTCGCCTTGCTCGGTCAGGGCTTCATGGGCAAGGCGCATTCGAACGCCTACAGCCAGGTCGAGCACTTCTACGACTGCCCGTATCGTGTCCGTCGCCGGCTGTTGTGCGGACGCGACGCGGCGTCGCTCGCGGCGATGGCGGATCGCTGGGGATGGGAAGAGACCACCACCGACTGGCGATCCGTGATCGAGCGGCTCGGACATCGACGCGGTCGACGTCTCGCTGCCGAACTACCTGCACGCGGAGGTCTCGATTGCCGCGGCGCAGGCCGGCAAGATGGTGCTCTGCGAGAAGCCGTTGGCGCTGTCGCTTGCCGAGGCGACCGCGATGGCCGACGCGGCGCGGCGGGTGCCCACGCTCGTCTGGTTCAACTACCGGCGTGTGCCGGCAATCGCCTACGCGAAGCAGCTGATCGACCAGGGACGCCTCGGCACGGTCTACCACTACGACGCCGCCTACCGCCAGCAGTGGGGTCCGGATACTTCGCGCGCCGGCACGTGGAAGATGGATCGCGCCCAGGCCGGATCCGGCGTCGCCGACGATCTGCTCACGCACCTGCTCGACACCGCGATGTACCTGAACGGTCCGGTGCAGGAGGGGATTGCCACGACCCGCACCTTCATGCCCGATCGCCCGATAGACGATGCATTCCTGGCGATGCTGAAGTTCGCGAACGGCAGCGTCGGGACGTTCGAGGCGACGCGCTTCGGGATCGGCTGCAAGAACTCCAACAGCTTTCAGATGCACGGGTCGGGCGGCATGCTGCGCTTCGATCTGGAGCGGCTCAACCATCTCCAGTTCCTCGACGCGACAACGCCATCGGTCGAGCAGGGCGCGCGCGACCTGCTGGTCACCGACATGAAGCACCCGGTGTTTCCGAATTTCTGGCGCCCGGGGCACATCATCGGCTACGAGCACACCTTCATCGCCACACTGGCGGAGTTCCTCGACGCGGTCTCGCGCGGCGCCGACTTTCATCCCAATTTCGCCGACGCGCTGGAAGTGCAGCGGGTGCTGGACGCGCTGCAGCGATCGGTCGCGACACGGCAGTGGACGGCGATCGAGGCGCGCGAGGGAACCCGCGCGCAGCAGGCCCGGCACATCCGCGCCGCCACACGATCCCGTCATGACGACCGGCACCGCGAACAGCGTGGGCCTCTCGTCGAAGACGCGGTGGACGATCGTCGCGTTGCTGTCGGCGTCGATGGCGATCAACCTGCTCGATCGCCAGATCATCAACGTGCTCGCGCCCATCCTGCGCGAGGCGAACAAGTGGTCGGCCACGCAGTTCGCCTACATCGCGGTCTCCTTCCAGATCGGCATGATGATCGGCCAGGTGCCGGCGGGGTCGTTCATGGATCGCGTCGGCACCCGGATCGGACTGGCCACGATCTTTGCCGCGTGGTCGGTCGTCGGCGGCGCCCAGGCGCTGGTGTCGTCGCTCGCGGGGTTCATCGTTCTGCGCTTCCTCATGGGCCTGACCGAGTGCGGCAACTACACCGCGGGGATCAAGGCGATCGCGGGCCTGTTTCCCGGCGCGAGCCGCTCGACCGCCGGCGGCGTCTTCAACGCGGGCGCGCAGCTCGGATCGGTGATCGCGCCGCTGTTCGTGCTCGCGCTTGCTGCGCGAGCGGCTGGGCCTGAGCGTGCCGATGGCGTTCATCGTGCCGACGGCGCTCGGGCTCCTCTGGCTGCTGCCGTGGCTGGCGATCTTTCCGGACAAGGATCGGATGGCGGCCGTCTCGGTGAAGCCTGCCGGCGGCGGCACGACCGCGGCCGGCCCGGCGGTCACGCTCGGGCAGCTCATTCGGAACCGCCAGGTGCTGGGTCTGTTCCTGATTCGCGTGTTTTCGGGTCCCATCACCACCTTCTACTGGACGTGGCTGCCGCAGTACCTGCGCACCGGCCGAGGCATGTCGTTCCTCGCGATCGGGATCTTCGCGTCGCTGCCGAACCTCTTCGGCATGACCGGCAACGTCGTCGGCGGGCTGCTGACGGATCGTCTGGTGAAGCTGACCGGATCGATCGATCGCGGGCGGAAGCTGGGTTTCGCCGGCGCCTTCGGCCTCGGCGCGCTCAGCATGGTCATGCCGTTCGTGTCCAACGACTACGCGGCGCTCGGCCTGATGGGGCTCGCGTTGTTCGGCAACCAGTGGGTCGCCGCGACCTACATCGGCGCGGTGGGCGACATCGTGCCGCAGCAGCTCGCCGGACGCGTCAACGGCATCGCCGGATTCGGCGACAGCTCGTCCACGCTCGTCGCGATGCTGCTCACGGGCGCCATCGTCGATCGCTACTCGTACACGCCGGTGTTCGTCGGCGCGGGCGTGCTGCCGCTGCTCGCGATGGCCAGCGTGTTCTTCGTCATGCGCCGCATCGAGCCGGCGACGTTCTAGAATTGGGATGGCGGATGACAGCGTGCGGATGACGGATGCCGACACACGGAATCGGCCGGCGTGAGTTCCTCAACATGGCGGCCTGCGCCGTCGCGCTGCCGAACGCGGCCGAGTTTCTGCGCGCGTGGTTCTCGCCGCGCCGGGCACGCCCACGGGCAGCAGTCAGGCTGGCAGCCGGCCGAGCCGCCGCTGCTCGCGAATTACGCGCCGAAGTTCTTCGAGCCGCCGGATTTCGACGCGCTTCGCGCGTTCACCGAGATTCTGATCCCCACCGACGAGACTCCTGGCGCGCACGAGGCGCACTGCGCGCACTTCATCGACTTCATCCTGCAGGCGTCGCCAGCGGGTCCGCAGACACGCTGGCGTGACGCGATGCGGGCCGTGAAGGACGCCGGCTTTCACGATGCGGACCAGGCTCGCCGGCTCGCGCTCGTAGAAGCCATGTCGAAACCCGAGCGCGATCCGACGGCCACGCATCCGGCGTACTTCGCGTACCGGCTGATCAAGGAGCAGAACACGTTTGCGTTCTACACCTCCCGGGCGGGAATGATCGAGACGCTCGACTACAAAGGCAACTCGTTCAACGCCACACTTCCCCGCGTGCGAGCACGAAGAACATAGGCGGGCGGATGATAGGACACTGTGGTGCTAATGGTGCTGAAGGTGCTGGGGTGCTAACGGTGCTGGTGCTAAGGGTGCTGGCGGTGCTGATGGTGCTGGTGCTAGCGGTGCTGAAGGTGCTAGTGCTAGCGCTGCTGAGTGCAGTTTGGACGCGGTCGCCTCGTTGAGCACCTTGCCGTTAGCACCTTCAGCACCAGCACTCTTAGCACCTCCAGCACCCTCAGCACCTTTAGCATCTCGATGACACTTCCATGACCAGTTACGACGCCATCGTCGTCGGCTCGGGCGCGTGCGGCGGGTGGGCCGCCATGGAGCTGACGCGCGCCGGGATGCGCGTGCTGCTGCTCGAGGCTGGTGCGCGCGTGGATCCGGCTCAGGATTTCCATCACACCTTTCTCTACCAGATGGACTACCGCGGGCTGGGCAAGCCGGGGCTGTTGCGGCGCTACGCGGGGAGCGAACGCAACTACCGGATCATGATCGACAACGAAGAGAATCCCTACACGACGTCGCCCGAGACGACGTACCGGTGGGGACGCTCGCGCTGCCTCGGGGGCCGGACGCTGCATTGGGCGCGCGCGACGGACCGGATGGCCGACTACGAGTTCAAGGCGGCGTCACGCGACGGATACGGCATGGACTGGGCGGTCTCGTATGCCGACATGGCGCCGTACTACGATCGCGTCGAGCGGTTCATCGGCGTGAGCGGATCGCGCGCGAGGGCTTCCGCAGTTTCCTGACGGCGTCTTTCTGCCGCGATGCCGCTCAACTGCGCCGAAACGATCTTCACAGCGGCCTGCAAGAGTCTCGGCTGGCCGTCGACGCATCGGCGTCTCGCGCAACTGACCCAGCCGCACAACGGGCGGCCGGCGTGCCACTACTGCGGCAACTGCGTGAACGGCTGCGACGTCGGCGCGATGTTCAACCCGATCGCCGTCACGCTGCCGCCGGCGCTGGCGACCGGCCGGCTCGACATCCTCACCGACAGCGTCGTCGCTCGCGTGCGGATGAACCGCGAGAACCGTGCGCAGGGTGTCACCTACATCGAGCGCCACACGATGAAAGCCGTCGACGTGGACGCCACCTGGGTCATTCTCGCGGCATCGACGCTGGAGAACACCAGGCTGCTCCTGCTCTCGGCCGCCGGTGGCCTCGCCAATTCCAGCGGCACGCTCGGCCAGTACATGATGGACCAGGTCGGCGGCGGCGGCGTCAGCGGGTTCCTGCCGAAGCTGACAGGCGGACCCAGCCGGCTCGACGACGGGAAGCAGGCGGGGATCACGATCCCCAACTTTCAGAACATCGATCGGAAGACCGAGCGAAAGGACTTCATCCGCGGCTACGTCATGAACGCCACGGGCGGTCAGACCGAGTATCCGCAGTTCGCGGCGAATCTGCCGGGCTACGGATCCGCGTGGAAGAAGGAGGTGAAGAGCCGCTACGTCGCGCAGGCGCGCATCTGGAACGCCGGCGCCGAGATGCTCGCGCGCAAGGACAACTTCGTCGAGCTCGATCCGGAGGTCAAGGATCGCTGGGGCATTCCCGTGCTGAAGATCCACTTCACGCACAGCGACAACGACTACAAGTTGATCGAGGACTTCCAGCAGCGCGCCGAGGAGCTCTTTCGAAAGGCCGGCGGGGAAGTGCTGCCGGAGCCGGCGACGCCCGCGGGGTTTCCCGGCGCGCCAGGCTCACCCGATGCGCCGCCGCCGCGAGACGCTGCCGGACAGAGCACCGAGCGCGCAGCCACGCCGCGTCCCACGCGCCGCCCGCTCGGCGGCTCGATTCACGAGGTCGGCACCGCGCGCATGAGCGTGAGCGCGAAGGACGGCGTGCTCGACGCCTTCTGCCGGACCCACGACATCCCGAACCTCTACGTGTTCGGCGGCAACGCCTTTCCGTCCACCGGCGACAAGCATCCGACGCTGACGATGATGGCGCTGACGGCGAGGGGGTGCGACAGACTGTTGGAGGAGGCGAAGCAGGTCTATCTGATACGACGTCATGCGTAAAGGTGCTGGAGGTGCTGCGGGTGCTCGAGGTGCTGGCGTTAGCGGTGCTCGGCCGTGCTGCAGGTGCCAATCGACTTCGAAGTCGAGCGCCACTAGCACCTATCCAGCACCCGCAGCACGAGCACCTCCAAGCACCGCCCGAACTCTCAGCACTATTAACACCGCAGCGAAGTCGTCCTACGCCACCCCCGCCATCATCCGCATCACCGCATCCTGCGTCGCGGCGGCGCGCGGGAGCTCGCCGACGATCCGGCCTTCGCGGAAGACGAGGATGCGGGTCGAGAGGTTGAGGACCTCCGGCAGCTCGCTGGAGATGAGCAGAATAGCGGCGCCTGCGGACGCCAGCTCGTCGATCTGCGCGTGGATCTCGGCCTTCGCGCCGACGTCCACGCCACGTGTCGGCTCGTCGAAGATCAGCAGCGGACACTCCGCGGCCAGCCATTTCGTGAGGACGATCTTCTGCTGGTTGCCGCCGGACAGCGCCGCGACCGGCACGTCGAGCCGTCCGGCGCGGACGTTCAGCCGCTCGAAAAACGGCCTGACCTTCTCGCGCTCGGCCGCGCCATCGATGAACCCGAAGTGCGCGAGCCTCGGAAGAATCGACAGCGTTCCGTTCTCGAGCACGCTCATCGAGAGCACCAGGCCCTGACGCTTTCGATCCTCGGGGACCAGGCCGATGCCGAGCGCGATCGCGTCCGCGGGGCTGCGTCTCTCCACGCGGCGGCCGCGCACGAGGACGTCGCCCGTGGCCAGCGGATCGAGCCCGAAGATCGCGCGCGCGACTTCCGAACGGCCGGCGCCGACGAGCCCTGCGCACCCGACCACCTCGCCCGTTCGCACGGCGAACGACACGTCGGTGAAGCTGCCCGGACTCGACAGGTGCTCGACGCGCAGCAGCTCGTCGCCCGCGTCGGCGCCGACGTGCGCCGGAAAGTAGTCCTCCAGCCGCCGTCCGATCATCATCTCGACGAGCGCGGCGCGATCGACTTCGGCGATGGTTTCGTGGCCACGTGCCGGCCGTCGCGGAGCACGGTCACGTGATCGCACAACCGGAAGATCTCTTCGAGACGATGGCTGACGTAGATGCACGTGACGTGGCGGTCGCGCAGCCGGACGATCAGCTCGTAGAGCCGATCCGCTTCGTGCTGCGAGAGGCTGCTCGTCGGCTCGTCGAAGATGATGATCCGCGCGCCGTGTGCGATCGCGCCCGCGATCTGCAGCATCTGCTGCTGGCCGATCGTGAGCTCGCCGACCGCACGGTTGACGTCGATCGTTGGAGCGATCGGGGCCAGCATCTCCGTCGCGCGGCGCCGCATCTCGCGCAGCGAGATGAATCCGGCGGCGTTCGGGAGCGATCCGAGGCAGAGGTTTTCGGCGACGGTCAGGTTCTCGCAGAACGAGAGCTCCTGATGCACCATGCCCACGCCGGCCGCGAGCGCGTCGGTGGGCGAGGCGAAGCGGACCGGCCGTCCATCCAGGAGGATCTGGCCGCTGTCGGCCTCGTGGATGCCGGACAGGATCTTTCCGAGCGTGCTCTTGCCGGCGCCGTTCTCGCCGCACAGCGCGTGGCACGCGCCGGCGGCGATCTCGAACGTGACGTCCTCGAGCGCCACCACGCCGGGAAACCGCTTGGTGACGCGATCGAACCGGACCGCGGCCGTCGGCGTCACGGCAGCGTCAGGTATTCCGGCGGCACGTCGGTGAAGCCCCACGTCTTGAGCTGACGCGCCCACGTGCCGAGGTTGTCCTTCGTCACCCGCACGAGATCCATGGGAATGATCGCGGGCACGTCCTTCTTCAAGTGCACCTTGTCGAAGATGCGCTGCACGGAGATGTAGCCCCACAGATACGTGGGCTGCGCGAGGAGCACCGGCGCGAGCCCCTTGTCGACATAGGCGAGCTCCGCCGGCAGGCCGTCGACCGCGACGATCTTGACTTTCTTGGGATCCAGATCCGTCAGCAGCGTCTGCGTGAAGAGCGGCCAGCCGCCGATCATGGCCCAGCCTTGAATCTGCGGATACGCGTTCTGGACGCGGATGACTTCGGCCGCCGCATCCTGCGGCGTTTCGATGTGGTAGAAGGTGTCGATGATCTTGATGCCGGGGTGACTCGCGGCCGCCTGCTTCACGCCCTCGACGCGCTTGCGGAGGTTGGGCGCGTTCTGGTTGCCCGCGAGGATCGCGATCGATCCTTTGTCGCCCATCTGCTTGGCCAGCTCCTCCATCACCGCCTGACCCGTCTTCACGTCGTCCACGCCGTAGAAAGCGAAGCGCTTCGAGTCGGGCGCATCGCTGTCGAAGGTCATCACCGCCACGCCGCGCGCGACGGCGTCGTCGATGGCGCCGTTGACCTTGCCGGCATCGGAGCAGGAGATCAGGATCGCGTTCGCGCCCTTCGTTGACCGCTTGCGCGATGCGCTGCGCCTGCACCTGCCCGTCCTCGGTGGGCGGCGTCAGCCACGCGATCTCGACGGGGACGTTGTACTTCGCCGACAGCTCCTTGGCCGCGGCTTCGGCGCCGGTCCTGGCGGACAGGAAGACCGGGTTGGTCGAGCTCTTGGCGATGACGCCGATCTTGAGGCCGGTGGCCGGGGTGCTTGGCGCCTTGCCCGGTCGTCGACGCTGGTTGCGAGCCGCCGCATGCGGCCGCGAAGACCGCCACGAGAGCGACGACGAAAAGATCCTTGTGTCTGCTGGTCATGAACGCTCCGATGCTGGATGGCATGCGACTAGCCTCTCACCGATCGAGCGGCCAGCCGGCGGGTCGTCAAACGTCCGCTGGCCTGGTCGAGCACGACGGCGATGATAATCGCGCATCCGATGATGATCCATTCGTAATTCTGGTCGAAGTGCAGCGTCCGTATCGACTGCCGGATGAGGACGATCAGCAGGGCGCCGAGCAGCGCGCTGACGGCGCTGCCCTTTCCGCCGGACAGGCTGGCCCCGCCGACCACGGCTGACGCAATCACGTACAGCTCGTAGCCGGTCGCATCCGCGCACGAGGCCGAGCCGTAAAAACTCGCGCCCATGAAGGCGGCAATGCCGGCCGTCAGGCCCGCGAGCAGGAAGACGCGCATCTTCACGCGGCTGATGGGCACGCCCGAGAAACGGCTGGCTTCGACGTTGCCGCCGATGGCGAACACGTGCCGGCCGTGGACGGTCCGCGTCAGGTACACGCTGCCGAGTGCCGCGACGAGCAGCATCACGAGCATCGGGACAGGATAGAGGGCGTCGCCGAAGCCGAGCGACGCCTTGGCGACGCGCGTCAGCGCGTTCGGGAGCAGGATGCTCTCCGCGCTGCTCGCGACGAACGCGATCCCGCGCACGATCCACATCGTGCCGAGCGTGATGATGAACGGGTGCACGCCGAGGCCCACCACGAGCCCGCCGTTGACCGCGCCGCAGACGAGACCGACGCAGAGCGCGACCCCGAGCGCGAGGAACGCCGTGGTCACCGGCGCGAAGGGTCCAGCCGATCGCAGGACCATCGCGGTCGTCACGCCGGCGAGCGCGTAGACCGATCCGACCGACAGGTCGATCCCGCCGGAGATGATGACGATCGTTGCGCCAACGGCCATGATCGCGAAGAAGCTCGCGTCGGTGGCGGTCTGGATCAGCGTGTACGAGTTCAGGAAGTTGTTGACCGTCGCGCCGGTCCGCTGATCGACGTGCGAGCCGGCGAAGACCGTCAGCGTCGCGGCGAGGAGCACGATCACCAGCACGAGGCCCGTCTGCGGCGACGCCAGCGCGAACTGCAGGACCCGCGACGGCCACGAGCGAGCGGTGGGGCGGCTAATGGCCGGATCTCCCGTAGAGCCGAACCTGCTGAATGCCCCAGAACTCACCGTTCGCCGCGGCACCGGTCTGGGTGATGCGGATGAATCGTGCCTGCGCCGGCGCAAAAGGAATCACCGTCGTCGGCGTCTCCCCCGCGCCCTGCGCAACCGGCGTGCCCCACGTTGATGCCGTCCATCGACAGCTGTAGCGTATACGCAACCGGCCCTCTGGCCGACGGCAACCCGAAACCGCACCGTTGGGGTCCGTGTTGGGGTCTGACCCCGGACCGCGGGGTGGGGTCTGACCCGGGGCGGCGTCAAAACCAGGCAATCGGACCCTCGGGCGGCCGAATCAAGCTGCAGTTCGGTGACGGGTCTGACCCCAGGGCGTCGGCACCATGATGCCGCCCGGGATAGCGAATCTTGTCGCCGACTTCGGGCCCGTGAGGCCGTTCAACAGCACCGCTGAAACTAGATGCTAGTCGCGATGCGCCTGCCCGACTTCCAGTTCCGTGGCCGGTTGAGCGTCAGCATCGCCTGGATGACGACGTTGCGCGGCTATTCGTGCCATCGGCATCCCCGAGCCCGATCGAACCGGCCCGGATGTACAGCGACGAAATGTGAGACACACCGGACGCACCGATCTTCGCCGCGCTGCCAGAGGTGATTCGAGGCAGGCTGAAGATTACGGTCACCGCGAGGCCGACAGCCTCCGGCGGACAGCCTCAGTGCGGGTCGGCGGCGAGGTGCTCGCGGAGCAGATCGCGTCCGAAGTCGCCGGTGAAGTCGCGCCAGACGGAATGGATATGGTTGCCGTCGTTCTGCGCGTTGTCGAACTCGATCAGGAAGGTCGGGCCCTGCACGCGGTAGTAGTGTTTCTTGCCTCGCTCGGTCTCTCCGGCCCACGCGAACGCAATCTTCTCGACGCCGGCCTTCGTGATGCGCGCCATCCGCTCTGCGGCGACGTCGTCGGTCATCTGCGACACGTACGCGTCGATGACCTTCATCAGCAGGTCGCGCTGCGCGGGGGTCATCGTGGAGGCCGACAGCCCGTCGGGTGACAGCGGATCGATCGCCGGCTTGTTCTGCGTCACGATTTCGTTCAGCGCATCCTTCTGGATGATCGCGGTGGCGCGCTGGGGGTCGTCGAGCGCGGCGATCAAGGCGTAGCCGGCATCCTCCATCGGTCCGAGAATGCGCGTGCCCTTCTTCGGCCCGTCGCGCACTTCCGCGGGGTTGGATCCGAAGAACGTCGGCGACGTCGCCACGCCGGAGCCGTTGGTGATCGTGAAGTTCAGCGAGAGATGGTGGCCGTTCACGCGCCAGCCCCAGGTGCCCTTGGCCGCCGGCGTGCCGAAGACGGTGAAGTAGTACTCGAGCGGATTGCGGGCGAAGCGCCGACCGCCAGCGCCCGGGTCGCCGGCCGCGGCCTCGATGGCATGCAGGACGTCCTCGAGCGCCATGATCGACGTCGCGGTCATGAAGCCGCGCTGGCTGAGGCCCGTCTTCATCAGGTCGTGGGCGAGCGTCCGCTGCGCCTCGGTCATGTCTTTCAGCTGAAGCCCCTTCCGCGGAAACATCTCGTTGGGGATGTAGTGCCACCGGCGTCGGCTCTTCCCCTTCGAGCGGCAGGACCGCCTGCTGCTTCTGCTCGGGCGTGAGGCTCGCCAGGAACGCGTCGGCCGCCGTCGCCATACCGGAGGCGGCGCGCGCCGAGGCGATCAGTCCGGCAACGGGGAGGGCGGCCACGACAGCCACCGCCAGCAGCACGCGGGGAGAGCACAGACGACGCATGAGGACCTCGCTTCTGAACGAGGAGTATCACGCCACGGACCGCGCGGCGTCAAACGGCCGCGGCGGAAGGGCGGTCTGTGGCCTCCTGTCCTCGCGTGGCTGGAATCCAAGAACTTGATTCCCGGGATCCGGTTTGTGGTTCACCGGCGCGGGTGGGCGGTCCCTGCCGCACACCCCTCAGCCACGCAAAACTGGCCGTTTGTCCCTGGATTTCCGGCTTGACAGCACTGCCAGCGCCGTGTTTTAAGGAAGCCTCCAAACGCCGAGCTCGGCAGGCATGCCGCGTGCACGAGGTCGCACACCCGTGGAGGTTTTTTAGAGACACATAACAACGTCGGACCCCTGTACGTCGCATCCGGATAAAGAGTTACTCGATCAGGGAGGAGGAGTAGCTGTGACGGTGCCCACCCGATTTTCGGCAATTCGTCTCTTCGTCGGCTGTCTCATCGTGCTGGCCTTCAGCATGACAGCCACCGTCGCGAGCGCGCAGATCCTGTACGGCAGCGTCGTCGGCGTCGTGAAAGACGCCCAAGGCGCGTCCGTACCCGGCGCGACCGTGACCATCACCAACAAGGAAACCGCACTCACACTCGACGCCACGACGAACCCAGAAGGCGGCTACAGCTTCACGAACGTGCTGCCAGGCCAGTACGACGTGAAAGTGTCGCTCACCGGCTTCCGGGAATTCGTGCGCTCCAACGTGCCCGTCTCGATCAGCAACATCAGTCGTGTGGACGTGACGCTCGAAGTCGGAACGCTCAGCGAGACCGTGACCGTCGCGTCTGAGGCGCAGTTGCTCCAGACCGACAAGGCCGACGTGCATACGGAAATCAAGTCTGCCGAGCTCACGGCGATGCCGCTGAACCGGTTCCGCAACTACCAGGCGTTGATGAACCTGGTGCCCGGCACGACGCCGATGGCGTTCGGCAACGCGGAGACCGACACGCCCGCGCGATCGCTCGCGACCAACGTCAACGGCCAGGTGAACACGAACAACTCGACGCGCACCGACGGCGCCACGAACATGAACGTGTGGCTGCCGAACCACGAGATGTACATCTCGCCCGCGGAGACCGTCGACACCGTGAACGTGTCCACGAGCAGCTTCGACGCCGAGCAGGGCATGGCTGGCGGCGCGGCGATCACCGTGATCACGAAGTCCGGCACGAACAGCTTCAAGGGGTCCGCCTTCGAGTTCTACAACGGCGACAGCCTGAACGCGAAGCCGGCGTTCTTCGGCGTGCGGCGCGGCCCCGCCCAAGCTGCCACTCAAGCAGAACATCTACGGCGGCACGTTCGGCGGCCCGTTCAAGAAGAACTCGCTCTTCTTCTTCGGATCCATCGAGGCCTACGAACGGACGCAGAGCCTGTTCACGTTCTTCAACGTGCCCGACGCGAACCTCCGCGCGGGGGACTTCAGCGGCGCGAGGAACACCAACGGGTCGCTCCAGCAGATCTACAACCCGTTCTCGGGCAATGCCGACGGCAGCGGACGTTCGCAGTTCGCGAACAACCAGATCCCGGCGGGGATGATCGATCCGATCGCGCTGAAGATTCATGAATCTCTTCCCGATGCCGAACATCACAGGCATCGGCGCCGGCGGGCTGACGAACAACTACCAGCGTTCGGAGACCCGCACGATCGATCGCAAGAACTACGACTACAAGACGAACTGGAACCGGACCTCGTCGCACCAGATCTGGGGCAAGTTCAGCTTCATGAACGCGGTCGTCGACGATCTGACCAACTACCTCGGCCCCCCGACCGACGCCACGGGCGACGGCGGGTTCACGAAGGTGTGGCAGGCGACGGGCGGCCAGACCTGGACGTTCACGCCGACGATGCTGATGGACATGACGTTCGGGTTCTCGCGCCAGAACCAGCAGGTCTACGGTCCCGACTATCCAGTCCGGCAACTACGGCCTCGACGTCCTCGGGATTCCCGGCACGAACGACCAGGGCAGCAGCGCGTTCGAGTTCCCGGAGCGCTATGCAGGCTACCCGCAGTTCAGACACGGGCTTCAGCGCGGTCGGCAACCGCGACGGCTGGAACCCGATCTTCCGCGACGAGCGGACGTACTCGTTGACGACGAACCTGACGAAGGTCAAGGGACGCCACGATATCCGCGGCGGCTACACCTTGAACTACTTCTTCCTGGATCACTGGCAGCCGGAGACCGGCAACCCGCGCGGCAACTTCACGTTCAACGGCAACACGACGGAGTTGCGCGGCAACACCCAGCAGTCCAACTTCTACAACCAGTACGCGTCGTTCCTGCTCGGCCTGACCGGCAACGTGAACAAGAGCGTGCAGAACGAGCTGATGACCGCGCGCGAATGGCAGCACGCCCTGTACATTCGCGACCGGTGGACGCCCAGCCCGAAGCTGACGCTGGACCTGGGCATGCGCTACGAGCTCTATCCCATCATGCACCGGACGGACGGCCGCGGGCTCGATCGCCTCGACCTGAACACGCTCGACGTCCTGATCGCCGGACGCGGCGATAACCCTCAGAACAACGGCATGAAGATGAGCTGGAACAACTTCGCGCCACGGCTCGGCGCGATCTACCGGCTCAACGAGGAGACTGTCGTCCGGGCAGGCTACGGCGTGACCTACAACGCGACGCCGTGGGCCCGTGCGGTGCGCGGCGACAATGATTATCCGATCACGATCGCGTCGACCTTCGTCAACAAGACCGACAAGACCGGCTTCGGGTATTTCGCGCCGCTGTCCGCGGGCATCCCGATCATCGCCGCACCCGATCAGTCCTCGGGCCGTATCCCCCTGGACCGGACCGCTGCCGAATACACGCCGGAAATCGACAACATCGATCGCGGGTACGTGCAGACCTGGAACCTCGCGTTCGAGCGCCGGCTGGCGTACGACATCTCGGTGGACGTCGCCTATGTCGGTGCGAAGGGCACCAACGGGTACGCCGCGCTGGACATCAACGCTCCGACGACGCTCGGAGGCGGCGATCCCAGCCGTCCGTATGCGTCGCTCGGGCGCGTCATCCGCATCGATTCGTGGGGCGATCGGCTGAAGACGAAGTATCAATCGATGCAGGTCGCGCTCAACAAGCCGTTCACGCACGGGCTGCTGTTCAAGGGCGCCTACACGTTCAGCAAGTCGATGAACGAGAGCGACAACGATGGCCGCGCGACGCTGACCTGGAATACACCCAGCGAGCTCTGGCGCAACTGGGGACCGGCAGGCTTCGATCGCCGGCACAACTTCCAGCTTGGCTTCGCCTATCAGTTGCCGTGGCAGAGCCAGGGCAGCTACGACGGCGTCGTGAAGACGATCATCCAGGACTGGCAGGTCAACGGCGTGTTACGCGGTTTTCAGCGGCACGCCGTTCACGGTGACCGCGAGCGGCACGGCGCTGAATACGCCGAGCAACCAGCAGGTCGCGGACCTGACGGGTGACTTCAACGTCCAGGGCAACGCCGCGCCCAACGGGACGTGGTTCGACACGAGCGCCTTTGCGCAGCCGACCGGCGTGCGCTTCGGCAACACGGGCCGCAACCAGTTCTACGGGCCTGGCGGCCAGAACTTCGACTTCTCGATGTTCCGGTCGTTCGGGATCGGCGGGACGCGAAAGATCGAGTTCCGGATGGAAGTGAACAACCTGTTCAACGGGGTCGTCTACGCCAACCCGTCAGAACAGCATCACGTCCGGCACGTTCGGGCAGGTGACTGGCATCGCGGGCGACGCGGCGCTGACCAACGCGTCCTACCGCGAACGCCAGATGCGGCTCGGGGTGCGGTTCACCTTCTAGACGGATTAGGTAATCGCGTAATTTCGTAATTTGGTGATTTCGTGATTTGGTGATTTGGTGATCGGGTGGGTGGGCGACCGACCGACGTCGGTTGGCCCACCGCCCGGTCGCCAGTCATGTTGCCCTTCGATTCCACGACGCGCGTTCTTCCGCTCCTCCTGCTGATGCTCGCGCCTGCGGCCGCGCAGGACCGCGTGCCTCCCCTTCCGCAACTCGCGCTCGACACGTATCCCGTGACCGCCCGTGACGCGATCGCACGCGCGCATCAAGACGCTGCCGCGCACGATACGGACGCGCAGGCGGTGGGCACGCTCGGCCGTGTGCTGCACGCGTGGGAACAGTGGAATGCCGCACATACGGCCTACACGCGGGCCGCGGCCCTCGCGCCACGCACGTTCGATTGGCCGTATCTCGACGCGGTCGTACTGCAGCGGCTGGCGCGGCCGTCCGACGCCGTCGCCCGGCTCGAAACCGCGCTGTCGATCGACCCCGACAACCTGCCGGCCCGTCTGAGACTGGCGGAGGCATGGCTCGATGCGGGGGATCTCGAGAAGAGTGGCCGGCTGTTCGCCGCGCTGACCGACCCGGCGTGCGAGCCTGCCGTGCAGTTCGGCCTCGGGCGCATCGCCGCCGCGCAGGGACAGCATGCCGAGGCCGTCACCCATTTTCAACGCGCCATCGCGCTCTTCCCGGCGTTCGGGTCGGCCCACTACGCGCTGGCCCGCTCGTACCGGGCCCTGGGTCGAACCGAGGACGCGCGCGCGGAGATGGAGGCGCACGCACGCGACGGCGCGCGGTGGCCCGCCTTGCCGGATCCCGTGCTCGCGACGGTGACGTCGTTGAGGGAGGATGCGGGAGCGCTGCTGCAACGCGGGATCAAGCTCGCGGACGCCGGCGACGTCGACGAGGCGATCGCCGCGCACGAGCGTGCCCTCGCGATCGATCCCTCGTTCGCACAGGCACACGCCAACCTGATTTCGCTCTACGGGCGTACGCGCAACTGGGCGAAGGCGGAGGAGCACTACAAGGCGGTCGTGGCGCTTGGCGTCAACGTGGCGGACGCGCAGTACGACTACGGCGTCCTGCTTGGGATGCAGGGGCGGTGGGACGAGGCAGCCGACGCGTACCGCAAGGCCCTTGCGCTCAATCCGCTGCACGCCCAGGCGCACAACAATCTCGGCCAGATTCTCGAGCGGAACCGCAAGCTCGACGAGGCGATGGGGGAGTATCGCCAGGCCCTGGAGAGTCAGCCCACGCTCAGAATCGCGCGCTTCAATCTCGGCCGGATGCTGATCGCGCTCGGGAAGCCTGAGGACGCGCTCGCCGAGCTGCAGACGCTCACGGAGCCGCGCGACGCTGAGGCGCCGAAGTACCTCTTCGCGCTGTCCGTCGCGCACGCAAGGGTAGGTCACAAGGATCAGGCGCTGACGTGGGCCACCGAAGCGCGCCAGCTCGCGCTGAAGTACGGAGACACCGATCTGGCCGCCGCCATCGATCGGAGTCTGGCGTCGTTGCGATGAGCAGGAACCGCGAGGAGTAGACGGGGTTCGACGGAGAGACAACGGAGGGGACGGAGAGAACGGATTTCAGAAACGGAGCAACGGAGAAAACGGAGACGAACGGAGAAGAGGCATTCGCCGAGGCCGGCCCTGGGGCCGGCCATGGAGGGCGCACGAGACGACAAACACAGGCTCCAACAGAACTCGATCGAGCTTGTGTTTGCCGTCTCGCGCGACCTCCCGCCGCGCGAAGCGCGGCTCGGCGAATGCCCTCCGTTCTCTTCGTTGACTCCGTTGCTCCGTTTCTAGAATCCGTTGCCTCCAAGAAAATTCCTCATGATCAACAGAGAGATATGAGCAGGATCCTGGGATACGGCTCGACTCGCGGTCCATTGGTGGCGCTGATTGCAGTCGCGGTGTGCCTGCTTGCGGGTCGCCAGAGCGCGCCCTCGGCGAGCGCCCCGCTGTTCGTGGAGTCCGCGGCCGCCGTTGGGCTCGAGTTCACCCATGTCACCGGCGCGACCGGGCAGTACTACATGGTGGAGCAGATGGGCGCCGGGGTAGCGCTCTTCGATTACGACAACGACGGCGACCTCGACGTCTTTCTCGTGCAGAGCGGGCCGTTCGGCGGAGGCGCGCCGTCCAGCGGGCCGAGCTGCCGGCTGTTCAGGAATGATCTGACCGTCGGTCCGGACGGCAAGCGGACACTCCACTTCACGGACGTCACCGAGCGCGCCGGGCTGGCGCTCCGGAGCTACGGAATGGGTGTGGCCGTCGGCGACTACGACAACGACGGCTATCTCGACCTCTTCGTCACGTCGTACGGCGCCGACACGCTGTTCAAGAACAACGGCAACGGCACATTCACCGACGTCACGCGTGACGCTGGCGTCAGCGATGCGTTGTGGAGCACGAGCGCCGCGTTCGTCGACTACGACCGCGACGGCAACCTCGATCTCTTCGTGGCCAACTACGTGGATTTCTCACCAGCCGTCGAACAAGGTCTGCCACGATGCCGTCGGCACGCGCGACTATTGCAGTCCGCGCGCGTACCGACCCGTCCCGGATCGGCTCTATCACAACGATGGGCACGGCCGATTCTCGGACGTGACGGAATCGTCCGGCGTGAGCAAGGCGGACGGCGCCGGGCTCGGCGTGGCCACGGGCGACTACAACGGCGACGGCTGGCTCGATATCTATGTGGCGAACGACGCCACGCCGAACCAGTTGTGGATCAACCATCACGATGGCACCTTCGTCGACGAAGGGCTGCTCTCGGGTGCCGCCTTGAACGCCGCGGGCAACCCCGAAGGCAGCATGGGCATTGCCTCCGGCGACTTCGATCGCGACGGCGACGAAGACCTCTTCGTCACCAACATCGTCGGCGAAACGTTCGCCCTCTATGTGAACGACGGCCACGGCAACTTCGAGGACGCGCGGGCGCGCACCGGCCTGGCGGCCCCGACGGCCGCGTTCACCGGCTTCGGGACGGACTGGTTCGACTACGACAACGACGGCTGGCCCGACCTGTTCGTCGCCAACGGCGCCGTCAACATCATCGAGGCGCAGCGCGGGCAGCCGCTGCCGTTCCGCATGCGCAATCAGCTGTTTCACAACCTCGCAGGGCGCTTTCAGGAAACGAGCGCGGACGGAGGACCGGCATTCGCCCGCGCGGAGACCGGCCGTGGTGCGGCGTTCGGCGACATCGACAACGACGGGGACGTCGACGTCGTGGTCACGAACAACGGCGGTCCCGTCAGGTTGCTGCTCAACCAGTCGGACCGGAAGAACCACTGGCTCGAGATCAGCGCGCGTCAGGATCGGGGGAACCGGTTTGGCTTCGGCGCTTGGATTGGCGTGGAGCTCGCCGAACCTGATCCGCCTACTCCGCGGCCTGATGATCAGCGTGTTCCGCGGCCAACGCTCTGGCGCCGCGTGCGGACGGACGGCAGCTATCTGTCGGCCAGCGACACGCGCGTCCACTTCGGTCTGGGCACGTCGTCATCGATCGCGGCCGTCGTCGTGCAGTGGCCCGACGGCCAGCGCGAACGCTGGACCGGCGTCGCCGTCGATCGGCTCGTGACGCTCCAGCGTGGCACGGGCTCGTCAGCCGCTGCCCGTTAGCTCTTTCCCTCGAGCTCGAGCGTCACGATCGTATCGATCGCGTCCGGCGTCTGCGGCACCTTCAGGATCACCCCGCTGTCGGTTTGCGTGTACGCGACGGCCGCGCCCGTGCCGAGGAGCTTCGCGGCACGAACCTTCGACGGCAGCGCCGGGATCAACAACGCCTGATCCTGATTCTCGAGCACGTGCACGTACACCGTGTTCCCCTTGTGCGTCGTCACACCCCAGGGATGTGGCGCGATGGGACCGCCGCGCGTACCGTAGATCGCTTCACCGTTCCTGGAGAGCCACGTGCCCATCTCCGCGAGGCGCGAGACGAACTCGGGCTGGATCCGCCCGTTGGGCATGGGGCCGACGTTGAGCAGGAAGTTGGCGTTCGAGCCCGCCGCGCGAACAAGGTATCGAACCAGCTCGCGCGTGCTCTTGTAACGCCGATCGTTGATGTTGAACCCCCACGCGCCGTTCATCGTCTCGCACGTCTCGAGGGGGAGGGTGCCAATCTCGGAATCCTTGTTGAACTCGGCCGTGCGACCGCCAGGCAGATCCTTCTCGAACATCTGGAAGTCTTCGCCAGGGTTTGGCTTTCGATGATGATTCGAACCGATCAACGCCTGCGGCTGGAGTTGATGGATCAGCGCATAGGTCCGATCGAGATGCCACTGCGCGTCGGGACGATCCCACCACCCGTCGAACCAGATGCCACCGATGTCGCCGTAGTTCGTCAGCAGCTCCCGCAGCTGTCCGTCCATGTACTGGAGATACGTTGTCGAAGTCCCCACGCTCAGGACGGCCGGCATCCTGACCGGTCCGGCCGCGCGGGTAATAGTCCGTGTTGTGCCAGTCGAGCTGCGAGTAGTAGAAAAACAGCTTCAGCCCCTGCTTGCGGCATTCCTCCGCCAGCGCTTTCAGCACGTCCTTCTTGTAAGGCGTCCGATCGACGATGTCGTAGTCGGAGGTCTTCGAGTCGAACATCGCGAAGCCGTCGTGGTGCTTGCTCGTGATCGTGATGTACTTCATGCCCGCAGCCTTGGCCATCGAGACCCACTGCGCGGCGTCGAACTCGGTCGGGTTGAAGAACGCCGGCAGCTTCTCGTAGTCCGACACGGGAATCTTGCGGTTGTTCATCACCCATTCGCCGTCGCCGAGCACGCTGTAGACGCCCCAGTGGATGAACAGCCCGAACCGTGCGTCCTGGAACCATTCACGCGCCGCCAGGTTCGCCGGCGCCGGCTGATATCCCGTCTGCGCGCTGCCCGTCGACATCATCAGCAGCGCCACCACTCCGGAAAGCACAACCCGTCGCATCAAGTATCTCCCTGGCTGAGAGCTATCAGCTGCCAGCTGTCAGCTCTGAGCCACCCGCCGCAGCTTCGTCACGCGGCCAACCTCGACCCACTCGACAACGAAGATGTTGCCGTCGTGATCGAAACAGGCGCCGTGCGGACAGATGAACTGGCCTGGAATGAACTTGTCGCGCGGCTCGGTCCGGAGCGGATTGTTCCACATCGGCGCGTTCGAGTCCCCGAGGTGTTCGATGATTTGATTGTCGCGGTCGATCAGCGTCACCCGGCCATGCAGATCGGGAATCACCACGGTTCCGTTCTGCTCGTCGAAGTGACACGGCAGCCGAAAACCGGTGACGAAATCCATGTGCTTGCCGTCCAGCGTGAAGCGTTGAAGACGGTTGTTCCGCCGGTCCGCCACGACCAGAATCGGCGTGGCGCCACGCGTGTCTACCCAGATGCCATGCGGTTCGGCCAGCCGGCCCGGTTCCGATCCTTTTCCGCCGAAGGTCCGGATGTACTCTCCCGCAGCTCGTGTATTGGTTGACGTAGTACGAGCCGTAGCCGTCGCCGACATAGATGTCGCCGTTGGGTGCGATCGCGATATTGGTCGGATTGTAGGGCGCCGGCTTGCCGTCGGCCGCGGGCTTGTACTCGTCGATAGGCGGAGGTCCCTGGATCCTCCAGACGATCTCTCCCGCCAGCGTCGTCTTGACGACGACGGCCTGCAGTTCCGGTTGAGGACTCAATCGCGGGTTCGTCGCGTTGACCGTAAGGTACAGGAACTCGGTGCCGTTCTCCTTGCGAATGAGCAGTCCGTGCGCGACGCCGCGGAACTGCTTCCCCCACGACCGAACGAAGCGTCCCTTTTCGTCGAAAACGACCATGGAATCGGCGCTCTCGCTGTCGGCATACACGGTGTGGTGAATGTAGATCTGCCCTTGCGAGTCCTGGACGACTCCATGCGTGTTGCCGTATTTGATCTGCGGTGGCAGTGTGCCCCAGTCATGCAGGGCTTCGTAGGTGAATTTCCCTTGGCCGAGGACCGGCGCCTTCGTGCCGGCCTTGTCCTGCATTCCCAGCAGAATCGGCGACGCCAGCGGAGCTGCTGCGGCCGCGGCAAGAAACTCACGTCGGGTCGTTTTCATCGCGATCCTCTCAGGCGAACAAATCTGTGACGGGTTCTCCCTTGCCGTCGCGGGTCACGAACACGGGTCGCTTCTCGACGATGTAGGAAGCGTCGGGAGCGATGCCGAGCGCGTGAAAGAGCGTGGCGTGCAGGTTCTCGACGGGGACGGGATGTTCGATCGTGGTGCACGGCCGCTCGTCCGCCGTCTTGCCGTAGACCATCCCGCGCTTCACGCCGCCGCCAAACAGCAGAACCGAACCGGCGGCGGTGAAGTGCCGGTGCATGCCGTAGTGGCGGGGCTCGGACATCACATCCGGCATGTTGATCGCCTGGTCGCGGACCTCTTTGCCCACCTTGCCCTCGGTGATGGCATCGCGCCCGAACTCGCTCGCGAGCACGACCAGCGTGGTCTCGAGCAGGCCCCGCTCTTCGAGGTCGAGAATCAGCTGCGCGATCGGCGCGTCGATCTGCTGCTTCATGATCGCCGCACGTTCGTGGCCGTTCTCGTGCGTGTCCCAGAAGAGAAACGGAATGTATTCCGTCGTGACCTCGACATACCGTGCGCCACCTTCGATCAGACGCCGGGCCAGCAGGCAGCCCTGACCGAACCGCCCCGTATTGTATGCGTCGAACGTCGGCTTGGGTTCGAGCGACAAGTCGAACGCCTTGGCGGATGGCGATCGAAGAAGCCGGTCGGCGGACTCGAGCGACCGCAGCAACGATTCGCGCTGAAAATCGCTCGCATACGGCGCCGCCGGCTCGCTGGCGACGAGCTTCTCGAACAATTGCCGTCGCGTGGTGAATCGTTGCCCGCCAAGCTCCTTGACCGGCCGGACGCTGGCCGCCGCGTCGAGCGGATTCGCGATCAGGAAGGGGCCGTGCTCGGCGCCCAGAAATCCTGCCGTGTGAAAGGCCTTGATCGCGGCGCTCTCGGCGCCGATTTCCATGTTCTGGCCAATCGCGATGAAGGCCGGCATGGTTGGAGCCTTCGGCCCGAGCGTCCTCGAGACGACCGCTCCGAGGTGAGGCATCGCCATCGGCTGGGGCGGGATGTAGCCCGTGTGCCAGTGATACTGGTGCCGAGAGTGAAGGATGAACCCCAGGTCCGCAGCGTTGAACGTGCGGATCACCGCGCCGCGATCGATGACCTTTCCGATCCGCTCGAGCCCCTGCGTGAACTTGATGTTGTCGACAGCGGTGTCGATGGTCGGGAAGGTGCTGAGCACCCGCTCCACCTGGACGCCAGGCGCGAACGGCGTATACGTCTTGGGATCGAACGTCTCCGTGTGCGCCATTCCCCCGGCCATCCACAGGACGATCACGGCGTCGGCGGTCGCCTTGGGTGCGGACGCGGCTTGAAGCCGCGGCTCGCGGCCTTCCACGAACGCGGCGACCGTGGCCGCCGCCGTGGCGCCCATGAACCGGCGTCGCGTGAGGCGGGTCGTAACGAGCTGTTCCTCGGAGATCATGACGTCCTCAGTAAATCAGCTGAAATTCCGGCTTCATCAGGACGGCCCACAACAGATCCGCAACGGCAGACGGCGAAAGCGCCCCCGGTTTCGCCGGAGCGTCCAGCGCGGCTTGCGCGACGGCGAGCTCGGCGGAGGAGGGCGGCCGTCCAAGGGCGTAGCGGAAGACGCGATCGATGACCGCCGACGCGCTCGTCAGCTTCGGTACGGAGGGCAAGGCGCCGACGACGGCCGGCGGGACGAGCCGATCCAGGTTCGGCGCCTGATTGAAGACGAAGAACCTGATCTGTGGTTGAAGCGTGGACCCGACGTCGGGGTTCTCGATCCCGACGATTCCGCGGAAGCGAGTGAACCCCTTGCCGGCGATGTCGTAGACCACGAGTGACGGCGACGACACACGCACGCCGTCGGCCACGGCCGCCTGCGAACCGCTCAAGGCGATCGGGCGCGACCCCCGTCGCTCGCCTGAGATCTCCACAGGCGTCAATGAGGTCACCCTGGTCGATCCCGAGGGGCCAAGAAGCTCGGCGTTGGCCCACACGGCCTCAATCCGTTCCGGTGCCGACGAGCCATTCTCCTGCACGACCAGCCACAGCTTCGAGGCGTTGGTCACATCGACGTCGAACGGCTCTGCGCCCACCGCACGACCGGCGATCGCCTTGTTGAACAGGCTCTCGGGTTCCTGCGGCAGCTCGCCGAGGAGGCGCTGCGCTCCTCGCGCCAGGCGCATCGTCAGGATCGCACCATTCGCGAGCTCGAGTCCTTGAAGAGTCGTCGAATTGGAGACGCGTGTGGTCGTAACCTGATCACGAATCGGACGGCCGAGCGCCAGCGACAGGTTGTCGGGCGCCGCTCGCCACGCGCGGCCGTACACGCCGCCTGGAGCGTCCGGCGCCGGATAGACGCTCCACTCGCCGGTGATCGATCCGATCGCGTCGGCGAACTGCTCCGCGGTGAGGCGGCGGACCTCGGGACCCGCGAACACGTAGTCGCGCGCCCGAGGCTCCTCATGTCGCGCGGTGGCCGGCAGCTGATAGGCACGCGACGACATGATCGTGAGGAGCAGGTGCTTGACGTCGTATCCGTGGCTCACGAAATCGGCGGCGAGCCAGTCGAGCAGCGCCGCGTTCCACGGCTTCACGTCCATGTCGTCCGGGTTGGAGACCAGCCCGTAGCCGAACAGCCGCTGCCAGACGCGATTCACGAGCGTTCTCGGCAACCGGCCATTACGTGGATCGGTGAAGATCGCCGCGAGCGTCGCCCGACGATCGTCGAGCGAGGCCGATGGCGGATTCCGGTTCAGCGAGGGGTACAGAAAAGCGGGAGAGACGAACTGGTCGAGCGCACGGTCGCACCGGTACAGCTGCAGCTTGGGATCGGGAGAGAAATACCCCGCGAGCGCGTACGCGTCCTTGAGCTTCCAGTGGCTGACGAAGCTGTCGTGGCAGGCGTTGCACTTGAGATTCACGCCAAGGAACACCTGGGCGGTGTTCTGCGACGCCTGCATCCACGGCGTCACGGCCGCGCTCGTCTCGCCGCGCCAGTTGACGCCAACCAGGAACCCGTCGGGATCTCCCGGTGACTGCGGATTGAGGAGCTTTGTCACGAATCGATCGTAGGGAACGTTCGCGACGAGCGACGCGAGCAGCCAGTCGGTGATGCTCTTACGCGCGGCCGTTTCCGAGTAGTAGGTGATGCCGTCTTCGTTGCGCAGCAGATCGTTCCAGAACGAGATCCAGTGCTCCGAGTATTTCTGATTGTCCGAGAGCAGCGTGCGCACCAGCCGCTCGCGCTTCGCTTCGTCCGTGTCCTTCAGGAAGGCCGCGAGCGCGTCGGGTGAGGGGAGGAGACCCCAAACGTCGAGGTACGCGCGACGGGCGAAGCGTGCCTCGTCGACGGTTGCCGGCTCGCTCGAGACCCGGTCCGAGAGATAGGCCGCGATGAATCGATCGGCGGGCGCGCTCCACGCGGGCCAGACGATGGCCGGCACCGTTGGACGGGTGAGCGCGAGAGGCGCATCCCAAGGTGCCGGGGCTGGAGGACCGGTTGGAGTCTCACGCGCGCCTTCGTCGATCCATCGACGGATGAGGGCGATCGTCGCGCTTGGCAGCGGATCCTCGTCCTTGGGCATCCGCGGATCGACGCGTCCAAGAAGTCGCTGCACGATGAGGCTTCCCGTACTGTTGCCCGGCCGGATGACCGCACCGTTGCGGCCGCCGTCCAGCGCATCCCCGTAGGTCGCCAGGGAGAGGCCGCCCTTGCGCTTCTCGGCGCTGTGGCACTCCAGGCAGCTGGGATTCGATGATGGGCCGGATCTGACCGTCGAAGTCGACACGTGTGCTGACGGCGCGCGACTGCGGTGCCGGACGCCCTGCCGCACCGACCGCGGCGATCCACAGGACGGATGCAAGCGCGCACAGGAGAGTGGTCGATCGCGTCACGGGGGCCTTCCGTCCGCGTCACTATAGCATCGGCCTGAGGGCTTGCACCGTCCGGCGGCGGTACCCGCTCCGCTAGGCGTCGCAAATCGTCATCGCCTTCGCCAGTTCCTTGATCGGTTCGTGTCCCTCGCTGGGCGAGTATTCGTGCGTGACGAAGCCCGTATACCCGAGGTCGGCGATCGCCTGCATGACGAAATGGTAGTTGAGCTCTTGCGTATCGTCGATCTCGTGGCGGCCCGGGTTGCCGCCCGTGTGGAAGTGACCGATCCACTGGAAGTGATCGCGGATGTTGCGCACGATGTCGCCGTCCATGATCTGTGCGTGGTAGATGTCGTAGAGAATCTTGACCCGCGGCGAATTCACCCGCTGCACGACGTCCACACCCCACGCGATGTGATCGAACATGTAGTCCTTGTGGTTCACCTTGCTGTTCAGGTACTCCATGCAGATGGTGATCTGCTTGGCCTCGGCGTGGGCCTTGACCTCGTTGAGAAACGCGACGCAGTTGTCGGCGCCCTCCGCGTCGGGCATGCCCTTGCGATTGCCCGAGAACGTGATGATGTTGGGAACGCCGTTGGCGGCAGCTTCGTCGATGGCGGCGTGCAGGAGCGGCCGCAGCTTCTCGTGATTGTCCCGCCGATTGAGGGCGTCGGGGATCGTTCCCCCCGGCCCCGGAGGGTACATCGAGGGCACGAGCCCGTATTTCTTGAGGGTCGGCCAGTCGGCGGGCCCGATCAGGTCGAACCCCTTGATTCCGAGGCGTGCGGCCTCGCGGCAGGAGTCTTCGAGCGTGGCGCCGCGGCCGAACACCCCGCGCGTCACGCCTTGTTTGAAACGACCCTTCAGCGATGGTGCCTGAACGGTGGCCTGCGCCCCCAGCGGCGCGACGATCAGGGGTGCTGCCACGACCCCGAAGAATTCTCTACGGCGCATGCGGATCCTCCCGCCGCGCAGGTTATCGCACTCCGGAGTCCTTAGTCGCTAGTCCCAAGTGGGTGTACACCGGCGAGACGCGTATCGAGTACCGGACCTCGACCATCGCCCCTCGGTCCTCGAGCGCGTGTTGACACCGCAGGCGCGCTGGTCCAAGATGTCACCCATAGAATAACTATGGGAACAAAACGCCAGACCCGCGACGAGCTGCTGCCGGGCACGCTCGACATGCTCATTCTGAAAACCTTGTCGATCGGCGTGATGCACGGGTATGGCATCGCCCAGCACATCCAGACCGTGTCAGGCGAGGTGCTGCGCGTCGAGGAGGGCTCGCTCTATCCCGCGCTGCAGCGGTTGCAAATCCAGGGGCTCGTCCAGTCGGAGTGGGGCCACTCGGTCAACAATCGGCGGGCCCGCTACTACCGCCTGACGCGCGCCGGCCGCCGCGCGCTGGGAGACGCCGAGTCCAGCTTCGATCGCCTCATTTCCGGCATTACCCGGGTCATGAAGCCTGCGTAGCCAGACCCATAGATCGGCTTGGGGGAACGTATGATGGTCCTGTATCGTCGTCTCCGCGCGTGGCTTCATCGCAATCGGCTCGAGGCGGAGCTCCGCGAGGAGCTCGCCCAGCACACCGCCTGGAAGACTGAGAGCTTCATGGCCGAGGGGGTCGATGAGCCCGAGGCCCGGCGCAGGGCGGCGGTGGCGGTCGGCAACGCCACGCGACATCGCGAGCGCGCGCGCGGCATCTGGGGCTTCCCATCGATCGACAGCCTGCTGCAGGACATCCGCTACGGTGCGCGCGTCCTCACGAGGTCGCCCGCGTTCACCGGTTTTGCCGTCGCATCGCTCGCGATTGGGATAGGCGCCGGCGCCGCCGTCTTCAGCCTGGCCGACACGGTCCTCCTTCGTACGATGGCCGTGCGCGATCCCGCATCGCTCATGCTCATGCGATGGACGTCAGGTCCTGTGTCTCCCTTTTCCTCCCTCAACGGCAACGGCGACCAGAACGACTCCGGCTTGTCGAGCACCTCGTTCTCGTACGTGGCCTACCACTCGTTTCGCGCTGACGCCTCCCGATATCTCGACGTCATCGGCTTCGCCGATCTGTATCAGGTCAATGCGTCGGTCGATGGTCGGGCCGAGTTGGCAACCGCGCACGTCGTGTCCGACAACTACTTCGACGTGTTGGGCGTGATCCCCGCTCGCGGTCGCGCGCTTGGCGCGATTGACGACACGGCCACAGCGACGCCTGCGGCGGTGATCAGCGATCGCTTCTGGCGCCGCCGCTTCGGAGGGGGCGACGCCATCGGGAAGACCGTGTCCATCAACGCGGTGCCCGTCACGATCGTCGGCATCGCTCCAGCCAGCTTCCACGGGACCGGCCAGGTCGGCACCGATCCGGATGTCTTCGTGCCGCTGGCGCTCCACGGTCGAATGATGCCGGGGGACGATCCCATGATGGATCCCAATTTCTGGTGGGTGCTGATGCTCGGCCGGCTCAAGCCCGGCGCGAACGCCGCGGAGGCGCGCGACGCGCTGGACGTCCTGCTGAAGCGGACCGTGGCGTCAGCCAAGCCAGACCTGACGGCGCGGGATCTGCCGCGCGTTGATCTGAAGCCGGGCGCCATGGGTCAGTTCGAGGATCGCGACGCAATGCGCGAGCCGCTGAGGACGATGGCGATCGTAACGGCGATCGTGCTGCTCGTCGCGTGCGCCAACGTCGCAAGCTTGCTGCTGGCCCGCGGCCGCGCGCGCGTCCGCGAACTGTCGATCCGTGTCGCCATCGGCGCCCCTCGCCCTCGTGTCGTCCGTCAGTTGCTGACGGAGGCGTTGATGCTTGCGCTCGCAGGCGGCGCCGTCGGAGTCTTGCTCGCGACCTGGATGAGTGGCGCCCTGGCGCCCGCGTTGAGCAATGGGGCCGACCCGACAGAGATCCTGACTCGCCTCGACGCACGCGTCCTGGCGTTTGCCATCGCGACCGCTGGCGCGGCGGCGATTCTCTTCGGCTTGATTCCCGCCTTTCGCGCAACGGATCTGCAGCTCAGTGCCGGCCTCCAGAGCGCGGGCCGGGGATCCGTCCACGGCTCACGGCGTCGGATCCTGCCAGGCGCGCTCGTCGTCGTGCAGATCGCGCTGTCCCTGCTGCTCGTGGCTGGTGCCGGGCTCATGATCCGGACGGTCTGGAATCTGGAGCGCGTCAGTCTCGGGTTCAACGCGTCAAACCTGCTGCTGTTTCGAATCGATCCGTCGCTGAACGGCTACGACGGCCAGCGGACGATCGATCTGTATAGCCGCGTGCTCGAGCGTGTTCGATCGGCCCCTGGCGTCACGGCGGCGTCACTCTCCAGTCACAAGTTGATAAGCAACTCCGCCACGATTGGCATCGCGTCACGCGCCGACGAGGTCGCGCCAAAGCCGGGGAGCGCCGAGCTGATGCCCTACGGCGAAAACACACATGGCGTGGCACCTTGCCGTGGACGAGCGCTTTTTCGAGACGCTCGGCATCAAGTTTGCGCGCGGCCGGACGTTCGCGGCCGCGGACGAGGGCGGCGCGCCGGTCGCCGTGATCAATCAGATCGCTCGCGCGACAGCTGTTTCAGACCGACGATGCCGTCGGGCGCCAATTCGTGTTCGGATCCCAAAGGCAATCGCATCCGCCGATTCAGGTCATCGGCATCGTCGAAGATGCGCGGTACACGTCGATGCGCGAAGACATGCGACCGACGGTCTACGTGTTCTATCGTCAGCAACCGGAGATGAAGAGCGCGGCGACGTTCGAAGTCCGATCGATGGTGTCGCCGTACGCGCTGGTTCCGTCGATGCGCGAGATCGTCCGGGAGATCGATCCGAACATGCCGATGTACGGCGTGATGACTCAGACGGATCAGATCGAGACGTCTTTGCGGACAGAACGTCTCTTCGCGCGTCTCGCGGCGCTGCTTGGCGGCGTTGCCGTGCTGCTGTCGGCAATCGGGTTGTATGGCCTGCTCGCGTACGGTGTGGCGCGGCGCACACCGGAGATCGGCCTGCGGATGGCGCTCGGCGCCGAGCGCACCCTTGTGCGATGGATGATCCTCCGCGAGTCGTTGATCCTGGCGGCCGTCGGCCTGCTGCTGGGGATTCCGGCGGCGCTCGTAGGCGCCCGCGTCCTGCAGTCGATGCTCTTCGGCCTTGCGCCGACGGATCCTGCCACGATCGCCGTCGCCGCGCTGTCGATGCTCGTGCTGGCCGTGCTTGCCGGCTACATACCCGCGCAACGGGCTTCGCGTGTCGATCCGATGGTGGCCCTTCGCGCCGACTAGGCGTTGCTTGCGTCGCGCGGCGACCTCCGTGGGCCGGCCCTTGGCCGGCCGACGGTCCTCTGTCTCTGCGCGCTCTGCGGCTCTGCGTGAGAACGGGGCCGCCGTCACGGTCCGCAAGACTGAGGACTAGATTCGGTTGACGATACCTTCAGATGTCGCGCGGTTGTTCCTGACGAGCAGCAGCAGCGCCACCATCGCGACGAGCGGAATGAGGCTGCCCCCGACGAGCAGCGGTTCGAACGAATACCGATCCGCGACGAAACCCGTGACGTACGTCGCGATGATCGTCCCGATGCCGGCGGCCGTCCCGCTCATCCCGCTCACCGACGCCACGGAGTTCCTGGGATAGATGTCCGCCGGCAGATTGAGGATCATGGTCGACAACGCGGCGTACCCAAACGTGGCGACCGCGAGGCACCCGGCGATGAACACGAGCCTCGTCGTGTAGATCGCGGGAATGAGCATCAGCATCATGAGCGTGCCGACCACGATCACCACGTTGCGCGCGGCGCCCACGCGCCAGCCGCGAGAGATCAGCGCGCTCGACACGCCGCCGCCGGCAAAGTTCCCGAGGTCCGCCGCGACGAAGGGAACCCAGAACGCGAGCAGGCTGTCCTCGAGCGCGAATCCCCGGCTCACGAGATAGATGGCCAGCCAGTCCGTGATGAAGAACCAGACGGGATCGGTCAGGGCCTTGCCGATGACGATGCCCCACGTTTGCGGCAGAGACAGCAGCAGCCGATACTCGAGCGGACGATTCGCATGCGAGCCTGCCGGCTCGAGACCGGAGCCGCGATTCGCCAGGATGTCGGCCCGCTCGGCTGCCGAGAGCCGAGGGTGCTCCTCGGGTGATCGGTAGAGCCATCGGAACAGCGGAATCCAGAGGAAGCCGAGCAGCCCCGTCGCGATGAAGGCCGGCCGCCAGCTGCCGAACGCCTTGTAGACGCCGAGCACGATGAACGGCGCGAGCGCCGCGCCAATCGACGACCCGCTGTCGAACAGCGCCACCGCCCAGCCGCTTTCACGGCGTGGAAACCACTCGGCGACGGCCTTCGTTGCGCCCGGCCAGTTCGCGGATTCTCCCAGGCCCAGCAGGAAGCGGAATCCGGCCAGGCTCCGCAACCCGGTCGCGAGGGACGACAGGATCGCGGCAACCGAGTAGAACGCCGACCGCGATACTCAGGCCGACCCGGGTTCCCACCCGGTCGAGAAACCTGCCGCTGCCGGTCTGCCCGATCGCATATGCGGCCCGAAACGCGATCACGATCCACGCGAAGTCCGCGTTGGTCCATCGAAACTGATCCTTCAGGATGGGCGCGAGGACGTTGAGCGTCTGTCTGTCGATGTAATTGATTACCGTCGACAGAAAGAGCACGGCCCCGATGTACCATCGCAGACCGCGAATCGGACGCGTCATCGCGATCAGTCCACTCGCGTCGTCGACGAACGTCACGCCGGTCGGATCGAGAAGCGACGCGGAGTCGCGATCCAGGTAGATCGTCGTGTTGGCATGTGTGCGGAGAATCGACGCAGGCGCCATCGGCGTGATCGGACCCTCCATACACGCGCGCACGGCATCAGCCTTACGGCGATCGGGGACCACGCAGATGATCGCGTGCGACCGCAGGATCTGCCGGACCGTCATCGAGATCGCGGTCCTGGGCACGTCGTCCATACTCGCGAACCAGCCTTCGCCCACCTGTTGCCGGCGACACGGCTCGTCGAGCTCGACGACGATGTAGGGCGCGTCCGTCTCGAAGTCCGCGGGCGGATCGTTGAAGGCGAGGTGCCCGTTCTCGCCGATTCCGGCAAACGCGACGTCAACCGGCGCGCTCGCGAGCGCGGCGCCAACGGTGCGGCAGACCTCTTCGGGATCCCCTTCGCCGTCGAGGAGGTGATAGGTCTGCATGCCCGACGGCCGAATCAAGCGCTCCATCAGGTACCGGCGGAAACTGGCCGGGTGATCGGCGGAGACGCCGACGTATTCATCGAGATGGAACAGCTCGACCCGCGGCCAGTCGATGTCCGGCTCTCGGACCAGACGGTCGAGGAAGGCGAGTTGCGATGTCCCGGTGGCCGCAATGAGGCGAGCCTGGCCCCGCGCGGCCACGGCCTCGCGGATCACCGACGCGGCGTCGAGCGCGGCGGCCGCCGCCAGCTCCGACGATGTCCGGAATACACGAAGTGAGGGTTTGTGAGTCATCTTCGACACATTAGAATCTCCGCATTCACGAGGTGCCCGATGAAACGTCAGTATCTGCTCGCGCTCGCGTCCGTCTCGATGGCTGCCGCGCAGCTCCTGGCCGTCGGCCAGGCTCCCGCACAGCCTAAACCCCTTCGCGTGATTGCCTTCGGCGCGCATCCCGACGACGCGGAGCTGAAGGCCAGCGGGGTCGCCGCATTATGGGCGGCCCAGGGCGCCAAGGTGAAGTTCGTCGCGATGACCAACGGCGACGTCGGGCACTTCTCGTCGGCCGGCGGCCCGCTGGCGAAGCGCCGCAAGGCGGAGGTCGCCGAGTGCGCGCGCATCCTCGGCATCGAGAATCAGGTGCTCGACGTGCACGACGGAGAGCTCGTGCCGTCGCTCGACAATCGCAAGGCGGTCGCGCGTCTCATTCGCGAGTGGCAGGCGGACATCGTCCTCGGCCATCGGCCGTACGACTATCATCCGGATCATCGCTACACGGGCGTGATTCTGGACGATACCGCGGTCGTAGTCGTGGCGCCGTTCTTCACGCCGGATACGCCGGCGACGCTGCGCAATCCCGTCTACATGTACTACTCCGACGCGTTCCTGAAGCCGTACCCGTTCGATCCGACGATGGTGGTGCCGATCGACGCGGCGGCCGACAAGAAGTGGCAGTGTGTCTCGGCGATGCCGTCGCAGTTCGGCGACAAGGACTCGTGGCAGGGACGGACGCTGCCAGGTGTGCCGCAGGACGATGCGGGCTCGCCAGGCGTACCTGCTCGATCAGGTCAAGCAGCGCAGCGCGGCCGTTGCGGACAAATACCGCGAGCGGTTGATCGCTCTGTACGGCCAGGAGCGAGGCTCGAAGGTCCACTATCGCGGAAGCGTTCGAGCTCTCTCAGTATGGCCGCCAGGCTCCGATCGAGGAGCTGAAGGGGTTGTTTCCGAAATAGACAGCGGGTTCGGGTTCGAGGTTCGGGGTTGGGTTCAGGGTTCGTGGACCGGCGCGACCGAGCCCCGAATCCCGAACCAACCCGAACCTCGACCCCCTGAATCCACCTGCTCGACTCCGACTCTCCTCGCTGATCCCGTTTCATCCTTCGGGATCCCAGCTCGATTGGCTGGCCCTCGAAGTAGCTGTCGTTCGTGAGCAGCGCGGGTGCCGCGGCGCGGAAGCCGAAGACGGCATCCTCGGTGACCGGCTTGCGCGAGCGCATGGCGTTGAAGAAGGTCACGAAGTGATCGTAGCCGTCATAGTAGTTGCCAGGCGCCGCGAACACTTCCTCGGTTCCCGGCCGAAGCTCCGGTGTGAAGGGATACTTCGCGCTGTACTCCTTCAGGATCGCCTGTTGCGTGGCGAGCGGGAAGGTGTCGATCGTATAACCGGGTTCCTTGGGCCGTGGATTCTTCGCCAGCGTGACGCTATTCCCGCCGATCGTGAGCACGCCTTCCGGCCCGACGAATCTGAACGCCTGATTCTCGCCGGCTCCCTCCGCGAAGTTCACCTTCAGCGCGAGCGTGAACGCCGGGTGCGTCCCGGTTTTCGGATAGTCGTACAGCCCGAGCATCACGTCCGGCACGTCGCGTCCGTCGTTCCAGAAGCGGAGGCCGCCGGTGGCCATCACGCGGGTCGGCCCTTTCGAATCGAGCACGTAGTGGATGCCGGTGAAGAGGTGCACGAAGAGATCGCCGGGGATTCCGGTGCCGTAGTCGCGGTAGTTGCGCCACCGGAACAGGCGGACCGGCTCGAACGGCCGCTTCGGCGCGTTGCCCAGGAAGCGATCCCAGTCGATGCGTCTGCGGTGACGCGTCGGGAGGAATCGTGTACTGCCAGGCGCCGAGCGCGGAGTTGCGGTTGATCCACGCCTCGACCATGTTCAGCTCGCCGATCGCGCCGCTCTTGTAGAGCTCGCGCGCTTTCGCGTAGACGATCGAGCTGACGCGCTGGCTGCCGACCTGCAGGATGCGATTGGTCTGGCGCGCGACCTCGGCCACGCCCAGACCCTTC
Source organism: uncultured Acidobacteriota bacterium (assembly GCA_963786615.1). Classification (GTDB taxonomy): domain Bacteria; phylum Acidobacteriota; class Vicinamibacteria; order Vicinamibacterales; family 2-12-FULL-66-21; genus CAWAZT01. Next base: position 90,210 of record CAWAZT010000008.1, read on the forward strand.
ATCGATCTTCTGCACCATCGGCTTTTCGACGTACACGTCCTTGCCGGCCTTCATCGCGTCGCTGGCGATCCGCGCGTGCCAGTGATCGGGCGTCCCGATGATGACGGCGTCGACTTCCGGACGCGCGAGCACCTCGCGATAGTCCCGGCTGGTGAAGAGCTCCTGCCCCCACAGCTCTTTGGAGCGCGTCAGGCGTCCGTCATAGATGTCGGCCACGGCCGTCAGTTCGATGCCCGGCACCCGAAGTGCCCAGCGCGTGTCGGACATGCCCTGACCGCCGGCCCCGATGAGCGCGATCTGCAGCCGATCGCTCGGGGGCACGGTCGGCTTCAAGAGATCGGGGACCTGCGCGTCGAGCATCGTTGGCAGCGACGCCGCGGCAACGCCTCCAGCCGCTGCGGTCTTCAGGAATTCGCGACGGGAAGGGCGCTTCATAATCTCCTCCTCATGACGGCAGTCGTAGCCTAGACTGATGCGCACCATGAACGCAAACCCAAGCAGGCGCTTCTGGATCGCGTGCCTCACGCTGTGTCTCGGGATATCGGTGGCCGTCGCCGAGACGCGGGCGGCGCGACCGCAGGGTCCGCCAGATTGCCAACGTGCTCGTCGTCACCATGGACGGGATGCGCTGGCAGGAGGTGTTCGGTGGCCTGCAGTCGACGCTGCTCACGAAGGACGAGGGCGGCGTCAGCGAGGCCGCGCCGATGTCCGCGCGGTTCGATGCGGGGACGCCGAGCAGCGCCGTCAGAAGCTGATGCCGTTTTTCTGGGACGTGATCGCGAAGCAGGGTCAGGTATTCGGCGATCCGTCGCATCAGAGCGTCGCGCACGTCACGAACGGTCTCTGGTTCTCGTATCCGGGCTACAACGAGCTGCTGACGGGCGTTTCCCGATCCGCGCATCGACAGCAACGACAAGATCGGCCAATCCGAACACGACGCGTGCTCGAGTGGCTGAATCACAGCCCCGGCGTATGCCGGCCGGGTCGCGGCGTTCGCCTCGTGGGAGCTGCTGCCCGTGGATCCTCAACGAGCCGCGAAGCGGAATCCCGTGCAACGGTGACGGACCGCCGATTCCGTCGCCGTCGACCGAACGCGATCGCGCGATCGACGAGTTTGCCGCCGACCTGCCGCCTATCTGGGGCGAGACCCGACTCGATGCGCCGACCGGTCTGCGGTGCGCTCGAGTACTTCAAGAAGCAGCACCCGCGCGTGCTCTACGTCATGCTCGGCGAAACCGACGAATGGGCGCACGGCCGCCGCTACGATCTGTATCTCGACGCGGCGCAGCGGAACGATCGCTTCATCAAGCGGCTCTGGGAGACGGCGCAGTCGATGCCGGACTACGCCAACCGCACCGCGCTCGTGTGGCAACCGATCACGGCCGCGGCGAAGGGACGGACTGGACCGGACCACGGCCGAGAAGGTTCCCGCGGCCGAGCGCATCTGGATGGCGGTCATGGGCCCGGCGTGCCGGCGCTCGGGCCTGCGATCGAACGTCACCGTGACGCAATCGCAGATCGCCGCGACGATCGCCGCCCTGCTGGGCGAGGACTACAAGAGCGCACAGCCGAAGGCGGCGCCGCCCCTCGACTTGGGACGGTAACGGGACCGGGACGCGGGACTGCGGGACTCGAGACCTGGGACTCGGGACTCGAGACTCTTGCGTTAAGATGCGCGCATGAGCGAACGACAGAGCCTTCCCCCAACGGTCGATCGTCGCGAATTCTTCAAAACCGCCGGCGCCGGCATCGCGGCCGCCGGGTTCGTCCTCGGGCCGCAGGACCAGGCCGCCGCGCGCGGCTGGACCGAGAAGGACAAGCTGGCCCGTATCGCGTCCTGCTCCTGGCCGATCCGATTCATCTTCAAGAGCCGGCCCGGTGGCGGACGCGGCGCGACTCCACCAGCACCGCCTGCTGCGCCTGCGGCAGGCCAGCCCTCAGCACCGGCGCCGCCGACGAACCGGGGCAACGCCGGCGTGAGCTCGCAGGAGATGAAGCAGAAGTACGGCGAGATCACGATGCTGGACTTCCCGCAGTTCACGAAGGACACCTTCCCGGGTGTCACGCACATGGATATCTTCTCGGGCCTGTTCGGCGACGTCACCGACGACTCCATGTTCGACGGGCGTCAGTTCGATCCGTCGCGCCCCTCGTCGAAAAAGTGGCTGGACCAGCTCGTCTCCAAGATGGTCGCGACCGGTACGAAGGTGCAGCACATCTCGAACAACGCGCCAACGAATCTGGCCTCGACCGATGACGCGCTGCGCAAGGCTGGCGTCGAAGTCGGGAAGAAGTGGCTCGACGCGGGCGCGATCCTCGGCGCGAAGTCGGTGCGCATGAACTCGCCGCAGGCGCTGGGACCCAGCATCCGGCCCGCAGGCGGTCCGCGATCCGGCGACCGGGCTATCCGAAAAACGACGAGATCATGCCGCTGCTCGGCAAGGCCATCGAGTCGTACAAGGAGATGGCGGATTACGGCGGCAATCTCGGCATCCGCGTCACGCTCGAGAACCACTGGGGGCTCGCGGCCGATCCGATGAACATCCGGATCATCATCGACGAGGTCAACAGCCCGTACTGCGAGGCCTCACCGGACTTCTGCAACTGGGAGTACGACTACATGCTCGTCAGCGGGCTGAAGGCGCTCGCGCCGTACGCGCACACCAACGTGCACGCCAAGTACTGGGACCGCTGGGGCGACAAGAACGACGTGCAGCGATCCGTGCGGATCATGCTGGCCGCCGGCTACAAGGGAACGTTCGCGCTCGAGTACCGAGGATGGACCGCTCAACGGCATCGAGGGCGCAAAATACCTCTACAAGGAAGTTCTCGCGGCGCTCTCGTCGCCGGTGCCCGTCGTCGGGTAGGCGCTCTACCTCCTAACTCTCAGCTCTTGGATTCTGTCGGCATTTCTCAGGCGCGTGGGGCCCCACCCCACGCGCGTCACGCGCTTCGCGCGACGCCCTTCGGCTTGCCGCCGCTGCGCGGCAGCCAACGATCCAACTCCTAGCTCCTATCTTGCGCCGTCGAAGAACCGCGCGATGTCGGACTTCATCTGGCGTCGTGCGTCGCCGTTCAGGTAGATCATGTGCCCCGACTGGTAGTACGCAAAGGCGATGTTCTGCGCGAGCGAGGCGTCCAGACCCATGTGCGACACGGTGTACTCCGTCTCGAAAAACGGCGTGGCGAAGTCGAAGTAGCCGTTGGCGGTCAGAATCTTCAGGCGCGGATTCTTGGACATCACGTCGCGGAGATCTTCTGCGACATCCGGCATGTCGAACCGGCCGCCGGCGGTGCGATGGTGGCCGTCCCACTCGCGGCCGACTTCGGGGTAGTTCGTCGGCCGGTACAGATCCTCCGTCTCGAACTTGAGCTCGGTTCGCACATAGTTGTTGAACGATGCCGTGAACGCGCCGCTGAACGCTGCGTCCGCCGCGTCGAACTCCGGCGATTCGCCGGCGGCATCGTGGTCGATGCCCTTGAAGCGGGCGTCGAGACGGCCGATCGTGCGGCGTTCCCCGCGAAGCAGCTCCTTCTCGAAGCGGTCCGGCGACACGCGAAGGTTCGCGTTGAGGATCAGGCTCAGCGGCATCGCCGTGAATTGATGGAGCTTTGCCGCGACCGCATCACGCTCGGCGGCCTCGAGGCTGCTGCCTTGCGCGAGGGCATGAGCATAATCGCCGAGCGCGAAGCGCCGCACGTCCTTCAGCAGGCTCGCCAGATCCCCAGGCTTCGGTTCCAGGCGGTTGTGATACCACGCCGCCGCCGCCATCGTCGGCAGGTACAGCTCGTAGGGCAGGTCGTTTGAGAACGCGGGGCCGTTGAAGTCGTCCCAGGCGTTCAGGTAACACGAAATCATGACCACGCCGTTGAACACGACGCCCTTCCCGTGCATCGCGCTCAAGAGCGCCGCGCTGCGCGTCGTGCCGTACGATTCGCCGAGCAGGAACTTGGGCGAGTTCCAGCGCTTGGCGGCGCCGAGATAGCGCTGGATGAATTGCGCGAACGCATCGACGTCCTGATCGGTCCCGTAGAAATCCTTCGGCTCGCCCTTGCCGACGATGCGCGAGAATCCGGTGCCCATCGCATCGATGAAGACCAGGTCTGTCTTGTCGAGCAGGCTGTCGGGATTCTCGGACACCTTGTATGGCGGCGGAGGCGTCGCCTGCGCGTCGGTGGCGTCCACGCGGACGGGACCGAACGATCCCATGTGCAGCCAGATCGTGGACGACCCTGGTCCGCCGTTGAAGACGAACGTCAGCGGCCGGGTCGCGGGATCTGCCTCGTCCTGCGTGTACGCGACGTAGAACATGCGCCCGATGATTCGTCCTTGGCGTTCTTGAGGTCGATGGTGGCAGCCGTGGCCGTGTAGGCGATGGTCTTGCCGGCCAGAGTGATCCGATGTTTTGTGGCGCCGGGTGTTGGAGCCGGCGGGATCTTTTCCGTGTCCTGCTTCTCCGTGGCCGACGGCTCGGCGGGCTTCGCGTCCTGGGCGAAGGCAGGAGAGCCCGCCGACGATGCATGCCGCGCACGTGACGGCGCCAAGTGTCCGGACGAAACAATGCATCGGCGAGCTGCTCCTGTGTCCCGGTTAATCGACGTGAGTTTGGTGCCGTATCAGTCTATTCTAGGGACCCGGGCCGCGGCGAACGCGCGAGACGCGGATCACTTTGGTTTTCTGGCCGGGGAGAATGCGAAAGGCAATGATATGACCTTGTCAGCGAAGCGCGTGGCGATTCCAGTCCTCGTCGGCGTCGTCATGATGGTCAGCCTGGCGGCCAACGGCCGATCGCCGCAACAGCCGCCGACGGATCAAGTGGCGGCGCCGGCCAGACCTCCGGCGTCTGAATGGCTGCAGCTTTTCAACGGGAAGGATCTCGACGGCTGGGTCCCGAAGATCGCCGGCTTCGATCTCGGCGTCAACTACAACGACACGTTTCGTGTCGAGAACGGATTCCTCGAAGCCTCGTACGACAAATACAAGACGTTCGACAACCACTTCGGGCATCTGTTCTACCGCCGGAAGTTCTCCTACTACGTCGTGGCGGCCGAGTACCGGTTCGTCGGTGAGCAGGTACCGGGCGCGCCTGCGTGGGCGCTGCGCAACAACGGGCTGATGCTGCACAGTCAGGCGCCGGAGACGATGGGCAAGGATCAGGATTTTCCCATTTCCATCGAGGCCCAGTTGCTCGGCGGCGGGGAGAGCGGCGCGCGATCGACGGCCAACGTCTGCACGCCCGGCACGGAAATCTTCATGAAAGGCGCGATGGTGCCCGGCCACTGCACGAACTCGTCGTCGGAGACCTATCGCGGGGATCGGTGGGTGCGCGTGGAAGTCGAGGTCAGGGGCGCGGAGCATATCACCCACTACGTCGAGGGACACAAGGTCCTCGAGTACGACACGCCGCAGATTGGCGGCGGCAGCCGTCAGCAACTTCGATCCGGCAGTGAAGACGGACGGCAAGCCGCTCGGCGAAGGCTACATCACGATCCAGGGCGAGAGCGCTCCGACGCAGTTTCGAAAAATCGAGGTCCTCAACCTGTCGGGCTGCATGAACCCGAAGGCGAAGAACTACAAGCCGTACCTACATTCACCGCGACGACGCGGCCTGTAACTGAATCGGACGCCCTTCGCGCGCCGAGTCGTAGGCGGCCATCGCGGCCACGAAGGAGCGTCCGCGCCTCCCGGACGGTCGACGGCGTCGGTCGATTCGCCTCGAGGGCGTCGATGAGCTCCGTGAGAGGAAAGGGTACGCCGGGCGTGAAGAACCCGTCCGGCTGCCGCTCGAACACCCAGTCCGGCGCGCCGGCCGCGAGCACCGCGCGGCCTGGCGAGCGGAACCACTGGTCGATGATTTCGCCGCGTGTTCCCACGATCTCCAGACGGACGACGCTGTTCTGCTTGGGCGACGGACCCGTCGCCCGCGGGGCATTGATGGTCCAGGCGGCTTCGAGCGTCGCGATCACGCCGTTCTCGAACGTAAACGTGGCCAGGCCCCAGTCTTCGACGGCGATGTCCTTGTGCACCAGGTTGGCCATCTTCGCTTCGACCTGAACGATCTCGCTGCCCGTGAGCCAGCGGAAGACGTCCACCCAGTAGATGCCTTCGTCGATGAAGGCGCCGCCGGGAACGTGCCTGGGATCCGCGAACCATCCGGGCTTGCCGGATCCAATCCAGTCCTCCGCGATCGACCATCGGCACGTCTGATGGAGGACGGCGATGTCGCCGATCTCACCGCGCTCGATGCGCTTCTTCAGATCCGCGACCCGGAACCGGGTGTTCGCCTGGGCTGGCAGACACTTCACGCCAGCGGCCTCGACGGCGTCAACGATCCGATCCGCCTCCGCCACACTCATCGCCATCGGTTTGCCAAGGACGATGTGCTTGCCCGCGCGCGCGGCCCTGACCGCCAGGTCGGCCATCTCCGAGACCGGCGACGTGATCTGCACGATATCGATGTCCGGCCGCTCGAGCAGCGGCGCGTATGCGTCATACGCGTCGACGCCGAACGTCGACGGCGAACGTCTCCAGCTGATGCCGATCGTGCCAGGCCACCGCTCGCAATTCGGCCTTGGGGTATTCCGGCAGCGCACGTGCGAGACCGTATGCCGAGTACCAGTGTCCGAGCCCGAGAATCCCTACACCCCACGTGCGCGCCATGATCTCTCCGTTTCGCCCCGTCTGTCGTCCTGCCTGGTCGGATCGCTGATGACAAGCATAGAAGATTCTCGTTTCCCGAGCTGCCGCTGTTGCAAACGTGCCAAGCCACAGAGGACACAGCGCACGCGAGGCGGCCCGTTGGGCCGCGAGCGCGCAGTTTGTGTAGTCCGTGTCGTCTGTGGCTCAATCGTAAGCCTGCGGCGTCTTGGCTGATCGTGAAGTCTGTGGCTGGAGGGTGGTATTTGACAAAACTGCGGTCATTCTCTAGCGTCGCTGGACCGCGTCGCGCGGAGGCGGACTCGCTGCTCATCGGTGGCGAGATTTTCATGGAGGCGCCGATGAACAGAGTGATCTCGCTCGTGGGCACAGCGGTTGTGCTCGTGTCCGCTGCTTTCGGCGCGCCCGGCAGGCGCAAGCCGCGGCCAAGTCCGTGGACATCACCGGTCAGTGGACCGCCTCGTTCGACACGCAGATCGGCATGCAGGAATACACCTACGACTTCGTCGTGAAGGACGGGAAGCTGACCGGCAAGGCCAAGAGCAGCCTGAGCGACGCCCCTACCGAGGTGACGGACGGAAAAGTGGACGGGGATACCGTGACGTTCGTCGAGACGTTCAACTTCCAGGGGAACGAAATCCGCATTACCTACACTGGCAAGATCACGTCCGAGGACGAGATCAAGTTCACACGAAACGTAGCCGAGTTCGCGACCGAGGAGCTCGTGGCCAAGCGCGTGAAGAAGTGACGCTGTCCCGGACCGCTCTCGCGATCACCCTGGCTGCTGCGGCGGCCATACAGACGCCGACGAGGGAGTCGCCGTCCGACCGGCTCGCCGCCCGCATCGATCCGTACGTCGTCAAGCCACGCGTGCTCGTGTTGACCGACATCGCCAATGAGCCGGACGACCAGATGTCGATGGTTCGATTTCTCGTGTACTCGAACGAGCTCGACGTCGAAGGGCTGGTGGCCGTCACCTCGACGTGGATGCGGAGTCGCGTACGACCAGACGTGATTCGCACGGTGATCGGCGCCTACGCCCAGGTCCGGCCGACACTTCTCGAGCATGATTCGCGGTTTCCGGCGCCCGAGGCGTTGAATGCCGTCGTGGCCGCCGGTCAGCCTGGATTCGGCATGTCGGCGGTCGGCGCCGACAAGATGTCGGACGGTGCCGCGCTCATCATCCGCGCGGCGGACAAGGCGGACGACAGGCCGCTCTGGATCAGCATGTGGGGAGGAGCCAACACGCTGGCTCAGGCGCTCGCGCACGTGCGCGACACGCGCACCCCGGAACAGCTCGCCACGTTCATCGCCAGGCTTCGGGTCTACTCCATCTCCGATCAGGACGATGCAGGGCCGTGGATTCGGCGGGAGTTTCCGCTGCTGCATTACATCGCGATGCCCTCGACGCCCGACGGCGACCAGTACTACCAGGCGACGTGGACGGGCATCAGCGGCGATCGCTTCTACAAGAACGCGCCGGGCGCCGATTTCACGACGTTCACCGACGACTGGGTCACGTCGAACATCCGCAGCAAGGGTCCGCTCGGCAAGCTGTATCCGTACCCCTGCTGCATTCACGAAGGCGACACGCCGTCGTTTCTGGGCCTGATCAACAACGGCCTCGCCAGCTTCATGAGCCCGACGTATGGCGGGTGGGGCGGCCGCTACGTCTGGCGCCAGTTCTACGGCGAGACCAGGCCGATGTGGACCCAGGGTGGCGACTCGTTCCCCGGCAGGGACAATTCAAGGGACACGGTCACCGGCGTCGATGGCAAGACCTATACGTCGGATCAGGCAACCATCTGGCGATGGCGTACGGCCTTTCAACACGATTTTGCCGCGCGCATGGACTGGACGATCAAGGACGTCGCCCACGCCAACCACAACCCCGATGTCGTCGTGAACGGTCAGGACGGCAAGGCCCCCATCGCAATCGACGCGCAAGTCGGTGTGCCGACGACGCTCGACGCCGCCGGCACCCACGATCGGGATGGCAACGCGCTGACATACACATGGTTCGTCTATCCGGAAGCCGGCACGGGCATTCCCGGACATCCGGTCGTGACCGGTCCCAGCGGTGCCCGTCGGTGGTGGCGGTACGCCAGAGGCCGGAGGCATTCCGTCGGCACCAAGCGGCGGCCCGCGCGAGCCGCCCGCGAGGGTCACGCTCGAGAACGCGACCACCGCGCGCGTGACCGTCACGCCTCACGTGCCCGGCACGACGCACGTGATTCTGGCTGTGGAAGACGACGGCCAGCCGACGCTGACGTCGTACCAGGCGCGTGATTCTCACGATCAAGCTCGCGGCAAGTAGCCGCCACGTGGCAGGCCTGAAGGGCACGCCGTAAAGGCCTGCGCTACGTCATGGGTGCGCGACGACCGGCGCCGCCACGGCTCCGGCACGCGTACGGCGGTCTAGCGTCAGGCCTTCAGGACCTGCCGACCAGCTCGCCATGGCGGCCAGCGCTACGCGAAGTCAATCGGAAATAGCTTCTGTGCGTTCTCCCAGACGAGCTTTCGAAACACCTCCGGGGTCGTCGAGCGCTTCAGCAGCGCGAGGGTTTCGCGGGCGACGCACTTGCCGGCGAGGCGGCTCGCGCGCGGGTTGTTGACCTGCGCGACGCCGGTGCCGCGGCCATCCGTGCACGAACAGTCGCTGCCGAACATCAGCTTGTCCTGGTGGCGCTGCAGGAAGTCGCGCGTGAACGCCGCGTCACGCGACAACGCGTTGTTGCCGGAGTTCGCGGACAGATCGCCGAACAGATTCGGATAGTCGCCCAGCAGCTTGTCGGTGATGCCGCCCCGGACGATAGGGCCGCTGGGGTAGTCCACGTCGTTGGCGTAGTCGGCGCTGACGTTCGCCCAGAAGGCGTCCGCGTGTCCGATGAATCGCGTTTTCGGAAACGCCTTCAGCACCGCCTCGAACCGCTTGAAGCCGGTGGCGAACACGCCCTCGCCGTCGAAATGCGGGACCTCCTGGAAGTGGATCATGATCGAGACGTTCAGATCGGCGGCAAGCGCGTACATGCGGCGAAGCTCCGGACCATCGGCCGCCACGTGCGACTTGATCTCGCCGAGGCCGACCGCGCCATGCTTGACCGCTGCGGTCAACGCCGCTTCGGCCTCGGGCTTCGTGATGTCGGCGCTCGCGGTCCAGACGAAGACCTTTGGATACTTCGCTCGAATGGCCCGCACCTGCTCGGCCGCGGTGTCGCGCGCGCTGAGCACGGCGTGGCTGACGCCACAGCCCTGGCAGGTGGACGTAGTTCGCGTCGAGGCCGTCCCGCAAGTGGAGGTGGGTGTCGACGACCGGTCCGCCCCAGTCCGGAGCGGGATCGCCGGACTGCGCGCCGAGGACGGAGACCGACGCCAGACCTGCCGCGGCCGCGAGGAATTCGCGTCGATCGACCTTCATGCACCAACTCCTTGACGTTTTGGGCGCGGGCGTTTGCTAGACTCGTGTCTCGACCTTGATTGAGTCCACCAACCCGCTCGTTCGCGCGATTCAATATGGCCTGTACGACTGGACGCGGGAGATGCCGCTCGGCACACGCGTCCTGGCCTGGGCCGGCATCCTGATCCAGGGATACGCGATCTACGCGGCCATTACCCGATCGCTGCTCTGGCCGATGACCTGGCCGCCGACGCGGCGTCTACTTCTACGCCGGGGTGTTGTACATCGCGGGCGCCTGGCTGCTCAACAGCATGCTCACGTCCGAGCTGGTGCGCAAGACCCGGATGGAATCGGAACAGGTGGCCGCGCGAGCCATTCAGCAGACGCTCCAGCCCGACCCGGCCGAAACGGTGCCGGGATACGCGATCGAGGTCTGCACGCGGCCCTTTCGCAACGTGGGGGGCGACTACCTGGATTTCGTCACGCTCGCCGATGGCCGGGCGATTTTCGCGATCGCCGACGTGTCGGGAAAGGGCATGGCCGCGGCGCTCCTGTCGGCCAACCTGCAGGCGCTCGTCCGCTCGCTCGCGGCGATGATCCCGGATCCGCTCGAGTTGACGATGAGAATCAACGAGCACCTCTGGAGGTACACGCCTGACGATCGCTTCGTCACCGCCGTCTTCATCGTCGTGACGCCGGCGACGGGTCAGCTGACATACGTCAACGCGGGACACAATCCTCCAATCGTCACGGGCGCGGGAACGCAGACACGCCTCGAGCCAACGGGTGTCCCGCTCGGGCATGTTCCGGCGCGCAGCCTATGAGTCCCGCGAGGTGACGATTCCGCCCGGTGGAGCGTTGCTGCTGTTCACGGACGGTTTGACGGATTCGATTCGCAGCGACGATCCCGACCGGCGGCTGTGCGATCTCTTCCGCAGCGGGGACGGTTCGCACGTCTGTCAGACGTTCAGGCCCTGACCGACGCGTCGCTCACGCAGGACGACCTGACGATCATGCTCGTAAGACGGGCCGCCACGACGTGACCGTCGACCCCGGCGATGCTGTTTACCGAACCGGCGTTTCTCTTCTGCTTTCTCCCGATCCTGATCGGACTCTACTTCGCCTCGTTCCGCGCGTGGCGCAACGCGCTGCTGCTGGCGGCCAGCATCCTGTTCTACGCGAAGGGCGGCGGACGCTTCACGTACCTCCTGGCGGCGTCAGTCGTCTTCAACTACTCGATGGCGATCTGGATCCATCGGCTCGATCGATCCCGGCTGGCGCGCGCGCTGCTCGCCTTCGCCGTTGGCGCCAATCTGCTGGTGCTGGGGATCTTCAAGTACGCGACGTTCTTTGTCGAGACCGTGAATGTCGTCCGGGACCGGCTTTCGGCTGGGCGCTTACGCCGTGCCCCATCTGGTGCTTCCAATCGGGATCTCGTTCTTCACCTTTCACGCGATTTCGTACGTCGTAGACGTCTATCGCGGTGACGCGGACGCGCAGAAGAGCCCGATCGAAGCCGCGCTGTACCTGTTTCTGTTTCCGCAGCTGATCGCGGGACCGATCATCCGCTACCGCGAGATTGCGAGCCAGCTCGCGCGCCGGGTCGTGACGAGCGAGGGCTTCGCGGCCGGCGCCTGCCGCTTCACGATCGGGCTCGCCAAGAAGGTTCTGATCGCGAACACCGTCGCGGTTGCGGCGGACGCGATCTTCGACATGCCCGTCGCGCAGCTCACCGCGGCGCACGCCTGGATAGGGGCGGTCTGCTACACGCTCCAGATCTACTTCGACTTCTCCGGGTACTCCGACATGGCGATCGGCCTTGGCGCGATGTTCGGATTCAGGTTCCCGGAGAACTTCAACTACCCCTACGTTGCGCAGAGCGTCCAGGAGTTCTGGCGGCAGGTGGCACATGTCGCTCTCCCGGTGGTTTCGCGACTACGTCTATGTGCCGCTTGGCGGGAATCGCCAGTCCACGGGGCGTACCTATGTGAATCTCGTCACCGTCTTTTTCTTGTGCGGCTTGTGGCACGGCGCGAACTGGACGTTCGTGATCTGGGGCCTGTACCACGGCGTCTTCCTCGTGCTCGAGCGCCTCGTTCCTGGGCTGACGAAGGAGCGCACCTCGGCCGGCGGCTCGCGCTGATCCGGCACGTGTACGTGCTGCTGACGGTGATCGTCGGATGGGTGTTCTTCCGGGCCGACACGCTCCCGCACGCGTTGGGCTTCTTGAGGGCAATGGCTGGATGGGGCGTGGGCGCACCCGTCTCCGCTCGCGCCCGGGTGGTATCTCGACCCGCAGACGCTGCTCGCGATCGTCCTCGGGCTGGCGGGATCGACGCCGACCGTCGCGCGTCTGGCGCGAACGGTCGATGGCCGCCCGCTCACGATCGGACGTCCCGCGCTCGTGGCGCTCCTCCTGGTCGTGTGCAGCATGTTCATTGCGGCACGAAGCTACAACCCGTTCATTTATTTCCGGTTCTAGGGCCGCTCATGCGAGACAGGCTGCTCATCGGCGTCTTCATGACGATGCTGCTGGTGCCGCTCGTGGCTTCGGCGCGGGTCTCGGTACCAGGCCGACGGAGTTCGATGCGGATCGCCTGCACGCGAAGCCGGCCTTCGTGTCCATGACGGCCGTACCGCAGCTTCGTTGCGTCATGGCTGGATTACTTTGGGGATCACTTCGGCCTCCGTCGCGCGCTGATCCGGGGTCATGCGCTTCTGACGGCTCGCGTTCTCCACGTGTCACCATCACCGACCGTCATCATGGGACGCGACGGCTGGCTGTACTACGCGGACGACAGCGCGCTTGAAGACTACGAGTCCGCCGAGTTGATGACCGACGACGAGCTCGAGGCGTGGCGGCAGAGCCTCGTGGACACGCGGGACTGGTTACGCACACAGGGCGTGCAGTTCGTGTTCATGGTGGTGCCAGACAAACACGTCATCTATCCCGAACACATGCCGGCCGACGATTCATCGTCTGCATGCGGAGTTTCGCGGCGCGCAGCTCGTGGACTACCTGCAGGCGCATTCGGATCTCTGCATCGTGGATACGACACGGGCCCTGCTCGAGCGCAAGCCGAACGAGCGTCTCTACTCGACGACGGATACCCATTGGAACGATCGCGGCGTCTACGTTGGATACGACGCGCTGCTGCGGCAGGCAGGACGCGCGCGTCCAAGGCGTCGCGCCGCTGCCGCGCACGGCGTTTGCGCCGGTCGAACGCGACGAGCCCGGTGGGGATCTCGCGGCGATGCTCGGCCTCGACGACGTCCTGCGCGAGCACGATCTGGCGTTGGATCCGATCGTCCCCCGCCGCGCGAGGCTGCTGGAGCCTGGCGATCTGCACGAGGGCTACGAGGTGGCGCGCGTGGTGACCGAAGTATCCGGATCCGCGCCTGCCGAAGGCGGTGATTTTCCGCGATTCGTTCATGTCGGCCATGGTGCCGTTTCTATCGGAACACTTCAGCCGCGCGGTGTATCATGTGGCAGAACGACGTGGACCGCGACCTCGTCCTGCGCGAGCGGCCGACTCTCGTGATCCTCGAGATCGTGGGGCGGCGGCTGCAGACGTATGTGCCGTAACGGGTTCCTTCTCGGTTCTCGGGTTCGGGGTTCGAGGGTTCGGGGCTCGGGTTCGTGGTTCGTCGTTCGTCGTTCGCGGTTCGGAGTTCGAAGTTCGAGGTTCGGCCCAGGCGCTCGGATATCAGAACCACCCTCGAACCCGAGAACCCCGAGAACCCAGCCACGAACCCCGAACTCCGAAACCCGAGAACCCTAGACCGGTGCCGTTCATTCCCACCTCAGCGCGATCATCGGGTCCACGTTGCTGGCGCGCCGGGCGGGGACGAACGCGGCGAGCGCCGCCACACCCACGAGAACGATGATTGCGAGCGATATCGCCAGCCGGATCGCCAGGCGTCACGCCGTATAGCTGCGCTTTGACGTAGCGCGTGGTCAAGAGCACCGTCGGGATCCCGATCGCCAGCGCCATCACAATCAGGAGAACGGTCTCTCTGACGACCAGCCAGATCACGGATCCGCGACGGGCCCCAATGGCGAGGCGGATGCCAATTTCTCTTGTACGGCGCAGGACCGCGTACGACAGCACGCCGTAGACGCCGATGCAGGCAAGGACGAGCGCCAGCCCACCGAACACGCTCGCGAGCATCGCCACGAGTCGCTCCTGCAGCATCGAATCGTCGATCTGCTGTTCGAGCGTGATCACGTTGGTCACGGCACTCCCGGGCACGCTCCGCGCCGCCGCGTCGCGCACACTGGCGAGAAGACCGGCTGGCTCGATCGCCGCGCGGACGCCGACGATGACGCTGCCAAGCCGATCGACGGACTGTGCGATCGGCAGATAGGCCATCCGATCGGGCTCGCGACGCAGACTGTCGTACCGGGTGTCCTCGACGACGCCGACGATCTGATAGGGATCGGGGATCCGCTGCCCGGGAAAAGTCACCAGACGGCCTATCGGGCTGGCCTGTCCAAAGTAGAGGCGCACGGCGGTCTTGTTGAGGATCGCCACGCGCGATGAGCTCGGTTGATCGCCAGGCGTAAACCGCCGGCCTTCGATCAGCCGGATGCCGAAGGTGTCGAAATACCCGGGCGTGACGTGATTCAAGTGGATACTCCTGTCACGCTCGGTCTTCTGTGGTTCGCCCGGCACGTCGATCAGCACACCCCGGTCCCGTCGGCTGAGCGGGCTCATCGTGCTGAACCCCACGGATGTCACGGCCGGCAGCACGCTCAGGCGATCGAGCAGCTCCTGCCACATGTGCGCGAGCTGCGCATGTTCCGTCACGCGCGTTGCGGGCCGCGTCGAACGGTGGCAAAGGGGCCTCGACGCGCATCGTCATCACGCCATGCCGTGAAAAGCCGGCCTCGACGCTGTTGAGGTTCTGCAGCGTTCGGATGAACAGCGCTGCTCCCGAGAGAAGGACGAGCGAGAGCGTCACCTGCACGACCACGAGAGCCTGACCGAGGCGCGCGCGTGGCTTCGCGGTCGACGTGCGGTTGGTGTCGTCAGGCTTGGCCGCATCGACACGTGTTGCCTGCAGCGCGGGAACGATGCTGAACAGGAGGCCTGTGAGCGCGGCCACAGCCGCCGTGAAAGTCAGGACGCGAACGTCGAAATGCGGCTCCAGCACGATCCGCTGCTGTCCGCCGGCGAAGAAGCGTACGAGTGTGCTGACGCCCCAACGCGAGACGAGCAGGCCGAGGGTCGCGCCCGCGGCCACGAGCACGGCGCCTTCGGTCAACAGCTGTCTGACCAGGCGGCCCCGGCTCGCGCCGATGGCCAGGCGCACGGCGATCTCGCCACGACGCGCGCTTGCCCGCGCGAGGAGCAGGTTCGCCACGTTGGCGCAGCCGATGAGCAAGACCAGCCCCACGATGGTCATGACGATCCAGAGCGGGGTCGCGAAGTTGCGCCTCAGATCGTTGCCGCCCTTGCCCGCGGGCACGAGCGCGATTCGATCGAAGTATTCCCGCGCATTTCCCTTCATCCCGATCTCGCGTCATGTACGCCTGGAACATGCCGTCCAGATCGGCGCGAGCCTCCTCGATTGACGCGTTGTCTTTCAGCCGGCCGACAACGCTGAACCACCAGTACTGCTTCGACGACAATCGGTTCTCCGAGACGGCCATGGGGACCGTGAGATCCACCGGTGAGCCGGCCTGAAGCCCCCGGAACGCGCGAGGCGTGACGCCGACGATCGTGACCCACGTCTGTCCGACCTGGATCGCCTTGCCCAGGATCGACGGGCTCCTGCCAAACCGCCGTTCCCAGAGCGCGTCGCTGATGACGGCCGGCGGCGTCTCAGGGCCACCACTACTCGGCGGCAGGTCGTCCGACGGCGTGAACACGCGCCCGTAGCGAGAGCGGACGCCGAGCACGTCGAAGTACGATCCGGACGCGTACTGCGCGCGAATCCGCTCGGGGACGCCATCGATCGTCACGTTGAGCGGCCCGGCGCCATTGAATGCCGCCAGCCCGGAGAAATAGCGGTTGTGATCGCGGAGGATTTCGTAGCACGGATATGGCGGTCCGTTCCCGCCTCCCGACTTCCCGCCGGAGTTGTCGACGAAGAACAGTCGCGTCGGGCTCCTTGACCGGTAACGATTTCAGCAGGACGGTGTCTACGAGGCTGAAGATCGCAGTGTTCGCGCCGATCCCGAACCCGAGCGAGAGAACGGCGACGATCGCGAACGACGGAGATCGGCGCAGCAGGCGCACGGCGTACCGGACGTCCGCGCGCAGCTCGCCCAGAAGCCGAAGCCCCAGCGCCTCTCGGCATTCGTCCTTGCGCGCGTCCAGACTCCCGAACGCCGCGCGCGCGCGCCGGCGCGCTTCGTCCTCAGGGAGGCCTGTCGCGGCGGAGGTCCGCCTCGCACAGCTCGACGTGCAACCGCATCTCGTCGTGCATTTCCCGCTCGAGATCCGCGCGATGCAGGTGTGCCGCGCAGCCAGGACGAGCAGACGGGCGCGCAGGCTCATACGTCCTCGGGAACGGCCTTGAGCGCCAGGCCGATGGCGTCGGACAGCCGCTGCCAATACGCCGGTTTCTTCCTTGAAGCGGCGGCGTCCGGCAGGCGTGAGGTGGTAGTACTTCGCCTTCCGGCCGTTCTCGGATTCGCCCCACTCGTGCGCGATCAGTCCCTGGTGCTCGAGTCGGTACAAGCGCCGGATACAGCGAGCCCTGCTGGATCTGCAGCCGCTCGCCGGAGATCTGCTGGATCCGCAGGAGCACGCCGTAGCCGTGCAGCCGGCCGAGCGAGACCGCCTTCAGAATCAGGAGGTCGAGCGTCCCCTGCAGCAGCTCGGTCGCGTCGCTCATCTGTCTCTCCTAGACATACCAGGAGAGTAGGATGCTTCTCCTATGGTGTCAAGGAGAGCCGCGCGCCGGATAAAGACAACCGCGCACGCTGCCGATATCCCCGGTGTGCTGAGCACTCGCGCCACCGTCACCCTCGCGATGGTCACCGGGGTGGCGCTCGAGCTCGGCATCCACGCGCTGAGCGGACGACGGGAAGCATGGGACAGCGGAATGTATTGGACCGTCGGCTTGCCAATCGCGGGCGCGATCTCGCTCCTCCTGGGATTCCTGGCGCGACGACGCGACTGGCTCTGGGCGCTCGCGATCGTGCCGGCTCAGATCACGACCATGATGGTGAGGTCAGGGGAGATCTCGATTCTCTGGCCGCTGACGATGGTCCTCGGAGCGATTCTGAGCGCGCCGTTTGCGGGCGTTGCCTTCGTCGGCGCCAGATTGAGGCCAAAAGGGTGATGATCGACGCGATTGGGGTCTGACCCCAATCAGTCGGCGCGCAGCGCCTGCAGCGGATCGATGGACGCCGCACGGCGCGCGGGGGGCAGGGCGGCCGTTGCGGCGCAGACGGCCAGGGTCAGACAGGCAATGATCAGGACCCGCAGGTTGTGCGCGGGCAAGTGCTGGAGCAGGCTGGCGAGGACCCGACCGGCCGCCAGCGATCCCGCGAGGCCCAGCACCATGCCGATCGCCACGAGCCGCGCGGCGCGCGACAGCACGGCACGCGTGATCGACCGTCGCGTCGCGCCCAGCGCGATGCGCACGCCAATCTCCCGTGTCTGCCGGGAAACCGCGTAGGACACGACCCCATACAGGCCGACGCAGGTCAGGATCAGCGCGATCGTGGCGAAGATGCCGAGCAGGACCGTCAGCATCCTCGGCGGTGCGACCGCCGCCGACAACACCTCCTGCATCGTCACGATGTCGTCGACCGGCACCTGGCGATCGAGCCCCGCAACGACGCTGCGGATCGCCGGCGCGAGCACGGCCGGAGATCCCGATGCGCGAACGATGATCGCCGGCGGAAACCAGGGCAGCTGACGATAGGGAAAATAGTAGATCGGCTCACGGTCGACGCCGAGCGGCGACTGCCTGGCATTCCCGACGATGCCGACGATTTCCCGCATCAGCGGTATCTGGTTGTTCGGACCGGCGCCGGGCTGGATGCGTTTACCGATCGCGCGCTCGCCCGGGAAGAATCGATCAGCGAACGCCCGATTCACGATCAGCACAGCCGGCGCCCGTCCGTCGTCTCGGTCCGTAAAGTCCCGTCCGTCCTCGAGTGGGGTGCCGATCGTTTGAAAGAATCCCGGCGTCACGATCGCCATGTTCGCTGATGGCCGGTCTGACGGTGCGGACGGGCGGCCCTCGATGCCGAACGCGATCGCCATCTGGTCGCCGCTCAACGGCAGAGGAGAGCCTGCCGCGACTCGCGGTCACGCCGGGCACGCCGCGCGAGACGCTCGAGCAACTGACCGATGAAGATCTCTTGACGTCCGTCCGCGTAGGCCTCGCCAGGAAGGCTGACAGCGAACGAGAGCAGGTGATCGGGCTGGAAGCCGGCATCGCGTTGCACGAGATGACGGAATCCTTCGAGGACGAGGGTCGCGGCGCAGAGCAGCATCAGTCCAAGCGCGACCTGGGCGACCACGAGGCCGCTTCGAACCCATTCGTTGGCGGGCGTGTTGCCCCAGCTGCCCGTCTTGAGCGATTCACTGATGTCGGCACGCGACAGGCGCAGGACCGTCGGCAGCGCGATCGCGACCGCGGTGACGAGCGCAAGGCAGACGCAGAAGGCGACCACGCTCCAGTCGACCGCGATATCGGTCGCCCGCGGCAGACCAGCGGGCCAGAACGGCGCGGCGAGGCGGACGCCGATCGCCGCGAGCAGGATTCCGACCGCGCTTCCAGCGACGGCAAGGACGAGATTCTCGGTCAGCACCTGCCGGATCAGCCGCGCGCGGCTCGCGCCGATGGCGACGCGCATCGCAAGCTCGCGCGCACGATCCATGACCCGAGCGAGAAGCAGGTTGGCGATGTTGGCGCAGGCAATGAGCAGCAGCAGCGCAACGGCGCCGAGGAGAATCATCAACGGCGCTCGCGTATCGCCGACGAGGCGGTCCAGCTCGGATCGCACATACGTGCTGGCGATGTTGCGATTCTGATCCGGATGGTCGGCAACGATGGCGGCAGCGAGCGCGTCCATGTCCGCCTGCGCGCGGGCGAGCGAGACGCCAGGCTTCAGGCGCGCGACGGAATCGAGCATCCGTGCGCCGCGCTGATTGAGAGACCCGCTGTCCCGCCCGAGCGTCACCCAGACCTGGACCGGCCGTCCGCCAACAGGAAAGCTGAAGCCGCGCGGCGCGACGCCCACGACGACATAGGGCTCCCGATCGAGCGAGATGGTCCGGCCGACCGTTGCTTCATCTCCGCCAAAGCGCGTCATCCAGAGGTCGTGGCTCAGCACGGCCACGCGCGTTCCCGGGCGTTCCTCCTCGGCGACGAACCCGCGGCCGAGGACCGGCGCGACACCGAGCGCCGCAAACAGATCCCACGAGACGATTTCCCCGGCCACGCGGGCCGCCGGCACCCGGTCGGTCAGCGTGAATGCCTCATCCCGGTAGGAGGCCAGGTGCTCGAAGACGCGATTCGATCGACGGAAATCGAAGAACGTCGGATAGGACAGCAGGGTCGGGTGCGGCGTTCCTCGGGTGTCGCGCGATTGCACCGAGACCAGCCGATCGCTGTCGGGAAAGGGCAGCGGTCGAAAGAGCACGGCGTTCAGGATGCTGAACACGGCAGCGTTGGCGCCGATGCCGAGCGCCAGCGTCAGGATTGACGCCGCGGCAAACGTCTTGGCGCGCCTGAGAAAGCGGCATGAATACCGGACATCGATCCACAGGTCGCTCAGCACGGCGGACCGCCACACGTCGCGGCTCCGCTCCTTGACCAGCGTGATGTTGCCGAGCTCGCGGCGGGCCTGCCACGACGCGTCCGTGCGGGAGAGGCCGCGCGCGACGAGCTCGTCGATCTTCTCCTCCAGGTGCTGCGCGATCTCCTCGGCGAGATCGTCGTCGGCCGACCAGCGGGCGCGCAGCCGATCGATCCACTTCATCTCGACACCGGCGCAAGCACCAGCCGGATGCCTTCCAGCATGCGCTCGAAGTGCGAGACCTGATCGTCCAGGTGACGCGTGCCCGCAGCGGTGATCCGATACACGCGAATCCGTCGTCCGCTCGCCGACTCGCGCCACGCGGCCGTGACCCAGCCCTCCTTCAGCATCCGCTGGAGCGCGGGATAGAGGGAGCCCTCCTCGACCTGGAGCAGCTCGTTCGACGTCCGCTTGATGTGCTGCACGAGCGCGTAGCCGTGCAGCGGCTCGCGCCGCAGCGTCTGAAGGATCATCATCTCGAGCGCGCCGGGAAACAGATCCTTGCGGATGCCCTTCTTCATAAGCCTATTTTCGTCTATGCCTAGACTAAACAGTTCCGATAGGCGCGTCAAATGGCTGCGATGACGCGGACCGCGCGGAAAGACTCTTTCATGGCCCGCGGAATTCTCAGCTGCCCGAGCGGACGTACCCGTTCTTCGCGAGCCGCTCGCCCATCTGATCGTAGAGCGTCTCGTCCGTCGGCGTGAACGTCGCGAGGCCGTCCACGTAGCGGTTGTACATGCTGAAGGCGGCGGCGATGAGGACGGTGTCGTGGATTTCCCGGTCAGTCGCCCCCTCAGCCCTGGCCCGCTCGATGTCCGAGGTGGTCACGTCTCTGCCGCTCTGCTGCACCTTGCCGGCAATCGTCAACAGCGCGCGCAGCTTCTTGGTGACGGGCGCCGTCTGCAGATCGCGCGTGACCGCGTCGACGAGCTCGTAGCTGCTCGCCTCGTGGTGCGCCGACGCGGCCCGATGGCTCGCGTGACAGAACGCGCAGTCGTTTCTGGACGACACGTACGCGGCAATCAGCTCGCGCTCGCCGCTGGTCAGCGTGTTCGGGCCCCTGAGCAGCAGCTCGGCGAGCTCGGACATCGGCTTCGCGGTGTCCGGCCGGAAGGCGAACCCGCTCGAAATTCCCGGCAGTCCCTCTGGTAACGCAATGTGCGGCATGAAACTGTACCTCTCACGAAAGCTGCCGGGCAGCCTCGGCGTCGATGAACAATGAACAGTGCGGATGGTTGCGCAGCAGCGACGCGGGGTTGGATGCGCTGACGTCGCCGTGAACCGTTCGTCCGACGATCTCGGCCTTGCCGGCGCCGTTGGCAATCACCCACACTTCCGTCGAGGCCAGCACGGTCTTCAAGCCGACCGTGACTCCCCAGCGCGGAAGGTTCTGGTGCGCGAAGTATCTCGCCGACGACTGGATAGTGGTGTCGTGCAGATCGACGCGGCGGGTCGAGCTGTCGGGAGCGGAGCCCGGCTCGTTCATCCCGAGATGCCCGTTCTGTCCGATGCCGAGCAGGATCAGATCGAAGCCTCCGCCGATCGCGGCGTCGTAGTCCAGGCAATGCTGGACCAGGTCGGGCGCCGCTGGATCCGGAACGTGAAACGCGGACGCCGGCAGGTCCACGCCGTCAATCAGCTGACGTTGCAGCATCTGCCGGGTACTGCCCGGATCGTCCGGCGCAATCCCGCCGAATTCATCGAGCGCGAACACGCTCGCGCGCGCGAACGAGACGAGCCCGGCGCGAACACTTCGTGACATCTCCGCATAGATGTGCACCGGCGTCTTGCCCGACGGCAGGCACATCTTCAGGTCCGGCTTGGTCACGGAGACGGTCCCGCCACAGCGAGCAGATGGTCTGGATCCACGCCGATTCGGAATCGAACCGGAGGACGTTCATGTCGCCGATCCGAGCCACAAGTCGATTGGCCTCGCCACCTTCGGTCGAAACGGCAGCGGCGACCTTCTGTCCTGTTCGTGCCGACTGGTACGCGGCGTTCATCAACTCGAGAACGGCGCGCCCGTCCTCGCCGGTCGTGAGCGGCGTCGAGTCGTCCCGCACGCACGCGATGAAGTGCTTCAGCTCGTGCGGGTAGCCCTGATTGAAGGCCTCCTCGAAATTCGTGAACGTCCAGCCCTGCGTCGATCCGGCTTTCTCCATCGCGTAGCCGTAGCCCTTGTCGCTGTAGGTCAGCGCGGAGTTGCCCATGAACAGGTCGGCATAGACGACGCCTCCGGTGCCGCACACTTCGATCCGGTCCTCCATCCCTCCGAGCTTCGCCCAGCTGTTCTCCGCGCACCCCACCACGCCGCCCTCGAACTCGACGATGCAGAGCGAGTTCTCCTCGCAGCGTGTCCGCGCGCCGTGTATGAGTCCCGTCTGCATCTGGGCGTAGACGCTCAACGCTTTCGTGTGGGTGCCGACCATCCAGCGGAACCAGGCCAGCCCATGACAGCCCATGTCCATCAGCGCGCCGCCGCCGGATCGCTTCCAGTCGTAGAACCAGTCGCTGTGCGGCCCCGAGTGCTTTTCGCACTGACGCATGAAATAGAGCGATCCGATGGCGCCTTCGCGCACCAGGTGGCGGACCCGCTCGTATTTCGGCGCGAAGCACAATTCCTCGGCGTACATCAGCTTCCGGTTCTGCGCCTTGCAGGTCGCGATCATCTCGTCGGCCTCCTCGAGCGTGAGGCACAGCGGCTTTTCGATGATGACGTGCTTGCCGGCCTTCGCCGCGGCGATCGTCAGGCGCGCGTGCAGGTCGTTCGGCAGGCAGATGTCCACGACCTCGCAGTCCGTGCGTGCGATCGCCTCGTCGAGGTTCGTGAACCATCGCGCGATCCCGTGCTGGTTCGCAAACGCGCGGGCGCGCTCCTCGGTTCGCGAATAGACGCCCACTACTTCGGCGTCGGGCACGAAACGGTGGTAGGACTCGGCGTGAATGTCCGCGATGAATCCGGCACCGAGCAACAGGACTTTGGTTCTGCTCATGTCGTTCATGTGGCTAGGGCGAGCGTGGGGCGAGGCGCCGCAGCTCGTCGAAATAGTTGAAGAGAAACGTGACGTGGTTTCGCCGGAGGCCGCCGGTCGTCTGCTCGAACGGCGCGAGCGCGAAGCGCGTACCGTCCGGGTGCAGATCGAACATGCGATTCGGGCCGCGTGTCTCGTGACGTTCCTGTGTCAGCAGTTCCGCCTTGTGCGGCTGGAAGGCGTTCCCTTCGGTGCTGTATGGCACGACCACGAGTCGGCCGCCCTGTCCGACGTTGGCGGTCTCGTAATACAGTTCCTGTTTCGTTCGGGACCACGTTGGCGTCAGACCGCCGGCGACGGAAACCGGCCATCGACCGGTTCCCTGGAACGCCCGCACGAACACTTCGTTCCGTCCGGTGTCGTTCGACACGTACGCGATCCAGCGGCCGTCCGGCGAAAACACCGGCGTCCGCTCGTCGGACGGGCTGTTCGCGAACACCGTCGGTTTGCCGGGCCGCCAGCCCGACGCCTCGTCGCCTTCCATGGGGAGGATCATCAGGTCCGCGCCCGTTACCGGATGCATTTCCTCGAAGGCGAGAAACCGCCCGCTCGGATGCCACGAACCGGGATGCTGCTCGTTTGGACTCTCGGTGAGGCGCTGCGCGTTGGCGGTTTCGTCCACGCGCTGCCAATAGATGTTCGGGGCCGGCGCGTTCCCGCGTGTCGAGGCGAACGCGATGCGCGCGCCGTCGGGCGTCCACGTCGGGTTCGTATCGGCTGCTGGATCCGACGTGAGCCGCTCGGCAGAGTCGCGCAGCCAGTCGTACATCCAGATGTCGTCCATGCGTTCGAAGGCCAGGCGGTTACCGTTCGGTGAGAACGCGAGGTTCAACCAGGCCTCGCGCGTGGTCCGCATCGGCGTCGTCTTTCCCTGGCGGGTCATCCAGGTGATCGGAATCCCCTCGCGAACAACGTTCGGTCCTTCTACGTACGCGAAGAGCCCGGTGTCGGACGCGGCAAACCACGCGGCGCCCGTGCCGGCGTTCGAGGCCACGCCTTCGAGCACGGGCACAGAGGGTCCGGTCACCTTCAACTGGTTCGGATCGAACGCGGTTGCGAACAGCGTGCCGTCGTGGAGGTAGACGAGATGACCGCTTGGCAGATAGCGCCCGTGGTAGCCCTTTTGAATCACTTTCCGCTCGCCGGAGGGCAACTGCTGCACGACCAGGCTCGCGCCGCTCTGACTCGCCGCGGCGGTGTTCGACGTGAACAGCACGGCCTTGCCGCCGGGCAAGAGCTGCGGCCACCGGTGCGTGACTTCGCCCTGCGTCATCGTCGTCACGGGTTCCGGCGCCACTCCGGCGTTGGACGACGACACGCGCATGATGCCGCCGAAGCGATTCGGCAGGAACACGATCGACCCGTCATCGCCCCAATCGCCGCCTCTGCCGATCGGCGCGTCGCTGAGGACGATCGCCGCTCCGCCCCGAACGCCAATCTTCTTCAACCTGCCGTCCGCGAAGAAGCCGATCCACTGACCGTCCGGAGAGAAGAACGGGCAGTCGGCCCCTTCCGTTCCCGGCAGCAGCATCGCCTGCTGCTCGTTCAAGCGCCGCACGTAAAGTTGTACAGGCGCGTCCACGTCCTTCTGGCCGACGAACGCCAGGACCGAACCATCTCGCGAAAGGCTGATCGCGTCGCTGACGGGCCTCGTCACGAGCGTCACGTCCGCGCCAAGCTCCGCGCTCAACCGCGCGAACGGCGCCGGCGAGGCGCGATGCCACTGAGGCGCGATGATCGCCGCGGCGACAATCGAGGCGATGAGCGCGCCGGCGAGCGTCCACATTGCCAGACGAGCCGAGAGCGAAGGTTTCCGCGCGATCGGCCGCGGGTCCGACTCCTCTGCGGAATTCGCGATCAGATCGTCGATCTGCATACGCGCGTCGCCGATATCGCCGCAGACGCCGCTTCGGATCCTTGGTGAGACACCAGCGGAGCAGTTGTCGAAGCCGCGGTGGAACGTCGGCGGGTAATGCCTGCCAGTTCGGATCGGTCTTCAACACCGACGCCAGCGTGTCGGAGATCGTGTCCCCGCTGAACGCGCGGGTGGCCGTGAGCATCTCGAAGACGACCGCGCCGAACGCCCAGATATCCGCGCGCGTGTCCGCGACGTGGCCGCGTGCCTGCTCGGGAGACATGTACGCCGCCGTCCCGAGGATCACGCCGATCCCCGTCATCATCGTGGGGCTGGTGATCGTGGGGAGAGGATCGCTTCCCGGGCCGATTCGCCGCGGCGTCTGTCAGCTTCGCCAGCCCGAAGTCGAGCACCTTGACCGTGCCGTCCGCGCGCAGCTTGATGTTGGCGGGCTTCAAATCCCGATGGATGACGCCGTCCTCGTGCGCCGCTTCGAGCGCCTCGGCGATCTGCTTCGCTATGGGGAGCGCCTCGTCGACCGGCACGGGGCCGCGCGCGATCCGCTCGGCGAGGTCTTCCCCCTCGACCAGCTCGATCACGAGCGCGTTGACGCCGTCCGCGTGCTCCAGCCCGTAGATGGATGCGATGTGCGGATGGTTCAGGGAGGCGAGGACTTCGGCTTCCCGTTGGAAACGCGCCAGCCTGTCGGGATCCGCGGCAAGCTGCGGCGGCAGGATCTTGATGGCGACCTGACGCTTCAGCCTCGTGTCCGTCGCGCGATACACCTCGCCCATGCCGCCGGCGCCCAGAGCGGACACGATGTCATACGAGCCAAACCGCGCACCGACGGTGAGGGACACGAGACGTTGCCGAGGATTATAGGGGACAGCGTATGCTTACTACATGAGCTTACTTCGACAGCATCTGCGCGCCGCGTCGCGCAGCCTTCGCGTCTCGGTGTGCGTCATTGCGGCGTGGACGTGCATCGCCACGGCCCAAACGCCGTCCACGACAGAGAAACCAACAGACAAACCACCGGCGCCGGCCGCCCAGGCGAAGCCGGAGCAGATGCAGCCGCCGCTCCCGGCGGACGCGCACGTCGAACAGAGCATCCAGCTCGATGGCAAGGCGCTGAAGTACACCGCGACGGTGGGCACGCTGCCCGTGTACGGCCGCGACGGCAAGAAGAGCGCCGACGTCGTCTTCACCTCTTACACGATGGACGGGGCTGACCGGCCGGTGACGTTCGCCCTCAACGGCGGACCCGGCGCCGCGTCCGTGTATCTGAATCTCGGCGCGATCGGCCCGAAGCGGGTCGCGTTCGGCGACCAGGGCGACAGTCCGTCCGACGCCGTGATGACCGACAATCCCGGCACGTGGCTGGACTTCAGCGATCTCGTGTTCCTCGATCCCATCGGCACCGGGTTCAGCCGTTCGTCTCTGAACGCGGACGACACCAAGCGCGAGTTCTACAGCACCGAGAACGACATTCACTATCTCTCGACCGCCATCTACGACTGGCTGGTGAAGAACGGGCGCCTGCGATCGAAGAAGTATCTGGTCGGCGAAAGCTACGGCGGGTATCGCGGTCCGCGGATCACGCACTACCTGCAGGCGCAGGTCGGCGTTGCGCTGAACGGGCTCGTGCTCGTGTCGCCGTATCTCA
Organism: uncultured Acidobacteriota bacterium; assembly: GCA_963786615.1. GTDB lineage: Bacteria > Acidobacteriota > Vicinamibacteria > Vicinamibacterales > 2-12-FULL-66-21 > CAWAZT01. The sequence goes on from CAWAZT010000008.1 coordinate 116,590, forward strand.
ACCCGACAATCGACGAGAACGGCGATCTCTCGCCCATGGCGTGGATCGTGACGCTGCCGTCGATCGCGGCAGCCAATCTCGAGCGGAAACATGCGCTGACGCCCGCCGCGATGGCTGACGTGATCGCCTACGCCCGCGGCGAATACGCACAGGATCTGCTGAAAGGCCGTTCTGACCCGCAGGCGATCGCGCGTATCGTCAAGCGCGTCACCGAGCTGACCGGTCTCGACGAGGGATTCGTGCGGCGCGCGGGCGGCCGCATCGAGATCGGGGCGTACTTGCGCGAGGTCGCGCGTGAAGGCGGAAAGATTGGCAGCGTGTACGATTCCAACGTGACGTCCTTCGATCCATTCCCGTTCGCGCCCGGTCAACGAAGCAACGATCCACTGCTCGAGAGCATCATCGCGCCCACGACGACCGCCATGGTGGATTTCGTAACCCGCGTCGTCGGATGGAAGGTCGATGCGCGCTACAACGCGCTCAGCTACGAGGTGAATCGGGCCTGGGACACCAGCAGCGCGGCACTACGTGAGGGCGCCGTGCCGGACCTGCGGCAGGCGGTTGCCGCCGATCCCAAGCTGCGCGTGACGATCGCGCACGGCTGGAACGATCTCTCGTGCCCGTTCATGGCCTCGATCCTGACCGTCGATCAGATGCCCGAGATGGGGGATTCGACGCGCGTGCAGGTGCATGAATATCCCGGCGGCCACATGTTCTACAGTCGGCCCGAGAGCCGCGCGTCCTTCAAGAAGGACGTGCAGGATATGTTCGCGAAGCACTGAAGGCTGCGGACGACTGCCATGACAACTCCGACTCTTCGGTCTTTCGAATGATACTCTGCACGCCTGTTCGCTCCCTGGTCCCGCGGTGACGTCCACGGGTGGATCGATGCAACCGGCCGGTGGATTTGCCGTCCGCATCGCGTCGAACCTGTCGAAGGATGCGCTCGACGGCCGGCTGTTGCTGCTCGTCTCCAAGGACGCGGCACGCGAGCCGCGCTTCCAGGTGAACGGCACAAGCCTGTCGAGCGCACAGGTCTTCGGCCTCGACGTCGAGGGCCTGAAGGCGGGCGACGAACGGGTGTTCGACGCCACCGTACTGGGCTACCCGCTCGAGTCGCTCTCGGAGCTTCCGCCAGGCGACTACACCGTGCAGGCGGTCCTTCACAAGTACGAAACCGTCCACCTCGCGTCCGGGCACACCGTGAAGCTGCCGATGGACCGCGGCGAAGGCCAGCAGTGGAGCAGTGCACCCGGCAACCTCTATAGCACCCCGCAGACGATCCGCTGGGACGGCGGGCGCGGCGGCGTCGTCCGTATCGAGCTGGACAAGGTCATTCCGCCGCTGTCCGATCCGGCCGACACAAAGTACGTCAAGCACGTGCGCATCCGCAGCGAGCGGCTCTCGAAGTTCTGGGGCCGCGACATGTTCCTCGGCGCGCACGTCCTGCTGCCGGAAGGGTTCGATACGCACCCGAACGCCCGCTATCCGCTCATCATCAACCACGGTCATTTTCCCAGTGACATCGACGGATGGCGCGAGACGCCGCCGGACCCGAACGTGCCGTGCGAGTACAGCGATCGCTTTCACCTCGATTGCTACAACCGGATCCAGCAGCAGGCCGCGTACGACCTGTACAAGGAATGGATCGGGCCGAACTTTCCACGCGTGCTGGTCATCGAGATCCAGCACGCGAACCCCTACTACGACGATTCGTATGCGGTGAACTCGGCCAATCTCGGCCCGTACGGCGACGCGATCATGAAGGAGCTCGTTCCGTACATCGAGTCGCGGTTTCGCGGCATCGGCGCGGGATGGGCGCGCGCGACGTACGGCGGTTCGACGGGCGGGTGGGAAGCGCTCGCCGTGCAGATGTTCTATCCCGACGACTTCAATGCCGCTTACGCCGCCTGCCCGGATCCGATCGACTTCCGGGCCTACACCGTCGTCGACCTCTACAAGGATGCCAACGCCTACTGGTCCGAGGGCATGTTCGGACGGGTGCCGCGTCCGGGACATCGCAACTATCTCGGTCACGTCAGCGTGACGCTCGAACAGATGAACCGTCTCGAGCTCGTGCTCGGCACCCGATCACGCAGCGGTCAGCAGTGGGACATCTGGGAGGCGGTGTTCTCGCCGCAGGGGCCGGACGGCTACCCGGCGCGGATCTGGGACAAACGCACGGGCGCGATCGACACGACGGTCGCGGAGTACTGGAAGGAGCACTTCGACCTCTCGTGGATCCTGCGCCGTGACTGGAATCAAGGGGCTCGGCAAGAAGCTCGAAGGCAAGATCCACCTGTACGTCGGCGACATGGACAACTACTACTTGAACAACGCCGTGTATCTGGTGGAAGACTTCCTCAAGAGCACCACGCATCCGTTCTACGCCGGCGAGGTGGCGTACGGGGACCGCGCCGAGCATTGCTGGAATGGTGATCCGACCCGCGCCAACGCCTACTCCCGCCTGCGGTACAACCAGATGTTCATCCCGAAGTTCGTCGAGCGCGCCAGGCGGACCGCGCCGTCGGGAGCGGACCTGACGTCCTGGCGGTATTGACGTCAGGATCCGCTCGCGACCAGGCAGACTCGCCGTCTACTGCTGGATTTTCCAGACCTGATTGGCGCCCCCGCCGCAGCTCCACTGCTGGATGTTGGCGCCGTTCTCGGTCTTCTTGCCTTCGACGTCGATACACTTGCCGCTGTGAACGTTGATGATCTCGAAGAAGCCGCCGCCCACGCGCTCGATTCGCCAGCGCTGATCGTCGCCGCCGTTCCAATGGTTCTGGATGATGTTCGTGCCATCCTCCCCGCGGCTGTTGGCGACCTCCAGGACTTTATTGCTGCCCTGGCTGACGATCGCGAACTGGCCCCGTCCGATATCGACGATGTCCCACAGCTGATTGGAGCCGCCGCCGAACTCCCACTGCTGCACGTTGGCTGCGTCTTTCGTGCTGCGGCCTTCCACGTCGAGCCCCTTGCCGCTGTTGCGGCTGATAATTCCGCCGCTTGCCCAGACGCGTCCTGGAGGACCGCGGGGCACGACTCTCTCGACCCGATCCCGATCCGGAGCCTTGCGAGGGCGGGTACCCGGAATCCTGCCGGTCGTATTCGGTGTCCGACCCGGTACCTGACCATTGATATCTCGCGTCGACGCGCCCGCTGCGAACGTCCACGCGGCAGGTGTACGTGAACGGTCGGCCGCGATCGTTGCTGTCACGCATATAGGTGCCAGGACCGGAGAGCTCCCACTGGCTCCCTGAGCCCTGCCGCACCGTCCTGCGTCGGGCGTCAACGGCGGCGTCTGGATTGCGGCCGCCATTGTCGCGGGCCATGATGAAATTCAATTCGCTGTCGCACCGTCGGGTTGCCAGCATCTGATCCGAGGTCGGCTCCGACGACTGCTGTGACGTCTGCCCGTACGCGACAGGCGACAGCGTCAGCGGCACGGCCGCAACGACGACGATCAGGCGAGCCGCGCCAACGACGCGCCGAACGGCGAAGTTCCCACGCATGTGTGCCCTCCATCCGAAATCATGGTCACGGTTGCCACGTATATGGCCCGCGACGTCGAGCTGAAATGGTGAGTGGCAACGTGCGTGCCGACCGGCCAGCGGCCGAGCTTTGGAGGGTCAGACGTCGCGATCCGCGGCCGACTCCTTCTCGCGCTCGCGGACGCTGCTGCGACCCAGGCGCCAGAGCATCCAGACACCGCCGGCCCCGAGCGCCGCCAGCGCCCACGGCCATCGACGCGCGGTCTCCGGGGATTTCAGCACGCGCTCCATGTGCCGCCTCGTGCTGTCGGTTTTCGGATCGCCGTCGAAGTACACGGTGTCGTCCATATCGGTTCTCTATTTTGGCAGAGACCGGACGGATGGGTCGCGGGCGTCAGCGACCGAGCTGCGACATGACGAACTCCATGGGCGCGCTCGACACCTTGATCACACCGTCGAACGGGCCGTCCAGTTCCAGAATCAGGAACACCGCCGCCGCGACCGAGACGGCGGCGAAGAAGAGCGAGGCGACCACCGTCGCGTTGCGTGGCGCGTACAAGCCGAAGCTCGCGAACGTCACCGACAACCAGAAGATCACGACGATCAGGAATGGCTTCGGAACAGAACCACCCGTGGCACCGAGGATGCGCCAGCGCGTCTTGACGACCTCGCCGCTCAGCTTCAGCGCCTCGCCTTTGAACCATTTCTGTGTGTCGGTCTGCGGCGTCAGCGCGAGGATCTGATTCTCGACGTCCTCGATGGGCGGCGCGCTCTCGGACACTTGAATCGTGGAGACGTTGCCGACGTCGATATGCCAGATCGTCTCCAGCCGGTAGGCGATCGCTTCCTTTATGAGGTCGCGCGTCGGCTTCGTTTCGGGTCCGTAACGGGCGAGGTCACGATCAAGCGTGAGGACTGCGGCGGCGCTGTTGCGGATCGCCGCATCCTGCGCGTCGAACGTGCTGCGCGCGGCAGCCGTCACGAGGCCGAGCAGCAGCGCCGTCATCGTGGCGACCAGCCCGATCCCGAGGCGGACGACGTCCTGCGATTCCTTGCTGAGATGCGCGGGCGGCAGCCTGGCGCGAATGAAGGTCCCCGCCATCGCGGCGGTGAACGTACAGACGAAGGTGACGAGTGCGAAAGTGATGGCGGCCACGCGGGGCGTCCGGCCGCAAGCTGTACTACCGAAGCTGGGCGGCCGGACGACGGAGCGAAGGCGGCTCTACCAGACGTGCGCCCTGTCGTCCGGCTTGAGGAAGTACTTGTCGGCCGGCGCCACCTCGAAGGAGCGATACCAGATGTCGGCGTTGCGCGTTGGACCGATCACCCTGAACTGGCGGGGTGAATGCGGGTCGGACGCGATCTGCGCCCGCAACGCGTCGTCGCGCGTCTTGCCTCGCCAGGCCTGCGCGTACGCGAGGAGGAGGCGCTGATCGCCGCTCAGGCCGTCGATGACGGGTGCGGGTTGTCCGCCGAGCGAGGCATGGTACGCGTCGATCGCGACGAGCAGGCCACCGAGGTCCGCGATGTTCTCGCCGAGGGTGAGCCGGCCGTTGACGTGCATGCCTGTGACGGGCTCATAACTGTTGTATTGAGCGACCAGCTTGTCGCTCTCGGCCACGAAGCGCTTCGCGTCCTCGGCCGTCCACCAGTCGCGCAACGCGCCCGTCGAGTCGATCTTCCGGCCCTGGTCGTCGAACCCGTGCGTGATCTCGTGCCCGATGATGGCGCCGATGGCGCCGTAGTTCACGGCCGGATCGGCAGCCGGGTTGAACAGCGGCGCCTGCAGGATGCCGGCGGGGAACACGATCTTGTTCTCGAGTCCTCCGTTGTACGCGTCGACCGTCTGCGGCGTCATCGCCCATTCCGACCGGTCGACCGGCTTGCCGACCTTGGCAAACTGATAGGCGGCCTCGAACGCGATGCTGCGGGCGATGTTGCCGTAGAGATCGTCCGGTTCGAGCGCGAGCGTCGAGTAGTCGCGCCACTTGACGGGATACCCGACCATCACGCTCATCTTCGAGAGCTTGACCAGCGGCCTGCTCCTTGGTCTGCGCGCTCATCCAGCTCAGTCCCCCAATGCGCGCGGCCATCGCCGTCTTCAGGTTGGCGACGAGGTCGTCCATCTTCGCTTTCGAGTCCGGCGGGAAGTACTTGGCCACGTACTCCTTGCCGACCGCGTCACCGAGATTGGCATCGACCAGGCTCACCCCGCGCTTCCACCGCGGGCGGATGGTGGGCGTTCCGGACAACGCGTGTCCGCTGAACTCGAATTCGCTCTCGACGAACCGCTTGGACAGGTACGGCGACGCGCCGTTGACGAAATGAAACGTTTCCCACGCCTTGAGCGTCTCGAGCGGCGTTTTGTCGAAGACCTGCGCGATCTTCTGGACCGCGGTGTTTTCCGTGACGATCAGGGAGTCCACGCCCTTCACGCCCGCGGCCTCGAGATACGCCCGCCAGTTGATGGCCGGCGCGTAGGCCTGCAGCGCCTCCGTCGTCATCGGGTTGTAGACCTTGTCGATGTCTCGCCGCTCCGCGATCGGCCAGCTGGCCTGCGCGATCTCGGTTTCGAAGGCCAGCACGGCTTTTGCGGTCGCCTCCGGCGCGGGCGCGTTGATCAGGGACAGGCTCCGCGCGATGAAGGCTTCGTACGCGGCCTTCTTCTCCTTGAAGTCGGCTTCCAGGTAGTAGTCCCGGTCGGGCATGCCGAGGCCGCCCTGGCCGAGATACAAGCACCGAGACGGGCTTCTTGCCGTCGGCGTAGACCTGCAGCGAAAACACCGACCGGCCGATGTTCGACGCGGTCTTCGCCATCAGGGTCGCGAATTCGGCCTTCGACGTCACCGCCGCGATCGTCGCGAGATCGGACGCGAGCGGCTTGGCGTCGAGCGCTTCGACGCGGGCTTCGTCCATGAAGCTCTTGTAGAGATTGCCGATTTGCCTCGCTGTAGGAGTGCCGGCGCTGGCTGCGCTGGCCTCGATCAGCGTGCGCAACTGCTCCTGCGTGAGGTTGTAGACATCGCGCCCGGTGCCCGTGCTGGCCTGATCGGGCGGGATCTCGGTCTTGGCCAGCCAACTCCCGTTGGCGTAGGCGAAGAAATCATCGCCGGGCCTGATGTGCGCATCCCGGGACGAGAGATCCACGCCCCAGCGCCCGAAGCTCTGTGGCGCGGGCGCCTGGCGGGCTGCCGACGTCGTGACGGCGGCCGCGGTCGTTCCCGCAGCCAGAATCGCGGCCAGTGCCGCGGAACGTGACCTGACGTTCATGAGATGACCTCTTGGAAAGAGCGAGCGTCCACACTGTCGGCCCACGCCTGATGGTGTCAAGCGATTTGTGTCGAAAGGCGCTACTTGGCGTCCGGTCCGCAGGTGTGCAGTTTCGAGCTCAACGATCGGACGCCGTCGCGTTCGATGAACCAGGCGCCTCGGGCCGCCGGAAGCGCCGCGAGGCTTCCGCAGAAGGCGCGCGTCTGCGCGGTGTTCAAGTAGACGCCAACGTTCGAGCCATAGAAGGCGTGAACGACGTCGCCGTGCGTCCGGACGTAGTCGCCGACCCGACGGATCGCGAACGGACCACCAAAATCGCCGACGACGGGAACGAGCCTGTTGCTGGACTGCAGCGCCTTCACGAAGCGGAAGTCGTCCTCGGTCGCGAGGAAGCTGCGGCTCTGGCCGGTGAGATCCGTTGTGGTCATCAGCTGACGGTACGAAGGACGCAGGGCGTCCACCGTGCGCGAGCCCCAGAAATGGATCTGCGGACCATCCGCGTAGAACGCGCCGAACGCGCGATCGATCCAGTCGAGATCGTGTTGTGACAACGGGAAGCCGTGGGTGGTGAGCAATCGCTCGTGGACCAGCGCCGCCGTATTTGCGTGCAACTCCCGCGAGGCAGGGACGGCTTCGAAGCGCGTGAAGATCTCGTCGATGCGCGTCGCGGACCCGATGTCGGGGGGGCGCGGGCGCGAAAAGAGACGCGACACGAAGTCGGCGCGATCGCTCGACAACTCGAACAGCGCCTTGTACAAGAGGTGCAGGTTGCGGTTCTCGCGACGTATGTCGATGACGAAGGCGATCGCCGGGCGCAGGCGTGCGATGTAGCTGAAGTTCTGCTCGGGACCGACGCCGACGTACACGCCGCCCGACGGACGAAGCCACCTGATGTTCTCGCTGACGTGAGGCTCGTTGGACACGAAGTTGTCGGAGATGCTGAACGTCCCGGGGGGCTCCGACAGCGACTCAATCAGCGTCCAGAATTCCTGGTCGCTCATCGAGGTCGCAATCGTGGACCGGCGGCAGGCGGGGCTGGAAAAAACGGCGGCGCAGCACAGCATCAACGCGCCCAACCGGGCTGTCCACCGCCGTCTCGACACGCTCATCAGCGTCTCGACTACATCACATGTCGTCGGCGGAGCGCCAAAACCGCCTGGCGTTGACATCCTTTCTCCCTGAGGGGACGATCGGTCCATGGTTCGCGCGCTCGTCCTCGCGACGCTCGCCGTGGTCATCTCGCAGGCGACCGCCAGCCAGACGCTCGGCGTCCTTCACATAAAGGTGGTTCTGCTCGACGCGGACCGGAAGCTGACCCCGGTGCCGCATCATGCGCTGCTCGTGAGCGCCAACCCGGCAAGCGCGCCACCCCGCCGGCTCGTCACGGGAGTGGACGGCACCATCGATCTCAACCTGAGGCCTGGCAACTACACGGTGGAATCGGACCGCCCGGTCTCGTTTCAGGGCAAGGCCTATCAATGGGCGCAGACGGTGGATATCGTCGCCGGCCACGACACGGTCCTCGAACTGACGGCCGCGAACGCCGAAGTCGAGGCGGTCGGGTCCGCGAGCTCGACCCCGGGTGCTGCTGCACTGGAAGCCGATCCCTCTTTCCTGCTGCCCAAATGGCAGGACAGCGTCGTCGCGGTGTGGACACCGTTCACGCAGGCGTCGGGCTTTGTCGTGGACGCGACCGGGCTCGTGATGACGAGCCAGCGCGCAATCGGCAACGCGAAAACTGCGGACGTGCAGCTCTCGTCGTCGGTGAAGGTGTCGGCGAGCCTGCTCGTGTCGGATCCCGCGCGCGACGTCGCGGTCCTCCGGATCGATCCGCAGGCGATCGCGTCGGTGCAGCCGGTGCCGCTCGGCTGCTCGCAGACCGCGCGACCGCAGCTGGCCGACAGGCAGGAGATGTTCACGATTGGCGTCCCGCTCCTTCAGCCGAAAGGAATGTCATCGGGGACCATCAACCGCATCGAGCAGGACGCCATCGCGTCCGACTTCATCCTCGCGGCGGGAACGCTCGGTGGACCGGTCTTCACTGCCGATGGCAGCGTGATCGGGCTCACGTCCGTGATTGAGGGGAACAGCGAGAGACGCGGCGACGTCCGCGTCGTTCCTGCCGGGAATGGGTGCGAGGTGCTCGCGGCGGCGGCAAAGAAACTGAAGGACGCCGCCCCACCGGCCGGCACGCATCTGCCGGTGGAGCCGGAGCGGCCATTTCCTGTCGACGCGTTGAAGGACGCCGCCGAACATCGCGCGAGCAGCGTCAGCCCATACCAGATGCAGTCGTCCAGCTTCGACGTGACGTTCATCACGCCCCTGATGACCTACGCGGAGTCGCGGTCGAACCAGATCACCGGACGAGACGCGGGCGGCGCCGGTCCTCAGCAGGCGCTCGTGCGCCCGCTGATGGATTTCAGCAACTGGTCCGAGTACGTCGACGACTTTCCGCCCGTGCTGCTGGTCCGCGTGACGCCGAGGCTGGTCGAAGGTTTCTGGACGACCGTCGCGCGCGGGGCCGCGCGGACGCAGGGTGTGGCGTTGCCACCGATCAAGCATTTCACGTCAGGCTTCGCGCGCATGCGGGCGTTCTGCGGGAACGCCGAGGTGACGCCCATCCACCCGTTCAAACTCGAGCAGCGTGTCTCCGAGACCGAGGCGATCTACGAAGGCCTCTACGCGTTCGACCCAGGCGCGCTCGCGCCGCAGTGCGGAACGGTCAAGCTCGTGCTGTATTCGGAAAAGGAACCGGACAAGGCCGATACCCGCATAGTGGATCCCGGCCTGGTCCAGCGGGCGTGGCAGGATTTCGCGTCCTACCGAGCGGTGAGCCGCTGATTGCTCTGCGGAGCGATCAAGGAGAGCCGACAGGCGCTCGACGAACATGCATGTGACGATTCGCCCCGCCGGCCCGAGCGACGCGCCGACGATTGCCGACATCTACAACGAGGGCATTCTCGATCGCAGCGCGACATTCGAAACGCAGCCCCGCACGGCCGACGACATGCTCGGGAGGCTGGCTGACAGCGAACGGTTCCCGATGCTCGTCGCAGTCGAGGATGGGGTCGTGCGCGGTTGGGCGGCCCTGAGCATCTATCGCTCGCGTCCCTGCTATGCGGGCATTGCGGAATTCTCGATCTATCTGGATCGCGCGGCGCGCGGGCGCGGCGTCGGCCGCCAACTTCTCGACGCGCTGATCGACGCGGCGCGGCATCGCGGGTACTGGAAGCTCGTGTCCCGCGTCTTTCCGTTCAATACCGCGAGTCGCGCCCTGTGCAAATCGTGTGGTTTTCGCGAGGTCGGCATCTACGAGAAGCACGGCTGTCTCGATGGCGTGTGGCTCGACGTCGTGGTCGTCGAACGCCTGATCCCGGAGAATCTCACGCAGGTCGGCTGAAGGCCGCCTTACGAGATGAAAAGAGCGGTCATTCAGGCTGCGTCTTTTCACCAGCCAGTAAGGCCTGCCCGCCGTCGTCAGCCCAGGAATAACCGCGTTGCGCCGATGAGGCCGCCGCCAAGCACCACCCACAGGATGTCCACCTTGAAGCGGTAGATGACCACGACCGCGGCGACACTCATCACAGCTGCAAACGCATCGATGCCAGAGGCAAGACCTGCCGGCCAGAGCACCGTCGCGCCGAAGACGACCGCGAGGTTCAGGATGACACCGACCACCGCGGCGGTCACACCGCTGAGCGCCCCGGTCAGGTAACGGTTGCCCCGGAGGACCTCGATGTACGGCGCTCCGAGAAAGATGAAGAGGAAGCACGGAAGAAATGTCACGTACGTCGTGACCAGGGCTCCGACCAGCGCGCTGACCGCCGGCGTCAGCCCTTCGGGATGATTCCACGCCGCCATGTAGCCGACAAACTGCAGGACCATGATGAGTGGTCCCGGCGTCGTTTCCGCGAGCGCGAGACCATCCACGGCCTGCGCGTGCGTGAGCCATCCGTACGAGCTCACGGCCGCCTGCGTGACGTACGCCAACACAGAATACGCGCCGCCAAAGGTGACGAGCGCGGCCTGCGTGAAAAAGCGGTATTCCTGCACGTGCAGGCTTCCCGAGTCCCGCCACGCGATCAGCCCGGCGAAAGGCACGATCCAGAGCACCAGCCCACATGCGAGGACTTTCACGGTGCGCGCATGTCGACGGCTGCGTGTGCGGCGGTGGCGGTGCGTCGTCGTCTATCGCGATCGGCAATGGCGCCTCGTCCCCGCTTCGCAGCTGCAGAGACAGGCTCACGCGGGATCGCCGGGCTCCTTCAGCGCGCTGAAGACGTCGGGACGTACATACGCGCCGATCAGTCCCACGACCGCAGCGCCCATCACAATCAGCGGGAAACGGCACGTGCAGCGCGTAGATACCGATGAACGCGAGGGCCGCGATGACGAAATGAGCTCTGCGTCTCAACGCGCGGCGTCCGATCTTGACGACCGCCTCGATGACGATGGCGACGACGATCGGCTTGAAGCCCGAGAGGACGGCCGCCACCAACGGAATGGTGCCGTAGACAGCGTACACGTACGACAGCGCCATCAGGATGAACACTGACGGCAGGACGAACAGACCTCCGGCGACCAGGCCACCCCACGTGCGGTGGAGGAGCCAACCGATGTAGGTTGCGAGCTGCTGCGCCTCGGGCCCCGGCAGCAACATGCAGTAGTTCAGCGCGTGCAGGAACCGCGCTTCGCTGAGCCAGCGCCGGCGATCCACCAGTTCGCGATGCATGATCGCGATCTGGCCGGCGGGTCCCCCGAAGGAGATGAAACCCAGCTTCAGCCAAAAACGGAGGGCTTCGCCGAAACCGATGCGGCGCGCTTGTTTCAGCTCGCCGGCACCGCGCATTCGCGCTCCTCCGGTGGCCGCACATGTCGGAAGGAGCGATAGAGCGCGATGTCGTACGCGATCTTCAAGGTGCCCCCGATGAACAACGGCGCCGCGAGGGTCAGGTTCTGCATGACGGCGCCCCCAAGCAGCGGCCCAACTGCCCATCCGGCGTTTCGTGTCACGTTGGTCATGCCGCTCGCATACGTGCGTGCGGACGGCGGCACGACGGCCATGACATAGGACTGCCGCGTCGGCACGTCCATCTCCACGAGAGCTTCTCGCAGAAGGAACAACAGTCGCGGCCAAGGTGACCGTCGGGGCCGCCGGCGCGAGCATCAGAAAAATGCTGGACGGCAGGTGCGTCAACACCATCGTGTTGAGCAGGCCGATACGACGCGCGATCCACGCAGCGGCCAGGTGTGAGAAAACGTTGAGCAGCCGCGCGGCGAAGAACAAGCCTGCCAACTGGACCTCGGATGTTCCGTACCGCTCGAAGAACCAGTACGCCACGAGCGCGGAGCTCAGGAACCCGCCGCCGACGCTATCGAGGCCAAAGAGGAGCGTCAGCCTGCGAACGACACCACGAGTCTTCTGGTCGATCTGCGTCCTCGAGTGCGGCGTGGCGGACGTTGTCACCTCGATCCCTCGAGCTGAGCAGGCCGTACGGGATGGTCGAGAGCATGACCGCAATGCCGCACAGCACGAACGTTCCCGTATGTCCGGCCTCGTCCGTAACACCAAAGAGCCTGACGAACAAGGTCGGAAGAGCGGCACCAAGCGCACCGACGGCGTGGCCCCCGTCGATCGCCGCGTTGTACCACGCCATCGTCCAGGTCCGGCGCTCATCGGACGTCGTTGCAGGGAGCACCGCTTGCTCCAGCGCCGAGGCAGGGCCGCGATCGCGTCCCATCCCGTTCAGCATCGCCGCGGCCGCGACGACAAGGAGCGCCGTCGAGGGAACCGGAGAAGGCGATCGCGATGTAGCCGGATCCGCAGAGGAGGCCAAGTCCGATCAACGTGTGCGCGTCGTCCCCATCGATCGGCCCGCATAGCCGACGACAACCGTTCCGAGCGCGCTGACCGCGATGCCGGTGCCGATGACGAGGCCGACACCCGCCGTCGAAAGACCGCGGCCCGCGAGGTGGATGGCGATGATGACCCCGACGAGGCTGACGGCGGCGGCGCGGAGGCTGCCCGCTACGCACACGAGTGCGGCGTCGCGAGGCACCCGTCCGCTCACCAATCGCCTCTCAGTGCCCGGACGAATGCGACTTGCCCAACTGATCGACCGCCGCTTTCACCGCGGTCGCGAGCTTCTGCGCCGATCCCTTCCCCCAGTAGTGTAGGAAGTAGACGTCAGGATCGGTGGCCGTCATATGGTGATGAATCGCCACCACGTCAATCCCGTTGGTCCTGAACGCCTTCAACACCGGAGTCACTTCCGGCGCCAGCATGGCCACGTCGCCGGCAACCACGGCGTCGTTGTCGTTGCCGTAGAACGCCGCCCATGTGTTCAGCCCCATACGCGCGTTGATCGTGGCGCCCATCTCTTTCATCGTGATGTCGGACCGGCCGATGGTGATCTTGTAGACGGCACCGTTCTGCTCGCCCGGTGTCCCAATCGTCCGGGCGATGGCGTCGGTGTCGAGCTTTCCCTCAATCGCGCGGCCGGCGGACCCGCCCGTCGCCGGCGTCTTTCCGATCAGCGCCAACGCTGGCTGAATCTTCGTCGTCAGCTCCGCCGGTGTCCCGTGCCCGTGCACGTGCATGTAGAACATGCGCGGCGTGTCGAGGAAGAAGTGATTGTGCAGGGCCGTCACGTCGAGGCCGTTCTCGAGGAGGGCGGACATGACCGGGTTGACCTCGGCTTCCGTCAGCACGAGGTCGCCCATCATCACGTTCATTCCGCCATCGCCTTTCGTGAGCGCGATCCAGCCGCCAAAACCCAGCGGCGTCGGCGTGGCAATGCCGTCGACGGTGACCTTCAGATCATTGCGGGGAATGTTCACCTTGAGCACGTTGTCTTTGAAGTCGCCCGGCCGGCCAAGGGTCTGGAGTACCGCTGCATATTCGGCCGGCATCTGAGGCGCCGGTGTCTGCGCAAAGGCGGTGGTGGCAAGGAACGTCAGGACGGGAATGAGTGTGCGCATGACCTCAGATCTTACGACCTCCGCGTGAAGAATCCTACGCACTTGCGTAGTGACGCGGCAGAGCCCGATCGGTATCCTCCCAGCTACTCAGCGGGAAGGAGTTCACGATGACTCGCTCCGTCACATCCAGAGGCCGTCTCGTCCGCAGCGCCGTTGCCGCCCTCGCCATGGCCGGCGCGATCACGCTCGGCTACGTCGTGCGGGTCGTGCAGGCTCACGATCAGCGAATCGACGAGGCCTTCCTGGCGTTGGAGAAAGCCGAAGGCCTCGTCGATGCATCCCAGACGGGCGGCGGGGTCACTCCTCAGGTGCAAAACGAGTTCGACAGGCATCTCGATCGTGCGCGGCAGCACATCGAGCGAGCGATGGAGCAGCTCCTCCTCGCGGCGGACACCGTCGACAACCCGTAACGTCACGCGCGACTGACTGGATCCGATCGCGCATCGTCAAATATCTCGACGTGCCCTGTCCGCCTCTTCCGCGAGCTCGCGCAACGCACGGAAGAACTCTGGTGATTGGCCAATGAAGAGGCCGTCCGCTGTCAACGCCCGGACCGCCCCCATCGCCGCATGAGCAGTCGCGGTGGGCCTGACGATCGAGCACGGGGGCAGGGACCGCCGAAGGAAGTCACACGGCTCGGGCATGATCAGGCTCTTCTCGAAGAGCTCGTCGGTGGCGAATTGTCCTGCGGTCAAATCGGGAAACACCAAGGACCCATCCGTGACCGCCGGCGCGTTGCCGGCCTTGTCGTGCCATGTCTGGAAATGCATGGCCTCGGTCGGCCCGATGCTGACGACGATGCGCAAGGCTTCGAGGGAGGTCACCTTCTGCGCCATGGCCGAGTAGAGGCTCGTCCCGCCTTGTTCGATGAACGCGAAATGAAAGCCGGCCGTGTTGGCAATTGCCTGGATGTGGGCGCTGATGGTGCCAGGGCTCCCCATTTCGGCGTCATTCCGTGGAATCGCCGGGTGCTGACCGACAGCGAGGCTGGGAATGGCCTGCGGAAACGTGGCGCCGAAATCCGGGTTCTTCGTGCTGCGGTACCGAGTCCACCAGCTCGTATCCACGGTGAGCTTCATCAGGTTGGTCAGTCGGCCGATCTGCAAAGCGCCCGTGGCCTGGCTGCTCGGAAGAGTTCGGAACTCATCCAGGTTGACGGGCTTCGCGCCCTTCGACGCCAGATACGCGTTCAGGAACGCCGCATGGCTGATCTCATCGTCCGTGTTGTCGGAGATGTACTGAGGCATGTCCTCGTCGAGAACCTCGATCGCCGCTCGATAGTTCGACTCCGGCGAGTCCTGGCCGGTGAGCTCGGTATATTGCTGCCAGAGATCGGTTTCGAGAAGCTCCGCGGCTGCGAGGAACCGAAGAATTGCGATGTCTCCTTCCGTGATCGATCGGCGATCGTCGTCGCGATCGCGGCCTTCTGCCGACAACGGACCGGACAGCATGCTGCTGCCCGCGACGGCACCGACCGCGAGCATGCTGCCTGACAGGAACTTCCGGCGATTCATGGGACTGCTGCGATGGGTCGTTGACCGCTTCATGGCGGCCTCCTGTTCTTGCGTGAAACCAAGTTACGCGGAATGAATAGACTTGCCTCTCGGCGAGCCAACGATCGGCAAGCGCGGTACCAGGCACGCACGTCGACGAACGCGCGCGTTTCTCGGACGTTTGTTGTAACGAATGTCAAGGATGAGGTTTCGCGCCGCGTAAGGCCTTACTGATCGCGTGGACGCGAGGATCAGCGCCGTTCGAGCGGCACCCATTGTCTGCCGCGCGGCCCGACGTACTCCGACTGCGGCCGAATGATGCGATTCGCCCGTCGCTGCTCGAACGCATGCGCGATCCATCCGCTGACACGGCTCATGGCGAATGTCGGCGTAAACAGCTCAGGCTCCAATCCAAGGCCGTGCAGGAGCAGTGCGGTGTAGAACTCCACGTTGGTCTGCAGCCGGCGACCGGGCTTGTACTCCTCGAGCAGCCGGAGCGCCTCCGCCTCAACGGATCGGGCCAGCACGTACAGCGACATGTCACCCGCCCGCGTGAACATCCGTTCTGCCGCCTTCGCCAGAACATCGGCTCTGGGGTCGCGTACCTTGTAGACGCGATGCCCGAAGCCCATCAACTTCTCGCCGGCTTCGATCTTCCTGCGCAGGACGCCCTCGGCCCGCGATGCCTCTCCGATGTCGAACACCATCTCCAGGGCAGGACCAGGCGCGCCGCCATGCAAGGGGCCCTTGAGGGCCCCTAACGCACCTACGACCGCCGACACGAGATCGGAACCGGTGGACGTGATGATCCGCGCCGTGAACGTCGAGGCGTTGAGCCCATGGTCGATCACGGTATTGAGGTAGGTCTCGAGCCCTCGGATCCGTTCCGGATCCGCAAGGTCTCCGCTCAGCATGTACAGGAAGTTGCCGGCGTGGCCGAGGTCGCGTCGCGGTGCAACGGGCTCGTGTCCCCGGCGCAGGCGCCAATAGGACGCAATGATTGTCGGAACACGGGCGACGATTCCTGTCGCCTCCTCCGGGACGAGCGAGAGCGTCCCGACGGCCATGCGCAGCGTGGTCATGACATCGAGACGCCGGAGTGCGCAATCGCGGAGCACGGCGAGGGTCGCATCCGGAATGTCGCGCGCGACGGCGAGCGTGCGACCGAACATGTCGAGCTCAACTACCGACGGGAGATCGCCGTGCCACAGCAGCCACGTCGTTTCCTCGAATGTGGCGTGTTCGGCAAGCTCGTCGACCTGATAGCCGGCGATGACGAGCTCGCCGCGTGCACCGTCGACGTGACTGATCTGCGTGGTTGCCGCGACGACACCTTCCAGTCCGCCGATCGCCATGTATCCACCGTAGCTGTCATGTATGATTGTGTCAATGTTGATTAGCAGATCAATATGAGCCCTGCTCGATCGTCCTGGATCGCTGCATCGGAGGCGTCGCGCCTGCTGGCGGTCCGCCGCACCACGCTCTACGCGTACGTCAGCCGTGGATTCATCAGGTCGCAGGCATCGCCCGGCTCGTCGCGGGCGCGGATGTACTCGCTCGACGATGTCGAGCGGCTCCGGCGCCGCACGGAGGAGCGTCGTGCGCCGGACAAGGCCGCGGCGCACGCGCTGCAGTGGGGAATGCCAATCCTGGAATCGTCGATCGCGCTGATGGACGGCCGCCGGCTCTACTACCGCGGGCTGGATGCGGCAATGCTGGCGCGTTCGCGATCGTTCGAAGAAGTGGCGGCGTTGATCTGGACCGGACGAATCGGTCCGATCCCTGCGGCGACGTCCGTCGAGCACGTGACGCCGCGAAGGCCGGCCGTTCCGTTTGTCGCCCGCGCCCAGTCGATGCTGGCGGTTGCCGCAGCGTGCGATCCGCTCGCGATGGATCTTCGAGCGGCCACGGTCGCCGCGAGGGGATCGCAGATCCTCCAGATTCTGACGAGGGCGGCCACCGCGTCCGCGTCACCGAGCGCGTCGGTCGACGCAGCACTCGCGCGGGAATGGAACGTCGGGAGCCGGGGTGTCGATGTCGTACGCGCGGCGCTGATCCTGTCCGCCGATCACGAATTGAACGTGTCCGCTTTCACCGCGCGTTGCGTGGCCTCTGCGGGCGCGCATCCCTACGCGGTCGTGATCGCCGGGCTGGCCGCGCTCGAAGGGCCGAAGCATGGCGGCGCGAGCGCGCGTGTCGAATCGATGCTCGAGTCGATGCGGCGAGCCCGCCCCTTGCGGAGCGCGATAGCGGCACGGCTGCGTCGTGGAGAGTCGGTCGACGGCTTCGGTCACCCGTTGTACCGCGATGGCGACCCGCGCGCACGGGTGTTGATGGATCTCCTGCGCGAGTACTATCCGGCCTCAGCTGAATACGTGTTCGTCAGGGAGTTCGCTCAGGTGGCGAGCACAGCCACCGGAGAACAGCCGAACCTCGATTTCGCGCTCGCGGCGGTCTGCCGTGTGCTCAAGCTGCCGTCAGGCTCGCCCCTGGTGCTCTTCGCCATCGGCCGGAGCGTCGGCTGGATTGGACATGCGATGGAACAGTACGCGAACGGGCAACTGATTCGGCCACGCGCCAAGTACGTCGGCGTTGCGGCACGACAGGAGATATGACAGTCGGAGGATACCGTGAGCGACCAGCGTTACGAGTTGCAGCCGATCGGTCGGGTCGAGTCTCCGCTCGTCGATCGGGCGCAGGCACCCAAGCAGGGAGATGAGGGGTCTCCGGAGGCCTGGCTGGTGTTGGACCCTCGTTTCGCCGAGGCGTTTCGTGATCTGCAGGTCGGCGAAGACGTGATCGTGCTGACGTGGTTGGATCGTGCCAGGCGCGACGTGCTCGTCGTGCACCCCAGGGGCAATCCCGCGAATCCGCTCCAGGGCGTGTTCAGCACGCGCTCGCCCGATCGGCCGAACCCGATTGGACTCCATCGCGTGAGAATTCTGGCGATCCAGGGCACGAGAGTCCAGGTCCGCGACCTGGAGGCGATCGACGGGACGCCGATCATCGATCTCAAGCCTGTGCTCGACCGCAACGTCGAGCGCTGAAGCACTGCGCTTTCACCTTGACCCTGGAACGGTTCCAGGCCGTACCGGTACCGATGGGAGGTCTGCATGCGATTCCGTTCCGTAGTGTGCCTGCTCGGCTCTCTTGTGGCGGGGCCCGTCTCGCTCGCCGCACAGGATCATGCCGCGATGGTGATGGGGTTCGATCAAAAGCGGACCGCGCATCACTTCCTGTTGTTCAGTGATGGCGGCGCGATCGATGTGAGCGTCAACAATCCAGACGACACGAAGAATCGTGACGCGATCCGGTCGCACGTGGCCCACATCGCGATGATGTTCGGTGCGGGGAATTTCGACGCGCCGATGCTGGTCCACGACTCCGCGAATGTGCCTGGTACGAAGGTCATGACCGAGCGGAAAGCCGCGATTCGGTATCAGTACGCGGACACCCCACACGGCGGCCGCATGACCATCGTCACAGCGGATCCGCAGGCCCTGGTCGCCGTGCATGCGTTCCTGACGTTTCAGATTGCCGAGCACAAGACCGGGGATCCGACGACGGTACGGACGCGATGACCACCGCGCCGATGGGTCCTCGTGAGGCCGCACGCGCGACCGGCGTCAGCACCGATACTCTTCGGCACTACGAGCGGAAGGGATTGCTGCCGAGGGGTCACACGGACCGCGGCCGGGTACCGTCGATACTCGGCCGCCACGGTCGAGCGGGTACTGCTCATTCAACGGGCGCTCGTAGTGGGCTTTTCCCTTGCGGACCTGACGCGTGTCCTCGGCGTGCGGGACCGAGGCGGCGCGCCGTGTCAGAGCGTTCGGGCGCTGGTGGGCGAGCGCCTCGAATTGCTGAATCAACGGATCGACGAACTCCTCGCGCTGCGCGACGAGCTCCGCCTGCTCATGACCGACTGGGATACGAGATTGGAGAAGACCCCCCAGGGCGAGCGTGCACACCTCCTGGAAGCCCTCGGCGCCAGGACTGTCATCGAGCAACGCCGCCGTAAGCGGCGCGAATCATGACGGGATGGACGGACAAACCGGCCGGTCACTTCAGCGCGTTGTATTTTCGCAGCGCGCCGAGCAAGCGGTCGTGCGGGAGAGCGTAGACGCGCAGGCCGCCCGCTCCGGTCATGGTCTCTGCTGCCAGGAGGGCGTTGAGAATGGCCTCTTCGGTCGCCTGGATGGTCGCGTCGAAGAGCGCGTTCATTCTCGGGTTCGCGATCAGGTCCACCCGCGCCCGATCGGTGGCGCCGGCACTCTTGGGATTGGCCGTTGAGAACGCAAGAAAGATGTCGCCGGAGGAATCCGTGCCAATTCCACCCATGCGCCCGATGCCGAGCGAGACCCGCTTGGCGAGCCGCTTCAATTGGTGTGGCATCAGCGGCGCATCGGTCGCGACCAGAACGATGATCGAGCCCTGCTCAGTGTCAGCGGTCTCGCCGCCGTTCGCCGGACTGTCGCATGGACGGGTGACGCCGCGATCGTTCGGAGCGTCGCCGACCCGGCAGGGGAGCACATCCGCGATCTCGCGTCCGACTGGTACGCCGGCGACGCGAAAACCCGGGCGCCCGCCGTAGTTGCACTGCACGAGCACGCCGACCGTGAAGCCCCCGGCATCCGCGGCGAGCAGGCGCGATGCCGTGCCGATGCCTCCCTTGAATTGATGGCAGATCATCCCCGTGCCGCCGCCAACGTTCCCTTCCGCGACCGGCCCGCCCCGCGCCCCGTCGAGCGCCTGGAACACGTGCTCGTCGCGCACGTGGAAGCCATTGATGTCGTTCAGCCCGCCATCGTAGGTCTCGGCGACGACGGGCAGTCCCCACGGTTGCAATCCGGGTCGCGAGACCTGCCATTTCAGAATGGCGTCGCGGACGAGGCCGACGCTGTGCGTGTTGGTGATCGCGACAGGACCTTCGAGAAACCCGCTCTCTTCGATCCACGTCGTTCCGGTCATTTCGCCGTTGCCGTTGAGGGTGAACCAGGATGCGAACACGGGATCGCTGCTCGTGCGGCCTCGAGGATGGACGATCGTCACACCCGTCCGAACCGGACCCTTCCCAACGACCAACGGCCCCTCGCCCGCGATCAGCGTCGTCTGGCCGACTTCGATGCCGGATACATCCGTGATCGCGTCGAGGGTGCCAGGCGTTCCGCCGATCAGCCCGCTGATGCCAAGCTCGCGCGCCCGAGGTTTGGGGGCTGGCTGGGATTGCGCGGCCAGGGCCACTCCGGTCGCGAGACAGAGAACGACGAGGTGCATGCGCTTCATAAAGAGAAGCGGATTGTGTCATACGCCGAGCAGATCCGGAGAGGCCGGACGGCGGGCGCAATCAGGGACGCGTGCGCGAGAGCCGGAATGCGGACATCTCGTGGTCGTTGCGCACCAGCAGGACGTCCCGGACCACCACCGGGTGGTTCCAGGTCTTTGCCCTCGAGCGCCTCCGGGAATCGTCGCGACCTCGGTGAATTGATCGGGCGTCGCGTTGACGAGCGCGAGATCACCCTCTTCCGACAGCACCAGCAGAAGGTCCTGATCCGCCAGCAGCAGGAGCTGACCGTTGCCGTAGCGCCCGCCCTTCCATTTGCGCGTGCCGTCCTGCAGGTCGATGCACGACAGGATGTTGCCGTCGAAGCCGTACGCGTGGCCCTTGTGCACGACGAAGTCGTTGAAGTACGGCTTGAGCCCGTTCGACTCCCAGCGCTCCGACGCCGTCCATCCGCCGGACTTGTGCGCGATCGAAACGCTGCGCATCCCGACGCCCCCGTTCATGCTGATCGTGTTGACGAGGATGTCGCCGTCTGCCGTCAACGCCGGCTGAACGATCGCGCCGCCAGACCACAGGTAATCCCAGAACACTTTCCCGGTGGCCGGCGCGACGCTGGTCGTGCCGGGCCCGCTCATGAACACCACCTGCTCGACCCCGTCGATCGTGACGAGCTGCGGCGAGCTGTAGCTGAGGCCCCCGCCGCCGCCGGTCCAGCGCGGCGCGCCCGTCGCGACGTCGTACGCCGCGAGCCTCCCGCCCGCCGCGACGATGACGACGTCGCCGACGACCAGCGGCGAGCTCGAGAAGCCCCACATCGGCGTCTTGGCGTGGACGTCGGACGCCGCGTTGCGCGACCACACGACGGCGCCGCTGACGGCGTCGAGCACGTTGAGGATTCCGGTCCCGCCGAAGGTGTAGACGCGACCGTTGCTCAGGGTCGGCGTCCCGCGCGGGCCGGCGCCGCCGTTCGATTCCCAGAACCGGGTCGCATCACGATGCCGCCAGACCGGCTCGCCGGTGGTGATCCTGTAACAGGAGACGACCTCGTCGCCGCCACGCTGCTCCTGCGTGTAGAGCAGGTTGCCGCTGACGGCGAACGACGACCAGCCGGGTCCGATCGCGCGGCGCCACAACCGGACCGGCGGCGACTGCGACCAGTCCGTCGCGATCTGCACCCCGCGAACCACGCCGTCGCGGTCGGGTCCGCGAAAGCCGGGCCATTCCGCACGCCTCATCCGGTGCGGCTGGAGCGGCCGGTTCCGTCTTGGCAGGCGCGTCCGCTGTCGCCGGGATGGTTTCCTTCGGGATCTCAGCTGGTACCGGAGCTGGTGCGGCTGCCGGGGCTGACTTGAGCCCGCCCCGAGCAGCGTCGAGGGGCTCGTCGGCGGCTTGGGCGAGGAGCAGCTCCTCGGGAGTCTTCGTCCACCGCAAGTGGAAGTCCGATCTCCCGTTGCCGTTGATGCCACCGGTCCGTACCAACATCCACGGCAGACATCCGAGCACGACGGCGACAACCGCCGCGGCGGCCCGGGCGCCAGGTGCGAGACGTCGGCTCGCCGCCGGCCCAGGCGACGAGCGCGACGCTCAGCGTCGGGATCGCGAGGATGTAGCTCAAGTTGCCCATCGCGCCGCCGGCAATCGACGCGTGGACGAACGGCTTTTCCGCGATGACCGCCGCGATCATGAGCACGACCGCGCCCACGCGTTCGTACCAGCGCGCACGGCTGAACAACAGCCACCACAGAATGAGGATCAGCGCGCAGAGGGCGGCCCAGATCATCGCGAGACCTGCGTAGGCTGGCACGACGATCGGAACGACATATCCGACAACGACAAGGAGCACCGCGCCGGCGATGCCAGGCCACAGACGGAGCGGTTTGCGAACGGTCGGAGTGTTGGTATTCATTCAGATTGCCTCATGGGCGATGACGCCGATGACGCTGCGAGTCCGTCTGCGCCGGTAGCGCCACAGCCAATACACCATGGTCACGAGCACCACGAGCGGGATCAGCCGCAGCGCTGGGATGCGGAGCGGCTCCGGAATTCGTCTCACTGGTCCCAGAAAAAACGACGCGGCCGCGATGAACAGCGCGACCGACATGCGCCACAGGTGCCTCTTGAGTCTCGCCGTCCCCCGAAATCCGCCGGCGCGGAGCATCCGGCGATCGCCGACGCCGGCCGACAGTGCGAGCGCGCCGAACATCAAGAGCGGAAAAACGAAGCCGGCGTGTCCCGTGCCGGCACTTACGAGCGCCGACACGATGCTCGCCAGAGCGAGCGCGAACGCCGCCAGCATCGCGCCGCGCTCCGCCCGGCGCGTTCCGGGGGATGGAGGGCGAACCGTGAGCAGCGCGGTGATGACGAGATAGGCCGTCACCAGCCCCGCAGGAATATTCATCGCCGCCCCCGCGCGCCCCACTGCCATCACGGCGCCGCTGAGCGACATGAGCAGGATGGCGTAGACGAAGATCGTTCCGCTCTTCCGGTGCAGCTGCGCTCCCTTGAGGGCGTAGAGCGCCACCAATCCCGACACGATGCCAATCGCCCCGCCCGTCACGTGGAGAGGGATCAACGTCATGCGTCCACCTATTCCGATCGGAGCGCTTGGACAACGTCTACGCGTGACGCCCTCGCAGCGGGCATCAGCGACGCAAGCGTCGCGGCGGCGACGAGGACGACCGCAGCGCCCAGAACGGGGAGCGCTCCAGGCATCTGCACGGTCGAGAAGAACCTTGCCGCCGCAGAGGCGAGCACGTAGCCGCCTGCCGCGCCGACCGCGATCCCGATCGTCGCAATCACCACGCCCTCGCGGAGCACGCGGGCTACCAGTTGGCGCGGCGCGGATCCGACCGCCAGCCGCACGCCGAACTCGCGCGTGCGCGCGTTGACCGAGAACGCCAGCACGCCCGCCACACCCACAACCGCAATCAGCAGCGCGATGCCGGCGAATCCGGAGAACACGAATGCGTTCACACGATTGGGCGACAGCACTTCCCCGCGCACGTCCTCGAGTGTCGCGGCGCGCTCCAGCGGCTGGTCCGCAGAAATCTGGCGGACGACGCGCATCACCGCCGGCACGAGCGCGTACGGGTCGCCTGAGACGCGCACGAACAGCCGGCCGCCGACGCCTATCTGCCGAACGGGGTGATAGATCGTCAGCGCCGGTCTGCGCACCACGTTTTCGTCGTCCACGTCAGCCACCACACCGACGATGCGGCGCGGAAGTGGCTTGCTGCCAAAGTACCGGATCCGTCCACCACATCTTCCGGTTCACCGCGTCGCCGTTCGGGAACAGCCGCTGCGCGACGCTCTGGCTGACGATCACCACTCGTTCGCCGTCACCGCGGTCCTCGTCGGTGAAGTCGCGGCCGGCAAGGATCGGGATGCCGAGCACGGCAAAGAAGTGAGGCGCCACGATGCGAAAACGTGCGCGCGGATTCTCTTCGCCGTTCGCCGGCGTGTAGCCCTCGACGGTGAATGGCACGTCCGGACCGAAGCTGCCCGCATCGCGCCACGGCACGAAGCTTCCGACCGAGACGGCGTCCACACCTGGCACCTGGCCGATGCGCCGCGTCGCTTCCTGATACAGGTTGATGACCTTCGGCTCTCCGGCGCCGGCACCCGGCGCAGACGTCGGCATGTCGAAGACCAGCACGTGCTGCATGTCGTAGCCCGTTTTCGCTGTCTCGAGAGCGACGAGCGTGGCGAGCAGCATGCCCGCGCCGGCGAGCAGCACGAACGAGCACGCAATCTGGGTCGTCGCGAAGACGCGCAGGCGCCGGTTCGTGCCCGGCGTGATCCGGACGCTGCCGCTCGCCAGGCCGAGGCCTGCAGGCGCGTGAGGAGACGGCAGACGCGGGACGTACGCGAGCAGCACGGCGGCGGCCATTGCGAGGCCGGCGGCAATCCACAACACGCCTGGATCGACGGTGACCTCGAGCGCGCGGATCGAAAAGCGGGCGGCATAGCGCGAGACCATCGCGATGAATGGCTTCGCCAGCATCACGCCGAGCGCCGCGCCGGCGCCACAGAGCACCAGGCTTTCCGCCAGCAGCGTGCGCCGGAGCGCGCCGGGGCCCGCCCCGAGTGCAGCCCGCACGGCCAGCTCGCCCTCGCGGCGGACCGATCGCGCGAGGATCAGATTAGCGACGTTGGAGCATGCGATCACGAATACGACCGCCGCCGCCGCGAGCAGCACGATCAGGATCGTCCGCGCCGGCGCCGCGATCTGATCGCGGAGTCGTTTGACGCTGAGCTGAACGTTGGACGTTGGCGAATACGCCTCTGGATGTTCGCTCACGATCGAGGCGTGAACGGCCGTCAGCTCCGCGCGCGCCTGTTCGAGCGAGACGCCTGGCGCGAGGCGGCCGAAGAGCTCCGTCATCCGGTGGCTCCGGTTGGTGACCATCGTCGCGCCGAGGTGATGCGGACTCGTCACCACGTTCGCGATGATCTCGGTGTCGGCCGGATAGGGCACCGACGGCTCGAGGACGCCAACGACCGTCGCGCCGCGCGGACCGAGTCGGATGGTCTTGCCGATCACCGCCGTGTCGCTGTTGAGTGAGGTGGTCCAGAACCGGTACGTGAGGACCGCCGCGCCCGCCGCCTTGGGGCCGTCGTCCTGCGCGGTCAGCAACCGGCCGAGCACGGGGCGAAGACCCATCACGGTGAAGAACGATCCGCTGACGACACCCGCTTTCACCATGCGGGGCTCGCCGCCGAGACCGATCAGCGCGAGGTCCACCGTGGAGAAGTCGCCGAAGGCGCTGAGAGTGGTGACCCGTGACTTGAAGTCCTCGATTTCGGGCACGGAGAACGTCATGTTGTCGGCGCCCAGACCCGGGGCGCTCTGGCGGATGTAGATCAGACGATCTTCATCGCGATTGACCAGGGGGCGCAGCAGCACGCCTCGGACGACGCTGAAGATCGCGGCGTTGGCGCCGATGCCGAGGGCGAGCGTCACCACCACGGTCGCGGCAAGACCCTTCGCCCGCCGGAGAGAGCGCAGGGCGATTCGCATGTCCCGTCCAAGGCCCGCGGCCGTGTCGAACCATTGGCTGAACCAGACGCGCCGCATCGACTCGCGGACCGCCGGGGCGTACCCGAATTCCCTCATCGCCGCCAGCCTGGCCGCTTCGGGCTCCTCGCCGTTCTCGATCCGCTCCTTCACGCTGAGCGCGAGATGGCCGCGGATTTCGTCGTCGAGCTCGCGATCGTCGGGGCGCATGCGCTACTTCTTTTCCACCGACCCCGGGTTCATGATGCGGCCGATCGCGGTCACCATCTGCGCCCACCGATTCTGCTCGCGGAGCAGTTGGGCCTTTCCGGTCGCGGTCAGCTGGTAGTACTTGGCCCGCTGGTTGGCCTCGCTCACGCCCCACTCGGACGTCAGCCATCCGCGTTTCACGAGCCGGTGCAGGGCGGGATACAGGGATCCGGTTTCGATTGTGAGCAGGTCGTCGGACTGCGAACGGATGGCCTGGCCGATCCCGTGTCCGTGCTGGGCCCCCCATTGGAGGGTCCGGAGAATGAGCATGTCCAGGGTGCCCTGGAGGAGCTCCAGGCGCCCGTCTTCTGGCGTTTTGGCCATAGTCGTAGAGAGTCTACGGCTTTGGACGTAGAACGTCTACGGCTTGTTCCCGCCTTCAGTCGCTTCGCGAGCTACGTCGGGCAACCCCTCCCGAGCGTCACCGCGCGAAGACATCGCGAATCGCATTGACGAACTGCCGCGCCACGTCCGGAAGCCGCTGCAGGAACTCGCGAATCTCCGGGACGCGATCCGAGGCAATCCACACGACCGCGGCCAGCCCCACCATCCAGACGACGGCATTCCAGAAGGCAAACCACTGCGCCGGCCCGCCGGCCTGCGAACGCAGCGACCACCAGTTGGCCGCGCGAATCGGCGAGACGACGACTTGATAGCTGGCAAGCAGAATCAGTACGCCGGCCCAGGACGGGATGTCCGCCGGCAAATGCCAGCTCAGGATCGTGCCGGTGTTCACGAGCGAGATCATCATCGCCATCATCGTCACGAACAGCGCGAGATGCACGAGCGCGAGGACAGGCAGGAGCACGAGGAGCGCCGGCGTCGGACCGTAAGGGAATGCCGCGCCCGCCGGTCCGTATCGCCGCCAGTGCCGCTGCTGTTGCCGCCAGTGCCGCCGCCAGTGTCGCGTCCCCTCGGCGTACTGCTTCTTCGCGCGATCCATCACTTCCTTGGCGTTGAACGGCAGGCCGCCGGCGGCCGCCCGTTCCTCCGGCGTCTTCGCCTCAGGGACGATGAACATCATCGCGACGTATCCCAGCATGGCGGCGCCCTTGGTGACGAGCGCCGCGAGCACGAAGCCGATCCGGATGAGCGTCACATCCACGCTGAAGTAGTTTCCGAGGCCGTTGCAGACGCCCGCAATCATGCCGCCTGAGGGAATCCGGTACAACCGGCGCGGACGCGGCCCGGCGCCTGGGGTCTCAGCGCCGTCGGCCGTCGCACCCGCGTGGCCCTGATCCTCGTGGCCCGGCGCCGGGTCGATTGGTCCCATCTCCTTGACGATCTGCTGGACCTCGGCCGTCGTCACGATCGACTTGTGCGGCCCAAGGAACTTCTGGCACTTATCCGCGATCGCCTGCTCGAGGTCGGCCATGATTTCCACGCGATCCGGGTTGCTGGCGAGCGCGCGCTCGGCGGCGGCGAGGTATTCATGCAGCACGTCGTACCCGGACTCGTCGAGCTGGTACGCGTTGCCATTCAGGTTGATGCTGATCACTTTCTGCATAGCCCTACCGTCCAAACTGCGCAATCGTGGCGTTCAGCTCTTTCCAGTAGTCGGTGAGCTCGCCGAGTTGCGCCCGTCCCTTCGAGGTGAGCTGGTAGTACTTGCGAGGCGGTCCGACGTCGGACTCCTGCCACTCGTAGTCGACGAGCCCGTCGCGCCGCATCCGGCTGAGGAGGGGATACAGCGTGCCCTCCTGCGTGGCGAACTCGGTGTCGCTCAAACGGCTCAGGATGTCGGCGACGTACACCTTGCCCGTGGCGACGATCTTCAGGATGAGGAACTCGAGCAGACCCTTCCGGATCGCGGAGAACTTCTCGTTTGGTGGCATGTCTAGAACAGCTACCTTGCTAAGACAAGGTAGCTGTCTCGTTTGGACGAGCGTCAAGAGCGGGAGGTTCCGTCAATCCCGCTTGGGGTCCATCCAATATCGTGGGCCTGGGCCTCGACGTGCGGCCCGGTCCCCCGGGTTGGCGAGTTGACAGCGATCCAGCGACAGGCAGCCGCAGCCGATGCACTCGGTGAGCGTCGCCTCGAGCCGCTGGAGTTCCTCGATGCGCGCACGGATCCGCGCCGTCCATCGGCCCGAGAGCTTCGCCCAATCCGAACGGTCGGGCACACGATTTTTCGGCAGGCGGGCCAGCTCGTGGCCGACCTCCTCGAGTGACAGCCCGATCTTCTGGGCGAAGACGATGAACGCGACGCGACGGATCACCGCGCGCGGGTAGCGCCGGTGGCCGGAGTCGGTGCGCTCGGACCGAATCAACCCCTGGTCTTCGTAGAAACGCAGGGCAGAGGTCGCCGTCCCGCTGCGCTTCGCCACCTCACCGATCGTCAGCGCGCCGTCCATGGGGGCAGTGTCGCAGAGTTTCCACTTGACTTCAAGTGCACTTGAAGATCGAAGCTGGAAGGGTCACGGAGGTTCTGCATGAATGCATCGACCCGCGTAAGCATCGTCACGGGCGCGAGCCGGGGGCTTGGCGAAGTCATCGCCCACGTTCTCGCGAACCGTGGCTACGACCTGGTGATTGGCGGCCGGAATCCAGGCCCGCTTCAGGGCGTGGCCGACTCGCTCAGTCGGAAGGGGGTGACGGCCAGGCCGGTAGCCGGCGACGTCACGGACGCGTCTGTACGAGCCCGGCTCGTCACCGCGGCGCGCGAGCTCGGCGGACTGGACCTGCTCGTCAACAACGCATCGGAGCTTGGAGGGATCGGACCGCTGCTGGAGTTCGACGTGCAACGCTTCGGGCGTGTCTTCCCGGTCAACGCCGGCGCGCCGATCGCGTTGATCCAACTGGCGGTGCCGCTCCTGGCCGAACGCCACGGTCTCATCGTGAACATCACGAGCGACGCGGCGACCGGGGCATATGCCGGGTGGGGACCATACGGCGCGAGCAAGGCGGCGCTCGAGCTGCTCACGCGGACGCTGGCCACGGAGCTCCGCACCCGCCATGTCTCCGCCGTCATCGTCGATCCCGGCGACATGCGGACGGAGATGCACCAACAGGCGTTTCCGCTCGAAGACATCTCCGATCGTCCGCTGCCCACGGTGACGATGCCTTTCTGGAACTGGTTGCTCGACCAGCGGCCTGCGGACATCACCGGCGAGCGATTCGCGGCCCAAGCGGAGGACGCCCGATGGCTGCAGCGGGTGTAATCGCGGATTTCGAGTTGCCGCGCGACCTCGAAGCGACCGAACCGCCGGAGGCGCGCGGCCTGAGGCGCGACGAGGTGCGGCTGCTCGTCTCGGATGTCGAACGCGATTCGATCGAGCATGCCCGGTTCAGCGATCTTCCCCGCTGGCTCACCGCAGGCGACCTGCTCGTCGTCAATACCAGCGGTACGTTGAACGCCGCGGTATCCGCGCGGACCCGCGCGGGAGAGAATTTCGAGATACATTTTTCGACGCGACTGCCCGGCGGGTTCTGGACCGTCGAAGTGAGACAGCCCGACGCCGTTGCGTCGGTCCCCTATCATCACGCGCTCGCGGGAGAGAGGTTCACGCTGCCAGCCGATGGAACGATCACCCTGCTGGCTCCTTACCCGCTCGTCGATCCGATCGACGCGGCCTCCCGCTTATGGATCGCAGCGGTGCAGCTTCCGTGCGCCGTGGTCCCCTATCTCGACGAGCATGGCTTTCCGATTCGCTACGGCTACGTGAAGCGAACGTGGCCGGCCTCGATGTATCAGACCGTGTTCGCGACCGAGCCAGGCAGCGCGGAGATGCCGTCGGCAGGGCGGCCGTTCACGCCCGAGCTCGTGACCAGGCTCATCTCGAGGGGCGTCGAGATCGCGCCGCTGATCCTTCATACGGGCGTGGCCAGCCTGGAGAATCATGAACCGCCGTACGAAGAGTATTACCGGGTGCCGCGCCAGACGGCCGACCGTGTCAGCGCCGCCAGGCGCGCGGGCAAGCGCGTCATCGCCGTGGGCACGACCGTCGTTCGCGCTCTCGAGACGGTGACGGACGCCAGCGGGATGACCGTGCCTGGAGAGGGCTGGACGGACCTCGTGGTCACGGCCGATCGTCCGCCGCGGTCGGTAAACGGCTTGATCTCCGGCTTTCATGAGCCACGCGCCACGCATCTGTCGCTCCTCGAGAGCGTGAGCGGTCGACGTCACCTCGAGCGCGCGTACGGCGAGGCACGACGGCTCGGGTATCTCTGGCACGAATTCGGCGATTCACACTTGATTCTCGGGTGCGCTACTGAAGCCCGCCGCGGACCGAGGTGATGCGCTGGGTGTTGAAGCCGAGCCAGTGCATCCGCCCGACGTAGCGCGCGTGCTCGACCTTGATGCAGCGGTCCATGATCACCGGCACGCCGCCCGCTTCCGCGATGCGCGCCCCTTCCTCGTTGATCACGCCGAACTGACACCAGAGCGCTCCGGCGTGGATCTTCACGGCCTCCTCGGCAATCCCGGGCAGGGCATCGGGGGCGCGGAAGACGTTGACGATGTCGATCGGGACCGGTACGTCGACGAGGTTCTTGAAGCTCCTCTCCCCGAGAATCTCCGCCTCGCGCGGGTTCACCGGGATGATGTGATAGCCGTGACGCTTGAGGTAATACCCCACGAAGTAGCTGGCGCGCAGCTCGTTCTTCGACAGCCCGACGATCGCGATGGTCTTCGCGCTGAAGAGCACGCGCTGAATCGTCAAGGGATCCTGATAGCGAGCGATCATGTCGTTGCCACCCCACTCGTCGTTGCCGCGGCCGCGCGGGCGAAGCCTTGTTCGAGGTCCCAGATGAGATCGTCGATCGACTCGGTGCCGACCGAGAGCCGGATCGTTCCCGGTCCCACGCCCGCGGCCCTGAGTTCATCGTCGTTCAGCTGACGGTGCGTCGTGCTGGCCGGGTGAATGATGAGACTCTTCGAGTCGCCCACGTTCGCCAGGTGCGACCAGAGCGTGACGCCGCGGATGAAGTCCTGGCCGGCGGCCCGTCCGCCGCGGCAGTCGAACGAGAACACTGCACCGGCGCCGCGCGGGAGGTACTTGTCCACGAGCCGCCGGTACCGGCTGTTCGGCAGGCCCGGATAGGTCACGTTCGACGCCAGCTCGTGCGAGTCGAGGTAGGTCGCCACGGCCAGCGCGTTGTCGACCTGCCGGATCATCCGCAGGGACAGCGTCTCGAGACCCTGGAGGAACAGGAACGCATTGAACGGGCTCATCGCGGCGCCGAGATCCCGGAGCGTCTCGGCGCGGAGCTTCATGCAATACCCATAGGTCCCGAAAGTCTCCTGGAACTGAAGCCCGTGATAGGCGGGTGAGGGTTCCGCGATCACCGGAAAGCGCCCGTTCGCCCAGTCGAACCGACCCGAGTCCACGACGACGCCGCCGATGCTCGTGCCGTGGCCGCCGATGAATTTCGTCGCCGAGTGCACGACGATGTCGGCGCCCCATTCGATCGGGCGACACAGATAGGGCGTCGCGAACGTGTTGTCCACGATCAGCGGGATCTTGCGCTCGTGCGCGATCGACGCGATGGTCTCGATGTCGAGCACGTTGCCCGCAGGGTTGCCGATCGTCT
Organism: uncultured Acidobacteriota bacterium; assembly: GCA_963786615.1. Lineage (GTDB taxonomy): Bacteria > Acidobacteriota > Vicinamibacteria > Vicinamibacterales > 2-12-FULL-66-21 > CAWAZT01. Next base: position 147,910 of record CAWAZT010000008.1, read on the forward strand.
CGCCGTAGAACGCCTTCGTGTTCTCCCGGACCGCCCCGATCCATGCGTCCGGATCGTCCGGGTCAATCCAGGTCAGTCCGACGTTCATCTTCCGCAGCATGTGCTTGAACTGGTTCACGGTCCCGCCGTACAGCGCGGATGACGCGACGACATGGTCGCCGGGCTGGAGCAGCGTGAAGAGCGCGGCCGCCTGCGCCGCAATCCCGCTCGCGAACGCGACAGCGCCGCAGCCCCCTTCGAGGTTCGCCATCCGCTCCTCGAACACCGCCACGGTCGGGTTCATGATGCGAGAGTACGTGTTCCCGTACTCCTGCAGGTTGAAGTACGCGGCCGCCGACTCCGGATCTTCGAAGACATAGCTCGTCGTCTGATAGATCGGCACGGCGCGTGCGCCCGTGTTCGGGTCCGGCCGCTGCCCGGCGTGGACCTGACGCGTTTCGAACCCGAACTCACGAGGCTTCTTCGCTGCGGCGGAATGGTTCCATCACGCTGATCTCCTACACAGCCTGCCCCGCCAGAAAGCTCTGAATCATCGGCGTCTGGCGCGCTTCCTTTTCAACCGGGGCTCTGCCCCGGACCCCGGCTCGGTCGCTTGCGGGGGCCCCTTCGCCCCGCGCCGCTCCCTCGCAGCGCTGCGCGCGCTTACACAGCCTGCCCCGCCAGAAAGTTCTGAATCATCGGCGTCTGGCGCGCTTCCTTTTCAACCGGGGCTCTGCCCCGGACCCCGGCTCGGTCGCTTGCGGGGGCCCCTCCGCCCCGCGCCGCTCCCTCGCAGGCGCTGCGCGCGCTTACACAGCCTGCCCCGCCAGAAAGTTCTGAATCATCGGCGTCTGGCGCGCTTCTTCCAGGAGAAAGCAGTCGTGGCCGTAGGGCGCGTCGATGACGTGGAACTCGACGTCCTTCCCGAGCGCGCGAAGCGCGTCCGCCAGCTCCGCCGACCCGGCCGGCGGATACAGCCAGTCGGAGCTGAACGCGATCAGCAGCGTTCGCGCGCGCACGTGGCCGGAGCGCGTCCGTGAGCGACCCATCGCCGTATTGCCGCGCGAGATCGAAATAGGTCAGCGCCCGCGACGTGTAGAGGTATGTATTCGCGTCGAAGCGTTTCACGAACGCGTCCGCCTGATATCGCAGGTAGTTTTCGACTTCGAACTCCGGATCGGTCAACGTGTAGCGGATGCGATCGCCGAACTGCAGCCGCCGGCCGAACTTGTCGGCCAGCGATCTCGCTGACAGGTAGGTGATGTGGCCGACCATCCGCGCGACGCCCATGCCGGCGTCCGGCTTGCGTCCGGTGCCGTGGTACTGGCCGCGCTGCCAGGCGGGATCCGCCATGATCGCGTTGCGCGCGATCGCATTCCAGGCCACACCCTGCGGCTGAAGTGCGTGCGTGCTCGCGATCGCCACGATCGCATCGACCTGATCAGGATACAGAACGGCCCACTCGAACGCCTGCATGCCGCCAAGCGATCCGCCGGCCACCGCCGCAAGTCGCTCGATGCCAAGTTCGTCGAGAAACGCCCGCTCGGTCCGGACCATGTCCGCGACCGTGATGACCGGAAACTCCGACCCGTACGGCGCACCGGTCGCCGGATTGACGGACGAAGGCCCTGTCGTTCCGCGGCAACCGCCGAGCAGGTTCGTGGAGACGACGAAGATAGCGATCGGTGTCGAACGCCTTGCCGGGCCCGATCATGCCGTCCCACCAGCCGAGACCCTTGCCCGCCGCGCCGTCGCGATCGTCGGCCGCGAACCCGTCCCTCGTGCTTTCGGCGGCGGGGGTTCGCGTGAGGCCGGCCGCATGCGCGTCGCCGCTCAGCGCGTGGCACACGAGGATGACGTTGTCCCGCGCGGGCGAGAGCGTGCCGTACGTCTCGTAGGCGACACGGATCGGATGCAGCTCCCGCCCGCAGTCGAGCTGAAGCGGCTTGGGCAGATCGAGGAACCGGGTGTCGACCGTCCCGACCGAGCCGGCGGCGGTCTTCGGGGCTGGGGAGGCCATCCGGCACGATCATATCGCCTGTGTCTTCGGCGCGGCGCCGACCGTTGTATGATGCGGGGCTTCCGCGGACGATCTCTGCTCACCACCGAAAGGGGCGTTACGATGGCTATGGCGACGGTCAACAACGGGGTCAACGTTCAGGCGCTGCTCGATGCGCGCGAGGCGTTGAAGGGCGCACCGGAGGCGGCGAAGTTCGCGTGGCGGGCGTCGTGCAAGTGGAAGAACGGCACCCACAGCAAGACGACCGTCGAGAGCTTTTTCGGCCTCGGCCAGGAGCAGCGCCACAAGATGGAGACGTCCCTGGACGCCGATCATCCGGAAGTGTTCGCATCGGAGGATCACGGGATCACGCCGATCGAGTACGTCCTCGTCGGCCTGGCGAGCTGCCTCACCGCGGGCGTCGCAGCCGTCGCGCAGAATCGCGGGATCCAGCTGCGATCGGTCGAGGCCCAGCTCGAGGGCACGATGGACATCCGGGGCATTCTCGGCGTGGATAGCGACGTGCGGAACGGCTACGACGACATCAAGGTGACGTTCAAGGTCGATGCGGATGCCTCCAAGAAGGAGATCGAGGCACTCGTCGCGCAGTCGCAGAAGCGTTCGGCGGTCTACGACGTGATCACGAACCCGGTGAACGTCACGGTCGAAGTCGC
>CAWAZT010000009.1:0-134830 GCA_963786615.1 uncultured Acidobacteriota bacterium
GCGACTGGAGATACGTCCCCGGATGCTCCTTCCAGAGTCCGCCCGTGACCTCCATCTGGTCCGGTGTACTCGTCGGTGCGAACCGTGGCGTGACGCAGTACAGTTGACGGCCGCGCCCGTGCCAGCGCTCGATCAGCGTCTTCGATTCATCGTAGCCCCGCTTGGCGGTGTCGAGGAGCGCGTCGGGGGCGTTGCGGTCCATGAGCACCTTGCCGGCGATCATGCGCGTGTTGAGCCGCTCGGACTCCTCGAAGAAGGCGTCGACGGACTGGGGAAACACCGTGCAGTACACCGCGGCTGTTGTTGTACCTGCCCGAAGGAGCTCCTTCAGGAAAACGCGGGCCACGTCGCGTGCGTGATCCGGGTCGGCGAACTGCTGTTCCACGACGAAGGCGTACGTGTTCAACCAGTCGATGAGTTGCTTCCCGTAGGCGCCGATCATCTGCGTCTGCGGATAGTGCACGTGGGTATCCACGAACCCGGGGAGAATCAGCGAATCGGTACCGTACCGGGTCACGGGGGTGCCCGCCGGCAAGGCGGTGCGCATCGACTCATAGGAACCGAAGCCCGTAATCGTCCCGCCTTCGATGACGATCAGGGCGTCCGACTCGTAGCGCAGCGCCTGCTGCGCGCCCACGAGGAACGGATCTCCTGTGAACGTCAGCGCCGGCCCCCGAAGTGCCGTGATGTGGTTCTGTGTGGTCATTGCGTGGCTCGAGAGACATCATCTGCTGGAGAACGTCGCCATGAACAAGCGAAACGCAACGCAACGATACGGCCAACCGTCGCAAATTTGCCTTGAGCCTGCCGCGGGCGTACCGAAGAGTTCCCATGGGGCGAGTCGGTGGCCCGAGTGAAAAAGGGTATCTTCGTCTTCCTCGGACGCTCTGACGAAGCGAAGAAGCAGGCGCACGAAAGGCCGGTCGCCGGTGCGCGGGAAGAGTCGGGCGTCGGCGGCAGATGTGAATGCTGTTGGAAAACGGCCCGGTGGATAGGCGGACTCGGGTCGGAAGCGCGCCCTGTGTGGTACGCTTGCCACTGTCGCGCATCCATGAAACGAACCCGCACCTCAGCCGGTCAAAAAACAACCACCATGGTGCATGTCTCCGTTCTGTCCGCCGCGGCACTCATTGCGTTGTGGGCGCTGGCCACGCCGGTGCACGCGTATCTGGATCCGGGCACTGGCAACATGCTGTTGCAGGGCATCATCGGCGGCGCGGCTGTCGCCGCCGGAGTCGTCGCGCACTTCTGGCGCCGGCTTCGCGCGCTGATCCCGGGGCGGCACGATTCGAACGCCGCGCCGGCCGCTCCCGAAGAATGACGACGGGCAGCCTCGCCTCGCAACCTGCGCCTGACGATGTCGCCTACGATCCAGGGTCGTTTCGGGATCCCGGCGCTCGGGTCTTCGAACGCGACGGTCGCCTGTTCCGAGCGCTGAGCCCGCGTGCGGCCGACGATTTCGTCTGGCTTCGGGATCGCGGCATCATCGGCCGCCTGATACAGGCCGGCCATCTGGTTCGGACCGCCGAAATCAGCCCTACGACTATCGGCGTCGATCCGGGTTCCATCGCGCTGGTGCTCGAGCATGAGCGGGTGCCGTTTGTTTCATATCCGTACGAGTGGCCCTTTTCGGCGCTCAAGGCCGCAGCGCTCTTCCATCTGGATTTGCACCTGTCGTTGTTGGGTCAGGACGCGACGCTCGTGGACGCGTCCGCTTACAACGTGCAGTTCCAGACCGGGATGCGGCCCGTCTTCATCGACGTCCCCTCGCTGCGGCGTTATCGCGACGGCGAGGTGTGGGCTGGCCATCGGCAGTTCTGCGAGCAGTTTCTCAACCCGCTGCTGCTGTCGGCGCGCCGCGGCATTGCCTTCAATGGGTGGTATCGCGGAGCGATGGAAGGCATCCCACTCGGGCAGCTCGCCAGACTTCTGACGTGGCGCGACAAGATGTCGTGGCGCGTCCTGCTCCACATCACCGCACCGGCCAGGCTGCAGCAGTCGGCACGGTCCAACGGCCTGGCCGCAAGTGTCTCCTCGCGGCGTCCGACGCTACCGAAGCGGTCGCTCGTCCACCTCCTGTCAGGGCTTCGAACATGGATCGCCGGGTTGACGCTTCGACCCGACGTCGACGGTGAATGGACTGCCTACAGCACCACGCATTCATATGCAGACGAAGAGCTGCTCGCGAAGCAGCGAGTTGTTGCCGACTTCATCGCTGCGCACCGGCCGCCTCTCGTGCTCGACGTCGGATGCAATACCGGCGACTATGCCACGCTTGCCCTCAGTGAAGGCGCGCACGCCGTCGTCGGCCTGGAGCCGGATGCTGCCACGGCCGACCGCGCGTTTCAACGTGCCGCGACAGGCGGCCTGACGTTCTTGCCCCTCGTGATGGATGCGGCCGATCCCAGCCCCGCGCGAGGCTGGCGCGAGCAGGAACGGCGGTCGCTGTCGAAGCGCGCGGCATTCGATGCCGTGATGGCGCTCGCCTTCGTCCATCATCTCGCTATCTCCCGCAATGTGCCGCTCGACCAGGTGGTGGAATGGCTGACGAGCCTGGCGCCGCGCGGCGTGATCGAGTTCGTGCCCAAAACCGATCCGACCGTGCAGCGGATGCTCGCCCTGCGCGACGATATCTTCGACGGCTATACGCTGAGCGCGTTCACACGATTGCTGTCGGCACGCGCGCGAATCGTCCGCCAGCAGATCGTCTCATCGAGTGGACGCGTGCTTTTCTGGTACGAGTGTGAACGTCACTGACTGGCGGACGCGTCTCGCGGCGCGGATGCGCGATCCGTGGACGTCGCTCGGTGCGCTTGGTGCGCTCCTTGCGCTGACAGTGCTGTTCATCCATGAACCTGCCAGCGTGTGGGCGGGCAACGTCGCGGAATTCCACTTCAGGTTCAGCAGCTTTCTCCGGTTGGGGGTCGCAGCCGTCCTCGCCGGTGTGGCGGCGGTGTTCCTCATCTTGACGGCGCTTCCGTCCAAACCGCGACGGTTCGTCGCATCGGGAACTGCCGCCGTCGGCCTCATCTGGTGGGTGTACGGCGAATTCCTCGTCGGCGGCATGACGGTGTTGAACGGCCAAAGCGCGCCGATGTCGTTCGACACCAGACTCGGAGCCGGCGAACTGGTTCTCGTGGCAGCCGCTGGCGCGATTGCGGTCGCCGGGATTCTGAAGCTGAGACGCCTGTCGATGGTCGTGCTCATCGCGTTGAACGTCGCCCTGGCGACCACGTCGGCGGCGACTGTCCACGCGGTGCGGAGGAGGCCACTCAGAGCGCCGCTAGCCTCGCACGACGAATCGATCTTCCGCTTTTCACCAACGAGCAATGTTCTCGTCATCTTGCTCGACGGCCTGCAGGCTGATATCGCCGACACGGTGTTTGACACCACGCCTGCCGTGACGCAAGCGCTGGAGGGCTTCCGCTATTACAAGGACACGATGGCCGCCGCGCCCACCACGTTCCTGAGCCTGCCCTCAATCCATTCAGGCGCGGCTTATCAAAATAACGAATCGCTTCTCGCGTATTTCACCGACGCGATCGAGCACCGGTCGTTCATCAGTCGGTTCGCTGCGGCGGGCTACGATGCGACGCTGGTGAACCCGGTCGAAGGAATCTGCCCGGGCAGCGACGTCACCTGCACGAGCACGGGGCGCATCGTCCGGTCGCGCGCCGCGCTCTGGAGGATTGAAACGCGTCGGCTGCTTGACTTCTCGTTATTCCGAGTCGCGCCCGTCTGGTTGAAGCGGTACATTTACAACGACGGCCGCTGGCTTTTCGCTGGGAGCGTGCGACCAGCGGGCCCCAGCGACTCCGAGGAACCAAACGGAACGTTCGACGATGATCAGGTGCTCGAGGGGATTCGCCTATTCGAGGAAATGGCCCGGCGGTTCTCGCTGAACGACGGCATGCCGACATTCAAGTTTCTGCATTCCTTCGCATCGCACCCTCCATACGTGCTCGACGATCAATGCGTCGTGCGCGAATCAGCGATCGAACGGGTGACGCCGCAGGCGCGCTGCGCGCTCCTGGGTGTCATGACACTGCTCGATCGCCTCAAGCAAGCCCGCATCTACGACAGCGCAACTATCTTGATCCTCGCGGACCACGGCATGAACACCGGCCTCTTCAACGATGCGCCGGGCAGCCACGAAGAATGGGTCCATCTCATGGGCGCGGCGCATCCTCTCTTCCTGCTCAAGCGCCCGGGTGCACGAGGCGCCCTGCGCGGGGCCGCCGATCCGGTATATCTGCCGGATGTCGGTGCGACGCTATGCGCGGCCAGCGGCGCGTGCACGACGCCGCTCGGCATTCCTGCCGGGCTCGCGTCGGCCGACCGGCCGCGGCGGTTTCACGACTACGATTGGAAGCATGAGGTACTGGAAGCTGCGCAACATCCCGAACATGACGTCATACGAGGTTCGCGGTCCCGTGTGGCGCATTGAATCGTGGTCGCCTCCGATTGAGGGATCCTCGTCTCGAGGTGCGGCTGAGTGCGCGCGACTTGGCGCGGCGTCACCTGCCTGCTGACCGTCGTCTGGGTGACAGGGCTCCACCACGGCAGCCGCGAGAAGGTTCACATGCTGCCAGCGCACTCGGCGTCCGCCTCGGCGAGTGCTCGTGCGATGACTTCGCAATGCACCGGTTCCAACCGCGCGTTCGTCTGGACGAGTGCGATCCGCCTGAGCGGTCCGTGTTCATGGCCAAGCCTTTACTGCGTCGGCACTCATCGCCGCGGTAGAGGACGTCAGGGCTCTTTGTTGACAACCCTTCCACGCACGCCATAATCGGCGGGTGGTATCGTGCCGTTGAATGACCCCGAACTCGAAACGAAGGCGTCGGCCGATACCCCGACGCCGGATGTATTGGACCGCTGGGGACCCTTCGAGCGCCTGCAGCGCGTAGGGCACGGCTCGTTCGGCGAGGTCTACCGTGCGTTCGATCCGACGCTCCAGCGCTACGTCGCGCTGAAGCTCCTTCTTCCCAGCCGCCTCAATCGAGACGAGGAAGTCACCGCGCTGCTCCGGGAAGCGCGCGCGATCGCGCGCATTCGGCACCCTCACGTGGTGCCGATCTACGGCGTGGACCGCCACGACGGGCGCGTTGGATTCTGGAGCGACTTCGTTCAGGGCAAAACGCTTGCGGAATTGCTCACGACGCAGGGTTCAATGGGTCCCCGTGAGGCGGCGCTGATCGGCATCGACGTCTGTAGAGCGGCCGGTGCGGTGCACGCCGCGGGTTTTCTGCACCGCGACATCAAGGCCGGCAACGTGATGCGCGAAGAGGGCGGCCGGATCCTGCTGATGGATTTCGGGCTCACGTACGAACACGGGGCCGACGAGGATTCGAGCGGCACGCCTGCCTATATGGCTCCGGAGTTGTTGCGCGGCCAACCGGCAAGCGTTGCAAGCGACGTCTACGCGATCGGCGTGATGCTCTTCAACTTGTTGACCACGCAGTACCCGGTCGAGGGGGCGGATTTCGCACAGCTCCGTACCGCGCATGCGTCTGGCAGACGCCGGACGTTGCTCGACGTCCGCCCCGATCTGCCCGAGGCGCTTGCCCGCGTCGTCGAGACCGCAATCAGAGCGGAGCCTGCAAAGCGGTTCGCCACCACCGGGCAGATGATCGCTGCGCTGTCCGACGCGATCGGCCTAAGCTCGGGAGCGGCGCTCGAGCCCACAGCCGTAAAGCCACGCGTTCCGCGCGCCTGGATCAACGCGGCCATCGCCGTCGCCGTGATGGCAATCCTGCTGACCGTCGTGTTCCGAGGACGCTCGGTTCCGCCACCGGCCGTCGAACGAGCGCCAGTGGCCGGCCAGCAGGAGAATTACAGGCGCGCGCACGACTTGCTCACGCACTACTACCGGCCGCAGGCGCTCGAAACGGCGATTCCCTTGCTCGAGCAGATCGTTGCGCGGGACGCGCAATTTGCGCCCGCGTTTGCGGACCTGGGGCGCGCCAACTTCCTGCAGTTCGCGCAGCAGCGTGAGACGAAGTACATCGAACCGGCGCGCGAGGCCTCGCTGCGCGCGCTCGCGCTGGCGCCGGACATGGCATCAGCGCATGTGACGCTCGGATTCCTGTACGCGTTCACCGACGAGAACGACCTTGCGAGCCACGAGCTCGAGAGCGCGCTTCGGCTCGATAAGTTCAATGCCGCGGCGTACGGGGCTCTGGCGGAGCTGCAGATCCGGCAGGGACGCACTGACCTGGCGGAGGCCACGCTGCACAAGGCTGTCAGCCTGGCGCCGGATGACTGGATGCTGAACATGCAGCTCGGCACGTACTATCTGGACAACGGCAAGTGGACACAGGCGGGTGAGCCGTTTCGGCATGCCGTCGACTTGGTGCCCGACAATCCGCGTGCATACAACAACCTCGGGCTGGTGTATCGCGGACTCGGCCAGCTCGATGACGCTGTCGCCGCGTTCAGGAAGGCTCTCGAGCTCGAACCGACGTTCATTCACTTCAGAAACCTGGGCATGGTGCTGGCCGAAGACGGGAAGAACCCGGAGGCGGCTGAAGCGCTGAACCGGTCGATTGAAATGCGCCCGAATCAGTATCGGGCGTGGGGTCTGCTCGCCTCTGTCTACTTGAACGAGCACGACGACCCCCGGAAGGTAAGGGACACGTACCTCAGGGCGATCACTCTGTCGGCCGACCTCCTGAAGGAAACGCCGAAGGACGAGTATCTGCTGGCCGACGTCGGCGGCTACTACGCGGCGCTCGCGAAGGAAAAGGAGAGCCTGCCGCTGCTGGCGCAAGCGGCGGCGCTCGCGCCGGACACTCCTGAAGTCCTCTACCAGGTGGCGGTCGGCTATGAAATGCTTCATCACCGTGACGAGGCGCTGCGGTGGCTTGCAAAAGCCAGAGCTGGTGGCTATCCTTCGGAAGCGATTGCCCGAAATCCGCAGCTGGCCGCGCTTCGCGCGGACCCGCGGTACGCGTCGACCGAGGGCCCACATCGCTGACACCCTATCCTGGAGATGATCCGATGCCGAATCCCAACGTGGATCGCGGTCCCGCGCCGCCCAAGAAGAAGAAGAAGGCCTCGAAAAAGAAGGGGGCTCCGAAGAAGTCGTGACTCGAGGCCCAGGAAAGCGCGTCTTCAACTGCGTCGAATCCCATGAGCAGCATGAGGATTGGCCGCTGGAGAAGGCAAAAACCCTTGGGCTCACCGCCAAGAAGAAGAAGATCCCGCCGTCAACAGACCTCCGCGAGCCCTGGTGGAATGTCGGCAATCAAGGGGCCACCGGCTCCTGCGTAGGCTGGGCGTTCGCCGATTCGTTGCTGCGGTACCACTTCGTCAAAGCTGGAAAGCTCAAGAAGCACGAGCACATGTCGGTTCGCTACATCTGGATGGCAGCGAAGGAAATGGATCACGTGTGCACGTATCCCACCACCTTCATTGACGACGCTGGAACGAGCGCAAAAGCTGCGTTGAGGGTTGTCACGAAGATCGGCGCCTTGAAAACGTCCGTCCTCCCATTCGACGGTGGGTTGGTGAAGTTGAAGGAAAGCAATTTCCTGAAGGTCGCCGGGCGGTACAAGGTGAAAGCGTATTTCAACTTGTGTGGAACGCAATCAGGAAAGTTGGAACGATTCAAAGAGTGGCTGGCGTTTCACGGGCCGATCCTGACGCGTCTGAAGTGCGACTCCTGCTGGAACAACATCGGGAGGGATGGCCACCTGCGGAAGTACGACAAGAGGACCACGCATGGCGGCCACGCGGTCTCCATCGTCGGCTACACACCGACGTATTTCATCGTTCGAAACAGCTGGGGACCGAGCTGGGGGCACAAGGGATTTGCGTATGCGAGCTACGAGTATGCAACGGATGCCTTCCACGAGGCGTACGGGATAGTCGTCTAGCGTACGGCGCAACTTCAGTCCGCTGGAGAGCCTATCCCGGACGACAGACCAGGCGGGGGGGCCAAAAGAGGGTGAGCTCTTGCGTCCCGCCCGCATGGCAGTAGAATGTGCGGTCATGAGCGCCGTCGAATCCCGATCGGTCGCGACTGTCCTCTCCCCGCCACAATCCGCCGTCGCCGTCAGCGGACGCGTCATCTCGATCGACGCGTTTCGCGGCTTCGTGATGTTCCTGATGCTCGCCGAGGCGATGCATCTGTGGACGTTGCACGCGGCGTTTCCGGACAGCGGGTTCTGGGCCGCCGTGGCATTCAACACCACCCACGTCGCCTGGCAGGGTTGCTCGCTCCACGACCTGATTCAGCCCGCGTTTTCGTTCCTCGTCGGGGCGTCGCTGCCATTTTCGATTGCCGTCCGGCGGGCACGAGGCGCGACCTTCCGGGGCATGCTCGGGCACGCGGTCTGGCGCAGTCTGGTCTTGATGGCCCTCGGAATCTTCCTGCGGTCGATGGAGAGTCCGATCACCTACTGGACGTTCGAGGACACGCTGACGCAGATCGGCCTCGGCTATACGTTCCTGTTCCTGCTCGCGTGGACCCCCCGTCGTGTGCAGATTGCGACGTTCACGGTCATCCTGGTGGCATTCTGGGCGGCGTTCGCGCTGTATCCGCTGCCCGGTCCGGACTTCGACTACACACAGGTCGGCGTGCCCGCGAATTGGCCGCACCTGTACAACGGCTTCCTCGCACACTTCAACAAGAACTCCAACCTGTCCTGGGCGTTCGACGTCTGGTTCCTGAACCTGTTTCCGCGCGAAGCCCCGTTTCAGTTCAACGAAGGGGGCTGGTCCACGCTCAGCTTCATTCCCACGCTCGCCACGATGATGCTGGGTATGTGGTGCGGCGAGTGGCTGAAGAGCCCGCGATCGACCGGCGAGAAACTGCGCGGCCTCCTCGTCGCCGGCGCCGCGCTCACGATCGCCGGACTCGTGCTGCAGTGGCTGCATATCTGCCCGATCGTGAAGCGCATCTGGACCTCCTCGTATACGTTGTACAGCGGCGGCCTCGTGATCCTCCTGCTGGCCGGCTTCTACGCGGCGATCGAGTGGAAAGGGTGGCGGCGCTGGGCGTTTCCCCTGCTCGTCATCGGCGCGAATTCCATCGCCATCTACGTGATGAGTTGGACGATCGAGCACTTCGTCAGCGCGGCGCTCGTGCGCCATCTGGGGACGGCACCATTTGAGGTGTTCGGGCCTCCGTTCGTGCCCGTTTTGCGGGGCGCCGCGGTGCTGGTCGTGTTCTGGTCGATTCTCTACTGGATGTACCGGCGCAAGATTTTCCTGAAGATCTGATCGTCTCGTCGCGCGGCCGTAGGATTGTCGGCGCACCGGAGGTTGGCGATGTCCACACGCTCCGATTCGTCCTCTACCTTGACCCGTCGGGAGATGCTGGCGCTCACCGCTGCCGCCCTCCTCCCGGACATGCAGTCGCTCAAGCGCACCAAGAAAGTGATCGTGGCGGGTGGCGGCATTGGCGGGTTGAGCTGCGCCTGGGAGCTGGTGCGGCGCGGCCACGACGTCACCGTGCTCGAGGCGTCCGCACGCACGGGCGGACACGTCTTCACTGTCCGAGATGGACTCGATGACGGGCTCTACGCGGACGGCGGGGCGGAGCACTTCACGCAGCCCGGATACGAGCGCTACTGGGGATACGTGCGCGAGTTCGACCTGCCGCACGTCTACGTTCCGCGGCGCGAACACCTGCTGCGCTGGATCACCGGCACGATGTACACGCCCGAGATGCTGGCCGATCGGCAGGTGTTGTCGAAGCTGGGTCTGAATCCCCGTGAAGTCGACTACCTGACGACGCACCCGTTCCCGGAGCTCGCGTCGCTGTACTTCGCGCCGTATGTGGATCAGTTCGCGGACGAATACCGTCCCTTCGACGCTGGACTCGATGCGCTTGACGGCATGACCGCATCGGATCTCTTTCGCAGGGACGGCGCGTCCGCGGCGGCGCTGACCTTCATCGGCGGCAGCGGGTCCGCGCTGCAGGACGTCTGGCACGCGGCAATTCTGAAACGTCGAGGCGTGCCCTTGTTTCCGCCGAAGGTGTACCGTCTCATCGGCGGCAACCAGACGCTGCCCGACACCTTCACGCAACGGCTCGGATCGCGCGTACGGCTCAACTGTCCGGTCACCGGGATCGAGCATGGAACGTCGGGTGTTCGCGTGTCCTGCACGGACTCCGGGACGGTGACGACGCTCGACGCCGACTACCTGGTGTGCGCGATGTCGGCCCGCATGCTGCGCCTTCTGCCGGTCACGCCGGCATTCCCGCCCGAAAAGGCGTTCGCGATCGCGAACGTGCCGTACTACCACGACACGCGGGTGATCTTTCAAACGCGCTCGCGATTCTGGGAGCGCGACGGCATCAGCCCGAACATGGAGTTCGGTGACGCGCCGCTCTACCACGTGTGGAGCTCATCGCAGGACGTCCAGACGAGCCGCGGGCTCCTCGCCGGGACGGCATCAGGCGCGGGGACCGCGGAAGGTGCGCTCGCCACGTACCGCAAGTACTATCCCGGCCGCTCGGAAGACATCGAAAAGACCCGCGTCGTCGTCTGGGCGGTGGACCCGTGGTCATCGGCCTGCGAACGGACATCGTATGGTCCGGGAGAGCTGGCGAAGTTCTGGCCGATCCTGATCGAACCGCACGGCCGCATCCACTTCGCGGGCGCGTATGCGGACAACCTCAACTGGGGAATGGAGGCGGCGACGCGGTCGGCGCATCGCGTTGCGGAGGCGATCGATCGCGCGTAGCCGGACGGGATCGCAGAGCCTCTCCGTACGATCGTATTGCGCCCCGGTATGGCGTGTGATATACCCGCGCCGAAACTAGTGCGAAGAGGTTAGATCCAAAAAGGGAGGGAGCGATGCCAGTCTCTCGCCGTTGTTGGTTCCTGTTCGCGTCTCTCGTTTTGCTTCCCGCGCTTTCCGCAGCCCAAAGCTTCAACGGGTCGATTACCGGCGTCGTCCGGGACAGCTCGCGCGCGGTCCTGCCCGATGCGGCGCTCACGCTCAGGGATGTCGGCAAGGACCAGATCGTCGCGACGGCGGTCAGCGGTGCGGACGGCGAATACGCGTTCCGCAATCTGGCGCCGGCCCGCTACGAAGTGACCGCGACGAAAGACGGCTTTCGTCAGGTCGTCCTGCCCGGCATCGATGTGACGCTGAGCTCGGTTCAGCGTCTTGATGTCGAGTTGCCCGTCGGGACGCAGACCGAGCGGGTCGAGGTCGTGGGCGGGTCGTCGGTTCTCGGCACGACGGGCACTCAGGAACACGGCATCTCGCCGGAGACGCTCGGGCAGCTGCCGCTGATCATGGACAGCGGCCCGCGTTCGTCAGCCAGTTTCGCGATTCTCATGCCCGGCGTCAGCACGGGCGGCGGCTCGAACGCGTTCGACGCGCGGATCAACGGCGGCCTGCAATCGGGCGACGAGGCGACGGTCGACGGCGTCAGCATGCAGCAGGGCTTCATGAGCCAGGGCGGGATGGTCTCGATCTTCCAGGACTTTCCGATGTCGCCCGACATGGTGAGCGAGGTGAAGGTCCTGACGTCGAACTATGCCCCCGAGTACGGCTCGTCGCTGTCGGGGCAGATCATGGCGGTGACGAAGTCGGGCGGCAGCAGCTTCCACGGCGCAGCGTTCGAATTCCACCGCGATGATTCGCTCAATGCGAGGCAGTGGGGCTCCAAGAAGGTGAGTGAGTTCAACAAGAACAACTACGGCGCGAATATCGGTGGCCCAGTCAAAGTGCCGTTTCTGTGGTCGGATCGCGTCAAGAGCTACTTCTATTTCAACTTCGAGGGGTACAAGCAGACCGGCGGTCCCGGTCAACCCACGCTGTCCATTCCGTCACTCGCCGAACGTAACGGTGACTTCCGTGACTGGCGGGACTCCAATGGAAACCTGATTCCGATCTACGACCCGGCCACGATCCGACCGGACGGCAACGGCGGGTACATCAAGGACCAGTTCATGGGCTGCGATGGAAATACGCCGAACGTCATCTGTCCGTCGCGGATCAGTCCGTCGGTCAACCCATGGCTCGCCGGGCTTCCCACGCCAAGCAGCGCCGGCCCGACAAACAACTACCTCGGGAACGCCATTCCCGACACGATCCTGGGTAACTCGTCGTACTACATGGGTCGCTACGACCTCCAGATCGGCAACAAGGATCATGCGTTCCTCAGCATCTGGCATCAGGCAGCCGCGGTGAAGTACTTCTCCACGCTCCCTCAGCCGATCGCGAGCGAAACACTGTCCGATCCCCAGAACTCCTGGGTCAGCCGCCTCAACTACGACCGGGTCTTCTCCAGCACGCTGCTGAATCACATGTCGATGGGCTATCTGAATCGCAACGAGGGGTACGGCTGTGTGAACAACCAGTTCTCAGGGGACTTCCCCAAGATCGCGGGCGTCGCATCGTCCGAGCTGGCGCCGCAGTACCAGTTCAGCGACGGGTTCGCGACAATGGGGTGCAACGCGGGCATCCCGGACACGAACATCACCACGCGTCCGACCTTCATCATCAACGACATGGTGACGTGGGAAAAGACGAAGCACTCGCTGAAGTTCGGCATGGAGTTCCGGAAGGTCATGGGGAACCTTCACCAGACCGGCAACCAGGCCGGGACCTTCACGTTCGCGCGTGGTGCGACAGGCCTGGTCGGGGTCAACAGCGGCAGCCCCGTCGCCAGTTTCCTGCTCGGCGCCGTGGACAACGGGAATGTTGCGTATCGGACCATCGACGCCTGGTATCCCAGACAGGACGCGTGGATACTTCACGCTGGCGACACCTGGCGCCTGAATTCGAAGGTGACGCTCGACTATGGCCTGCGGTGGGACTATTACTCGCCATCGAGCGAGAAGTACGATCACTCGTCCTTCTTCGATCCCACGGGCGCCAACCCAGGCGCCGGCGGGCGCCCGGGCCGTCTGGCGTTCGCCGGCACGGGGTATGGCGAAGCGAGCTACGGCGCGCGTTACCCCGAGACCGACTGGTACGGCGGTCTTGCGCCTCGTCTCGGAGCAGTCTACCGGTTCAACGAAAAGACCGTACTGCGGAGCGGCTACGGGATCTTCTACACGCAGGCGTTCTATCCCGGGTGGGGTGGCGGCATCTCCCTCGACGGGTTCTCCGCAAATCCTTCGTTCTCCAGCTCGCTCGGCGGCATCCAGCCGGCATTCCTGCTCGATCAGGGCTTCCCGCAGAACTTCACGGCGCCGCCGAGCATCCGCTCGGATTATCGCAACGGCCAGGGCATCAATTATCGGCCGCTGGACGCCAACGAACGGTCCTATTCGCACCAGTGGAACATCACGGTCGAGCGCGAGCTGCGCAGCAACATGTCTCTGAGCGTCGCCTACGTGGGCACGGCGGGACGGCGACTGCCTTCGAGCATCAACGCCGACAACGCGATCAATCCGTCGTACCTCTCGATGGGCAGCAAGCTGTACGACCAGTTCAAGCCGGGCATGACGAGCCTGGACGGCGTGCAGCTGCCCTATGCGGGCTGGGTCGAGCAGATGACTGGATGCGCGCCGTCGGTCGCGCAGGCGCTTCGTCCGTTTCCCCAGGTACTGCGACAACCTCGTCGGTCTGAATCAGAACCACGGCGAGTCGCAGTACCATTCTCTGCAGATGAAGCTGGAGCGGCGCTTCTCCCAGGGCTTCTACGCGCTCGTGTCCTACACGCTGTCGCGGACCGTGTCCAACGGCTCGGACAATACCCAGAGCGACGCGACCACATGGAGCGGAGCGCACGGCGTGATCTCACCGTTCGAACAGAACCGCACCAAGGCGGTGACGGTCGACGATGTTCCGCACCTGCTGTCGGCGGCGTTCGTCTACGAGCTCCCTGTCGGCCAGGGGAAGAAGTATCTCAATGAAGGCGGCGTGACGCAGGCGCTGCTCGGCGGCTGGCAGCTCAGCACGATCTTCCGGTATTCGTCGGGGATTCCCTTCTTCTTCCGAGTCAACGGAACCGCCTGCAACTACCCGGGCCAGTTCCGCGCCGGGTGCATCCCGGCCATCACCAATCCGGACGCCGTGTTCGCGCAGGACAAGGGCAGCTACGATCCCAACAAAGGGCCGCTCTTCAACCGGGGTGCGTTTGAGCCGTTGTCGGCGTTCAACTTCTACTTCGGGCAAGGCAATCGCATCGAGGAGACAGTCCGCGGCTTCGCGTACCACAATCAGGACCTGTCGTTCATCAAGAACACCAGGATGGGTGGCGGGACGAACCTGCAGATCAGGTTCGAGATGTTCAACATGTGGAACTGGCACATCTTCGGCGCGCGCGGCACGACATTCAACGATACGACGGCCGGTTTCGACCTCGACCTTGCGAGTCCCACCTTTGGGAAATGGAAAGGAGCTGTCAGCACTCCGCGAAACATGCAGCTCGCGGTGCGGTTCCAATTCTGATTTCTGGCTGACGGCGATGAGCTCTCAGCTGCCAGCTGCTGTAAGCTGCTAGCTGAAAGGCCATAGCGTCCATGGTTCGGTTTCTCCGCTCGACGGCGGCGTGCTTCGTCGTTCTTCTGACGACGATCCACGCCGCCGGACAGGACTTGACCCCAGCCCTCGCCGATCAGTTCTCCCGCGGCGTAGCCGACCTCAAGGCGGGAAATCTCGACGCCGCGGAAGCCGCCTTTCGCGGCATCCTCGGGACGGCGGCGATGCCGCCCCGGTCCACCACAACCTCGGGATCGTGCTGCAGCAGCGTAAGCACTACGAGCAGGCGCTCGCGGAGTTCGATGCCGCCTCGCGTATCGATCCCTCGTACGGGCCGGCGCGGCTCCTTGCCGGCACAAGTCTGGTTGCGCTCGGACGGTACCGCGACGCGCGGGCGGCGCTCGAACGCGCCGTTCGCCTGATGCCGCGCGAGGTGGAGGCCGAGCTGGAACTGGCGTCCGTCTGTCAGCGGCTCGACGATCGGCTATGCGTCGCGAACGCTTACCGCCACGTGACGCAATTGGCGCCCGACGACGCCGAATATGCTTACCGGCTCGGGTCGGCGCAGCTCGACGTGTCGGAGTGGGCGTACGCGCGGCTCAGGGAACGCCATCGGACGTCCGGCCGCGTGCAGCAGGCGCTGGGGCGCGAGTACCTGCAGCAGGGTCGCACCGACCAGGCGATCGATGCATTTCAGCGCGCGCTCGACGCCGATCCCACTATTCCAGATCTCCACCTGGCGCTGGCGCGCATCCACCTGGATGCAGGACGCGTCGACGACGCGGAGCGCGAGATTGCACGCGAGCTGGCGATCGTTCCGTTCGGGAAGGACGCGCTGGAGCTCAAGGAGCGCATCGAGCGCGGGGCGCAGCCGCCGGCAAGGGATGCTGACCCCGCAGCCACGCCGGCTCCGCTCTCCTCGTCCGGAGTCGGCGCCATCGATGCGGCCATCGCCGAGCGGAGATGGGCTGACGCGGAGCGCGGCCTGGCCGACGCGGTCGCGCAGCAGCCGGCGCGCCGCGATCTCCTGGTCCTGATTGCCCGTATCTTCGTTCTCGACGGCAAGCCGCTCAACGCCGCCGTCGCGCTGAAGAAGGCGGATGCGCTCGCCCCGCTCGATCGAGAGCTGCGGTTTACGCTCGTCCTCGCATATGTGCAGCTCGGGCGCGGTGATTGGGCGCAGCCGGAGCTCGAGCGGCTCGTCAGCGAGGATCCGAAGAGCCCCGAGTACCGGTATTGGCTGGGACGCCTCGCGTACGACGCCGGGAAGTACGCACAGGCCATCGGACGTTTGGAGGAGGCGCTCGCGCGCGACCCGCATTTCATGCGGGCGCACGACAACCTCGGGTTGTGCTACGAGGCGCTCGACGATCCCGATCGCGCGATCGAGCATTACCGCGAGGCGGTGCGCCTCAATCGTGAGGCTCACAGCCGATCGCCCTGGCCGCCGACGAATCTTGCCGCGCTCCTGCGCCAGCGAGGCGGACGGGAAGAAGCCGGCACGCTGCTGCATGAAGCGCTCGAGTACGACGAGGGCTTCGCCAAGGGTCACTACGAGCTGGGCGTGCTGCTCGACGAGGAGGGCAAGACCGCCGAGTCAGTGCGAGAGCTGGATCGCGCCGCGTCTCTCGATGCGGCATACCCGGAACCACATTACGTCCTCGCGCGCATCTACCGTCGTCAGGGTGACACAGCGCGCGCGGATGAAGCGCTCGCGACGTTCAAACGGCTTCGCGACGCGCGGGCACAGGGGCCGAAATGATCGCCGGTCGCCGCGCAGCGCTATGGTCCTCGGTGGTCGGCATCCTCCTGGCCGGGAGTGACGTGACGGCGCAGACGGCAGCGGCGCGCGGCGCCGCCGGAGTGGAGACGTCGCGGTCAGCCCCGCGAGCGCTCGCGGAGGAAGCGGCCGGAGCGGCAGCCGCGCAGCAGGGCGTCTACGACGCTGCGGAGGGTCACTTTCGCGCGGCCATTCGGATCGACCCCCAGCTCGAGTCCGCGTACCTGAACCTGGGACGCCTCTATCAGGAGCACGCGAACGAGCATCCCGACGCGGCGCGGAAGGCGCTGGCCACGTATCGTGCGCTGCTGAAGGTGGCACCCTCGAACACGGAGGGGCTGTACCAGGCCGGCTATCTCGCAGCGTGCGCGGGGGAGTGGTCTGCGTCGCGCGCGTGGCTGGAGCGGCTGCCGGCTGACGCGCGGTCCCGCCCGCAGGTTCTCGCGCTGCTCGCGATCGACTTCGCAGCGCTGGCGGAGCCACGGCGCGCGTCGGAAACGGCGACGGCGCTCCTTGCGCATCCGGACCTGACAGAGGCGGACGTGCTCGCAGCCGGACCGGCGCTCGAGCGCGCAAACAACGCGGCACTCGAGGAGCAACTCCTGGCCGGGCTCGACGCGCGTGGCCTGGCATCCGCAGCGTCGCTGCGCCGGCTCGGCGCGGTGGAGATGCGCCTCGGACGCCTCGAGGCTGCACGTGCCGCGCTCGAGCGCGCGGCGGCCGCGTCACCGGCGCCGAGCGTGCCGCTTTTGCTCGACCTGGCGCGAGTCGCGTACAAGCAGAAGGACTACGACGGCGTGCTCGGATATCTGGCGCACGCGCGGGAGCTTGAACCCGACAATGCCGAGGTGCACTTCTTTTTCGGCATCGCATCGATCGAGTTGAATCTTGGGAGCGAAGCGTACGATGCGCTCGAAGAAGGCGGTCGCGCTCTCGCCCGACAACCCGTACGTGAACTATGCGCTCGGGGCGGTCGCCATCCATCGACACGAGCCGTCCGAGGCGTTGCCGTACTTCGAAGCGTACGTCCGGCTCAAGCCCGACGACCCACGTGGTCGCTTCGCGCTGGGGGCGGCAAGGTTCTACAGCCAACGACTTCGACGGCGCCCGCGCAGACCTGACGCGTGCGGCGCAGGTGCCGGAGACCGCGGCGGGCGCGCATTATTTCCTCGCGCGGATCGCCCGTCAATCGGACCAACTCGACGCGGCGGTCCTGGAGATCCGCCGCTCGCTCGAGGCGCGACCGCAATATCCGGATGCGCTCGCGGAGCTGGGTCTGCTGCAGACGCGACGCGGCGAGTATGCGGAGGCGGAGCGCTCGCTTACGCAGGCGCTCACGCTCGAGCCGGACAACTACGCCGCAACCGTCAATCTGGCGACCTTGTATGCGCGCACGCGCGATCCACGACGCGAAGCGCAGGCAGCCCGCCTCGCTGAACTCCAGCAGAAGCGCGCCGACGCCGCGCAGGAATTCCTGCGAATCGTGGAGATCGTCAAGTAGGGAACGTCATGACCCGCGCGCTGTGTCTCATCGTCCTGCTGACGACCGCCGTAAGGATCGACGCGGCGCACAACGCGGAGCCGATTCGGCTCGCCGTGTCGTGCCGGCGAGCGGCGCGTACCAGGCGGCCTTCAAGGCGCTGTACTCGGGCGACGCGGATGCGGCGGTACGACTCGCCGATGCGCGGCTGAAGACGAACCCTTCCGACGTGCCGATGCTCGTGCTTGCCGCACGCGCGCACCTGGCACGCGACGAGCACCAGGCCGCCTACGATCTGCTCGAACGGGCGCTCGGCATCGATCCCGGAAACGCCGACGCGCTGTACTTCATGGGGATCGTGTCAGGGGAGCTCGCGGCCCGCTCATTCGCTCGCGTGTACGCGCTGGCGCCGGACGGCGCGCGCGTGCATCAGCTCATGGCCCGGTCGCTGTGGCTGCAGCAGAACTCCGTGGACGCGGCGGCCGAGTACACGCTTGCGCTGAAGACCGATCCCACGCTGCTGGATGCGCTCCTGGAGTTCGCGCGGCTCCGGCGGGAGGAGTCGAACTGCGAGGAAGCGGCGTCGCTGTACGAGCGCGCGCAGCGCGTGAAGCCCACGCACGATGGGGCGTACGGATTCGGTGTCTGCCTCGCCATGCAGGGCAATCACGCGCGAGCGATCGAGGCCTTCCGCGAGGCGCTGACGTACGACCCGAAGTCGGCGGCCGCTGAGTTCGGACTGGGCAGCTCCCTGCTGAACCTCGGAGATGCACCCGCCGCCGTGGAAGCGCTCGAGCGTGCGGTCCGGCTGGCTCCCAACATGCGCGAGACGTTCTACGTCCTTGGACGCGCGTACCAGAAGATGGGGCAGGCGGAACGGGCGCAGCAGGCGTTCGAGCGCGCCAATGCGCTCGCGCGCGCGGAGCGGGCGGCGGGCCGCCGGCGAAGCCTCCGCGATGAGCCTCCGCGTTGCGATCATGTGCATCGCTGCGTCGGCCGTCGCGCTGGCGCAAGCGCCGCCACCGACCACACGCGTCCCCCCTCCGTCGCCACATGCGGCGCCGGGTGTCACCTTCCGGGACGTGACCGCCTCCGCCGGGATCGCCGGCTTCAAGCACGTCTCCGGAGGTCCCGAGAAGAACTACATCATCGAAGGGACGGGGTCGGGCGTCGCGTTCTGGGATTTCGACAACGACGGCTACGTCGATCTCTACCTCGTCAACGGCTCGACCCTCGATCGCCTGCGACGCGGCGATCCCGCTCCGGCCGCAGCGCTCTTCCGCAACAAAGGGGACGGGACTTTCGAGGACGTCACTGGTGCGCGCGGCGTCGCGAACGAGCGCTGGGGGCAAGGCGTGTGCGTCGGCGACATCGACAACGATGGGTTCGAAGACTTGTACGTCACGAACTTCGGCAAGAACCGGCTGTACCACAACGATCGGGGACATGCGTTCCGCGATGTGGCGGACGCAGCGAACGTCGCGGTCGACAGCTGGTCGACCGGGTGTGCGTTCGGCGACTTCGACGGCGATGGATGGCTCGACCTGTTCGTCGCCGGGTACGTCAGCCTCGACCTCAATCAGCTTCCGCCGCCGGCGACAGCTTCGACGCCACTCGACGCCACGACGCCTCGCTCGACGGGCGACAGCGCCGCGCGCTTCGGCGCGTCGTACTCTCCGGGCGCACCGTTCTGTACGTATCGCTCGGAGCGCGTGATGTGCGGTCCCCGCGGGCTGAAGGGTGCGCCGGATCACCTGTTTCGAAACAACCGCGACGGAACGTTCACTGACGTCAGTCAGGCGGCCGGCGTCGCCGATCCGACAGGCCTGTACGGCTTCGGCGTCGCGTGGGTCGATCTGGATGACGATGGCCGGCTGGACCTCTTCGTGGCGAACGACTCGGGGCCGAACTATGTGTACCGGAACGCCGGCGGCGGACGCTTCGACGACGTGAGCTATCCATCAGGCGCGGCTCTCGATGCCCAGGGCCGCGAGCAGGCGCACATGGGTGTCGCTGTCGGCGATTACGACAACGATGGCCGCGACGATCTCCACGTCACCAACTTCGCGAACGACTTCAATGTCCTCTATCACAACGACGGCCACACCTTCACGGACACGACGACGTCCACGGGTTTGACGCTGTCGACGACTCCGTTTCTTGGCTGGGGAACGGACTTCCTGGATTACGACAACGACGGATGGCTCGACCTGCTGGTCGTGAACGGGCACATTTATCCAGCGGCCGATCGCCTTCCATGGAACACGTCGTACGCTCAGCGCGCGCTGCTGTTTCGGAACATGAACGGCAAACGTTTCGAGGACCTTGGCGCGGCGGCGGGCGAGGTATTTGCCGTCCCGCGCGTCTCGAGAGGATCAGCGGTCGGGGACATCGACAACGACGGCGGCGTCGACGTCGCGATCAACAACCTCGACGCGGCGCCGACGCTCGCGCGCAACGACGGCGGCGCGAAGGCCGGCCACTGGATCACCATCACGCTGAAGGGCGATCCCGCAAAGAAGTGCCCGCGAGACGCCATCGGGTCTGTTGTATTCGTGACCGCGGGAGACGTGCGCCACCGGGGCGAGGTGGCGAGCGGCCGCGGCCAGATGTCGCAGTCGGATCTGCGCGTGCACGTCGGCCTCGGGACCGCGACCTCGGTGGCGAGCCTGGTCGTTCGATGGGCGAACGGTTCCGAGGTGGCCTACGCCGTCGACCGGGTGGACGCCTTCGTCACGATCGACCAGGCCAGCGGCGTCACATACGCGAAATGAGCATGTCGGGAGGTGGGCGACACCCGAGCGCAGCGGTCAGACCTGCGCTGCCGCGCCCATGGCGGTGTTCTCATCGAGCAACCGCGCGAGGTCGTACGGGTCGACCGGCTTGACCAGGTGATGGTCGAATCCGGCCTCCGTCGATCGCGCCCGGTCGCTGGGGAAGCCGTAACCCGTCAACGCGAGCAGCAGCATGGCCCGGCCGTGAGGCTGGTTCCGGATGCGCCGCGCGACCTCGTATCCATCGAGGCCAGGAAGACCGATGTCGATGATGGCCACTTCAGGATGCACGGTCTCCACGAGCTCCAGTCCGCGGTCGCCGCTTTCCGCCTCGTAGACGTGGTGGCCCGCGTGCTCGAGGACGAGGCGGAACATCTCGCGAGCATCGCGACTATCCTCGATCAGGAGGATCCGTCTGGCCATGGCCGGTTCGACCAGGGACGGGATCCCGGCGGAGTTTCTCGCCGCCGCGAGTTGTGGGACCCGGACCGTGAATGTGCTGCCGCGCCCGGCGCCATCGCTCGATGCGGCAACGGTTCCGCCGTGGAGCTCGACGAGACGCCGGACGAGCGTCAGGCCGATGCCCAGCCCGCCCTGCGCGCGGTCCAGCGTGCGTTCCCCCTGCACGAACATGTCGAACACCGAGGGCAGAAGCTCCGACGCGATCCCGACCCCGGAGTCCTTGACCGTGAGCACCGCCTCGTTGCGCTGGCCGCAGAGGGACACTTGAATGGATCCGTCGCGCGGGGTGTACTTGATCGCGTTGGTGATCAGGTTCACGAAGACCTGTTCGAGGCGGTCGGCGTCTCCCTGAACCCAGACCGGCTCGGTGTGGATTTCGATCGCTCGATCCAATCCGGCGCCCGCCGTCACGCTGGCTACCGCGCGTTGCACCGCCTCCGCCATGTCGAGCGGATGGCGATCCAATCGAATCTTCCCGGAGGCGACCCGCTCGACGTCGAGGAGATCGTCGATGAGGCGGGAGAGGTGGGCGATCTGTCGCGTAATCACCTCACGCGCGTGAGTGGCGGCGCTGCCGGTCGCCTCCGCACAGTCGATGACGCTGACCGCGCTGCGGATCGCGCCCAGTGGATTGCGCAGCTCGTGCGCCAGCATCGCCAGGAACTCGTTCTTCACGTGGCTGTCGTGCTCGGCGCGGTCGCGTTCGTGGCGTGCCTGGAGGAGCTCCCGCAGGTCCGTCACGATCAGGCTCAGGTTACTCGTTCCCTTCGACGTCACCGTCGTCGTCAGCGAGAAATAGACCTCGATCACCGTGCCGTCCGACGAAATGAGCCGGCTGCCACGGGCACCGCTGCCGGAACGCATCAACGCCACGAAATCGGCGCGGTCGGCGTCCGGCAGGAAGCGGTCGATCCGTCCGCTAGGGAGCGATTCCAGGGGTTCGCCGACGAGCGCTGCGAACTGCGCGTTCGCGTACAGGATCTCCCCCGCCGGCCCGAGCACGACCGCCCCCTCCCGCATCTGTTCCACGAGCCTGCGGTACGGCTCCTCAGCACCGTGCAGCGTGTACACCTGGTCGCCGTCGGCACCCTGGACGACGAGGGCATCGAGGTCACCCTTGCGAAGGGCCTGGAGGGTCTCCTCGGCTTCAGCGAGGCGTGCGAGGAGGGTGTCCCGCCGCTCGTGGCGCGGGTCTCTGCGGTCGTGACGCCGGAAATGGTTGATCACGGGCTACCTCCGCCGGGTGTTCATGGGCGAATCAGATCGAGTCCGAGCAGCACACGGTCGCGGCCGGACATGTCCCCGATGATCCTGCGCAGCGGCAGCGGGAGCTGCTTCACCAGCGTCGGCGCCGCGATGATCTGTTCGCCCTTCGCCAACGCTGGCTGCTGGTACACGTCGACGACTTCCAGGTCGTATCGACCCTTGAGATGCTCGTCGCAAATCTCGCGCACGTTCTTGATCGCGCGCGTCGCGCGCGAGCTCATGCCGGTCACGTACAGCCGAAGCACGTATCGTTCGGCGCCGCGCGTCGGACCGATCCGCTCGAAGGTCGCCTTGACGTCGATTGGGGGCTTCTGGGTCATCGGGCCATATCAATCGCCGGGACGCAAGTCCAGCCCTACGAGGACGCGCTCGGTATTAGAGAGGTCGCCGATGATCTTCTTCACTGGCTCTGGTAGACGACGCACGAGCGTGGGTACCGCCAGGATCTGATCGCCGCGGGCGAGCTGAGGCGTCTGCAGCAGATCGATGATCTCGAGCTCGTAGCGACCGTTCAGGTGCTCGTCGCAGATCCGCTTCAAGTTGGTGAACGCGCCGATCGACCGCGGCGTCTGGCCCGCGACATAGAGCCGCAGGCGGTAATGGCCGTTACCGTTCGACTTCTTCACGACGCTCGCGCCTTTCCTGAGGCGATCTCTCGCGCGACCGATGCTCCGACCTCGGTGCCGGCGGCCTCGAGCACCTGCAGCCCCCGATCTGTGAGCGTGAATTCGCGCACTTCGTTCGAATGCGCCATGCCGCGGGATTTGAGCACGTAGAGACCGCGTCGGTGCGCGCCGCCGACCACGTCGTTGGCCAGCAAAATCCACGTGTCCATGAGCGACGAGATGCTCGCCTCGGTCCGCTCGATCTCCCGGTGTCCGGGCGTCAGGCTCGTCAGCAGGGCGGTGATGTTCTCGGTTTTCAGATAATCGATCATCCGCGTCAGCATCGCTTGCACGTCTGCGAACGTGCCGACGGTCATGAGGTTGGTCACCGGATCGAGGACCGTCACGGACGGCTTGAAGTCGGCCACGATCCTGTGCATGGTGACCAGATGGGTCTCGAGGCCGTATCGCGACGGGCGGTCCGCGTGGAATTGGAGCAGCCCATCGGCCACCCAGGGCTCGAGGTCGATGCCGATGGACCGCATGTTCCGCAGGAGCTGCTGCGGGGATTCCTCGAACAGGAAGCACAGGCAGCGTTCGCCGCGGCGGCAGGCCGCATCGAGGAAGTGCGCCGCCAGGCTGGTCTTGCCGGTGCCGGCGGTGCCGGAGACGAGTATCGTGCTGCCACGATAATAGCCTGTGCCGCAAAGCATTTCGTCGACACGGACGACGCCGGTCGACACACGGTCCATCGGCGCCTTGTGCTGAAGCGCCAGGGAAGAGACGGGCAGCACGCTGATGCCGTCGGCATCGATGAGGAATGGATACTCGTTCGTGCCGTGATGAGACCCGCGGTACTTGACCACGCGCAGCCGGCGCGTCGAGACCTGATCGTGAACGCGGTGGTCGAGCAGGATCACCGCATCCGAGACGTATTCCTCGAGGCCCTGGCGGGTCAGCAGGCCCTCGCCGCGCTCGCCGGTGATCACGGCGGTCACGTTCCGGTCTTTCAGCCACCGGAACAGCCGCCGCAATTCGGCCCGGATGATCCCGTCATTCGAGAGGCCGGCGAACAGCGATTCGATCGTGTCGAGGACGACGCGCTTGGCCCCGATCGACTGAATCGCGTAGTCCAGACGGACGAACAGCCCTTCGAGATCGTAGTCGCCGGTTTCCTCGATCTCGCTGCGTTCCACCCGGACATAGTCGACGGCCAGTTTCTGCGCCGCGATCAGCTCCGGAAGATCAAAGCCCAGGGAGGCGACGTCTTTGGCGATTTCCTCGCCGCTTTCCTCGAACGTGAGGAGGACCCCCGGCTCCCCGAACCGCACAGCGCCGTTCACCAGGAACGTCAGGGCGAGCAACGTCTTGCCGGATCCGGGGCCGCCGCAAATGAGTGTCGGCCGCCCGGCTGGCAGGCCACCACGGGTGATCTCGTCGAGACCGCGAATTCCCGTCGGCGTCTTGGCGAGTTCATGCCGTGGCGGTGTCTGCGTCGGCAGGACCGCGTCACCGATGAGGGGATCCGCGGTGTAGATCCCCATAGGGTCATCGGCGCTCGGTCGGTGCGACTGTGCGCGCATCCTGAAACCGTAATACCTCGTCGGTATCCGTGCTGTTCAAAACGAGACACACACGCCGGTTAGTGGACTCGCGACGGCCGGCCCTGCTGCGCGAGATGCAGGCGCCGTGTTTCGGCCCTTCGCCACAACTTGGCGGCGCGGCGCAGGACCCGGCGCTGCTTTGCGCGCCGATATTCCTCAATCATCAGCTCGATGCGCGCGACGCGTTCGCCTCTGTGCGTTCCATCGCCTGACGGCACGCAGTCGCCCTCTGTCGCACGCCACCGGAGAAATCGTTGCGGATGGCACACCGCGCATCGGTCAGTGCGCACGGGTCGTCTCGTCCCCTTCGCTGACAGGCTCCGACTCCTCTCGATTCAAGAGCTCCGACAGGGCCGCGACTGCCTCCCCGTGGCTCGCGAACCAGCGGTCGGTGGCGACGATCGGGAACTTGTCGCCGTCGGCAAACCGCGGCGGCAGCGGGAGGAAGGCGAACCGGTGTGTGGCCGGATCCTCGTAGATCGTGTATTTCACGGCGTTCTCCGTCTGGCGTCAGATGCGTGTGGCATAGACCATCTCTCGAATGTGCCGGACTATCTGGTTCGCGGGCGCCTCACCAAAGGTGCGGTTGTGAACGAACCCGGTTGGCACACTCCCTGGACCCGCCCATCCACGTACCCTTCTCGTCAGGTACCGATGCGTAACGTTCACGTGCAGGGGTGCATGGCCGGCGACTTCGAAAAACGCGATCTGGCAGTCGTTCGTCAATGCCCGATCTGTCTTGAAGCGTCCAACGGCTGTTTCCACGGCCTTCACCGTCGCCGTCCAGGCACCGGTGAGGAGGGTGTGTCGTGCAGAGAGGTGTCCGCCGCGTGCTGGTTTCTTCATTTGGGTCTCCGTCCCTGCTCTTACCTTAGCGCCGGTCTCTCGCCAGGACTGTCCGGTTGTGCACAGGCCAGCTCGGCCGCCGGCTGTATCGGCCGTCCCTTTCTGAACATCGCGGTTCGACGCATCCGAGTAGAGTAGCGGCGGAATCGTTCTTCATGCCCGCGCTATACCGATCTCTTGCCTTCGTATGCCTGACAACGCTCGGATTGTCTGCCGTGAGCGCATCCGGCGCGATCGTCAGATCCGGTGCACGTCCGCCAGGCGGCTCGCGCGGATCAAGCGCCGCTCGATGTCGACGGGATCGACGTCTCTCGGTGGGAAAGCGAAGGCGGCGCGCGTTCGCCGCGGAGGTGTGACGATGCATGAAGGTGCTCGACAGGAAACCGCTCACCGTCGTCCGCACTCACCGCCTATGGCGAGCCCGTTTCTCGAATTCGACCTCACGGCCGAAATTGACCGGCTTCGGCAGGAGACGACGTGGAGCACGGGTCGGAACGCGAGGACGCTCATGAAATATGACGACTTCCGCGTCGTCCTGACCGCTCTTCAGGCGAACACGCGCATTCCCGAACACAAGACCGACGGACGAATCTCGGTCCACGTGCTGACGGGTCATATCCGACTCAATGCATCAGGCCGCACGTTCAATCTGCGTCCCGGCAGCCTCGTCGCACTCGATCAGGGCAGCGCCCACGACATCGAAGCCCTGGAAGAGAGCGCCTTTCTGCTGACGATCGCGTGGCCCGGCAGAACAGCGACGCAAATGGGGAACATGTAGCCGGCCCGACTCTCGGCCTACGTCCGCGCGACGGCGTAGAGGTGGCACGGGTCGCCGTTCACCGGGTCCACCTCGGTTCGCTCGAACCGTTCGCCGATCTTCGTGGCAATCCGAATCGATCGATGATCCTCAGGCGCGATGAGGCTGATGACGCGCTCGACCGTCGGTGACGTGCCAGATCCAGGCGAGCGCAGCGGTCGCCGCCTCGGTCGCAAAGCCGTGGCCCCAGCGGGAGCGGTGAATGACCCATCCGAGATCGACGCCGGGCCACGGTTTCGGCGGATGGTAGAAGCCAACGCAGCCGATCACGTGTCCCGTGGCTTTCTCGACGACACACCACTGCCCATATCCACGGACCTGCCACTGGCGGATCATGTCGCCGGTGTTCTTTATCGCGAGATCCAGACCGCCCGGCGGATCGATGAGCGTGACCTGCTTCCGCTCGACGACCTCCGGATCCCAGATGATCCCCATGAGGGCCTCCGCATCCGCGAGCGCCGGCACGCGGAGCAGGAGGCGCGCGGTGTCGACGGAGTTGGTCGAGACGGCCACGCCGGAAAGAGTCTAACAAAGCAGACACTTCAGTCCGGCGTGTCGACATAGGATCGGGCACATGGCGATCTCGGACGAGCCAGAAGTCTCGAACCGCCCGGCTGGGGTCGCCCGCTGACCATGCAGGAGCTCGAAGTCCTCATCGGTCTCGTCCTTGCGGCCACGATCCTGGCGGCCGTCGCGCGTCGGGTGGGCGCGCCCTATCCCGTGTTTCTCGCGCTCGGCGGCGCGATCCTCGCGTTCGTTCCGGGCGCCCCGTCGTTCACGGTGCTGCCCGAGCTCGCGCTGGCGCTCTTCGTCGCGCCCGTGCTGCTCGACGCGGCGTACGACGCGTCGCCTCGAGACCTCCGGGACAACTGGGCGCCGGTGACAGGGCTGGTCGTCTTCGCGGTGGGCCTCACGACCATCGCGGTCGCGGTCGTCGCACGCGCGTTCATGCCCACGCTGCCGTGGGCGCCCGCGATCGCGCTCGGCGCCGTGGTCGCACCGCCGGACGCGGCTGCGGCTACCGCGGTGCTTCGGCAGCTGAAGCCCCCACAGCGCATCCTCACGATCCTCGAGGGCGAGAGTCTGTTGAACGATGCCAGCGCGCTGCTGATCTATCGGCTCGCGGTCGGTGCTGTCGCGGCTCAGGGCTTTTCGATCGGCGCTGTGGCGCCGACCTTCCTGCTCGGTGTGGTT
This sequence comes from uncultured Acidobacteriota bacterium, assembly GCA_963786615.1. Classification (GTDB taxonomy): domain Bacteria; phylum Acidobacteriota; class Vicinamibacteria; order Vicinamibacterales; family 2-12-FULL-66-21; genus CAWAZT01. Next base: position 27,226 of record CAWAZT010000009.1, read on the forward strand.
GGCAGCGTCGTCGTCGGACCGATTCTCGGGCGGATCACTCTGCGTCTGAACGATCGCGTGCGGGACGTGCCGACGGCAATCATTCTCCAATTCGTCGCCACCTTCGGCGTCTGGATACTGGCGGATCGGATTGGTCTGTCGGGCGTGCTGACCATGGTGTGCTACGCGATGACGGTGGCGCGGACCGCGCCCGAGCGGATTCCGGCGCGCCTGCGCATCCCGTCGTACGCCGTGTGGGAGACGGTGGTCTTCCTGATCAACGTGATGGCGTTCGCCTTCATCGGCCTGCAGATCCGGCCGATTCTCACGAGCCTGGAGCCGGCTGTCCGCGGGCAGTACTTTGCGATTGCCGCCGCGGTGCTCGTGACCGTCATCCTCGTCCGGATCGCCTGGCACATGTCCTTCAACGCCGTGATCAGATGGCGCGATCGCCGCGTCGGCTTTCATCCGCCACGGCCGATGCTGCGGCCGACGGTTGGCAGCGGCCTGGTGATCTCGTGGTCGGGTATGCGCGGGATCGTCACGCTTGCGGCCGCACTGGCGCTGCCGGGCGGGTTTCCGTTTCGAGACCTGATCGTCCTGACCGCGTTCGCTGTCGTGCTCGGCACGCTCGCGCTCCAGGGACTGACGCTCGGACCTCTGCTGCGCGCGCTCGATCTGAAGGACGACGACCCGGTTGGCCAGGAAGTGGCGGCCGCGCGCGACCGCGCGCTGCGCGCCGGCCTCGCGTGGCTGGAGCCGAATCGATCACCGGTCGCGGACGCCGTCAGGCAGGAATTCATCATGCATCTTGGAGGCGCCGACGGCGACGCTGGCGACGCAGAAGCCAGGCGACAAGCGCACAACGACGTCCACCGACGAGCGCTTCAGGCGGCCCGCGACGCGGTGCTTGCCATGCGCGCGAACGAAGAGATCGGCGACGACGCGTTTCATCGGATGGAGGAGGAGCTCGACTGGATCGAGATGTCGGGCGGTGGGAAAGAAGAGAACGTTGTTGACGGATGAGCTTTGGTCACCGATAATCCGCTGCCGCTACATTTCCTCAAAAGCTGCGAAAAGGGGTGTCTATGCAAGGTTGGAAAGCTCTGTCGGTGCTCTCGCTCGTCGTCCTCTGGTCGGGGACGGCACTCGCGCAAGACCCGGTGAAAGTCGATCCGGCGCACTACAAGGTCGTGCTCGAGAATCCAGCCGTGCGGGTTCTGAAGATCAGCTATCCGCCGGGGGATAAGAGTCCGATGCATCAACATCCGGATTCAACGGTGGTTGTCCTGAGCGCTTCCAAAGTCCGATTCGCGACGCCGGACGGCAAGTCGCAGGACGTCGACATGGCGGCCGAGTCGGCGATGGTCACGCCGGCCGGGACGCACAGCCCCACCAACATCGGCACTGGGCCAATCGACGGCCTGCTGATCGAATTCAAGACCGCCCAGCCCGGGACCGCAACGCTGCCGACATCGCGGCCGGATATGACAATCAAGGTGCTGGCGGAAGGACCCCGGGCGACCGCCTACCGCACGACGGCCGATCCGGCGTTCAAGGAGCCCGCGGGCACGAAGCACGACTACGATCAGGTCGTCATCGCGCTCAACGACGCGCAGATGTCGCTCTCGATCGACGGCAAGCCCGCGAAAACGAGCTGGAAGCGAGGCGATGCGCAGTTCATCGGGCGCGGTGTCGCGCACGAGTCGGCCAACACCAGCGGCAAGCCCGTCGAATTCGTGATCGTCGCGATCAAGTAGCGCAATCCAGGGGGCGGCCTCGGGCCGCCCTCGAATTTCGACGATATCGTCGTCTCCCGGCACCCTCGTTCGCATATTCTCTTCGAGCGATGGTCAGAGTCCTCTTCGCCGGTGCGGTCGCCGTCGCCGCGCTCGCGGTTCCCACAGCACCGAAATCCGCCGCGCAGACCACGCCCACATCGGCGGTCCAGAGCCGTCAACCGCTGCACGCCGAAGCATTCGTGCCGCTCCCGCTGGGGGCCATCCGGCCGGCCGGCTGGCTGCGGCGTCAACTGCAGGTGCAGGCGGATGGCTTGACCGGTCATCTCGACGAGTTCTGGCCCGACGTCGGTCCCAACAGCGGCTGGCTCGGTGGCACCGGCGAGAGCTGGGAACGCGGACCGTACTTCGTCGACGGGCTCATCCCGCTGGCGTACGTCCTGAGCGACGAGCGTTTGATCGCGAAGTCGCGCCCGTGGATGGAGTGGACGCTCACGCACCAGGGCGCGGACGGGCGAATGGGACCAGTCAAGAACACCGACTGGTGGCCGAACATGGTCATGCTGAAGGCCCTCACCCAGTATCAGGAAGCCACCGGTGACGCGAGGGTCATGCCGTTCATGCAACGGTATTTTGCGTATCACCTCAGAGAGGCGGGCAGTCGTCCGTTGCGTGAGTGGGCGGCGGTGCGCTGGGGCGACGAGCTCGTCAGCGTGCATCTGGTTGTTCAATCGCACCGGCGATTCGACCCTGCTGAAACTGGCGCAGGTCCTTCACGATCAGGGCACCGACTGGAAGGCGCACTTCGCCAACTTCGAGTTCCGCGAGAAATCCACACCCGAGGCCCTTGGCCTGAAGCCGAATGCGGGCCTATCGGATCGAGCGATGCACGCGCACGGCGTCAACAACGCGATGGCGCTCAAGACGAGCGCCCTGTGGTCGTTGGTTTCTGGAGATCCGACCGATCGCACCGCGATCCATCGCGCGCTCGAGATGCTCGATCGGTATCACGGCCTTCCCAACGGCATGTTCAGCGCCGACGAGCACTATGCGGGACAGGATCCGTCACAAGGCACCGAGCTGTGCGCGGTGGTCGAGGCGTTGTTCTCGCTGCAGCAGGCCATCCGCGTGACGGGCGACGCCGCGTTGGCGGATAGACTCGAACGGATCGCCTTCAACGCCCTGCCCGCCACCTTCACCGCCGACATGTGGGCGCACCAATACGATCAGCAACCGAACCAGGTGCTCTGCACGCTCGCCAGGCGGAACTGGTCCACCAACGGGCCGGAGTCGAACATCTTCGGGATCGAGCCCAACTTCGGATGTTGCACGGCCAACATGCATCAAGGGTGGCCAAAGCTGGTCCAGAGCCTGTGGATGGCGACGCCCGACAACGGGCTCGCGGCCGTGACCTACGCGCCCAACGAAGTGCGGATAGTCGCCGGCGGGGTCGAGGTGACGATCGTCGAAGACACGGACTACCCGTTCCGCGACGCGGTACGGTTCACGGTCACGCCTGCATCTTCCACGACGTTTCCCTTGATGTTGCGGATTCCAGGCTGGGCGACCAACGCGTCGCTGACGGTCAACGGTGCGCGCGTGAACGTCGATCGCGCGCGCGGCTTTGCGCGGCTCGAGCGTAAATGGAACCCCGGGGATGTCGTGGTGCTGGGCCTGCCCATGACGCCGCGTGTCACCACGTGGTATCGCCAGTCGGTCGCCGTCGAGCGCGGTCCGCTCGTGTTCGCGCTCCGTCTCGGTGCGGAGTGGAACAGGATCACGTCCGGCATGAGCAAGCCCGCACCGGCACCGGCCGTCGACTGGGAAGTGCGGCCGACCACGCCATGGAACTACGGCCTGATCGTCGATCCCGCGACGCGGGTGGCCAATATCACCGTGAAGGAACGCGGCATTGCGAAATTCCCGTTCAGCCCGGACGACCCGCCGGTGGAATTGTCCGTTCAGGGACGAAGAGTCGATGAGTGGACCCTCGTGGACGGCTCCGCCGGGCCGCTGCCTCAGAGCCCGGTGACGAGTACGGCGCCCGCCGAAACCTTGACGCTCATTCCATACGGCTCGGCAAAACTGCGGGTCACCGCGTTTCCGGCGGTCCGGCAATAGTTCGGCTCGCCGGCATCTCACGTCCGGCGTTCATCGGTGGTGCAGGTCCAACAGGAACTGGCGCGGCACCGGTTCGCCCGTGAGGGTTCTCAGAAACTTCTTGAGCTCTCGTTTCTCCTCGGTCGAGAGGTGCAGCGGCCGTATCTCCTTGGGCCCGCCCAGAAACGTTCCCTCCGGGTCCCCACCGCGATCGTAGAACTCGATCACGTCGTCGAGGGTTGCCGCCTGCCCGTCGCGGAAATACGGAGCGGTCTCGGCCACCTGTCGCAGGCCTTTGGTCCGCCACAGCCCAGGTGGAATCGTCTGGCTGCAGAAGGTGCCATTGCGCGTGGTGTCCGGATCGTCGCTGAAGTGGCCATTGACGCTGAAATCGCCGTCCGCGACCGACGGGTCGCAGATCAGTGGCTGGTTCGCGGCGCGCCCCAGCTCGCTCGGTTCGGCATGCGGCGAAAGGGTCGTGTCGATGTGCAACCCGATGACATGAAAGTCGTCGTCAGAGAACAGCGGAGTGTTGTGGCATCGCACGCACCCCGCCTTGCCGACGAACAGCTTGAGCCCCTGCTTCGCGTCATGTGAGATCGCATCGCGGTCGCCCGCGACGAAGCGATCGAACGGGGCGTCGCGGCTGACCAGCTTTCTCAGGTACGCTTCGATCGCTTTCCCGTAATTGACGAGGATACGGTTGACGATCTCCTTGTCGGCGAGGCTCAAGTGGTTCCAGTTCCCGGAGTCCACGTACGGCGATCCTGTGGCCGGAAAGCGCTGGTAGTTCGCCAGGTCGGGATTCAACGGCCATTCCGGGAACGCCGCGGTGTACTCGGCGTTGTAGTGTTCGAAGATCACGTGCGCGAGCTGTAGCCGGCTGCCGTTCTGCACCGGCGGGCCCTCGGGCTCGCTCTGGGCGTCGAACCACTCGGAGTCCGAGAAGCCGTCGTTCTCGCGCCAGTGCGCGCCGGATCCCGGATGTACGTAGAAAACGGTGTTGACGATGCTGCTGGCGTTGCGCGTCATCCAGAGGGAACCAAGCGCCGTCGCATTCGGAATCGGACCGCCATTGTTAGACCTGACGTCGAACAGCCAGCGCGACTCAGGCATGTGACAGTTCCGGCACGCGATCTTGCCCTTCTCGCCAACCTTGCCAAGCTGGCCTTCGGCTGGCGTGCCCGTCTGAATCGGCCCGGAGAGCCGCGGCTCGAAGAACAGCTTCTGTCCAAGCAGCGCCGCCGCTCGCGAGTTTCGATACTTGTTGGTCGTATCCACCGGTAGAGGTGGCAGCGGAGAAAGCGTCCTGATGACGGCCCACTCCTGCGGAGAGAAAATGTCGTGGTCGGCCTGGAGAGCGACCGTCAACGACCCGAGCACCAGAGCAGCATACAGTCCGACTCGATGCATCGCGCACCTCCGCGTGGAGTGTGGCGATGCAAGGGCCCCTTTGTCACTACGGAGGTTCGTAGGATTCAGCGCGCCGGTGTAACATCCGCTCGACAGAACCCGCTCAGTCGGGCGGCGTGCGGCGAGGGACACCACATGAACAAGCGAGAGTTCCTCCGGTTGTCGTCGGCGGCGGTCGCTGCGCCGTTCGTGTGGCCATTCATCGTGCGAGGACAAGGCAAGCGCTTGAAGAATTGGGCCGGCAATGTCGAATACGGCACCGACGTCGTCATGTATCCGACGTCGATCACCGAGCTCCAGGAGGTCGTGCGCACGCAGCCACGCCTGAAGGTCCAGGGCACTCGACACTGCTTCAACACCATCGCCGACAGCGTGCACGCGCTGGTGTCGTTGAGGGAGATGCGCGGGCTCGTGCATCTCGACGCCGCGGCGCGAACGGCGACGATCGAAGCCGGAATGAACTACGGTCAGCTCTGTCCGTTGCTGGACGAGAAGGGTTACGCGCTGCACAACCTGGCGTCGCTTCCACATATCTCAGTGGCAGGCGCCGCCGCGACGGCGACTCACGGTTCGGGTGTCGCCAACGGCAATCTCGCGACAGCGGTCAAAGCGCTCGAGATGGTCACCGCCGAGGGAGAGCTGGTCACGTTCTCGGAGAGCAGCCACCGGGAGGAGCTCGACGCCGTGGTCGTCGGGCTCGGTGCGATCGGAGTCGTCACGAAGGTGACGCTGGCCATCCAGCCGACGTTCCAGGTCCGGCAGTACGTCTACGAGAAGCTGCCCTTCGCGCAGGCCACCGGGCATTTCGACGAGATCATGAGCGCCGGCTACAGCGTCAGCCTGTTCACCGACTGGAAGAGCGACAGCGTCAACGAGGTGTGGGTGAAGCGACGCGCCGACGATCCGCGGTCGTTTCAGCCTGGGGCGACATTCTTCGACGCCCGGCCTGCGAGTCGGAATCTTCATCCCATCGCCGATCTCTCGGCGGAGAACTGTACGGAACAAATGGGCGTGCCGGGCCCGTGGTACGACCGGCTGCCGCACTTCCGCATGGGGTTCACGCCGAGCAGCGGCACCGAGCTGCAGACGGAGTACTTCGTACCGCACCAGCATGCCGTCGAGGCCATTCGTGCCATCGCTCGCCTCGGCCCCCGCATCAGCCCGTGGTTGTTCATCTCGGAGATCCGCACGATCGCGGCCGACGACTTGTGGATGAGCCCGGCTTACAAACAGGCGAGCGTCGCCATTCACTTCACCTGGAAGCAGGATTGGGCGGCGGTGGGTGCGCTGCTTCCGATCATCGAGCAGGTGCTCGCGCCGTTCAACGCACGACCACACTGGGGCAAGCTGTTCACCGTGTCGCCGGCATCGGTGGCGGCACTTTATGTGCAGCTGCCGGCATTCAGGAAAGTTGCGGCGAAGTACGATCCTAGCGGAAAGTTCCGCAATGCCTTCCTGGACAAGTACATCTTCGGCGCCTGATTTCCGCGGCTGACCACGCTGCGATCTGCCGCCCAACCTGGCAGAACGGAGCGCGGCCGCCGCTCGAATGGTCCTATACGACTAAGGTTCAACTTGTGGTCGGCTGGGTGGCCCACTAACCTCTACCGTGACTCGAAGGAGGATCAGATGCGCAGACTGATGGCGTGCACGGGATCGTTGCTCTTGAGCGGGGTGCTGCTGACGCCCGCGATCGTCGCCCAGACGCAAACGCCGGAACGGAGCCGGACGGAGGGGCTCAAAGAGACAGACAAGTTCGTCAAGGCCGGCGGAGACACGTCGCAAGCGAGTGGCCAACGCGAAAATCCAGATCCAGAAGACCCTCGACGCGTACAACGCGCTGGTCACCCAGCCGTCGAAGAACATGAAAGGGGACTACAAGAAGCTGATGAAGTCCATGGACGGGATGAACGACCGCGTGACCGAGGCGCAGTCAGAAAGTCGAGCAGATGCAGCAGGCGGGCGACACGTACTTCAGCGGCCGCGCGGCCACGATCAAGAACATCCAGGATGCCCAGCTGCATGACCAGGCGCAGCAGCGGCTGGCCGCCAGCCAGAAGCAGTTCGCCACCGTCTTGGGGTCACTCCGCGACAGCGCGAAGGCGCTCGAGCCCTTTCGCAAGCAGCTCGCGGATCAGATCACCTTCCTGGGAAGCGATCTGACGGCGAGTGCCGATGACCGCGTTGAAGCCGAACGCCGACAAGCTCAACGCGACCGGCAGCGACGTGTTCGGCAAGACGGATAAAGCGATCGCGGACGCGAACGCGTACTTCCAGGGGTTGAAGTCCGCCGAATCCTGAGTCGCGCGGGCATCTGCCAAACCACGACATGTCGTGGTTTGGCGGCCGAACCGTAGCAATTCGACGTTTCGGACGGGATTGGACCAAAGTGCAACTTGTGGACTGACCCCGCCCAACGTAAGCTCTGCGTCGACGCAGGCATATGACGAACCCGGGCAGGCCCTGGCTATGGATCGAGCGTCTCGCCTGGGCGAGCGGTGTGGTTGCGCTGGCGTGCCTGGGCGATTGCAGGCGTGTCCAGTACGGTTGCCATGCGACACGAACTGGAGCGCTTTGCCGCGCTCCATGAGGCGGGCGCATCATCGGCACCCGATCAACGTCTGTGGTCGCCGGAGCGGGTGCATGCGTGGCGTGATGCGCTCCTGCGTGAAAGCCCTGCGCCCCTCGGCGTTCTTCGAATCACCCGAATCGGACTGGAAGTGCCGGTGCTCGACGGCACGGACGACTGGACGTTGAATCGAGGCGTCGGACACATCGAAGACACCGCGGCCCTCGGGTCGGACGGGAACTGCGGGATCGCCGGGCATCGGGATGGTTTTTTCCGCGCCTTGAAGGACATCGAGGCCGGCGATCTGCTCGACGTCGAAACTCCGAGCCGCCTGGAGCGCTATCGGGTGGAGCGTACGTGGATCGTGGACCCGGAGGACGTCTCCGTGCTTGACCCAACGCCATCGTCGGCACTCACGCTGGTGACGTGTTTCCCGTTCTATTTCGTCGGATCAGCGCCGCAGCGGTTCATCGTGCGCGCGCTGCGGGTGGAGACGCGGGCGAGGCCAGCGCAGTCCCACCCGCTTGCGCTTCTGGATCTCAAGTCGATCAGTCGGGTCAGGAAATGATGCAACCGTCAACCGTCGCAGGAGGATTCTCATGAAGCGACGTACAAAGTGGCTGTGCGCGATGCTCTGTCTGAGCGCTCTTACCGTAGTGGGCCGGACAGCGTCGGCGCAGACGACCACCACCGAGGTCAAGCATTTCACGGTCGTGTCGGTGGATGGCAACAAGGTCGTGGTCAAAGGCGAGAAAGGCGCCCAGGAAATTACCGTCCCTGATGACTTCAAGCTCAGCGTGGACGGAAAGGACGTGACCGTGCACGACCTGAAACCCGGGATGAAGGGGACCGCGAAAATCACGACCACGACGACCGTGACGCCGGTCTACGTCACCGAAGTGCGCAATGGTGAGGTGATGAAGGTCGTCGGCAACTCGATCATCGTGCGCCTCCCGGACGGGGTCAAGATGTTCTCGGAAGGTGACGTTGCGAAACGGAACATCAAGATCATCAAGAACGGCCAGCCCGTCGAGTTCGCCGATCTGCACACGGGTGACAAGCTGTCGGCAACGATCGTGACCGAAGGGCCCCCCAAGGTCATGACGCAGCGTCAGGTCCAGGCCGCCATGGCGTCGGCTCCCGCCGGCGGTGCGGCCGCTTCGGCCGGTGCGGGCGGTGCGGGTGGTGCGGGTGGTGCGGCCGCGCCGAGTTCGGCAGTGGCCTCGACCGGCTCGGCATCGGCCGCAGGTGCACCGGCAGGCGCTCCCAAGAAGAAGCTGCCGAAGACGGCGAGCTCGATGCCGCTCCTCGGGCTGACTGGGCTCGGCGCGCTTGGTCTCGGGCTCTTCCTGACCGTGCGCAGGCGCTGGGTCGCGTGACATCTGGCAGGTGGGGGACGCGCGTGCACCGCGCGCGTCCTCTCGCCTCCACGTGAGGGTGCGGGCCACTTCAGTTACGGCAAGACCGCCCGAGGACGCCTGTGTTCCGGCCGGACGGCCAGGTCGATCACGAGCGGGAAATGATCGTGGATTCCTGCCTGCGGATCGCGCATCACGTCGATGGTGCGCAGGCCCGCGCCGAAAAGATCGTGGTGCGACATCGTTGTGGTGTCGAGCACGAACTGATTGACGCTCGACAGCACGCTGTCGCTGTAAATGATGCGATCGAGAATGCCCGGCTGATAGCGCTCGAGGTCGTTGCGCCAGGTATAGCGCTCGACGCCTGACGCGTTGTGAAGCGGCAGAGCGTCGACGAGCGCGGAGCGGTCCCAGTCGAGCCCCTCGCCTGGCCTGGCGGCGGACGCCCCGTCCGTGCGTCCGTTGACGAGGGTATTGAGAAACCTCGTGGCGCCCGCGATCGCATTGAGGTCGCCGAGGATCATGAAGGGCGTTCTGGCCCGCAGAGGGATCGGACCGCCGCCGGCCTTGGCCTCGCGGATCGTCCTCGCGATCAGTCCCGCTTGCTCCCGGCGCAGTGCCACGTCCTCCCCTCCGGCTTCCGACTGGAAGTGCGCGCAGATGACCAGAAGATCGGTCGCGGGCGTCTTGATCAACGCCATCGCGTGACCGCGGCGCCTTTCGCCGTCGACGTGGCCCTCCGCGCGCGCGGCAAGATCGAAGCGGGACACGATGACGGTATCCTCGGCGGCATACGCCTGCCAGGCGTGGCCGTCAGGAAGCGGCTGGATGGAATTGAGCAGTCCCGCCGAACGCGCGACGTCCACCGTGACTTCCTGCAGGCACAGGATGTCCGGGTGCAGGGCGCGCATCACTCGTGCGAACCGCGCGGGGCGTGTGGCGCCGTTGACATCGACCACGTCGCCGTCCGGCGGAAAAATGGAGCTTCGGTAGATGTTCCACGTGACCACGCGAATCGACGCGCCGACAGGGCGGGCCAGAAAGTCGTGAGCCGGCTGGGCGCCGAGCAGCGCCGCGAGGCCCAGGATCGCCGTCGTCACGGACACGAGGAATCGAGCCATCGGGCGTCTCAGGAAATCGACGAACCACGCCCCGTGCAAGGCCGAACGCCTACTGGCGGCTTCTACCGGGAAGCTTTCTGCGGGACGCCTGCCGCCGGCATCTTGTCGGGCTGCCGCTCGAAGCCGACCAGCTTCCATGATCCGCCGTCCTGACGGAAGTACGCGCGCACGGGTTGTTTCCACGTGGGGTAGGTCGCGCTGTCGGCAGCAATGTCCACCGCGACGAAGCCGCTCGACGGCAGACCGCTTGGCGCCGGAATCGTCGTCGTGTCGCTCTTCGTTTCCGACAACGGCTTCGTGGTGCCGGTCGCGTTGTCGAAGGTCATCCACGACGCGCGGTACGATGCCGTGCCGTGGGCCACGCCTCCGGTCACGGCGGCATTCTCGACGGTGAGGCCCTTGGCGTCAAGGGTCGGATTGACGATCGGGTTCACGAGCGTCAGATAGATGCTCTTGACGCGCTCCCTGCGCTGGATCAGCACGTCGGCCAGGTATTTCTCCGCGGCGGCATTGCTGAACTGCCCGGTGTGCACAAGGGTCCGGATCATGTCGTCTGTGAATGCCGCCACGCGGCGTGCCGCCCAGAACGCGTCGTCGTCGCGCAGCTCCATGTAAGCGGCCGTTGGCGTCTGCGGCCGCCACTTCCGGGGATCGAACACCTTGCCTTCGAACTTGCCGACCGACGGGTACTCGACGTAGTCCACGGTCTGCCAGGGACTCAGCCCGAAACCAAGGGTGAAGAAGCGCTTCCGCGACGGGGGGCCTTCGTAGAAGTACTCGTAGCTCAGATCCCATTCGTGGAGGTCGTTGCACATGCCGAAGGTCGAGCCGACGTCCTGCAGGTAGTGCTTGACGATCGACTTGCCGTTTTCCGTGATCACCGTGTCCAGCGTATTTGCCGCTTTGAGGTCCGTGAGGTTCGTCCACGCGCCGAAGACGCGGAGCGCTCGCAGCTCGCGGCGGTACTCATGCGGGACGAGATCGTTGGGATCGTCGGGGCGCGTGCCAGAGTACTGAAAGCCGCCGAGAATCTTGCCCGGCAGGAGGCGTCCCGCGACCACGCGATAACTCCCGTCCGGGTTGCGCGCGACGGTTTCGAGGATGGCGTTCATGTCGTCGCGATTGAACTTGGTGCGCTTTCCGCTCGGGCGGCGAACGGTCGCCTTCGGATCGATCGTCGCCTTCCTGGGATCGAAGGTCGTCAGGAACGATTCCACCTGGTTGTAGCCGAGCGCATAGAAGATTTTGGTCGCGACCGCGACTGCGCCGGTCGCACCTTCGGCAAAGTACGGTGGATCGAACTCGAGGAACCACGTCACGCCCTTGGCATCAGTGGCCGTGAAGCCCGGGTGGGCGCCCGACGTCTTCTCCCTGGTGAGCACCCAGGCGGAGGGATCGGGCGGCTGGCCGACGTTCGCGCCGCGAACGAGCTCCTCGTTCGTCATCGGCGTGGTGCCGACGCGGTTCGTGAACCAGCTCGAGTCCGGGACCTCGTCGATCGTGTTGATGTTCTTCGCGCGCAAGCCGCTGGCCTGGTGCTTGGCGTTCACGAACAGGTTGTACGTGAGCTCGTACATCTGCGACTGATCGGTACGGGGCCGCTTTCGAGGCGTCCTGCGATTCCGGCGCCCGTGCAATCGGATCGTCGGGATAGAAATGCGGGCTCTGCGTCGATGCGCCGGTGGCGAAGAGCCCGATGGCACCCGTCGACAGCAGCAGGAATCCGACGCGACGCGCACGTGACGAGACGTGTGATGCAGGCATGAGAGTTACCTTAAAAGGCCGCAGAGGAGGCGAAGATGAAGGAGAGACCGTCGCGGCTCTTGGCCAGCTCCACGCGCAACGGCGTGGCGAACGGGCCGTGGAAGCGGAGGCCGATGCCGAAGTCGTCCTTCAGCCCGTCGAAGTCGAGGTCCGCCGTGCGTGCCGCGACCTTCCCTGCGTCGTAGAAGAGTGCGGTTTCGAGATAGCGGTTGGCCATGATGCGCCATTCCGCTTGCAGCAACAGGCTGTTCTGATCGCGGAAGCGCCAGCTCGAATAGCCACGGAGCGAGGATCCGCCACCCACCGCCGGCAGCATGAAGAACGGAATCTGCTCCCCGTCCTTGTCGAACGCCGTCTGAACACGGCCATGGAACGACAGCACCCACGCCTCCCGCAGGATGGGGATGTGCTCGATCGCTTCGTATTCCGCCATTTGAAAGCCGAACGCCTTGTCGCGATCGTTGTAGTCGTGCAGCGTGGCGCCGAGATAGCCGCCGCGGCGCGTGTATCCGGGCGAGGTGCGCCAGTCGATGCCAACGGTGCCCTGCGTGTGAAGGTACGTCACTTCCGCCCCGAGGCCCGGCAGATCCGCCGGCGTGTAGACGGTTTCGACGGATGGGTCCGTCCCCTCGCCGGGCTTCTGGGACCATCGCGTGTACTCGACGCCGCCCCGCAACGAGAACACCTTGCGCGCCGGGAAGATCGTCAACAGCGCGCTTCCGTATGGCTGTTGAAAGAGGTAGTTGGTGCGGGCGTCTTTTGACGTGTCGGTTCCGATCCCGTAGAACCCGACCTGCGTCGCTTCCCGCCACCCACCGAGCACCGACAGATGGCCTCGGCGATTGAACAATCGCGGTGCGACGAACTCCGCCTCGGCGCGCTTGTATCCGGTGATCGTATAGCTGCCGCGCACGTCGAGGGAGTTGTAGCCACCGATATAGTTCAGGTGCCCGACGCCAAGCGTGAAACCTCCGCCCGAATACGCGCTATCGAAGAACGGGTGCCACCGGAGCTGGCCGCCTTCGAGGATCGTGTCAACGTGGGTGAAGATCCGCTCGCCCTTGTTGGGGACGTACGGATGCAACGTCGCCACCTTGGCCGCCTGACTCTGTTCGATCGCCTCCTCGCGCGACGAGGCTTGAGCCGTTTCCGACGAAGCCGGGGCGGCGGTCTGCGCCGGGGCGGGCTCCGTCTGGGCCGAGGCGACCGTCGTCGAGGCGGCCGCCAGCGCGGCCAGGGCGAACAGTTGTGGCGTTCGAAGACTGCGCACCTATAACCAACCTTCCGTATCTACGTTCCTCGCAGACGGAGAGGAACGGCGATCAGAGATTAACCAAAAATTGCTGGATTCGTGGCGGAGTCGCCGGTCAGAGATTACACCAGGATTACACCGAACGGATCCCGCCGCCACCCAAGTCCCACGAGATATCGTGACGCCGGAGTCTCTCAAGTATCGGTATTTTTACGTCAATTCAGCGGTTTATCAAGATCGAATCCCCCTCAAGCAGGGGTATCATCCCTCCCGTTCCGTCCGTTCGCCTCAGACCGTTGGGAGGTCCTGTGAAGAAGGCAATCGGTGTGGTCTCGTTCCTCATGATTGGAGCTGTCGCGCTGGTGAGCGCGGCAAGCGATCCGGTCATCCACGGCACCATCAAGAAAGTTGACGAGGGTGCCAGGACCGTCACCATCGAGACGGCGAAAGGGTCGGAGGAAGTCGTGCACTTCACGGACAGGACGGTCGTCCATGGCACGGCAGCCGGGTCAAAGGACGTCTTCCACGGTCTCAAGGTCGGGTCCGAAGTCGCTGTGCACGGGACGACCGTCGGCGCGACCAAGACGGCCGTCGAAGTCGACGACATTGGAAAGGATGGGTTGAAGGCGACGGAAGGGACCATCTCGAAAATCGGGGCCGGTGGGAAAGAAGTGGTCATCAAGACCGCCGACGGCACCGAGCAAGCGTTTCAGGTGACGGGGGACGCCGCGGCGGACCTCGGGAAAGCCACCGCGAAGGGCGCCGAAAAGAGCGGGAAGTTCACGCTCTACTACACCGAAGAGGGCGGCAAGAAGGTCGCGCACTTCTTCAAGAAGCCGTAGCGCGCAGGCAGACGTCCCGGTCAAGACCGTCGGACGTCCGGCGCGTCGACCCCACGCTCCGCTGATGGCCGCGCCGCGGCTGTCAGCGGCAGCTCGTCGAAGACCGGACGCTGTGGATCGACGACCAGCCAGCAGCCGGCACCGACCAGGAACAGCACGCCCATGAGCTGCAGCGGCAGGTTCCAGTTGCCGAACCATTGCACGGAGTACGCGACGATCAGCGGGTTGAGCATCGCGGCGAGATTTCCGACCGAGTTCATCGTCGCGCCGACGACGCCGACGTGATTGCGGCCGACCTCGATCACCGTGCCCCACGCGGCGCCGAGCGTGAACATGGTCAGGCCGGTGGCCGCAGCAATCAGAGTCGCGGCGAGAATCGGGGACGAGGAGATGGCCGCTCCAAGCAGTGAGAGGCCGGCCAGCACGTAGGCGATAGAACCCAGCCCGCAGCGTCCCACGCGGAGACCGTACCGCGACACCAGTCGGTCGGTGACCACACCTCCCAACAGATCTCCAGGCATGCTGACGACCAGGGGCAGGCCGGCAAAGATCCCAAGGCTCGTGGCGTCGAATCCGTGGTGCTGTTTCAGGTAGGTCGGCAGCCACGTGATGCAGAAGTAGAAGATCATGCAGTTGGGGATGTACATCACGCAGAGCGCGAGCATGTTTCGGTTGCGAAACAACGTGCGCCAGTATGCGATCCCGCCCGCATGACCAATATCCGCAGGACGATCCGAGACGATCGTCTGCAGCTCCGCGGCGTTCACTGCCGGATGCTCTGACGGGTCGTTGCGGAACCACGTCAGCCACACCGCCGTCCAGAGCAGGCCGACGCCGCCGAAGCACACGAAGATCTCGCGCCACGAGAGGAAGCGGAGCAGCCACAGCACGAGCGCGGGCGTCAGGCCTCCGACCAGGTGCGCGCCCGCGAAGAAAATCCCTTGAACCGTTCCGCGTTCGCCTCTGGGAATCCACCGGGAGAACGTGCGGGCCACGCAGGGCCACGCTCCTGCTTCCCCAACGCCGAACAGAAACCGCACGGCGAGCAACGCCGGATAGCTGAAGGCCGCGCCTGTCGCGGCCGTCAGGCACGACCACCACAAGACGATTCGCGAGAGCACTGCACGCGTACCCCGTCGATCCGCCCACCACGCCGTGGGAATCTCGAACAACGCGTACGCCAGCTGGAAGACCGTGAAGACATAGCCCATCTGAACCGTTGTCAGGCCCAGGTCCTTGATGATGCCCGGCGCGAGGGTCGCGATGCACGCTCGATCCAGATACGTGATCATCCCGAGGCCGGTAGCCAGGGCGACGACGCGGTAGCGCGCGCGGGTGGGTGAAGGCACAGGGGCGCACTATACGTGAAGTCGGGCGGTTCCGTAGTCACTTGGCTCCGCACGCGGTCTTCTCGTACTGTCACCAGACGCCCGGACGATCTTGTACGAGCGCGAGGTGCGGTCCGGCGCCGACCTCGTGATGATCGAGCACTTCACGTGAGCGGGTGGCCGGCACGGCGAGGCAGCCGACTGGCGATAATCGCGCCGATCGCGCTCAGCAGCGCGGCCGTGAACATGACCCGATGAAATGCGGAGGCCAGGTCGTGCGCGGTGTGCGCGTGCGTGATCGGTCCCAGCATCGCCACACCGAACAGACCGGCCACGCGCGCGACGGCGTTGTTCATTCCCGATGCCAGGCCGGCGTGCTCGCTGTCCAGCGACGTCATCACGGTCGTCGTCAACGGCGCGATCACCAGCGCCATGCCCAGCCCGAGCGTCACGATGCCCGGAAACACACCGGTGTCGAGTGCCAACAGGCCGAACCCGGCGGCGACAAGCAGCGCGCCGAGCGTCAGCGGGACACGGGGTCCGACGCGCGATGCCCACGCGCCCGAGGGACGCGAGAGCAGGAAGATTTCGGTGACGATCGGCAGCATGGCAGCTGCAGCGGCGACTGCGGAATAGCCCTTGACCTCGATCAGATAGAGCGGCAGTTCGAACATGAGCATGGCGAGCGCGGCATAGACGACCAGCGTCAAGGCGTTCACGCCGGCAAACGTCGGCGACCGCCAGACGCTGAGGGGCATCATCGGGTGCGCGATTCGTGCCTCGATGAACAAGAAGATCGCGAACGCCACGAGACCGGCCGCTCCGAGTGCCGCCGCAATGCCGACACGATCCTGACTAGTGGACGACAACGTGAGAGCTCCCGTGATCGCACCGAACGCGATCGTGACCGCAGCGGCGCCCGCGAGGTCGACGCGACTCACGCCTGATCGGGATGACGCGGGCACCCGCGCCGCCACGATCGCCAGCGTGACCACCGCGAGCGGCAGGTTGATCAGAAACACCAGCCGCCAGGACCAGTGGTCGATCAGCCATCCGCCCACCAGGGGGCCGAGCGCGCCGGACAGGCTCGCGAACGCCGACCAGGTGCCGATCGCGCGTCCGCGTTCCGTCTCAGAGAACGTCGCGCCAAGGAGCGCGAGGCTCGACGGGACCAGCAGCGCGGCGGCCACACCCTGCGCCACGCGAGCGCCCAGCAGCTGTGGAAGCGATTGGGCAAGCGCACAGGCCGCCGACGCGATCGCGAACAGCAGCACGCCAATCGAAAAGGTCCTGCGGGATCCGAACCGGTCACCAAGCGTGCCCCCGGTCAGCACGAGCGCCGAGAGTGGCAGGGTGTATCCGACGACAACCCACTGCGCGGCGGCAGCCCCCGCATGGAACGTTTGCGTGAGCGTCGGAAGCGAGACGCTCACGACGGTCGTGTCGACGAAGGCCAGACTCGATCCGAGAATCGTCGCGATCAGCGTCCATCGCTGCGCCGATGGCGCGCACGGCGACTCCGGCGCCGGGGCGGCAGCCACGACGCCGTGATCGCATGGGCTGGCCAGCGCGACCGTCATGGTTCCATTTTCGTGCGCGCCGGCGCTGGCGTCTACGTCGATTGCGGCGGCCATCCGAGTCTTGCGCGTGTTGTCACACTTCAGTACCATCGCGAGTCCCTATTCCTCAGGAGCGACACGTGACACGACGCGAGTTTTTTGGTTCAACATCCGCGCTGATCCTGGCGGGCGCCGCCGGACGACTGCCGTTGCTCGCCCAGGCTCCGGCCGCGTCCGGCGCCGGGCAGGCTGCGCAGGCTCCGCCCGTCACCAAATTCGAAGACCTCCGCCGCGGCGTCGGCATCTTCACCGGTCAGGGCGGCACGATCGGTTGGCTCGCAACGCCTGACGGTGCGCTCGTGGTCGATAGTCAGTTCCCCGTCACCGCCGTCGCATGTCTCGCTGGCCTGAAGGAGCGATCGCCCAAAGGGATTGAGCTCCTCGTCAACACCCACCATCACGGCGACCACGTGAGCGGCAATCTGACGTTTCGTGACGCGGTGCACCACATCGTGCAGCAGGAAAAGTGCGCGACGTACCACAAGCTCACGACCGAAAAGGCGGGCACGGCCGCGCAGCAGGCCTACGCCGACGTCACGTTCGGGGGCAGCTGGTCGACGACGGTGGGGAACGAGAAGGTCTGGGCGAACTACGACGGTCCGGGGCATACGGGCGGCGACGCGGTCGTCTTCTTCGAGAACGCCAACGTCGTGCACATGGGCGATCTCATGTTCAACCAGCTCCATCCGTTCATCGATCGGCCCAACGGCGCCTCGATCAGAAACTGGATCAAGCTGCTCGAGAAGAACGCGTCGAAGCACAAGGGCGCGATGTTCATCGCGGGCCACGTGAAGCCTGGAGAGCCGGTCACCGTCGACGCGAAGCACCTGCTCGCGTTCCGCGACTACTTTTCAGCCGCGCTCGACCACGTCCAGAAGGGGATCAAGGCGGGGAAGTCGCAGGCTGAGATCACCTCGCTGGCCGCGCTGCCGAAGTTCGAAGACTACGCGTCGCCCGCGCCGATGCTGTCGCTCAGCGGGGTGCTGACGACCGCGTACGAAGAGTTGACCAACAAGCCCGTGACGCCGTAGTGGCTTCATCCAAGGAGACCGTCATGACGCGCTCATTGTCCGCCGTAATCGTATGTGTGGCTCTGCTCGGCGCGACCGCGAGCGCGCAGGAGAAGCCGAACTTCGTGGGAACGTGGAAGCTCGCTGACGCTGCGACCGCGGACATGTTCACGCCGACGCAGATCACGGTCGCGCAGGACACGACCGTCCTGACCATCACGACGACCGGTCAGATGGGCGAATTCAAGACGACCTACAACGTCGATGGCACGGAGGGGCGGAGCCCGCTCGATTTCAACGGCACCACGATCGACCGGACGACGAAGATGGCGTGGGACGGCACCAAGCTGGTGCTGACCTCGACGTCGGAAATGAACGGTCAGACGGCCGAGTTCAAGAGCGTCTGGTCGCTGACGCCCGGACGGGACGCTGGCGACGGAGACCACCTTCCCCGATTTCCAAGGTGGCGGTGCTCCCATCACCACCAAGGCCAACTACAAGAAGGGCTGATCGTCGCGGCGCTATTTGGTCTCCGGAAAGAGCAGCACCTTCACATAGCGATTCGGGTCGAGATAGGTCCGGGCCGCGTCGCGCAGCAGCGGCGCGGTCAGCTGATCGTAGAGTCCTCGCAGCGTCGCGGGATCGGCAATCGGCTCGTCGTACTGATACGCGAACGTCAGCTGACTGAGGACGTAACCGTTCTGCCGGCTGTCGGTCTCGAGGTCGCGCCGCAGCCCCGCCTGCGCGTCCGCGACCTGGCCTGCGCTGGGACCCGCCGTCCGGAACTGCTCGACCACCGCGAACATGGCCTTGACGAGATCCTGCGTGCGCGCCGGATCGCAGGCGAACGTGATCGTCAGCCGGTATTCCTCGGTTGGCAGCTTCGTGAATTCAGGCACGACGCTGACGCCATACGTCCCGCCCATATCCTCTCGCAGCGTCCGCTGCAGGTTGCCGGCCAGCGTGTTCGCCATCGCGCGGAAGATGACGCGATTGCGCTGGTTGTTCTGGAACGGCCCGGTGAACACGACGCCCGACTTCGCTCTTCGGCGTGGTGCCTTTGGTCACGTCTTTCTCGACGACGCCGGCAGGCGGTCGGATGCCGACGTCGCGTCCGGCTTCCTGCCGATGAAGCGAGGGCAGGCTGCCCAGGTATCGCTCGACGAGCGGCTTGATCGTCGGGAGATCGAAGCTGCCGACGAGAACGAACGTGAAATCGCTCGCGTCCGCGTAGCGGTCCTTGTAGAACGCCAGCGACTTGTCCAGGTTCATCTGCGAGACCTGATCCGGCGTCATCGGCCGCGCGCGCAGGTGATCCTGGGTGACGGCCGCGTTGAGCGCGTCTTCGAACGCGGCGTCCGGCAGCGCCTGGCGGTTCGCCAGCGCGGCGCTCAGTTGGCCCGTCGCCGCGCGAAACGCTTCCGCATCGGCGCGCGGCTGCGTGAACGTCAGGTAGATCAACTGAAACATCGTTTCGAGATCGCGCCGCAGGGCCCGGCCGCTCAGCCCCTCGTACATCTCCTCGATGTCGGGACGCACGGCGGCGGTCTTGCCCGCGAGCTTCTTGCCGACGTCGATGGCCGAGAGCGAGCCGAGTCCTCCCTCGGACACGATCTGGTCCGCCGTTTCCGCCGCGACGTAGTCCTGATCGGAGGCGAGCGACGTGCCGCCGGGACTGAAGGCCCGGAACAGGATCTCGTCCTGCTTGAACGTCGTCGGCTCGAGCACGACACGCACGCCGTTGGAGAGCGTCCACTCGGTGATCCCCGGCGCCTTGGTCGCGGTCTTCTCAACGGAGCCGGGCTTGGGGAGCGTCTCGATGAGCGGGCCGTGCTGACGGTGTCCACGTACGCGGTCAGCGCGCCGGCGCCGGCGCCCTTGATGACGGCCGCGAGCGTCGCCTCGTCGGGCACCGCGACGCCCGCCTTCTTGGGCGCGCTCACCGCGACGACCCGGTTGCGATCCGGCACCCACTCGCTGGCAAGCTTGTTCACGTCAGCGAGCGTGATCTCCGGGAGGAACCGCTGCACGAGGCCGTTCTCATAGGCGATGCCGGGAATCGGCTCCTGCTGCATGAAGTTGCGGATGAACTCGTCGGCCAGCGACTGCGACGTGTGCTCGTCGTTGGAGGCGGCGAGCTGCGAGAAGGCCTGGAGCAGGCTCAGGCGGTAGCGGTCCAACTCGGTTTGCGTGAAGCCGAACCGCGCGACACGATCGGCCTCGGTGAAGAGCGCCGCCAGTCCTCGTTCGACGCCGCCGTCGGCGACCAGCGCGCTGAGCGTCGTGGACTCCGCCGTACGGACGAAGAGCCCCCGGTTCGTCTCCGCATCCAGGAACGGCGCGTCCGGCTTCTGCGCGATCTCGGCGAACCGGCTGAGAGCAGGCCGCTGAAGACCCGCTCGATCGTCTGCTGTCGATAGGCGCCGACGGTCGTCTGATCTCTGGCCGCCATCATGCTGGAGACGCTGACCACCGTGGAGGTCGCTTCGGGATCCGTGGCGACCGAGTATCGCGTCCCGGGCTGATCCGGAACGTCGTAGGTCAGTCGCGGACGCGGGTTGACCGGCGCAGGGATCGACCCGAAATGGGATCTGATGAGGGTTTCGATCGCCGCGGGATCGAAGTCGCCCACGGCGACGACCGCCATCAGGTCCGGTCGATACCAATCGGTGTAGAACTTCTTCAGGCGATCGTACGGAAACGTGCGGATGATCTCGGGCTTGCCAATCGGCAGGCGCTCGGCGTAGCGCGAGTCCTTGAGCAACACGGGCAGCTGCACGTCGAGCATCCGCGCGCCTGGCCCGAGCCCCGTGCGCCACTCCTCCAGGATGACGCCGCGCTCTTTGTCGATCTCGTCGGGATCGAACGAGACGGCGTGCGCCCAGTCCTCCAGGATGAGGAACGAGCGATCGATCACGCGCGGGTCGTCCGTGGGAATCTGCAACTGGTAGACCGTCTGGTCGAAGCTCGTGTTGGCGTTGATGTGCGCACCGAAGCGCATGCCTGTCGACTGCAGGAACGCGACGACGTCCTGTTTCGGGAAGTGGCGCGTGCCGTTGAAGCACATGTGCTCCACGAAGTGCGCGAGCCCACGCTGGTCGTCGTCCTCGAGAATGGATCCGGCATTGACCACGAGCCGGAGCTCGGCGCGACCCTCCGGTTGCTTGTTGGCGCGGAGGTAATACCGCAAGCCGTTGGGAAGCGTGCCGACCGTAATACGCGGATCGACGGGAACGGGTGCCGTCAGCGGAACGTTCTGAGGCCCGGTCGAGACGGCGCGCTGCGCGCTCGTCACAACGCCGGTACCTGCAGAGAGCGCCAGCGTCAGGAGCACCAACGTCGCGCGGGTGCGAAGGATCATGAGAGATATCATTTCACGTCACGGTCTGTTCCAGGCAAGAGTTCGGGGTCCCCAGCCGGCGGTCACGACCGCCGCCGCGTGCGTCATGTCGAGGTATCGGGGACGTGCTCAGTGACCCACCAGGCGATCCAGCCTGCAGTGCGGCCATGTTGGATCAGGGGCACGGCATGAGAGGCGACCATGACCAATCCCAGACGGATGCTCGCCTCGAACGCCGTCCATCGCTGCTGCATCGCGATCGAGCGCGTGAGAGGTGCATGAGCGCCGTACGCCAGGCGATCAACGGGGATCTGGAAGACGATGAGTGACGCAGAACGGCAGGAGCGGGAGACAGCTGGATCTGCGTCAGGACTCCCAAGCGAGCCAAGACCGGCTCTTCCGCACGGCGCAACATGAACGGTTCATGAAACGTTCGAGCAAATTGATGGCCACGGGGCGCGTCTGCTCAGCTAAACTCTCGGGAAACATCCATGACAGCTACGTCGCGTCGTGACCACAGGTCTCGTTCTCTTCCTCTGCACCTCGAGCGGAGCGGGCGCACAAACACCGCCGCCGCTTGCGGGCTTTCCGTCGATCGCGCTCCAGACGACGACGTCGGTATCCCAGTCGGCGGCGCCATCCCAGTCGCCGAGTGCCGGTCCGGGCCGAGTCGTGGTGACGATTGTGTCCGACTCGCTCCGGATCCCGGGCGTCACCGTCGAGCTCCGCAATGCTGACGCCAATATCAGGGTCGGCCAGACAATCAGCGATGCGGTCGGCCAGGTGACGTTCCCCGACGTGCCTCCCGGGAACTACATCGTGCAGGCCGTGCGCGACGGGTTCGCCGACAGCGTTTCCGGCCACTTCACGATTGACCCGGGCGAGACGCATCACGTGCTCGTCGAAATGCGTCTCACGTTCGTCCGCGAGAGCGTTGAAGTGGTGGTGCCCGCCAACTCCCCGACGGAGAGCCTGCAGCCCGTCGCGGTGAGCGACGTGCTCACGGGCACGAAGATGGATATCCAGCCGCTCGCGGGCGACGATTTTCAATCGCTGCTGACGATGCTGCCCAGCGTCATCCGCGGTCCCGAAGGGCGCTTGCGCCTCAAAGGCGGCACGCCGACGACGGGTGCGCTTCAGGTCAGCAGCGCCAGCCTCAACGATCCCTCGACGGGTGATTTCGATCTCGAGCTGCCCAGCGGCGCGGTGGAATCGGTGGAAGTGCTGTCGAATCCGTTCGCCGCCGAGTACGGGCGTTTCTCCACGAGCGTCACGCAGGTGCGGACCAAGCGCGGCACGAACGAATGGATCATCAAGCCCGACAACCTCATTCCCGGTTTCGGGAAGGGGTTCGCGTTCGTCGACAAGTTCGAGCCGCGCCTGTCGATCTCGGGTCCCCTCAAACGCGACAAGCTCTTGTTCGGCGAATATCTCCAGTACCGGTTCGTTCGGACCGAGGTCAAGAGTCTGCCTGGTAAGCCGCAGATCGGCCTGGACAGCTTCGACTCGTTCACGCGGCTCGACGCCGTCATCTCCTCGCGGCACGCGCTGACGCTGGGCGTGATCTATTTCCCGCGAAAGATCACCAACGCCACGCTGTCGACGTTCCGCCCGCCGGAGACCACGCCACGGTTCACGCAGTCGGGTCTGTCCGCCGGGGCGGTCGACCGCCTGATCCTCTCGAGCAACGCCGTGCTCGAGAGCACGCTGGCCGTACGGCGGTTCGAGGTCGATCAGAAGACGCAGGGCGACCTGCCCATGGTCTATTCGCCGCAGACGCAGAGCGGCAACTTCTTCAGCCGTCAGGAGCGCAACGTTCACAGTCTCCAGGCGGTCGAAGCCCTGTCGATGTCGAAGGATCACCTGGCAGGCGATCACGTGTTCAAGTTCGGTGTCGACCTGCAGCACTCCGGCTTCGATGGGGACAGCTTCAGCCACGAGCTCGACGTCGTGCGGCTCGACGGATCGCTTGCCGAACGCACGACCTATTCGCCGGACCTGACCCACCCCGATGTCAGCGGGACGGAGTTCGCCGTGTTCGCCCAGGATCGCTGGCGCGTCTCGGATCGCCTCATGTTCGAGCTCGGCATGCGCGCGGATCGTGACGACGTCGTCGAGCGGGTGAATTACTCGCCGCGCGCCGGCGCGGCCGTGTCGTTGCTGCCGGAAGGGCGCGGAATCCTGCGTGGGGGCTTCGGCAAGTTCGCGGAGCGCACGCCGCTCACCGTCGGCGCGTTCGGGCAGTACGAGGTGCAGACCGTCACGCGATTCGCGGCCGATGGCACTCCGCTCGGCCCGCCGGTGACGCTCGTGCACGCCATCGGGGAGCTGAAGACGCCCGAGAGCCTCGTCCAGACCGTCGCGTGGGATCAGCGCGTTGGCCGCAAGTATTTCCTCAAGGCCGCGTACCTGCACCGCAACGGCTCGCACTCGGCGATTCTCGATCCGGATCCCGCCAGCGGCGTGTTGACGCTGGCGTCAACCGGCGAGTCGAAGTACTGGGAGCTCGAGATGACGGGCCGGTATCTCGCGAGCGAGCATAAGGACCTGACGGTGTCGTACGTGCGCTCGCACAGCACCCGCGATCTCAACGACTACGATCAGTTCTATCGGCAACTTCAGGAATCCGATCATTCGCGCGAACGAGAACTCGCTGAGTCCGACCGACGTGCCGAATCGCATGATCGTGCGCGGCACGATCGGCCTGCCGGGCAAGTGGGTCATCACGCCAGTCTACGAATGGCGCAGCGGATTTCCCTGGTCGGCGGTCAACGAGTTCCAGGACTTTGTCGGCTCCGCGAAACGAATCCGGGCGGCTCCCAAGTGTCAGCTCCCTGGACTTTTCGCTCGTGCGTCCCTTGAAGGTCTTGAAGTACCGATTTACCGGGGGCATCAAGATCTACAACGCCTTCAACCGCGGCAACGAACGGGACGTGCTCACAAACATCACGTCGCCCGACTACGGCAAGTTCTACAATCCCATTCAGCGGTCGATCGGATTCGTCATTTCCGGGAGCAAGCCTTAAGGTCGCACCTTGCTGCAGCCGACGGGGCAGACACAACGGGCCTCAACAACCACTACTGGGCTGTCGTCGTGAACCGTCACGGCGTCGTCTGCGCCGTCGCATTCTCGGGTCCGTCGAGGGATTCGCAGTGGCTGCTGAGCCGGCAAATGGCGGCAGCGACCGGTAACGATCGCATCACCCTCGACAACACCACCGGACACCCGCATTGTCCGAATGATGCGGAGACACAGGGGAAGAACTGACGGGGTGTAAAGGTCAATGTTCAATGCTGTTCAAAGCTGAATGCTCAATGTTGAAGTGCCGTAATTTCTGCATTCAGCATTCGACATTTAGCATTTAACATTGGCGAATGCCTGTTCTCGGCCTGCATCACGTCACGGCGACGGTGGACGACGCCCAGGACGATCTGGATTTCTGCCGGGGCGCACTCGGCCTTCGACTGGTCAAGAAGACCGTGAACTTCGACAACCACCACGTCTACCACTTCTACTACGGCAACGAGCGCGGAACCCCGGGCACCATCTGGACGACGTTTCCGTACGGTGGACGTGGTGTGGCGGAGGGGATGAAGGGCGCCGGCCAGGTGACCGTCACGTCGTTGTCGGTGTCCACGGGCGCGCTCGAGTTCTGGCGCACGCGGCTGAACCACAAGGGCATTGCCGTAGCGGACGTCGAGCCGCGATTCGAGGAGCCCGCGATCCGTTTCTCCGACAGTTCCGGCCTGGTGTTCGAGCTGGTCGCGACCGATCGCGACGATCGGTCACCGTGGGTCGCGGAGGGTTTCGAGGCAGACACGGCGATTCGCGGGCTGCACAGCGTCACGATGATCGTGCGGCACCCCGATAAGACGCTGGAGCTGATGACCAGTATCCTGGGCTTCAAGGTGGTCGGCGAGAGCGGACGACGGATCCGCGTCTCGGCCGGCGATGGCCACCCGGGCCATCTGATCGACGTGGCCCACGATAGCGACGCGCGGCCGATGGTCAACGGTGTCGGCACGGTGCACCACGTGGCGATGGCCGTTGGCTCCGAGCGCGAGCAGCTGGAGCTGCGCGAGACGCTCCTCGCCAAGGGATGCACCGTGACCGAGGTCCGCGACCGCTGCTACTTCAAGTCGATCTATTTTCGCGAACCGGGCGGCGTATTGTTTGAGATCGCCACCATCGAGCCTGGCTTCACGGCCGACGAGCCAGTGGACGCGCTCGGCGCGGGCCTGAAGCTGCCGCCGTGGGAGGAGCCGCACCGCGCGGACATCGAATCCGCGCTCGCGCCGATCTCCTCGTAGCGGCAGGCCTCAGCCTGCCGTGCATCACCCTTGGGCTCGCGGCCGAACGCTCCGGCGACCTTGCGTGACGCCGGCATCGAGCGATCCGGATACCGCGACTGCGATTCCTTCTGAGCGATCGACCGGCTGCCGGCCTTGTGCGAGGTGTGTCGATCGCGGGTGTCGGTGAGCGGGTCTTCGCCGACGCGTCCCGCCGCGTCTTCCGGCGGTGGCGATCCGGTGTCGACAGGTGGATGCCTGCGGCGTTCTTCGGCTTCTTCAGCGGCGGTTTCGCGGTTGCTGATGCCTCTGCTTTTCTCGACCCGATGCGTGGCACGATCGTCCCCAGCCCGCGCATCCGAGTGCAGGTCCTGGTCTCCCATGTAGCGCGACTCCTTCCGGTTCCCTGAGCGCGGAGCGAACGGCTGCGACCAGCATGACGACGAGGCGAGGCAACTGCTCGCGCGTGAACGCCGTGCTCCTGGATTTCGAGCGGCCGCTCGCGAGTCCGCGCATGTGGACCCCCTGATGGTGAGATTACGACGTAGCCCGACGCCGACGCTGCCTCGTCTGCGCGGCGCGCCTGGCGGACTGCTTTCCTGGCCGCGGGCGATCGGCGCCGTGCGGCGCTGCGCGCCTGACGTGCCAGCGCCTTCCGCGAGGCGGCACTGTGGCCCTCGCGCTTCAGCGCGGCGGAGGTGGCACGCGACCGCGTGGCCGACGCGCGCTTGCGGCCCCGACGACCGGCGCGACTGGCCGACGCGGCGCTACGTTTCGTTGACGCCTTCGCATTTGCGGGCGGACGAGGGAGGTTGACGCCCGCCCGCCGGGCCTTTGACAAACCGATGGCGATCGCCTGCTTCGTCGATCGCGCGCCGTGCTTGCCCTCGCGGATGTGGTCCATTTCCTCACGCACGAATTCGCCCGCCTGCGTCGACGGCGCCTTGCCTGTGCGCTTGTCTTGGCGTGCTCGTTCGAGCGTTGCTTTTTCTGGCATGGCCTGAGCTCCTTGCGCCGCTCACGATGAGCGGCGGATATCCAACGGAACTGCAGGATCTGTTCCGCCTTCGCCGCGAATTTGTGGCTCAGGCGGTGCGACAGGAGATTCATCGTGTCACCGAAGCGATCGAGCGGCCTCGAGCGGTTGCGTACAGAACGCGCACCGACGCGCCGCGATCGGGACCTCGCTGAGGCACTCCGGACACTTCTTGGTCGTCGGATCAGCCGGGGCCTCACCACGCCGCCGGCGCTCGACGATCATGTTCATCGGCGCCACGATGAAGAAGTAGATGGCCGCCGACACCAGCAGGAAGGATACGATCGCGTTGATGAAGTCGCCGATCGAGGAACTTGCTGCCGTTCACGGTGAACTGGATCGCAGAGAAGTCGGGCTTGCCGACGATGGCGGCGATGAGCGGTGTCAGCAGATCCTTTACGAGCGCGGCCACGACCGCGCCGAACGCGCCGCCGATGACCACGGCCACGGCCAGATCCACGACGTTGCCTCTCATCAGGAACTGCTTGAACCCCTTGAGCATCGTCAACTCCTCAGGTTGCGCGTGTCATTTACCTGAAACTTACCTGGACGTTACACGGTTGCCGACCGCCATGCCGCAGCGTCCAGTATTATCGGCGACGCTGCCGCTGGACTGATCCTGTATATGAACGATACTCCGAGCCCGCCACAGATCGTGGGCGTCCTCGACATGGGCGCCAGCGCGATCCGGCTGGCCATTGCCGAAGTAACGCCCGGAAAGCCTCCGCGGGTGATCGAGGAGGCAGCCAAGGGGGTCCTGCTCGGCCGCGATACGTTCTCGTTCGAGGCCATCCGGTCGCATACGCTCGACGCGGCGATTGGCGCGCTCGAGGGATTCCGCAAGGTCATGGACGGGTACGGCGTCTCCCAGGTCTGGGCCGTGGCGACCAGCGCCGTGCGCGAGGCCCGTAACGGCGACACGTTTCTCGATCGCATCCGCGGGCGCACCGGCATCACGTTCGAGATTATCAACGAGGCGGAGGAGAGCCGGCTCGTGTATTTGGCGGTCCGCGACAGCATCGGCGCGCACCCGTCGTTCCTCGGCGCCAGGAGCCTGCTCGTGGAAGTGGGCGGCGGCAGCACGAGCTTGACGCTGCTGCGCCGAGGAGCGCCGAATCGATCCGGCGTCTATGCGCTCGGCTCCGTCCGGCTTCGACAGCAGCTCGACCTGCGCCGGCACAGCCACGATGTGCAGCTCGCGCTCCTTCGGCGGTACATCGCGAACATCATCGAGGAAATCCGGCTCGAGATTCCGCTCAAGCGCATCAGTCATATCATCGCGATCGGAGGGGACGTCCGCTTCGTGGCAGGGCAGCTGCTCGACGAGCAGAAGGATGGGCGCTCGCGGGAGATTGCCCGCGATCGCTTCCTGGCGTTCTGCGAGGAGATCGAGCGGCTCGACGAGGACAGCCTCGTCGAGCGGTTCCGTCTTCCCGCGGTCGAAGCCGAAACGCTGGTGCCGGCACTGCTCGTGTACCGCACGCTGGTGGCAGAGACGTCGGCGAGGAAGATTCTGGTGTCCGACGCAACGCTGCGGGCGGGGATGTTTCTCGACCTCGCCGATCCTGGCGGCCGGCTGAGCGTCGAGGACTTCGAGCGGCAAGTGCTGGCGAGCGCGGAGGCGCTCGGGCAGCGGTACCGGTTCGACGCGCCGCACGCCCATCACGTCGCCAAGCTCGCCAACCGGCTGTTCGACGATTTGAAGGAGGAGCACGGGCTGGGCGATCGCGAGCGCCTGCTGCTGCAGGTCGCCGCGCTGCTGCACGACGTCGGCGTCTACGTCAGCCTGCGCGCGCATCACAAGCACTCACAGTACATTCTGGCGGCGTCGCAGATTTTCGGGCTTGTCCGACGAGGAAACCGCGGTCGTCTCGAACATCGCCCGCTACCATCGACGCGGCTTGCCACAGCGCTCGCACATGCCCTACGTCGCGCTCGATCGGGAGGATCGCATGATCGTCCGGAAGCTGGCGTCGATTCTGCGGGTGGCCAACGCGCTCGACGCCGAACACGCGCAGAAGATCAGCGACGTGCGGGCCGTCCGGCACTCGAGCACGTGGATCGTCGAGCTGCAGGGGTCGGGCGACCTCACGATGGAGCGGCTGGCGGCGACGGCGCGTGCCGATATGTTCGCCGAAACATTCGGCCGTCCGCTCGTGATTCAAGTGCAGGGCGCCGCGTCATGATTCAGGAGTCCGACCGCGTCCCTGTTCATCAACCGCGAACAGTCGTGGCTCGCGTTCAACGAACGCGTCCTGGCGGAGGCGCGCGATCCGATCGACGCCTCTTCTGGAGCGATTGAAGTTTGCCGCCATCGCGGCGTCGAACCTGGACGAGTTCTTCATGGTCCGAGTCGCGGCGCTGCGGCACGCGAACGAGACCGGTGAGACCGCCGTCGACATGGCGGGCCTCAGCCCATCGGAGCAATTCACGGCGGTCGCGACCCGCAGTCATGCGCTGGTGGACGATCTCTACGGCCTGCTCAAGTCGGATCTGCTGCCGGCGCTCGCGCGTGAGCAGATTCAGCTGCTGTCGTGGAAGGATCTGGAACCCTTCCAGCTCGGATTGAGCGCGTACTTCAGGGATGCGATTCTCCCGATCCTGACGCCGCTGGCGATCGACGAGTCGAGACCGTTTCCGCTGCTGGCGTCGCTCTGCCTGAACCTGGCGCTGATTCTCGATGCGCCTGCGCCAGATGAACCGAAGCGCCTCGCGATCGTGCAGGTGCCAGCGAGTCTCACGCGACTTGATCCCGATTCCCGGCGGGAACGGTCTGTCGCATGTCCTCCTCGAAGAGCTCGTTCGGGCGCACCTGTCGCTGCTCTTTCCCGGCCAGACGATTCTCGAGTCTGCGGTGATCCGCCTGGCGCGAGACGCGGAGCTCGAGCTGGACGATGAAGGCGGACGCACCCACCTGGAGGTCGTCGAGAGCGAGGTGCGGCGGCGCCGCCGCAGCGACGTCATTCGACTCGAGCTGGAGGCCAGCGCGTCCCCGGAACTTCAGGGACTGCTCCGCGATCGTCTCGAGCTGAACGAGTCGGACGTGTATCTGGTCGATGGACCGCTGGATCTTCGTGGGTTGATGCCGCTCGCCGACATGCCGGGCCTCGACAGACTGCGGTATCCGCCGATGCAGCCGGCTGACGCACTGGCCGGCGCCGGCCAGGCCGACCTGTTCACGGTCCTGGACGAGCGCGACATCCTGCTGCAGCATCCATATGACTCCTACGATCCGGTCATCGCGCTGATTCAGCAGGCTGCCGACGATCCCGACGTCCTCGCGATCAAGCAGACGCTGTACCGAACGAGCGTCGGGTCACCCATCATCGCCGCACTCCAGCACGCGGCGGACGCGGGCAAGCAGGTCACCGTGCTCGTCGAACTGACGGCGCGATTCGACGAGGAGCGCAACATCAAATGGGCGCGCGCCCTCGAGGAAGCCGGTGCGCACGTCATCTACGGCGTTCGCGGATACAAGACGCACGCAAAGATCTGCCTGATCGTGAAACGGACGCCGCAGGGCTTGCGGCGCTACGTCCATCTCGGCACAGGGAACTACAACGAGCGAACCGCGCGGATCTACACCGACTGCGGGCTCATGACCAGCTCCCAGGCGATTGCCGAAGACGCCTCCGCATTCTTCAGCACGTTGACCGGCTACTCCGATCCGCCGCGGTTCAAGAAATTGACGATGGCGCCGACGGGGCTGCGCGGCCGCTTCCTGAAGCTGATCGATCGGGAGCGGCGGCGCGCCGAGTCCGGGCAGCCGGCGGAGATCCTGGCCAAGATGAACGCCCTGATCGACAAGCCGATCATCGACGCGCTCTATGCCGCGTCCACGGCGGGCGTCAAAATCCGTCTGAACGTCAGAGGCGTCTGCGCGCTCAGGCCCGGCGTCGCCGGCGTCAGCGCGAACATCGAGGTCTACTCGATCGTCGATCGGTTCCTCGAGCATTCACGTATCTACTACTTCCTCAACAGCGGTGACGAGGAGATCTATCTCGCCAGCGCGGATCTGATGACGCGTAACCTCGACCGGCGCGTCGAGTTGATGTTTCCGGTGGAGGACAAGACACACAAGGCGCTCGTCCTGCACACGCTACGTTCGATGTTCCGCGACACCGTCAAACGGCGACAGCTCAACGCAGACGGCGTCTACGTGCCCGTGACGCCGGCAGCCGGCGAGGAACCGTTCCGCGTCCAGTACGTGCCTGCAGGAAGAGGCCCATCGTCGTGCAGCCCAGGCGAGAGAGCGCGCCGGCATCACCTTCACGCCCGTGAAGTGACGATCATCCTGTTGGCCCTCCTGACACTGCTGGCGCCATCGGCCCGCCCGCTCATCATCGCGCACCGCGGCGCGAGCGGGTATCGGCCGGAGCACACGCTGGAAGCCTACCGCCTGGCGATCGAGATGGGCGCCGACTTCATCGAGCCCGATCTGGTCTCGACGAAAGACGGCGTGTTGATCGCACGTCACGAGAACGAGATGAGCGGCACGACCGACGTCGCGGATCGTTTTCCGGATCGGAAGCAGACCAAGGTCGTCGACGGCCGGACGGTTGTGGGCTGGTTTGCCGAGGACTTCACACTGTCGGAGATCAAGACGTTGCGGGCGCGCGAGCGGTTGCCGTACCGATCGCATTTCTACGACGGCCAGTTCCAGATTCCCACGTTCGACGAGGTGATCGACCTGGCCCAGCGCGAAGGCCAACGTCGGGGACGAGAGGTTGGCGTCTATCCCGAGACGAAGCATCCGACGTATTTCCGGTCAGTCGGCCTCCCGCTCGAGGACAGCGTGCTTGCGTCCCTCGACAAGTACGGCTGGAACAGCCACGCCGCGGCCGGTCTTCATCCAGTCGTTCGAGACCGCCAACCTGCGCGAACTGCGGAAGAAGACAACCGTCCGCCTGATCCAGCTGGTCAGCGATCCGACGATGGTCGGCGGGACGGGTCTGCGCGACATCGCGAGCTACGCGGACGGGATCGGGCCGGAGAAGCAGTTGCTCGTGCCAGTCCATCCTGACGGCTCGCTCGGAGAAGCGACCGACCTGGCGCGTCGCGCACACGCTGCCGGATTGCTGGTGCACGTCTGGACGATTCGCAAAGAGAAGGACTTCCTGCCGGCGGCCTACGCTGGCCACGTGGACATCGAGTTTGACCAGTTCCGGCGTCTTGGTGTCGACGGCGTCTTTACCGATTTTCCGGATCTCGCGGTCGTGGCGTATCGGAGCACGCGCGCCGGTTCACGCTTCTGAGTGGGATGCTCTCAGGGAGGCACCGCCCGTTGAGCTATCGTCTGCACACGAGCTGTCACACGGCATAATGCTGCGATATGACTGTCGAGTCTGTCGCTCTCGCGCGCAGCGGTTCGCGTCCCGCGTCCCGAGTCGCGCGTCCCATCACAGACACGCACAGTCGGGAGCCGTGACGATGAATCGGGAGCTACTCAGACGTTCGTTGGCGTCGAAGGCCGTTGCGCTGGCGGTGTTGGGCTGGGCGACGATTGGGGCCGGCGGAGTGTCGGCGCAGGCCGTTGACTGTGCCCAGCCGGCGAATGAAGCCCAGAAGATCATCTGCGGTGACCCGAAACTGAAGGCGCTCGACGCGAAGATGGGAACGCTCTATGCCGAGGCGTTCAAGGGTGCCTCGTCTTCCGGGAAGAACGAGATTGCGGCGGAGCAGCGCCGTTGGATCATGTCGCGTGACGGCTGTTCGAAAGACAAGGACGTCACGCACTGCCTCACAGCCGCCTACACCGCGCGAAATCAATTGCTGTCCGCGTACGTGTCCAAGGCCGCCAAGCCGGCAGACGCAGCGCCGGTCACGTTCATGTGCGACGACAAGAGCATGCTCTCGATCAGCTTCATCAACGGCGCCACGCCACAGGCCCGCGTCAGGCAGGGAGAGCAGTTCTGGACCCTGCCGCAAGTGAGGAGCGGCAGCGGTGCGCGATTCGCGAAGGGCAACGTGTCGGTCTGGAACAAGGGCAAAGAGGTCACGTTCCAACAGGGGAGCAGGAAGACCGTGTGCACCCAGCTCTAGCAGCCGGCGATGGCCGGCGTCCATGCGAACACGTCCTCGACGCCGACGCCGAAGACGCGGGCAGTGCGGAAGGCGGACACAGGTGAACCTGAACTAGCGATCGACACGATCGATCGTGCGTACTACACGCTTCGCTCACACCAGGAAAAGCACGGCGGCAATCAGCGTGGGAACCAGCGCGCCGGCGAGCAGCAGCAGCGGTTGGATGGCAGGGGTGAAGCACCGGCCGAGCAAGGCCTGTCCGGCCGGATTCGGGGCATTCCCAATCACCGTCAAGCCCCCGCCGGTCACCGCTCCCTGCACGATGGCCAGCTTCAAGGGCTGATCGAGGTCGGGAACCAGGGTCGCCAGATACGTGATGAGCGCGTTATCGTTGAGCGCCGTGAGGATCGACGACGCGGCAAACAGCGGTACCCGCGCAAGACGCGAGAGCACCGGCGCAATCCACCAGCCCTGCAGGCCCCCATGGATGACCAGGGCCGCGAGGAAGAACCCCACCAGGAGCGGCGTCTTGAAGTCTTCGAGCGTTGAGTACTCGGCCGTGGCGCGATCAAACCCGAGGAAAAAGAGGAAGCCGCCAATGAAGAGCGCCGGATGGTGCGCGTTCACGACGGTCCACACGAGAAACGCGACATACGTCATCGTGACCCACCACGGGATGGGCAATCGACTCGTGGACGGCGCGATCGCGGTGGCGGGAGTAACCTCAGGGCCCAGCGATTGAAGCTCCCGTCGAAACCAGAGGTAGTAGACGAGCGCCGACAGGCCGACGGCAAGCACCGCACGCCAGCCGAAATGCGCAAGCACGAACGGCGTGCTCCACGCCCAGGGCCGGGCCACCATCAGCATGGGCGCCGCGGCAAAATTCGTGAGCGTTCCGCCGATCGAGACGTTCACAAAGAGCAGGCCGAGCGTCGCGTACTTCAACGTGGGTGAAGGGTCCAGGTCGTAGAACTGCCGACGAAGGAGCAGCGCGGCGATCGTCATCGCCGCCGGCTCCGTAATCAGCGACCCGAGCAGGGGACCGATTGTCAGGATCGTCAGCCACCACGCGCCAGGCGTCCCGCCGCCGAGCGTCGCCACCTTGCGAAGGGCTGACTCGGCCAGCTCGATCACGGGGCGCGTCGAAGCGAGCGCCATGGTGACGACGACGAACACGGCTTCCGTGTAGTTGACCGTCCCGTCGAGATAGTCGGTGAGCGTGTTCCAGCCACGCGACATCCAAATCGCGATGCCGAGCGGCACGGCCCACAGGCCGAAGATCACCTCGATTTCGCCGAAAAAGTGCAGCAACTCCGCGGCCACGCTTGGCGAGGGGGTGAGGCCACGCGCCATGGCGGCGGCATCCTTCCGCGCCTGCAGCGCGTGCGCGGCGAACGTGAACCGCGCGGCGAAGAACGTATGGAGCACGGCGAGCAGGAAAATCGCCGTCGCGAGGGCGTTGAACGGATCGACGTGAACACGTGCCACAAGAATGGCCCGGAGCGTCTCGCCCGGAAGATCTGGATAGGCGGAAAGCGGAAGGGGGAAGGGCGTCCCGTGGGGCATTGGTGCGCCACTATAAGCCGAATTGGCGGCGGTGCTCCTCGTGTTCCGCGTCTCGCGTCTCCGCGGCCCGCTCAGCTGTCGCGGCGTGGGGATCCAGTATCATGCAAAGACTCAACAACCGATGACGTTCTCGCAGAAGATTCTGGCCGGCCTCGGTGCCGGCATCGTTGTGGGGCTCTTCTTCGGCGAAAAGGTCGCTCCGCTGGCGGTCGTGGCGGATGGGTTCGTCAAGCTGTTGCAGATGACGGTGCTGCCCTACGTCACCGTCTCGATCGTCACCAGCCTCGGAACCATCGATCTCTCCCAGGCCAAGAGCCTGGGCTTCAAGGCTGGCGCCGTTCTGGCGGGACTGTGGGGCATCGCGCTCTTCTTCTCCTTCCTGTTCCCGCTCGTCTTCCCGTCGGCGGAAACCGCGTCGTTCTTCAGCGTGTCGCTCGTGCAGAAGCCGCCACCGTTCGACTTCGTTGGCCTCTACATTCCCTCGAATCCGTTCAATTCGCTCGCGAACAACATCGTCCCGGCGGTCGTGCTGTTCTCGGTCATTCTCGGGGTTGCCCTGATCGGCATCGAGCGCAAGAAAGTGCTGCTCGACGTGCTTGGCGTGGCCAGCGCGACGATCGCCCGGGCCACGCGCTTCATCGTCCAGCTGACGCCGTACGGGATTTTCGCGCTCGCGGCGACCGCGGCGGGCACCCTGCACCTCGAACAGGTCGAACGTATCCAGCTGTATTTGATTACGTACATCGCGATCTCGTTGCTGGTCTCACTCTGGGTCCTGCCTGGCATCGTGGCGGCGCTGACGCCGATTCCGTATCGTGAGGTGCTTGGACCCACACGCGATGCGTTGATCACCGCCTTCATCGCGGGCGATCTCTTCATCGTGCTCCCGAGCCTGGTAGAGTCGTGCAAGGAGCTGCTCACCAAGTACTCCCCGGCCGGTTCGCGCTCGAGCGATCTGCCCGATGTCCTGGTGCCCGCCTCGTTCAATTTCCCGCATACCGGAAAGCTGCTGTCGCTGAGCTTCATTCTGTTCGCGGGCTGGTTTGCCGGGGCGCCGGTGCCGATGACGAAATATCCACAGCTGGCGCTGACGGGGCTCTTGACGTTCTTCGGCAGCCTCAATGCCGCCGTGCCGTTTCTGCTCGACCTGTTCCGCATTCCAGCCGACACCTTCCAGTTGTTCGTCGCCACGGGCGTCATCAACGCGCGCTTCGGGACGTTGACCGCGGCCGTTCACACGATCGTCGTCGCCCTGCTGTGCAGCGCGGCCGTGGCTGGCACGTTGCGATTCGAGCCGGAGCGCGTCATCCGCTATCTCCTGATCACGGGGGTGCTGACGTCCTGACGGTCGGTGGCCTGCGAGTGATGTTTCGGACGCTGCTGCTGCAGGAGTTCAAGGGCGCGGACATCGTGTACGGCATGACCAACCTTCTCGAACACGAGCCGACCCGGGTGGTGCCGCAGTTCGCCGCCGAAGAGCCCGGGCGGAGTGTACGGGAGGGCATTCGGGCGCGTGGTACCTTGCGCGTGTGCTTCGCAGTGCCGCGCCTGCCGTTCGTCTTCCGTAACGGCCGCGGCGACCTGGTCGGCTTCGACATCGAGCTCGCGCACCTGCTTGCTCGCGATCTCGGCGTGAAGGTGGAATTTGCCGAGTGGCCCAGTGCCGAGCTGGTGCGCGCGGTGACCGCCGGGCAGTGCGATATGGGGATCGGAGGGACACCGGTCACCCCGACCCTCGCCACGCAGACACTGTTTTCAGCGCCGTACATCGACGAAACGCTCGCTTTCGTCGTCAAGGACCATCTGAGGAGCCGGTTCGAGACGTGGGCGTCGATTCAGGAGATCAAGGACATCACCATCGGCGTGCCGCCGTTGCCGTACTACGAGCAGGCGTTGCAAGCGCGCTTGCCCGGGGTGCGGATGCGAGAGTACGACCTCACGCAGGATCCGCTGTCCGACAGTGAAGGCTTTGACGCGGTCGCCATGCCCGCCGAGCGTGGCTCCGTGATGACACTGCTGAATCCGAAATGGACGGTTGTCGTGCCGCAACCGGATCTGATCAAGATTCCGCTGGCGTTTCCGCTGGCCAGCGGCGATCTGGCCTGGGCGAGCTTCGTGAACGGCTGGATCGAGCTGAAGCGCCGCGACGGATCGCTCGACGGGTTGTATAGTCACTGGATTCTCGGCACAGTGCCGGGGGCCCGCGCGACCCCTCGATGGTCGGTCATCCGTAACGTTTTACATTGGGTGGAGTGACAATGCCTGAACCAAACCAGGGATCCGCGCTCGACCGGTTCCTGCGACTGTTCACGGACGTCAAGGCCGGCGAGGGTACGACGGCATTGTTGCTTTCGCTCAACGTCTTTCTGATCCTGATGGCGTACTACGTGCTCAAGCCGGTACGCGAAGCCCTCATCCTCGGCCAGGGTTCGGCGGAATTGAAAACGTACATGTCGGCCGCGCAGGTGGGCGTGCTTGCGATGGTCGTGCCGCTGTACGGCCGCCTGGTGGACCGCATGGATCGCCGGCGCCTCATCAACGTCGTCACGGCGTTCTTCGTCGCGTGCCTGCTGGTCTTCTATATGCTGGGCCGGGCCGGGGTGCCGCTGGGTATGGTGTTCTTCCTGTGGATCGGCATCTTCAACCTGATGATCGTGGCCCAGTTCTGGTCGTTCGCGAACGACATCTACACGAAGGATCAAGGCGAGCGCCTGTTTGCGATTGTCGGATTCGGCGCGTCGCTGGGCGCCGTCTTCGGATCGCGATTCGTCGATCGCTTCATCAACCTGCTTGGTGTCTACGAGCTGATGCTGGTCGGCGCCGGGCTGTTGGTGGCCGAAGTGGTGCTCACCAACTTCATCGATCGGCGCGAATCCGGGCGAACGCGGGCGAAGGCGGCGCCGGAGCCCTCTGGCACCGAGAACATCAACGCGTTCGCGATGGTGTTCAAGACGCGGTATCTGCTGCTGATGGCCTTCATGCTCCTGTTCCTGAACACCGTGAACACCACCGGCGAGTACATCCTTGGCAGCATCGTCAAGGACGCCGCGGTCAAGCAACTCGGCACGACCGACTCCGTTCAGGTGGGGGCGGCGATCGCCCAGTTCTACGCGACTTACTTCACCTACGTGAACGTGCTCGGCCTGGTGCTGCAGCTGTTCGTGGTCTCGCGGGTCGTCAAGTACCTTGGCGTGCCCATCGGGGTCATGATCATGCCCGTCCTGTCGTTGACGGCGTACTCGATCATTGCTTTCATGCCGATCCTCCGGGCGGTGCTCGCGGCGAAGGTCGCGGAAAACTCGACCGACTATTCGATCAACAACACCATCCGCAACATGCTGTTCCTGCCGTGCACGCGAGAGCAGAAATACAGTGCGAAGCAGGCCATCGATTCCTTCTTCGTGCGGATGGGGGACGTCCTCTCGGCCGGGCTGGTCTTCGTCGGCACGGCAGTATTTGCCTGCGTCCTCGAGGCTTCGCATTCATCAACGCCGGACTGGTGGTGATCTGGCTGGTGCTTGCCTGGAAGATCGGCAGGGAATATCGGGATCTGGCAGCGTCCGGCCGTGCTCCGGTGACAACCGCCTAGTCACCACTGTCGACGGATAGCTCGTCCGGATGAGTCGGCTCGCAGGCACAGCCTTTGCTCCCAAGCCGATCCGTAATGGCCGACGCGTTCAGGTCACTGGGCAACTGGATCACGTTTGCGGGCTGCATCCTGGTCATCGCGGTGCTGTACTGGGCGCAGGCGGTGCTGGTGCCGGTCTGTCTGGCCGTGCTGCTCACGTTCGTGCTCACGCCGCCCGTCACATGGCTGCAGCGTCGAATCGGTCGGCTCCCCGCGATTCTCACGACGGTCATTCTGGTCTTCACGTTCCTGGGCCTGGCCGGATACGGTGTCTATCGCCAGATGTCCAGCATGAGCGATGCGTTGCCCACGTATCGCGC
Organism: uncultured Acidobacteriota bacterium; assembly: GCA_963786615.1. GTDB lineage: Bacteria > Acidobacteriota > Vicinamibacteria > Vicinamibacterales > 2-12-FULL-66-21 > CAWAZT01. The sequence continues at coordinate 65,524 of CAWAZT010000009.1, forward strand.
GAACATCCGCGCGAAGATCCACGACATCCGCGGCGTGCGATCCGGCGGATCCGTCCAGAAGCTGGAACAGACGATCCAGCAGATTCAGGGGGACCTCGGAGCGCCTCCGGCGCGCGCGGGCACGGTCACGCAGCCAGTGGTCGTCAGCGCCCCGGATGTCGCCGGCTTTTCGTCGATTGCCTGGCTCGGACCGTTCCTCGGCCGTCTCAGCACCGCCGGCTTCGTCGTCACGCTCGTGCTGTTCATGCTGCTCGAGCGGGAAGATCTGCGCGACCGCTTTATCGGGCTCTTCGGGCACGGCCAGTTGGCGGTGACGACCAAGGCGATTGAAGAAGCGGCCACGCGCGTCAGCCGTCAGCTGCTTGCTGCAGAGCGTCGTCAACCTCATTTACGGCCTTCTGATGATCGGCGGGCTGTACCTGCTTCGGCGTTCCGTACGCGTTGTTTTTCGGCGCGGCCGGGGCGGCGCTGCGGTTCATTCCGTACGTGGGGCCTGTCGGCGCCGCTGCGGGTCCGATTTCTGGTCGCGCTCGCCGCGCTGCCGGGATGGACGCGCCCGCTCGAGGTCGCCGGCTTCTTCGTGGCGCTCGAGCTCTTCACGAACCTGGTTCTCGAAACCGTACTGTACGCGGGCGCGGCAGGCGTGTCGCAGGTGGCGCTGCTCGTCGCGATCGCCTTCTGGACGTGGCTGTGGGGACCGCTCGGTCTCGTCCTTTCGACGCCGCTCACTGTCTGCCTCGTCGTGATGAGCAAGCACATGCCGGGTCTGGAATTCATCGACATGCTGATGTCCGACGTGCGCGCGCTCACGATCGAGAGCAGCTACTATCAACGCGTGATCGCAGGAGACCAGGCGGAGGCGTCGGAGCTTGATCGACCGATTCGTCAAGACGGAGTCTGCTGAGGCGGTGTACGACACGATGCTCATTCCGGCGCTCAACTACGCCGAGCGTGACCGCATCGAGGAACGGCTGCTGCCGCACGAGGAAACCGCCGTCACGGACACGACGCGCGAGCTGCTCGACCTGCTATCTGAGACGCAGGTCTCGCCGGCGGACCGCGAGCCTTCACTTCGCGTGCTGGGATACGCCGTCAACGGCAGACCCGACGAGCTCGCGCTGCGTATGCTTGGACAGCTCGTACGCGGGCTACCGCTGACGCTGGATATCACGCAGCGAACGCCTGTTGCCGGCGGACCTCGTCGCGTCTGGTACGATCCAAACAGTACGGCGCCGTCTGCCTCGCCGATCTGCCGCCGAGCGCGCCGACCAAGAGCCGCTATCTGGTCAAGAAGCTTCGCGCGGCGTTTCCTGAGTTGCGTATCATCGTTGGACGATGGTCGCACGCGGATCTGGCGGACGAGACACTGCAACCGCTGACCGAAGCTGGCGCGTCGCACGTTGCCCGGTCGCTGCTGGAGACCCGACGGTACCTTGCGGATGCCGTCGGTGTCGTCCACGATCCGGTATCCGCCGCGTCGACGTCAGACGCTGCCTGACGCGCGCGCTGCAGCGCAGCTAATGAGTCAGATCGCCCACGACGACGCCGTCACGTCGATTGGCCCGCCAGCCTATCAGCGACCAGCCGAGGATGTTCTCTCGGACCTGAACACCGATGCCCGTCGCGGTCTCGACGGCGTGGACGCCCGTGCACGTCTCGAACGTTTCGGCGCGAACGAGCTGCTCTCCGAGCCGGGCGATTCCGGGCTGGCGGAAGTTTCTCGCCCAGTTCCAGGACGTCCTGGTCGTGCTCCTCCTCGTCGCAACCGTGATTTCGGCCGGCCTCTGGCTGTACGAGCGCGACTCGGCGCTCCCGTACGAAGCCATTGCCATCAGCGCGATCGTTCTGCTGAACGCGGTGATGGGCTACGTGCAGGAGTCTCGCGCGGAGTCGGCTATCGCGTCGCTCCGTCAGATGGCCGCTGCCCGCGCGCGCGTGGTTCGCGACGGCGCCCCGACCACCATCGAAGCCACGGCGCTGGTGCCTGGAGACATTTTGATCGTGGAAGAAGGCGACCGTATTCCGGCAGACGCGCGCGTCATCGACTCCACGGCGCTGCAGGTCGTCGAAGCGGCGTTGACGGGTGAGAGCCTGCCCGTGTCGAAGGACGTCCGCGCGCTTGATGGCGAAGCGAGCCTCGGCGACAGGACGAACATGATCTTCAGCGGCACGGCGGCCAGCTACGGCCGTGGCCGCGCGGTCGTCGTCGCCACGGGCATGCGCACCGAGATGGGACACATCGCGGGACTGCTGCGCGACGTGCCGCGGGAGACGACACCGTTGCAGAAAGAGCTCGATCGGCTGGGCAAGCTGCTCGGGCTCGTCGTGACGGTCATCGCGGTGGTCATGATCGTGACGATCATTCAGGTCGAGCACGTTCGAGGGCTCTCGGCGCTCCTCGATGTCCTGATCCTCGGCGTGGCGCTGGCCGTCGCGGCGGTGCCGGAGGGCCTCCCGGCGGTGGTCACGGCGGTGCTGTCGCTCGGTGTCCAGCGCATGGCCAGCCGCCACGCGATCGTCCGGCGGTTGCGCGCGGTCGAAACGCTCGGCTGCGCGTCCATCGTCGCCTCCGACAAGACCGGAACACTCACGCGGAACGAGATGACGGTACGCGAGGTCGTCACCGCCAGCGGACGTGCGACGTTTGCGGGCACGGGATACGAGCCCGCCGGGGAGGTCCAGCAGGACGGCGGCGGACCGGTGAGCGGCCCGCTGCGGCTCGAGGTGGAACGCGCGCTGGCGGTCGCTGATTGCGCGAACAACGCCGCCCTCCAGCAGCGTGACGGACGCTGGCTGATCGAGGGCGATCCGACCGAAGGCGCGCTGATTGTCGCTGCACGAAAAGCCGGCCTCGAAGCATCCGAGCTCGAGCGACGGTTCGAGCGCGTTGGTGAACTGCCGTTTTCGTCGGAACGCAAGTTGATGAGCACCATGCATACGGACGCCGACGTCCCGGGCGGAATGCTTGTCTTCACGAAGGGCGCGCCGGACGTGTTACTTGCGAAATGCACGCACGAGCTCGTTGGCGAAGACCGCCGGCCGCTGACGGAACAGCGGCGACGGGCCATTCTCGAGACGACCGACGCGCTGGCCGGGCGCGCTCTCCGCACACTGGGTGTCGGCTTTCGCCGGTCGAGCGGCGGCGCGGTTGGACCGTCCGATCGTGATCACGCAGTCGAGCAGAACCTGATTTTCGCCGGACTGATCGGCATGATCGATCCGCCACGCGATGAAGCCAAACATGCCGTGGCCCGCGCCAAGCGGGCCGGCCTGCGGCCGCTCATGATCACCGGCGACCATCCGAAGACAGCCGCGGTGATCGCCCAGGAGCTGGGCATCGCCGAGAACGCGCGGACCGTTACCGGCGGCGAGCTCCAGAAGATGTCGATCGACGTGCTGCGCGACACGACGGCGTCGGTGTCCGTCTACGCTCGTGTGAATCCGGAGCACAAGCTGCGGATCGTCAAAGCCCTGCGCGCCGGGGGCGCAGTCGTGGCGATGACCGGCGACGGCGTCAACGACGCGCCGGCGCTCAAGGCCGCCGATATCGGCGTGGCGATGGGACTCTCCGGCACCGATGTGTCGAAGCAGGCGGCCGACATGATCCTGGCGGACGACAACTTCGCGACGATTGTGGCCGCGGTCGAAGAAGGGCGGTCGATTTTTTCGAACATCCGCAAGTTCCTTCGCTATCTGTTGTCGTCGAACATCGGCGAGGTGTTGACGATGTTCTTCGGTGTGCTGCTGGCAAAACCGATCGGGCTGCGGGTGGAGAGCGACACGCTCATGCTGCCGCTGCTCGCCACACAGTTACTGTGGATCAACCTTGTCACCGACGGTGCCCCGGCGCTCGCCCTGGGTGTCGATCCCCCCGACGAAGGGCTGATGCTCGAGCCGCCTCGATCCCCGAGCGAACGCGTGATCACCGGGCGGATGTGGAAGGGGATCTTCTTCATCGGGGCTGTCATGGCCCTTGGCACGTTGTTCGTACTGGACGCATCGCTGCCCGGGGGATTCATCAACGGCGTGGGTGACATGGCGTACGCGCAGACGATGGCGTTCACGACGCTCATGCTCGGTCAGCTGTTCAACGTGTTCAACGCCCGCTCCGACCAGCGCAGCGCCTTCCGCGGCCTGTTCTCGAATCCTTGGCTCTGGCTGGCTTGCGGACTCTCCGTCGCAATGCACGTCGCGGTGATCTACGCGCCGTTCCTCCAGCGCGCGTTCTCGACGAGGAGCTTGACGCTGCTCGATTGGGCGGAGTGTACGATCGTCGCGAGCACCGTGCTCTGGGCGCGTGAAGCGACCAAGGCCGTCGCTGCCGTGCGAAGGAGGGCCGCGTGATCGTCAAGCCGGGCAAGCCAGCCGTCGCCAGGTCGCGCGGCGTGGCGCTCCGCTCCGCCGAACGGACCGGCGAGCAGTATTCGACGCTCTTCGTTCGTCAGCTTGCCGACCAGGCGTTTGCGCGCGCGTCCGGGGCACCGTTGCGCGATGGCAATCACGTGAGGATCCTGCGGAACGCGGATGAGAACTATCCGGCGTGGCTCGAGGCCATCAACGGTGCCCGGCGCTCGATCCACTTCGAGATGTACATCATCCACGAAGACGACCAGGGACGGCTGTTCGCCGACGCACTGATGCGCAAGGCCGCCGAGGGCGTGACGGTCCGGCTGCTGTACGACTGGATGGGCGGCTTTGGCAAAACATCGAGCAGCTTCTGGAACCGGTTGCGCGCGTCCGGCATCGAGGTCCGATGCTACAACCCGCCCCGGTTCGATCGTCCTCTCGGGTGGCTCAGTCGCGATCACCGTAAGATGATCGCCGTCGACGGCGCCGTCGCGTTCGTGACCGGTCTCTGCGTCGGCCAGATGTGGGTCGGCGAACCCGCGCGCGGTCTCGACCCCTGGCGCGACACCGGGCTTGTGGTGCGCGGGCCTGCAGTAACCGACATCGAGAGTGCCTTTGCGGAAGCCTGGGCGGCCGCCGGCGACCCGCTCCCGTCGGACAACCCGATGCCCTCTGACAACGCCCATGCCGGCAGCGTGCCGTTGCGCGTTGTGGCGACCGTTCCGTACACGGCGGGCACGTTTCGCGTCGACCAGCTCGTTGCTGCGATGGCCCGCCGGACGTTGTGGTTGACCGATGCATATTTCGCGGGCACGACGCTGTACGTGCAGGCGCTGCGATCGGCCGCGCGGGACGGAGTGGACGTCAGGCTGCTCGTTCCTGGCGCGTCGGACATTTCGATCCTGCGGCCCTTCTCGCGCGCGGGCTATCGGCCGCTCCTCGAGGCCGGCGTGCGGGTCTTCGAGTGGAACGGCTCGATGCTGCACGCCAAGACGGCCGTGGCGGACGGACGATGGGCTCGCGTCGGATCGACGAATCTCAACCTCGCCAGCTGGATGAGCAATCGCGAGCTCGACGTCATGATCGAGGACGAGTCGATAGCCGTGCACATGGAGGAGATGTTCCAGGACGACCTCGGCAACGCCACCGAGGTCGTGCTCGACCCACGCAACCGCGTCCGCGCGCCCGGGGCGCCGAAGGGCCGTCAGGTCGCGCAGGGCAGCGGCGGCCGCGTCGTGGCGGGCGCGGCACGAATCGGCAACACCGTGACGGCGGCAATTACGAATCGGCGCGTGCTCGAGCCCGTCGAAGCCCACATCACCATGATTGCGGGCCTGTTGCTCGGGGTTCTCGCCGTCCTCGCCTTCGTCTTTCCGCGTGGCATCAGCTACCCGATTGGCGCCATCGGGGCCTGGTTGTCCCTCGCATTGCTGTATCGCGGGTTCGGACTCCGCAGCCGGAGCCACTAGGACGAGCGCGGCCCGGATTGCGGAATTAAGGACGGCAAGGCGGAACCGATCTATGATTTGCCCTCCTGTCTGGCAAGGAGGATCGATGCCCAATGAATTGTCGGCTCGCGTTCGCACCGCGACGACCTGGTCGCTTGTCGTCAGTGTCCTGATGATCGCTGCGGGGTTACTGGCCATTGCCGTTCCGCAGGTCGCAGGCATCGCCATCACCGGCCTCGTCGCGTGGCTCCTGCTGTTCAGCGCCGTCCTGCATCTGCTGCTGGCCTGGCGCAGTGGCACGGCGGGCGGCGTCCTCTGGGAGATTCTGCTCGGCGTCGTCTATGGCGGGATCGCGTTCTACCTGCTGGCGCATCCAGCGGTCGGCCTCGCGTCGCTGACGCTTGCCGTGGCCGGATACCTGTTCGCGGAGGGGGTGGTGGAGTTTGCCGCGTGGTGGCAGATGCGGGCGTCGTCGGGCGCGGGCTGGCTGCTGCTCGACGGCATCGTGACGCTGCTCCTCGCCGCCATGATTGCCAGCACGTGGCCGTCGAGCGCGGCATGGGTTATCGGGACGCTGGTCGGCATCAGCATGCTCTTCAGCGGCATCTCCCGGCTCATGTTGTCGCTGGCCGTCCGTCGGTTCGTGGCTTAGCCAGATCGGGAGTCGATCCGCAGCGCGCTGGCGTCCGCGAGGGTCGGCGCGCTGCTCACGTCGCGCGTAGGGGAGCGCACCGGACGGTGCCGTATCATGCTGCTATGCGCGATGTGTGGGGTGCGCGAATCGATCGTGCAAAAGCGCTCGCTGATCAGGACGAAGCGGCCCGGCCGCTGATGCTCGTCTACGGCGATTTGCTCGCCTTGCAGCGCGAGTGCTTCGACACGTTGTGGCAGCGGGCGAACAAACTATCGGGCTCGTTCGCGCGCGACCTGGTCATCGTCAACAGTTGCGCCGAGACCATGCTCTCGGCGCTCGCGAGAATCGGTCCGCCGCTTCTGGCGGAGCAGGCGCGGCGCTGGATCGCTCAGGGCGAGCCAGCCGTCGAGTCGATGCTCGTCACGTCCTGGCGAACGTCCTCGACGCGGGACTTTCTCGGCCGCCTCGTCATGCAGCCGTACGCGCAGTGCCTGGCGCTGGCTGGCGTACCTCCCGTCGATCGCGAGATGACGCGCGCCGACAACCTGTGTCCGTTCTGCGGTGGCGCTCCGCAGGTCTCGATTCTCGACGGCAGCCCGGCGTCGAACGGCCGCGCCCGGCACCTCGAGTGCGGCACATGCTCGACGGCGTGGGTGTTTCGGGAAACGCGCTGCGCCTACTGCGGCGAGACAGAGCCACGGCGGATTGGTCGCTACCACTCGCCGGCGTTCGAGCACATGCGCGTGGACACCTGCGATGCCTGCCAGCACTATCTGAAGTCGATCGATCTCGACAGGCTCGAATCGGCCGTGCCGATCGTGGACGAAGTCGCTGCCGAGACGCTCGATGCGTGGGCGCGCGCGCACGGCTACCAGAAGATCGAGCTCAACATCGTCGAGCTCTGACATGGTGCGGCCCGACCTCGTCGTCGTGGGTCAGCGCGTCGTCACGCCGTCCGGGATCCGTTCTGCCGCCATTCACGTCAAGGACGGCAGCATTGCCGCGGTGTCGAGCATCGAGGACCTCCCGCACGGTTGTCCGATCGACGATGCGGGAGCGGCGGTGATCCTGCCTGGCCTCGTCGACTCCCACGTTCACGTCAACGAGCCGGGCCGGACCGAGTGGGAAGGGTTCGAGTCGGCGACACGTGCCGCAGCCGCGGGCGGCGTGACCAGCCTCGTCGACATGCCGCTCAACAGCATTCCTGCGACCACCACCCTCGACGCCTTCGACGTCAAACGGGGCGCGGCGGAAGGGCAGTGCTTCGTCGACGTCGGCTTCTGGGGAGGGGTGATTCCCGGCAACGAGCCCGATCTCGCCGCGCTCCTCGACGCGGGCGTACGGGGGTTCAAGGCGTTTCTCGTTCCGTCTGGCGTCGACGAGTTTCCCGCGGTTTCAGAACGCGATCTGCGAGTGGCGCTTCCGACGCTCGCGCGGATTGGCGCTACGCTGCTGGTGCACGCCGAGGTACCAGGACCGCTCGATGCGGCAGGGAACACAGACGCTCACGCGCATCCACGGTCGTACGCCACGTATCTCGCGAGTCGGCCGAACGCCGCGGAAGACGAGGCGATCGCCCTTCTCATCCGGCTGTGCGTCGAGTACGGCGTCCGCACGCACATCGTGCACCTGTCGTCCGCGAATTCGGTGGAGCCGATTGCCGATGCGCGCGCCGCCGGTTTGCCTCTGAGCGTCGAGACGTGTCCGCACTACCTCGCGTGTGCCGCCGAGGAGGTTCCGGACGGCGCCACTGAGTACAAGTGCGCGCCGCCAATTCGTGATCGGACGAATCAGGATGACCTCTGGTCGGCGCTCGACGCGGGCACGATCGACGCCGTCGTCTCGGATCACTCGCCAGCGCCTCCGGCAATGAAGAACACCGCGTCGGGAAACTTTCTGACGGCGTGGGGAGGCGATCGCGTCCGTGCAACTTGGGTTGCCGGTGATGTGGACGGCTGCCGCGCGCGCGCGGCCATTCGCTCGAGCGGCTGGCGAGCTGGATGAGTGCCGCGCCCGCTCGCCTTGCCCGTCTCGATCGCAAAGGCGCGATCGACGTGGGCCGCGACGCTGACCTCGTGATCTTCGATCCGGACGCGGAGTTCATCATCGATCCGACGGCGCTCTTTCATCGGCATCACGCTGACCCCCTATCGCGGCCGCCGAGCTGCGTGGCGTCGTACGGCGCACGTATTTACGCGGACGGAAGATCTACGAGCGCGGCGAGGGCATTCGGCGCGCCAACGGGCATGCTGCTCACCAGTCCCACAGCGTCCCATCGATCTTGCGATTGACGGGGAGATACGCCCGCTCGTACGGATAGTTGCTCGCGAGCCGCTCGTCGAAGTCCACGCCGTGGCCTGGCGTGTCCGACGGGTGCATGTAGCCATCGGCGAATCGATAGCCGTGAGGGAACACCTCGAGCGTCTCTTTGGAATGGGGCATGTATTCCTGAATCGCAACATTCGAGACGGATGCATCGAAGTGCAGGGCGGCGCCCATCGTGATCGGTGAAAGATCCGTCGCGCCATGACACCCCATCTGCACGTGATACAGATCGGCAAACGAGGCGACCTTCCGCAGCGCGGTGATGCCACCCGCGCGCAGCGACATGCGCAAGTAGTCGATGAGCTGCTCGGTAATCAGGAGCCGTGCGTCCCACACCGTGTCGAACACTTCGCCGACCGCGAGCGGCGTCGTGGTGTGCTGTCGAATGACGCGAAATCCATCCTGCAGCTCACCCGTCGTCGCATCCTCCATCCAGAACAGATGGAACGGCTCGAGCGCCTTGCCTAGCCCGGCTGCTTGAATCGGCGTGAGGCGATGATGCACGTCGTGAAGCAGGTGAACGTCATCGCCAACGGCGCGGCGGAGCTCTTCGAAGAGGATGGGCGCGAACCGCAGGTACTTCTCGGACGACCAGGCATGCTCGGCCGGGAGCCCCTTCTGCGCAGGCTCGTAGGAACGGTCATCGCTGGCAACGCCATACGTCGTGGGCAGGCCCGGGATGGCACACTGCGCGCGGACCGCGACGTACTTGGCATCCAGATGCCGTCTGACGTCTTCGACCGTCTTCTCGATCGTGCTGCCATAGGCGTGGCCGTACACCATGACGCCATCACGAACCTTGCCGCCGAGCAGGTTGTAGAGCGGCGTGCCGAGCGCTTTGGCCTTGAGGTCCCACAGGGCGACGTCAACCGCGGCGATCGCGGTCATGGTGACCGGACCCTTGCGCCAGTAGGCACCCTTGTAGAGGTATTGCCAGATGTCTTCGGTCTGAAACGGATCGCGTCCGACGAGGCATGGGACGACATGGTCGCGAAGGTAGCTGGCTACGGCCAGCTCGCGGCCGTTCAGGGTCCCGTCGCCCAGCCCGTACAATCCGGAGTCGGTGTAAATTTTGAGGGTGACGAAGTTCCGGCCGGGGCAGCACACGACGACCTTGGCATCGGTGATCTTCATGAAGGCCAATCCTACGATTGAATCCGCATGAACCCAACCAGACTCTTGGCAGCCGCCGTCTTCGTGGTGATCGGGGTTGCAACCGGCGCCGGTTTTCAAACTCCACGCTCGTGGCCGCCAGACGTCCAGCCCGTCTCCGCCGACTCGCCGGTCTCGCGCCGGCGGAAGAGCTCAAGACGATCTACATGCCGCCGGGTTATCACCTGGAGCTGGTCGCCAGCGAGCCGCTGGTTCAGGACCCCGTCGTGATCGACTGGGATCCCGACGGTCGGCATGTGGGTCGTCGAGATGGTCGGGTACATGAACGACATCCAGGCGACCGGCGAGCACAATCCTCTCGGTCGGGTCGTCGTCCTCGAAGACACCGACAACGATGGAACGATGGACAAACGCACGGTCTTTGCGGACGGCCTCGTCCTCCCGCGCGCGCTGGCGGTGCTCGAGCACGGTGTGCTCGTCGGGCGAACCGCCGAATCTCTGGCTGATGAAGGACACGAACGGTGATCTGAAGGCCGACACGAAGGAGCTCGTGCTCGAATGCTTACGGCCGGCTCGACGCGAACGTCGAGCACAACGCCAACACGCCTGCTGTGGGCGATGGACAACTGGATCTATACCTCGGAGGTGGATCTGCAACCTTCGTCTCGAGAACGACAAGCTCGTGGTTCAAAAGACGCTGCACGCGCGGGCAGTGGGGCGCCTCGCAAGACGATGCTGGACGTGTGTTCCGGAATTCGAACGAATCGGCGCTCCATGTGGACCTGGTGCCGACGCCGTATTTCGCGCGCAATCCCGCGCTGATCCGCACGCGCGGGAGCGATGAGTTCCTCGGGGGGACCGACGACACGCTGAACACCGTCTGGCCGGTGCGTCCGACGCGCGGCGTCAATCGCGGCTATCAGGCGGGGATACTGCGGCCGGACGGAACGCTGGCGGCGTTCACCGCAGCGTGCGCTCCGACGGTGTATCGCGGCGATCGACTCCCGTCGGAGCTGTAGGGCAACGTCTTCGTGGCAGAACCTGCGGGCAACCTGGTCAGCCGGATTGTCGTGACCGACGATGGACAGACGCTGCGCGGCCGGAAAGCCTACGAGCGCGGGGAGTTCATCGCATCGACCGACGAACGGTTCCGTCCGGTCTACCTGTCGTCCGCGCCGGACGGCACGCTGTACGTCGTCGACATGTATCGCGGCGTCGTTCAGCATCGAGGGTTCATCACCGAGTACCTCCGCGATCAGATTCTGTCGCGGCACCTGGAACACCCCATCGGTCGCGGCCGCATCTACCGGGTCGTCCACGACACGACGAAGAGGGACGTCATCCCATCGCTGTCGAAGGCCCCGGCGGCCCGGCTCGTGGATCTGCTGTCATATCCGAACGGCTGGTGGAGAGATACCGCGCAGCGACTGCTGGTGGAGCGCAATGATCGATCCGCGCTGGAACCGCTGCGGGCGCTCGCGTCCGGCGCGCGGGAGGGCCGCGGACACGCCTCCATGCATTGTGGACACTCGACGGGATGGACGCGCTCGACGCCAACGGACGTCACGCGGGCGCTCGGGGACGATTCACGGGACGTCCGCGTGGCTGGTGTTCGCCTGGCGGAGCGGTGGCTTCGCACCGGTGACGCCCGTATCCAGGCCGCAATCGTGAAGCTCTCGGCGGATCCGGACTGGGAGGTCCGGGAACAGCTTGCCGCATCGCTGGGCGAGATGCCGCGAGGCGGCAAAGGTGCCTGCGATTGCCGGCGTTCTCGAAACGAACGCGAGCGATCCGGTTGTGATGGACGCGGCGCTGAGCGGGGTGGCTGGCGGCGAGGCGCGCGTGCTCGATCGCATCATGCAGGACGTGGGTGAGACGCCAGAGCGGACAGCAGCCATCACGATGCTCGCCGCGACCATCGTCCGCGGCGGGCAGGAGGGCGCGGTGCTCTCGTTGTTCGATGCGATGGGGAAGGCGACCAGCGCGCCGTGGCAGCGGTCGGCGCTGCTCGGCGGCGCCGAAGTCGCGCTGCTCGACCGCGCTGCGCCCGGCTCTCTGCCTCGACGCGACGTCGCCCGCGGCGGGGGGCCGTGCCCGACCTGTCCGGGCGCACGGGGCGGTCCTGGAGGAGCTGCGGCGTTTCCGGGAGCGCACGACGCTGACAATGCGTCAGACGGCGGCCGCGGAGGTCGCGGACGCGGACGGCCCGTGCTGACGCTGTCGCGCGAACCGTCGCTGGTGGCGGTGGCGTCCGCACCGGCGGACCCGCTGGCCGATCGCGCGCGCGCCGTCCTCGCGCGCCTGCGATGGCCAGGCAAAGCCGATGGCGTCACGGCGGCGGTCGCGCCGTTGTCGCCGGCGGAGCAAACGCGATTCACCGCGGGTCGCGAGATCTATCTGAACCTGTGCGCCGCGTGTCATCAGCCCAACGGGCGAGGCCTCGAGCGCGTTGCGCCGGCCCTCGTCGGGTCGGAGCTCGCGCTGGCGTCACCCGGCGTCCCGATTCGGATTCTGCTGAACGGCAAGGAAGGATCCATCGGTCTGATGCCGCAGCTCGGGTACACGTTGACCGACGATCAGATTGCCGCCGTGCTCACGTACATCCGGCGCGAGTGGGGTCAGACCGGATCGGCGGTGGATCCGGCCGAGGTCGCGCGCACGCGCTCGTCCACGGAGGACGCACGAAGCCCTGGACGAACGACGAGCTCGCGAAGCTCGCCGGCGGTGGGTAGCGTGTTCTGCGGTACGATGGTCGAGCCATGACCGATCCCCGCTGGCCCGCGCTGCCCTACGACGAGTGGAAGGACACCTACGCGACGCTCCATATGTGGACGCAGGTGGTCGGCAAGGTGGCGCTCGCGCTGGCGCCGCCGATCAACCACGGCGTGGGGCATCTCGTTCGAGGTCACCGCTCGCGGGCTGTCGACTCACGTGCTGCCGTACGGCGATCGATCGTTCACCATCGCGTTCGACTTCATCGACCATCAGCTCGTGATCGAGACGTCACATGGCGAGCGCCGGACGCTGCCGCTCGCGCCGCGATCCGTGGCCGCCTTCTACGCGGAGGTGATGGCCATGCTGCGCGACCTCTCGATGCCAGTGAAGATCTGGTCGATGCCCGTCGAGATTCCCGATCCGGTGCGCTTCGAGGACGATACCGCGCATCACACGTACGATCCTGTCCATGCCAACCGCGCCTGGCGGGTGTTCGTGCAGGTCGCGCGCGTGTTCGCGCAGGCGCGGTGCGAGCTTCGTCGGTAAATGCAGTCCCATACATTTCTTCTGGGGCAGCTTCGACCTCGCGGTTACCCGGTTCTCCGGCCGGCCCGCGCCGCCGCGCGAGGGTCCAGCCTTCATGCGCGAGGCGTACTCGCATGAAGTGATCAGTCATGGGTTCTGGCCGGGGAGCGGTCTGATTCTCGAACCGTCGTTCTACGCCTACGCGGTGCCTGCGCCCGCCGGCCTCGAGAACGCGCGCGATCCAGCCCGCTGCGGCGTACTACCATCGCGAGATGGGGCAGTTCCTCCTGCCGTACGAGGCTGTCCGCACGGCAGCGTCACCGGACGAGGCCCTCCTCGCGTTCGTGCAGACCACCTACAATCAGGCCGCGACCCTCGCGAAGTGGGACCGAGCCACCCTCGATCGTCCGGTCGCCCTGCCCGGGCGGTAGGCGGGCCTTGGGCCGTGGGGTCAGACCCCAATTTGGACGTCCGGCCGGCTCGCTTGGGGTCAGACCCCAATGCGCCAGCGCGGCGGACGAAGATGCGACAATGCGGCTCCTATGGATGACGAGGCGCTGGTACGCGCGTTCGAGGCGGGGGAGGAGCCGGCGGGCGGGTTTCATCATGCCCAGCACGTCCATGTCGCCTGGTGGTATCTGCGCGAGCATCCCCTCCCGGAGGCGATGAAGCGGTTCAGCGAGTCGTTACGGCGATTTGCCACCGCGCAGGGCAAGCCGACCCTCTATCACGAGACCGTCACCGTGGCGTTTCTCCTGATCATCAGCGAGCGCCTGGCGGACGGCGACGGGGACGGCTCGTGGGACGCCTTCGTCGCGCGCAATCCCGACCTGTTCGCGTGGAAACCTTCCGTCCTGGACCGGTACTATCGCCCCGAGACCCTATGGAGTGAGCGGGCGCGCGCCAGCTTCGTCATGCCCGACCGGCTGGCGAGCGACCCGAGCTGAGCCTGCGTCGGACGACCGTGCAGATGGAACCGGCACGGGCCTCGTCGTCAACGATGGGGATTTCTGGTCGTGGCCATCAACAGGCCGGTGACTCGGTCCTGGCGTTACTTCTTCTTGCCATCGATATCGTGGACGATGAAGAGCATCTCGCCGGGCCGGATGAGCCCCAGCTCTTCACGGGCGATCGCCTCGACCGACGCGGGATCTTCTTTCAGCCGCCTGACCTGCTCGCGCAGGCGCGCGTTTTCCTGGCGGGTGGCTGCCAGCGCGGCCTCCACGCCAGCGAACTGACGCCGGGCCCGAATTGTTTCGAGCAGTCCCTTGTCGCCCACGAGGGCATCGACGACCAGCACGACCGTGATCAGGGCGAGAACGTAATTGAGGATCCGGTTTCGTAAGGGCGACGGCCCGGGCGGCGCCGGTTCGGCACGCCTCCGCCGGAGAGGCGGCGTGTCCGCGCTCCGGCCTGGGATTTGGTTGGGACCTGCGGGCTGTGGCATGCTCGGGCGCGTTCCTTTGTACAGATAGTTTCGTCCGATCTCCTTCTGCAGATTAGCGATCGCTCTCCACATGGCCGTTGAACACGTTCTCATCCTGACCACGCTTCCCGTCGACGCCGACGTCGTCGCCTTTGCGAAGGCGCTGGTCGAGGAGCGGCTTGCCGCGTGCGTCAATCTCCTGCCGGCGATGGAATCCGTTTACCGGTGGGAAGGGCGCGTCGAGCGGGAATCCGAACGCCAGGTGATTATCAAGACCACCCGCGAGCGGACCGAAACGCTGTGGGAGCGCGTCCGGGAGCTCCACCCGTACGAGGTCCCCGAGTTCGTCGTGCTGGCGATCGTGGATGGCAACGACGCCTACCTGCGCTGGATCGCGGATTCGACGCGCCTCAAATCCTGACCAGCGGTGTCGCTCGCAAGCGGTGTGACACAATGTCCACCGCATGAGCCAGCTTCTCGACTTCATTCTTCACAGCGACACGCACCTGCTCGAGTTCGTGCGCGAGTACCGGATCCTGGGTCTACGGACTCCTGTTCATCATCGTCTTCGCGGAAACCGGGTTCGTGGTCACCCCGTTCCTTCCGGGCGACTCCCTGCTGTTCGCCACGGGTGCGCTGTGCGCGACCGGCGCCCTGAGCACACCTGCGGCTATCGGGCTGTTGTTCTTCGCTGCCTTTTCCGGCAACGCGGTCAATTACGCGATCGGACGAGCCATCGGCCCACGGGCGTTCAGCGCGACGGATCGGTCCGGGCTCCTGCAGCGTCTGCTGAACCGCGATCACCTGACGCACGCCCACGCCTTCTTCGAGAAGTACGGCGGGAAGGCCATCGTGCTCGGTCGTTTCGTGCCGATCGTCAGGACGTTCGTACCGTTCGTGGCTGGTGCAGCCGCCATGCAGTCCGCGACGTTCGTGTTCTACAACTTCGTGGGGGCCGCAGCGTGGGTCGTGCTGTGCGTTGGCGCGGGCTTCCTCTTCGGCAACGTCCCGATCGTGAAGCAGAATTTCTCGCTCGTCACCATCGGGATCGTCTTCGTGTCCCTGATGCCGATGATCGTCGAGCTGGTGCGGCACCGCCGGACAGGTCGGCCCGCCGGGCGTTGAGTGCGCGCGTCAGCGAAGCGCCTGATCGAGATCCTCGATCAGGTCATCGGTGTCTTCGATGCCGGCTGAAATGCGCACGAGGCTGTCGGTCAGTCCGATCGATTGCCGCCGTTCGGCAGGCACCGACGCGTGCGTCATCGTCGCGGGATGGCAGATGAGCGTCTCCACGCCCCCGAGGCTTTCGGCGAGCGCCATGAGCTTGACGGAGTTGCAGACCCGCCGCGCCTGTTCGAAATCACCGACGTCGAACGAGAGCATCCCGCCAAATCCCTGCATCTGCCGTTTGGCGAGCTCGAACTGCGGGTGGCTGGGCAACCCTGGATAGAGGACCCGCCGCACCTTTGGATGTCCGTCCAGAAACCGTGCCAGGGCCAGGCCGTTCTTGTTGTGCTGCGCCATTCGCACCGTCAGCGTCTTGGTTCCGCGCAGCACCAGCCACGAATCGAACGGACTGAGAATCGCGCCGCCGGTGTTCTGAATGAACTTGAGTTGTTCGACATCCTCCGCGCGCGCTGCGACCACGGCGCCGCCGACGCTGTCGCTGTGACCATTCAGGTACTTGGTCGTGCTGTGCATCACCATGTCGGCGCCAAGGGCAATCGGGCGCTGGACGGCGGGGCTCGCAAAGGTGTTGTCGACGACGAGCCGAAGGTTGTGCGAGTGGGCGAGCGACGCCGCGGCGGCGAGGTCGGTCAGTCGCATCACCGGGTTGGTGGGCGTCTCGACGAACAGCATCTTCGTGGCCGGACGAACGGCCCGCTCGATCAGCTCCGGTTGGGACGTGTCGACGTAGCTGAACTCGAGGCCGTACTTCGTCAGCACCCGCTCGAACAATCGAAACGTCCCGCCGTACGTGTTGTCGGTGACGACGACGTGATCGCCTGAGCGCAGCAGGCTCGCAATCGCACCGATCGCGGCCATGCCCGAGGCGTACGCGCACGCGCCCGCGCCTCCCTCGATGGCCGCGATGTTGGCTTCGAGCGCCGCACGTGTCGGGTTTTGCGTCCGCGCGTACTCGTAACCCTTGTGACGGCCGAGCTCTTCCTGCACGTAGGTCGAGGTCTGGAAGATCGGCGTGATGATCGCGCCCGTTCCCGCGTCGGGCGTCTGACCGGCATGAATGCAGATCGTCGAGAAGCGCGCGCCCGGCGGGAGGGTCATGGTGGTTGACGGTACTCTGTTATCATGCGATTTTCAATCGCACATGGCGCGCGAACGACTTCCGGACACGCACCAGACAGGTCGACGCCGGAGGTCAGCGGCGGCGCTGCCGACGCGCGGCGCGCCGCCATTGCAGGAGCCGTTGCGACAGTCTCCGACAGAGATACTCCTCACCACCTGGCCTGGCCGCCTGTTTCTCATTTCCGCTTCGCTGAAGCTCGTCGTCGCGTTCTGGCGGGCGTTCGCGGAGCCGCCGACCCTCGTCCATCTCGTCAGCACCACGGCATCCATCGGTCTGGCGATTGCCGTGTTCGTGTTCGTCTGGCGGCTGTTCGTGCTGATGAAGCGTCAGCTGCTCTGGCGGGTCCGTCGGAAGCTGATTCTGTCGTACATCTTCATCGGCGTCGTGCCGTCGCTGCTGATCATCGTGTTCTTCCTCTTCTGCAGCGCCGTCCTGTTCATGGGCGTGGCCGCGTATCTCTTCAAGAGCGGCTACGACAAGGTCATCGACGACGTCAAGGTGGTGGCGCAGGCGGCGGCGCTCGAGATCAGCCGGAATCCTTCGACCGCGGCGCAGACCATCGAGCGCGTGCACAGGATCCGCTCCCGTCAGTATCCCGCCCTCTCGGTGGTGTACGTGGCCGCCGACGGCACATCGTACAGCGCCGGCCGCTGGGAGCACTCGACTGCGCCGACGTCGGTGCCCGCGTGGCTGAAGGACGACCTGTTTGCGGGTACGCTCGCGCAGCCGCTTCCGGGAGCGCCCGACCAGGCAGAGCTCATCGTGCGCAGTGCGGTGAAGACGGGCACGGGCGCGAAGGCGGGCATCGTCGTCGTGGACGTGCCCATCGACGATCAGATGATCCAGTACCTGCACGATCAGACCGCGGTGCGCGCCGGGTCGGTCACGACCGAGGAGCAGGCCACACGGACGCGCGGCACGAAGCAGGAGACGTCGAGCGCGAAGTATCCGAGCGGTGTCACGCTCCTGTGGACCAAGAGCGTCACGCAGCTCGACTACCGGGACTGGGCGACCGGGGCGCCGCACCGCGCCACGATGGCGATCAGCTACCGGCTGGGAGAGCTCTACAAACAGCTCGCGAGCGCGCAGTCGTTCGTGCTGAACGGCATGCTCCTGGCCGATGCCATTCTGGTCGTCGTGGTCGTCATTGCCATCCTCTTTCTGATCATCGAGGCGGTGGCGTTGTTGATGGGGCTTGCGCTGGCGAAGTCGATCACGAGTTCCGTCCACGAGCTGTTCACCGGCACGGAGCGCGTGCGGCAAGGAGACTTCACGCACCGGATCAACATCCAGTCCCGCGATCAGCTCGGCGAGCTGGCCGACTCGTTCAACCAGATGACTGGCAGCATCGAGAACCTGCTCCAGACGGCCGCCGAGAAGAAGCGTATGGAAGAAGAATTGCGAATCGCGCGGCAGATTCAGATGTCGCTGCTGCCACGAGGCTCGCTCGAGTTCCCGGGCATTACGGTGACCGCGCTGTGCGTACCGGCGCGCGAGGTTGGAGGGGACTACTACGACTTCTTTCGGTTGGGCGACGATCGCCTCGGGGTGTTGATCGCCGACGTGTCGGGCAAGGGAACATCCGCCGCCCTGTACATGGCGGAGCTCAAGGGCCTCGTGCTGTCGCTGAGCCAAATCTATCAGTCGCCGCGACAGCTTCTGATGGAGGTGAACCGAATCATCTCTGAAAATCTCGACACGCGCAGCTTCATTACGATGACCTACGCCGTGCTCGATCTTGCCGCGGGCTCGATGACGTTCGCTCGGGCGGGGCATTGCCCCCTGATGTTCTTGTCGGCTGCGAGCGTCGGGTCGCAAGTGCAGGTGCTGGCGCCCAGCGGCATCGTCGTCGGGCTTCGCATTCCCGGCGCCACCGAGAAGTTCGCCGAGCTGCTGGAAGAGGAGAGCCTCGACCTTCACCGGGGCGATGTGCTCGTCTTTTACACGGACGGCATCACCGAAGCGATGAACGTCCAGAGTGACTTGTTCGGCGAGGGACGCCTGGGCCGGCTCGTGGCGGAACACGGCCACCTCGAGTCCGGCGAGCTCCGGGAACGCATCCTCCGTGAGATCGAGGCGTTCGTCGGCACCGCCGATCAGCACGACGATATGACGATGATTCTCATCAAGGTCGAGCGGGCGTTCACGTCGGAGGAGCGAGTCGCAGTATGAGGCGCCGTCCGTTCCTCTGGATGGCAGCGATTCTTACGATGCACACAGGCGGATCGATGGTCGGCGCGGCTGGGCGGGGATGTGTGGCCGACCTCATCATCGTCAACGCGCGCGTGCACACCGTCGACCCGTCGATGCCATCGGCGCAGGCCGTGGCGGTGTGCGGGGACCGCCTCGGGCGTGTCGGCCGCAACGAAGACGTCAGGGCCACGGCTGACCCGAAGACACGGGTGATCGACGCCGGTGGTCGGCTGCTCGTGCCCGGCTTCAACGACGCGCACGTGCACTTGATAAGCGGCGCCGACGAATTGGTCGGCATCAACCTGCGTCCCGCGACGAGCGAGCAGGACTTCGCCCGTCGTCTCGGCGACTATGCGGCACGTCAAGCGAAGGGCCGGTGGATCCTTGGCGGCTTTTGGGATCACGAAGCCTGGCCCAGCAAGGCGCTCCCTGTTCACCAGGTCGTCGACGCCGTGACCGCCGACAACCCAGTCTTCCTTCAGCGGCTCGACGGGCACATGGGGCTCGCGAACGCGCTCGCCATGCGGCTCGCCGGTATCGGTCCCGGCACGCGGTCGCCTGAAGGCGGCACGATCGTTCGGGACTCGTCAGGTCAGCCGACGGGCGTCTTCAAGGACAACGCGATGGATTTGATCACCCGCGCCGTCCCGCCCGATTCGCTCGAGCAGACAATGGACAAGGCGCGCGCGGCGTTACGCCACGCGAGCTCTGTTGGTGTTACGACCCTGCAGGACATGACGGCCAGCGCCATGGAGCTCCAGGCCTATCAGGCCTTGCGTGGACGAGGCGAGCTGACCGCACGCATCTACTCGATCCAGAACCATGGGATCGACGGTCTGACCGCCGCTGGCGTGGCAACCGGCTTCGGGGACGACTGGGTTCGTATTGGCGGCATCAAGCTCTTTGCGGACGGATCGATGGGCTCGGGAACGGCGGCGTTCTTCGAGCCGTACACCGACGATCCGTCGACAACGGGCCTCCTGTTGCACACGCCTGGGGACCTGCAGCGGGCCATCTTCGCGGCCGATGCCGCAGGCTTTCAAGTCATCGTGCACGCGATTGGCGACCGCGCGAATGCCATCGTCCTCGATGCGCTGGAACAGCTGCAGCAGGACCGCGGCGCACGGGATCGGCGCCCGCGGATCGAGCACGCACAGGTCGTCCGCGCTGCCGACAAGGCCAGGTTCCGCGACGCAGGGGTCATCGCGTCGATCCAGCCGAGCCACTGCATCGACGATATGCGATGGTCGGAGCGGCGGATCGGACACGAGCGGTCGAAGGTCGCGTACAACTTCAAGTCGTTCGTCGATGCTGGCGCGCGCATCGCGTTCGGGACCGATTGGTTCGTCGAGCCGATGAACCCGATGGTCGGTCTGTACGCGGCTGTGACGCGCCAGTTTCCCGACGGCACGCCGGCGGCAGGCTGGTTTCCCGACGAGCGGATCACCATGGATCAGGCGATCGAGTACTACACCCTGGGGTCGGCCTATGCGGAGTTCGCCGAGCGGGACAAGGGCAGCCTGAGCGAAGGTAAGCTCGCGGACATGGTGTTGCTGTCGCAGGACGTGTTCGCGATTCCGCCGCGGGAAATCCTGAACACCAGCCCGGTCTACACCATCGTAGGCGGGCGCATCGTCTACGAGCGGAAGTGAGCGCGGAGCCCTTGAACGATCTCGTCATCATCTTTCGGACGCCGTCTGAAATCGAGGCCAACGTGATCCGGGGTCTGCTCGAGACCCACGGGATCTTTTCCGCGGTCCTCAGCGACAACTCGCGAACCGCGTTCCCGCTGGCGCTGAACAACCAGTCGTGGGAGCGGCGGGTCGCGGTCAACGCCGACGATGCCGCCGCGGCGTTGAGGATCATCGAGAGCCACCGCGACGAGGTGGAGGGTGGTCGAGTCGTACCGTTCGGGTCGGAGCTCGAACCGCTCGAGCGTGTGATCGGATACCGCTTTCGCGACCGCGGGCTGCTCGAGCACGCGCTGACGCACCGGTCGCGCGTCCACGAGGACGCCAGCGGCGGCGTGTTCGACAACGAGTCGATGGAGTTTCTCGGCGATTCCGTGCTCGGCTTCGTGATCGCGGACATGTTGTTCCGCGAGTTCCCGCAGCACAACGAAGGACACAAGTCGAAGCTGAAGGCGTCACTGGTATCCGCCGCGTCGCTCGCGCGTCTGGGCGAAGCGCTGAGCCTTGGGGATTTCCTGATTCTCGGTCGCGGGGAAGAGAAGACAGGTGGCCGACGGAAGCGGGCGATCATTGCGGACGGTTACGAGGCGTTGATCGCGGCGGTCTATCTGGACGGCGGCATCGAGGCCGCGCAAGGCTTCATCGAGCGGCAGTTCGCATCATTGATTGTGGAAGCCCGACGGACCGGGATCGAGGCGGCGTTCACCGACGACTGGAAGTCGGCGCTGCAGGAGTGGCTGCAGTCACGCGGGCGCGGGCTCCCGGCCTACCGGCTCGCCGCGGAGATCGGCCCGGACCATCACAAGCGATTCCTGGTCGAAGTGCTCGTTGACGGGGAGCCCGTCGCGCAGGCCGAAGGGCGGAGCAAGAAAGAAGCCGCCCAGGCCGCCGCGCGCGCGGCGTTGGAGTCGTTGGCGCCGTGAGCGTGCCCCGCGCGCATCCCCGCCCTCGACCAGGTCCTCAGCCTCAGCCCGACACTAGTCGATCTCGATGATCCCCCAGCTCTTCTCGCGGTCCGTCGGCTGATTGCCCGCGAGCGCCATCGCAGGCTCCGCATGGGGAAGCCTGGCGAGCACGTACGACTGGAGCTCGCGTGCGATGTCGTCTTCCGACGGCGGCACGGGGCGGCAGTGCAGGCGCACCCACAGGCGCAGCATCGGGTCCGCAAAGCTGTAGCGCTTTTGACGGGACACGATCAGATCGACGTCCTCGAGCCACGAGAGGTAGTCCTTCGTGGAGCCCGGGGTGCGATGGAGACGCAGTGCGATCTCGGTGAGCGTGAGCGGTTCCTCCTCCGAGAGGACCTCGAGGATCGCCTTGAGCGCACCGTAGCCGCGCGCGCGATGGAGGCGGAGCTCGTAGCAGAAGCGGCACGCCTGGGCGAGCTCGGCACCAGGCGCGAGGAGGGCGGCCAGCGCGCTGATGGGGTCGGCGGTGCCACGGGAGGCGAGCGCTGTCGCGGTTTCGGCGATCGCCCGCGCGTAGACCGGACGTCCGTCGGAGAGCGCCTGCACCATGCGCGCGAGCTCGTCCCGCTCGAGCTCTCGGGCCTCTTCCACGCCGGGCATCTCGTCGCCCTCATCGGCGTGGCCACCCGGCAGCGTCGCGCGGTACTTCGGCGCCCGACAGCGGGGCCACGTGGATGATCTCGAACTCCGACGGCGCGTCACGCAGCAGGCGATGCGCCCGCGCGGCGTAACGGCTCGTCAGCACGAACCGGTTGCCACTGGACGTGAGCGCCGACACGAGGTCGCGCAGGACGCTTCGCAGGCCGGGGAAGCTCTCGAACGTGCGCAGCTCCAGGAATTCGTCGAGGAGAAACGTCGCGGGGGTGATGCCCGGCGCGCGGGCTGTATCGAGAAAGGCAAGTGTCGCATCGAACGCGTCGCGCGCCGTCGCCTCGCCAGACGCGGCGTGCTCGTACGTCGGACCTGGAAACGGTGACGCGGCGCGAATCGCCTTGAGAAAGCGTTCAGGCGTCGTCGCGATCCGCTCGGCATCGATGTACTGGGCCTGACTGCGCCCGATGAGATCACGAAGACGCAAGAGGAGTGATGTCCGGCCCGTGCCGCATCCCCCGAGCACGACAGGGATGCGAGGACCTGGACCGCCCGGTGTGCCGTCGAGCGTGGCGAGCACGCGGCGTTCCAGCAATGGGCGCTCGGGAATCATCATCGTCCGGGTCCTCCGCTCCGGTTCGAACTGGGAATCATCGGCATATCGATGCCACTCTCGCGCGCCATGGCCATGGCTTCCGGATACCCGGCATCCGCGTGCCGGACGACCCCAATGCCGGGGTCGCACGTCAGCACCCGTTGCAACTTCTCGTCCGCTTCGCGTGTGCCGTCGGCCACCACGACCATTCCGGCGTGCAGCGAGTAGCCGATGCCGACACCGCCGCCATGATGGACGGCGACCCACGTCGCCCCGCACGACGTGTTGAGCAGAGCGTTCAGCACGGGCCAGTCGGCGATGGCGTCGCTGCCATCGCGCATTCCTTCTGTCTCGCGGTTGGGTGAGGCTACCGATCCGGCGTCGAGGTGGTCCCGACCGATCACGATCGGGGCCTTGACCTCGCCGCGGCGGACCAGATCATTGATCGCCAGGCCGAACTGTGCGCGCTCACCGTAGCCAAGCCAGAAAATCCTGGCGGGCAGTCCCTGAAACGCCACGCGATCGGCCGCGAGGCGAATCCATCGGCACAGCGCCGCGTCGTGGCTGAACATCTGGAGCGCGAGCCGATCGGTCGCGGCGATGTCGGCGGGATCGCCGGAGAGCGCTGCCCATCGAAACGGACCCTTGCCCCGGCAGAATAGCGGGCGGATGTATTCCGGTACGAAGCCGGGAATGTCAAACGCGTTCGCCACGCCGGCTTTCTGCGCTTGCGCCCGAAGGTTGTTGCCGTAGTCGAACGTGACGGCCCCGCGCGAGCGGAGGTCCAGCATCGCCCGAACGATGCACGGCCATCGCCGACATCGACCGGGCGACGTACTCGTCCGGATTCGCGCGGCGCACGGCGTTGGCCTCGGCGAGCGTCATGCCGTTCGGTACGTACCCGTTCAGCGCATCGTGGGCCGATGTCTGATCGGTCAGCACGTCGGGCACCACGCCCCGCCGTGCAAGCTCCGGCAGCACGTCGGCGGCGTTGGCTTCGAGTCCGATCGAGCGAGGTTCGCGCGAGCCGTCGACAGTGTTCGACGCGGGCGAGCGCGTCGTCCAGCGAGCCGGCCCGCTCGTCGAGGTACCGCGTGGCCAGGCGGCGCTGGATGCGGGCACCGTCCACTTCGATCACGAGCGCCACCCCTTCGTTCATCGTGACGGCCAGCGGCTGCGCGCCGCCCATGCCGCCAAGGCCAGCGGTCACGACCAGCCGGCCCGCCAGACTCCCGCCGAACTCGCGACGCGCGAGCTCGGCCAGCGTTTCGTACGTGCCTTGCAGGATGCCCTGAGTGCCAATGTAGATCCAGCTACCGGCCGTCATCTGGCCGTACATCGTCAGGCCGCGGTCCTCGAGGTCCCGGAAGATGTCCCACGTGGCCCAGGCCGGCACCAGCAGCGCGTTGGCAATCAAGACCCGCGGCGACCACGGGTGCGTGCGGAAAACACCCACCGGCTTTCCGGATTGAACGAGGAGCGTTTCGTCATCGTCAAGGCGCCGCAGCGTGGCGACAATCGCGTCGAACGCTTCCCACGAGCGCGCGGCGCGTCCGGACCCGCCGTACACGATCAGATCGTCGGGACGCTCGGCGACGTCCGGATCGAGGTTGTTCATCAACATGCGCAGTGCGGCTTCCTGCGCCCAT
The DNA here is from genome assembly GCA_963786615.1 of uncultured Acidobacteriota bacterium. Classification (GTDB taxonomy): domain Bacteria; phylum Acidobacteriota; class Vicinamibacteria; order Vicinamibacterales; family 2-12-FULL-66-21; genus CAWAZT01. The sequence goes on from CAWAZT010000009.1 coordinate 90,052, forward strand.
CCTTTGCAGGAAAGCGTCGTGCCGCGTGGCGCAGTGATGTGACGGCTGAGGGTGCTCATCGGGTCGAGCGTCCGGAACGCCCTCGCGCGCGGTCGTTCGCAGTCAACCACGGCGAAGGTAGCAATCTAGAAACGTACGCGCGCGTTGTCAATTTGAAAAACAAAAATTCTTTACTTGACTTCCGCGCCACACGCGCGTTCGAGTGCGCCGTCGATGACTGCGCCAGCAATCCACTCGATGTCGGGCGCCGGCGGCCGGTCCTCATCGAGCGTTGGCACGCGCGAGCGCACGTGCGCGAGCACGGACGCGATGATCGGCGACGTCGTCAACGGCGCGAGCAGATCGATCGCCTGGCACGCGAGCAATGTCTCGATGGCGATCACGCGCGCGGCGAGGTCGAGCGCCCGTTGCGCCTTCAACGCGGCGGCCATGCTCATGCTGACGTGGTCTTCGCGGTTCGCCGAGGTCGGGATCGTGTCCGCGCTGGCAGGATGCGCGAGTGTCTTGAGCTCGGACACCAGCGCCGCGGCGGTCACCTGAGCGAGCATGTAGCCCGAATGTAGACCGCTCTCGCGGGTCAGAAACGGTGGAAGGCCGCTCAGCGCCGGATTGACCAGCCGGTCCGCGCGGCGCTCCGAGATCGTCGCCAGCTGCGCCAGCGCGAGGACGATGACGTCGCTGGCCAGTGCCACGGGCGCACCGTGGAAGTTCCCGCCGGACACGATGTCCCCCTCTCGCGAGAACACCATCGGATTGTCGGTTGCGGCGTTTGCCTCGATGGCGAGTGTGCGACGGACGTAGGCGAGGGCATCACGCGCCGCGCCGTGAACCTGCGGCGCACAGCGCATCGAATAGGCGTCCTGCACGCGTCCGCAATTCTCGTGCGACTTGTTGATGGCGCTGTTCTGCAGGAGACGCAGGAGGTTGTCGGCGGACGTGCGCTGACCGTCGTGCGGCCGGGGAGTCGTGGACGCGTGGCTCGAACGGATGAAACGACCCGCGCAGGCCGTCGATTGAGAGCGCGGCAGCGATGTCGGCCGTGCGGGCCAGGCGCTCGGCGCCAAGAAGCGCCAGCGACGCGACGGCAGCGGACGCCTGCGTGCCGTTGATGAGGGCGAGTCCCTCCTTGGCCGCCAACTGGACGGGCGTCAGCCCCGCGCGCTCGAGGGCGCGTGCGACCGTCGAGGGTCGCGCCGTCGTCGCCGATCGTTGCGTGGCCTTCGCCGATCAGCACCAGCGCGAGATGCGCGAGCGGCGCGAGGTCGCCGCTGGCGCCGACCGACCCGCGGCTCGGCACGACCGGATGCACGCGGCGGTTGATCGCAGCGAGGAGACTCTCGAGCGTCGTACGCCGCACGCCCGAATAGCCTTTGGCGAGGACGTTCGCGCGCAGCACCATCATGGCGCGCACCGCGCGGACCGGCAGCGGCTCGCCAACGCCTGCGGCGTGGCTGCGCAGCAGGTTGCGCTGGAGATCGCCGAGCGCGTTCGCTGGAATCTTGACGTCCGCGAGCGATCCGAAGCCGGTGTTGATGCCGTAGACCGGCGCATCGTCCGACGCGTGTCGATCGACGACGGCGCGCGCGGCGTCCACGGCACGCGCGGCCTCGGCGTCGAGCGCGACGGGCTCGAAGTCGTCGGCGATCGCGCGCAACTGATCGAGCGTGAGGCGGTTGCCGTCCAGATGAATCATGGAATTGAAGGTAGAATACTGCGGGACCGTCACGTATGAACATAGCCGTTTTGGGCGCGCAGTGGGGCGACGAAGGCAAGGGAAAGATCGTCGATCTGCTGACGCCGCATTTTTCGATCGTCGCGCGCTATCAGGGCGGGCACAACGCGGGCCACACGGTGTACGCGAACGGCCGCAAGTTCGTGCTGCGGCTGTTGCCGTCGGGCATCCTGCACGAGGGCATCACCTGCGTCATCGGGAACGGCGTCGTCGTGGATCCGGACGCGCTCTTCGCGGAGATCGACGAGCTGGCCGCGGCCGGTGTGCACGTCGGCGACCGACTGGTCATCAGCGACAAGGCGCACCTCATCCTGCCGTATCACCGCGAGCTGGATCTGCTCAGCGAGGCGCGGCGCGGCGAGCGCAAGATCGGCACGACCTCTCGCGGCATCGGCCCGGCGTACGAGGACAAGATCGCTCGGCGGGGCGTTCGAGTCGGCGACCTGGCGAATACGCGCGCGCTGAGCGAGGCCGTCCGTCACAACGTCGACGCGCGTAACAGGCTGATTGGCGATTCGGTGATGGACGCCGCACAGGTGCTCGCGGACCTGAGCCGGGCCTGGGCGCGCATGGCGCCGTGGGTGAGGGACATCTCGCTGTTTCTCGCGCGGGCGCGTGCGACAGGTCGATCGATCATGTTCGAGGGCGCGCAGGGCACGCTCCTCGACATCGATCACGGCACCTATCCGTACGTCACCTCGTCGAACGCCACGATTGGCGGCGTCTGCACAGGGCTCGGGATTCCGCCGCGCGCGATCGACGGCGTGCTCGGCGTCGCGAAGGCGTACACGACGCGGGTCGGAGAAGGGCCGCTCCCGACCGAGTTGACCGGCGAGATTGGCGATCGCCTGCGCGAGACGGGGCAGGAGTTCGGAGCGGTCACGGGCCGGCCGCGGCGGTGCGGATGGTACGACGCCGTCGCCGTGCGCTACGCCGTGCGCGTCAACGGCCTCGATGCGCTGGCCTTGACGAAGCTGGACGTGCTGGACGGCATGCAGGAACTGCAGATCTGCACGTCGTATCGATCCGGCGGCGACGACGTTGAGCGAGTTTCCAGGCGAGCTCGCGCAACTGGCCGCGTGCGAGCCGGTGTACGAGTCGATGCCGGGGTGGACCACGCCAACCAAAGGCGTGCGGCGGTTTGCCGACCTGCCGCCGGATGCCCAGCGTTATATCGGGCGTCTCGAGGAACTGACGGGCGTGCCCGCCGCCATCGTCTCGACGGGGTCGGCGCGCGAGGATACGATCATCCGCGACGATTCGATCGCCGCGCGCTGGCTGGCGTAGCAGGCTCTCTCGCGTCGGGCCGACATGCCGTCAGCGCTTGTGCCGGTCGCAGAAACCTTCGATGGCTGCCGGATCGCTGTCGGTGAACTCGACGCCGGCCCGGTACTGCGGGGCGGCATCCGGGACCTTCGGCAGCTCGAACTTGGCCCAGGCAATCGAGCCGCGGAAACGCATCACGTACTCGTCCGACGGAATACTGATGCGGACCTTCTGGTTGGGTCGCAGGACCGTCGGCGACGTCACCTGCGCGCCGAACGCCGACAGATCGATCACCATCGCGGGATTGCCGTCCAGCTGCATCTCGACGCCTTCGCGGACGCGATGCCGCGGCGCACGGCGCGTGCCGTGCCAGTCGAGCGGCCGTTCCGGCCCGTCTTCGGTGGCGACGGAGCGGCCGGCCTGGGTGCCAGACGGACTGTGCGTCGCCGAGGCCGCTTCGACAGCCGCGGGCTTCACGACCTGACGGGAATAGTCGCCGGTGTGCGACATGACCCGCACCTCGCACACGGCGAGCTGCGGATCGCTCTTGATCCGATTGATGAGGGCGGCGCCGCGCGGTGTGGCAGCGAAGAGGCGCTCGAGCACGATCAGCCCGGGGCGATGTTCGATAATGGCCTGCAGCGCCTGAATGGGTTCCGTGTCCGCGAACTCGAGGCAGTCCCCTTCGACATCGACGCGCTCGCGCAGCGCGGGCATGAGATTCTCAGCAGCGATCACCAGTACGTCCGAGGGCATCGGTTGAGTCTAGCATGAGCACGAAACACGACGCAGACGTCATCGTCGCGGGCGCGGGGCCCGCGGGCGCGATCGCGGCGCGTCGTCTCGCGCGCGGCGGGCGTCGCGTGCTGATCGTGGAGCGCTACGCATTGCCCCGACAGAAGCCGTGCGGCGGTGGCATCAGCACGCGCGTGCTCTCACGGTTTCCATTTCTCGGCGACGCCCTGAACCGCATTCCGACGCTGCCCGTGTCGGAGCTGTATCTCGAGGGACCCTCGGGCGACGTCTTTCGCATGCGTTCGGACGGACCCGCGGTCCTGCTGATCCGGCGGATCGAGTTCGATCACCTGCTCGTGTCGCTCGCGGTGGAGGCCGGCGCGCGGGTCCTGGCACCGGCGGCGATCGCGCAGGCGATACAAGGCGACGAGCACGTCACGCTTGACGTTGAGGGACGGCCGTCAACTCACCGCCCCGATGGTCGTCGCGGCCGACGGCGTGAACAGCGTGATTGCCCGACGCCTTGGCCTCAATCCCGGGTGGCCCAAGGGTCATCTGGCCCTCGACATGATGGAGGAGACGCCGACGACATCGTTGACGGCCGCGGAGCCGGAGACGCTGGCGGTGTTCTACGGGTACCGCGGCGCGCACGGCTACGCCTACATCTTCCCGAAGCGCGGTCACGTGAACGTCGGGCATCGGATACCTGCTCTCGTACTTTCAAGAGCAGGTAGATGACGCACCATACGATCTGCACAAACGGTTCGTCGGCGATCTCCGCGAGCGCGGGATGATGGACGGCGAGTCGAGGCGCGATCAGTTCACGCCCTTCCTGATCCCGATTGGCGGACCGTTGCGGAGGACCGCTGATCGGCGCGTGCTCCTGGCCGGTGACGCCGGGGGATTCGTCAACGGCTTCTCGGCCGAGGGGATCTATTACGCGATGGTCACGGGGGACCTGGCCGCCGAGGCGATTCTCGACGCCCGCCGCGAGAGCACCGTCGTGCCCGCGCGCGCAGCTCGCGGTTACGTGCACAGGCTGGCGCAGGGAGATCGGGGCGGAGCTGCGCGACTCCGTCCTCATTCAACGATACTTGTTCCACAGCGCTCAGCGCATGGATCGTGTGGTGCGCGGCGCCAATGCCAGACCGGAGTTCTCGCGTCTGCTCGTCGACTACGCGAGCGGGCGCCTGTCGTATCGGGCCGCGCGCCGCAGGCTGCTCTGGCATTTCCCCAGGCTCGCGCCGCGCCTGGCGTGGCTCGCGTTCCGTCCCAAGCCGGCGCCGGTGAGCGGATGACACGGGCGGTCCTCTTCGACCTCGACGACACGCTCTTCGACCATCATCGATCCGCCGGCGCTGCGCTGTTGCGGGTGCACGAACAGCTTCGCGCCGTCGTCGACGTTCGAAGACTTCGAGCGTCATCACTCGCGCTACCTCGAAGAGATGCACATCGAGGTGCTCGCCGGCCGGGTCGAAATGAACGAGGCGCGGCGCGAGCGGTTTCGGCGCGTGTTCCGAGCGCTCGGCCTCACGCTCGCCGAGGACAAGATTGACGCGGTCGCGTCGGCGTATCGATCGGGCTACCTGACGGCCCGACGCGCCACGGACGGCGCGCAGCGAGCTCCTGACGGCGCTCCACCCGCGCGCCCGCATCGGCATCGTCTCCAACAACCTGCTCGAGGAGCAGACGGAGAAGCTTCGGCACTGTGGCCTGGATCCCTTCGTCGACGCGCTGGTCGTCTCCGAGGAAGCCGGCATCTCGAAGCCGGACCCGGCGATTTTCCACCTGGCGCTCGACAGGCTTGGAGCCCGCGCCGACGAAGCCGTGATGGTCGGCGACTCGTGGGCGGCCGACGTTGTCGGCGCACATCGTGCCGGGATGCGCGCCATCTGGTTCAACCCGCAGCGGCTGCCGAAGCCTGCTCCGGACCCGGCCGTCGAGGAGATCGCTGCGCTGACGCCCGTCGAGTCGCTCGTGCCGCTGCTGCTCGACGCGAGCCACACGGCCAGGGAATGAGCGCCGACGTCCGGATTGGCGTGGATCTGGGCGGCACGAAGATCGAGGCCATCGCGCTCGACGCGGCCGGCGTGGAAGTCTTCAGGCGACGGGTCGCGACGCCGAAGGGCGATTACGACGCCACGATCGATGCGGTGAGGCAACTGGTCGACGTGGCGGATGCGGCCGCAGGCGCCCGAGGACACGTCGGCATCGGCATGCCCGGCGCGATCTCGCCGGCAACCGGTCTGGTCAAGAACGCCAACTCCACCTGGTTGATCGGCCGTCCGCTGCGCGAAGATCTCGCGCGGGCGCTTGGCAGGCCCGTTCGCCTCGAGAACGACGCCAATTGCTTCGCGCTGTCGGAAGCGACCGACGGCGCGGGCGCAGGCCACGACGTCGTCTTTGGCGTGATCCTCGGTACCGGCACTGGCGGAGGCATCGTGGTTCATGGCCGCCCGATCGTCGGCGCCAACGCGATTGCGGGTGAATGGGGACACAATCCACTGCCGTGGCCAACGCCAGCCGACCTGCCAGGTCCGGACTGCTACTGCGGCCAGCGCGGCTGCATCGAGACGTTTCTCTCAGGCGCCGGCCTGGTCCACGCCCATCACGACGTTGGCGGCAATGGTGATGACGCACACGTGATCGCGGAGGCGGCTGCCGGCGGAGATCGATGCGCGGTCGACGCGATCGAACGCTACGCCACGCGCCTGGCGCGCGCGCTGGCGGGCGTCATCAACATCCTCGATCCGAACGTCATCGTTGCTCGGCGGCGGGCTCTCCAATATCGATGTCCTGTATACCCGCGTGCCAGCACTGTGGGGTGAGTGGGTGTTTTCCGACAGGGTGGACACGACGTTCGTGCCCGCGCGCCATGGCGATTCGAGCGGCGTGCGCGGCGCGGCGTGGTTGTGGGAGAAGTAGACGGACTGGTCAGCTGGCGGACGCGTCGTTGCTGGCGTGACGGAGCGTGACGCGGTCGAGCTCGGACGCCGTGATCCGGAAGTGCGAAGCGTTCCAGACGACCTTGCCGTCTTTGAGCAGCAGGGCCTGCGGCGTTTCGTGTCGGACTCCAAGCCGCTTCGACGCCGCTTCTGACACCGGGCGATGCGTCTGAACCGTAATCACCTTATATGTCGTCGGGCTGGCAGTCCGATCGATGTGCGCGTGGAGCTCGTCGAGCGCCTCGCAGCTGACGCCGCAGTAGCGGCTGTGCTTGAAGAGCAGGACAGGCCGCTCTCGCGATTCCGCGATGGCGGCCTCCAGCTCGTGAAGGTCGGATAAGGTGGCGAGCCGTGTCGTGTTGTCCAACACTCCATCATAGCAGGAGACCGCCGTCGGGGCCTAGACGCTAGCGGCTCGCCGCGCTGGTGGCGTAGGTCTGGCGTTGACCGTGCGAACCTTCGGCGAACTCCTCGATCATCTTGCGATTGAACGCCGGGATGTCGTCAGGCTTGCGCGAGGTCACGATGCCGTTGTCGACGACGACCTCCTGGTCGACCCAGTGGGCGCCGGCGTTCTTGAGGTCCGTGCGCAGCGACGGCCACGACGTGACCCTGCGTCCCTGCACGGCGTTGGCTTCGATCAGCGTCCACGGCCCGTGACAAATTGCCGCAATCGGCTTTCCCGACTCCACGAAGCGCTTCACGAAGTCCACCGCTCGCGGATTGTTCCGCAGCTTGTCGGGATTCATCACGCCGCCGGGGAGGAGCAGGGCGTCGTACTCATCCGCGCGTGCCTGGTCGAGCTGTCGATCGACCGACACCGTGCGCCCCCAGTCCTGATGCTGCCAGCCTTTCACCTGCAACGTCTGAGGCGACACGATGTCGACCTTCGCTCCAGCCTGCTCGAGCGCTTTCTTGGGCTCCAGCAGCTCGGACTGTTCGAAGCCATTCTCGACGAGGGCTGCGATCCGCTTGCCCCGTAGTTCTTCAGCCATTAGTTGCACCTCCGTTTCCATAACGGTTTCAGAGGTGCATCGTGCAAGCGGTGTTCCGGTGAGGCGCGACAGGTTGGAATTGCCGTTTCGCATTCAGGCTGCGCCTTCAGCCCGCTAGGTCGGCGCCTGATGAGATCGTGTGTGGAACCCGGCCGCCTCGAGATGCGTTCGCACGTCCGCCACCGCCGCTGCGGCTTCCGGCGGAAGCGCGAGCTGGCTGTGGGTGACGAGGCGATCGACGTTGTAGATTCGGAAGCGGATCCCTTCGAGATGAAACGCGGCGATCGCGCGGCTCAGGGCGTCCGCCTCATCGATCAGTCTCGACAGATCGTCGCTCGGCGGCAGTGATCGGGCGAGCGTGATGAGGTCGGTGAGACGTTGCTGGGCGGCTTGACGATCGTCGGTGGGCATACTGTGACTGCCCAGCATTAAATCACTGCCGGGACGCACGGTTCAACCGTCCGGTCCTGATAAAGTGGACGCATGAGCAACCGCCACGCGACGAGCGAGAGCGCCCCGACCGGGAGAGCCCGGATCGAGCCGCCCGACCTGAGCGAAAGGGGCGGACCCAAAGGTGGGCAGCCGCAACGCTCTGACGACCGTCTGTTCATGCAGTTGCTGGCGTTCGGCGACTGCCGCGACGCGCAGGACGTCGCGCAGCACCTCGCGCGCTCGACGGTGCCCTCAGTGGTCTACGAGGACGTCAACGATCCGAAGGGGATCGCGATCCTGACCGTCGCCGAAAACCCGTTGGCCTTCGTCGACGAGATGCGGCCACTACTCAATGCGGGTCCGTGTGCGACGCTCACGCCGAAGCCGTCCTTCACGATGCTGGGACGCACGTACTCACTGGGCTACGAGCCGGATCTGCGCGACGTGCTGATCGGCCGTCCGCGGCGGACCGTGCTCAACCCCGCATGGCGATGGGCCATCTGGTACCCGCTGCGTCGCAGTGGCAAGTTCGTGCAGCTGCCGGATGAGGAGCAGCGCACGATTCTCGCCGAACACGGCGCGATCGGCATGGCGTTTGGAGCGGCAGACTACGTGCACGACGTGCGGCTCGCCTGCCACGGCCTCGACCGTGACGACAACGACTTCGTCATTGGCTTGATCGGCAAAGACCTGTTTCCGCTGTCGGCTGTGGTGCAAGCCATGCGGAAGACGCAGCAGACCGCGTTGTATCTGGACCGCCTCGGACCGTTCTTCGTGGGCCGGGCGGTGTGGCAGAGTCCTCTGTAACCAGCGAGGCCACCACATGTTCATACCTCTTCGTCCTTTCGGCCGTCATGCGAGCCAGAGCGTGTCGGCACTCGGCCTGGGCGGCTATCACCTGGGGCTCGTTCCCTCGGTCCGCGAAGCCGTGAAGATCGTGCACGGCGCGATCGATGCCGGCATCACGTTCATGGACAGCGCCTGGGAGTACCACGACGGCGAGAGCGAGGATCGCCTCGGCCGCGCCATCGAGGATCGCCGGGAGCGGGTCTTCCTCATGACGAAGGTCTGCACGCACGGCCGGGACGCGACCGTGGCGATGCGTCAGCTGCACCAGTCCCTGAAGCGGCTCCGCACGGACTATCTGGACCTCTGGCAGGTGCACGAGTGCGTCTACTACTCCGATCCGGACATGCACTTTGCCCGGGGCGGCGTCATCGAAGCGCTCGATCGCGCTAAGCGGGAAGGCAAGGTCCGCTACGTCGGCTTCACTGGACACAAGAGTCCCGACATCCACCTGCAGATGCTGTCGCATGGCTATCCGTTCGACAGTTGTCAGCTTCCGCTGAATTGTTTCGATGCATCGTTCGAGAGCTTCGAGCAGCGCGTCCTGCCCGAGCTGCACCGGCAGCAGATCGCGGCACTCGGGATGAAGAGCCTCGGCGGAGAAGGCGATGCCGTGAAGAAGCGCGCCGTCCGCGTCGAGGACGCGCTGCGCTACGCGATGAGCCTTCCCGTGGCCACGACCATCAGCGGCATCGACTCCATGCGCGTGCTGAGTCAGAACGTCCGGATCGCGTCGGGATTCCAGCCACTGTCCCGCGCACAGATGCAGCGGATCCGCCACCGCGTGGCGCCCCTGGCCGCCGACGGCCGCTTCGAGCTGTATAAGACGACGGCGAAGCATGAAGGGGACGTGGGCCGCCAGCAGCACGGGTTCCCGACGCCGGAGGCGTTGGGAGGCTAAGGACGGACCCCCGGGGTCAGATCTCGATTTTCTAGTTTTCCAGCCGAAACGTAGAAAATCGAGATCTGACCCCAAGCACGGTCGGGCTGGACGGTCCAGTTATGGCGCGCGAGTTGCTGGCGTCGCAGCGGAGAGTAACCAGGTGCCAAGCCTCAGGGGTCGGCGTCCCAGACGTCTCTCGCCGGAAGAACGAAAGTCGCTGACCCACGGGGACTTCTGGATCCCCGACGAGGAACGCGAAGTCTATCGCCGCGCGCTGCAGGCCCTCAACACCGCGCAGGTCCCGTTCGTTGTCGCGGGCGCGTACGCCATCTACGAACACACCGGCATTTACCGGCAGACCAAGGATCTCGATCTCGTTCGTCGAGCCGTCGGCGGTGCTGCCCGCGGCGCACGCCCTGCACGAAGCCGGCTTCGTCATGCGTCTCGAGGATCTGCATTGGTTGGCCAAGGGGACCGTCGGCGACCGCTTCGTGGACCTGATTTACGGCATGGGGAACGGGATTGCCTGGATCGACGAGCAGTGGCGGGCCCGTGGACGACAGGGCGTCCTCGCCGCGCAACCAGTCGTGATCGCGCCGGCGGAGGAGCTCATCTGGCACCGGCTGTTCATCAGCGAGCGCCACCGCCACGACGTGTCCGACATCCTCCACCTGCTCTTGTGCGTCGGCGAAACGCTCGATTGGGAGCATCTGCTCGAACGGGTCGGTCCGCATTGGCCGCTCCTGCTCGCGCAGTTGCAGACGTTCAGTTACGTCTATCCCGGCTATCGCAGCAACGTGCCGCGGTGGGTGCTCGAGCAGCTGATCGAACAGGCGCGTGCCGACATCGGCCGTGACGAAGAAGACGCGGACATCACCCGCGGCACGATGATCTCCCGATTCAGCTTTGCGATCGACGTGCGCGAATGGGGCTTCGCGGATCCGAGGAGCGATCTCGTCCGGCAGGCGCGCAACGCGCCGATCATCAGGGAGATTGCCGACTCGAACATCTGGGACGAGCGCACTGAAGAGCGCGCCGAGCCGTCCGCACAACACAGCTCACGCTGAAGTTCCGCCTGGTCCGCGTAGTCCGCGGCCCGATCCGTCCGCTGTTCCGCGTGATCCGGCCCGTGATCCGGGCCCGCGGCCCCGGCTATACTGCGGCTCATGCTCGACTCGATCCTCCGTGATCTCCGGTATGCCGCCCGGATGCTCCGCAAGACTCCGGGATTCACGCTGATCGCGCTCGTGACGCTGGCCGTCGGCATCGGCGTCAACACCGCCGTCTTCAGCGTCGTGAACACCCTCCTGCTCGAGCCGTTGCCGTACCCGGAGCCCGACCGCCTCGCGACGGTCATCACGCTCATGCGGTCGCCGCGCGGGCAGGGCACGAGCGACTCGGTTGACGGTCGCACCTACCTGGCCATCCACGACAACGCGACGATGATCGACACGGCCGCGCGCGGCGGGGGATTCAGCGGATCGGGCGTCAATCTTGTCGCCGGAGATCGTGCCGCAAACGTGATTCAGGGACGCGTGACCGCCGGGTATTTCGGTGTCATGGGCGTTCCACCGTTGATTGGGCGCGAGTTCAGCCCCGACGAAGATCGCGATGGCGGTCAGCCGGTGGCCATCCTCAGCCACGCCTTATGGACGCGACAGTTCGGGAGCGACCCGGCGATCGTGGGCCGCCCCGTCATGCTGCGCGGAGAGCAGTACACGGTCGTCGGCGTCATGCCCGCCGGATTCGTGGCCGGCAAGGTGGATCTGTGGACGCCGCTTCGGCCGTCTACTCGCGGCGAAGGCGGCGGCAGCAACTATCAGATGCTGGCGCGCATCCGCCCTGGCGTGTCGTGGTCGCAGGCCGACGCGGAGGTCGCGCAACTCGGTTCGGAGGCCGCGAAAGGAGAAGCCTCGGCCGACGCCACCGTCGTCTGCTCGCTGCTGCCGCAACAGCAGGAGGAAACGACCGATGTGCGTCAGCCGCTCCTGATGCTGTGGGGAGCGGTCGGTCTCGTACTGCTCATCGCGTGCGTCAACATCGCCGGCCTCCTGCTCGCGCGGTCCAGCATGCGCACGCGGGAGATCGCGACGCGCATGGCACTCGGCAGCGGCCGCCCGGCGGTGATTCGGCAGTTGCTGATCGAGAGTGCCGTGCTGGCCCTGGCCGGCGGACTCCTCGGCCTTGGGCTCGGCTGGCTGATTCTCGACGGCGTGCGGACGCTCGCGGCGGACGTGCTGACGTTCGAGTACCCCGTCACGCTCGACGCGCGCGTCCTCGTGGCGACGGTCGTGGGGGCGCTGGGAACCAGCCTCATCTTCGGCCTGGCCCCGGCGCTGCACGCGAGCCGCGTCGACGTGCAGGCTACGCTCGCCGAATCCGGGACGCGCGGCGTTGCCGGCCGGTCCAGCCGCTGGGCAAGGCGGCTACTTGTCGTTGGTGAAGTGGCGATGGGCGTCGTGCTGCTCGTCAGCGCGGGCCTCCTGGTGCGGACCTTCGTTCATCTGAACGCCTTGAGCCCTGGCTTCGATCCCTCGAACGTCGTGACGGCCACCGTGTCGCTCCAGGACGCGCGGTACGAAGAAGCTGAGAAGGTCGATCGATTGTTCACGGACTCGCTCGCGCGCATCCGCGCGATTCCAGGTGTCCAGGCGGCAGGCGTGACGCTCGGCCTGCCGTACACGCGCCTGCTCAATCTTGGCTTCCGGCCGCTCGATGGCGGCTCCAACGTCGAGGGCACGGCCACCACGAACGTCACCTACATCACGCCCGGCTACCTTCAGGCGTTGCGGCTGCACGTGCGCGCCGGGCGCGATCTGACCGACGCGGATCGCGCGGGCGGGGAAGGGGTCGCGATCGTCAACGAGGAGTTCATCCACCGGTTCTATAAGGACCAGACGGTGATCGGACGCCATATCGCGGTCGCCGGCGATCGCACGATTGTCGGCGTTGTCGGAAACACACGTGCGACTTCGTCAGGATTCGGTAGTTACCACGGGCCGCTTGTGGCGCCCCCGATCGTCTACATCCCGGCATCCCAGGTCAGCGGCAACTTCCTCAAGCTGGTCCACACTTGGTTCTCGCCGGCCTGGGTGGTCCGTACGTCCGGTCCCGTTGCGCCCGTCGTCGACGGCCTGCGCCGCTCGATCGGCGCGGTCGATCCGATGCTGCCCATTGCCAAAATGGAGAGCATGACGGACGTACAGTCGGCCTCACTCGCCGACCAGCGATTCATGATGACGCTCGTCCTCGGGCTCGGCGCCGTGGCGCTGCTGCTCGCGGCGATTGGGATCCATGGCCTGATTGCCAATTCGGTGAGCGAGCGAACCCGCGAGCTGGGGATCCGCCTCGCGCTGGGCGCGACGGGATCGCAAATCATGCGCGACATCGTGCAGTCGGGCCTGATATTGGCGGCCATCGGGGTCACGATCGGGACGGCTGTCGCCTTTGCCGTCGGGCGGCTCCTCCAGTCGTTTCTCTGGGGCGTCACGCCGGCCGATCCGCTGACGTTCCTCGCGGTGATTGCGACGCTGCTCGCGGTCGCATTGGCGGCAAGCGTGCTGCCTGCGCTCAGCGTGCTCCGTCTCGATCCGGCAACCACGCTTCGGGCGGAATAGTTAGGGCTAGGCTAGCTGTCATGTTGAGGCCACCCTGCGTCTCGCGCGACGCGCGCCGGCGGTGGTGTGTGCCGCCGTTGTTGCGCTCGCGATCGGGATCGCGGGCAACACCATCATCTTCAGCGTCGTCGACGCCGCACTTCTAAGAGCCGGTGCCGTACGACCGGCCCGACAGGTTGGTCAGCAATCGAGGAGTACTCACTGCAGTCGGATCCGGGTGGCGCGTCCTACGACGATTATCTCGATTGGCGCCGCGACCGCGGTCCGTTCGAGGATCTGGCCGTCGGCAATTGGGGAACCTTCAATCTGACGGGGCCGGCCGGCCCCGAGCAGGTCTTCGGCGCCAACGTGTCGGCGTCCTTGTTCAGCGTGCTGCACGTGGCGCCGTTCATGGGTCGTCTGTTCGTCGACGGCGACGAATCGACGACGGCGGCGCCCGTCGTCATCGTCACGTTCGATGCGTGGCGCGGACGTTATCAGAGCGATCCCGCGATCATCGGCCGCACCGTCATGATTGATCGTGTGTCTCGCACGATCGTTGGCGTGCTGCCGCCTCGAGTCCGCTATCCGGTCGTCGATCAGAAACCGCGAGTTCTTCTTGCCGGTCGGCCGGCTCGCTGGCGCGATCGCCGGACGCGGCCGGCGCAGGACCACCGTCATCGCCCGCCTGGCGGACAACGTGACCATTGGGCAGGCCCGCGCGGCGATGGACACATGGCGACGAACCTGGCACGCCTGCACCCCGACACGAATCGCGACGTGAGGATCCGCGTGGAGCCGTTCAGCGAGGAGCTCGTGGCCTCCTCGCGAACGATGCTGATCGCGCTCTGGGGCGCGGTCGGCCTCGGTACTGGTCGTCGCGTGCGCGAATGCCGCGACGCTGATTGGCGTACTGGGCATCGCGCGAACGCGGGAGTTTGCCATACGGCTGGCCCTCGGTGCGCGGCGTGCCGATCTCCTGAGGCAACTCCTCGGGGAGAGCCTGACACTCTCTGTGGCGGCAGGCATCCTCGGCGTGATCCTCGCCTCTATCGGCTTGCCTGCCGTGGTCGCAGTTCTGCCCGGTGGCCTGCCGAACGTCGCCGACATCGACCTGGATCGCCGCGTTCTGACGGTCGCCTCCGCGGTGAGCCTGATGACGGGGGTGCTGGCAGGCATCCTGCCCGCGTGGCAGGCCAGCCGGACGTCGGTCTTTCACGCCGCAAGCGCGCGTCATACCGCTCTCGCGGTGAGGCCTCGACTGCGAGCGGCACTGGTCGTGGGACAACTCGCCGCCACGCAGGCATTGCTCATTGCCTCGGGCCTGCTGATCTCGACGCTCGTGTATCTCGTGCAGACCAGTCCAGGCTTCGACGCCGATCGCGTGGTCGTCGCGATGTACTACCTGCCCGAGGAGACCTATACGACCTACGAACAAATGGTCGGATTTCACCGAGCGCTTATCCACGGCGTCGCCGGACTTCCGCGCGTCGCCGCGGTCGGCCTGCTCACGCCGCCGCCGTTCGGGTTCGGCGAGTCTCGGCTCGACGTCCGGGTGGAAGGGCGACCAGAGCCGGTCGTCGCGGACTATTTTCGCGCGAGCCCCGGCGTACCGGCGGCGTTGCGCATCGCGATCGTCGCAGGCCGCTTCTTCGACGATCGAGATCGGCGAGAGGCGACAACTGTGGCGGTCGTCGACGACCGATTCGCGAAGGTGTACTTGGCAGGCGCCGATCCGATCGGCCGACGAGTGCGCGTCGAGGGATCGACCGACTGGCTGTCGATCGTCGGGGTCGTGCGGCATATCGCCACCCGATCGATCGGCGATGCCGGGCGACCTCAAGTCTACCAACCGCTCCTCGCGACTGCGACGCACTTCACCGCGATCATGGTGAGGACGACAAACACCGATCCGATGGTTGTCATGCCCGAGATTCGCGCCGTCGCGCAGCGCCTGGATCCGGATCTCCCGCTCTTCAACGGATCGTCGATGGAGAATCTTATCGGCCACGCGGCCGATCGTCAGCGGTTTGCGGCGTACACCTTTGCCGCATACGCGGCGGCGGCGTGGGTCCTTGCCGGGCTCGCGCTCGCCGGCGCCATCGGGCACGCCGTCACTACGCGGCGGAAGGAGCTCGGCATCCGGCTCGCGCTCGGCGCGGAGCCTCGCGGGCTCATCCGCCGCGTCTTGCTCCAGGGTGCGGGTCTGACCATGCTCGGTCTCGGGCTCGGCCTGGGTGGCGGCCTGGTGGCCGCCCGCGCGTTGACGTCCTTGCTGGTCGGTGTGCGACCGTTCGATCCGCGGGTTCTCCTGTTGGCCAGCTCGGCGCTGCTCGGCACGGGCCTCCTGGCCAGCTACCTGCCGGCGCGCAAGATCGGCAGCGTCGATCCAGTCGAGTCATTGAAAGAGTAAGGCTCCGCTGCCGCCGAAGCTGAATAGGTGATGCGCGTCGATTCAGCTAATCTGGATCCGTGCGGGCGTACTTGTTCGTCGCTCTCGCGTGCTCGGGCTGTCCTGCAGGCTCGCGAGCCTTCGCTGAAGATCGTGCTCGCGCGCGCCGGCGACTACGTATCGAGCTATCACCTGGCCATGACGACGGTGATAGCGGAAGAGCGGTACGCGCAAACGCTCGTCACGCGAACGGCGGACGGTGCAGACGCGACGTCGACCCGCACGCTCGTATCCGACTTCGTGATCGTCACCACCGAGGGCGATCAGCCGTGGATGGCGTTTCGCGACGTCCTCGAGGTGGACGGCAAGCCCGTTCGTGACCGTGACAATCGGATGCAACGGTTGTTCGCGTCTGGTGCGGACATCGATCGCGCGCTGGCGGTCAACCGCGAGAGCGCCCGATACAACCTGGGGACCATCGTCCGCACCATCAACACGCCAACGGTCGCGCTCGACTTCCTGCTTCCGGACGCGCAACGCCGATTCAGCTTTCATCGGGTCGCCAATCGAGCGAACGCCGCCGACGGCGGCACGTGGGAGATCAGCTTCTCCGAACGCGACCAGCCCACGATCATCAAGACGCCAGGCGGCCGGAACGTGGCGGCGCGGGGGTCGTTCGTGATCGATCCAGTGGATGGACGTATCGCACGAACCACGCTGAACCTGATGGGCATGCGCGCGACGATTGCCGTCGACTACGCGATCGAACCGCGCCTGCACGTGGCGGTGCCGGTGAAGATGACGGAGTTGTACCAGATGCCGCAGGAAACGCTTCAGGCAGTGGCGGTCTATTCCAACTACCGGCGATTCGAGACTGCCGCGCGGATCGTGCCGAAATGAAGACGTCCGGACGCGAATGAGCCGGGGAGTGGATGAGAGGCATGGCTGACTCACGCGTCACGTTCGATATCGCGCCGCGCGCACTCGTCAAGATTCTCGCGGCCATTGCGATCGTGTGGCTGTGGCTCAACCTCTGGCAGCTCCTGATGCTGATCGTTGCTGGCCGTCGTGCTCGCGGTTTCCCTCGATCCGATCGTGGAGGTCCTGTGCCGCCGGAAGGTTCCGCGATTCGTGGCGGCCCCGTTGATCGTCACGCTGCTCGCGGCCATCGTTGTCACGTTCTTTCTCTTTGCGGGCTCGTCGCTCGCCGGCCAGGCGCAGACCCTCGGCTCGCATCTGCGTGAGGCCGCACGCGCGGTACTGGATCGCGCTCCGGCGGCAGTGCGGACCGTTGTGGAACGCAATAGCGTCCCGGCTCCGGACGCCACATCGCTCGCCGGCTATGTCGTCACCGCCGGTCGTCTGGTGACGGGCGCCATGGTCGTGGGACTGCTGGCGCTGGTCCTGACGATCTATCTGCTGATCGAAGGCCGGACGGCCTACGACTGGCTCATCGCGTACGTCCCGGAGAGGCATCGCGAACAAGCGCACGTCACCGCATGCGAAGCACGCGATCGCATCCGCGGATACGTCACGGGCAACGTGGCGACTGCCGGCTTTGCGGTGGTCTTCGTGTTCGTGGCGCTCACGATCCTGAAGGTCCCTGCCGCGCTGCTGCTCGCGCTGCTCGCGGGCATCTTCGACTTCGTGCCGGTTCTGGGCTTTCTCTGTTCGTCGGTGCCCGCCGTTGTGCTCGCGCTCAGCGTGTCGCCGCTGGTCGCGCTGATCGTCGCCGGTCTGTACGCCGGCTATCACTTGATCGAGAACTACTACATCGGGCCGAAGGTGTACGGCGGGCGGCTGCGGCTGTCACATCTTGCGGTGATCCTCGCGTTCGCCGTCGGGGCCGAGGTCGGCGGCATCGTCGGGGCGATTCTGGCGCTGCCCGTGGCGGCGATGTATCCGGTCGTCGAGCGGGTGTGGCTGAAGGATTATCTGGGACGGGATGCCGTCGAGAAGCATCGGCGAATCGAGCAGCGGAAGGCGTAGGCGCCTCGGGGAGGGGTGTCAGGGGCTGGATCTGACAAATTATGGCCGGCCAGAAAGTGTCCACCGGACCTTTTTTGGCCGGCCCGAAACCGTCAATCCCTGCCCGACGGCCCCCACCAGCCGCTGGCATTGAGGTCCGTCTGAAGGCTCATCCAGCGGCGCTGCAGTTCGCCGTTGCCCGTCACGAAGTGCGTTCGGATATGGCCGTCAGGCTCGGTCATGATGATGGCGAACGTCTCCGGGACGTCCGTCAGCCTGATCTCACACTGCAGATAACGACGGTCTTTTTCGAAGAAATAGAACACGGCAGTCGCTCAATTCAGGCTTTCGAGGACCGTTCCATCCCGGACTGCACGCAGGCCTGACGCCGGCGATTGGGCGGTTGGCCCCCTCGCTCGGTCTGCCGGCGCGTACTCTGAAGCCGAACGTGCAGCCGCTCGGCCAGCGCGCCGAAAAACCGCGCTGACATCCGCAGCAGCTCGTTTTCCTCTCTCAGGGTCCGAATCTCGTCCTGATACCGTTCGAGAACGTCCTCTTCAACCTTCATGTTCGCAGGGCCTCGGATGCCGTCAAGAGCAAGGTTCGGGCCGGGGGCGAATACAAGTATGTGATTGGCGTCTTGCCAGACTGTGAAGGCGGCGTGAAACCGCTGTAAAGAACGCGGCGTCTGCCGGCGGAGGACAGGGAAGGTCCGGTCAGCTGACGGCGACGGGCTGGTCGACTTGCGCGCGCGCCATGACGTAGGAGCCCAGGACCAGAACGGCCGCGAGCAACTGCGCGGTCAGCGTTTCAACCGTCGGGAAGACGGCGAACCAGAGGCCCATCCAGCCGGGAATGATTCGCTGCAGCGCGCCGACCGGCGTCGTCGGCAACCAGTTCGCGAGCTGCATCTCCTGCGCCTGCTCGCCAACCATCACGAGCAGCACGAGGCCGAGCAGGAAGCCGGTGAGCACGAGCATGCGCCGATAGGGAAGTCGCCGGTGCGCGACGAAGGTCAGGATCCCCACGAGGCACGTCAGCGAGAAGCCGATGGCGACGCCAGACATCACGGGTCCGTTTCCCAGCTTCAACCGATAGCTTTGCAGGAACAGCACGACCTCGAACCCTTCGCGATAGAGCGACGAGAAGCCGAGCAGCGCGAGGCCCCACCACACTTTCGACGCGGAGCCGCTGCGAATCAGCGATTGCTTCGTGCGGCTGTGCATCGAGATCCAGCCCCTCCAGTACACCTTGTGGAAGAACCAGTTCATCACGACGAGGAGCACGATGATCGCGAGCAGACCGGTCGCGGCCTGAATGTCCAGGGCGGGGATGTTCTCCGCGAGGCTGTCGATGATCGTGACCGCGAATCGCCACGTGGCCAGCGTCGCAAGGAGCGCCACGAACGCGCCGGCCGCGACGGGCCGCTGATAACCGCGCCGCGCGCCGACCATGTTGGCGGTCACGGCCGCCAGCACGATGATGCTCTCGAGGCCTTCGCGGAACACGAGCACCGCGATGTCGAGCACGCGCGCGCCGAAATCGCCATGCGCGGTCGGATCGGGGAGCCCGCCAGTGCGCAGGAGTTGAAGCACGAGAACCGCCGCCACCGTGGCGGCAGCGAGGGTGAGCAAGGACGCGGAAACAGAGCGCACGCGCGAAGGTCCCTTTCGACGGAAATCAAAGGCGGCTGCGGCGAGCCGGCGTCAATAGCTTATATCCGACTCCTTTGGTCGTCAATCCGGATCGCTCGGGTTCAGGGACTGGGGTCACATCTCGATTTTCTAATTCTCCCGGGCGAATTAGAAAATCGAGATCTGACCCCGAGTGTGCGGCAGTTGCCCACGTCCGCAACCGCCGGTAGACTGTCGCCCGAAACGAGGATGCCGATGGCCGTGATGCTGATCGTCCTGACGGCGCTGATCGCCGCGCCCCAGGCCCCGCACCGACTCCGGAGGCGGCGGTCCGGGCGGTCGTCGAGCAGTATCTCGCCGCGCGGGCGCACCGCGACGCGCAGGCGGTCGGGGACCTCTTCACGGCCGACGCCGATCAACTGACATCGTCCGGCGACTGGAGGAGGGGACGCGAGGAGATCGTTCGCGGCACGCTGGCCTCGTCGGATCGCACCGGCGGTACGCGCACGATTACGATTCAAACCGTGCGGTTCCCGACGAAGGACGTGGCCATCGCGGACGGTCGCTACGAGCTCAGCAACCCACAGGAACGCCGTGTGATGTGGACGTCGTTCGTCATGGTCCAGCAGGATGGGCGCTGGCGCATCTCGTCGATTCGCAACATGCTGCCGGCCCCGGCGCCCCAGGCCAAATAGCGTCCCCGCTGCTAGCCCGACCACGCCGTCCTGGCGCCAGCTCTGCTGACCAGGGAACCTTCTCTGTTCGTGAACACGTCATCACTCGATAGACTTGTACGAGTCTTGCAGACAGGCGAGATTGACCGAATGCAATTTTCTCCGACGAGAATTCTGGTGGTGGAGGACGAGGTGCAGTCCCGGACGCTCCTCGAGAATCTCTTTGTGCTCGCCGGCTTCTCCGTGCACACCGCGACCAACGGCGCCGAAGCGCTTCGTCAGCTCCGCTCCGACATCCCCGATCTGATGGTGCTCGACTTGCTCATGCCGTGGGTCAACGGCCTCGAAGTGCTCGCGACAATCCGGGAAGATCCGGCGCTCACCACCCTGCCGGTGATCGTCGTGACGGCCACGCCAGCCAGTCAGACTGATCTGCAGACCTACGCGCCTGTTCTTGTCGTGCGCAAGCCATTCGATACCGACGCGCTCGTCGGGCTCGCCCAGCACATGCTGAAGCTGGATCCGGCCGGGTCGGACAGTCCCGCACACTCTTGATCGGTGATCAGCAGGGCTGTACGCGCACGTGCGCGGCAGCACGTGCTGCCGCGCAACGGGATGCGGTTGGATTTGTTCGCGTCCTACCGGGACGCCGTGGTCGTGGTAGCGGCGAACGACTTCGGAACCTCGAAGCCCTTCCGGTAGTCACGCGTCAGCAACGCGTCGGCTTTCTTGTCGTCCTTGAACGTTTCCGTCTTGCCATCGAACACGAGCGAGTGCCCGACGAGGTACGAGATGTTCGCCAGGTGCGGAAGCGTGGCGGACAAATGCCCTTCGTTGATGTCGCACGTCAGGATCTTCGGATCGTTGGCGCGAATGGCGTCGACGAAGTTCTGATAGTGGGGGAACTCGATCGTCGTGAGCCCCACCGCCTCGGCCTGATCCGCGGCATCCGAGCCCGGCCCTTTCTCGTTCTTCGCGCCGAGCGGACCCGAGTACGACTGCCACTTGCGGCCGCTCTCCTCGATCCAGAGCCAGCCCTTGGTGCCGTAGAAGATGTTGCCGATGCGCACGCCGCCTTCGTCGTTCGTGTGCTCGCCCCGGGTGCCGAACTCCATGATCGCGCCGTCGGCGTACTCGAACATCGCGGTCTGCATGTCGGGCGTTTCCTGCGACGACTCGGCGCCGAAGTAGCCGCCCATCGAGCTGACCTTCACAGGGTGCTCGTTCTTCCCGAGGCCCCACCGCGCGATGTCGAACTGGTGCGGACCCTGGTTGCCCGTGTCACCGTTGCCGTAGTCCCAGTGCCAGTGCCAGTTGTAGTGGAAGCGATTGCGGTTGAACGGCCGCTTCGGCGCGGGCCCGAGCCACATGTCGTAATCGACCTTCGCAAGATAGGCGGCGTCGTAGGTCGGCTCGTAGTCCTTGGCGTCGACATTCAGCTTGTACCTGCTCGCCCGGCTGCATCGGACCATCGGGATACTTGCCGATGGACGGCCGCGGCTTGAAGCAGAGGCCGCGCGCCATGTAGACCTTGCCGAGCCCGCCGTCCTGCATGAACTTGATGGCCTGGATCACGGCGGGCCGGCTGCGGTTCATCGTGCCGACCTGGACGATCTTGTTGTACGCCTTCGCTCCGTCCACCATGCGGCGGCCCTCCCACACCGTGTGGGACGCCGGCTTTTCGACGTACACGTGCTTGCCGGCCTGCATCGCCCAGATGGTCGCGAGCGCGTGCCAGTGATTGGGGACCGCGATGACGACCGCGTCGACGTCTTTGTCGTCGAGGGCGCGGCGGAAGTCCTGGACGAATCCGGGCTTGAACGTCGGGACCTTCGCGAGCACCTGCTGGTCGTTGACGCGCGATTCGGCGAGATTTGCGTCGATGTCGCACAGCGTCTTGATCTCGACGTTCTTCAGCTGCGCGAAGCCTCGTTTGAGCGCATTGCCTTGTCCGCGAACGCCAATGCTGGCCGTGACGACGCGATCGTTCGCTCCCAGAATGCGGTTGCCGACGCTCGACGCCGCGGAAAGCGACGGGCGAAAGAATTCGCCGCCCACCGCCAATCCCGCTGCCGCCGCGCCGAGCCGCGATGCGAAGTCGCGACGAGAAATGCCGTCCTTGCTGTCGTTTCGGTCGCTGGCCACGCTGACCTCCTTCTGGATCCGCGCCCGTCCGGTCACGCTCCGACGCCGTATCCTAGCACGCGCGCCCGCCGGTCAGCCCCTGGCGTCAGACCCGGATTGGCGCCGGTGGACATGCGAACTGGGGTCAGTCCCCAATCAGGCAGGTTGGGCTAGGCAACGGTGTTGCGGAGCGTGCCCACCTCATCCACGGTAATGGCGATGTCGTCACCGCTCTGGAGCGTGAAGTCGTCGGGCGGAACGACACCGGTGCCGGTCAGCAGGACGCAGCCCTGCGGGAAGCTCGTCTCCTTGTACAGATAAGTGACGAGGGTCTGCAGGTCGCGCTTCATCTCCGCGAGCGTGGTCGACGCCGCAAACACCGGCGCGCCACCACGTCGGATCTCGAGATGGATACCGCTGGCGGACCCGAGCGGCTCCTGACGGATCGCGATGCACGGACCGAGCGCGCACGACCCGTCGTACACCTTCGCCTGCGGGAGATACAGCGGATTCTCCCCCTCGATGTCGCGCGAGCTCATGTCGTTGCCCACCGTGTAGCCGAGAATGCGTCCGGCTGGAGAAATGAGCAGCGCCAGCTCCGGCTCGGGCACGTTCCACCGCGCGTCGCGACGAATCCTGACACGGCCGCCCGGCCCCACGACCCGCCACGCCGCGGCCTTGAAAAAGAGTTCGGGCCGTTCGGCGTTGTAGACGAGATCGTAGAACTGGCTTCCGGCCGAGGCCTTCGATTCTTCCATCCGTGCCGTGCGGCTTCGGAAGTACGTGACGCCGGCCGCCCACACTTCCTGCTGATCGATCGGAGGCAGCAGCTGTTCGGGTGCGGGCGGCGTGGCCGTCGCAAAGGCGCTGACGCCAGTCGTGAGGAACGCGTCGAGATCCTCGCGCGCACTCAGCGCACGCTCAGGGCTCGAGGGCACCTGAAAAAAGCGCGCATCGCGTTCGAGGATCCAGCCTGTTTGTGTCCGGAACAGCTTGACGGTCTCGCTCATATCGGGGTCTCGACAGACGGGAGTATAGAATGAGCGCGGCGAGAACGAACGTCCAAAACCGCCGATCGGGAGATCGATGATGAGAGACCTGCGTATTGGCCTGCTGCTGTTGTTCGCGATCAGCCTTCCACTGCTGGCGCAGAGCGCCGGCCAGAGCACCGACAAGGGATGGGTATCACTGTTCAACGGCAAGGATCTGACCGGATGGAAGAACTACGGCGTCGAGAAGTGGACGGTGGACAACGGCGAGATTCTCGGCGAGGCCGTCACCAAGGCGTACGGCTATCTGGGGACGGAAAAGACCTACACCAACTTCGAGATGAAGGGGAAGTTCAAGGCTGAGGGCAGCGGGAACAGCGGCATCTTCTATCACGCCACGGTCAACGGCACCGACATCACCGGCGTGCAGGTCGAAGTGGATCCGCGCCCGAACATGCACACGGGCGGCCTGTACGAGACGGGCGGCCGGCAATGGCTCGTCTGGCCGAATCCCGACGGTGAGAAGGCCATGAAGATCGGCGACTGGAACGACGTTCAATTCTCCGTCCAGGCGAACCACATCGTCACGTTCGTGAACGGCGTGAAAACGCTCGACTACACCGATCCGGAGCCGAAGTTCTCCACCGGAGTGATCGCGCTGCAGCTGCACGCCGGAGGTCAGGGCAAGATGCGGTTCAAGGACCTCTACGTCCGCGAGCTGGAATGAGGGAATCGATGTACTCGAGAAACGGCCTGATTGCGATCGCGCTGGCGGGCTTCACCATGGCGGTGACCGCGGCGGGAACGCAACAGACACCGCCGCCGCAGTCGCCGCCAGCAGGCGAGCAGCCGCAGCCGCCGCCGCCGACAGCGCCGGGAGGGCCAGGGCAGGGCCGCGGACAGCGCGGCGTCTTTCCGGCGATGCAGCGGCCGCCGGCGGACCCCGCGATCGTCGAGCGCGGCCGCAATCTGTTCAGCGTCACCTGCTCCGCATGTCATGGCGCCGACGCGCGTGGAGGACAACTGGGCGGACCCAATCTCCTGCGATCGCAGCTCGTGCTCATGGATCAGAACGGCGAGCAGATCCTGCCGGTGGTACAGAAGGGACGTCCGGAGAAGGGCATGCCGCCGTTTCCGCTGCCCGAGAGCGACATCAAGGCGATCGCGGAGTTCATTCACAGCCTGACGGGGGCGTCGCGCGGACAGGGCGCGCCGCCGGTCGCCGAAGGACCACCGCCAAATATTCTGGTGGGCGATGCCAGCGCCGGACAGGCGTTCTTCGCCGCGAAGTGCAGCGCGTGCCATTCCACCACCGGCGATCTCCAGGGCATCGCGACGAGAGTGCCTGATCCCAAGCTGCTGCAGAACCTCTGGGTCTCTGGCGGCCTCGCGACCGGTCGCGGCGGCGGACGAGGCGGGCTGCCACCGGGCCCGGCTATCACTGTCACCGTCACGCCGCCGCAGGGCCCGAAGGTCGAAGGACGCCTTCTGCGGATCGACGACTTCGTCGTCTCACTGATGCTCGAGGACGGCAACGATCAGGAGCTTCCGCCTCGAGGGCGGCGTGCCGAAGGTCGAGCTGCACGATCCCCTCGAAGGGCATCGCACGCTGCTGGCCGTCTACACCGACAAGGATATGCACGACGTCACGGCTTATCTGGTCACCTTGAAATGACACTCAAGACGCTCGTTCCAACGATCATGTCGTTCGTGCTGCTGCCCGCGCTGCTCTCCGGTCAGGGCAAGGGCGTCGATCCCGCACAGCTCCTGAAACCGCTCGGCGAGTCGTGGCCCACGCACTCGGGCGACTACACGGGCCGCCGGTTCAGCTCGCTCAAACAGATCGATCGCACCACGGTGAAGACCCTCACGCTCGCGTGGGTGCAGACGCTCGTCGAAGGGCCGGGATTCTCACCGTTTGGCGGACGTGGCGGCGGACGCGGCGGCGCCAACGGGCCCAGCGCGACACCCCTCATCGTCGGCGGTGAAGGCACCGGCGAGTTCGCGGCCGGCGGCATGACGACGATCAAGGCGTCCGCGCTCGATGGTGGACGGGACGATCTACATTTCGACGCCGGACAACGCCTGGGCCATCGACGCCCGTGACGGACACGAGATCTGGCACTACTACTGGAAGACCCGCGGCGGGACCCACATCGCGAATCGCGGTCTCGGGATGTGGAACAACTACCTTTTCATGGAGACGCCTGACGATTACCTGGTGTCGCTCGATGCGAAGACCGGCAAGGAACGCTGGCACAAGGTCATCGCGGACTTCAGCCTGCAGTACTTCTCGACGACGGCACCGGTGATCGTGGGGAATCACGTGCTGGTCGGCACGGGCAACGATCTCGACGCGCCCGGCTTCCTGCAGTCGTTCGATCCCGAGACAGGCGAGCTGCAGTGGAAGTTCAATACCG
Organism: uncultured Acidobacteriota bacterium; assembly: GCA_963786615.1. Classification (GTDB taxonomy): domain Bacteria; phylum Acidobacteriota; class Vicinamibacteria; order Vicinamibacterales; family 2-12-FULL-66-21; genus CAWAZT01. The sequence goes on from CAWAZT010000009.1 coordinate 115,683, forward strand.
TGCCGATGAACGAGGGCGACGCCGGACTCGACACCTGGCCGAGCCTGGATGCCGCGCGTCATGGCGGCGCGCAGCCGTGGATGCCCGGCGCCTACGATCCGGAGACGCACCTGTACATCTTCGGGACGGGCAATCCGACGCCCGCGTACACTGCGGGCCGCGGCGAAGGGGACAACCTGTTCACGTGCTCGTTGATGGCAGTTCACGTCGATACCGGCAAGATGGCGTGGTATTTCCAGACGTCGCCGCACGACATGCACGACTGGGATTCCGCCCAGACGCCGATCCTCTTCGACGCGCGCATCAACGGCAAGATGCGCAAGCTGGTCTCCACCGCGGCGCGTAACGGCGTGTTCTTCACGCTCGATCGCACGACGGGCGAATCGATCGTCACGAGCACGTACGGATCCTCGACCAACTGGGTGAAAGGGCTCAACAAGGCGGGCGGCCCCGTTCGAAAGACTGAAAAGGATCCGGCCGTCGGCGGATCGATCGTGTCGCCCCCGGCCGGCGGCACCATCAACTGGCAGCCTCCCGCGTACTCGCCGGACACGGGTCTGTTCTACGTCTCGGAGCACAACGGCTATTCGATCTTCTATCTGACCGATCTCGACCCGCGCGGATCGATGGGCCTTGGCGGCAAGGAGGAGGTCAACGTGGGCTCCGGCGGCAGCTTCCTGACCGCGATCGATCCGAAGACGGGCAAGGCCGCATGGCGGCACCGCTATCCGAGTGTGGGCGGCGGCGGAGGCGGCGGCGGTCTGCTGGCGACGGCGGGCGGACTGGTGTTCGGCGGCGACGGCAGCGGCAACATCGTCGCCTTCGACGCCGCCAACGGCAAGCCGCTGTGGCACTCGGGCATCGACGGCGTATCGGCGCCGCCACAGACGTACATGCTGGACGGCCATCAATATCTGCTCGTCGCGAGCAACGACACGTTGTACGCCTTCACGCTGTACCTGATCGCTCATGCGCCGCGCGTTGACGCCGCTCATCCTGGTGCTCCCGCTGGCGCTGCTTGCCGCGGGCCAGCGGCAGGCACCGCGCCCGGTCGAGGCGGCCACCGCGCTCGACCGATATGTGTCGGCGCCGGACTCGAGCTTCTCGTGGAAGGTTCTTCGGGACCTTCCGGCCGACGGCGTGTCTGCCACGCTGGTCGAGATGACGTCCCAGCGATGGTTGACCGACGCGGAAGTCGAGCGCCCGCTCTGGACGCACTGGATCACGGTCGTCCGGCCGCCGAGCGTGAAGAGCGATGTCGCGTTGCTGTTCATCACGGGCGGGAGCCTGGACAAGGATCCGCCTCAGGGTCCGCCGCCATGGATGGTCGAGCTCGCGCGCGACACGGGAACCGTCGCCGCCGAACTTCGTCTCGTTCCGAACCAGCCAGTGGTCTTCAGAGACGATCCGTCGCACAAGCCGCGCAGGGAGGACGATTTCATCGCGTACACGTGGAGTCATTTTCTGCGCACCGGCGACGAGCGATGGCCGGCGCGGCTGCCGATGACGAAGAGCGCCGTCCGCGCGATGGATGCGATCACGGCGTTCATCGCATCGCCGCAAGGCGGCGGTCAGGCGGTCGCGCGTTTCGTCGTGTCTGGCGCGTCGAAGCGCGGATGGACGACGTGGACCACGGCGGCCGTCGATCGCCGGGTCGTCGCCATCGCGCCGGCGGTGATCGACATGCTCAACATCGAGCCGTCGTTCATCCATCACTGGCGGGCGTACGGCGCGTGGTCGGATGCCGTCAAGGACTACGTCGACCAGGGTCTCATGGAGCGAATCGGCACGCCCGAGTTCCGCGCGCTCATGCGCATCGAGGAGCCCTACGAGTACCGCGAGCGCTTGACGCTTCCGAAGCTGCTGCTGAACGCCGCCGGCGATCAGTTCTTTCTTCCCGATTCGTCGCGGTTCTATTTCGACGATCTCCCTGGCGAGAAGTACTTGCGCTACGTCCCAAATGCGGATCACTCGCTCGACAAGAGCGACGTGATGGAGACACTCGAGGCGTTTTACGGATCGATCGTCGACTGGGTCGCCGCGGCCGCACATCAAGTGGACGTTCGAGCGGGACGGGTCCATCAAGGTCGTCTCGAAGGAGCGTCCGCAGGAAGTGAAGGTCTGGGAAGCGGTCAACCCGACGGCGCGCAACTTCCGTCTCGACGTCGTCGGTCCCGCCTACAAGAGTCGGGTCCTCACCCCCGTCGGCCCCAACACATGGGTTGCACCCCTTCGCGCGCCGCCACACGGTTGGAGCGCAGCGTTCGTGGAGCTGACGTTCCCGACCACCGGCCGATATCCCTTGAAGGTCACGACCGCTGTTCGCGTTCTGCCAGACACGTTGCCATATCCGGCGCCTGCGGCGTACCGGGCATCCGGCGCTTCGGCGACCGTGCGCTGAACGCGTTTCCCTTTCAAGTAGTATCTGGGCGTGTTGACGCGACGGGACTTCCTGCAGATCGCGACCGGCGCCGGCGCGGTGGCATCGTTCGGCGTTGGTCTCGAGGGCAACGCCGCCCTTTCACAGACCCTGACGAGCGCGGCGGACGTGCCGAACGGTTGGTTCGACCGGCCCATGCGCTGGGTGCAGCTCACGCTCGTCGAGAACGATCCCGGACGATTCGATCCGGCATTCTGGCTCGATTACTTCAAGCGCCTGCACGCGGACGCGGCGACGCTGAGCGCCGGCGGAATCGTCGCGTACTATCCGACCGACGTGCCGTTACACCATCGCAGTGCCTGGCTTGGTGACACCGACCCGTTCGGAACTCTCGTCACGGGCTGCCGTGCGCTCAACATGCACGTCGTCGCGCGCACCGATCCGCATGCCGCGCGTGACGATGTGAAGGCGGCGCATCCGGATTGGATCTCGGTGACGAGCGCCGGAGAGCCGCGGCGTCATTGGGCCAACCCGGACCTCTGGGTGACCTGCGCGCTCGGCCCCTACAACTTCGAGTTCATGGACCAGGTCCACCGGGAGATCGTCACCCGCTATCACGTTGACGGCATCTTCTCGAACCGGTGGGCGCCGCAAGGCGGCGACTGCTACTGCCGTCACTGTCAGGAGAACTTCAAGAAGGCGACCGGTCACGATCTTCCGAAGACCACCGATCGCAGCGATCCGCTTCGCCAGGAGTATCTCGAGTGGCGCAAAGCGCGGCTGACCGAGCTGTGGAAGCAGTGGGACGCCACCGTTCGCGCCGCCAATCCCGCCGCGCGCTTCATCCCCAACGGTCCGCCTGATCTGAAAACGGCCGGTGAGCTGGCGGAGATTCAGTTCACGGACAATCAGGCACGTCGCGGCATGATGCCGCCGTGGGCCAACGGCCGTCGCGCCAAAGAATACCGCTCGGTCATGGGCCGTCGCCCCATCGGCGGGATCTTCAGCGTCGGCCTCGAGGAGCCGTACCGGTGGAAGGATTCCGTGCAGAGCGATCCGGAAGTGCGGCTCTGGGTCGCGGAGGGAACGGCCAACGGCATGCGTCCGTGGGTGACGAAGTTCTCGGGCGTGCTGTACGACCAGCGCTGGCTGCCGGAGGTGGAACGGATCTACGCGTGGCACTACCGGAACGAACGATACTTGCGCAACGAGGCGCCGCTCGCGCGCGTCGCGCTGCTGCACTCGGAACAGACCGCGACCTATCATCCGGGCGTCGCGCAAGGCGATCGACACGAGGATCACATGCTCGGCATGTACCACGCGCTCGTCGAGAGCCGGGTGCCGTTCGAGCTCGTGCACGAGGCCTTCCTCACGCCCGATCGCCTGAGTCCCTTCAAGCTGCTGATCCTGGCGGACAGCGCCGCGTTGTCCGACGAGCAGTGCGCCGCGATTCGACGCTATGTCGGGGCTGGCGGAAGCCTGCTCGCGACGTTCGCGTCCTCGTTGTACGACGAGGCCGGCCGCCAGCGCCGGGACTTCGGCCTCGCCGACATCCTGGGCGTCTCCTTCACCGGCCGAATCGACGGCCCGATGCAGAACTCGTATCTGAGCCTCGATCCGCAGGACGGGCGCCGACACGAGATCCTGGACGGTTTCGGAAACACCCAGCGCATCATCAACGGCGTCTACCGCATCGACGTGCGCCCGACGACGGACTTTCCATCGCCGCTGACGCTGATTCCGTCGTATCCCGACCTGCCGATGGAGGACGTCTATCCGCGTGTGCCTCACACGAGCACGCGTGAACTGTATCTCCGCGAGGCGGGCAAGAGCCGGATCGTCGTACGTGCCATGGGATATCGATCGCACGTTCTGGGACGTGATGTGCGTGGATCACCTGCGCCTGCTGCAGAATGCGATCCGCTGGGCCGCAAACGAGCCGCCGCCGGTCGTCGTCGAGGGACCCGGCCTGATTGACGTCACGGTCTGGAAGCAGCGGGATTCGATGACCATTCATCTCGTCAACCTGACGAATCCGATGATGATGAAGGGTCCGTTGCGTGAGGTGATTCCGCTCGGACCGCAGCGCGTCCAGGTTCGTCTGCCGGGATCGACCGGCGTCAGGCAGGTGCAGCTGCTGACCGCCGGCAGCCGTCTTCCGGTGCAGCAGGCTGGCGGCGTCCTGACCGTCACCGTTCCATCCATCGACGTCCACGAAGTGATTGCCGTTGACCTCTGACGCGCGCGGCACCGGCGGCCTCGGATCTGCTGCCGCCATCGCGACAGAGATCGGCCTGGTGCGCGGCCTGGGCCTGCTCGCGGCCATCGCGATCCTGATAGGCGACGTCATCGGAACCGGCGTCTTCCTGAAGGCGCGCGTGATGACGTGCAACGTCGGATCGCCAGGCATGGTGGTCGCGGTCTGGGTGGTTGGCGGCCTGCTGAGCCTCGCGGGCGCGCTCACGTATGCCGAGCTCGCGGCCCTGATGCCGCGCGCGGGCGGCGAGTACGTTTTCATCCGCGACGCCTACGGCCGACTGCCGGGATTCCTGTACGGCTGGACCCGGTTCTTCGTCGCCAGCACCGGCGGCACCGCCGGCCTCGCGGCAGGATTCGCGATCTTCCTGAACATCGTCACGGGCGGACACGTCGACGTGCCGTGGCTCTTCCATCCACGTATGGGGACGCGACATCGTCGTCGGCGGCCTCCAGGCGATCGCCGTCGTGGCGATCGTCGTCGTCACGATCGTCAACTGCGCCGCGATTGCCGTCGGCGGACGAATTGCGATGGTGCTCACCGGCCTCAAGATCACGCTGGTCTGTGGAGTCGGCATCGCTGCTGCGGCGCTCGCGCAGGGCAGCTGGACGCATTTCGCGTTGTCCGCAAGCGGAAGCGCTTGTGACGGCGTGGCCGCGGCAGCGCGAGGCGGGTTTGCTGGTTTCGGGGCCGCGATGCTCGGCGCGATGTGGGCTTACAACGGCTGGAACGAGATCACCTACGTGTCGGAGGAGGTGAAGGATCCGCAGCGCAACCTGCCGCTCGCGATCATCGGCGGCCTCGGCATCATCGCGTTCCTCTACATCAGCGTCAACGTGATCTACTTCTACGTGCTGACGCCGGCGGAAGTCGCGGGCGTGCCCGCAGCCTCGTCGGTCGCGACCGAGGTCGTCGCGCGGTCGCTTGGCGCCGGGTGCCTCGAGCATCATGGCCGCCGCGATGGCCACGTCGATCTTCGGATCGCTGATGATCTCGTCGCTTGTCTCCGCGCGGATCCCGTACGCGATGGCGCGGGACGGCCTGTTCATCGGCGCGCTGGCCCGAGTCAGCGCCAGGACACGCGTGCCGGTCCGTGCCTTGATGGCGCAGGCGGCGTGGGCGATCGTCCTCGTGCTGTCGGGCTCCTACGACACGCATCACCGACTACGCGATTTTCGCCGTCCTGATCTTCGTCGCGTTGTCGACGGCATCCGTGTTCGTCTTCCGCCGGACGCTGGCGGACGCGCCTCGTGCCTACCGGACCTGGGGCTATCCGATCGTGCCCATCCTCTTTCTGCTCGTCGCCGTCTGGATTCTCATCAACACGTTGATGACGACGCCGGGAAGAGCGGTGGCGGGGCTGGCCTTGATGGCGCTGGGCCTGCCGTTCTATTGGTATTGGACGCGGGCCACTGGGCCGCGGGAGACGCGGATGTCCTAGGGCCACGGGGCCGCGAACGACCCAGACTCACTGGTCTTAGTAGGCCGCGGAACACGCGGACTCACGCGGACAGGCAAGGCCTATCAGGGCCGCGGAGGACGCGGACTCACGCGGACAGGCAAGGCCTATCAGGGCCGCGGAGGACGCGGACTCACGCGGACAGGCAAGGCCTATCAGGGCCGCGGAACACGCGGACTCACGCGGACAGCAAGGTCTATCAGGGCCGCGGAGGACGCGGACTCACGCGGACAGGCAAGGCCTATCAGGGCCGCGGAGGACGCGGACTCACGCGGACAGGCAAGGCCTATCAGGGCCGCGGAGGACGCGGACTCACGCGGACAGACAAGGCCTATCAGGGCCGCGGAGGACGCGGACTCACGCGGACAGACAAGGCCTATCAGGGCCGCGGAGGACGCGGACTTACGCGGACACACAGGGTTCATCGGGGCCGCGGATCACGCCGAGGACGGAAAGGAATGGTTGTGGAGAGACGGACATTCATGAGCTCCATGTTTGGCACGACGCTCTTGGCCGCGGCTGGCGTTTCGGCTGGCGGTGCGGGTCAGAACCGCGGGTCGGAGTCGACGACGCCGTCGCTCTATACGTGGCGGCAGTACATCCTGCGCACGGGCACGCAGCCTCGCCGGCTGGCCGAGTTCCTGCAGACCGCCGCCATTCCGGCGCTGAACCGGTTGGGTCGTCGCCCGATTGGCGTGTTCGAGGTGATGACCGGTCTTCCCACGCCAACGGTGTTCGTGATGACGCCGCACGACTCGCTCGAATCGCTGCTGTCGCTCGAAGGGCAACTCGACAAGGATCAGGAGTTCGTCCACGCCGCCGCGTCGTACACCGATGCACCGGCCTCGGATCCGGTTTACGTCCGCCAGGAGGTTGCGCTCCTGACGGCGTTTCCGAAGATGCCGCGCATCGAGGTGCCCGGCGCGACCGCGTCGCAGGGTCCACGTCTATTCGAGCTTCGAACCTACGAGAGCCCGAGCGAGCATGCGCATCGCGCCAAGGTTCGGATGTTCGAAGAGATGGGGGAGATCGACATCTTCCGCAAGTGCGGCCTCACGCCCGTGTTCTTCTCCCGCACACTGGCCGGGCCGCGGATGCCGAGCCTCGTCTACATGCTCGTGCACGACAATCTCGGCACACGCGACAAGAGCTGGAGCGCTTTCCGCGACAATCCCGGACTGGCGCAAGCTCTCCGCGACGCCGGGCTACACGGATCCCGAGATCGTCTCGAACATCACGACCGTGCTCCTGCGGCCGGCGGCGTATTCGCAGATCTGACCGCGGCCGCGGAGAATCACGCACTCAATTCGGGCCACGGACGACACGGACGTACGCGGACACACGCTCTCAATTCAGGCCACGGACGACGCGGACGTACGCGGAGACACACCCAATTCAGGCCACGGACGACGCGGACGTACGCGGACACACACTCAATTCAGGCCACGGACGACGCGGACGTACGCGGAGACACACCAATCAGGCCACGGACGACACGGACGTACGCGGGCACACACCAATCAGGCCACGGACGACGCGGACGTACGCGGACACACCCTCAATTCAGGCCACGGACGACGCGGACGTACGCGGACACACACTCAAGTGGGGCCCCGGACCACACGGACGCAGGCGGACACGTCAGGGCTCCGGGTCTTCCGGCTCAGACGGTCGATTCTGAGGTCGATTCTTGCGCGTGTTGGAGTAGACGAAGCGTTCGAACTCCGATCTTGGTCCGAAATTCAGGAGTAGCCCGACTTCCAGGTCGGACGCGCGCAGGTAGTTGAGCATCTGTGCCTTGTGGCGTGGTTCGAGCTGATTGAACGCTTTTACCTCGACGAGCACGACGTCCTCGACGACCAGGTCGACCGAGAATCGGGCTATTTGACGGCCGCGGAACCACACCTTCAGCGGAACCTCCTCCCGAATACGCAGCCCCTCGTCGGCAAGCGCGACCACCATGGCACGGTGACAGACCTGTTCAAGAAAGCCATGGCCCAACTCCGACCGGACGTCGTAATACACGCGCAGGATCCGATCGCTGATCGCGTAGTGCAGCAGCCCGGAATCAGAACTCATGATGACCGGCAGAGCAGTTTCGAGGCCATCCGGATTCGTCAACGAAAACGCGCGAATCTCGCTGACCTGAAGGCGTCGCTGTTCAATACTCTGCAAACTCGCCGCGTGTGTCAGGTGCGAGATTCTGCGACGACCTGTCCGCTCCGCGTGTTTTCCGCGTCCTCGGCGGCCCGACTCGAAGCTGTCCGCGTTGATCCGAGTCCTCCGCGGCCCGACTCGAACCTGTCCGCGTTGATCCGCGTCCTCCGCGGCCGAATCGAACCTGTCCGCGTTGATCCGCGTCCTCCGTGGCCATAATCGAACCTGTCCGCGTTGATCCGCGTCCTCCGCGGCCGAATCGAACCTATCCGCGTTCTTCCGCGTCTTCCGTGGCCGTAATCGAACCCTTATCGTCTCCTCCGCGGCCAATCGAACCCCTCCCTCCGCGGCTCGCGGCCCCACTTGACGCCCGCGGAACCCCCCTGCCATCATCGCGACGACGATGAAGTATCTGCTGGTGTCATCCGTGGCCGCACTGGCGGTGGCTGGCGTGGTGGCCGCGGTTCAGGAGGCTCCTCGGCCGATGCCTGACGTACGCCTGATGACCGTCGATCCCGGCCACTTTCATGCCGCGCTCGTGCAGAAAGAGATGTATCCCGGCGTCGCCCCGCGCGTGGACATCTACGCGCCGCTGGGATCCGACCTGTACGAGCACCTGAAACGGATCGACTCGTTCAACCGCCGTGGCGAGCACCCGACGGCCTGGCAGACGGAGATTCATGCGTCGCCCGATTTCTTCGAGCGCATGCTCCGCGAACACCCGGGCAATGTCGTCGTGCTGTCCGGGCGCAATCGCGGCAAGATCGATCGGATCGCGGCATCCGTTGCGAACGGTCTGAACGTGCTGGCGGACAAGCCCTGGATTCTGAAATCCGAAGATCTGCCAAAAGTGGAGCGCGTGCTGGCCGAGGCCGATACGCGCGGAATCGTGGCCTTCGACATCATGACGGAGCGGTTCGAGATCACCACGATCCTCCAGCGCGCGCTGGTCGACGATCACGACACCTTCGGGGAGATGATCAAGGGCACCGAAGCGGAGCCGGGCGTCTATATGGAGAGCGTCCACAACCTGATGAAGGTCGTGGCCGGCGCGCCGAACATCCGGCCGGCGTGGTTTTTCGATACGGCGGAGCAGGGCGAAGGGTTCAACGACATCGGTACGCACCTCGTCGATCTCGTGCAGTGGACGGTGTTTCCCGACCAGCCAATCGATTACCGCGCCGACATCCGCGTGCTCGCCGCGCAGCGGTGGCCGACATGGATCCCGGAGGCAGACTTTCAGCGCGTGACCAATGAGCCGCGCTTTCCCGACACCGTCCAGGGATCGGTGAAGGACGGAAAGCTGGAGTACTACTGCAACACGCTGGTTTCGTACGCGCTGCGGGGCGTGCACGTGAAGCTGAACGTGATCTGGGATTGGGAAGCGCCCGCCGGATCCGACACGCACTTTGCGTTCTATCGTGGCACTCGCGCACGTGTCGAGATCAGGCAGACACGTGCCGACAAGTATCGGCCGGAGTTGTTCGTGATTCCGGTGGATGCGGCCAGCAAGGGCGCGGTGCTCGCGGCGGTTCGCGCGAAGTTGCAGAGCCTGCAGCAGGACTATCCTGGCGTGACGGTCGAGGATCGCGGCGCCGAGTTGCACCTCAACATCCCCGACGCCTTCCGCGTCGGCCACGAAGCGCACTTCGCGCAGGTGACGACGCGCTTTCTGCATGACCTGCGGGACCGCAAGGCGCTGCCCACGTGGGAACGCCCCAACATGATCGCGAAGTATTTCGTCACCACGACCGGCACCGAGCTGAGCCGCCAGAGCCCGCCTCGGGCGGCCATGCGCCTCGCGCCCCAATAATCACTTCCGGGAAGCCGCGACCGGAACTGGCATGACGAATGGGGACTGGCCGGTCGACGCCACGGACGCGGGCGTCCGGCTCGACAAGTTTCTTGCGGCGCCGAACCGCATGGGTTCGCGGACGCGCGCCGTCGCCGCGCTCGAGCGAAGAAAAGTCTTCGTCAACGATCGCGAGGCAACGTTGAGCGATGCGGCCACGCGCGCTCGCGACCGGCGATCGCGTACGCGTCTGGATGGATCGTCCAGGCAGCGCAAAACCTCAGGCCCGGACGACGCGAATTGGGAAGCTCGAGATCCTCTTCGAGGACGAAGCGCTGATCGTCGTGAACAAGCCCGCCGGTCTGCTGAGTGTCCCCCTCGAGCGGAAAAGCGCCGCCGACTCGGTCTACAGCCTGATCCAGGATCACTTCCGGCCTCGCGGCAAGCGCCGTCCCTTTGTCGTGCATCGGATCGATCGCGATACGTCCGGCCTGGTGCTGTTCGCGAAGGACGCGTTCGCACAGGCTCGTCTGAAAGAGCAGTTCAAGCGGCGCGAGCCCGAACGCGTCTACTGGGCCGTCGTCTACGGCCGTCCGACACCTCCGCAGGGAACCTGGCGCGATCATCTGGTGTGGGATCAGAAAGCGCTGATCCAGAAAGAGACCCACCCGCGCGATCCGCGTGCCCACGAGGCGATCTCGGAGTATCGGACGCTCGAGGCGTTTGCTGACGCAGCCCTGCTCGAGGTCCGCCTGCACACGGGGCGCCGCAATCAGATCCGGCTGCAGGCGCGGCTGCGCGGTCACACGCTGATCGGCGAGCGGCGCTACGTCTACGGTCCCGAGACGCTCCGGGGCATTGCCTTCGAGCGTCAGGCGCTTCACGCCTACCGGCTGGCGTTCCGGCATCCGCTCGACGATCGCATGCTCGTGTTCGAAGCCCCCGTCCCTGCCGATTTTCAGGCGTTGCTGGCGAGACTGCGGCGCGGTGTGTGAACGGCGGACGGAAGCTCGACGAGGCGCTGGAAGCGCGGGTCGTCGCGAAGCGAATCGAACTCCGGCTCGATGCGGGCCCGCGCGGCGGTGAACGCCCGAAGGTGGGAGAGCGCACGCTCGAGATAGGCGAGCGCCGGTTCGGAATCGCCGCGCATCGCGTGGACGCCAGCCGCGTAGTAGCGCGTGAACGGATCGTCGGCGCCGAGGCGCACGCGCCGGTCGAAGCTTTCGAGCGCCACGGTGAACATCGCGCGCGCCTTGTGCAGCGTCACCGAGCTGCTGGTACGAGGCGCCGAGCCGTGCGTTCAGCTCGACAAGGATGCGGCTCTTCAACGGGTGATCGGTCTTGCCGAGGAAATCGATCTCGCGCGTGAAGTACTCGACAGCGTCCGTGTGCCGCCCCTGCAGCGCCGAGAGATGACCCGCGCGCATGTAGGCGCCGGCGATGAACAGCCCTTCGCGGCCGGAGAGAAACGCCTCCTGCAGCGTCATCGCCCGCGCGGTCGCGTGCTCGCCTTCGGTGAAGTCGCGCAGGAGCGCCGCGCAGTGCGCCAGCTGCAGGGCATACCATCCGGCGGACGGGTGACGTTCCAGGGCGCGTCTGAACCAGTCCGCGGCTTCCTCGAAGCGGGCGAAGCCGATGAAGAGCGCGCGACCCATCGTCCCGCGGTTGCTCGCATCGTCCGGATCGATGGCGAGCGCCCGCCGGATGGCGGCCATGCCCTCATCATCCTGGCCCGTCGACATCAGCAAGCGAGCCGAGCTCCCGCCACGCTCGCGCCGAACCCGGATGCAACTCAATCGCGCGGCGCAGCGTCGAAATCCCGCGACTACGCAGCTCGGGCAAGGAGAGGTAGTCGGCCTTCGTCGAGTAGGCCGCGCCAAGCTCGACGAGTGCACGCGAGTACGACGGGTCGAGCGCGACAGCCCGCTCGAACAACCAGACCGCGCGATCGAGAGACTCGAACGTCTCCGCGCTGCGATTGAGGAGGCCTCGCGAGAACGCTTCGTACGCCTCGACGACGTTGGTTTCCTGGTTGCCGGTGTCTGTGTCCGGTTCGACCGCGGCGAGAATGGTGCGTCCGAGCTCGTGGACGAGCCCGTCCTGGAGCTCGAAGATCGCGTGCAGACGTCCGTCGACCTTCGACGTGCCCGTCAGCTGGCCCGTCGTCACATCCGTCACCAACGCCGTGACGCGGACGGCGTCGCCGGATCGCTGGAAGGCGCCCGTGACGACCCAGCGTGCACCGAGCTCGCGGCCGGCCCGGAACAGGAGGCCGTCGCCATGCTCGCCCGTCTCCTTGCTCAGGGTCTTCACCTTCTCCGTCACGTGCTCGCGCGAGATGACGGTGATCCCTTCGAGCTGTCCGACACCGGCGGTGAGGGTTTCGGTGATTCCAGTTCCGAGCCATTCGTCGTCGGGGTTCCCCGAGATGTTGGAGAAGCCGCCCACGAGGATCCGCTTCCCGTTCGAGGCATCGCCGGGAATCGCGGCAGGATCTCCCGCCCGAATCGCTGCGAGCGCGTCGCGAACATCACCGATGCTCGATGGACGCTGGTCGGGATCGCGGGCGACCATCCGGCGGACGAGCCGCTCGATTTGCGGCAGCCGCGGATCGCGATCGGAGACGGCGAACGGCGGAATCTCGCCGCGGAGCACAGCCTCGAGCAGTTGCGCGGTGTTGCTGCCCTTGAACGGCGGCGCACCACTCACGAGCTCGTAGAGCATCACGCCCAGGGAAAAGATGTCGGCGCGCCCATCGACCTCGCGTCCCGTCGCCTGTTCCGGCGCGGCATAGGGGAGCGTGCCGACGAACCCTGTGAGACCCTCGGGAAAGTCCGACGTTCGGGTCTCGTCGCTAGCGTCCGCCGCAGCGAGTGACGTGGCGCTTCGCAACACCGAAGTCGAGCACTTTCACGCGGCCGTTAGCCTGTCACCATCACGTTCGAAGGCTTGAGATCGCGGTGCACGATGCCGAGCGCATGCGCTTCGGCGAGCGCATCGGCGGTCTGCTCGGCGATCTCCAGCGCGCGTGTCACGTCGAGTTGACCGCTGGCGACGAGCGCGGCGACGGTCGTCCCCTCGACGAGCTCCATGGCGATGTAGCCGATGCGCTCCCCGCGTTGGTCGGCCTCGCTGGCCTCGTAGACGACCGCAATGTTGGGATGATTGAGCGTGGATGCGGCACGCGCTTCGGCCAGCAGGCGCGGCGCGCCCGCGGTGCCACGTCCGCCGTCGGTCCGCAGCGTCTTCAACGCGACGATTCGACGCAGCTGGAGGTCTTCCGCGCGGTAGACGTCGCCCATACCGCCTGACCCCAGGTGCTCGAGCACGCGGTAGTGCGAGAAGGTCTCGCCGACCATCCCGCCATTATCCGACAGATCGCGGCTGCTCCTTTCGATTCACGAGTTCCGCGACGATCTCGGGCGTGAAATGATTGGCTCTCGGTCAGTTCGTTGGCTACTGCGGGCTGGAGGGGCTCCGAGACAACCGTCGAATCTCGGCCATGACCCGCTCGTTCTCCTGCGCGAGCGCGTCGGCCTTCCGCTTTTCGAAGGCCGCTCTGAACGCGTCGAGTCGCACGACTGCTGCCTTCAGGTCGGACTCTCGTTTCGCTTTCGACGCCATCAGATGCTCGCGAACGTGCTGCTGTTGTTCGGGTGTGAGGGGCCCGGATTTCTTTCTCGCCACGGTCTGGCCGGACGGCGGTGGATTCTGGGCCGCCGCAAGTCCGACCAACGGATTGCACACGAGAAGGGAGCAGCCAACGATCCGGAACACTCGCGCTGTCATCATGATCTCCGATGGTCATAAGGCCTACTTGTGCGGCACGCCCTTGGGCCCGACGACCCACACGGCGATGTCGTAATAGACATCGTCGTTCGGCGTGACCGTCCATTTGATCCGAGGCGTCCAGGACGTACCTCCGTGCGGAAACCCAGACGGGCCTGACAGCGTTCCGCCGGAGTCGTTCTTCGTCACAAACTCGAAGTGGTCCAGCAGCCAGTCGTTGTCGAGCGTGATCTCGAACACATCCTCGTCGGCATCGTTCCCAATGGCGCCCCAGTTGTTCTCGTGGTGGCCGCAGAGCGTGGCAAGAGTCCAGGGCCCCGGGTGTTCACATCCCCACGGGCTCCCGATCGAGAAGAAGAGGATCGTGGTCACACTGTCGTCTGGATCCCCAAAGGCGTTGCAGCCGTCGAAGTTGGAGTCGGTGCCGCAGGAGACGACCTTCACCTCGGCAGCGGGCAGAATCTCCCCCACGAGCTCCGGGGTGAAGCGAATCGGGTGCGGCTGACTGACCGGCCGGCCGAAGGGCGCGACCTCGATGGTGGCGTCCTGATCGCGCAGGCCGAAGAAGCTCGGCCAGTGCGCCTCGATCAATCCGTCCTTCCAGGAGGCCACCTCCAAGTCGAGGACCTTCGGCTTCCCATCCCACGACGTCAGGTGAGTTCGCACGATGGCAGAAACGGTACCGAAATGATGACCAGTGATCGCGATGATGCCGCCGGGCGTCGACATGCCGATGACGCCGGTGATGGTCGGGGTCTGCGGCTGCGCAGGTCGGCCGAATCCGGCGACCGTGATGTCGATGGACGCCTGGCCCGGTACAGTTTCCTTGCCCTTTCGCCGTCAGGTGCCTGGGGCCGACCGACGTCCACGTTTGCTTGACGGAATACGGAAGCGCCGCGATCGCATGCGTGATGATCGTCGGCGGATCGCCGGCGGCCAGCGCACCGTAGTTGATCTCGACCGCGCCGCACGGGTTTGTTCCGGTCACGGTGATGGTGGCGGGGAAGCCGACGGTCGGCTTGGTGGGCGTCACCGTCATGCCGGTGACTTGCGCCGCGGCAACGGCAGGGAAGAGGAGCGGCCAGGCCGTGCTCAGGATCCACAGGCGTAGTATCTTCATGCGTCGTCACCTGTGCCGGCGATCGCGACGTGCGACGCTACGGCAGCGTCAGGCTACACCCGACGCCGCTCGCAGCCGCTACCTACGTCCGTAGCTTTCGCGCACAGGGACGATGGACAGGGAGGTCAGGGACGACGATGAAGCGAGCCCTGGTGGGCGTGATACTCGGGGTGTTCTGGCTTCTGCCGTTGACCGCGCAGGAACCGGCGAGCGAGAAGCCACTGCGGTTGGCGATTGCCGGCCTGGTGCACGGCCACGTGTCCGGGTTTCTGAAGGCCGCGCAGTCGCGCCCGGACGTCCAGATCGTCGGCGTCTTCGATCCGGATCGCGAGCTCCAGCAGAAGTACGCGGCGCAGTACAAGTTGCCAGAGACCGTCTTCTTCACCGACCTCGCCACGATGCTCGAGCGCACGACACCGCAGGCTGTCGCGTCGTTTACCAGCACCGCGGATCATCCGTCGGTCGTGGAGGCGGCGGCCGCGCGTCACGTGCCCGTGATGATGGAGAAGCCGCTGGCCGTCAGCGTCGCCGATGCGCAACGCATTCGCCAGGCGGCCGAACGCGGTCATATCCAGGTGTTCGTCAACTACGAAACCACGTGGTATCCGAATCATGCGGCCATCTGGTCGCTCTTCAAGGAGCGGGCAGCGGCCGGCGAGATCCGCAAGATGGTGGCGCTCGACGGCCATCAGGGTCCGAAGAAGATCAACGTGCAGCCGGAGTTCTTCAACTGGCTCACGGACCCGGTGAAGAACGGCGCGGGCGCACTCTTCGACTTCGGCTGCTACGGCGCGAACCTGATGACGTGGTTGATGGACAACCAGCGCCCGCTCGCCGTCTCGGCGGTGACGCAGCAGTTCCAGCCCGACGTCTACCCGCGCGTGGACGACGAAGCGACCGTCGTCGTCGAGTATCCGCGCGCGGTCGGGATCATTCAGGCGTCGTGGAACTGGCCGTTCAATCGAAAGGACTTCGAGGTGTACGGCGACCACGGCATCGCGGTGGCGACAACGGGCGGCGCGGGCCTGCGCGTGACGCTGCCGAACGAGCCCGAGCACGCGGTGACGCCCGAGGACCGGCCGCGTGACGAGCACGATTCCATCTCGCACCTGATCGCCGTCGTGCACGGCCGTCAGCCGAACGCGCTGTCGTCGCTGGCGAACAACCTGATCGTGACCGAGATTCTCGAGGCGGCCCGCACGTCGGCGCGCACGCATGCGCGGGTGGTGCTGTCGCGTTAAGCCACGTGTTATGATCTGAGGATCGGGGCTATCGCACAGGCCCCGTCGTACGCCCTTCCGGTCCCCATCGTCCAGAGGCCCAGGACGTGGCCCTTTCAAGGCCAAAACACGGGTTCGAATCCCGTTGGGGACGCCACACCTACGGGAAAATCACTCGCTCAAACAGTCCTCGGAGCGATCCTTCACCACGTCAGGGTCCAATCGTGCCGCTTCGTCTCGATGCGGCGTGATCGATCACGCGCCCCTTCAGCAGCGCCGTCACGATCGGCCGCGCGTGCGTCGCGACCTGTCGACCAGCACCTGACGCCACGAGCTCGCCAGCGCCAACAGCTCCGATCGCATCCGTGACGCGTCTGCGGCCCGCACAGGCGCCTGCGCTGCCACCGTGGCGCGATCGGCCTCCAGCCGACGCCGTAGCTCGTCCCGCGTCCTGAGCGCGTCTAGCAAGGCGCCGCAGGTCGCCTCCGGTGGCGATCGCCGCGGCGAGCCGGGCGCGCTCCTGGTTCAGCGTCTGCGAGGTCCGCATCGAGCCGCGCGAGCCGATCCGGTGAGTCGTCCCGCTGCAGGATCTCGAGCGCCTCGTCGACGGCATCCCGCATCATCGACGGATCCAGCACGTCGTCGAGCAGCGCTTCGATCACGATGTCGTCGGCATCGCTCATCGGCACGTCCGCCTGATTCGTGCAGACCGTCCGCCCGCGATCGTGATAGCCCGAGCAGCCGTAGAAGTGTTTCCGGCTGCTGCCGTGACTCCGCGAGCGCGCTTTGCAGCGATCCGCCGCAGCAGCCGCAGAGGGCGAGGTTCGTCAGCAGGTACTTCGACGCGTTCCCCAGCGCCGGCCGGCCGAACGCCCGTCCCTTGTTGGTGTGCAGATAGAGGCCCGTGCCGCGGTCAGCCGCGCGTGCGCCGCGTCCCATTCCGCCTCGCTGACGATCCGGAGCGTCTGGCGCCGGATCGGCGAATCCAATCCGGACTCCGGGCGGCGCGTCTGATGCATGCGGCCCCACGTATCGCGCTTTCGCGTCCGGTTCCAGACGATCTCGCCGCGATAGAGTGGCCGGAAGAGCACCTCGCGGACCGACGACGGCGCCCACGATTGCGACCGTCCCCGCTGCGCCCGCGGCGACGGCGTCCGCTCGTCGTTCAGACGCTTCGCGATCGCCTTGAAGCCGTGTCCCTCGGCCGACAGGTCGGAAGATCTGCCGGATGATGTCCGCCTCGGTCGCGTCGATGGCGCGCTCGACGTGCGATCGCTGGCCGTCCGCGCCGTTGATCTCGATGTTGCCGGTAGCCGAAGCAGGCGCCGCCGGTGACGTGGCCCGCCTTCGCCTTGCGGATCATCGCGTCGTACGTGCGCTGCCGCGCCTTCTCGCGCTCGAGCTCGTCGGCGAACGCCGTCAGCGACAGCATGATCTTGTCGGTGGGGGAGTCGAGCGTCCGCTCGCGATCCTCCAGGTAGAAGAACACGCGGACGCCGGCCTGCACCAGCTGCTTCAGCGCGTACGCGGTCTCGATCGCTTCGCGTCCGAGCCGGGATTCCTCGGACATCACGAGCACCTGGAACGGCGGCCGCGGCTTCAAGCTGTTCATCAGCCGCAGGAACCCCGGACGGTTGGCAAACTCGGCGCCCGAGATCCCGTCATCGACGTAGACGTGCTCGTCGGCGACCGTCCAGCCCTTGCGCTGCGCGTACGCCGTCGCGTGCTCGACTTGGCGGGCGACAGACTTCTGCTCGTCCGAGACGCCGTGCTGATCGGTTGATTTTCGGCAGTAGACGCGCGGCGATCATCAGGCCCAGCCTTTCTCGTTGGAATTGCGCTTTCCACTGCATCGCGAAATCGATCAGCGCCAGCCCATCGCGGCCGGCTTCACTGCGCTGAAATCTCCCGCCGCCTCGAGGCGAATCTCACCGCCGACCGGATGCGTCCACAGTTCGACACGTCGCGGTGTGCTTGCCCTTGCGCAGCGTCCACACCCTGTCGATGCGCTTCGGGCGGTCGTAATATTCCGGCAGGTTGAACGAGGCGCCGGAACTCTGTTTAGCAGGATTGTCTTCACCGGAAGTTCTTCGATCAACATGAGGTCGGAGCGTCTGTGCCGCGGCCGTACAAGATCATTTGACCATCACGAGACACCGTGAGATACCCTCCGAAGTGTTCCAGTGTCCCGAGAACTCGATCGCTTCCCGTGTTTGGATCCAGGAGGTGGAGCGCGGGATCGGACGCATCGCGGAAACAGGGCACATGAGTCAGATCCCGGTGGTGGCGACCGCGAACCCAGCAGTGACACGCACCCGACGAGTTGTTGTGGGGCTCCGCCATTAGGGGCACCGACAACAACGGTCCATCGGCCCCCTGTGGCTGATACAAGACGCGTGGGCCATCAGCTGATTCTTCACTGCGTACTGCCCACTACCTCCGCGTGTCACACGTTCCTTGAGTCCGCCTGCCGAATGCATCCGCCAGAGATCGCGCTCGATTCCTTGTCCCCAGGAAAAATAAATCCACTGTCGTCTCCGGACCACGTGGGAATGTTTTGGTCTCCGGCATCAGCCGGTGAGCTGTCGTTGGTTAGCGCCATCCGCGTCCATGATCCAGATGTGATAGCGCGAGTCCTCATCGAAGGAATCAAAGGCGAGTTGGCGAGCGTCGGGTGACCAGCTCGGTGACCCCCGCATCCGCTCGCCCCGAGTCAGCTGCTGCGGTCGGACCCATTGCCGCGCCGGACACCCAGATCTGGATCGCGTCCACCGATCCGCGTGGAGGTAAACGCCAATCGTCGGCCATCGGCCGACAACGCGGCCTCCGCCTCCATAAACGAGGAAGCGGCCACGACCTCCGGCGGGCGCCCGGTACAAACGACGTCCACATCTCCGGAGTCCCGGAACGAACGCGCGAGACGATCGCGCGAGAGCACCGTGGCGGGCGCGATGCCCAAGCCCCGCCACCTCGA
>CAWAZT010000010.1:0-80084 GCA_963786615.1 uncultured Acidobacteriota bacterium
TCCATTCGTGTCGCGCATCAACCAGATGTTGGGAGGCTCGGCAACCAAGACGCCGTGCTCGAGGACTTTCACGGATTTCACGAGCACGAGCCCATCGGCGAACACCGTTCGCTTGTCCATGCGTCCGTCGCCATTCGTGTCCTCGAGCACGACGACGCGACCGATCGGATCGTTCTCGGTCGAGCCGGTCAGATCTGCCATGAAGCCCGGCATTTCAACAGCCCACAAACGGCCGTCGGTGTCCCACTCGATCGCGACTGGTTCCTGGATCAACGGCTCGCTCGCGACGAGCTCGACGTGATAGCCCGGCGGCATGTAGAACGTCTTCAAGGCGTCCTCGGGCGAGAGTGGTGGGGATTCGTTCGACACTTTCTGAACGCCAGGCGGCCACGGCCGGTTGGTCGGCGAGCTCTGACGCCCGTATACGCTGACGAGCGCGGCCACCATGAAGATCGCAACGATGCGGAATCGGAGGAGCAAGTCGAGCACGCGTCACCACCCCGTTCGGACGAACGTAGAGGGCGCCATCAGGCGCACTTCAGGCAGAATACGCCGATGGATCGCCCTCGCCGCGATTTTCTGACGATGTCGGCCATGGGACTCGTCGGTCTCGCGGCGCGCGCCAGCAGCGCGGCGGAACCCATCATAGACATTCATCAGCACCTCGGCTACAGCGGACGACCCGACGCGGTCCTGCTGGCTCACCAGCGCGCGATTGGCGCGACGACAACGATCCTGCTCCCGGCCGGGCGTCCGGTGACCAGCGCATCGACGCACCAGGGAGCGTCCAATGGACTCGACGCGCAGGCGCTCGGCAACGACGCCTGCCGCACCTTCGCTCGGGCGCATGCCAACGAATACCGGTTCGGCGCGAACGAAGTCCCGGATGTCGACGGCGCCGTCAAGGAGATCGAAAGGTATCTCGCGCAGGGGGCGGTCGTCATCGCGGAGCAGAAGTTCGGCGTGGCCTGCGACTCCTCGGAGATGCAGCGCATCTACGAGGTTGCCGAGGCCCATCACGTGCCGGTGCTCATGCACTGGCAGTTTCAGATGTACAACTACGGCTTCGAGCGCTTCTACCAGATGCTCGAAAAATATCCGCGGGTGAATTTCATCGGCCACGCCCAGACCTGGTGGGCGAACATCGACAGGAATCAGACGGATCAAACCGTTCTCTATCCGAAAGGACCCGTTGCGGCTGGTGGCCTGACGGACCGGTACCTGAGCGACTATCCGAACATCTACGGCGATCTCTCGGCCGGATCGGGGCTCAATGCCCTGACACGAGACGAAGATTTTGCGAGAGACTTCCTGATCCGCCATCGGGACAGGCTGCTGTTCGGCAGCGACTGCAACGACCGGGACGGCGGCGGCGCCGACTGCCTCGGCGCACGCATCATCGCAACGGTGCGGCGCCTGTCGTCCGATCACTCCACGGAGAGAAAGCTGCTCCACGACAACGCGAAGGCGCTTCTTCGCGTCGGATGATGCGCGCGGTCGGCCCCCTCAGGAGGCCTCGGCCGAACGGCGGGTTTCCGGACGGCCGATGATGACGGCGAGGTCGGCGCCGAAGGGGGTCGAATGCTGGGCCTCGAGAAGGGCGGCCAGCTGGTCGTCGAGCAGCGCCGAGGCGTCAGCGCCTTCGAGCGCGACGCGATTCGCGTAGATGCTCCGAGCATAGTCCACGTTGCCCTTGAGCCGCGACTGCAGCTCAGGACCCGACTTGCCGGCGCCCACGTCGGACACGTACATCTGTTCGATTTCCTGCACGAGCGAGCTCGCATAGGCACGCAGCTCGGCGAGCGTCTTCAGCTCGTTCGTGTGACGCATCAGCAGCGCCACGGCATGCTGCAGCATCGCATCGGCAAAGTGCACGCTCGTCTCGATCGCATCACCGCCGACCTCGTCGGAGCCGGACCCCGAGTCGTCGGCATAAATGACCGCCAGCTTGTCGTCGGCGACGACGATGGGCAGCGCGAGCGCACAGGTCGGCGTGCCGCTGAAGAGCGCGCCGCTGGTGTCGGCGACTTCGGCGTCGCTCAGCCGCTCGATGTGTCCCGAGGCCGCCGCACGCGTCAGCAACGAGTCCATCCCCAGCGGGATCACGACCTTGCCGATATCGGTCTTCGCGTCGAAGCCAATCTGATGTTCGCCCTGGAGATGATTGCTGCGGACGCGGAACAGCGCGACACGCGCGAACTGTGCCGCCAGCTGCTCGAGCAGTGTCGTGAGCACTTCGGGAATGGTCTTGGCGGTATCGAGCGCCTGAAATCCGCCCAGCAGCTCCTCGAGCAGCGCCACCGGATCGGACATCGTGCGAGGACCGGCCGGCGGCTGCGCCGGCACGTGCGGCCGCGCCTGCAGCTCGCGAATGATCCGTTCGTGATCCGCCTGCGTGCGCTCGAGGATCTTCACGCGCGCAGCGCTGGCTTTGAAGAGATCGGTGACCGCCGCGAGCTTCGCATCGGCCGCCTGTGCCTGGCTTTGTGCGGTGCTCGTGGCGTCTTCCGCCACGGCGCGCTCGGCGATCGCCTGTTCGAGTCTTTCGCTGACCGTGGCGAGCTCCTGACGGAGCGCGTCGACGAGCTCACGTGTCGTACGAAGCGCGGTCTCGGCCGTCGCGCGGCCGCGCGCTTCCTCGTCACGCGCGGCGGTCAGCGACACACGTGTGGCATCGAGCTTGTCGAGCGCGCTGCGCGCTTGCGTCAGCTCGTCGCTCATCGCGTCGGCGCGCTGGATGGTCTGGTGCAGCTCGGTCCGGAGCGCGTCCGCCTGCGCCTGCGCGTCCTTCAGTTGCAGGCTCAGCGCGTCCTTGTCCCGCGTCTGCGCCTCCAGCTGCACGGACAGGTCGTCCTGCACCAGCCGGGCGGCGTCCGACACGTGCTTGGCCGCCTGCTCGGCGGCAACCGTGGCCGCGGCGGTCAAGTGGTCCACGAGCGCGGCAACGTCGTGGTCGAGCCTCGACGAGGGGCTCAACGCCGAATCGAGCGCTTGCGTCGTCGCTTCGAGCGCCGCGCGGAGACCCTCGAGTTGCTGCCGGGAGGCCTCGGCCGAAGCGGCAAAAAGAGAGTTGATCGATCGCGTCGTCTCGTTCGCTGCGTACTGGCGGAAGTCCATAGCTCTCGCTGAGGGGAGTCCGACTTTGCAACGGCAGGGCCGCCATGCCAGCTGAAATCCTGCCCTGTTTCCGAAGGGGCGACTTCAGGCGACCGACGAATCCGATCTGGAAACCTCGATTCTGTGATCGCCGACGGGGCGCGCGCCGCAACTTGCTGACCGTTGCCGTTGTGTGCAACCCTCGTGACGTCCCGGTTTCCTGCGCGCCATACCGAGATTGCATGCCCCTCGAACACCGCACCAGCAAGACGGTCCTCAGGGGACGACCTTACCCGCTCGGTGCCACGCCAGTCGCGGACGGCGTGAACTTCGCCGTCTACTCGCGTCACGCATCCGACATTTTCCTGCTGCTCTTCGATTCGGCCGGCGGCGAACCGACCGACGTGATCCGGCTGGCGGATCAGGACAAGTTCGTCTGGCACGGCGAGGTCAAGGGTGTTGGTCCGGGCCAGCTGTATGGCTACAAGGCCCGCGGCCCTTACCAGCCGGAGTGGGGGCTGCGCTTCAACGACGCAAAGCTGCTGCTCGACCCGTACGCACGGGCGTTCACCGGGAAGTGCCGGAATACCGATAACCTGCTGCTCGCCTACGATTTCCGCCCGGGCGCCGGGGAGCTCGTTCCGGATACGCGCGACAACATCGGCGTGGTTCCCAAAGCGATCGTCATCGACGACCACGCCTTCGACTGGCAGGGAGACACGGCGCCCGACCTCGGGCTCGAGGATCTGTTCATCTATGAAGTGCACGTGAAGGGGTTCACGGCGCACCCGTCGTCGCACGTGCGATCGCCCGGCACGTATCTCGGGTTCATCGAGAAAATCCCGCACTTGCAGCGGCTCGGCGTCAACACGGTGGAGCTGCTGCCCGTACACGAATTCTACGTGGACGACTTCCTGATCGAGCGCGGCCTGACCAACTACTGGGGCTACAACTCGATCGGCTTCTTCGCGCCGGAGTCGTCGTACTGCACCGGACAATCGCCCGGATGTCAGGTCACCGAGTTCAAGACACTCGTTCGTGCGCTGCATCACGCGGGAATGAAGGTCATTCTCGACGTCGTGTACAACCACTCGGGAGAAGGCAGCGAGCTCGGGCCCAGCCTCTCGTTTCGCGGCCTCGACAATCCGAGCTACTACAGCCTGACCGGCCCGCGCGATGCGCCTCTCCGCTACTACATGAACTTCACGGGCTGCGGGAACAGCCTCAACTTCGAGAGCCCGGCGGTGATTCGTCTCGTGATGGACTCGCTCCGGTATTGGGTCGAAGTGATGCACGTCGAC
Organism: uncultured Acidobacteriota bacterium; assembly: GCA_963786615.1. Classification (GTDB taxonomy): domain Bacteria; phylum Acidobacteriota; class Vicinamibacteria; order Vicinamibacterales; family 2-12-FULL-66-21; genus CAWAZT01. Next base: position 4,398 of record CAWAZT010000010.1, read on the forward strand.
GGGTTCCGCTTCGACCTCGCGTCGGTGCTCGGCCGCACCGAGGACGGATCGTTCCGCTCGTCGGGTCCGTTCTTCGACGCCGTGTCGCAGGATCCGGTGCTCAACCGGGCGATCCTCGATTGCCGAAGCGTGGGACATCGGCACCTATCAGGTCGGCAACTTTCCCGTGGACTGGTCGGAATGGAACGGCCGCTTCCGCGACACGGTCCGTCGATTCGTCAAGGGGGACGGCGGGCAGCTCGCCGATCTCGGCTGGCGCCTGACGGGATCTGCGGATTTGTACGGCGACGATGGCCGCTCGGCCTACAACAGCGTGAACTTCGTCACCTGCCACGACGGCTTCACGCTGGCGGATCTCGTGTCCTACAACACGAAACACAACGAGGCGAACGGGGAAAGCAACAACGACGGGTCCAACGACAACAACTCGTGGAACTGCGGAGTGGAGGGAGAGACCGACGTCCCGGCGGTGCTGGTGCTTCGGAAGCAGCTGATGAAGAATCATGCCTGTGCGCTGCTCTTCGCGTCGGGGACGCCGATGCTGCTCGGCGGCGACGAGTTCGCGCGCACGCAGCGCGGCAACAACAACGCCTATTGCCAGGACAACGAGGTCAGCTGGTTCGACTGGGACGCCGCGGTGCGGCACGACGACCTGATCGAGTTCTTTCGCAAGGCGATCGCCTTCGTCCGGCGGTTTCCGATCCTGCAGCAACGACGGTTCGCGTTTGCAGATGACATCGATCGCGACGGGGCGCCGGACCTGCGCTGGTTCGCGCCCGATCTGGGGAGCCCCCGCTGGAACGACGTCAACTCGAGAACGCTGTGCGTGGAGCTCGAGACCGGGGCCGTGGGCGCGAACGCAAAGGTTCGACGCCTGTTCGTCATCCTCAACGCCGACGTCACGACGCAGTGGGTGACGTTGCCCTCCATCGACTCGCTGCGCTGGCATCGCGCCATCGATACGAGCCTGCCCACGGGCGACGACTTCGTCGCGAGCGGCGCGGAAGTCGTGCTGGATCCGCAGGACCGCTACATCGCCAACGCTCGGAGCACGGTCGTTCTGCTCGCGCAGTAGAACGAACCGCGTTCCTGCACGAGGGTGCGATGCGATCGAGATGATGCGCGCGACGCTCGAAGGTCAGCCGTTGGGCCGCGACTACCGGGCGCAATGGAAGTTCTATGGCGAGGTCGCCGCGAGTCGGTAATTGACGCGACTACAGGTACACTGAGGGCACCAAGACCACCAGATCACCAAGCTCATCATGGTCTGATGTTCTTGGTGGTCTTCGTGTTCTTCGTGGTCTTGGTGTTCTTATTCGTGACAGCTGAATCAATACCATGACTGACGCGCCGTCCCCAACGCCCGTGCTTGCGTCGCGCAGCGACCATGTGTTTCCGACGCTGACATCGGCACAGATTGCCCGGATTGCCGCTCACGGACGCGTCCGCGCCATCCGTGAGGGAGAGATCCTCCTTGAAAGCGGCGACGCCGTCGTCCCGTTCTTCGTCGTGACGGCCGGCGAGGTCGAGATCGTTCGGCCGTCGCGCTCCGGCGACACCCTCGTCACCATCCATGCGCCCGGGCAGTTCACCGGTGAGGTCAACATGATCTCCGGCCGGCGGGCGCTCTTTCGGGCACGGGCGCGAAAGTCCGGCACGGTCATCGAGCTCACGCGCGAGCAGATGCTGGGGTTGATCCAGACCGACGCGGAGTTGAGCGAAATTCTCATGCGGGCGTTCATCCTCCGCCGGGTGGAGCTGATCCTCGCGGGGCTCGGCGACACGGTGCTCATCGGTTCGACGCATTCGGCGGCGACGCTGCGCGTGAAGGAGTTCCTGACGCGTAACGGCCATCCGTACACGTACATCGATCTGGACCGCGAGACCGACGTGCAGGAACTGCTCGATCGCTTTCACGTAGGCATCGCCGATATCCCGATATTGATCTGCCGCGGCGAGCTGGCGTTGAGGAATCCGACGTCGCAGGAGATCGCGCGGTGCCTGGGCTTCAACGATGCGATCGATCGCACCCACCTGCGCGACCTCGTCATCGTGGGGGCGGGACCCTCGGGGCTTGCGGCGGCGGTCTATGGCGCCTCGGAAGGGCTCGATGTCCTGGCACTGGAGACCAACGCACCGGGCGGGCAGGCGGCGTCGAGCTCGAGAATCGAGAACTACCTCGGCTTTCCAACGGGCATTTCAGGTCAGGAGCTCGCGGGACGCGCCTACGCGCAAGCCCAGAAGTTCGGCGCCCAGATCATGATTGCCAGCGGTGGCACCGAGCTCACCTGCAGTCGAAAGCCGTACGCCGTGCAGATTGACGGCGGCGCAACCGTGCCCGCACGCAGCGTGATCATCGCCACCGGCGCCGAGTACCGACGTCCGGCGCTCGACAATCTGGCGCAATTCGAGAGCGCCGGCATTTACTACGGAGCCACGTTCGTCGAGGCGCAGCTGTGCGAAGGCGAGGACGTGATCGTCGTCGGAGGCGGCAATTCAGCCGGCCAGGCGGCGGTGTTCCTGGCCCAGTCGAGCCGACACGTTCACCTGCTCGTTCGAGCGGACGGCCTGGCCGACACGATGTCGCGGTATCTCGTCCGCCGCATCGAGGAAAACCCGAAGATCACGCTCCACACACGAACCGAGATTATCGCGCTCGAAGGCAGCGATCAGCTCGAGCGGGTGCGCTGGCGCGACAACCGCGACGGCCGCGTCGATACCTGCCACGTCCGGCACGTGTTCATCATGATGGGCGCGGTGCCGAACACGGCGTGGCTGCGCGGCTGCGTCGCGCTCGATGCGAAAGGATTCATCAAGACCGGACCGGACCTGACGGCCGACGACCTCGTCACGGCGAAGTGGCCCCTGTCCCGCGCGCCCCACCTTCTCGAAACGAGCCTGCCTGGTGTGTTCGCGGTGGGTGACGTCCGCGGTGGAAACGTCAAGCGGGTGGCGTCGGCCGTCGGCGAAGGCTCGATCGCCGTGTCGTTCGTCCACCAGACGCTGCACGAGTGAGCGCTACTCGCGCCGCGGACCTCTCGTGCGCGGCGCCTGCTCCGGCCCGACGTAGCTGAAGGTCGACTGCGCGGCCGGCGTCCATCGCGCTGGAATCAAGCTCCTACGCAGCGACTCGCCGGCCTCCATCTCGAACGCATCCCGAATCAACAGCCGCATCGCGGCCGCGACGGCGCCGTGATAACCCGGCTTCACCCGCGTCGACGTGCGGATGGTCATCGACCTCGGACCGAAGGCGGTAATCCCTTCGATGTTCGTCTCGGCCAGGACCGCGTCGTTTTCGGCGCGGAGCTGCCGGCCGACCTGACGCAGGCAGCCGAAGACCGCGCGGAGATCGGCGTCGTAGCCCACCTCGAGCGCCACGACGGCAACCGCATAATCCTTCGAGTAGTTCACGACCAGCTTCATGTCGCCGTTGCGCACGATGTGCAGCCGCCCCTCTCCGTCGCGAATCTTCGTGGTCCGGAACTCGATCGCTTCCACGACGCCGTGCGCCGATCCCGCTTCCACGATGTCGCCAACCAGATAGATGTTCTCGATCAGGATGAAGAATCCGGAGACGACGTCGTTGATCATCGACTGCGCGCCAAAGCCGACGACGAGGCCGAGAATCCCGGCGCCGGCCAGGAACGGCATCGGATTGAATCCGAGCGCCGCCAGGATCAGCACGGCCGTCATGAAGTAGGCAACGTACATGAACGTGCTGCGTACCAGCGGCACCATCGTCGCTCGACGCCGGCGTTCGCTCTCTTCGAGCCCCTCGCGCGGCAGCATGCGGTGGCCGATCTCCATGTAGCCGAGCTCGATGACCAGCTGGCCGACGAAGAAGATCGCCAGCCCTTGGATCACGAGCGGTCCCCATGCAGCGACGCGCTGGAGCCACGTCACCTGATACAGCGCCAGCGATACGACGGCGACCCAGAGCGCGTACTCCAGGCAGGCCCGAAACGTCGGCAGCAGCGTGTGAAAATGATCGTAGTAGCGTCCCCAGTCGCGGCGCCGCGCGTACCGCTCGGTGAGCCGATCCAGCAGGCCGACGACAACGCCGGTCGATCGAACGACGGCCACGCCGACCGCGAGCACGACGTACAGCCGCACACCGACCGACAGCCGATCGACGATAGCGGGCGGCACGCGCAACATCTGACAGACGAACAGCGCGCCGACCAGCCAGCCGATGTTCAGGACCGCTCGATCCAGCCCTGCAAAGGTGCTCGACAGCATCTGTCGATCGTCGTGGTCGGCCACCCGATCGACGAGGTGCTCGGCGCCGCGCAACATGACGCGAACGAGCTGCGTGACGACGACGAGCCCGACGGCCAGCAGCGCGATCTGGCTCAGGACCCGCCGCACAGCGCGGCCGCTGTCCGCAGCAGCGGACCGCAGCAGCGTGGTCGTGTCCGCCCACGCATCTATGCCTTGGGCGGCGAGCCAGACGTCGTAGAGAACGAGCGCACACGCAACGAGAGCCGACACGACGATCACGAGCCTGCGGGCTCTGACCGCGGCCAGCGGGGCGAGCGTTCCGATGATTCGATTCTGAGTGGCGACAGCGCGGCGCGAAATCACGCTCAGCAGGAAGACGAGCGCGGCACAGACCAGCGCGAGGAGCGCCAACTCGACGAACGCGGTGACGGCGGCCGCCTGGAGGGTCGCTGCGGAGAAGCGTGCAGCCATGCGACAGTCTATCGTCGCGCGATCCGCATCGCACGTCGAGTCAGCTCAGCAGCGCCAAGCTCGACTGCCGGGTATGTCACTCTAATGAACGTCCGCAATGTCCTCGCAGCCTGTCATGCATCCGAGCGTCGATAGATCCACTGCACGCCTTACGTCGGTGGACACGTTGCGCGGCGGCATCATGATCCTGATGGCGCTGGATCACACCCGTGATTTCATCCACGCAGGCGCGATGGCGTTTTCGCCAGAGGACCTGACGCGCACGACACCGATCCTCTTCTTGACGCGGTGGATCACCCACATCTGTGCGCCCACGTTCATGCTGCTCGCCGGGGCCGGCGCGTTTCTGCGACTCGATCGCGAGAAGTCCCCGAAGCTGCTCTCGCGCTTCCTCTGGACCCGTGGTCTCTGGCTGATTGTCGTCGAGCTGACGATCATGCGGCTCGGCATGAACTTCTCGCTGGGTCCTCCCAATCCCCTGCTCTTGATCGTGTTGACGGCGCTGGGGCTGTCCATGATCGTCCTGGCTGCGCTGATTCACCTGCCGCGGTCATGGCTCCTCGTGCTCAGCGTGGCGGTCATCGTCCTGCACAACCTGCTCGATCCTATTCAGGCGTCGCGCTTCGGCGCGTGGGCGTGGATTTGGAATCTGCTGCACCAGCCAGGTGTCTTCATGGTTGGCGCGCTGCCCGTGGTTGTCAGTTACCCGCTGATCCCGTGGTTCGCCGTCATGGCCCTCGGCTTTTCGTGCGGGCCCGTTCTCCGCATGGACGCCGTCCGCCGACGGCGTGTCCTTCTCACGACGGGCGTCTTGGTGACGATCGCGTTCGTGCTCGTGCGGGCGGCCAACATGTATGGAGATCCGTCTCCATGGTCCGCGCAGACCTCGCCGCATCTTCACCGTCCTCTCGTTCCTCGAACGACGAAGTATCCGCCGTCGCTGCAGTTCCTGTTGATGACGATCGGACCCGCGTCGATCGCGCTCGCGCTGCTCGATCGCGTCCCTGCGCGGGCGGGGTCGGTCCTTGCGGTCATCGGACGCGTGCCATTGTTCTTTTACGTCGTGCATTTCTGGACCATACATGTCGTCGAAGCGATCCTGGCGTTCGTTCGCTACGGGCGTACATCCCTGACGTTCCTGTTCCATCCGTTGCCGTCGATGGGCGGGCCGCGGGAGCTCTTCCCACAGGATTTCGGGCACCCGTCTGTGGGTGGCCTATGTCGTGTGGATTGGGGTTGTCGTCGGGCTGTACCCGATCTGCCGTTGGTTCGCGGAGTTGAAGCAGAGACGACGTGACTGGTGGGTCAGCTATCTGTGAGGCAGACCTGCGCTGGGTCAGGCGCTACTCCGCGCGGAGCGCGATGAGCGGGTCGACGCGTGTTGCGCGGCGCGCGGGGATGAAGGCGGCGAGCAGACCCAGCGTCGACATCACGACGACGGCGCCGGTCAGGACGCGCGGATCGGCGGCGCTCAATCCGAACAACTGACTTTGCGCAGTACGGCCAGCGGCAAGCGCCAGCGGAACGCCCGCCGCGATGCCGATCACGATCCAGAGCACGGCAGGACGCAGCATCGTCCACAGCACGGCACCGCGCGGCGATCCCAGCGCCATGCGGATGCCGATCTCGCTCGTGCGCTGGTGCACGTGATACGCGATCAGGCCGTAAACGCCAAGGCAGGCCAGGCCGATCGCGAGGATGCCGAACGCGGCGAGCAGTGACGCCAGCATGCGCTCCTGGAGGAGCGTTCGGCCGACGAGATCGCCGCCCGCCTCGAGACTGGTAATCGACAGTCGAGGATCTTCTTCTGGCACGAGGCGCCTCAGGGCACCCGCGACCGCGGACGGGTCGACGGCAGTACCGAATCAGATAGCGAGTACTGCCCACCATCCAATTGGACCTGACGACGGGCAGCTGGAAGTACGGAAGGTAGAATCTCAATTGCGGCGCGTCACGTGGACCATTCCGCCTGACGTCACGCACGACCGCGACGATCTCGAGCCGCTGCGCGTTCTCGCCGCTGCCCCAGACCAATCGTCGTCCGACCGGGCTCGATCCCGAAAAGAACCGCCGCGCCATGGCCTCGTTGATCGCCACGACGCGAGGCGCAGCCGCATCGTCGTGCTCCGTGAAGTCGCGGCCGGCCACCAGCCCGGTTCCCAGCGTCGAAAAATATCGGGGTCCGACCACGTCCCACTGCGCGTGCGGATATCCTTCGGCGCCTGCTGCGAAGCCTTCCGGATGCATCAGGTTGGATCCGTTGTCGGTGCCGGTGAGCACGCCGTGCTCCGACAGGCTGACGGCGACACGCCTGGGATCGCGTGCATGCGATCGAGCATCCTGCGCGCGAGGGCGAGTGCGCGATCGCCGGTATAGCCTGCCGCGGATGGATTGAGGTCGAGGACGAGCAGCCGGTCTGGCGAAAAGCCCAGATCGACCCCGCGCAGGTTGGCCACGGTGCGAAGGAACAATCCAGCTCCCGTCAGAAGGACGAGCGACATGGTCATCTGTGCGACGACGAGTGCCGCGTTGAGCCGCCGGCTGGCCACGCCTCCCTGCTGGCGCGTCACCAGCGATCCCCCGACACGCGATCGTGAGGAGTGCCATGCGGGGGCAAGGCCGAACAGCAGCGCTGCCGCCGACGTGACGACGATCGCGAACCCGAGCAGCCGTGCGTCGGTGGCCGCCGCGAGAGGAATGCGCGAGCCGTCCGGTGAAATCAACCGCAACACACCTTCGCGGAGCCACGAGGCGCACACGATTCCCATCGCACCGCCAAGCTGCAGCCAGGACAAGGCTCTCCGTGAGCAACTGCCGGACGAGACGTCCGCGGCTCACCCCCAGCGCGACGCGAAGATCGATCTCTCGCCGCCGCGCCTGCGCCCGGGCGAGCAATAGGCTGGCGATGTTCGCGCAGGCGATGAGCAGGACGACGACCACACCGCCCATCAACAGCTGCAGCGGGCGCGCAAACTGTGAGCGAAGCGTGGAGACGCCCCGGCCTGCGGGCTCGAGCGTCACGCTGGCGTTCGCAATGTCCCGCCGCACGTCGTCGGGAGCCTTGGGGCCGAAGATTCCGATCACGACTTCCTGGAACGTGCGGGTCAGGATCGGCTGTGGACCCGACAGGCGCACGCCCGGCTGGACGCGACCGATCATGCGAAGCCAGCCTGTGCCTGGGCTCTCGAGCAGATTCCGCCCGGGAACAACCTGTCCCCACATCGACAACGGCACCCACAAGTCCGGTGCAACCCCGACCTCTTCGCCAAAGAATCCTTGCGGGGCGACGCCCACGATCGTGACGGCCGTGTTGTTGATGCGGATCACACGATTGAGGATCGCCGGGTCGCGCGCGAAGCGCCGCTGCCAGTAGCCATCGCTCGCAACCGCGATCGGATGCTGGCCTGGCGCGCTGTCGTCTTCGTCCGTGAAGGTGCGACCCAGCGTTGCCGGTACGTCGAGGGTCGAGAAGTATGAGGCGGACACCAGCGACACGTTCGTCCGCTCGCGTGCGGCGCCTTGAACCTCGACATCGAGCACCTTGATGCCGCTCGTCGCACACAGGTCCTGGAACAGGTCCGTCCGCGCTCTGAATGCCTGATAGACCGGATAAAGGCCGCCGGCTCGAACCAGCACGAGCTGCTCCGGGTGGCCGACGGGCAACGACCGCAGGATCGTTGCGTCGAGAAGACTGAAGATTGCGGTGGTGCCGCCGATTCCGAGCGCCAGCGTCAAGGACGACGACCGCGGTGAAGCCGGGAGACTTGCGAAGGCTGCGGACCGCATAGCGGGCGTCCTGCCATGCGGCATCAATCACGGATTCCCATCCGACGTCGCGGACGTACTCCTTCACCGAATCCGTCATCCCGAGCTGCAGTCGAGCGGTGCGGGCCGCTGCTTCCGGACTGATCCCCCGCTGCCGCTCGCTGCTCGGTGGCGCGCTCCACGAAGTCGCGCAGCTCGTCGTCGAGCTCCTGGTCCACCCGATCGCGACGAAAGAGCGCGCTGAGCCCGGCGCGCGCGCGCGTGAAGAAGGGCATCACGATTCGCCGAGCGACGCCCTGAAGGATTCTGGCGATCGCCTTCGCCTGCACTTCCCAATCGCGCGTTTCACGCTCGAGCTTCCGACGGCCCGCCGTGGAGAGCGAGTAGTACTTCGCGCGCCGGTTGTTCTCGGTCACGCGCCAGTCGCCCTTGATCAGCCCGTCGCGCTCGAGGCGGCGCAGCGCTGGAAACAGCGAGCCGGCGTTGACCTGGAACACGCCCTTGCTGATCTGCTCGAGGCGAACACCGATGCCGTAGCCGTGCATCGGCTCGAGCGCCAGCGTCTTCAGAATCAACATGTGCAGGGTGCCCTGCACCAGGCCCGTTGCCTTCGTCGTCCATCGTGCGCTGCTCACTCCTCTAGTTCAACTAGATAAGAGAGAAGCATATGCCTCATCGAGCCGCTTGTCAAGCGAGCGACTTCACGCGATGGAGCGTGACGGGCTTTTCGATGTCTTCGGAGGACAACTCGAGGCCCTCGCCGGCCAGACGGCCACTGAACGTATGCGTCCGGTCGTCGACCGTGACCTTGAACGTGCAGGTCGTCGCGTCAGCGGTGCCGTCGGTGATCTGGACCGTCTGGCCGCCCAGCGAGAACGTCCCGGTCAGCCGTTCGGCCTTCACCTTCACATCGAGCACGATCGGCTGACCGGACGGGGTTGTACCCTGCCACTTTCCGCTGACGCCGCCCTGGGCCTGCACCGCGACACAGACGACGAAGACGAGGATCGTGGTGAGATGGCGACGTCGGTTCATGGGGTCTCCTTGGCTACGCCACACATGTGCGACCGGAGGCTGTTGAAGGCCGCCGCTCAGACAACCCGTTACTCGTGACGGAGCGCGACGAGCGGATCGACGCGCGAGGCGCGACGCGCCGGCAGCCAGCCGGCCGCGAGCGCCACGGACGCGAGCACCAGCGCGGCCACCAGAAACGCGCGGGGCTCGGTCGGCGTGAGGCCGAAGAGCATGTTGCGGACGAGTCCCGTTACGGCGAGCGCGCCACCGGCGCCAATCGCGACGCCGGCCAGGACCATGCCCGTGACTTCTCGCAGCACGAGGCCGATCATCGCGCCACGGCTGGCCCCGAGAGCCATGCGCACGCCAAGCTCGTTGGTCCGTCGCGCGACCTGGAATGCGAGGACGCCAAAGACGCCGAGGGCGGCGACGACGATCGCCAGGACCCCGAACACGCCTCCGAGCGTGGCCATGATGCGTTCGTTCGCAATGGATCGATCGGCGATGGCTTCGTAGTTGGTGGCCGCCGTCAGATGCAGCGCGGGATCCACCTCGCGGACCAGCCGTTCCACGACAGGGACCAGACGCTGCGGATCTCCAGCGGCATTCCGCACGAGGTAGCTGTACCGCGTCGGCTGATCGCCGGCCCTCTGCGTCCAGGGGATGTACAGCGTCTTCATCACGTCCGAGCGAAGATCCTGGTACTTCGCGTCGTGCGCAACGCCGACGATCTCGTAGGTCACGCCGACGGACGTCACGTGGCGTCCGATCGCGGATTGGTTCCCGAAGAAGTGTCGCGCGAAGCTCTCGTTGACGATGGCGACCTTCGGCGAGGTGCTCGGTCTCGCGCGCGTCGAATTCGCGGCCGGCCACGATCGGCGTGCCTATCGTCGCGAAGTAGTCTGCACCGATGACGTTGAACCCGACCTGCTCCGGCTCGTCGGGCCGAAAGACGTAGCCTTCGACCTGCACGCGCCGATCCCACAATCCGCCGCCGAGCGGCAGCATCTGCGCGGTGCTTGCGGATTGGACACCCGGCAGGGCGCCCAGCCGTTCGATCAAGGCCTGCTGCACGATGGCCCTGCGGGCTTCGGGATACGGCCGTGCGGTCCTGACGCTCACGACCAGGACGCTGCTGGCGTCGAAGCCACGATCGACGGAGCGCAGCGCCATCAGCGTTCCGACGAACAGCGTCGCGCCGACGACCAGCATCATCGAGATGGCGAGCTGGACGATCGACGAGGGCCCTGCCGAAGCGGCGGTGGCCGTGCGCGCGCACCTCCTTCAGCGCCGGATTGACGTTCACTCGGACGGCGCGAAGGGCGGGCGCCAGACCCGCGAGGCAACACGCCAGGATCGCGACCATCGCGGTGAAGGCCAGCACGCGCCAGTCCGGCGACACGGACAGTTGCAGGTCCCTGCCGTTCACGAACAGCGCAAAGAGTCTCGCGCTGAACCAATCGGCGAGCACGAGACCGATGCCTGCGCCAATTGCGGCGAGCACCAGGCTCTCCGTCAGGAACTGCCGGACGAGACGGCCTCGACCCGCGCCAATCGCGAGCCGGATCGAGATCTCGCGCTGCCGTCGCCTCGGCGCGCGCGAGCAGCAGGCCCGACAGGTTCACGCACGCGAGCAGCAGGATCAGCCCCACGATGCCCATCAGGATCAGCAGCGGCTGCGAGATGTTGTCGCTGAGCACGTTGAAGCCGTCCGGTGCCGGAAACGCGCCCGCGCGCTGACGAAGAATCCCGGGACGCTCCTTGTCGGCCGCGCGAGCCGCCTGCGATCTCGACAAAGGATCGGAAGAGCACCTGGGCTTCGGCGTTCGCCTGGTCGACCGTGGCGCCGGGCTCCAGCCTGGCCAGCACCTTCAGCCAGTTGAAGTCGGTGGATCGCCGCTGCAGCCTCGCTCATCATCGTCGCGACGAGCGGTAGCGTCAGGTCCGGCGGTTGACCAGGCCTGACGCCCTCGAACGACGCGGGCGTCACCCCCACGATCGTGAAGACCTGATCGCGAATCGTGACGGTCTTGCCGAGCGCTGATGGACTGCCGCCGAATCGGCGCTGCCAGTACCGGGTGCTGATGACGGCTCCGGGCGTGGACGCCGACTGCATGTCCGCGGTGCCCAGCAACCGGCCCGCGGCCGGCTCGATTCCAAGGACGGTGTAGTAGTCGCCGCTGACGAGCTCCGCGGTGACGAACTCCTCCTGTCCGTCGATGACGACGGCCTGGTTGACCGAGGCCTGCGCGAACGCGCCCGAGATCGATTTGACGTTGTCGCGGAACTGCTCGAAGAGCGGATACGACACCTGCCCGGCGTGCCCGTCCAGGAGACGCGTGATCTGCACGAGCCGATGCGGCTCCCGCACTGGCAAGGCTCCGCAGCATCACCGCGTTGATCAAGGTGAAGATGGCGACGTTCGCGCCGATGCCCAGCGCGAACGACAGCGTGGCGACGGTGGAGAATCCCGGGCTTCGCCGGAGCGTGCGGAGCGTGTACCGAAGATCCTTGGCGAGATCCTCCAGCCATCGCCCGCGTACGTCGCGAACCGCTTCTTCCACCTGCGCGACGTTCCCCAGCTTCAGAAACGCCTGCCGCGTGGCCTCCGCGCGGTCCATGCCGGCGGCCATGTAGTCGTCGATCAGCCGATCGCGGTGGAACCGGAGCTCGTCGCCAATCCGCGGGTCGCGCCGCCTGCCGAACCACATGGATTACTCCGCGGTCCGAAGCACGCCTGAAATGGCGGCCGACAGCCGATCCCAATACGCGCGCTGCTCGTCGAGTTGTTTACGCCCGAGCGCCGTGAGCGTGTAGAAGCGCGCCTCTCGACCGGTCTCCGACTGCGCCCACTCCGCCTTGAGCCAGCGGCGCTTTTCGAGTCGATGCAGCGCGGGATAGAGGGAACCCTGCTGCACCTGCAGCACGGCGCCCGACATCTGGTCGAGACGCTGCGCGATCGCGTACCCGTGGATCGCGCCAAGCGCGACGACCTTCAGGATGAGCATGTCGAGCGTGCCCTGCAGCAGGTCGGACTTCTCGCTGTCGGCGGCCATACCAAGGCACTCTACACGTTCATATGTAGAACGTCAAGGTATGCGCGCCCGTTTCTCGATCCGGCCGGACATGTGTCCGCCGACCGTCTCTGCTGCCAGGTCCCGGCGTAGCGATCGCCGTCGAAGAACAGCCGCGCGGTGAACGTTCCCAATCCCGGCAAGGTCGAGTCGGTCATCATGATCATGGGCGTATCGCCAATCCACCGCATTGGGACCGCGACGGGAATCGCGCCGTTCACGCCACAGCAGTGCATGTCGGCGGTGAATCGCCAGAGGCTGTCGCCAACCTTCTCGACACGCGAGATGTCGTAGCGATCCTCCTGAGGCGTCCGTCCATCATGACCATCGACCGTGAAGGTGCCAATCAGGCTGACGTCGCGCATTCGCTCCGTGAACTGGCGTTCCGCATCGGTCAAGGAGGCCGGGTCGACTGCGGCGCCCAGCCCCAGTCGGGCAACCAGCCAGCCCGCCGAGAACGCCGCGATCAGGAGCGCGACGATGATCACGAGCACCGATGCGCGTCGAACCAGTCCCATGGCAGCCACCGCGCGGGCAGCGCCGCAGAAAGTTGTCTACGATTGCTGATCGACAGATCGGCAAGAGCCACTTGAATTTCCAAACCGGCAATCCGTCGATCGACGGTCGACACTCGACAATCCGTCAATCGCAATCTGCAGCCTGCAACAATCTGCAGTCCGCAATTGGCTGCTCAGGCCGCCGCGCTGTCGTCAACCGCCATGAGCTGCCCGACGATCAGCCAGAACGCCAGCGGCCCAAGGGCTATCAGGCCCGCGGCGAGGATGAAGGGCGGCGCGTACGAGCCGGTCTTCGCGATGAGGAAGCCGGTGATCAGCGGCGACAGGATGCCGGCGATATTCCCGACGAAGTTGTAGACGCCGGTCCACAGGCCGACCTCGTGCGGCGGCGCGCAGCTCTGAAGAATCACGAGCAGGTTGCCGGTGGCCAGGCCGACGAGACATCCTCCGATGATGAGCGCCACGGCCGCACCGGGGCTGCTCACGCGCGCGGCAGGAATCAGGAACAACCCGGTCAGAAACGCAAACGTGACGATGCCCTTGCGGGCGCGCGTCTCGCTCCAGCCGGCGGCAATCAACCGGTCGGCGATCCAGCCGCCAATCGGCTCGCTCAAGCCGAACACGAAGTACGGCAGCGCCGCGTAGATGCCGGCGCTCATCAGCGTGAGCCCGCGCGACGTGACGAGATAGTCGGGCAGCCAGTTCACGAGGAAATACCAGTAGTAGTCGAAGCAGAAGAACCCGAGGCAGATGCCGAGCAGATTGCGATTGGTCACGAGCGTGACCACCGCGGCAACGAAACCCCGGCCACCCGACGCCGGCCGCCCCGTGCCCGGAGCGCGAAGACTCTTTGGCGTGAGCAGGAACCAGGGGATCAACCACAGGAGCGCGGTGAAGCCAATCGTCATGAAGCTCATGCGCCAGCCGTAGTGCATCAGCATCCACGGGACGAGGACGCCTTCCATCACCAGGCCTGTTCTCGTCCCCGCGTCGAAGATGCCGCACGGCAGCCCGCGCTCGGCTGGCCGAAACAGCAGGCTCACGATTTTGGACCCGCCCGGGAGATAGATCGCCTCTCCGATGCCGAGCAGCATGCGGAATACGATCAGCGCGCCCAGGCCAGTGGCCAGGCCCATCAGTCCCTGTGAGATCGACCAGAGCGTGAACGCGATGGCGTAGAGCCATCGCAGATTCACCCGATCGGCGAGCACGCCCATCGGAATCTGCATCAACGCATACGACCAGAAGAACGCGGAGAGCAGGACGCCTTTCGCTTCCGGCCCGAGGTGCAGCTCCTTCGAGATCAGCGGGAGCGCAAACGCGATCGTCGCCCGGTCGAAATAGTTGATGAGCGACGCGAGGAAGAGCAGGCCGACGATGACCCAGCGTTGGCGGTTCATGTGTTTCGGGAATCATACCGGTTCGGAGTTCGGGGTTCGGGGTTCGGAGGTGGGTTCGGGGTTCGTAGGTTCGCGGCTGGGTTCGTGGTTCGGGCGTGGTTCGATGTTCTGGCGTGCGGTACGGTTTCTGCGCTGTGTGGTGAGTCATGACCGCTATCAGATCACACTGGCCAAGCGAGCAAGAGGCGCGTCCTGTGCCTGGCTCGCCCATCTCGACTCATGTCCGCCAGAAGGCCCAAGGAAAAACCTGAAACCCCGCTCCAAGATCTTCCGATCACGAATCTGACCCCGAACCGCCGAACCAACGAATCTAACCCCGAACCACGAATCTAACCCCGAACCACGAATCTACCCCCGAACCACGAACCTGACCCCGAACTACGAACCCCGAACCCCGAACCACTGCCTGAGTGAATCTATAATCCCCCATGCGCCACCTGTGTGCGGCCGTCCTCATGCTATGGCTGTCCGTCGATCTGATCGCGCAGTCCACGCCGTACGAACAGCGCGCTCGCGAGATCTTCAAGGAACTGATCGACATCAACACGACGGACACGCCGGCGGGCAACGTTACGACCGCGGCGGAGGCCGCCGCCGCGCGGCTGAAGGCTGCCGGGTGGGCCGACAGCGACTTGCAGGTGATCGGGCCTGATCCACGGAAGCACAACCTCGTCGCGCGATGGCGCGGCACCGGTGCGGGGCGGCCGCTGCTGCTGCTCGCTCACCTCGACGTCGTCGAGGCGAAGCGAGAGGATTGGACGGTCGATCCCTTCACGTTTCTGGAGCGTGACGGCTGGTTCTACGGACGCGGCACACGCGACGACAAAGGCATGGCCTCGCAGTTCCTGGCCAACTTGATTCGCTTGAAAGAAGAGCACTTCACGCCCAAGCGCGATCTGATTCTCGCGCTGACCGCCGACGAGGAAGGCGGTCAGTTCAACGGCGTCGACTGGCTGGTGAAGAACCATCGCGATCTGATCGATGCCGAGATGGCAATCAATGAGGGCGGCGGGGGAACGAGCCGCAAGGGCAAGTACCTGACGAACGAGGTACAGGCGAGCGAAAAGGTGTACCAGGATTTCAGGCTCGAGTCGGTGAATGCCGGCGGCCACAGCTCGATGCCCGTGAAGGACAACGCGATCTATCACCTCTCGCAGGCGCTGGCGCGCCTCGCCGAGTTCGACTTCCCCATCGAGCTGAACGACGTCACACGAGAGTACTTCAAACGATCCGCGCTGGTTGAAGCCGACCCGAAGATAGCGGCCGACATGAAGCTCGTGGGTCAGGCGCCGCCGGACCTCGCCGCCGCGGCGCGCCTCGCGTCGCAGGTGCCGTACTGGAACTCGATGATGCGCACGACGTGCGTCGCCACGCGCCTGGCCGGCGGACACGCCAACAACGCGCTTCCGCAACTGGCGACCGCAAACGTGAACTGCCGCATCCTGCCGGGCGTTTCGCCCGACGCCGTCAAGGGGACGCTCACGAAAGTCTTCGCCGATCCGAAGGTCGCGATCTCGTTCGTCGGCGACGCCACGCCAAGCAAGCCTTCCGTGCTCCGTCCCGACGTAATGGCGGTTGTCGAATCGCTCACGAAGGAGATGTTTCCGGGCGTCGTCGTCGTGCCGGTCATGAGCACCGGCGCGACCGACGGACTCTTCCTTCGCAATGCCGACATCCCCACCTACGGAATCGACGGCACCTTCTCCGACATTGACGACGTTCGGGAGCACGGGAGGGACGAGCGTGTCGGCATCAAGCAGTACTTCGACGGACTGGAGTTCCAGTACCGGCTCATCAAGGCCCTGGCGGACCGCTGACCGTCAGAGCCTCGTCGCGCGATAGATCTCGGTTTCGTAGACGAGCGTGACGAAGCCGTCGGCGTCCGCGTGTGCGGCGTGGAGGGCCGTCATCAACTCGATGAGGCGTTCGCCTTGCGGGCCGGTCCTGGGCATGTAGGACGCGCTTCGCGCGCGCCCGACGAGCCCGTCGAGGTCGAGCCGCTGCGTGTTGGGAAACGTCAGACGCTCGGGTGAGGAGAAGAGTCCGCTGTTGGGAATGACCGCGGGATCGAAGGCCATGCTCTCGACGCCCGTGTCGCCGCCGACGTCCACGATGACTCGACGGTACCCCGCCGTCAACGGATCGGTCCTGCTCCGGCGGTTCCACATGATTGCCAGCCGCCGGCGCGGCCTCAGGATGCGCGCGAACTCGGTGAGCGCGTCCGCGGCGCGAAACCAGTGGAACGACTGCGCGCAGAGCACGAGGTCCAGCGATTCCGGCGCGAGATCGGTGGCTTCTGCCGTGCCGATCGTCCACGTCACGTTCGCGTGCGGCGCCGCCGAGGCGCGCATCGCGTCGCCCGGCTCCACCGCCATCACGCGAACGCCGCGATCGCCAAGCAGCCGCGCCGAGATCCCCGTTCCCGCGCCGACGTCCGCCGCACCGATCTCGGCAGGCGAGCCCAACCCGTCGAGGATGGCGTCGATCGCCGCCGCCGGATACGTCGGCCGATACTTCACGTAGTCCGAAGCGCGATCGGTGAAACGCGTGACACTCGACGGCGTCTCAGGTCCCGAGTCCCTAGTCACTAGTCCCTCGTCCCGAGTTTCTGATTCTGCGTTGTGCACTCTGCATTTTGCATTTCGGCGGTCAGCCGATAGGTCCCGGCCGCCACCATCGTTGCGCTGCCCTCGGCGACCAGCGCGCGATTGCCGAGGCCTGCGTCCGGCCGCGACAGCCCCGTCACGCGCGCGAGCTCGCCCGGCAGCGTCAGGCCCGCGCCCGTCAGGAACGCCCGGGCGATCTCGCGCAACGCGGTGTCGCGACCGACGCGGCGGCGCAGCGCATCCGGAAATCGCCCGACCCCGAGCGTCCAGAGGTACGTGAACGGTCGATAGACGACCTGGCTGGGGATGACGATCATCGCGGCCTGCAGCTCGTCGAGTGCTCTCGTGAATGCCTTGCGGTTCTTGACGCCGGAATCGTCGCGCAGATCGGCGGTGCTCATCTCCCATTCCCTGCGCAGCACCTTCGCGATGGCTCTGGCGTTCCTGGTCAGCCGCCGCGGCTCCTCCGATCGACGCACGCCCCACACCGCGTGGAAGTACGGGATCATCCTCGGTGCCAGGAACATCGCTTTGCCGTGGCCGAGCTTCGCGTAGTACACGTTGCCGCGTCTGACGATGTCGTCCTTCAAGACCCACGTAAGCGACGCCTCGGGATCCTTTTGCACGTTCCGAGGCATCACGGCGTCGCGCCGGCCGCAGACCGCCACGTACAAGGAAGGACCGGGTCTCCGGGAATCCGACAGGCACGCCGCGAAGCCGACCTGCTCGATGAAGCGTTCGGCGTCGAACGCGGTCTCGATCTGCCGATGACTCTCGCGGCGCCACCGCTCGTCGCGATACTCATCGATCTCCGGGGGTACCTGGGGTTTGACTCTGACCTGCCTGGACGCCATCTCTGCCCTTGGTAACGACTGCGCGAAGAGCACGCTACTGCGCCTGCGACTTCATCCAGTTCACCGCGACGACGATCGGCGAGCTCGTTCCCCCGATCGCCGTGTTGAGGAGGAACCGCCCGTCGCGCGCGACCGCGTACTGCGGCTTGTTGCCCAGGACGTTCGTGCCGGTCGCCAGGTGCGTCTGGAACAACGGCACCGGAGTCTTCACGTCCGGCGACGCCGCCCCAAAGGCGATCGAGACCGACATCATCCTGCCGTCCGGCGCGACGTAGAAGATTTCCTTGCCGGCGGCGGACCAGCGCACCTGAGCGCCGCCAGCCGTCGAGACCTGCGTTCGCCCTCGCGCGTCAGGGAACGACTGGACGAACACTTCCGGACGGCCGCTCTCGGTGGAGACGAATGCGACCCACCTGCCGTCCGGCGAGAACTGCCCTTCCGTTTCGTCGTACTGTGACTGCGCCACGACCACCTCGCGCGGCTCCCCTTCCATCGACACGGCAATGAGGTCCGCACCCGTCTTGGCCTCGTCGCGGCGCAACAGGATGTACCGGCGATCGCGCGTCCAGGAAAGCGCGAGACCGCTCAGGCGGTTCTTGAACAGTGGCTCCGCCGCCCCACCGGTGAGGGGCTGGCGCGCCGGGCTACCGCCGCCGAATCGCTGCGATGAAAACACGACGTACCGACCGTCGGGATCCCAGAGCGGATGCGCATCGGCCGGCGGTCCGTCGGTGATCCGACGCGCGAGATTGCGCGGCAGCTCGATCACCCAGATGTCGTTGTCGCCGCTGCGCTGGAGGAACACGACGACCGACTTCTCGTCTGGGCTCAGCTCCGGCGACGCGATGTAATCGGTGTCCGGATCGCCAATCGTGCTCAGCACGCTTCCCTGCCGATTGACCCAGACGAGTTGACGACGCTGGGCGGCGCCGATGCGATAGGCGAGCACGCCGTTGTCGGAGACCGTGAACCCTGGGATTGCCGCGGCGCCCGCGAAACCCTGGGCGATGACCGTCGGCTCCCCCTGGACGGCGCCGGACGCCGGATCGAACGTGTAGGCCTGCAGCGCCCCCTGCTTGATCGTGAGCAGCTTGTCGGGCGCGGCGAAGCGGCCGCCCGTCTCGTCGGGCAGGACGCGCACAGGAGGCGTCTTGTCGAGCGAGCCCACGTAGGTGCCGTTCGTGTCCGCGGTGCCGAGCGCGGCAGAGAACAGGAACCGTCTGCCGTCCGGAAGAAACTGCGGCAGGCGATGCGCGGAACCGTTGCCGGCGTTCAGTTGCGTCACGCTCTCCGTCTTGACCGCCTCGTGCCGACACACGCATGATCGGCGCGGCAACGCCGGGCACGAAGAGGATCACGCCGTCGGCGTTCCACGTGCCGCCGCGGCCGTTCGGCACGTCCGCGACCACGAGCGGCGTTCCTCCCGCAATGTCGGTCCGCTTCAACTTCCCGTCGGCGAAGAACGCGATGTTGTGTCCGTCTGGCGCCCAGAACGGCAGGCTCGCGCCCTGAGTGCCAGCCAGCGCGCGGCTGTCGACAGCGTCGAGCGGGCGGATCCACAACATCGGCTGCCCGTTCTGATTCGCGATGAAGGCGAGCAGTCTGCCGTCCGGCGACAGCGCCATCGACGGATCGTCGGTCGATCCGGGCGAGATCTCGAAGCGGAGCGTGGGAAGCTCCCGCGCGGCCCTTTGAGGGCGTAGCGCACGCCATCCCGCCAGCGCCGCGATCGCTGCGAGGACGATGACCAGGGCGATCGCACCGCGTTCGAATCGTGAGGCGGCACGCGGCCCGGACATAGCCGGCGTCTCGATCGGCAGGTCGGCAATCCAACGGAGCTCACCGGCGGCATCGGCGATGCTCTGCCAGCGCCGCTCGGGATCCTTCTCGAGGCAGCGCCTCAGCACGTGATCGAGCAGCGGATGCGCTGAGGCGAGCGTCGCGATGGACGGCGGCTCGCTGCTCGTGATGGCGGCAATCACCGTAACGACCGATGAGCCCTCGAACGCCTTACGCCCGGCGAGCATCTCGTAGAGGACGCAGCCGAACGCGAAAATGTCGGTCCGCTGATCGCCAACCGTGCCGTCGATCTGTTCCGGAGCCATGTACTGCACGGTGCCGCTGAAGCCGCTCGCCACGGGCGTCGTGCCCGGCCTCGTCGCCACCTGCGACGTCGCCATCGTATGGCCAAGGGAGGCGTCGAGTGCCGGCGGCCGCTCGACCGCCATCCGCGCGGCCAGGCCGAAGTCGAGCAGCTTGACGGCGGGTGAGCCATCCGGTCCGCTTCGATCGAGCAGCATCACGTTGCCCGGCTTCAGGTCACGGTGAACGATGCCGGCGCGATGAGCACGGTCGAGCCCGTCGGCGATCTGGACGGCGATGGCGATCGACTCGTCAACGGAGAGGCGCGGCGCGCGACGCAGCCGATCCGCCAGCGTCTCGCCGTCGAGATGCTCGAGCACCAGGTACTCGTGGTCGTCATGCCGGCCGACGTCGTGAATGGTGCAGATGTGTGGGTCGTTCAGGGCGGCGATGGCGCGTGCTTCCTGCTCGAAGCGCTGCCGTGATTCCGGATCGGTCGCGAGCGCGCCCGTGAGCACCTTGACGGCAACCGCGCGATCGAGGCGCGTGTCGCGCGCGCGATAGACCTCGCCCATCCCGCCGGCCCCGATTGGGGCGATGATCTCGTACGGACCAAGGCGTGCGCCGGCCTCGAGCGGCATGAAGGGCATTGTAGCCTTACCTGTACGCGTCCCTCTTTCGGCGCGAAGGGACGGTCCATCCTCGTATAATCTCTGGCGATCGGAGGCACGCCATGATGAAGCTGAAGGTCGTGTGCGCATGCTGTGTGAGTCTCTCCACGCTGGCGCTCGCCGCGCAGTCGGCCGGACCCGACGCGCGACAGATCACGGATCCGCGAACCCTGACGTCGGAGTCGAACGCGACGGCCCGGCCAATCCCGATCGACGATCTGTACTTCACGCGATCGCTGGCCGGCGCCGCCTGGTCGCCAGACGGCAAGGACATCCTCTTCACGACCGACATCTCGAGCCGGATGAACCTGTGGAGGGTGGGTGCCTCCGGCGGCTGGCCCGTGCAGCTCTCGCAATCCGACGAGCGGCAATACAGCGGGACCTGGTCGCCCGACGGCAAGTGGATCGCGTTTCAGCAGGACACCGCCGGCAACGAGCTGTGGGACCTCTTCGCGATTCCACGAGACGGCGGCGAGGCGGTCAACCTGACCGCGACGCCCGGTCGTCCGCGAGGAAGCGCCGCACTGGTCGCCCGACGGGAAGACGATCGCCTTCAATCGAAAGCCCAAGGAATCGACGGTCTACGACGTCGCGTTGCTCGACTGGACGACGCGCAAGGTCACGCAGCTTACGCACGAGGCGACGAAGAATCATCTCTGGCAGACCGTCGCGTGGAGTCCGGACGGCCGCGTGCTGTATGCGAACCGACTCGAGGTGAGCTTCCAGGATGCCGAGGTGTATGCGATCGACGTCGCGACCGGGAAGGCGACGAACCTCACGCCACACGAGGGTCAGACGCTCTATACGGCCTCGTCCTTGTCCCCGGACGGAAAGACGCTGCTCGTCACGTCCAATGCCAAGGGCGGCTATCAGAACGTTGCGTTGTTGAGCCTCCCCGATCAGCCGTTGAAATGGATCACCGATACGAAGTGGGAAGCAACCGCCGGCGATTTCTCGCCGAACGGCAAGTCGTTCACGTACGCGATCAACGCGGATGGCCGGACGGATCTCTTTCTGGCGGACGCCGCCACCGGACAGGCCACGCGGATGGATCTGACCGGCGGCGTGAACGGCTTCGCCGGGTATCCGACATCGTTTTCACCGTCGGGGGATCGGCTGCTCGTGTCGCACGAGAGCTCGGTCGATCCCTCCGACTACTGGGTCTACGACGTCACGTCTGGAAAAGGCAGCCAGCTGACCGTCTCGGCGATCGCGAGCCTCAACAGCGCGCCGCGCCCCTCGTCGCACGTCGTCACCTACAAGTCGTTCGACGGCAAGATGATCAGCGCGTTGATGTGGGTGCCGTTCAATCTCAAGCGCGACGGCACGAATCCCGCGCTGGTGCTGCCGCATGGCGGACCAACCGGCCAGACGGCCGACTACTGGAGTCCGCGGATCGCGGCGCTCGTCTCTCGCGGCTACATCTGCATCGCGCCGAACGTGCGTGGATCGACCGGCTACGGGATGGAGTTCCAGAAGGCCAACTATCAGGATCTCGGCGGCGGCGATCTGCAGGATGAAGTGTTCGCGGCGAAGTTCCTCGTCGCGACCGGCTATGTCGATCAGAAGAAGATCGGCATCACAGGCGGATCGTACGGCGGGTTCATGACGTTGATGGCGATCGGGCGGACGCCGGACGTCTGGGCCGCCGGCGTCGAGCTCTTCGGCATCATCGACTGGAAGACAATGCTTCAGCACTCCGATCCCATGCTGCAGCAGTACGAGCGCAGCCTCCTTGGCGATCCCGTCAAGGATCGCCAGGCGTACGAAGCAGCGTCACCCATCAGCTATTTCAAGGATGTGAAAGCGCCGCTGCTCGTGCTCCAGGGGGACAACGACCCGCGGGTCCCGAAAGAGGAGGCCGAACAGGTCGTCGACCTCCTCAAGCGGGCGGGCAAGACCGTGGACGTGCACTTCTACCCCAACGAAGGGCACGGCTTCGAGAAGCGCGAGAATCAGATCGACGCGATCAAGCGGACGATCGCGTGGTTCGACAAGTACCTGAAAGGCGAAGGCCCCAAGAGCTGACCTTCGCCTCGTTCGTTCAGCGCGCGTTGGCCAGATCGGTGACGGCCGTCGCGAGCGTGCGCACCTTGGCCTGATCGCCAGCGGAGGCCGCGGCGGTATTCAGCTGCGCCGCCAGCTCGGTCAACGCGGTCTTGCGCTGCGCGCCGGACTTGCGCTCGGCATTGCCAAGCGCCGTGCGCGCCGACGCGATCGCGTCGGCGGCGAGACCCTTGGATCGCTCCAGCTGATCGACGTATGCGCGGGCGAGCGCGAAGCTCGGTGGCCAGACGAACCGCTGCTGGTCCTGCGTATTCCAGTACTCGACCTTCACGGTCTTGGCGGCCGCGATCTCGTTCTCCGAGATCAGCCCGCTCGGCACCAGCTCGTAGATGTCGAGGCCGCGCGCGATCTCCGAGCTGACGATGACGCCGTTGTACCAGTACGCGGACCAGGCGCCGCCGGTGACCAGACGCGTCGAATCGATCGGGCCTCGATCGAAGTAGGCGATCTCCTTCGGGTGCGCGACGTCCGTCCAGTCGAAGATCGAGACGCCGCCCTGATACCACGCCTGCACCATGACCTCGCGCCCCGGGATCGGGATGAGCGAGCCGTTGTGCGCGACGCAGTTCTCCTGACGCGTCTGCGCGGCCGGCATTTTGTAATAGGTGTGGAACTTGAGCTTGTTGTCCTCGATCGTGAAGAGCGCATCGGCGCCCCACTCCGGCTTGTCGGTGTCGCGGCAGCGCGGCTGCGTGCCGCCGCCCCACTCGTCGGTGAACAGGATCTTCTTCCCGTCGTTGCTGAACGTCGCCGAGTGCCAGAACGACATGTTGGCATCCGACGCCGCGTCGATGCGGACCGGGTGCGCCGCGTCACGGATGTCGAGGAGCAGGCCGAGGCCCGCGCATGCACCACCCGCGAGGCCGACCTCCGGGTAGACCGTGATGTCGTGGCACTGGTTCGGACCGCTCGGCGGCCCGGCGTTCGGTCCGGCGTTGCCACGGCCCGCACCGCCCGGTGCACCGGGCGCAGCCCCGGGCGCCGCGTCGGGCGCCCCTCCGGGTGCCGCGCCGGCCGCGCCGCGCGCGCGCGCCGCGGCGGCCTCAGCACGCGCCTTCGCGTCGAGCGCATCGCGATCGGCATTGCGCGGAGGGACAGGCAGACCATTGAAGATGCGCGGCGAGCTGACGATCGCGGCCTGCGCAGGTGTGGCGAGCGGGACCTTGATCACCTCGAGCCGGAAGCGCGCCGTGTTCGGATCGTCGATGCCGCCATCCGCGCATCCCGGCAGCTCTTCGGCCGAGCGGACGCGCGCGGTACCCGAGACGTAGATGTACACGTTCTCCGTGTCGCCCGGCTGCGTCACGACGGTATGCGTGTGCGACCCGCGGCAGGTCTGCACGTTGGCCACCAGCTTCGGGCGCTTGACGTCGCGGATGTCGAACACGCGGATCCCGCGGACGCGCTCCTTGCTGACCGGGTCCGGCACGCCGCCGAAGCCGCAGTCGGACCGGCTGTTCGTCGCTTCGGACGACATGAACAGCAGGTTCTTGTACACCGACACGTCGTTCTGCGATGCGGGGCACAGATAGGTCTGCACGAGAACCGGCTTCGTGGGCTTGGAAATGTCGTAGATCTCGAACCCGTTGTAGTTTCCCTGAATCGCGTACTTGCCCGAGAACGCCAAATCGGAGTGCGTCGCGCCCAGCACCTTCCCACCTGGCGGCGTCGTCGAGATCATGCGCATGTTCCACGCGGCCTCGCCGGCATCCCACCATCCGGCCTTGAGGCCGACGCGCGGATCGGGCGTTGGCGCGGTCGCCGAGACGATCGGCGCGGCCGGCGCGGGCATCTCGGACGGTGGCGCGGGCGGAGGTGGAGGCGGCGGACCACCGCGTCCTCCGCCGGCCGCCCCGCCGTTGGCGGCGTCAGCCGGCTGGCTGCCGGACGCCTCGGTCGCTCCTGCAGTCGTCGACGCATCCGCGGGCGCGGCCGCCGGCGCCGGTGACGCTGGCGTCGTCGCTGCGGGAGGCGCACTCGGGGTGGCCTTGGGGGGCGCCGATGCCGAAGACGAGCTCGCGCACGCCCCAACAACAAACGCGAGCAGGCCGGCCAGGAACAGGCCGGCGATCAATTGCGTGGTCGGACGTGCGCCCGACGACTGTGCGGTCATCTCTGTGGGACCTCGTATGAATGCGGACTGCCTTCTTCCAACATTTGGTGCATGCGATCGATCTCGGTCGATTGGTCGGCGTAGACGTCGGACGCGAACTTGAACACCGTTTCGTCCTGCGCCGCGCCGTACGACTCGAAGAGCGTATTGACCATGTCGATCGCGCCTTGATGATGCTTGATCATGCCGGTCAGGAACAGGCGGTCGAACTCCGGGCCACGGGCGCGATCGAGCGCGGCCATCTCCTCGTCCGTCAGCATCCCCGGCATCAGCATCTCGTGCTCGACGCCGTTCATCTTCATCTTGTGGCGGGTCGAGGTCGCGTCAGGCACCGGCAGACCGCGATCGCGCAGCCACGTCTGCATCGTCGCAATCTCGTCCGCCCTGGCCGACGACGATGCGCTCGCACAGGACCGCGACGTCCTTGCGGGCGCCATGCGTGGGCGCCCAGCGGGCCATCACGATCGCCTGCGCGTGATGGGGAATCATGCCAGACATGAAGTCCACGTCGGCGTTGCTGTACGGGTACCGGCCGAGCCCGGCGGGAGTGGCGTGCAGGCTCGACGTCTGGGGTGGTGTTGCACTCGCACAGCCGGCCGCGAGGCCGGCGACGAGTAGAAATCCCGCAATGGCGGGGCGCGAGACGATGGTCATCCGATCTTCCAGAAGAAGATCGTATTCGATCAGCCGGCGAGTTGGAAACAGGCGGCCGGACGGTTACTCCGCGCGCAGCGCGATCATGGGATCGACGCGTGTGGCGCGGTGTGCCGGAACGAGCGTGGCAATCACGGAGACGACGGTCACGAGGGTCAGGACGACGCCGTACGTCAACGGATCGCGACCGGTGACGCCGAAGAGCACGTTTTGAATGCCCGCGGCCCCGAGCGTCGCGAGGGTCAGGGCCAGGCCCAGGCCGAGGAAGAGCCCGATCGCGAGCTGAATCGCCCCCTGTGTCAGCACCATCTTCAGGATGCGGCCGGTGTGCGCCCCGAGCGCCATCCGCACACCGAACTCCTGGCGGCGCTGATTCACCGAGAACGACATCACGCCATACATGCCGACCGACGCCAGCACCATGGCCACGAGCCCGAAGATCGAGAACATCGTTGCGATGATGCGATTCTGCCCGATGAAGCCGTCGATCTGGGCTCGCGGCGTCCCGACGAAATAGAGCGGGAGGTTCGGATCGACTTTCGACACCTGCCGCCTGAGCGCAGCCGCCATCGCGTCGGCGCGCTGCCCGCCGCGCGGCTTCGCCACGATCGTCGTGAACTGACTCGCGAAGAGCGACTGCGGAATCGGCCCGACCGGATTCGAGAAGAACGGCACGTAGAAGCCCGTCTCGTCGACGCCGGGCTGGTTGAACGGTCCGAGCATCCGGACGGTCGTGACGACGCCGACGATCGTCCGCCACGGCCCGGCCTGCTGCGGGATGCCATCGGCTGTCGCGGTCCGGAAGCGGCGGCCGAGCGCGCTCTCGCTGCCGAAATGCTTTTGCGCGAACGCCGCGTTGACGATCGCGACGGGCTGTCGCGCGTCGAGGTCGTCGATCGTGAAGCTGCGCCCCTCGAGCAGCTTCTGACCGGTGGCCGAGAAAACGGTGCCGGTCACCTGCTCGAAGTTCGCCGTCGGTCGATCGCCCTTCGCTCGGTACTGTTTGCCGTCGATCTCGATCGGGCTGGTTCCTGAGAACACCATGCGGAAGCGGTTCGTCAGCGCGACCGACTCGAACTCGGGGTCGCTCTCGAACTGCTGGACCAGCCGGTCGTAGAACATCTTGCGCGACTCCGGCGTCGGGTAGTCCCCTTCCATCAGACCCATGCGGGCCGAGATCACGCTGGACGTGTCGTAGCCGTAGTCGATCGTCTGCTGTGCGGTGATCGATCGCAGCTGCAGCAGCGAGCCAACGAGGAGCACGGAGGTGACGACGATTTGGAACACGACGAGCCCGCGCGAGACGACGCTGACCGCGCGGCTCGTGTTGCCGCGGCCCGC
This sequence comes from uncultured Acidobacteriota bacterium, assembly GCA_963786615.1. GTDB lineage: Bacteria > Acidobacteriota > Vicinamibacteria > Vicinamibacterales > 2-12-FULL-66-21 > CAWAZT01. The sequence continues at coordinate 31,249 of CAWAZT010000010.1, forward strand.
GTCGCGCAGGACGTCCACGGCGTTCGCGCGCGACGACATCCACGCCGGCAGCAGACCGGAGAACACCGCCGCCGCAATCGTGCAGGTCACGGTGAACAGAAGGACCGGAGGCGTCGAGGTCGAACGTGATCCAGTTCGGGATCGGATTCTGCAGGTTGCGGACCGTCGCCGACAGCCAGTCGATCGACGCGTACGCGAGCACGATGCCGACGACCGCGCCAATCCCGGCGATGAGCAGGCTCTCGGTCAGCATCTGCCGGTACGAGCCGCAGGCGCGACGCGCCCAGCGACGACCGCACCGCCAGCTCCTTCGCGCGCAAGGTCGCCCGCGCGAACTGCATGTTCATCACGTTGACGCACGAGATGAGCAGCACCCCCACACAGAACCCGAGCATCGTCCACAGCGTGCCGCGAAGCGGACCGGACGTGTAGGCGTCGAGCAGCGGCTGCACCTGGCCGGTGTTGAACTGCTTGTTCGAGTCGGGATACGCGGCCGCCAGCCGCCGCGCGATCGTCGTCGCTTCCGCGTTGGCCTGATCCAGGGAGACGTCCGTTTTCAGCAGGCCGAGCACCGCGGGATTGACCGCGGCCGGATCGTTGCGGGGCTTCGGCGGAAACTCGCTGAAGAGCGGGATCCAGATCTCCTCGTTCGTCGGGAAGGCGAAGCCCTTCGGCATGACGCCGACGACGGTCGCGGACTTGCCGTTGATGCGCACGCCCTTGCCGATGATGTCGGCTGCGCCGCCGAAGTCACGCTGCCATGTGCCGTAGCCGATGATCGCCACCTTGCCCGCGCCGGACGTGTTGTCGGCGGCGGTGAAGTCGCGCCCCATCAACGGCGACACGCCGAGAATCTTGAGGAAGTCCTCCGTGACGTAGGCGCCCGTGTAACGAACGGGATGCCCTTCGACGGTCGCGATGACGGTCGATCCGTTCAAGTAGGCAGCCAGCGCGTCGAACGACTTCTGCTCCGGCCGCAGCTCCTCGAAGTCCATCGCCGAGACCTGGCCGTTCACCCCGAAGAACGTGGTGCTGGTTGGATCGACGAAGTTGAGGCTGATCAGACGGGCGCCGTTCGGGAACGAGAAGCCGCGCAGCATCACGCCGTTGACGACGCTGAACATCGTCGTGACGCCGGCAATCCCGAGCGCCAGGACCACCACGGCGAGGCTGCAGAATCCCTTTTCCTTGATCAGGACCCGCAGGCCCACACGGATGTCGCGAAGAAGGGTGTCGAGCGCCATGCCTTCTGTCTTAGACGCAGGGCCCGTCCCTATGTTCATCCCAGTTGCGCGCGGCGTGGCGGACAGCTCGAGTCAGGCCTGCACGTCGGCCCTAGTCGCGCCTTCAGGCTGCCGTCGCCCAGGCGCTATTCGCTCCTGAGCGCCTCTATCGGGTTGGTGCCGGCGGCGCGCCGAGCCGGGACGAGGCACGCGACGACGGCGACGGCGGCGATGAGCAGGGCGACTGGACCGACGGTCGCGAGATCGGGAGGCCGCACGCTGACCGGCAGGCCCTGCAACGCCCGGCCGGCCGTGAGCGCGCCGAACACTCCGAGGGCCAGGCCGATGATCGCGAGCCTGGCGCCCTGCGAGAGCACCAGCGCGATGACGCGCCCGCGATCGGCGCCGAGCGCGACGCGAATCGCGAACTCCCGCTTCCGCGCGGCGGCGATGTTGGAGATCACGGCGTAGGTGCCGGTGATGGCCATCACCAGCGCAAGTCCCGCAGCCGCGGCAATGAGCGTCAAGTAGATCGTGAAGTCGGCGAGCGAATCCGCGACGACCGCGTCCATCGTCTTGATCCGGAAGACCGCGAGATTGGGATTGACGTCGCGCACGACGCCGCGCACGGAGCCGATGACCCGCTCGGGACGATCCGCAGCGTTGACGACGAGCGTGAGACCGAGCTCGGACACCTGCGACCAGTTCTGCGCGATCGCGGTGTAGAGCTCCGGCACCGACGGACGATCGAGATTCGCCTGACGCACGTCACCCACCACTCCGACGACCGTGCCTCGCGTGGTTTTCTTTCCGATCGGATCCTGACCGGGAAACGACTTCCGCGCGAGCGCTTCGTTGATCAGAATCACGAACGGCGCGTTCTTGTCGTCGCGGTCGGTGAACGCGCGTCCGCGGACGGGAATACCGAGCGCTCGAAAATAGCCTGGCGTCACGAAGCGAAGCTCGATCGGAAACACCCGCCGCTCCGGTGGACGGCCTTGCTCCTGGAAGTCGATCGAGTTGCTGGTCCATCCCCAGTTCTGGAGCGGGAGCAGCTGGGTGAAGCCGGCCGCGCGCACGCCGGGGAGCCGCTCGACGCGATCCGCGATCTCATAGAACTGCCGGACGTCGGTCGCCGGCGTCATCCGATGGCCGACATGAAACGTCACGACGTTCTTGGTGACGATGTCCGGGGTCGGTGTTGCGCAGGCGCACGAGCTCGCGAATCAGGACCGCGGCGCCCGACCGCGAGCAGCGACGCGAGCGCCACTTCCGCGATCACCAGGCCGTCGCGAAGCCGGCGTGAGCGGGCGCCCAGCGTGCTGTGGCCGCCGGACTCCTGGAGCACCGCGCGCGCGGCGCGGCGGCCGAACGTGAGCGCCGGTGCCACGCTGAGCACGACGCCGATCAGCGTGCAGAGCGCCGCGAGGAAAAGGAACACGCGCCAATCGAGCCCGACCTCGTGCGCCCGCGGAATGCGCGAACCGGCCAGCTCGCATCACGTACGTGGTCGCCCACCATGCGACGCCAAGGCCTGCGACAGCCGCCGGCGACCGAAAGGATGAGGCTCTCGGTCAAGAATTGACGCAGCAGCCGAAGCCGACCGGCGCCGAGCGCGCGCCGCACGGCAATCTCGCGGCCGCGCAGCGTCAGCCGCACGAGCAGCAAATTCGCGACGTTGGAACATGCGAGCGCGAGCAGGAGACCAACCGCGGCGAACAGCACGAACAGCGGCCGTCTCACAGCCGGCGACACGACAGCGGATCGAGAGCGGCGTGACACGCACACCCCGATCCTTGTTCGTATCCGGGTATGCGCCTCCAGCTGTGTCGCGATGGCGCTCAGCTCGCTCTGCGCGGCGGCTACGCTCACGCCGGGACGCAGACGTCCAACGACGCCGCCGATCCTGCCGCGGGGCCGCAGCGGACGGCTGAACGGCGATCCAGACATCGGTCCGCCCCTCGACGGCGACGCCGGTGAGAATCGATCCGCCGCGGTATGGAAACTGGAACGACGCCGGCATCACACCGACGATGGTGTAGCGGCTGATCGTCGAGGCTGAGCGCGCTGCCGATGACGGCCGGATCGCCGCCGAGCCTGGCCGTCCAGAAACCTTCGGAGATCACGGCGACGTTCCGCGGGTCACCTGGACCGAACGTGCGTCCGCGCAACGGCGACACGCCAAGGATCGGAGAAGAAGTCGTCTTCCGCCTGCACGGCCATGACGCGCTCGGGGCCTTCCGAGCGCCGGACGTAGCGTGCGGTCACTTCGGAACCTGCCATCGCCTCGAACGAACCGCTCTGACGGCGATACTCGTCGAGGTTCTGCACGGCAGCATCGCCCGCGCCGTTCTGCGCGGCGGAGGCGGTCTCGAGCGGGCTCGTGCCGGTGAGCTGCACGAGGCGATCGGGCTCCGCGAACGGCAGGGGGCGCAGCACGACGCCGCTCACAACGCTGAAAACCGCGGCGTTCGCGCCAATGCCCAACGCGAGCGTGCCGATAGCGGCGAACGCAAACGCCGGCTGCCGCGCGAGCGAGCGGAGCGCGAAGCGGACGTCCTGCCCCAGCTGCTCGAGCCAGCGCCATCCCCACGCATCCATCGCGTCCTCGCGCACGCGCAGGGGATCACCGAACCGCCGCCGCGCGGCCACCCCCGCGGTTTCTGCCGGCAACGACGCCTGCTGCAGGCGCTCCTGGCGGAGCGCCATGTGCAGCTGCATTTCGTCGTCCAGGTCCGACACCATGCGTGAGCGCTGCCACAACGCGCGGAGCCGCCGGCCGATCTCGCCCAGCCGAGTCATGACCGCCTTCCTCCCTACGTCTGCAGCACGCGGACGAGCGCGCCGGTAATTCGATGGAACTGCGATAGCTCGGTCTCGAGACGCCGGCGCCCTGCTCTCGTCAGCCGGTAGTAGCGCGCACGGCGGTTGGACGCCGTCGTGCTCCATTCCCCTTCGATCCACCCCTTCGCCAGCAGCCGCTGCAGCGCGGGATAGAGCGACCCCTCTTCCACCGTCAGCACATCGTCGGACCGCCGTTCGATGGCTTCCGCGATCTCGAAGCCGTGCATTTCGATACCGCCGGCGAGGGTCTTCAGGATCAGGAGATGGAGCGTGCCCAGGCGGGATCTCGTCGCGTGACATAGACGGACTATGTCAGGAACACGAGGACGGGTCAAGGTCGAGTGATTTGGTGATCTGGTAACTGGGTAATTGGGTGATTTCAAATCACCAAATTACTAAATTACCAAATCACCAGATTACACGGCCGACGTGAGGCCCAGCACACGGTCGCCTTCGGCGGTGATGAAGCTGATGACGGCGCGCCGGTGCCGGGACTCGACGTCACGGAGGATCGCCGCGAACTCGGGCAGCGGGCGCAGCAGGTCGAGACCTGGATCGCGAACGAACGCCGGCAGGCAGAAGAAGCCGTCCGCGACGACGCCCTTGAGGAGATCGATCGCCTCGATCGTTTCCCCGGCCTGCGCCAGATGGCGTGCGGCGTAGTAACGGCCTTCCGGATCGTGGATGTGGACCATGGCGCGGATGCGATCAGCGCTCGTCTTGTAGTCACCGCGCAGCAATTCGACCTGCGCCAGCGTGTAGTTGGCCAGGCGTGTCGGGACGGACTCGTCGAGCTGCACCATCGTCTCGATGGCCTCCTGCGTCCGACCGAGCGCCGCGAGCGCAATGCCTCGGATGTACGGTTCGACCGCCAGCTCCAGGGTTTTCTCGTAGTCGCCGCGCATGAAGTAGGTGTGCACGACGCTGGTCCGGGCGGCGGGATCGAGGCGGCGGGCCTGTTCGGCCGCGGCAATGGACGCCTGCAGGAGACCACAGTAGCGGGTGGCGTGCGAGAGGCCGACGAAGAGGTCGGGATCCGCCGGCCGCTCGCGCGCACGGCGCACGAGACGCACCATCGCCGCTTCGGATCGACCCAGATCCACTTCGAGATACGCGTAGATGTTCTCGGCAGCCGACAGATCCGGATTCAGCTCCAGCGCTCGCTTCAACGCGCTTTCCGCGTTGGCGAAGCGCTCGGCGACGTTGTCGTCCACGTACTTGCCGAGCATCCGATGGAGGCGGCCGATGCCGGCCCAGGCAGGCGCGTAGTGCGGGTCTTCGACGACGGCCTGTTCGTACAGCTCGAGCGCCGTCCGCCACTGGCGCGTGTCGCGCCCCATCTCGTTTGCCCGGAGATACAGGTCGTAGGCACGTGCCGAGGCCGGCACATCCTTGGTCAACATGCTGCGCTCGTGCGCCGTGAGCGGAATCGCGAGCGCCTTGACGAGCTGATTCGTGATCTGATCCTGCACGCCGAACAGATCGCCGATCGGCACCTGGATGGTCTGCGACCACAGCACGGTGGAGGCGGGGACCTCGACGAGCTGCGCCGAGACGCGAAGCTGCTCGCCCGCGCGAAAGAGCGTCCCGAGCAGCACCGCGTCGACCTCGGCGTCCGCGCTAACGGCCTTGAGGTCGGCCTCGGGCCCGAACCGCAGCGCCGCCGCGCTCGATCGCACGACGAGTGATTGCAGGCCGGTCAGGCCGTTGGTGATGGCATCGGCAAGACTGAAGGCAAGGAAGTCGGTATCGGGATCGGTGCGGAGCACGCGGAACGGCAGCACGATCAGCCGCGTCATGGCGCGCACCGTGACCGACATGCCCGTGTCGCTCATCGGCAGCGTCGCCCGGAGGTCGTGCGCCATCGCGTCCGCCGACGGGTACCGCTCCTCGGGCCGCTTCGCCAGGGCGCGCCGCAGCACGCGATTGACGGCTGATGCCGCGCCACCAAGCATCGCCGGCTGCTCGTAGACGACGGCGTGGAAGAGATCCATGACGTTGCTGCCGGCAAACGGCGGCTGGCCGGCGAGCATCTCGTACAGGACGACAGCGGTCGAAAACAGATCGCTGCGCGCGTCCACCGCTTCGCCGCGGAGCTGCTCGGGCGCGGCATACAGTGGTGTCCCCAGAACGCTGCCCGGCTGCGTCAGCTTCGTCGCGGCCACGTCGATCGGCGTAATCGTCGCGGCGACGCCGAAGTCGAGGAGCTTGGCACCGTGTGGCGTGAGGAAGATATTGGAGGGCTTCACGTCGCGGTGCACGAGCCCCAGGCGATGCGCGGCCTCGAGCCCCGCCAGCACGCCGAGGGCGATGCCGATGGCCTCGGCGACCGGGAGCGCCCCCCGCGTCAGCCGCGACCCGAGCGACTCCCCTTCGAGCAGCTCCATCGCGATGAACTGCTCGCCGTCGTCCTCGCCAAGCTCGTACAGCTGGCAGACGGCGGGATGGTTCACGCGGGCGGCGATGCGGGCTTCGCGCTCGAGCCGGGCGCGCAGTGCCCCGTCCGCTCCGGCCGCGCGGAGGGTCTTGACCGCGATCGGCCGCTCCAGCCGGTCGTCGAACGCCGCGTAGACGACGCCCATTCCCCCCTCACCAAGCGTCCCCGTGATCCGATAGCGTCCGATGAAGTCGCGCACTCGGCCGAAGTGTACAACGTCGCGCCCGACTGGGCCGATCGACCCAATGGGGTCAGATCTCGATTTTCTAATCGGCGTTCGCAGGTTTGCGGAATCCTTAGGAAATGCGTTAGAAAATCGAGATCAGACCCCAGGAACCCAGTTGTGTAGCTTCGACACGATCCGTAAGCGGATCGCCGGAGGTCGTGGGCGGACTGACGGCGATCATTCGAAAAGCCCGCTATTTGGACGCCGCGAATCTGGCCCAACCCTTGCGTGCCGAGCGCGGCGTGACGATGCCGTCGAAGACTGCCAGCGTCCTGCCGATGCTCTGCGCCGCGGCGCTGGGACTCGTGCTGATCGTGGCCGCGACAAGCCGCGTCTCGACCGCCGGCGTGGACGTGGTCACGTACCACAACGACGTCGCGCGAACGGGTCAGAACCTCAACGAAACGATCCTCTCGCAGGCGCTCGTGAGCAGCGGCGCCTTCGGCAAGCTCGGTCTCTACGCGACCGACGGCAAGGTGGACGCCCAACCGTTGTATCTCTCGAGCGTGCCGATCCCGGCGTTCGGCGTGCGCAACGTGCTCTATGTCGCCACCGAGCACGACAGCGTGTATGCCTTCGACGCCGACAACGGCGCGATCCTCTGGCGGATCAGCGTGCTCGGCGCGGGCGAAACGCCAAGCGACCAGCGCAGCTGCGGCCAGGTCGTGCCGGAGATCGGCATCACCGCGACGCCCGTGATCGATCGATCGCGCGGGCCGAACGGTGTGATCTACGTCGTCGGCATGTCGAAGAACGGATCGACCTATTTCCAGCGCCTGCACGCGCTCGACATCACCACGGGAGCCGAGCTGTTCGGCGGACCGCGCGCGGTTCAGGCGACGTTCCCGGGCAGCGGCGACGGCAGCGCCGGCGGGGTCAACACGTTCGATCCCAAGCAGTACGAAGAGCGGTCGGCGCTGTTGCTCGTGAACGGCCGACTGATCACGGCGTGGACCTCGCACTGCGACATCGATCCGTACACCGGCTGGATCATGGCGTACGACCCGGCGACGTTGACGCAGACGGCCGTCCTCAACGTCACGCCCAACGGTTCGCGCGGCGCGTTCTGGATGGCCGGCGCGGGTCCGGCCGCGGATCCGCTCGGCAACATCTATCTGCTCGACGGCAACGGCACGTTCGGCAACACGAACGACACGGTCACACTCGACGGGAGCGGCTTCCCGACGACGAGGAACTTCGGCAATGCGTTCCTGAAAGTATCGACCGCCGGCGGACTGGCGGTCGCGGACTACTTCGCCACGTTCAACACCGTCGCGCAGAGCAACGCGGACACGGATCTCGGCTCGGGCGGCACGCTGGTCCTTCCGGATTTCACCGACAGTGGCGGCCACGTGAAGCACCTCGCCGTCGGCGCCGGCAAGGACGGGCACATCTACGTCGTCGATCGCGATGCGATGGGCAAGTGGAACGCCTCGTCGAATCAGGTCTACCAGGACATCAGCGGAGCCCTGAGCGGGAGCGTCTTCTCGAAGCCGGCCTACTTCAACGGCACGCTGTACTACGGTGCCTCGGGGGATTCGGTCAAAGCCTTCCCGATCGCAAGCGCACGCGTCGCGACCACGGCGTCGTCGAAATCCGCGCGCGTGTTCCCGTATCCGGGATCGACGCCGGGGATCTCCGCGTCGGGCACGTCGAATCCAATCGTGTGGGCGGTGGAGAATTCGAATCCCGCGGTCCTGCACGCCTACGACGCCACGAACCTCGCGCACGAGCTGTACAACTCGAGCCTGGCGGCCGGCGGCCGCGACAACTTCGGCCCGGGCAACAAGTTCATCACGCCCACCATCGTCAACGGCCGCGTGTATGTCGGCACGCAGACCGGCGTCGCCGTCTTCGGAAACCTCACGCCTGCGGCGCCGACCAACCTGCACATCCTCCGATAGTCATGCGCGGCTCGGGCCGAAGATTTCGTTTCCCGTGGGCTGACTCAGGAAACGCGCAGGTTCCGTTCATCATCGCGTCGCGCCCGGCCCAATGGTCCGACGCCTGACCGGCCGGCGGAGCGCGACGATGCCGGCAATCGAGAAGTCGGCGATGTGGTCGGCCAGGTCGTGAATCGTCGGCGGCGTGAGCTTCAACTTCGGGTAGAGCCGGTCGGCCGCGGCATTGCGGAGCGCGAGCAGGCATTGCGACTGGACGCTCGCCACGCACTTCATGACCCGCTCGTCAGACGTCGGGCAGTCCAGGAGCTCGGCAATCACGCCGCTCAAGTACTCCAGTCGCGGACGGATGGCCTCGTCGACGATCAGATCGAGCGCCGGCGTGGGATCCATGACCTCGTGGTTCATCAGGCGATGAATCCAGGAGTCCTGCCCGTTGGCCGCCACGCGCTCGAGAAAGATCCTGACATACACGCGAAGCTTCTCCTCGGCCGACCCGCCGGACCCGCTTCCATCGCCGCCGCGCTCGTGCCGCGCATGGCGTCGATGGCGGTTCGAACGACCTCCCGGTACAGGCCGAACTTGTCGCCGAAGTAGTAGTTCACGCCGGCAACGTTCGCGCGCGCCGCAGCGCAGATCTCGCGAACGGTGACGTTGTTGAAGCCGCGCTGCGAGAAGAGCTTCGACGCCGTCTCGAGCAGCCGTTGCCTCGTCCGGACGTCCTGGTCCATCACAGCGTCCGCTTGAACAGCCGGGTGGCGGCGGTCATCGCGATCATGGAGAAGATCGACAGGTAGAGCAGGTCCCAGCCGATGGCGCCAAAGCCGGTGTTCTTGAGCAGCAGGTTCTTGAACGCGTCGACCGAGTAGGTGAACGGATCGACGACGGCGATGGCCTGCATCCACGCAGGAAAGCCTTCCCGCGGATAGACCGCGCCGCTGGGAAAGTAGAGCAGCGTGTTGAGCACGCCGAAGATCGCGCGCGGCACGAGTGGATCGGTCACGCGGACCATCAGCAGGAACATCAGGCTGATCAGCGCAAAGGCCGTGATCACGATGACGGTCATCAGGCGAATCAGGCGGAGCGGCTCGAACGCGTTCGGAATCCCCGCAATCACGGAGCCGAGGGTCATCAGCACCGCTCCCGCGAGCACGGCCTTGATCGTGCCCGACAGGTTGAAGCCGCTGATCAGCTCGAGCTTCGTGATCGGCGTCACGAGGTAGCCCTCGTGGAGACCGCGCGCCTTGTCGTCGATGAAGATGATCCCGCCGCCGATCATCACCATCATGAAGATCGACATCACGACGGATCCCGGCAGGAGGTACTGGATGTAGGGCACGTACGGGTACATCTCGACGACGTCGAGCGTCGTCTGCGCCTGGAGACGACTCGGATCCACGGCCGGCTGATTGAAAGCGACCATCATCTCGCCCATGGTCGCCGCCAGCGACGCCGCGATGAAGTTGCTGGTGTTGTCAGAGATCAGCGCGACGCGCGGTTCCTCCCTGGCCAGCGTCCGGCGCGAGAAGTCCGGTGGAATCGTCAGCACGCCGTTGATGCGTCCGTTCCGCAGATCGCCCAGAGCGCGACCCTGATCGGCGTACTCGACCACGTCGAAGGTCCGCGCGCCGGCCGACACCGCGTTGGCGAGCTCGCGCACCTTGACCGCCGGCAGGCCGTGATCCTGATCGACCACGGCCAGCTTCAGATGCTTGACGTTCCCACCGAAGGCGTAACCCAGCACGACGAGCTGGATCAATGGAAAGATCAGCGAGATGACGATCAGCGTTGGGCTGCGCCGGAAACGGCGAAGCTCGCGTTCGATGATGGCCCAGGTTCGATGCATGCCCTCACCTCATCGGCGCAACATGAAGGCGCTATCCATCGGCGACGCGTCCTGCAGCGCGTCGCGGAGCGCCCGTCCTGCATAGTGCACGAACACATCGTCCAGCGTCGTGCTCTGTACCGACAACGACTGGACGGCCACGTGCGCCTGTGCCGCGGCCACGACCAGCGCCGTGGTCGTGGCGGGCCCGTTGGACGAGGCGATGCGATAGACGTTGTCCTGCTCCACGACACCTTCGACGCCTGGCAGACGCTGCAATGTGCCAAGCCATCCGTCTGGCGCACCGCCGAAGCTCACCTCCAGGAGGTTGCGGCCGGGAATCGAAGCTTTCAGCTTCATGGGCGAGTCGAGCGCCTTGAGATCGCCATGGTCCACGATAGCGATCCGATCGCATAGCTTGTCGGCCTCGTCCATGTAGTGCGTCGTGAGAAGGACCGTGAGATCGCGCTGCTCCTTGATGCGGCGAATCATGTCCCATACAGCCACGCGCGACACGGGATCGAGGCCGGTTGTCGGCTCGTCGAGGAAGAAGGTTCGCGGCTCGTGGACCAGGCCGCGCGCGATCTCGACGCGGCGCCGCATGCCGCCCGACAAGTGCTTCACCTGCTTGTCGCGCCACTGGGTCAGCTCGACGGCGCCGAGCAAGTCGTCGATCAAACGCTTGCGCTTCTCGCGCGGCACACCGTACAGCTTCGCGAAGATCAGCAGGTTTTCCTCGACGCTCAACTCGAGATCTGTCGTCATCGCCTGCGGGATGACGCCGATGGACTTCCTCACCTCGTCCGGTTCCTTGACGACGTCGAAGCCGTTGATGCGCGCGGTGCCCGACGTGGGCGTGAGGAGCGTCGTGAGCATCCGGATCAACGTCGATTTCCCCGCGCCGTTGGGCCCCAGCAGGCCGAGCACTTCCCCTTCGTCGACGGCAAAGGACACACCGTTGACCGCGGTGAACTCACCGAACCGCTTGACGATTTGTTCCACGGAGATTGCGCTCATCGAGCCACTGACGCCACAGACGTCAACCCACAGACAACACGGACAATGCGGACATCAGGCCAGAGGGAGCAACACATACGCGGTCATGCCGACGGCCAGGCGCCGGTCGTGATTGTCGACGCGAATCCGGATCTCGAAGGTCTTGATGTCGCGCTTCGTGCGGCTGACGTCGCGTTGGGTGGCGAACCCGGCGTCCGCGGCGCGGTAGAAGACGGTCCCCGTGAGCTCGGCGCCCGAAGGAAGCCGCACGGTGAGGTGGTCGCCGTTGCGGACGCGGTCGATGTACGTCTCCTCGACGTCGGCGCGGACCCAGAGATCGTCGGGGTTGATCAGCGTCACGATGGGCTGACCGGGGTTGACGAACTCGCCGGGCCGGACCGCCCGGACGTCCACGATGCCGTCAATCGGCGCGTGAATTTCGGCATACGCCAGCCGGACGTCTGCCTTTGCCCGTTGCGCGTTGGCAGCGGCCTGTTGATGCAGGTTGGCCTGGACCGCGCTGCGCTTCATCGCGACCTGCTCGGCATTGTCGCGCGCGAGCGCGACGGCGGACTGCGCGGCGTCCACCTGTTTCCCGAGCGACTCCACCCGGGCCTTCGCGGCGTCGTAGGCCGTCCGCGCCTGGTCGAACTGCTCCTTCGTGACGATGCCTTGGGCAACCATCTTCTGGCTGCGCTCGAATGCCAGACGCGCGCTCTCCATGTCGGCTTCAGCCGACTGTTCCTGCGCCTTCGTCGACGCCAGCGTCGCTTCCGCCTGCTTGGTCTGGTTCACCGTCTGCTGCTGCTGGAAACGCAGGGCGGCCTCGCTCTCCTGCACCTGCGACGTCAGCCCCTGGGCGCTGGACGCGTAGTACGCGAGGTCGGCGCGGAGCTCGTCTGGCGCAATCACGCCGAGGATCTGGTCGCGCTTGACCGTGTCCCCTTCCACAACGCGGAGCTCGCGAATCTGTCCGGCGATCTGCGGACTGACGATGACGTCGTTGGTCGTGACGATACCGGTGAGCACGAGCGCGGTCGGCCGGCTCCAGATGACGTAGGCGGCAACGCCAGCGCCCGCAAGAACCAGAAGAACGAGTGGCAGGAGTCGCTTTCGCATGGTTGGCAGCTGTCGTCGATTGAAACATATGTATAAAACATTTGTTTTACCACTGTCAACAGAAGTCACTGGTCCGAGTCGGTATCGACAGCTCCATTGTCTGTGTTATCTGTGACTTGGTTTTGGCTGTGGTGTCTGGTGCCTGTCGATCCAGACCGGAGCCGTTCGTATAGAAGGTGAGACGCCGGCATGGCGCCGGCGATCACACAAAGGGACAAGCCATGAAGCAGTATCTGCTCAGCGTGTATCAGCCCGATGGCGAGCCGCCGCCCGCCCCGGTCCTGGAAAAGGTGATGCGCGACGTCTATGCGGTCCGGCACGAGATGCAGGCCGCCGGCGTGTGGGTGTTTGCCGGGGGACTCCACCCAGCGGACACCGCAACCGTGCTCCGCGTGAAGGACGGTAACGTCCTGACGACCGACGGGCCGTTCACCGAGGGGAAAGAACACATTGGCGGGTTCTCGATCATCAAGGCGCCGGACCTCGATGCCGCACTCGAATGGGGACGCAAGCTCGCGCGCGCGACCACGCTCCCAATCGAGGTACGGCCGTTCCGGGAGGATCACTGATCTCACGTGAGCACCCTTCACATCTCCGAGATCGACCGTGTGTTCCGCGCCGAGTATGGCCGAGCGGTGGCTGTCCTGGTCCGTGTGTTCGGCGACATCGCCCTCGCCGAGGAAGCGGTCCAGGACGCATTCACCGAAGCGGTCCGTCGCTGGCCCGACAGTGGCCTGCCACCGAGCCCGGCGGGATGGATCATCACCACCGCGCGGCGCCGCGCGATCGACCATCTCCGCCGCGAAGGATCGCGCGAAGATCGACACGCGCAGGCCATGCTGCTGAACGTGGCCGACGAGTCGTCGTTTGGTGTCGAGGAGGACGTCGTGCCCGACGATCGCCTGCGTCTGATCTTCACCTGCTGCCATCCCGCACTGGCGACGGGCGTCCAGGTCGCCTTGACGCTGCGGCTCCTCGGCGGCCTCACGACCGCCGAGATCGCCCGTGCCTTCCTCACCCCCGAAGCCACCATGGCGCAGCGGCTGGTCAGGGCGAAGGCCAAGATCCGCGACGCCGGCATCCCCTACCGCGTACCAGGTGAACGCGATCTCCCGGCACGTGTGCAGGCCGTGCTGGCGGTGGTGTATCTGATCTTCAACGAAGGCTACACGGCATCGTCCGGCGACCGTCTCGTTCGCGACGACCTGTGCGCGGAGGCGATCCGGCTCGGTCGCGTCCTCGCGGACTTGATGGGTGACGAGCCCGAGGTGCTCGGGCTGCTCGCGCTGATGCTGCTGGTCGGGTCACGCCGCGCGGCGCGGCTCGATGCCGACGGCAACCTCGTGCTGCTGGCCGATCAGGATCGCCGGGCGTGGAATCAGCTGCTCATCGCGGAGGGTCAGGCGATCGTCCGGCACTGCCTTCGCATCAATCGACCGGGGCCCTATCAGATTCAGGCGGCCATCAACGCGGTTCACAGCGATGCGCCGACCGCCGCGGCCACCGACTGGCGTCAGATCCTGCAGCTCTACGATCAGCTGCTCTGCTTCGTGCCGGGACCTGTGGTGGCGCTGAACCGCGCGGTGGCCGTCGCGGAAATCGACGGGCCCGAGACGGCGCTGCGAGAAGTCGACGCGCTCGACGCCGGCCGCGACCAGCTCGATCGCTATCATCTGTTCCACGCGATCCGCGCGGACTTTCTCCGGCGCCTCGGTCGAACCGCCGATGCCGCGGCCGCCTACGAAGCGGCGATCGCCTGCAGCCGGAACGCGACCGAGCGCGGCTTCCTGGAGCGCGAGTACGAAGCCATGACGCAAACCTGACGGGAAGCGGTGAGACCACGCATCGCAGACGTGGCACCTCGACCTCACAGCACGGCCGGGGGCCACGCCACCGTGTCTTGACGCTTCACGAAATGCAGGAGCGGTGGCCGATCCGGCAACCTCAGACCAGCCGCGTCTACCATGGTGTTGCACGCGAGCTCCGCCTCCGCTGGCTTGCAGCGCCCAAGGCGGATGGTGGATCTCGAGCCGGTACGGCCGGCGCTTGCGATCGACGTTGTAGAGGCAGTAACGCTCGGTCAGAAAGTATTCGAGGGAATGCTCGACCGGCGCCGACACCGATCCTGACGCCGAGTACTTCGCGCTCAATTCGGCAGTCGATGCGTCCCCCATTGCGACGACTCTCGTAGGAGACGACGTCGCGGTTCGATGAGACGTGCATCGACGCATGGTGATAGGGCAGGTTGAGCAGCGACCGTGCGGCATGAACGGCGAGGAGGCTGCCGGCATCGAGGCTGAAGAAGTAGACCCCCGGTCGATCGCCGACGCGCACGTACGTCCGCACGTTCAACTCGGGAAACTCCGATACCCTCGGCACAGAAGGCAGTCCGCGGGCGGTCACGTTGGTCATGTAGAACGGCACGACGCCGATCCAGGCGTCACCGTCGATGACATCCAGCTCGAACGCGGAGGGTACCTTCGAGCGCAGCGCTCGCGGGTCCATGGGCCAGTGAGCGAACAGCAGATTCAGCCAGGTCTGCGTCATGACCCACGGCCGCGAGCGGCATGGCCCAGGGTCGATGAGCGACGTCCGTCAGAATGGCCGTGTTGAAATCGTGGGCCATCGCGCATTCACAGGAGCCAGGACAACGAGGAGCTCGCGCGCATTCTCACAGAAGGCGACGGGTCCATGGGCGGAAAATTCTGGAGTTCACCCAGACAGCGGTCCTATACGACATTGGTGCTATCGTCCGACGTCGATCGCGGTGGCGCGACATAGACTGGGGTATGCGCTCCACCGTCGTCGTCGGCATTGTCGTGTACAGCCTCGCCAGCGCCCAACCGGCACTGGCTCAGCGTTTCCCATTCGAACGGACGTTCGATGCGACTGGCGCGTCAACCCTCGACGTGTCGACCCTGAGGGGCAAGATCGGCGTCGCGGCCGGCGAGCCCGGCCGGATCGTCGTCGCCGGCACCGTCACCGTCCGCGTGGATTGGAACGTGCCCGCGGACGCCGAGGACCTGGCGAAGCAGGTTGCGGCGAACCCGCCGATTCAACAGGACGCGGAGCGGATCGACCCTGCGTCCGCCTTCCGATCCGGCCGCGAGCGGGCCGTCACCGTCAGCTACCAGGTGCGCGTGCCTCCGAACACCCGCGTCACCACCACGAGCGACTCGGGAGCGACGACGGTTCGCGAGGTCTCCGGCACCGTCTCTGTCCGGACGCAGTCCGGCGCGATCGAACTGGGAAAACTTGGCGCCGATGCCGAGGTCACGACAGGGTCTGGTGCCGTCACGATCGATGGCGTTGCGGGTAGGCTGACCGTGAAGACCACGAGCAGCACGATTTCTGGACGGTCGCTTGGCGGAAGAGTTCACGTGCGTACGCAGAGCGGATCGGTGGAAACGCAATTGTCGGGAACCGGGGACGCCGACATCGAAACGGGCTCGAGCGCCATTCGCGTGTCCGGCGCAAAGGCCGGCGTGACCGCATCGAGCCGCAGCGGTCACATCACGATCACCGGCGTGCCCGGACGGCCGTGAGCGCCGACTCGGGGTCTGGCGCACTCGATATCGGTATCGAGTCTCGCGCGGCGTTCACCGTGGATGCTACGACCGGCTCGGGATCGGTCAACGTCGAGGGCGCCCAGATCCAGGGCTCCGTCACCAAACGAAAAGTCAACGGTACGGTCGGAGCGGGCGGACCGCTCGTCCGCGCGAACAGTCACAGCGGTTCGATTCACCTGAAAGTGGGGTCGTAAGCGATGACCGTCAAGACTCTCACGCCCGTCGCGGCGAGTGCCGTGCTGATCGGGCTCATCTCGTCGTCGTTGCACGGCCAAGGCACGCCTCCCGCGTTCCCCGGACGGCTGGGCGATGCGATCGCGCGCTACCTCAAGCCGACCGCCGCCGAGAAGGCGAAGCTGCTCCAGGGTGAGCCCGTGACCAAGTTCCTCGACGCCGATCCCTCTGTCGAGGTCGCCATCTTCGGAGCCGTGTGGGTGAAAGCGCCCGTCGCGCGGTACGTTGCGGCGGTGAAGGACATCGAGCAGTTCGAGAAGGGGGGGAACTTCCTGGTGACCAAGCGCATCAGCAGCCCGCCTCGTCTCGAGGATTTCGCGCAGCTCACCTTGCCGCCAGACGATATCGTGGATCTCAAGACCTGCAAGGTCGGCTCGTGCGAGATGAAGCTCGGTGAGCCGGCATTGACGCGTATCAGGGGCGAGGTCGACTGGTCGAAGCCGGATCCCACTGCGGACGTCGAGGCGCTGGTCCGCGGCTTGGCACTCGAGTACGTGAAGGGCTATCTGGAGGGTGGGAACGAACGGCTGGCAACCTACCGGGACTCGAGCCGTCCAACCTTCGTCTCGCAGGAATTCTCGTCGATGATCGAGCGCATGCCGGCGCTGACGGAGTATCTGCCGGAGCTGAAGGACTACCTGCTGCGCTTCCCGAAGGTCACGCTGCCGAAGAGCGAATCATTCTTGTACTGGCAGAGCGCGAAGTTCGGATTGAAGCCGACAATTCGCATCAACCACCTGACGATCTCCGAACATCCAGACAATGTTGCCGTCATGTCGAAGATGCTGTACGCCAGCCATTACTTCTGGACGGCGCTCGAGCTGCGGGTGCTGGTGCCGGATCCGGCGCGTGGAGAAGGCTTCTGGTTCGTGAGCGTGAACCGCAGCCGCTCGGATGGCTTGAGCGGATTCAGCGGCTCGCTGATTCGAGGCAAGGTCCGCGGCGAAGCCGAAAAGGGTTCGATGGCGGTGCTGCGCAGGACAAAGGCCAGCCTCGAGAAGCCGTAGGGGCGGCCGGACCTGTGCGGTCAATCGACATCATCGCTGGATCGTCAACCCTGCGGCGAGCGCGCCGGTCCGTTCGCCGTAGATGAACGGCACTTCGAGGCTGTACTCGCCGGCGGCGAGCGGCGGCGATGGGAACTGGATGAGGACCTGCCGTCCATCGGGCAGCAGCGTCGCCGAGAAGGGCGCCGGCGTCATTTCTTCTCTACTGCCGTCGGCATTGATGCGAAAGAGCCTCCGGCCTGCGTCCACCAGAGCGTCGATCGGTTGATCGAGCTCGAGGGTGAACGCAAGTGGCCCCTGACGCCAGACGCGGGCGCGTGTGCTCGGGTTCAACATCCTTGGCGACGGTCTGGGGGGTGCCGGCGTCTTCGGCACAGCGGTCGTTCGCAGTTCGATCTGCTTTTGCGCGGTCGCGCCCGGGAGACCGGTCCTCCATTCAACCGCCTTCAGCCTCACGGTCTTCCCGTCATCAACGATCTCGTAGAGAACAGGACTCCAGAAGAGGCTCTGATTCGGGGTGAGGACCGAGCGTCTGGTCGCATCGGCTTTTGCGGCGCTGTCGTCGAATCCCGAGGGCATGGCCTCGAGACGGGCACGTCCCTTCCGCAGTTGCTCTTCGGCGAAGTCACGTGCCGCCCTGGCCTGATCGCGCGCGAGCTGCGCTTTGCGTAGCGCCGTCCTGGCCGCGGCGCTCTGGTCGCCCTGATCGACGGCGGCTTGTGCCGACTCCAGCTCGATCACCGCGAGCTGGAGCTCGAGCTGCTTCTCGTCGAGGTCCGATTCGAGCTTCTTGATCTCGGCGTCCGCCGCTTTGCGCTCGTCGGCGGCGGCCTGCTCTCGCTCCCTGGCCTCGTCGTTCTGCCGCTCGAGCTCGCCCTTCGCGACCTCGCCGGCCACCCGCACGCTCTCGGCCACGAGCGCCGCATCCTTCTGGGACCAGGCGACCTTCGAGAGCAAACCATCCTTGACGTTGACGGTCAGCTCGTACTTGCCTCGCTTCGTGCGGCCATCGATCGCGTAGGTATTGCTGGTGTCCGGCAGGTAGATGACCTCGACCTTCAGGGAGCCGTCGCCGCTCGCGCCCGGCGTGATCAGCAGGAACGGCTTCGGAAGCGAATACCGGATGCCGTTCGGCTCTTTTCCCTCCGCTGACACTTTCCGAACGGTGAGCTGCGTGGACGCACATCCGCTCGCCAATCCCGGTCAGCAGCACCGCGACGACACATGCGGAAAAAGCGCGCATGTCACTTCGCCTTCGCTTCCTGCGGCAGGAGGGTGATCTTGATCGGCTGATCTCCCTGGCCTCCTACGAAGTACACATCGGCGACCCTCGACCACGATCTTGAAGATATAGGGGGCGGGGACGGTGTAGTCCTTCGTCTCTTTCGCGCGGCCCATCGCGGCCAGGAGCGCCGGCGCGAAGGCTTCGACGGCTTTGGCGATCGCGATCGGCACCGCCGTCGCGTCTCCCTTGCTGACGGAGCTGGTGAGGACGCCGCGATCGAACTCCAGCGTACTGTCCACGTCGGCCAGGGTCGTCTTCGGCGTTGCCGACATCTTCTTGTTGGGATCGGGCAGGTAGGCAACCTGTGTGAGGATGCCTCCCTTGCCGTCGGAGTAGGCAATCAGGTACGGCGATGTCCCGAGGTAGCGAACGCCGCTGTCGGCCTCATCGTCCTGCGATCCCTGGATGCGATGGTGGGTCACCGTCGCGCAGCCAGCCGTACCGCACAGGCATGCGAGGACGAACGCGGCGGACAATTGGCGGCACAGCATTGCGACGAGGAATGTCCTCCCGAGGCGCGTGCGGGATCATAGCGCTTTCGTCTTACGAACGATCACCCGGTGCGGATCACCGTGAGGAGGTCTACGTGTGCGGCGCGGCGCACAGGCACGTCCTGCGCCAATCCCTCCACGAACGTGGACGACACCTAGTCCTCCCCCATCGCGGCCATCGGCGAGATTCGTGCGGCGCGATGCAAGGGGATGACGCACGCGCCGATGGACATCGCGGCAATGACGATCGCTGTCACCGCGAGCGTTGCCACGTGCAAGGCGGGGACCTGGAAGAGGACCGCCTGGAGCGCGCGGCTCGAGAGCCAGGCGCCGAGAAGGCCAAGCGCAGCGCCCGAGGCGAGCAGACGCAACGCCACGGCCAGGAACTGGGCGCGCACCTGTTCGGGGCGCGCGCCGAGCGCCATGCGCAGGCCAATCTCCCGGCGCCGCCTGGTGACGGCGTAGCTCAGCACTCCATAAGTGCCAATCGCGGAGAGCAGCAGCGCGATGCCCGAGAACAGGCCGGCCAGCAGCGCCGGCGAGCGACGCACGGCCAGGCTGTCGGTGACGCGCGTCTCCATCGTCACGATATCGCTGACCGGCTGTTCGGGGCTCAGCCGCCGCACGATGTCCTGCAGCGTTGTGCCGAGCGACGCCGGCGGCAGGCTCGTGCGCACCACCACGAAGAACTCGCCGTCCATGCGGTGGCCGAACGGAAAATACGCCGCACCCTGGGTTTGATCGTCCGTCAGGTCGGCCTGTTTCATCGGCCGTATGACGCCCACGATCCGGAAGGCGTCGATGTCCTGCTGTTCTTCCGGGCCCATGAAGAGCCGCTGGCCCAGCGCGTGGCCGGCGGGCCAGTACCGTCGTGCGAAACTCTCGTCCACCACGACCGCGCGTTCCGGCCGCCGCGAATCGGCTGCGGTCAGATAACGCCCCTCGACGAGCGTTGCGCCGATCGCGGTGAAGAAATCCCCATCCACGCCGTATGAATAGCTTGCTTGCGGCGACTCGCCCGGCCGCCGAACGTAGCCCTTCACCGTCACCGCGCTCTTGTTGCTCCTGCCGCTCAGCGGCACGTTCGTCGCGATGCCTGCCGCGCGGACACCAGGCTGACGGGCGAGCTCCGCGCTCAGCCGATCCGTGAACGCGAGCAGCGCCGCCGCGTCTGGAAACGCAATACGTGAGGCCGAGATCCGGCCGCTCAACACCTGCTCGGGACGGAAGCCGGGCGGCATCGACATCGCGTTCTTCAAACTGACGCCGAGGAGGCCGGCCCCGGACAGCAGCACGAACGCGAGCGCGATCTGCGCCACGATGAACGCGTGCCGCAGCCGCGCCGCGGCACGATGCGTGGTGCTGCTCCTGGATTCGAGGTGCAGCGAATGCAACGACCGATCGCGCAGGCAGTACCAGGCCACCGGCACGCCCATGGCGATCCCCATCACGGCGGCGCCGCCAAGAGCGACGAACATCACGCGCGCGTCGAAGGCGATGGCGGCGCCCAGCGGCAGTTGCTCGGCACCGAGGGTGCCGAGCAGCCGGACCCCTGCTCCGCCGACGATGAGCCCAAGCGCGCCGCCGAGCATCGCGAGCACGGTCGTTTCGACGATCACCTCTGCGATAATGTGCCGGCGGCCCGCGCCAATCGCCTGCCGCACGGCGCGCTCCTTCTCACGCGCGCTGGCCCGGATCAGCAGCAGGTTGATCACGTTCACCAGCCCGATGAGCAGCAGGACCAGCGCGCCCGCCTGCACGAGCAGTACGATCGATCGCACGGCGGCAACGTGATCGGCCCGCAACGGCACGACAATCGATCGGAACCCGGCGTCGGCCATCGCCTTCCCTTCCGGGTTTCCTGCCTCGAGCATCGCGTTGTGCGCGTCGATCTCGGCCTGCGCCTGAGCGACCGACACGCCGGCCCTCAACCGCGCAATCATCTGAGAATTGCCCGAATGCCGCTCGCGCTGCGAGCGCTCCTCGGGACTTGACGCCAGTGGGAAGTAGACGCGCGTCTTCGATGAAAGAAACCGAAAGTCGCGCGGCAGGATGCCCACAACCGTTGTCGGCACACCGCCCACGCGAATCGTGCGCCCGAGGGCGTTCGGATCGCCGCCGAGCCGCTGCCGCCAGAAGCTGTCGGTGACGATGGCGACGCGCGTCGGCGCCGTCCTCCATCTCTGCCTCGGTGAACGCGCGCCCTGTCGCGAGCATCACGCCGAGGGTCGCGAAATAGTCCGCCGACACCCGCATCGTCGGGACCTGCTCGGTCGCGCCGCTCTCGCCGATCACCGCGGTACCGGTGCGATACGCGGACACACCCGCGAACGCGGCGATCTTTCCACGCCGGTCGTAGTAGTTGGTCAGCGAGGCGCCATCGTTGGGGACGCCGGCCTTTGGATACGTGTTGTAGACGCTCATCAGCCGATCCGCGTCTGGAAACGGCAGCGGCCTCAGGAGCAGCGCGTCAACGACCGCGAAGATCGTGAGGTTCGCGCCGATGCAGATCGCCAGCGTCGCGAGAGCGGTGGCGGTGAAGCCGGGCGACCGCCTGAGCAGCCGAACCGCGTAGCGCGTATCGCGACCTATAGCGTCGAACACCCGCAGCCCGCGTGCGTCACGGCAGTCGTCCTTGACGCTTTCGAGCCCGCCGAATTCCACGCGTGCGCGGCGCATGGCTTCCTCCACCGACACTCCGGTGCGCACCAGATCGTCGGCGTACTCCTCGAGGTGGAAGCGCAGCTCCTCGGACATGCCGTCCTCGAACCGGCTCCGGCCCACGAGCGCGCGCATCAGCGATCGCAACCGCTTCACCATCTCAAACCTCGTCGGGCGACGTTCGAAGCGCTGCCGTCATCGCGGCGGAGAGTCGGTTCCAGCCAGCCGTTTCCTCGCGCAGACGCCGGCGCCCTGCCGCGGTGATCGAGTAGTACTTCGCACGGCGGCCGTTGTCGCTCTGCCCCCATTCCGCCTCGATCAGCGCCTGATGCTCCAGGCGATAAAGGCCTGGATACAACGATCCCTGGGGGATCTCCAACGCCTCGCCGGAAATCTGGCGGATGCGCAGCAGCACGCCGTAGCCGTGCATCGGCTTGAGCGAGACGGCTTTGAGAATCAGAATGTCGAGCGTGCCTGGCAGCAGCTCTGCGGCCTTCGGCATGGGCCTACTCCTAGTCTGACTAGGATTGTCGCCCGCCCTCTCCTAGTCTGTCAAGGAGAAGGCACGCGGCATGATGGCCGCATATCGTGGCGCGCCCGGTGCCCCGCGGCGTCATTCGTGGCGCAGCGCCACCAGCGGGTCGACGCGCGACGCGCGATACGCCGGTAACCACGCCGCCAGGGTGGCGACGAGTGTCAGGCCCGCGACGGCGGTTGCGAACGTTGCCGGATCATTGGGCGACAACCCGTAGAGACGGCTCGTGATCAGGCGAATGGTCGCGAAGGACACAACACTCCCGACGATCAAGCCCACGACGAGCAACACAGCCGTCTCGCGCATGATCATGCCGACCAGCGTGCGCTGCTGCGCGCCGAGCGCCTTGCGGATGCCGATCTCGTTCGTGCGGCGCGCGACGCCGTAGGACTGCACGCCGTAGAGACCGATCGCGGCGAGCATCACGGCGATGACACCGAACGCGATCGAGAGCTGGGCGAGCAGCCGATCCTGGACCATCCGCCCGTTCACGGCCTCGGCGAGGGTCCCCGCGCGCAGGATCGGCATGTTGGGCTCGGCCTGCCGTACGATGCTGCGCACGTTGGCGAGGATGCCCGAGGCGTCGCCGCGCGGCCGGATCACGAACGTGACCGAGCCGATGCTCGCGGCCGGTTGCGTTGCGGGCGTGTAGAAGCGATGCTCGATCTCTCCGCGCAGCCGGTTCTGACGCGAATCCCGTACGACCCCCACGACTTCGTAGGTGTGCCGCTGCTCGGCGTATTCCTGCGTGACGTGCATTCCGATCGGGTTGCGGCCGGCGAAGAAGCGCCGGGCAAAGGTGTCGTTGATGACGCACACCGCCCGCCCGTCTGGACGATCCTGCTCGGTGATCTCGCGACCCAGCCGGACCGGAATGCCGAGCGTCGAGAAATATTGCGGGCCGACCGCGTCATAGCGCGACCCGCCGTCGCCATTGCCCTTCGGCGTGTAGCCCTCGACGGTGATCTGGTCGGCGTTGTCCGATCCGCCAAAGAGCCCGTTGTTCGAGTAGGTGGCCGCGCGAACGTTCGGAATCGCGCGGATCCGGGCGAGCATCTGCTCGAACGCGGTCGTCTGGCGAAGCGGGTCGTAGCCGGCCGACTCGGCATCGACTCGAATGGTGAGCACGCCATCCTTGGAGTATCCGAGATCGATGTGCTGCAGGTTTACCAGCGTCCGCACGAGCAGGCCGGCGCCCGCAAGCAGCGGCAGCGACAGCGCAAGCTGCCCCACGACCACGGCCTTGCCAATGCGCAGCCACGCGGCGGATCCAACGACGCCTCGGCCTTCTTCGCGCAGTCCCGACATCGCGTGCGCTTTCGTAATGCGCAGGGCCGGCAGCAGACCGAGCGCGAGACCGGCCGCCAGCGTCAGCCCGAACACAAAGGTCCCGACGCGAAGGTCCAGCGTGGCTGGCAGCACGATCGGATCGGACACCAGATGCAGCAGCCCCTCGCGCAGCAGGTAGGCGGCGGCGAGACCCGCGACGCCGCCGGCCGTCGCGAGACAGAGGCTCTCGGTCAAGAGCTGACAAACCAGACGTCGACGACTCGCGCCAAGCGCCAGGCGAACCGACATCTCGCGGTTTCGCGCCGTCGTTCGCGCCAGGAGCAGGTTGCCGAGATTCGAGCAGGCGATCAGCAGCACGAGGCCGGCGCCGCCGAGCAGCACGAACAGCGGCTCCGAAAAATTGCCGCGCAGCGAGGACGCGCCCGTCGCCGCGCTCTGCAGCGCCAGCCGCTGATCGAGGAACCGCTTCCGCATCTCGGGATCGGCCATCGATCCGTAATACGCTGCCAGCCCCTGCTGGAAGACGACGTTCACGTTCGCCTCCGCACGCTCGAGCGGAACGCCGGGCTTCAGCCGGCCGAACATGTGCAGCCACATCACCTTCTCGACGCTCCCTGGCTGATCGTGCAGCCAGTCGCGGCCCGGCAGGACCGCCGCCTGCATCGCGAGCGGCAGCCATGCGTCCGGACGCTCGCCCACGGTCTCGCCCAGGAACGACGCCGCCGTGACGCCAATCACCGAGACGGAGCCGCCGGGAAGCGCGATCGTCCGGCCGGCCGCGTCGGGTCGTCCGCCAAGCCGACGCTGCCAGAACTCGTGGCTGATGACCGCCTCCGGGACCGAGCCTGGCGCCGGTTCGTGCCGCGCATCGAACGTGCGCCCGACCAGCGCCGGCACGCCGAGCGTGGAGAAGTACGACGCCGACACGAGGCGCACATTGATCTGCTCGGGCTCGCTCCCCGCGATGCGTGCCTCGATCGGTTTGAGGCTGCTCTCAGACGCCATCAGCGAGGCGAACGTGCTGTTCTGCTCCTGCAGCTGCCGAAACTCGGGGTACGAGACGAGCGAACGCTTGCCATCCTCCATCCCGACTGAAACCCCGCTCGCCGACGGATCGGTCAGGATGATCAATTCCTGCGGGTTGGGGACGGGCAGCGTCCTCATCAGCACGCCGTTGAGCAGGCTGAAGATCGCGGTATTCGCCCCGATCCCCAGCGCGAGCGAGAGCACGGCCACGAGCGTGAACCCGCGATTGGCGGCGAGGCTCCGGACGGCGTAGCGAATGTCCTGTTGAATCATGGAGAGGCTCCCACTCACTGCTGGACGAGGCCATCTTGGCACCGACGAGCCTGCTGGGCAACTCGTTCAGCATCGACAGGCGGATGAAGGATTCGACAGCCCGACGCCCTATAATTCGGCCGCACATGATCAGTCGCCTAGTCGTGCTCGTCGTGCTCCTGCTCGATACGTCGTCTCTCGCGTACGCGCAGTCGGTCTTCACTACTCGCCCCGACGATCCGGCGGCCGTCACGGTCACGGCGCAGGACTTCGGCGTCCGGGGAGACGGCACGAGCGACGATACCGGCGGCATCCAGGCGGCGATCGACAAGGCGACGACGACGCCTAATGGAGGAATCGTCTTCGTGCCCGCCGGCCGATATCGGGTGACCCGCACGATCTACGTCTGGCGCGGCGTGCGCGTGATCGGCTACGGCGCGACGCGTCCGGTCTTCGTCCTCGCGGACAACACGCCCGGATTCCAGAAGGGCATCGGGCTGATGGTGATGTTCACGTCAGCCGGCCGGCCGGGTGCTGGTCCGCCACCGGGCAACACCCGCGTGCCGTTTCCTCCGCCGGGCAGCGTTCCGCCGAACGACACCATTCCCGACGCCGGGCCGAGCACGTTCTATCCGGCCATGAGCAATCATCGACTTCGAGATCGGCAACGGCAACCCGGCCGCCATCGCGATCCGTTTCCATGTGGCCCAGCACGGCTACCTGAGTCACATGGATTTCCACATCGGCTCGGGCCTCGCCGCGCTCACCCAGATCGGCAACGAAGCGGAAGATCTGCATTTCTACGGCGGCCGCTACGGCATCCTCACCGACAACACGTCGCCGTTCTGGCAGTTCACGCTGCTGGACTCGGTGTTCGAGGGCCAGCGCGACGCCGCGATCCGCGAGCACATGGCCGGCCTCACGCTCGTCCGGAACACGTTCCGTCACGTGCCCATGGCGATCGACATCGATCCGCACTATGCCGATCAGCTGTGGGTGAAGGACAGCCGGTTCGAGGACGTCTCCACGGCGGTGGTCGTCATCAGCAACGAGAACAACGCCGACGACCCAGGTGGGCTTCGAGAATGCCCTCTGTGCGAACGTGCCGACGTTTGCGAGGTTTCGCGAGAGCGGGAAGACGCAACCCGGCGCTGGACGCGATCTATCGGGTCAGGAACTTCAACTACGGTCTCGTGGTCGCCGGCGCAGGCACGATGGGACATCTCGACACGCTCTATTCAGCCGCGCCGTTGAGCGCGCTGCCGGACCCGCTGCCGCCGGCGATCGCACCGCTTCCGCCGACCGACAGCTGGGTGAACGTTCACGCCCTCGGCGTCAAGGGCGACGGACAGACCGACGACACCGGCGCCATCCAGAAGGCGGTCGACACACATCGGGTGTTGTATTTCCCGAGCGGCTTCTACATCGTGCGCAACACGATCGTGCTGAAGCCGGACACGGTGCTGATTGCGCTCCATCCCGGCACGACCCAGCTCGATCTGCCCGGACTCCACGCCCGGCTACCAGGGTGTCGGCACGCCCGAAGGCGGTGCTCGAGGCGCCACGCGGCGGCACCAACATCGTGAGCGGGATCGGCATCTACACCGGCGGCATCAATCCGCGCGCGACGGGCATTCTCTGGATGGCGGGCGAGCGCTCGCTCATGAACGACGTGCAGATCCACGGCGGCGGCGGCACGTATCTGCCGCCCGCGGTCCGATCGGCCTTCTACAACTCCGGCCGTGGAGGCTCGCCTTTCGCGTCGGGCCGCTGGGGTGCGCAGTATCCAAGCATCTGGGTGACGCACGGCGGTGGCGGCACGTTCGCCAACATCTGGACGCCGAACACGTTCGCGCAGTCGGGCTTCTACGTGTCCGACACGACAACGCCCGGCCACGTGTACGAACTGTCGGCCGAGCATCACCTGTTCAACGAGATCAAGCTCGATCGCGTCGAGAACTGGGATTTCAACGCGCCGCAGACCGAGGAAGAAGCCGCCACGAGCCCCGAAGCCGTCTCGCTGGAGATCAACTGGTCGAAGAACATCACCATCGCCAACTATCACGGCTACCGCGTGACGCGGAGCCACGCGCCGTTTCCCGCGGCGGTCCGCATCGCCAACTCGTCGGACATCCATTTCCGCAACGTTCACGTCAAGGCCGAGAGCGGCTACGGCATCTGCGACGAGAACGGCTGCGGCACGTTCCTCCGTGTCAGCAAGTTCCCGTACGAGAACGCGATTCAGGACGTGACGCACCACCTGGAAGTGCGCGAACGGGAATTCGCCGTGATCGACATCCCGGCGAAGCCGACGGCGCCAGCGCCCTCAGACGCGTCCGCCGTGGTGGCGCCAGGCGCGACGGTCGAAAAGCTGGAGGGCGGCTTCTATGCGATCTCTGGCGCGACCGTGGACTCCGCGGGCACGCTCTATTTCGTCGATCACCATCAACACCGCATCTTCTCGTGGTCCCGGGCGGACGGGCTCACCGTCGTGCGCCACGATCCGCTGGATCCCGTGAACCTTGCCGTCGACAAGTCCGGCAACCTGCTGGTGCAGTCGTCCGACGGTCCGGAAGGAACGGTCTACTCGTTCCGCCCGGGCGCACCGGCCGATCAAATCACCGTGCTCCAGCAACAGGACGAGCACGCCCCATCCGAACGCCGCGGCTGTCCTCCCCGTCAACGTGTGGGACAACGGCGAATTCGCCAATCAGCTCGATCTCGACACGTACGAGTACACGACGCTCGCGCAGATGTTCGCGCGTGACGTCACGAGCCCGAAGCCGAAGGAGTACGTGTCGCCAGACGGCAGCCTCTTCCTGCCGGCCGGACGTGTCTTTCGTCAGGGTCCCGACGATTCGTATCCGGGAATGGATGCCAGCGGCTGGCGCTGGTCGAACAACCTCGATACCTACGGCTTCATCACGGCCCTGCCAGGACACCACGTGTACGTGGCGAGCAGCGCGGAGAACCGGACGTACCGCGCGACGGTTCGAGCCGACGGCACGCTCACCGATCTTGAGCCGTTCGCGGAACGTGGCGGCGAAAGCGTCACCGCGGATACCGCGGGCAACGTCTACGTCGCGAACGGACAGATTTTCGTCTACGACCGGACGGGCAGGACCATCGGACAGATCGATGTCCCCGAGCGTCCGCTCCAGGTCGTGTTCGGCGGACCGGACCGCCGCACGCTCTTCATCGTCACGCACCACACGCTCTACGCGGTGAAGACGCGCGAGCCGGGGGAACCGCTGCCGTTCGCGAGGTGAGCCGCCGGGGCGCCGCGGGAAGAACCCCATCAGCCTTGTGATGCCTCAGGACCGAGCACCCGCGCCATCGCCGCGGCGAGGCGCCGCCAGCGTCCGGACTGCTGCACGAGCTGGGCGCGGCCGGTCCTGGTGATCGTGTAGAAGCGGGCCTTGCGATTGTTCGCGGACGTTCCCCACTTCGCGGTGATCCACTTCTGCGCCTCGAGCCGCTGCAGCGCGGGGTAGAGCGCACCATGGTCCACGAGCAGCACGTCGTCCGAGGTCTCCTGAATCGCACGCGCGATTCCCTGGCCGTGCTGCGGCCCGAAGAGCAGGATGCGGAGGATCAGGACGTCCAGCGTGCCCTGAAGGAGGGCGAGCTGCTCCTGATCGTTGGGGCTTCGGGTTTTCAT
This sequence comes from uncultured Acidobacteriota bacterium, assembly GCA_963786615.1. Taxonomy (GTDB): domain Bacteria; phylum Acidobacteriota; class Vicinamibacteria; order Vicinamibacterales; family 2-12-FULL-66-21; genus CAWAZT01. The sequence goes on from CAWAZT010000010.1 coordinate 59,831, forward strand.
CTAACCCAAGGATGGCGCGTTCTCAGGTTAGATGTCAACCCGAGAACGCGTTTCGTCCTATGGCGTGACCGGCTTCGGATCACCGTGCCGCGGTCGCCGCGACGGGCCGCAGGTTGAAATTGACCCGGAAGAAGTTTGTCGGGTCGTACTTGGTCTTCACCTCGACCAGGCGATCGTAGTTGGCGCCGAAGGCGGCCTTGATCGTGTCGTCGCTCTCCTCACCAAGGAAATTCAGGAGGTACGCGCCGCTCCGGTACGGGGTCATCGCGTCCGCGAAGGCTCGCGCCCACCCGGTGTGCCGCTCGGATTCAGCCGGATCCGCCCACTGCGCGAGGATCCCAATGTTGTACTGCGCGTGCCGTTGCGCGAACGCGGTCTCCTGTTGACCAACGCGGCCGGCGGCGCCGCCGTACTGCTCGATGAGCACCGCCGTCAGCGGCGACGTCGCTGCGTTCGCGTGGCGTACGACCACGTCGATCGCCTCGTCGGTCAACTCACGGAGGAACGCCGACTTCCAGTAGTTCTGATTGCCGTCGGGAACCGCGGCGTCGATCAGCGACTGCATCACGGGAAACGGCATCGGCTGGATGGCGTCCAGGAGCGGCGTGCCGAACGCTCGCAGCGGCGCGAGGATCCGTTCACCTTCGGCGAGGTCGCCGCAGTAGCACGCCAGAATCGCCGCGGCCGGATGACCATCGGGCGTGTGGAGCAGCGCCGCATACGCCGCCAACTCGTCGGGCGACGACTGCGTGAACGACCGGTAGAACTTCAGCAGCTCCGTGGCGCGCTCCCGTGGATATGCGATCAAGCCGCCGAGCACCGTGCTCACCGGATGGAGGCGGTACTCGAACGAGGTCACGACGCCGAAGTTGCCACCGCCGCCGCGCAGTGCCCAGAAGAGATCGGGATGATCGTCGGCGCTGGCGCGCAGCACGTCGCCGTCGGCGGTGACGAGCTCGAACGACTCGACGTTGTCGCACGTGAGGCCGTACTTCCTCGCGAGCCAGCCGACGCCGCCGCCGAGCGTGAGACCGCCAACACCGGTCTTCGAGACGACGCCGAGCGGAACCGTGAGGCCGAAGACGTGCGTCTCGCGATCGAGCTCGCCGAGCGTGACGCCCGGCTGTACGCGAACGCGGCGCGCCTGCGGATCGACGTGAACGCCCTTCATCCGCGACAAATCGATGACCAGCCCGCCGTCGCACAGCGCCCGACCACCGACATTGTGTCCGCCGCCGCGGACGGCGACCAGCAGCCCGTGCTCACGTCCGAAACGAACGGCGGCAATCACATCCGCCAGCCCGGAACACCGGGCGATCATCCCGGGGCGCTTGTCGATGCTGGCATTCCATATGCGTCTGGCCGTGTCGTACTCCGCATCGCCATGCCGCAACACGGCGCCGCGGAACGCGGTCACGAAGGATTCGACGCGGCCTGCCTCAATCGCGGTTCCGGAGCCATCGACCAATTGGTATGTAGTCATCATTTCCCTCGAGTCTGTCACAGAAGAAGTATGACCCATCGTAGTGGGACGAGAACGAGAAGGGTTCCGTTCGGCGAGTGAAACGCCGCCGGCCGGAGGCGATTATCCGAAGGTAAACGCGTACGCCTGCACGCCAGGATCCAGAAACTCAATCTCGAACGTGTGGTCGGTCAATTGACCGGGCTGCCGAACGAGTTGATAGAGTCGCTGCTCAGTCACAATTCCTTCACCCTTCGCGTCGACGTCGGATCCATGCGCCTCCCCAGGCGCCGCGCCATCGATCGTCACGCGAAAGCGAACCGGTTTCCCACCGGCGGCACACAGCACCATATGCAGATCGCGCGCGTGGAAACGGTAGACGATGGCGCCGCCGGGCTGCTGGAGGGTGGCCTGCTCCGGACCGATCGTCCAGACGCCGGCAAGCGACCACTCGTTCAGTCGCAGCTGACCTCTTTTATAGGTCTTCGGCGCGTCGTCTTCCGACCCGTCCGGCGAGATGAAGCGGTCGGAGCGTTCGTAGCCGATGTAGGTCTCCGGCGATTGAACGTCAGCCTGCACGGAAGCCGCCTCGGCGCCTGACGCTTTCACCGTCACCACCCCGCTCGGGACCGCTGCCTGTCCGGCTTCCGCCAGCAGTTCTTGAATCACGCGCTCCGATTCGTCGTAGCTCCCCTCGCCGAAATGGTGGTGACGGATGCGTCCCTCGGCGTCGATGAAGTAATGGGCGGGCCAGTACTTGTTGTGGAAGGCGCGCCACAGGGCATAGTCGTTGTCGATCGCGACCGGATAGGAAATCTGGAGATCCGTGACCGCCTTCTGGACGTTGCCGACGTTTTTCTCGAACCCGAATTCCGGCGAGTGCACGCCGATGACGACCAGGCCTTGCGACGCGTACTTCTCGGCCCAGGCGCGCACGTACGGAATCGAGCGCAGGCAATTGATGCAGGAGTACGTCCAGAAATCGACGACCACGACTTTGCCACGAAGGCCCTCCGCGGTCAGCGGCGGCGAGTTCAGCCACTGATTGGCGCCGGACAATGCGGGCAGCCGTCCTTCGACAACCGGCGAGCCCTTCGCGACCGACGCGGAGGACGCGGGCGCGGGCGTCTTTTGAAAGCGATCGACCAGCCGTTGCTCGAGTGACGTCGTGCTCGAGAGCGACACGCGCGTCAGGAAACCGGTATCCACGCCGAGGCCGATCGCGACGACGGCGGCAAGCACCGCGACGCCGAGTCCGCGACGGATCCACTCGCTCACGCCGAGCGAGCGCTTCATCGCCGCGAACACACGGCCGCCGACGAGAATCGCCAGCGCAAGCGACGTCGCGGCGCCCGCGCCATAGGCCATCAGGAGCACGGAGGTCCGGACGCTCGCGCCCTGCAGCGCCGCGCCCGTCAGGATCAGACCCAGCACCGGCCCGGCACAAGGCGCCCACAACAAACCCGTGGCCGCGCCAAGCACCAGCGAGGAGCCGATACCGGCCTCCGTGGACTGGCCGGACCCGGTCGCGGAGTCGGACAGCCGTCCACCCAACGTCACGATCGGCGCGCTCAAGTGATCCCAAAGCGCGGGGAAGAGCAGCACGACACCGAAAAATGCGAGCAGCAACAGCGCGACGATTCGGCCGTACTCGTTGGCGGCGACGGCCCAGCCGCCGCCCACCGCGGCAAGGGTCGCGACCGCGCTGAACGTCAGCGCCATCCCGATCAGCAGCGGGAGGCCGCTCTGGACGAACGGCCTGTCGGCGCGCGCGAACACGAAGGGCACAACCGGGAGAATGCACGGGCTGACGATCGTCAACACGCCACCCAGATACGCAAGCACGAAGATGAGCATGCAGTACGGCCAACCTAACTCTATGACATCTCACTTCAGCTCGACGATGGCGTCCGGCTGGTGATGGAACGTATTCGTCAGCTCGCCGGACCGATCATCGGGATGCCAGTACCCGTTCGCCATTCGGCCGTACGTGACGATTACCGGAGCGGCTGCACCGGAGAACGTCTGCGTGATGCTGCTTCAGGTCCTCGGCGGCGGAGCGGTGGTCCTGTTCCCGGCGCTCCTCTTCCTGTTCGGCATCTTCGGGCCGCGCGAATCTCGAACCGCGGCCACGTAGCCGCTCTTTCTGCTAAAGGCCTGCGCTACTTATTTCCTCGGGAGCACCCCGTCAGGCGTGAGCTTGTCCACAGCCTGCGGCAACACCTGCGACAGCTTCTGCGTCAGCTCCTGTACCGACAACCCGGATTTGGCTGACAGTTGCTGCAGCAGGTCGGGACCAAGCGTCGTCTGCACGTCGACGGGCGAGATCGGTTCATTCGGTCCGGTTCCCACCCACGACCTGACCGTCGAGCCCAGCCCGTTCTTCTCGAACTCCCTGACGACGCCCTGCAAGCCGCCGTGTTGCTCGAGGATGCCGTTCACGACCGACACCATACTGGCGCCGACGATTCCACCCAGCACGCCGTCGAACATTCCCATGTGTGCCTCCTGCTTCACCGATAGTGCTTTGGTGCTACCGTGTTTTGCAAGACGGGCAGGAGGTGAATCGATGTCTCGAGCCGTTTCAGCTGTCGATACTGCGGTGACCCGACGAGCATTGGTGGAAGGCCTGGCCGGTCTGGTCCTGCTGGCCAGCCCGGCGAGCGCGCAGAACCCGTCAGGCAGGAGCGGGCCGATCTTTCAGCGCGACCTGCCGGACGTGATGTTGAAGGACTGGTCGGTCACGGCGGTCGAGGTCTGGTACGCGCCGGGCCAGGCTTCTGCTGCCCACCGGCATCCGGGCATCACCATCGCATACGTCCTCGAGGGGGAGATCGGCTCGAAGATCGGCGACGAGTCCGAGAAGACCTACACGGTCGGCCAGATGTTCCTCGAGACACCAGGCCAGCTTCATGCGGTGTCCCGAAACGCCAGCTCCACGCAACCGGCGCGGCTGCTGGCCATTCTGCTGGCCCCGAAAGGCCAGCCGCTCACGACCCCGGCGAAAGGCTGAGAGGTCGGCGCGGCTCAGCCTGACGCGAGATACCGCTCGAGATTCCGTGCCAGCCGGCGTGACGCGAGGTTCGCTTCGAACAAGTGTCCGCGCAGCGTGTGCACGAACCCGATGAAATAGAGCCCGGGCTGCGCGGTCGCGTCGCCGGATCGTCCAAGAGGCTCGCCGTGGTCATCGAGCACCTCAGGCGCGTCGACGAGCGATTCGAGCCCGGTGGTGAACCCCGTCGCCGCGATGATGGCATCGAACGCGTCGCTCGATCCGTCCGCGAACACGGCGCCCGTCGGCGTGAGCCGATCGACGGCCGGCCGTACTGCCACCCGTCCCGCCTTCAGCGCGTCAACGAATCCCACGTCGATGAGCGGGATGCGCCTCGTCGAATAGGGCGCGAACTCTCCCTGCGGCAGTCCGTATCGCGTGAGATCGCCGAGCGCGAGCCGGGCCGTGATGCCGCCGAGCCGATTCGCGATCGACGGCGGCAACATGCTCAACAGGAGGCTCGTGCGCTGCACGGGCAATCCGAACGGATCGCGCGGCACGACAGCCGGCGGTGTCCGCACGCTCAGCGCCACAGCCGCGGCGCCGTTGTCTGCCGAGATCGGTCGCGATCTCCGCCCCGCTGTTGCCTGCGCCGACGACCAGAACCCGCTGGCCGACGTAGGTCGTGGCGTTCGAGTAGGTGACCGAGTGCGAGAGCCGACCCGTATAGGTCTCTCGACCCGGCCACGGCGGAATCAACGGCTGTCGATATTGTCCCGTCGCGATCACCACGCTGCGGCTCTGCCAGACGCGTCCATCTCGTGCCGCGATCGTCCATTCACCGCTGACGCTCGTGCCCGACCCGCGATATGGGGGCGCCGGTGATGACCCGCAAGCGAAAGTGGTCGGGCGTACTCCTCGAGATAGGCCACCAGATCGTCTCGCGAAAGATACATGGGATAGCGCTGCGGGATCGGGAAGTGTGCGAGCCCGGAAAACTGGCGGACGGTGTGGAGATGAAGCCGATCGTATCGCCGCGCCCAGGTGCCGCCGATTCGGGCGTCCTGTTCCAGCACTGTCGCGTCGATTCCGCGCCTCGCAAGGGCGGCCGCCGCGGAAAGTCCCGAGGCGCCCCCGCCGATGATCACGACGGTCGATGTGGACAGGGAGGTCTCTTTCACATCGCGCGAATAGCCAGGCGCGAGCGATGGTATGCCGCAACCATCGGCCAATCAAGCCGACATCCCGGCGGCTGGAACCGTCCTCGTCCCATCTGCGTCTGTGTTGGCGAGCGCGAAAGCAGTAGAGTCAGGCTGCGTCTCTCGTGACCCGCCCGAGGAGGGCTCGATGCGTCATGCCGTTGGCGTCTTGCTGTTCCTGGTGTGTGCAACCTCGGCGCGCGGCCAGGACGGCGCCGGCCTGTACTCGCAGCACTGCGGTACGTGTCACGACCTGGGCCTGCCGCGCACGCCCACGCGCCGTGTGTTGAGCGCGATGGAGCCCGAACGCATCCTTGCCGCCCTGGAGACCGGCACCATGCGCGTGCAGGGCGCGCAACGAACCGTCGAGGAGCGTCGCGCGATCGCGGCGTTCCTCACGGGCAAGGCGGTCGGCGACACGCCCGCGCCGCCGGCCCCGAAGATGTGCGCCAGCAAGCCGTCCGCGACGTCGGGAGCCCAGTGGAACGGGTGGGGCGTCACGCTCGCCAACGATCGCTATCAGCGTGACGCCGCTGCCAAGCTGACCGCCGCCGATGTCCCCAGGCTGAAGGTGAAGTGGGCGTTCGGTTTCGCCGGTGATGCCTCGTCCGCGGTGCAGCCCAGCGTCGTAGGCGGCCGCGTGCTGGTCGCGAGCGTGACAGGACGTGTGTATGCGCTCGACTTGAAGGACGGCTGCCAGTATTGGACGTTCGACGCGGACGCCACGGTGCGCACCGCGATGGCCATCGGAGATGTCGGCGGCGTGCAGACTGCGTTCTTGGGTGACGTCTACGGCAACGTCTACGGTGTGAACACCGCCACCGGGCAGTTGCGATGGCGACGTCATATCGACGACCACATCGTCGCGAGGGTGACCGGCACACCGAAATTCCACGACGGCAGACTGTATGTGCCCGTGTCATCCATCGAAGAGGTGCTCGCGGCCGACCCGCGATATCCCTGTTGCAGCTTCCGCGGCAGTGTCGTCGCGCTGGACGCGGCAAGCGGCGAAGTCGTCTGGAAAACCTACGTCATTCCGGATCCGTCGAAGCCGACGCGCACGAACAAGATCGGGACGCAGTTGCAGGGACCGTCGGGCGCCGCGATCTGGTCGTCGCCGACCATCGACGAGAAGGCCGGCGCGCTCTATGTCGCCACGGGCGACAGCTACTCCGATCCCGCGGCCAGGACCAGCGATGCTGTCGTTGCGCTCGATCTGAAGACCGGCGTGATCAAGTGGTCGCAGCAGATGACCGCCAACGACGCGTACAACATCGCGTGCGGCATGCCCGATCCGGTGAACTGTCCGGAGGCCAAGGGTCCGGACCATGACTTCGGGTCGCCTCCCATTCTCGTCGGGCTCGCATCAGGGAAACGCGCGCTGGTCGTCGGCCAGAAGTCGGCGTTCGTGCACGCGCTGGATCCTGACGACAACGGCCGCGTGCTGTGGAGCATGCGCATCGGTCGCGGCGGCCCGCTCGGCGGTGTCGAGTGGGGCGCGGCTGCCGACAGCGAGAAGATCTACGTTCCACTCTCCGACATCGCGCTGAAGCCCGGCGGCCCTGCCACTGGCTACGCGCTCGTGCCCGACGCCGCCGTCGGCGGCGGCATGTTCGCGCTGCGGTTGTCGGACGGCAAGCAGGCCTGGCATACGCCGTCGCCAGGCTGCGCGGGGCGAGCCAATTGCAGCCCGGCACAGTCGGCGCCACCCACGCTCATCAGCGGTGTCGTGTTCTCGGGATCCATCGACGGTCATCTGCGTGGCTATTCCACTGCGGACGGCCGCATCGTCTGGGACTTCGATACCGCGCAGGACTTTCCAACCGTGAACGGCGTGAAGGCGCACGGCGGATCGATCGACGTCGGCGGACCCGCAGTCGCCGACGGCATCCTGCTGACGACGTCCGGCTACCCGCAGTGGGGTGGCATGCGCGGCAACGTCCTGCTGGCCTTCTCGATCGACGGCAAGTAGGACGGCGTCCGATCCGTCAGAGCGGTCGTCTGACCAGGCCGACACCCAGGACGATGAAGCCGCGTCTGATCTCCGACTGAACAACATCCTGCCGCCTACGCCGAAGCCGGACCGTGCGGCGTTTCACGCTCGAGTTGGCGCGATGTATGATCGCGCCAAGGAGCGTACAGATGAAGCGTTTGTTTTTTGGTACACTGCTGGCGACTGCGATGGTGATTCCCGCGTTTGCGGCGTTGAAACAGGGCGACTCGGCGCCGGACTTTACCGCCAAGGCGTCGTTGGCCGGCAAGGAATTCGACTTCTCGCTCGAGTCGGCACTGAAGAAGGGGCCGGTCGTCGTGTACTTCTATCCGTCCGCGTTCACGGGCGGCTGCAACATCGAAGCGCACACCTTCGCGGAGAACAAGGAGAAGTTCGATGCCGCGGGCGCGTCGATCATCGGCGTCTCGCGCGACAGCATCGCGAGGCTGAATGATTTCTCTGCCGACCCGCAGGTACCTGCGCGGGCAAGATTGCGGTGGCGTCCGACACTGACGGAGCGATCGCCAAGGCCTACGCCCTGAGCAAGTTCGAGGCGAAGCCGGGGATGAAGGACTCGCGCGGGCAGGAAATCGATCACGATTTCACCGAACGCACGACCTTCGTCGTCGGGCCGGATCACAAGATCCTGGCGACCCTGTCGTCAAACGACGACAAGATCAGCCCCGCGGCGCACGTCGAGAAATCGCTGGCCGTGGTGCAGCAGTTCGCCGCCACGAAGTCCAAGCACTAAATGCAGGGCTGAAGCCCGCGCTACTGTTTCACTTCAATGGAATGAACGCCAGCGCGTTGTTGGCGTTCATCGGAATCACCAGCTGATTCGCCCCGGCGTCGTAGCACATCGACGCGGCGCTGGGGATGTTCCTCGCGATGAGCTCCGCGGGCTGATCGGGTCGAATCCGCGAGACACCGCCGTTCACCACGCTGCTCACGTACTTCGTGCCGTCGGGCATGATCACGAGGCCGTCGTTGCCGGCCTGCGCCGCGTTCTCCGTCTTCACCAGCTTCCCGTCTCGCGAAAACGTCAGCACCTCGGTATTGCCGATGTTGACCACGACGATGTTGCCGTGCGGATCAAAGGCGATGCCGTTGGGCTGACGGAGCGGAGCCCCCTGCACGAAGATCGACGCGGTGCCATCTGGGGTGATCTTCCAGACCTGCCAGGTCGACGCCTCGGGATTCTGGCCGCCGACGCCGGTCTGTGTCGCGTACACCGTCCCGTCGTCTGCCACCTCGATGTCGTTGAACCACGTCGATTTTTCGACGCGCATCTCGCCTGCAGGCGCACCCGTCTGCAGGTTGAAGCGACGCACCACTGCGACACTCGTGTCGGTCGGGGTCGTGCCACCATCGCGGTCGGCGACGTACAGCATGTTGTTGGCGATGTCGCTGCCGTACGGTTCGTTCAACACGAGCGGCGGCGTCAGGCTGGCTCGATCGCCCGGGTTCTGGATGCCGAGCCAGCGTGCGGTGTTGACGGAACCATCGTGGTTGATGAACGAGATCCATGCGTTGTTGGTCTGCACGTTCTGCGGCACCCCGCGGTTCGGCACGACGATCACGCCGCGTCCGGGATCGTAGGAACAGCTCTCCGCGGAATAGATGGCGCCATAGACCTTTACGTTCGAGGAGATGGCGTCGAACGCGCCGTCGGCGGCCGGAGTGACAGGCAGACCCAGCCGGTTGCCCACGGAGAACGGCTGCGGCCCTTGCTGCGGCGGCTGCGCCAGCAGCGCGCCCGTGGCCATCCCGAGAGCCAATGTTGCGGCGCCAACCAGGACGGTCATGCTCTTCATCTGCCTTCTCTCCTCGTGTGATCTGCATCGGGCCTTCACCAGGCGCTCGCCCGGCAGTCGAACGATACCACCGCATCGGCCGGCCGCTTGTGCTCGTGCTCGAGCCGTCGAAGAACTTCGAGGGTCGCGCGAAGGTGGAACGCCCGGATGCGGCTGAGCGCGCGATGACTCTGCTGGGGAATACGCGCCAGGTACTCTTCTCCATGCGGGCTTACGACCCAGTCGTTGCCCGGGAAGGCGGCGCCTCCCTGGAACAGTGACGGCGCACCATTGACGATTGGCGTGTACTCGACGCCGAACCTGGCGGCCGCCGCCACGTAGCCCGCGATGAACTGCGCGTCTGGCACGGCAGACTGCAGCGAGAGGTAGGCTCGGCCGAACTGCGTGTAGCCGCTCGTGTCCGTCTCGAAGAGCTCGGGATCGATCCGACCGACCGTCCTGAAGAGCGCCGCGGAAACCGCGATCGGGGGCGGCGCGGCGAAGTTCAGCACGACGTAGTTGGCGGGAAAGTCGAAGCTGGAGGGATCGTCCGCATCCAGCAGAAAGGCGCTTCCCTGCGACAGCACGTAGCCCAGGCTGTCGGTCAACACCTTGACGTCGTCGGTGCTCGCCGCGTTCGGGCCGTCGTCCATCACCGTATAAACAAAGGACGGATTCGTGGATCCCGCAAAGCCGCCAGCCCCGACCGCGAACCGCGTGTTCAGGTCGTTGATCGTCGTGATGGCGCCGGTGGACGAGAGCACGTCCTCGACCTGTCTCACGATGCCGCACTGGAGCAGTCGCGTCGCAAACGCCTCGCGGACCCTCAACGATTGATCCCTCAGCAGCGTCGTGTCGATCACGTCGGGATTCGCAATCGGCTCGACCGATCCAAACTTGCTGGCCTGCAGCGTGCTGCAGAACGAGACGAGCAGCACGGCCGTGACAACGCGCGCGGTGATTTTCATGAGCGGGACCTCCCTTGCGGGAGGGAGTGTAGACCAGGGACGCGACAACCGCCTACTCGCTTCTGAGGACCTCCACGGCGTCCAGCCGAGCTGCCGCTCGCGCCGGCAGCAAGCACGCCATGAGCGCGACGATCATCAGAAACGTCGGGACAATCGTGAACGTCCACGGATCCATCGGACCAACCCCGTACAGAAGGCTGGCGGCGAAACGCGTGACCCCCAAACCGATCAACACGCCAACGCCCGTGCCGGCCAGCGCGAGGACGGCGCCGTATCTCAGGATCATCCGGAGAATGCTGCCGGGCGCGGCGCCGATCGCCAGTCGTATGCCCAGCTCTCGCCGACGCCTCGCGACCGCAAAGCTGATCACGCCGTACACGCCAATGGTCGCAATCAAGAGTCCGATACCCCCGGCTATCAGCGACACGATCCACATCAGCCTCGGCAGGATCAGGGCGTCTCGAACGTGACTCTCCATCGTCCGAACGTCGAAGACCGCAAGCGATTGATCGGCTGTGTGGATCGCCTCCCGCAACCCGGCGACGGTTCCACCTCCGCCGTCACGAGTCCTCGCAACCAACGTCACGCCTCGCAGCGAGTCCCCGGCAACGTACTCATTCAGGATGGGCAGGTAGATCGCGGGTCGGGGCGTCTCGCCTATCGAGCGCGACTTCGCGGTCGCGACAACTCCGACGATGTCGAGCGCTTTGCCATCGCCGAGAACGCGGCGTCCGATCCAAGACTGGCCCGGAAATGCCGCACGCGCGAACGCCTCGTTGACGATGACCACCCGTGGCGTTGACGCCTGGCCGGCGCGGAAGTCGTTGCCCTGCAGGAACGCAATGCCCATTGTGGCGAAGAACCGCGGGCCTACAGCATAGATGTCGGCCGGAATGCGCGGCGCACCTGAATCGCCCGCGCCCGCGTCGGTCACGAAGTCCGAGTTGTTGATGATCAGCGTCAACGGCACTGCGGTCGTCAATGTTGCGGACTCGACACCAGCGATCGACTGCGCTCTCTCGAGAACCTCCCGAAGCAGTTGCCGCGATTGCGCGTCGGAACGCCCACGGACTGCCGGATCGAACGCGAGCAGCACGTGATTGCGCACATCCAGCCCGACGTCCATGGTCCGCGCGACCTGAAGGCTGCGTAATGACAGGCCCGTGCAGAGCATCAGCACGGTGCAGATCGTGACTTGCGCCGTCACGAGCCCGTTTCTGAGCACAAACCACTCGCGGCGCGACAGACCGCCGGCATCTGTTTTCAGATCCGTCACCAGGTCCGGCCTCGTGGCGCGAAGGGCCGGCAAGAGACCGAACGCCACGCCCGTCGCAACGGACAACACGAGGCAGAACAAGAGCACGCGGGCGTCGGGCGCGACGGAGAGGTCCAGTGGCCAGCCGAGCGGCGTTCGCACGAGCCCCAGGAACGACGATGCGTATGCGGCGATCAACCAGCCACCCAGCGCGCCGAGGAACGCGAGCAGGAGACTCTCGGTCAGCAACTGACGGACGAGGCGCGCGCGGGTTGCCCCCAACGCCATCCTCGCAGCGATCTCCCGTCGCCGGTACGCCGCGCGGCCCAGGAGCAGGTTCGCCACGTTTCCGCATGCCGTCAGGAGGACGAGCACGGTCAAGGCCAGCGCCACCGTGAACAGCGTCACCGCCATCGTGCGAAGCCGCGGATCGATCTGACCGGCTCGTTCGACGGCGAACCCGCGGTCGTCGCCGCGGCCGTGCAGACGATTGAGCCTTCGAGCGATCACGTCGAGCTCTGCGCGCGCGGCTGACGTGTCAACGCCCGGGCGAAGCCTGCCCACGCATGCGAGCCAGAAGCGCGTGCGGTTGGCAGTGACCGGTCCCGACCTGGATTCGACCTGGTCGATCATCGAAAACGGGATCCAGAACTCGGAGACGATGCCCACGTCGGGGCCGCGAAAGCCTTCAGCCACGACCCCAATGACGACGCTCGCCATGCCGTTGATCCCAATCGATCGGCCGACGATCGCCGGATCGCCGCCAAACGTCCGTTGCCAGAGGTCATGACCCAGAACGACGACGGGCGGCGCGCCTCGCGTGTCGTCGTGTCGCGGATCGAAACCGCGGCCGAGCGCGAACGATGGCTTCACGACCGTAAAGTAGTTCGCCGTCACGAGCGCCCCCCAGTGACGCTCGGCTTCACCGTGTGCGCGGATCGATGCGGGCAGCAGCGGATCGTACGCGGCGATGCCGTCGAACGAGGGCGCATCGCGCACGTCGAGGAAGTCTGGGTAGGACAGCTCGTTCCCGAACTCTCCAGTACGGCGGTCGAGCTCCGAGAGCCGCATCAGACGGTCGGGCCCGGCTACAGACAGCGGTCTCAACATGGCGAAGTTGAGCACGGCGAAAATCACCGCGCACGTGCCGATGCCGAGGGCGGACGACGCAACGGCGATTGCGGCGAACCCGGGGGCACGACGAATCGTCCGCAAGGCATGCCGGGTGTCCTGAACCAGGGCGTCGAGAGAGACCGACCACTTCATCTGTCATCTCCATCGCGGGCCGAGACGTCTCCCGCTCCTTACACTTACGCCCCCAAGACCTCCTCTGTTCGAGATTCCGGGCTCGGGCAGGTCGGCTCCGGAGGGGCGACCCGCGCGTTCGCATAGGATGATGGGAGATGTCGGTGTCTTCGTCCCAGATATCAGGCCCCTCGACGGCGCCGATCGAGCGCGCCTCGCTGCTCGTGCTCGGCATGGCCGCGTTCATGGTCCAGGCGGATGCCCGCGTCATCGACCCGCTCCTGCATGTGATTTCGAGAGACTTTCACACGAGCCCGCCGGCGGCCGCGATCGTCATCTCGTCCTACGCGCTGCCGTACGGGCTCTTTCAGCTGTTGTACGGGCCGATCGGCGATCGCATCGGCAAGATTCGGGTCATGGCCACCTGCCTGGCGGTCTTCTCCTTCGGGACATTCGCCTGCGCGTTCGTCCCGAGCATCCCGGTCTTTGCCACGCTGCGGTTCCTGACCGGTGTCGTCGCCGCGGCCGTGATCCCGATGTCGCTCGGCTACATCGGGGACACATTTCCCTATCAGGATCGCCAGATTGCACTCGGGCGGTTCATGAGCGCGCTGATGATCGGTCAGATTGTCGGCAGTACCCTGGGCGGCGTCTTCGGCCAGTACCTCGGCTGGCGCTACATCTTCATCGTCTTCGGCATCGTCTCGCTCGTCGTGTCCGCACTCCTCTCACGCGAGGGGAAATATTCTCCACCGTCGGCGACGGCGCGGCCGCTGGGACCGCAGATTCTCACGGTGCCGCTCGGAGGTTCGCTGATCTTCGTCGGACTTCTCGGCGTGCTCCCGCTCATGTTGTCGACGGCTCTAGAGGCGGCCGGGGCGTGCCTGCTGGTGTACGCGCTCGCGACACAGTACGGCAGCATGCTGACACGACGGTCGGCGCCGCTCGTGCTCGGCACCGTGACGCTCGAAGGCCTGTTCGTGTTCGGCGGCCTTGCGTATCTCGCATCGTCATTGACGGATCGCTTCGGCATCAACTACGCGTATGCCGGCTTGATGGTGGCGGGGTTCGGTTGTGGTGGCCTGATCTACAGCGTCTCGGTCAAGAAGCTGGTCGGCAGGATTGGCGAACTCGGCGTTCTGCTGCTGGGCGGCACATTGCTGGGCGTCGCGTTCGTCTTCATCGGGTTGATGCCCGCCTGGCAGTGGTTCATCCCGGCGGTGGTGGTCCTCGGGATGGGCTACTACACGATGCACGGCACGCTGCAGACGCGGGCAACCGAGCTCGCGCCGCAGGCACGCGGGACCGCTATCTCGTTGTTCGCTTTTTTCTTCTTCCTCGGCCAGGCCACCGGTCCGCAGTTGCTCGGCGCTATCCTGAAGGCCCAAGGCTACGCCGCGGCCTTCATCGTCGCGGGCGTGGGCCTGTTCACGACCGCGACGGTTTCCCGAATGCTGTTCGTTCGAACGACCGCAAAAGCCCAGTGAGGGGCCTTCCCGGGCCTTGGACCGACCGATCCAGGGAAATCCCCCTGCTGAGCCCCGCCAACGGTTTTTTCACCGAAAAAGAGCCAAATCAGGGTATGCTCTTTCTTCGCTCTAGCGTGCCAGCCAGCGTTCATCCAGCGCCGACCGGCCTTCCGAGCAGGCGGTTGGTTACGTGAGACCTTCCTGCCACAATGTACGACTCTATGGATTCAGGGAGATTTCCATGGCGCCTATGAACGGCACGATCAAGCGGCTCGTCAGTGACAAGGGATTCGGGTTCATCCTGGCAAGCGACGGCAACGAGTACCTTCTTCCACAATTCGGCGTGCAAAGAGACGCGCTTCGACGACCTTCGCGAGGGTCAGGCCGTCACGTTCGAACGTGGACAGGGCCCGAAGGGGCCGCGAGGCGAGAACGTGAAAGTCGTGTAGGTGGAAGCCAAAAACGCTGAAGCCGTCACAGAGCTTTACAACACGCTGCAGCGGTACGCCGGTTGGCTTGATCGAGAACGCCCGTCGACTCTCGTACGGGCCGACGTCCAGGCGCTTGGAGCGGCCCTGGACTCGTCCGCTGATCCCCTGCCGGCGCTCCAGTCGCTGGACATGAACATCTCGCGGCTGCCGGGTGGGGATCTCCGAAAGATGCTTCGCGTCGTCGTCGGCCGGATGCGCAGCGCGCTCGAGGACCGGGCCGACCCCCGGCGCCCGGGCGACAGGAGTGCTAGAATAACCGTATCGGATCTTGCCACGTGCTGTGCCGCTTGTAGGCGTAACGAGCCTCCGCTGACTCGCTCCTCCTGACCTTCTGCTTAGCTCGAGACGAAATCCACCGACGACTCCGTTCGGGATGGTAAAGGTGCGGCCGTACGCGGCCGGTAGTCGCCGCAGGCGACAGAGGAGCAGTTCATGAGTCGAAAGTTGTATGTGGGAAATCTTCCGTACGAGACGGGAGAAGCGGAGCTCCAGGAGCTTTTCAGCCGTGCAGGGACCGTCGAGACGGTCAAGGTGATGCGCGACATGGCCACTGGACGGGCGCGGGGATTCGCGTTCGTTGAGATGAGCACGGACGAGGACGCGCAGCGCGCCATCACGGAACTGAACGAGTATCAACTCGGTGGCCGCGGGCTCACCGTCAACGAAGCGCGCCCGAAGCCGGCCAGCACGGGTGGCGGGTTCGGGCGTGGCGACTCCAACCGTCGCCGGTCGGAACCGCGCTGGTAGATCGTCGAAGAGGCTGTATCCCGTTGGCGCTGTTCCGGCGCCGGCGGGATACGTCACATTCCTGCTTTTCTGAGCTCTGAGGCCGTCAGGCCCTGGCCCTCACCAAAGCCTTGCCTTGTGAGGGTTCATGACGATTGCTGTCGATTCCATCCGGGCCGCGTGCGCGCCGTGATTCATCGTCCCGCCGCCATGGGCGCCTTTGAATTCGTCGTGCTCGCGACGCTGCGCGCGGCGCAGTTGATGCGCGGCTGTTTGCCGCGCGTGGATGGAACACACCGACCGACGATCACCGCTCAATGCGAGGTCGCGGAAGGGAAAGTGACGCAGATGCCGCGCGCGACGAGTGGCGTCGTCGAGCCCGGTGCCGCCCTGCTCCGCTCCTGACATTCACGTCGTGTTGGCTTTCCAATCAAGCGCGTACGACGTCCACAGATAGCTCTCAGTAAAGAATCATGAACCCGCGTCGCGGCGGGGAGTTCCCTCCGTCCACACCACGAGCACCTCGCCGTTGGCGTTCGCCGCGAGTCGAGGATGCTTCCGTGTTCCGGCGGCGCCAGTCACCGGCGTCGGGGCAGGAATGCGAGCAGCGTTGGTATCGACCTCTCCAACGTAAACCTGTCCGGCGGTCTCCCACGCACCGACGATGTGCGATGCGGCCGAGACGATCGCCATGCTCGACATTGGACACGCATCGACGTCCCATCCCTGGACCATTGAGCCGCGGAACGAGCGTCCACGGCCGGTCGCTTCGAGCAGGTAGATGTCGCGATGCGTCAGCGATGTCGCCGAGCGATAGAGCACGTACAAGCTGTTCGCTGAACCTGCCAGTATTCGAAGCCCACAACAGCCGCAAGCGCCGGACGGTTCTTTCAGGCGGGCTGTTCGTCACCGAACGTCGCGCCATCATCAGTCGATCGCGCGATCCAGACCCGCCGTCGATCTTCACCGCTTTCGACGCCGGCGGCTAGCGCGTGCCACGCCGCGTAGACGTTGCCGCTCGTGTCTGCCGCGATCGACCCGCCGCCATCCAGCCCGTAGCTGCGCTTCGCGAGATCGCGTTGAGGCTCGAACGCGGTTCCCTCCACGTTCGACCGCGCGTAGAGAAATGGCGCGCTGAGCTGTCCGCTGACGGGATTCACGAGGCCGCGCGGACGCGCCGCATCGGATCCGTTCCACGCAACGTGAGCGCGTCCGTCTCGGCCAAGCGCCAGCTGGCCGCCGCGGATCGTGCCGACCGCGATCGCGCTGCCTTGCTGACTGTTCACGCGCACCGCGGGCGAGAACGTCGAGCCCGAGTCCGTGGACCGCGTGTAGAAGAGATCTCCGGCCTTGGGATCACCGGTGAAGTAGATCAGGTGCAGGACACCGCGGCCATCCGAGAGGACCTCTGGCTGAATGCCACCCTGCGGAACTCGCATGAGGGTCACCGTCGTCCGCGACGTCGCGACGGGAACGCTGGTGCAGAACGCCGAGTAGTCCGAGCAACCCGACGAGAGCGAGCGCGCCGGCTCTCATGGGGCGATCATCTCACTTAACGACGCCCCGCTACGTGTTGTAGTCTGCTGTTCCGCTTCTCTCATACCCTCCGGATGACCGGCGGCGTCCACGCGCCGTCGAGAATGCAGCAACGAATGTCACGACGTGTGTGGCAGCAGCACCCGGCGCTGTCGCGACACGTACGGCACGGTGATCAGGGTGAGCACGAGGAGATACAGCAGAATCGTGGCGCCAAGATACGGTTCGTTCGGAAAGTTGATCTTCGCCACGGCGAGCGCGATAGCCGGATGCCGGCTGGCGGTGGACAGCGCCAGCACCGTCGCGTGCTCGGCCTCCGGTCCTCCGAGCAAATGACCCGCCGCCAGACCAACAATGACGAACGCCGCGATGGCGAGCAGCGTCCTGATGTCAATCAACCCGGCGATCACCGGGAGCGCCGCGACGAGCAGCGCCCCGGCGCCGCAGCCAGCAGCACGGTGGCGAAGAGCCCGCCGGCTTCTCCAGGCGGTCGGCAATCGCCGGAGCGATCGCGCGAACGATCACGCCGGCGATGAGCGGCAGCAGCGTCATGATGACGACCACCTTCGCGACGGCCGCCGGCGGCATCTGCAGCGGCCGCGCGAAATAGCGTCCCAGGATCTCCGACCGACAGCGGCACGAGGGCGATCGCCAGGAGCGACACGGTGGCCATCAGGCCCAAGCCGTAACCGGACTCCCCACCAGCCTTGCCTTCTTTCTTCGGCAGCAGCGGCGGCACCGGCGAGATCGCCAGCGCGACCAGCGCAATCTCGAACGCCGGGCGCAGTTCGAAGAGCCGCACCAGCGCCACCGCGACGATCGGCATGACGACGAACATGGCGAGAAGCGAGCGCGCGAGCAGCGCCCGGCCGGCGCAACGAGGTACAACAGCTCGTGTACCGTCGTCTGCAGGCCGAATCCGAACACGGTGAGCAACACGCTGACCTGCAGCGCGAGCAGGACGGCTTGTTGGAGCGTCATGGTTACTCCCTCGCCATCGCCATCCGCATCGTCGCGTCGTCGTTCTTGATCAGCTCACCGCCGACGTCGATGATGCGGAATGGGTGGGTGCCGGTGGAGTGTACAGACCGGAGACGTCCCCCATGTTCGCATCTTCAAGGGGGAATCCGATGGCCCTCCCGGCCTGAGTTGACGGATCCCCGTTGGCGCCCGGCGCCGACGGGGAACGTCATCTTCCTGACGTTCTGAGAGAGGGTGACGCAGATGCCGCGTGTGACGAGTAGCGTCGAGGACCCCGGTGCTGCGGCCCTGCTCCGTTCCTGACATGCACACCGTTCGATCGGCCGCGCGGACGGAACGTCCGATCTCGCCGCTGCGGCTCTGAGGTGGACGGTCCCGAGCTCGGGACGTCGAATCCCTGGACGGCGACCTGCTCGAGCGGCGCCGGCAGCAGCCGCTGAATGTCGCGCAGCAGTCCCGAATCGGCTGCCGACACGAGCGACACGGCGCGGCCCGCTGCGTCCCGCCCGGCCCGTGCGACCGACGCGGTGAATGTAGTCCTCGGCCACGAGCGGCAAGTCGTAGTTGATGACCAGCGGCAGCTGCGCGATGTCGAGGCCGCGCGCCGCGATGTCGGTGGCCACCAGCACGTTGACGCGGCCGGCCTTGAAGTCGCCGAGCGCCCGCGTTCGCGCGCCCTGGCTCTTGTTGCCGTGAATGACCGCCGTCTTGATGCCGGCGCGCTCGAGGTGTTCGCCGACGCGATCCGAGCCGCGCTTGGTCTTGCAGAAGACGAGCGCTTGACTCGCGCGCCGTCCTGCGTCAGCACGTGCGTGAGCAGCGTCGCGCTTTCGATCGACGGCGACCGGATGCACATGGTGCGTCACGGTCGGCGCGACGACCTGCCCTCCGAGACGTCCACGCGCGCGGCGTCGCGCGTGAATTCGGCGGCCAGCCTGACGACGTCCTCGGGCAGCGTCGCCGAGAACAGCAGCGTCTGACGCGTGCGCGGCAGCGCCGCGATGATCCGGCGCAGCGCGGGCAGAAAGCCCATGTCGAGCATCCGGTCGGCCTCGTCCAGCGTGAGGATTTCGATCGCGGACAGATCGATCGTGCGCCGCTGCATGTGGTCGATCAGCCGGCCCGGCGTGGCGACGACGATGTCGGTGCCGCTGCTGCAGCGACTGGATCTGCGGCGCCCATGCCGACGCCGCCGAAGATGGCGGTGACGCGGAGCTGCGCCGGCGCGCCGTAGGTCGACGAGCGCCTCGATGGACCTGCAGCGCCAGCTCACGCGTCGGCACGAGGACGAGTCCGCGCGGGCTGCGCGCCTGGCGCCGGCGCCGCCGCGCGAGGAGGCGCTCGATCATCGGCAGCCCGAACGCGGCCGTCTTGCCGGTGCCCGTCTGGGCGCGCGCGAGCAGGTCGGTGCCGCGTCAGGACGCAGCGGGAATGGCCTGGGTCTGGATCGGCGTGGGCTGCTCGTAGCCGAGGCGCGCCAGCGGTGAGACAGAGCGAGGGCGTCAGCCCCAGTTTCGAGAACGACATTGAAGAACGATCCTTCGTGACCCGAAGCGATTCCCAGCGGCGCTGTAGGGCGAGTATGCGACACGTTCGCGCCACCATGGCGTGAACCGCGCGTCGAAGCCGAAGCTCCGAACGGATTCGTCTCGTAGCTAAGCTGGATGTGAGGAGGAGCGGGCCAGGAACGGCTCGTTACGCCTACAGATGGCAGAGCGCGTGGGAAAATCCCGATAACTCATCATATGCACACCGCCCGACCGGAGGCGCTATTCTTGAGACCATGTCTGCGGCGAGAGTGAGCACAAAGGCGATGGCCCGAGAGGTCTGGCGCGCGATGTTCGAACTGCTGATCCGGTCAGCGCCGACGCGCACCAGGAGCCTGGCACGGCGCGGGTTGACACCCAACGATTCGCGCGCCTTGTTCAGCCTCGACGCCCGGACGGGTCGCTCGATGCGCTCGCTGGCCGACGAATGGGAATGCGATCCCTCGTATGCGACATGGATCGTGGACCGGCTGGAGGCGCTGGGCCTCGCCAAGCGGCAGGTCGTGCTGCACGATCGCCGCGTGAAGCTCGTAATCCTGACACGCAAGGGAAACCGCGCGAGGACCGACCTCCTGAAGGAATTCCATCAGCCGCCTC
>CAWAZT010000011.1:0-171425 GCA_963786615.1 uncultured Acidobacteriota bacterium
AGGTCGTGCACATAGATGTGGGCGGTACGACTGGTGGAATCGCGCGTCAGGTTCGACGCCTCCGAAACGAAAGCCACGTATCGCCCGTCGCCGCTGATCGTCGGCTGATAGCTGGGGCCGTTCGGATCGCCACCGGCGTAGCTACGGGTGACGCGCTTCGTGGTGTTTGTGTGCGTGTCACGAAGGTAGATGGCAGCGACGCCCTTCTTGTCCGATGGCTCAGTGACGCAAGTTGACGCCTCTCCACACGTCAAATCTGCCTTCGACGCGAACGCGACGAATCGGCCATCCGCACTGATGGCGGGCGACATGCTCTGGCCGGCAGGTCGTCCACCGGCGCTCGTCAGGTCCAGTCGTGTGCGCTGTCCTGAGGTAAGGCGAATCAGGTAGATGCCGACAGAACTTCGGGCGGTGTCGCCTGACTCGACGAGATCGGTCGCAGTCGATTCGAAGACCACCATGGTGCCGTCGGCGCTGATGGCTGGATTCTCGCTGATGCCATGTTCCGGCCCACCATTCGCAGTCGGTGAGAGAAGTCGGGTCGCCCCTTGTTCGCGGTCGCGCAAAAAGACACGGAAGACGCCGGGCAGCACCTGCGTGTCGAGAAGATTGCTCGATGCCGACGCGAAGACGACATATCGTCCATCCCGACTGATGTCCGGGCTGAAGCTCTCGCCGTTGCCGGGCGACCCATCTGGCCCGGCGCTCTCGAGCGTGCACTCGCCGGTTGCCAGATCCAGAACGTAGACATCCTCGAACCGATTACGGTCGGCCTCGACGAGTTGCGCCGAAGAGACGAAGACGACGTAACGCCCGCTGCCGCTCACGCGGGCTGAACGCCCCGACGAGGGCGTCGCGTTGGGATCCTGCTGCACCACCGTCGTCAGGCGATCGGCATGGTTCTCGTGTGGCAGATGTTGAACGCCAGTCACGTCGGAACCCGTCGTGATTTCGCGTGCGACCCGCCGGCCCGCTTCAATCGCGCGCCGCGTCTCGAAGGCACCGCCGCCAGCCTCCCAGACAACGCCGTTGCCGGCCTGCGCTTGAAGGTCCACACCATCGAGTTGTTCCAGGATGTGCTCCAGTTCATGCGCGATGACCTCCGCGGCGTCCAACGTCGGTTTGAGATAGACGCGCGCGGACACCAGCGAGCCGCCCTGATGCCTCAGAACGGTGCGGGCTCTGGACGGTCCGCGCGGGAGGCGGAAGATCGTCGACCAGCACGCTCACATGCAGACCGGTTGCGGCCGCAAGCCTGCGCCACTGGCCCTTGAACGTCGGCGACGCCTGCCACATCTCGTCGAGAAAGGGTCGAAAAACTGCGGCAACCTCGAGGTTCGACGGCAGGACGACAGGCCCGGCGAGCGGCCCCTCGTCGAGATCGAGCCTCGTGGTGTCTCGACGAGGTGACGGGGGGCTTCGCCACAACGGGAGACAGCATGAAGAGGCTCGGCGCTCCTGGCGATGAGTACGCCAGCCGACTCGGTAACCACCAGAGAGGCCGAGGAAAGCGCAAGAAACCAGACAATCACGCCATCCCTCCCCGCAGCCCGAAGCCGCGTGGTGAGGAGGAAGGCGCAATCCAGCGAAAACACCAGTCATGTCCGACGGGCGTAGAATGGCCGGACGTGTCGGACGTCAGAACCCACGATGTGACGGCCCTGCTCGTCGAATGGAGGGGCGGCGACGAAAGGGCCATCGAGAAACTGCTGCCCCTCGTCCACGGGGAATTGCGGCACCTCGCGAAGCGGTACATGGCCGGCGAGCGTCGCGACCATGCTTCTGCAGGCCACCGCCCTCGTCAACGAGGCCTACCTCAGGCTGATTGATATTCGTCGGGTCCAAGTGGCAGGATCGCGCGCACTTCTTCGCCATGGCAGCTCGGCTGATGCGCCGCGTGCTCGCGGATTTCGCCAGGGCCCGAAAGAATCAAAAGCGCGGCGGTGCGCTCCATCGCGTGACGTTCGATCAGAACCTGCTGGTCACGACCGACACTCCGGAGGATCTGATTGCCATAGATGAGGCGCTTCGATCGCTGGCGGCGCATCACGAGCGAAAAAGCCAGGTGGTCGAGCTACGTTTCTTCGGCGGATTGAGCGTCGAGGAAACGGCGGAAGCGCTGAAAGATTTCCCCAGAGACCGTGATGAGGGATTCAAGTTTGCTGAAAAACTGGTTGATGCGCGAGCTCTCCCGCACCAGCAGCCCTGGGGCCCGACCATAACGGCTCCCGTGAGTGTTTGCGTGACTGCGCACATGCCGTTCGCCAGATGATGGATGGCGGTTGATCGACGCAATCAGATCTCCGAGCTCTATCACGCGGCGTTGGCGCGTCCGGTCGGGCAGCGAGTGGATGCAGGAAAGAGGCGTGCGAGGGGGATGAGGCGCTGCGGCAGGAAGTCGAGTCGCTGCTCGGCTACGAGTCGGCCTCGGCGCGGTTTCTGGAAACACCCGCGGTGGCCGTGATTGCAGGCGATCTCTAACGTGGGCGCGCCAAATAGACCGCAGATGGTTGGGCGGCAGCTCGGGCCCTACACGATTGTGGCGCCT
The DNA here is from genome assembly GCA_963786615.1 of uncultured Acidobacteriota bacterium. Lineage (GTDB taxonomy): Bacteria > Acidobacteriota > Vicinamibacteria > Vicinamibacterales > 2-12-FULL-66-21 > CAWAZT01. Next base: position 2,549 of record CAWAZT010000011.1, read on the forward strand.
CTTGGCGCGGGTGGCATGGGCGAGGTGTATCGCGCGCGCGACAGCAAGCTGGGGCGCGACGTCGCTATCAAGATCCTGCCATCGCACTTCACAGCGGACCCCTGAGCGTCGCTCCCGCTTCGCGCGCGAAGCCCGCCTCCTTGCCACGCTCAATGATCCGCACATCGGCGCGATCTACGGATTGGAAGAAGCCGATGGCGTGGCGGCGTTGGTGCTCGAGTTGGTCGAGGGCCCCACCCTCGCCGACCGCCTGGCGCGCCGGGCGGCTGCCGATCGCCGACGCCGTCGTGATTGCGGGCCACATCCCCGACGCGCTCGACGCGGCCCACGAGAAAGGCATCGTCCATCGGGATCTGAAGCCGGGGAACATCGTGCTGCAGAGGGCCACGAAAGCTTCTGGGCCTCTGTCGGGCGATCCGCGCGCGAAGGTCCTCGATTTTGGCCTGGGCAAGATGATGGCACTCGGCGGGCCGGTGATCTGACCCAGCCGCGAACGGGCAGGTTCGACGGCACAGCAAACGGGCGCATCCTCGGGACGCCGGCCTACATGAGTCCCGAGCAGGCGCGTGGCCAGGTAGTCGACAAGCGCACGGACATCTGGGCGTTCGCTTGCACCTGTACGAGATGCTCTCCGGCCGGCGCCCCTTCGAGGGCAAGACGATGTCCGACACGCTCGCGCCCATCCTGGAGCGGGAACCGGACTGGGGCGCGCTGCCGCCGTGACCTCCGCGGCCATCCGCCGGTTACTCGACCCATGCCCGCAAAGGATCGACGAAGCGGCTCCACGACATCGCCGACGCACGGATCGAGCTCGAGGACGCCAGCAAGCCGATCGCATCGACGAGACCCGCGGCTGATGGAGCGGCGGAACCGTCGGCCCGCCGTCGGGAGCGGCTCGCCTGGATGACTGCCGCTGCCCTCCTCCTGGGTGCGGCGGCCCTTCTTGCAATCGCCACGGGATTGGCTTCCTGGCTCGGAGGACACTGGCCGACCGCGCACAGGGAGAGCGCTGTCGCCCGCCTGTCCCTGAAGATCGAGGGGGACACGGCCGAGAATCTTCGACTTCAGGTGGACAGGTTCTTCACGCCGTTCGCCCTCTCGCCCGACGGCACGCGGCTCGTCTTCCGCGCCCGCGGCAACGGACGATCCCAACTCTTTCTGCGAGAGCTGTCTGGGTTCGAAACCAGACCCATTCCTGGTACCGAGATGGCAACGACGCCGTTCTTCTCACCCGACGGCCAGTGGATCGGCTTCTGGCGAGCGGAGGATCGTATCCTCCGCAAAGTCTCGCTCGCGGGCGGTTCTCCGATCGAAATTGCTCAGACCGAGGTACCGATCGTTGCGCTCTGGACATCGAACGACGAGATCGTGATCGAAAGCGGCGATCAACACGGTGAACTATGGTCGATCCCCGCGAGCGGCGGCACGGCCAAAGCGATCCCCGTCCGGGATCGCTCCGACGGCGAATTGATTTCACTGCGAGGGCGAGTACCGGTAGCAATGACCTTCTCGTCGCAAGCCCTGGCGACGACGGAACCTGGCTCGATGTGCTGTCGCGTGAGACGGGAAAGAGACGACGATTGCTGCGCGGCGGCAGCAACGTCATGGCGCGCTACACCGGGACGGGCCATCTCGTGTTCTCGGACGGCGACGCGCTACGGGCCGTGCCTGTGAACCAGCGATTCGAGCCCGTTGGTGATCCCACTCCCGTCCTGCACGGCATCGATCGGGACCATCGGCACTCGAACGTGGCGCTGTCCGATAACGGCACGGTTATCTACGTAGCCGCCGATCGTGTCCAGGAGGCAGGACTCCTCTGGCTGGACCGCGACGGGAACGCCACTCCCGTGCCCGGCGGGCGAGTGCCGTTTGTAACCGCTGCCCTCTCGCCGGACGGCCTGGAGGTAGCGGGTGATCTCGTGGAAGGAACGAAGGTGCAGGTGTGGGTCCGCGATCTGGAGCGCGGTGCAAAGCGCCTGCTCGTCTCCGAGGGCGACAGCTTTCAGCCGATCTGGAGCCGGGACGGCAGATTCATCACCTACTGGTCGACGCCCGGCAACAGCTCGGTTTTTCGGAAGCGTGCGGATGGGACTGGCTCCGCGGAGTTGCTGATGCGTGGGCCGACCGTCTCTGATACTCGAGGACTGGTCTCCGGATGGCCGATCGCTTCTGTTCAGCGAGTACACGAATCGCGGCGATACGGACGTCTGGGTTTACTCGGATGGCAAGGCGATGCCACTCCTCTCCAGTCCGTCCAACGAGGCGGCAGCGAGGTTTTCTCTTGATGGCCGATTCATCGCGTTCGAGGCCGACGACGGCGGTGTCAGCCACGTCTACGTGCAGCCTTTTCCGGGGCCCGGCCCTCGGACCGCTATCTCCGCGGAGGAAGGGGGCGGGCCGGTATGGATCAACGGCGGGCGGGCTCCTGTTTCTAAGCGCAGGTCGAATGATGGTCGCCGACGTCCAGACCCATCCGGACCTGCGCGTGGGTCAAACGCGGCCGCTCAACGAACGACGTGATGTTCAGCGGAGGATCATGCCTTCGCCTGACGGACGTCGCTTTCTGATGCTCTCTCCAAGGGCAATGGAAGGGCCGATCGAGTTGCGCATCATCCTCAATTGGTTCCAGGAGCTCGAGCGGCTCGGCCCCCATCCGCCGCGCTAGTCGCCACGGCTCGCCGAACCGCCTCCAGACTTACCTCGCTCGCGGCGTCGCGTGGAGTGGCAAGACTCGCCTCCGTGGGTCGTTCGCGAGGCAGATGTTGGACGGAACCTATCCGAGCGGGTTCCGACAGTCCAAACCTGGTGGATAGAAATCGCTGCGCGATTTTCAAGTAGTCGCCCTGCGCGCGAGGGTGCGCCGGCTTTCTGTGGATCCCGGCTACCGCATCCTCGAGCAGATGGCACATGTCCTTGTCTACAGGAACGCCGGGATAGACGGGACAACTTCCATTTTGCCGGATTACTCGAGAAATTGCCCAAGCCCGCCGAGCATAGGATCAACGTAAGACTTTGCAACAGATAGGCGGAAGCCTCGCTGAAGCACGCAGCGATCCGTGCGATTTTCTTAGGTTTTGTGGAGACCTTACACTAGGAAAGAAGTGGTCGGGGCGAGTGGATTGGAACCACCGACCCCTCGGTCCCGAACCGAGTGCTCTACCAGGCTGAGCCACGCCCCGACAGGCGACAGGTGTGCGCGGGAAAAGCCACGACGGCCGGGAACCGCCGTGCCAGGCCTTCGATCCGATCCCAAACCGGCGTCATAACTCCTGCAAATCGTGGGCGGCGACAATCCCCCCGGAGAAGTGCTTGCGCGCCGGCCCGATCCACGCCTCGTCCGGAATCGCCGGGCCGCTCGACGGCACGAAGTGCGACAACACGAGCAGCGTCACGCCCGCCTCGGCGGCCACCCGGCCGGCGTCCTCCGCTGACGCGTGGCTTGCTAGCACGCGCGCTCGCACCGCTGGCGGCATCGTCGGAGGCAGCCGATTGGGGAGCAGGACCTCGTGCACGAGCACGTCGGCCCCCTTCGCGAGCGTCACGAGCGCGGCCGATGGACGTGTGTCGCCTGAAAAGACAATCGCGCGATTGGGACAGTCGAAACGATACGCGAACGCAAGCGGCATCAACGGATGCTCCACGACGGCAGCCCTGACCGTGACGCGATTGTCGCGCATGACGACGCCGGCGACGCCGACTTCATGTGGATGCACCAGCGACGGCAGATGCGGCCGTCCTTCGTCTTGCTCGCGCACGCTCAAATCCGGTTCGCTCATCTCGAAGAGCAGCTTCGTGACGCGCTCGAGTGGCGGCGGCCCCCACGTATCGACCGTCGTCGTCAGGGCGTCGCCCCACGCGAGGAGCAGCAGGGTTCCGTAGTCGGCGGCGTGATCCGAATGAAGATGCGTGAGGAAGACGTGACGAATCGAGGTCAACGGAACCTTCGCAAGCACGAGTTGCCGCGCGACGCCGTTGCCGCAATCGACGATGTAGGTCCGGTCGCCGATGAGGATGGCCTGCGCCGGCGCCGCACGCGTGGCCTTGGGTGTCGGGCCGCCTGCGGTGCCAAGCAGAATCAGGCGCGACTTCAGGACGGGCGCCTGCTCTCGCGCGGCGCCAAGCGCGCTCAGTCCCAGCGCCGAAACAAACGCGCGCCGCGACACGCGGGCAGGGGCGCTCTCCTTCTCATATTCAACCACGCGCGCGAAGGACAGCAGGCCTCCTGAACTCGTGGGCGACCGCACCGAACTTTTCGAAGCGCACGGTTGGCCGGTTGCCGTAGACGCGCCACATCAGCGTCGGCGCCGTGGCGACCTGAAGCCCCTCGTGCTCGAACGCCAGGCGCGCGCGAAGCATGTGCGAGCCGTCGGTGACGAGCACGACGCGCCTCCAGCCGCGCGCTCTCGCGAGGCTCGCGACGTTCACGGCGCTGTCGCGCGTGTTGAACGATTTGTCCTCGACGCCGATTGCCGCCGCCGGGAATCCCGATCTCCTCGAGAAACCGCGCCGATGCGGTCAACACGTCGCCTTCGTCGGCCGATGTCGGCGGGCTGCCGCTGATGAGAATGGATGGCGCGGCGCCCGCACGATACAGCCGCTCCGCGGCGATTGCGCGACGCAGCCCAGATTCGTTCATCTCCCCCGACGGCATCGCCCACGCCGACAGCACGACGATGACGTCCCTATCGCGGTCCGCTCGCGTGGGACCAGAGGGTGCATGAGCACGTCAGCGAGGGCGTGGTAGACGATCACGGCCATTGCGAGGCCGTATATTGCCGCTACGCGGCCCGTCACGCGGAGGACTTCCTCCGAGGCAAGACGGCGACTACTCACGAGCCATTATTGCTTGGGGCTCGCCGCTCTGCACGGAACGATCCGGACCTGCTACCATGGATTAGGAAGGTTGACCATGCAGCTTCGATACTTCGCCGGATTGGCGCTCGGGCTTTCCCTGTGTTTCACGGCCGGCTCGGCCGCGTCGCGCTTCCCCGATCCTGCTCAAGACGTCAAGCCGGGCTCCGCGGGCAGCCAGCAAACGGCTGTTCTCGCGGGCGGGTGCTTCTGGGGCGTCGAGGCCGTGTTCGAACGGCTCGAGGGCGTCTCGACGCCGCGTCGGGATAGTCGGTGGCAAGCGACCACCGCGCATTACGAGGTCGTCAGCACCGGCACCACCGGCCACGCCGAGACGGTGAAGATCGTCGACGACCCCGCGAAAATCTCCTACGAACAGCTGCTCAAGGTCTTCTTCGCCGTCGCGCACGACCCGACGCAGCTCAATCGCAGGGCCCGACCAAGGCCCGAAGGACCCCTCTACGATTTTCTACGCGACGCCCGAAGAGAAGGCCGTCGCTGAGGCCATCGATCAGCTCGACGAAGCGAAGATTTTCAAGCGCCAGATCGTGACCACGGTCGTACCCCTCGAGGGCTTCTACGCGGCCGAGGCGTATCACCAGAACTTCCTCGATCGGAATCCGACCGACGCCGACATCGTCTACAACGACATGCCGAAGCTCGCGCAGCTGAAGAAAGACTTTCCGGAGATGATGAAGAAGAAATAACCCGGCGGCCGGCGCTGTCGATCAGCGCCGGCGGACGGACGTGTCGAAGTCGAGCGGGAGCGCTTCGAGCATCTCCAGCGCGGCGTGATCGGTCATGTCAGGCTGCAGCGGCGTGACCGAGACGTACCGTCGCGCACGGCCTGGAAATCGGAGCGGTCGTGCGGCTCCCAGTCGTTCTCCCCTTCTTCGATCCAGTATCGGCTTGCCGCGCGGGTCGCAGCGCTCGTCGACGATGGTGACGTGGTTCCGCTTCGCCTGGACGGTGAGCTGAAGCCTTTCGGCTTCCCCGCCGGCACGTTGAGACTCAGGAACGTCCGCGGCGCGAAGCCCCCGCGCAATACCAGTGCGGCGACTGCCGCGGCGGCCGCCGCGTGGCCGAAATCGTAGCTGTCGGGCGAACGCGCCAGCGACACGGCGATGCTCGGCACGCCCAGCAGCGCCCCTTCCAGCGCGCCCGACACCGTGCCCGAATACGTCACGTCGTCGCCCAGGTTGTAGCCCTTGTTGATCCCGGAGACGACGAGATCCGGCAGGCCTGAAAGAGCTTCGTGATCGCGATGTTGACGCAGTCGGTCGGCGTGCCGTCGATCTCGTAGACGCCCTCGCGGAGCTGTTCCATCCGCAGCGGGCGGCGAAGCGTCAGCGCGTGCCCGATCGCGCTCGCTTCGATGTGCGGCGCGGCGACGAGGACGTCGCCGAGGCGGACGGAGGGCGGCGGCGAGCGCGTGAATGCCTTCGGAGTGCACGCCGTCGTCGTTGGTCACCAGAATTTTGGCATCGGAAACGAGCAAGTATAGCAGCAGGCTCGCGGCGAGCGCGAGCGACGCGCCGGTGAAGAACGCCGCGGTTGGCGACACGCGCGTCCAGATCGCGCCGAACAGCAGGCTCGCGGCCAGGCCGCCGAAACCGAGCGCCGCGTTGTAGATGCCGAACGCCGTGCCGCGCGCGCCGGCCGGCGCCATATCCGCGACCCACGCCTTCTCCACGCCTTCGGTCAGCCCAAAGTACAGGCCGTAGGCGAGGAACGCCGCAATGACGGCCGGGAGCGTCGTGAACCAGGCGAACGACGCGTAGATCGCCGCGTACCAGAGATAACCGATCGCAATCATCGCGCGCCGGCCGAACCGATCCGACAGCGCCCCGCCGATCACGGACGAAGTCATCTTCACGACGTGCAGCGCCGACCACAGCAGCGGGATCCAGACCGCGGCGACGCCGAGATCGCTGAGCCGCAGAAGAATGAACGCGTCGCTCGCGTTGCCAAGCGAGAAGAGCGTGATGACGGCCATCGCGCGGTAGAAGCGGGCGGCAGAGGTGCTGGCTTGCCCAGTGCTGGCGGCTGTCACGAGCCTTGGCGAAGGTGCAAGGTGCGGATGCCTGGGGTGCGGAGGAACTTGCGGCGTCGCGCTCGTTCGGCAGCGTGAGGATCAGCGCGATGACAACCAGGCCTGGGACCAGCGTCCACATGAAGAGCGGGCGGTAGGCCTCGGGATAGAAAATAGAGATAGGCCGTGGCGACGAGCGGACCGGCGACGGCGCCGGCGTGATCCATCGCGCGGTGGAAGCCGTAGACACGGCCGCGCGTCTTCTCCGGCGCGAAGCCGCGCGAGCAGCGCATCGCGGGGAGACGTCGCGGATCCCTTTCCCCAGAGCGGTCGGTGAAGCGCAGCGCGAGCACCTGCGGCCACGCCGTCACGAACCCGATCAGCGGGCGGACGAGCGACGACAGCCCGTAGCCCGCGAGCACGAGCCTCTTCGGTGACCGGTCCGATCGGCGATCCGCCCGGAGATGATCTTGAGGACGCTGTTGGCGCCTTCGGCCACTCCCTCGATCACGCCGAGCGACATCGCGCCGGCGCCGAGACGTGGGTCAGGAACAGCGGCAGCAGCGGATAGACCATCTCGCTGGCCGTGTCGGTGAAGAAGCTGACCCACCCGAGCAGCCACACCGGGCGGGACAGCCCGAAACGGTCGAGTGGATTCCGCGCGGCGGGGTCGGGGTCGTCGTCCGGTCGGTCGGCGAGGTTCATGGTTCGGTGCGGGTCTACGAGCCCCGTATAATCCGGTCAACGATGTCGAGCCCTTCGATGCTGTGCTGCTGGTCTCATTCGGCGGGCCCCAGGGGCCCGACGATGTGCGGCCGTTTCTCGAGAACGTGCTGCGCGGACGCCGCGTGAGCCCGGAACGGATCGACGAGGTCGCGCATCACTACGAGCGGTTCGGCGGCGTGTCGCCGCTCACCGAGCTGACGCTGGCGCAGGCGCGGGCGCTCGAAGTCGCTGCTCGGCGCGCGGCCTGCCGCTGCCGGTGCACGTCGGGATGCGCAACTGGCATCCGTACCTGACCGACACGCTCGCGGAGATGTCGCGCGCCGGCGTCCGCCGCGCGGTCGGGGTGCTGGCCGCGGCGCAGCGCAGCTACTCGGGGTGCACTGCAGTACCGCGAGAACGTCCGCGACGCGCGCGCCGCGCTGGCCAGCGGGCCGCGCCGCCGCCGAAATCACCTACGTGCGCGACTGGCACGAGCATCCCGGCTTCATCGAGGCCAACGCGGATCACGTCCGGCAGGCGTTCGACGCAGCTGCCGCCGGACGTGCGCGACGACGCGCGGCTGGTCTTCACCGCCCACAGCATCCCGGTGTCGATGGCGGAGCGGTATCCGTACGAGGCGCAGCTCCGCGCGTCGGCGCGGCTGGTCGCGCGAGCCGTCGGGCCGCCGGACTGGACGCTCGTCTATCAGAGCCGGAGCGGGCGCCCGGCGATCCCTGGCTCGAGCCGGACGTCTGCGACTACCTCCGCCGCGAACACGCGGCGGGACTCGACGCCGTCGTCCTCTGCCCCGATCGGGTTCCTCTGCGACCACATCGAGGTGCTGTACGATCTCGACGTCGAGGCGGCCGAGATGTGCCGCGAAATCGGGATGGCGATGGCGCGCGCGGAAGCGGTGAACACGCACCCGCGCTTCATCGACGCGCTGGCCGACGCGGTCATGGACGTCCTGGACCGCTACGAGCCGGCCGGCCATTGCCGCTGGCGATCGGAGACGTCGCGGTCGATCGTCGTGGTCGAGAGTCGACAGTCGAGGTCCATGGCGGAACAGCCGAAACTGATCTGTTTTCGTCCAAAATAGCGTCATGCTCCGATATTCGCTCGTCGTGTGTGCCGTCGCGTCGCTGGCGCGCCGTCATCCCCGGCCGTGGCCCAGATCGAGGTGCGGCAGCAGATTCAAGTCCGCCGCCCGCCCCGGCGAATTGCCGATGATCGGGCCGAACCGGCCGCTCAAGACCGGCACGGGCCGCATTCGAGGGCGCGTCGTCGCCAGCGAGTCCGGGACGCCCCTCCGCCGCGCCCAGGTGAGAATCAGCGGCCCCGACATCGGATCCAAGGCCGCGCTCACGGATCAGGACGGCCGCTACGAGTTCAGGGACCTTCCCGCCGGCCGGTTCAACCTGAGCGTGAGAAGTCCGGGTTCGTGACCATGCAGTACGGGCAGAACCGGCCGTTCGAGCCCGGACGGCCCATCGAGCTGGCGGACGCGCAGACGCTCGACAAGGCGAACGTGACCCTGCCGCGAGGCAGCGTGTTGTCCGGCCGCGTCCTCGACGAGTTCGGTGAGCCGGTCGCCGACGCCAACGTCGGCGCGATGCGCATGCAGTTCGTGAACGGCCGCCGGCGGCTCGTGAACGCCGGCCGGAACAACCAGACCAACGACCTCGGACAGTTCCGCTTGTACGGCCTCCCGCCGGGCGAGTACTACGTCAGCGCCACGCTGCGATCGATGGACCTGGCGATCGGCGACATGATGGCCGGCACCGGCGGACCGGTGGGATCCAGTCCCAACTCCGGGTATGCGCCGACCTACTACCCAGGGACCGCGAGCCCGGCGAGACGCGCAGCGCGTGACGGTGGCCGTCGGGCAGGAGCTTGGCAGCATCGACATCGCGCTCGCGCCCGTGAAGCTCGCGAAGATTACCGGCACCGCGATGGGGTCCGACGGCAAGCCGCTGGCCGGCGCGATGGTCATGCTGATGCCCGCGATGCGCGACGCGATGCTGTTCATGCCCGACGGCACCTCGCGCACCTCGCGCGACGGGCAGTTCACGCTCGCGAACGTCGTGCCCGGCGAGTACTCGCTCCAGGTGCGATCGACGGGTGCGATGTTCACCGACATGGGCGGAACGATGGTGTTCTCGATGGCGACGGATGGTCCTGGCCCTCCCCCGCCGCCACCGCCGCCGCGTCAGGAAGCGGAGTTCGCGTCGCTGCCCCTCACTGTCGCGGGAGAGGACCTCACCGGCGTCGTCGTCGTCACGACGCACGGGGCACGGGCCATCGGACATCTGGTGTTTCCCGGCGGCGCGAAGCCGGACAACCTGACGAGCGTCCGCGTGACCGCGCCCTCAGCCGACCCCGACGGCGCGCCGGTGCCCGGCATCGGCAACGCGACCGTGAAGGACAACGGCACGTTCGAGATTGCCGGCCTCGTGGGAGTCCGCGTCCTCCGTCCCCTGGCGCTGCCGAAGGGATGGCAGATGAAGAGCGTCCAGGTCAACGGCGCTGACGTCACCGACACCGGGATCGAGTTCAAACCGGGCGAGGACGTGACGGGGATCGAGATCGAGTTGACCCAGAAGACCACCGCGATCGCGGGCTCGGTGACCGATGCACGCGGCCAGTCCCTCAAGGACTACACGGTCGTCGTGTTTGCCGAGGATCAGCAGAAGTGGGCGCTCCCGATGAACCGATGGACCGCGTCGGCGCGACCCGATCAGGACGGTCAGTTCAAGTTCACGAACCTTCCGGCCGGCACGTACTACGCGATTGCCGTGGACTACGTCGCCGCCGGTGAGTGGAACGACCCGGAATGGCTCGACCACGCGCGGGCCCGCGCGACGCGCTTCACCCTTGACGAAGGCGCGAGCAAGTCGCTCGAGTTGAAGCTGGTCGGCGACCGATGAAAGAGGACGGAAGACCACTGGCGGATGGCGGATGGCGGATGATGGATGGTGGATGATGAGCTGAGTCGGACAATCCGTCTGAGATCTGTTATCTGTTATCTGTTATCTGAATCTGACATCTGACATCTGACATCTGACCTCTGACCTGTGCCATTTGTCATCTGTCATCCTCAGTTACGTTTCTCTCAGTCAGCAGGTCCGCCGCCTCGTCGTCTTCGCTCGTGTCGACCGGACCGAGGCGTCTCGCGTAGGCGTACGAAATCAGGAAGATGACAACGATCAGGCCGAACGACCAGCCTCTGCTCACCTCGAAATGAATCAGCTCGTGCGCGCGTAGGAATTCGAACAGAAGCTTCACGCCGACCCACGCGACGATGACGAAGGCGCCGTCGACCAGCGCGGGATAGCGGCGAACGAGCACCAGCAGGCGTCCGATGACCAGGCGCATCATGACAATCCCCGCCACGCCGCCGCTGACGACCACCCACGTCTTGGGCGACATCGCCACCGCCACCAGAATCGAGTCCACGGCAAAGACGAGGTCGGTGAGCTCCACCTTGACGACCGTCGCCCAGAAGGCTGACAGACCGAGCCATGGGCGCGCCGGCTTCACGCGATGACGGTCCGCGCTGCTGCGCCCGCCGGAGAAGTGCTGGTACGACAGGTACAGCAGATACAGCGCACCGATCAGCTTCACAATCGACAGCTGAATGAGGTTGATCGCGAGCAGGACGGCAACGATGCGGAACGCGAACGCGCCGATGATGCCGTAGCGGAGCGCCTTGGGCTGCTCGTGACGCGGCAACCCAAGCACGAGCATCGCGAGCACGAGGGCGTTGTCGGCGCTCAGCAGCCCTTCGAGCACGACGAGCAGACCAATCGTCAGGAAATCTTGGAATTGAACGTCCATGCAGGGCGGGCGGACGACTCTACTTTACCTTGGTTCGAGGTTCGAGGTTCGGGGTTCGGGGTTCAGCGTTCGCACCCGTATTCCGATCCCGTTCATATGAGGTCAGCTTGACACGACTCGTATCAATGCATATATTTGACGTGACGCAACGTCAAGCCTATGAGCGTTGAGCAGGACCTCTATTTCATCAGCATGGCGGCCCGCCTGCTGGACATGCACCCACAAACCCTGCGGAAGTACGAGCGGCTTGGGCTGGTGCGGCCGACGCGCCGGCTCGGCAGCACGCGTCTCTACTCCAGAGACGAGCTGGATCGGTTGAGGTTGATCAAGCGGCTGGTTGACGACGCGGGGATCAACCTCGCCGGCGTCCAGCGGCTGCTCTCGATCGCCGAAGCCGTGCAGCGCATACGGCCGTTGATGAACGGCGATAGCCCATCGCGTGATGCGCGCCGACGGCTCGTGCAGGAGCTCGACCGCATCGAGAAAATCGTAGGATCGTTGTAGCTGGCGGATCTCGTGCCGGGCCGCCCCTGAGTGCCGATGGAATTCAAGGACTACTACGCAACGCTTGGCGTGTCGAAGAGCGCCTCCGAGAAAGAGATCAAGCAGGCGTTCCGGAAGCTCGCGCGCAAACACCATCCCGACGTGAATCCCGGCGACAAAGCGGCCGAGGCGAAGTTCAAGGAGATCAACGAGGCCTACGAGGTGCTCGCGGATCCCGAGAAGCGCCGGAAGTACGACGAGCTGGGCGCGAACTGGCGGATGTACGAGCAGGCGCAGCAGCAGGGTCAGGGCTGGCCCGGCGGCGCGCCGGGCGGAGGCTTCGGTGGATTCGGCGGTGCGGATCCCGGCGGTGGCGGCGCGTGGACCATCAACATGGGTGGTCCCGGCGGCTATCGCACGATGAACGAAGACGAGATGCGCGAGATGTTCGGGACGGAGGATCCGTTCTCGGACTTCTTCCGTACGTTCTTCGGCCGCGGCGGCGGAGGCGGCACTGGCGAGCCGCGCGGACGGGCGGGACGCCAATCGCGCTCGCAGCGGGGACGCGATCTCGAGCAGGAAGTGGACCTGACCCTCGAAGAGGCGTACCACGGCGCCATGCGCAGGATCGGGATCGATCACGGTGGCCAGACACGTACGGTGGACGTCCGCATTCCCGCGGGCGTGAAGGCCGGCACACGCGTGCGGGCTGCGGGCGAAGGAGAACCAGGATCGAACGGAGGGCCGGCAGGCGACCTGTTCCTTCGGGTGGCGCTCCGGCCTCACGCCGTCTTCGAGCGGCGCGGGGACGATCTCCACACCAAGGTCCCCGTGCCTGTCACGACCGCCGTGCTGGGTGGAGAGGCGCAGGTCCCGACCGTGACGGGCTCGGTCCGGTTGAAGGTTCCGGAGACGACGCAGTCCGGGCAGATCTTTCGCCTGAAAGGCCACGGCATGCCGATCGTCGGCAAGCCGGATGCCCACGGCGATCTCTACGCCACGGTCGACGTGCAGCTTCCCCGCTCGTTGACCAAGGAGCAGCGGCACCACTACGAAGCGCTGAAGAAGACGGAAGTTAGGAGCTAGGAGCGAGGAGCTAGCAATTCTCTCTGGTTAGCACGTTATGAACATCAACAAATACACGGAGAAGGCGCAGGAGGCGATTCTCGCGGCACAGCAGCTCGCCGATCGCGAGGGACACCCGGAAATCACGCCCGAGCATCTGCTCTTGACGCTCGCCGGGCAGCAGGGCGGGATCGTGCCGGAGATTCTGCGCAAGTTGAACGTCGATCCCTCGTCGATCGGCGCCACGCTGCGCGCGGAGCTCGAGCGAAGCCCGAGCGCCCACGGGGGATCACAGCCCTCGCTGTCCGCGCGCCTGCGTCAGGTCACGACGGCCGCCGAAACGGAAGCCGAACGTCTCAAGGACGAGTACGTCAGCACCGAACACCTGTTGCTGGCGATTGCGGGAGAAGGCGGCCGCGCCGCCTCCGCGCGCGTGCTCCAGCAGGCGGGCGCCACCAAGGACGCCATCCTGCAGGCCATGACCTCGGTCCGCGGCTCGCAGCGTGTGACCTCACAGAACCCTGAGAGCACGTATCAGGCGCTCGAGCGGTACGGACGGGACCTGACCGAGCTGGCAAAGAAGGGCAAGCTCGATCCCGTCATCGGGCGCGACGAAGAGATTCGACGCGTGATCCAGGTGCTGTCGCGGCGGACCAAGAACAACCCGGTGCTCATCGGCGATCCGGGCGTCGGCAAGACGGCGGTCGTCGAGGGGCTCGCGCAGCGGATCATGCGCCAGGACGTGCCGGAGGGCCTCAAGAACAAGAAGATCGTCGCGCTCGACATGGGCGCGCTCGTCGCCGGGCGCCAAGTACCGCGGCGAATTCGAGGAGCGGCTGAAGGCCGTCTTGAAAGAGGTCGCCGACGCGCAAGGCCAGGTCGATCCTGTTCATCGACGAGCTGCACACCGTCGTCGGCGCGGGCGCCGCCGAAGGCGCGATGGACGCCGCCAACATGCTCAAGCCGATGCTCGCGCGCGGCGAACTGCACACGATCGGCGCCACCACGCTCGACGAGTACCGCAAGCACATCGAGAAGGACGCCGCCCTCGAGCGGCGCTTCCAGCCCGTCCTCATCAGCGAGCCGACCGTCGAAGACACGATCAGCATCCTGCGCGGCCTGAGGGAACGGTACGAGATCCATCACGGCGTGAAGATCAAGGACGCGGCGCTGGTCGCGGCGGCGGTGTTGTCGAACCGCTACATCACCGATCGGTTCCTGCCGGACAAGGCCATCGATCTGGTGGACGAAGCGGCGTCGCGGCTGCGGATGGAGATCGACTCGATGCCGGCCGAGCTCGACGAGGTCCAGCGCCGCATGATGCAGCTCGAGATCGAGCGCGAAGCGCTCCGCAAGGAAAAGGACAAGGCGTCGAAAGAGCGACTCCAGAAGCTCGAGAAAGAGCTTGCAGACCTGAAAGAAGAGAAGAACCGTCTGTCCGCGCATTGGCAGCAGGAAAAGGACACGATCCAGAACTCACGCAAGCTCAAAGAGGAGCTCGAGCAGGTCCGACTCGAGATCGAGCGCGCGCAGCGCACGGGCGACTACGCGAAAGCCTCCGAGCTGCAATACGGCCGTCTGCCCGACCTCGAACGGAAGATCAAGGAACAGGAAGCGCGTCTGGCCGAGATCCAGAAAGGCCATCGCATGCTCAAGGAGGAAGTCGACGAGGAGGACATCGCCGGGGTCGTCAGCCGCTGGACGCACATTCCGGTCAGCCGCCTCATGGAGGGGGAAATCCAGAAGCTGCTGCGGATGGAAGACCGTCTCCATCAGCGCGTCGTTGGCCAGGACGAAGCGATCACGGCCGTCGCCAACGCCATTCGCCGCGCGCGCGCGGGCCTGCAGGATCCGAATCGCCCGCTTGGAAGCTTCATCTTTCTCGGTCCCACGGGCGTGGGCAAGACCGAGCTCGCCCGGGCGCTCGCCGAGTTCCTGTTCGACGACGAGCAGGCGATGATTCGCATCGACATGTCGGAGTACCAGGAGAAGCACACGGTGTCGCGACTGATCGGTGCGCCTCCGGGGTACGTCGGCTACGAGGAGGCCGGCCAGCTGACCGAAGCGGTGCGGAGACGCCCCTACTCGGTCGTGCTGTTCGACGAGATCGAGAAGGCGCATCCCGAAGTGCTGAACGTCATGCTCCAGCTGCTGGACGACGGCCGGCTGACCGATGGGAAGGGACGGACCGTCGACTTCAAGAACACCGTCGTCATCATGACGTCGAACATCGGCAGCCACTTCATCGCGGAGGCGGCCATGAAATCGGCCGCGCTGCACACGAAGGAGATCACGATCGAGGAGGGCGTCCGGCGCGAAGTGATGGATACGCTTCGTCAGCACTTCCGTCCCGAATTCCTGAATCGCGTGGACGAGATCATCATCTTCCAGCCGCTGACGCGCGAGCAGATGCGGTCGATCATCGACATCCAGCTTCGCGGCCTGATGAAGCGCCTCGAGGAACGCAAGATTCGCATCGAGCTCGGCGACAAGGCGAAGGACCTCATCATCGAGGAAGGCTACGATCCGACATATGGCGCGCGCCCGCTGAAGCGGACGCTGCAGCGGCAGGTGCTCGATCCCCTGGCGATGCGCGTCCTCCAAGGCGACTTCCGGGAGGGGGACACGGTGCGCGTCGACGTGTCGGGCGGCCAGCTGCAGTTCAGCAAGGTGGACGCTGCCGTTCCGGCGTAAGGCCCGACAGGCTGACGATCAGCGGCGCTAGAATGACAGGAGTCAATGGCAGATACGTCCCGTCCCTCATCGAATCGTAACCGGCGCCTGGCTGAGCGCCGGACGCCGCCACGCTCGGCGCCCGGCGGTGCTATCTGGTACGTGCTCGGGGTCTTGCTGCTCCTCGCGCTGGCACAGGCGTTCTTCTCGCAGATGCAGGGCGGCGAGACGATTCCGTACAGCGAGTTCAAGTCGCTCGTGCGCGAGAACAAGGTGCAGGAAGTCACGCTCTCGGACGATCGGATACGGGGCGTGATGAAGGCGGCCGACAACGCGAAGCCGAAGCCGTTCAGCGCCATTCGAGTCCCGGACGACAAGCTGCCCGCCGAGCTCGAGGAGCACGGCGTCAAGTATCAGGGCGAGGTCTCGAGTCGGTGGGTGTCCGACATCATCGGCTGGATCATCCCGCTGGTCTTCATCGTCGCGCTGTGGACCTTCTTCTTCCGCCGGATGGGCGGTGCCGAAGGGGGCGTGATGTCGTTCGCGCGCAGCCGCGCGAAGATCTACGCCGACGACGACGTGAAGGTGAGCTTTGGTGACGTCGCGGGCGTCGATGAGGCGGAAGAAGAGCTGAAGGAGATCGTCGAGTTCCTGAAAACGCCGAAGAAGTACACCAGCATCGGCGGCAAGATTCCAAAGGGTGTCCTGCTCGTCGGCCCCCCGGGAACCGGCAAGACGCTGCTGGCTCGCGCGGTGGCCGGCGAAGCGAAGGTGCCGTTCTTCAGCCTGAGCGGTTCGGAATTCGTCGAAATGTTCGTGGGCGTCGGCGCGGCGCGCGTGCGCGACCTCTTCAATCAGGCCGAAGCCAAGGCGCCCTGCATCGTGTTCATCGACGAGCTCGACGCGCTCGGTAAGGTTCGCATCCAGACGCCCATGGGCAGCCACGAGGAACGCGAGCAGACGCTCAACCAGCTGCTCGCCGAGATGGACGGCTTCGACGGCCGCAAGGGCATCATCATCATGGGCGCCACCAACCGCCCCGAGGTGCTCGACCCTGCCCTGCTCCGCCCGGGCCGCTTCGATCGGCAGGTGCTGGTCGACAAGCCCGACGTCCGCGGCCGGGAGGACATCCTGCGCATTCACGTCAAGACCGTGAAAATCGGTGAGAACGTGGACCTCAAGGTCGTGGCGGCGCGCACGGCCGGCTTCGCGGGCGCCGACCTCGCCAATCTCGTGAACGAAGCGGCGCTGCTGGCGGCGCGCAAGGACAAGCCGTTCGTCGAGATGAAGGACTTCGACGACGCGATCGATCGCATCATCGCGGGCCTCGAGAAGAAGCGCGTGATGAGCGGTAAGGAGCGCCGGATCGTCGCGTATCACGAGGCCGGTCACGCCATCGTCGCCAGCGTGCTGCCGGGGCTCGACCCCGTGCACAAGATCTCGATCGTGGCGCGAGGCTTCGGGGCGCTCGGCTACACCATGCAGCTGCCGCTCGAGGACCGCTATCTGATGACGCGCGCCGATCTGCTCGGCCAGCTCGCCGTCCTCCTGGGCGGTCGCTCGGCGGAAGAGATCGCGTTCGACGAGGTGTCGACCGGCGCGCAGAACGACCTGCAGCGCGCAACCGACATCGCGCGAGCGATGGTCACCGAGTTCGGCATGAGCGATGCGCTCGGCGCCGTGAACTACAACGGCCACCAGCGGTCGGCGTTTCTCGAGACCGGCTTCGTCCAGGAACGCGGCAGCTACGCCGAGGAGACGGCGCAGCAGATCGACGCCGAGGTCAAGCGGATCCTCACCGATGCGCACGAGACGGCGCTACGCGTGCTCCGCGATCGCCGGCCCATTCTCGACGAGCTCGCGACCCGACTCCTCGAACGAGAAGTGATCGAGGGAGACGAGCTGCGGACGCTGCTTGGCGTCGTTCCGCCAAAAGACCCGGACACGGTGCCGGTTCCGGTGCCGGATGAAGGCGTGCGGACGAGCGCGGAATAGGGCTCACCCGGGCATCGAGTGCGCGCCAGCGCGTGGACCATGTCCGCTACGCTCCGCGCCTTCGCTGTACAACAACTCCGCTCCGCGGACACGGTCCACACGCTGGCGTCGTGACGATCATCGACGCCGGTTCCCTCTTGTGTTGGGCCTGTGGTCGCCGACTGCGGTCCGTCCTCCCCTTTACGCTCTTCTTACGTCTTCCTGATCCGATCCCAATGCTCGGCGTCCTATCGTGGGCGTCATGACCGTAAGGAATCGCTCGACACTCCGCTGGATGATCCTTTCACTGGTTTGCTCGCGTCGCGACCCGCATTCGCGACGCCCAGCTCGACGTTCTGGGCGCCTTCTGTGGGCACCTGTCAGGCTGCGGGCGTTCCCCACATCACGTACGACACCTACTACGGGAAGGGCACGCCGCCGCCGGGCGCGGGGGCGACGGCGTACCCGATCGACACCGGCGTCACGATCGGCGTGCTGCCCTACAACAAGGTTCAGGCGGAGGTCGGCTACGACCTGCTTCTGCCCAGCACCGATCCGGTATTCTTCTTCCTGAACGCGAAGCTGTGCACGCCGGAGTCGTCGCTGTTCAAGGGGTCGCCGGCCATCAGCTTCGGGATCTACAACCTTGGATTCGACAAGAACATCACCGACTACAACGTCGTCCACCTGATGTTCCAGAAGACGCTGCCGATTGGCGGGTACGTTTCGGCCGGCTTCTATCACGGGACCAACGACGTGCTGTTCACCAACAGCGACGGCAAGATCGCCAAGACAGGCGCGATGATCGGGTGGTTCTCGCCGGACATCAACGTCAACCTGAAAGGCCTGAAGAAGATCAACCTGACGGCCGACGTTCAGACCGGCAAGAACGTCCTCGGCGCGGGCGGCGCAGGCGTCTATCTCTACTTCAACGACTACATCTCGCTGCTCGTCGGCCCCGTGTTCTTCACCGACAGCGCGCTCCAGCCTGGCCATGCGGGCCATATGTGGACCACGCAGCTCGATGTCGACATTCCGCTGGGCAAGCTGCACAAGTAGGAAATCCCTGGCAGCGATCATTGACCTGCGGCCTGCGGTTGGATAGCCTCACTCGTCGTGAGTCGCATCATTGCCGCGGGCCGCATCGTGGCGTCCGCTGGTCTCGTCGCCCTCCTCACGGCGCTGTACTCCCAGCTGATCCAGGTCAACCCGGCGACGGTGGCGCTCTCGTATGTGGTGGCCATCCTGATTCTCGCGACGGCCTGGGGGATCGTCGAAGCGACGACTGCGGCTGTCGTCGCTCTGATCGGGTTCAACTTCTTCTTTCTGCCTCCCGTCGGCACGCTCACGATTGCCGATCCGCAGAACTGGGTGGCGTTCCTCGCGTTCCTGGTGACGGCCATCATCGCGAGTCAGCTGTCTGGGCGCGCCAGACAGCGGGAGCTCGATGCGCTCGGCACGCCAGCGCGACCTGGAACGGCTGTACGCGCTCAGCCGCGCGCTGCTCCTGTCGGAACGGGGCGGGTCGTTGCCGGGCGAAATCGCGCGACACATCGCTGACGCGTTCGAGCTCCAGAGCGTCGGCGTCTACGATCAGCGCACGGACCGCGCGTCGTGGGCGGGGTCGCGAGAGTTGCCCTCGGCCGACGCGATGCTTCGCGAGGTCGCGCGGCGAGCGGTGACGCTGCACGACCCGTCGGGCCTGATCGTGACCGCGATCCATCTCGGAGGTGCGCCGATCGGCAGTGTCGGTCTCGTGGCCGGTGGCTTGAGCGACACGGTGCTCAACTCCATCGCCAACCTCGCGGCCATTGGTCTGGAGCGCTCACGCGCGAACGAAGCCACAGCGCGCGCCACGGTCGCGCGTGAGAGCAGCGAGTTGCGAGCGACGGTCCTCGATGCGCTCGCGCACGAGTTCAAGACGCCGCTGACAGCGCTGAAGGCTGCGTCGAGCGATCTGCGTGCGAGCGGATCGACGAGCCCCGAAGGATCGCGAGCTCGTCGCGATCATCGACGAAGAGCTGGATCACCTGGACGCCCTCGTGACCGACGCCGTCCAGATGCTGCGGATCGATGCCGGCGACTTCACGATCCATCCCGAGCGGCATCAGCTGACCGCTGTTGTCGACGCCACGCTGAAGAAGTTCGAGCACCGTCTGGAGGGTCACGAAGTCGTCGTGCAGGTGCCTGGTGATCTGGCGATCGACGCCGACGGCGAGCTCCTGGCGCTCGCCCTCCGCCAATTGCTCGACAATGCCCTGAAGTATTCCCCCCCGGCATCGCGGATCGAGATTCGCGCGTACGGGAACGGCACCATCGACGTGGCTGTCTCCAATTCCGGTTCGATTATTCCCGACAGCGAACAGGGGCGAATCTTCGAGCGGTTCTACCGGGGCGGCCAGGCCCAACAGGTCCCTGGCACCGGCATGGGGCTCGCGATCGTGCAGCAGATTGCCCGCGTGCATGGTGGGACGCTGACCGTCTCGAGCTCGAGCCAGTCGGGTACGACATTCACGCTGTCGTTGCCGCGTGGCGAGGCCGCGGCATGAGCGCCGGGCGGATTCTGGTCGTCGACGACGATCCGCAAATCCGCCGGGTCATGCGCGTCACCTTGACCGGTCAGGGATACGAAGTGGACGACGCGAAGACCGGAGAGGTGGCGCTGGAGAAGATCCGCGACGAGCGCTTCGACCTGGTCCTGCTCGACATGAACATGCCCGGGATGGACGGCCTGGAAACGTGCCGCTCGATCCGCAGCCAGTCCGAGATCGCGATCATCATGCTCACGGTCCGCGACAGCGAACGGGACAAGGTCGCCGCCCTCGACGCGGGGGCCGACGACTACGTGACGAAACCGTACAACGCGACGGAGCTGCTGGCGCGGATCCGCGCCGCGATGAGGCGGACGCCGTGGACGCACGGGCCGAGCGGACGCGTCAGCGTGGGCGTCGCGGAAGTCGACTTCGACACGCGTCGGGTCACGGTGCGCGGACGGAACGTGCGTCTCACGCCGAAAGAGTTCGAGCTGCTCCGGTACCTCGCCGCCCATCCGAACAAGGTCCTGCCGCATCGCGAGCTGCTGCAGGCGGTCTGGGGACCCGACTACGGCAACGAGGTCGAGTACCTGAGGGTCTTCGTCAATCAGCTCCGGAAGAAGATAGAGGCGGATCCGGCAAGCCCGGTGCACTTGCTGACCGAGCCATGGGTCGGCTACCGCCTGCAGCTCCAGCCCGACCAGAAATCCTGATAGCCCCCTAACGACTTCCTAAGGTCCCGTCTTCTACAGTCGGACTGTTGCGAAGGTGCAGTGACTCAACGCTGCACCTGAGCCGCGCACAGGAGCCTTCCATGCTCGACCTCTTTTACCTTGCCATTGCGGCGGTTGGATTCCTCGCGCTCTGGGGCGTCGTGAAGGCCTGCGAGCGGGTGTAGGAGCCGATCATGTTCGACTACATCGTATCCGGCATCGTAGCGGTGTTTCTGCTCGTGTACCTCGGGTGGGCGATGTTCAAGCCCGAGAAGTTCTGAGGCGCGGCCATGACCAGTATCGGTATTCTGCAGATTCTTGCGTTCTTCGGCCTGATCCTCGCCCTCACGAAGCCCGTGGGCCTGTTCATGTCACGGGTGTTCCAGGGGCAGCGCACGTTCCTCCACCCGGTGCTTCGGCCGGTTGAAGGGCTGGTCTACCGGCTGTGTGGCGTCCGGGAGGACGAAGAGCAGCGGTGGACGCAGTACGCGGTGTCGCTCCTGGCGTTCAGCGTGTTCGCCTTTCTGTTCCCGTACGCGCTGATGCGCCTCCAGGGCGTGCTGCCCCTGAATCCCCAGGGGTTCGGCGCTGCCCAGGTGAGCCCTGACCAGGCGTACAACACCGCTGTCAGCTTCATGACCAACACGAACTGGCAGTGGTACAGCGGCGAAGCGGCGATGAGCTATCTCGTGCAGATGGCCGGGCTGGCGGTGCAGAACTTCGTGTCGGCGGCAGCGGGTATCGCCGTGGCAATTGCCCTGATCCGCGGCTTCGCGCGCCACGAGACGAACACCATCGGGAACTTCTGGGTCGACATGACCAGAGCCACGTTGTACGTGCTGCTGCCCATCGCCCTTATTGGCGCCATGGTGCTGGTCGCGCAGGGGGCGATCCAGAACTTCCACCCGTACACCGTCGCCAAGACGATTGAAGGCGCGACGCAGACGATCGCGCAGGGACCCGTGGCGTCCCAGGAAGCCATCAAGCAGCTCGGCACGAACGGCGGCGGCTTCTTCAACGCCAACTCCGGCCACCCGTTCGAGAGTCCCACACCGCTCACCAATCTCGTTCAGATCCTGTTGATCTTCGTACTCGGCGCGGGGCTCACCTACACGTTCGGTCACATGGTCAAGGACACCCGTCAGGGGTGGGCGCTCTTCTGGGCGATGGCGGTCATGTTCCTCGCGGGCGTGTTCGTCGCCTACCCGGCCGAACAGGCCGGCAATCCGATTCTCGCGAACCTCGGCGTCGAGAGCCAGGCGACCGGCGCGCAGTCGGGTGGGAACATGGAAGGCAAGGAGACGCGCTTCGGGATCGCCGGGTCGGCGCTGTTCGCAACGGTGACGACCGATGCGAGCTGCGGCGCGGTGAACAGCTGGCACGACAGCTTCACGCCGCTCGGGGGGCTCGTGCCGATGTTCAACATGCAGACCGACGAGGTCATTTTCGGCGGTGTCGGCGCAGGCCTCTACGGCATGCTGCTCTACGCCATCGTCGGCGTCTTCATCGCCGGCCTGATGGTGGGCCGGACGCCGGAGTACATCGGAAAGAAGATCCAGCGGAAAGAAGTCACGATGGCCCTGCTGGCGATTCTGGCGACGGCGTTTCTCATCCTGGTGTTCTCGGGCATCAGCGTGGTCATGCCATTCGCCAAAGGCGGGTACTGGAATCCGCAGGGCCCGGCGATTGCGAACTTGAACAACAGCGGACCACACGGGTTGAGCGAGGTGTTGTACGCCTACACGAGCGCCTCGGAGAACAACGGCAGCGCGTTTGCCGGGATTACGGTCAATACGCCGTGGTACGACCTCACGCTGGGGCTCTGCATGCTCTTCGGCCGCTTCCTCTTCATCATTCCGTCTCTCGCGGCGGCCGGGAGCCTGGCGAGCAAGAAAGTGGTTCCGACGTCTGCCGGCACGTTGCCGACACACGGTCCGCTCTTCGTTGGCCTGCTCGTGGCCACGGTCATCGTGGTTGGCGCGCTGACGTTCTTCCCGGCGCTCTCGCTCGGGGCGATTGTCGAGCACTTCCTCATGCAGCAGGGCACGCTCTTTTCGATGACGATCGCGCCGTTCCCGATTTGGAGTTAAGCACATGGCCTCAACAACCGCCATTCCGGCAACGCCTCCGTCCGTTTCGGGCGCGCCGGTGAACGAGACAACGCTCATCCCGAAGAAGCTGGTCCGCGCGCGACCGTTGTTCGATCCGGAGATTCTCCGCCGAGCGCTGAAGGATTCGGTTCTGAAGCTGAATCCCGTGACGCTGATGAAGAACCCCGTGATCTTCGTCGTCGAGGTGGGCGCCGCGCTGGTGCTGCTGTTTCTCATCCGAGACGTCGTCACGGGCAAGGGCGGGATCGGTTTCGAGCTGCAGATCGACCTCTGGCTCTGGTTCACGGTGCTGTTTGCCACGTTTGCCGAAGCGATGGCCGAGGCGCGCGGCAAGGCGCAGGCGGAATCGCTGCGCAAGACCAAGACGGACACGATCGCGAACCGCGTCGTCGAAGGCGGGCGGGTCGAACAGGTGGCCTCGTCGAAGCTGCGCGCCGGCGACACGGTGGTCGTCGCGGCGGGTGAAGTCATTCCTGGCGATGGCGAGGTCACAGATGGTGTCGCCACCGTCGACGAGTCGGTCATCACGGGAGAGAGCGCTCCGGTGATCCGCGAGTCCGGCGGCGACCGGAGCGCGGTGACCGGTGGTACGCGGGTCCTCTCCGACCACATCACGATCCGGATCACGTCGAACCCCGGCGAGACGTTCCTCGACCGGATGATCGCGCTCGTGGAAGGGGCGGAGCGACAGAAGACGCCGAACGAGATCGCCCTCAACATCCTGATCGCCGGCCTGACCATCATCTTTCTGCTGGCTGTGGCGACGCTGGTGCCCCTACGCGATCTACAGCGTGAACTCAGCCGGGGCCGGCACCCCGCCGACCATTGCCGTCTACGTTGCGCTGCTGGTGTGCCTGATTCCCACGACGATCGGCGGCCTGCTGTCCGCGATCGGCATTGCCGGCATGGACCGCGTGATGCAGCACAACGTGCTGGCGATGAGCGGCAAGGCGGTCGAGGCCGCGGGCGACGTGAACACGCTGCTGCTCGACAAGACCGGCACGATCACGCTGGGCAGCCGCCAGGCGGTGGCGTTCCTGCCGGCCGCAGGCGTCACCGAGAGTGATCTCGCCGATGCGGCGCAGTTGTCCAGCCTCGCCGACGAGACACCGGAAGGACGCTCGATTGTCGTGCTCGCCAAGGAGAAATACGGTCTCCGGGGGCGCGAGGTCGCGTCGCACAACGCGAAGTTCATCCCCTTCTCCGCCTACACCAAGATGAGCGGCGTCGACATCGAGGGACGTCGCCTGCGAAAAGGGGCCACGGACGCCATCGTCACGTTTGTGAAGGAGCAGGCAGGGCGCGTTCCCACGGAGGTGACGGAGCTCTCCGACAAGATCTCGCGGACCGGCGGGACGCCGCTCGCCGTTGCGGACGGCGCGCGGCTGCTCGGGATCATCCACCTCAAGGACATCGTGAAGGTCGGCATGAAGGAGCGCATCGTCCAGCTGCGGGCGATGGGGATCCGGTCCGTCATGGTCACGGGTGACAACCCCCTGACGGCGGCCGCGATCGCCTCGGAAGCCGGAGTCGACGACTTCATCGCGCAGGCCACGCCGAAGGACAAGCTCGGGTACATCAAGAAGGAACAGGGCGGCGGACGCATGATCGCGATGACCGGCGACGGCACCAACGACGCGCCCGCGCTGGCACAGGCCGACGTCGGTCTCGCAATGAATACCGGCACGACCGCGGCCCGCGAGGCCGGCAACATGGTCGATCTCGACAGCAATCCGACCAAGCTGATTGAAGTGGTCGCGATCGGCAAGCAGCTGCTCATCACGCGCGGCGCGTTGACGACGTTCTCGATCATGAACGACGTCTCGAAGTACTTCGCCATCATTCCGGCGATGTTCATGACAACGTATCCGGCGCTGGCGAAGCTGAACATCATGTACCTGCGAACACCCGCGAGCGCGGTGCTCGCTGCCGTGATTTTCAACGCGTTGATCATCATCGCGCTCGTGCCGCTGGCATTGCGGGGGGTCCGGTACCGGCCGCAGAGCGCCGCGCAGATGCTGCGCCGCAACCTGATGATCTACGGGGTCGGAGGGCTGATCGCGCCGTTCCCCTGCATCTGGGCCATCGACCGCATTCTCGGATGGCTGCATCTGGCGTAGTCCCGGGGTGACCGGCCTCACGCCGGCCGCCAGGAGTCACATATGTGGAAAGAACTGAAGGTCGGATTTCTGATGATGGTCGTGATGACCGTGGTGACAGGCGCGATCTATCCCGCCGTGGTCACCGCGCTGAGCCAGGTGCTGTTTTCCAGCCAGGCCAACGGCAGCCTCGTCACGATCAACGGGCAGGTCGTGGGCTCGCGGCTGATCGGCCAGAACTTCACGAAGCCCGAGTACTTCCGCCCGCGACCGTCGAGCGCCGGCAGCAGCGGGTACGACCCGACCGCCAGTGCCGGCTCGAACCTCGGGCCGACGAGTGCGAAGCTGTTCAACGGGGCGATCAGTACGGACGACAAAGGGAAAGAGTCGGTCGGGTTCGACGGTATCAAGGTTCGAATCGTGCACTATTGCATCGACAACGACATTCCCTTCGACTCGTCGTCGCCCCTCGATGCCTTCAAGGATGCCCAGGGCGGCCTCGACGACCTGAAACTGATCAAGGCGTTCAGCAGCGACAAGGCGGCGCTGGTCGTCACCCCGAGAACGCCGATCCCTGCCGACGCCGTCACGGCCTCGGCCTCCGGTCTCGATCCGCACATCAGCCCCCGGAACGCGGACCTGCAGGCCGTGCGCGTCGCGAAGGCGCGGGGCGTGGCGCTCGATCAGGTGCAGCGCCTGGTCGCGCAACACACCGAGGGGCGCGACCTGGGTTTCCTCGGCGAGCCCCACGTGAACGTCCTGGAGCTCAATATGGCGTTGGATCAGCAGTTCCCGCGAAAGTGATGAACGAAGACTGCTGGAAGGAACCGAGGCAGCCCTGACACATGACAGGCGTGAGCGCGGCACAGTATCTGACGTTCGTGGCACTTGTCACCATCGCCACGAAGCCGCTCGGCGGATACCTGTACCGCGTGTTCACTCGCCAGCCGACACTCCCCGACCGTTTGTGTCTCCCGCTCGAACGGACGATCTGTCGCCTGTGCGGCGTGGATCCGGCGGAGGACATGACGGCTCGCGCGGTACGTCACCTGCTTCCTCGCGTTGGGCGCGACCGCTGCGTTGTTCCTGTACGTCATCCTGCGTCTGCAGAGTTTCCTGCCCTGGTTCTTTCCTCAGTACCTCACGACACCGCTCACCCCCGACCTGAGCCTCAATACGGCCATCAGCTTTACGACAACGACGACCTGGCAGGCGTATGCGGGCGAGAGCACCATGAGTTACGTCTCGCAAATGGCCGGTCTGGTCACCGGGAACTTTCTCGGCGGCGCGGCCGGTCTCGCGATCGGTATCGCTTTCATGCGCGGGTTCTCGCGCGAGCGATCGGATGGCCTCGGCAACTTCTGGGCCGACCTCATGCGCGCGGTGCTATGGGTGTTGCTGCCCTGGCGCCCTCGTTGGCGCGCTCGTCCTCGTCTGGCAGGGCGTGCCGATGAATTTCAATCCGTATACGCTGGCGACGACCCTCGAGCGGCAGAAGTACGTGCTGCCCCAAGGACCGGTCGCCGCCCTCGAGATCATCAAGAACCTCGGGACGAACGGCGGCGGATTTTTCAACGTCAACGGCGCGCATCCCTTTGCCAACCCGACTGCCTTCACGAACGTTCTCGGCATGCTGGCGATCGTGCTCGTGCCGGCCGCGCTCACGAATACATTCGGCCGGATGATCGGGCAGCCGCGCCAGGGATGGATCTTGTACGGGGTCATGATTGTGCTGTTCCTCGGCGGCATCGCCGCGGTGGACCGGGCCGAGAGGCACAGCGGGAGCCTTCGTCGGCTCGAGTCCGAGGTGCAGGGGCCGGTGCTCTCAGGGGGCAACATGGAGGGCAAGGAGACGCGATTTGGCGTCGGCGCATCGACACTCACGGGTGTGGTCACCTCGAATGCCGCCACCGGTTCCTACAACGCGATGGCGGACAGCTTCACCCCCATCGGCGGAATGGTACTGCTCCTCAACATGCTGCTCGGCGAGATTGTCTTCGGAGGCTTGGGCACGGGTCTCTCGAGCCTCGTGATGTCCGCGCTCGTCGTGGTGTTTCTCGCCGGTCTGATGGTGGGGCGCACGCCGGAATACCTCGGCAAGCGGATCGGACCAAGTGAGACGAAGCTCGTCATCTTCTACGCGGTCATCATGCCTGCGACCGTGGCGCCGCTCGCCGCAGTGGCCGTTTCGACGACCGCCGGGCTCGCCGGCCTCGTGGTGAACGGAGGGGCGCACGGGTTGACCAGCATCCTCGTCGCCTACGCGTCTTGCTTCACGAACAACGGCCTGAACTTCGCAGGCCTCAACGCGAACAGCGTGTTCTACAACGGGTCGACGGCCGCGGCGATGATGGCGGGACGCTATCTCCTGACCATTCCCGCGCTGCTGCTGGCGGGCCGCCTGGCTGTGCAGGGTCGATCGCCGTCGACCGCGGGGACACTGCCGACCGATTCGCTCCAGTTCGGCGGGCTGCTCGCCGTCATGGTGCTGGCGCTCGCCGGGTTGAGTTATCTCCCGGCGCTCACCCTTGGGCCAATCGCGGAATACGTCCTCTCGGTCGCACCGTAGGAGCGGCCGAGAGCCCACCCACTCGTTACCCCGCCCTGTACTCGTCACGTTGGATACAATCGGGCCGGGATCGCCCTTACGATGAGCCTCAATCCCGACGATCGTTCGACGCGCCGCGATCCCGAGGCGCTGCTCCGGCAGATCGAGGCTGCCGAACGCGCGGAGCACCGCGGGCAGCTCAAGATCTTTCTGGGCTACGCCTCCGGCGTCGGCAAGTCGTTCAAGCTGTTCGACGAAGGCCGCCGCCGACACCTGCGGGGCGAGGACGTCGTCGTTGCCGCGATGCAGCCCGACTCGACACCCGAGGTCGCGCAGCTGATCGAGGCGCTCGAAGTCATTCCCACGCAGGATGTGGCCGGCGTTCCCGTCATCGACGTCCCCGCGGTCCTCGCTCGGCGTCCGAAGGTTTGCCTGGTGGACGGGCTGGCGTACGACAACCCCCAGGGCGCACGCCACCGCAAGCGCTTCGAGGACGTCGACGAACTGCTCGCAGCGGGCATCTCGGTGATCACGTCGATCAATCTCGAGTACGTCGCCGAGCAGCAGGACTTCGTTCGCGGCGTGCTCGGCACGATCAAGACGGACACGGTGCCACAGGCGTTCATCGATCGCGCTGACGAGGTCGTCGTCGTCGACGCGCCGCCCGATGCGGACGCCGGCGTCGAGGGACATCAGTTGTCGCAGCTTCGCCAGCGTGCGCTGCTGCTGACGGCCGATGTCGTCGATCGGCAGCTTGAATCGTACCTGCGGCTGAACTGCATTCAGTCATCGTGGGGCACGCAGGAGCGCATCCTGGTGTGCATGACGCCGCGCGCGAACGCCAACAAGATGCTCGCCAGCGGGCGGCGAAACGCGGATCGCTTCCACGGGGAGCTCTTCGCGATCTACGTCACACAGGAGAACCTGACACCAGAAGATCGGATGGCGCTGGATCGGAACGTGACGCTGGCGCGCGCGCAAGAGGCGCACGTCGAGGTCCTCACCGGCAGGGATCCGATCAGAACCATCCTCGAGTACGCCCGGGCTCAAGGGATCACCCAGGTCTTCGTGGGTCACAATCTCCGCCGCACGTGGCGCTCCCGGCTCGGTGGCACCCCCCTGGATCGCCTCATTCGCGACGCCGAGGGCATTGACGTGCGCGTGTTTCCGCAATGACGGCCGAGTCGCGTCCACGGGGGCGGTTGAAGGTGTTCCTGGGCTACGCGGCGGGTGTCGGCAAAACGTACCAGATGCTCTCCGAAGCCCGTGTGTTGAAGGATTCGGGCGTCGACGTGGTCATCGGTTATTTCGAGCCGCACGGTCGCAAGGAGACGATTGCCCTCAGCGAAGGCCTCGAGACGATCCCGCGAAAGACGGTCGAGTACCGCGGCACGCGGCTCGAGGAGATGGACACCGACGCGATCCTCCGGCGGCGGCCCCAGGTCGCGGTAGTGGACGAGTTTCCGCACACGAACGCGCCCGAGTCTGCTCGGCTGAAGCGGTGGGAAGACGTCCACATCCTGCTCGAGGCGGGCATCGACGTCTTGACGACGATGAACGTGCAGCACCTGGAGAGCCTGAACGATCAGATCTGGCAGAGCACCGGCGTGCGCGTCCGCGAGACGATTCCGGATTGGGTGCTCAAGCAGGCGGACGAAGTCGTGATGGTCGATCTCACGCCGGGGGCGCTGCTCAATCGCCTCGAGCGCGGTGTCGTGTATCCGCAGGAGCGGGCCCGTGCGGCGATGCAGAACTTCTTCAAGGAATCGACGCTCGTGGCTCTCCGCGAGCTGGCGATGCGTCAGGCCGCGCATGCCATCGACACCCGCTTGCCGATCGACGAGCCGCTGGCGGCGCCGAGCGTCACCGAGCCGCCAGCACGCGAGCGGCTGCTGCTCGCGATCGGGCCCGACCCGTCGAGCGCCGCCTTGATTCGACGGGGACGGCGCGTCGCCGACTATCTCAGGGCCGAGTGCCTGGCTGTTTACGTCACCCAGACACCGGATTTCACCGATCTCACGGCGCGGGAGCGCGAAAGCCTGGAGCGGCATCTGAACTTCGCCCGGGGCCTGCAGATCGAGACGCGCATTCTGCAGGGTGAGCGCGTGGCGGAGACCGTGGTGAATTTCGCCCGCCTTCATGGCGTCACACAGATCCTCATCACCCGGCAGAAGCCAACGGCGCTGCGCTCGTGGTTCGCCGCGGCCCCTGTGCAGAGAATCGTGAACCTCGCCCGCGATATGCAGGTGACCGTGGTGGCAGACCGCTCGATACGCCGGGGTGAGGCGTGATCTGCTCGTGAAGCGCTCGAGGTTCGGCTTCGTCGTCCTGGCGCTCGCGCTGAGCATCGCGGCCTTCTACACCGGCGCGCGTTTCGTCCGGACGACGACAGCGCCGACGCATCCGCTCACAGGTCGCCCGATTGCGGGGATCGCTACCAATGCGAACTGGCTCGATCGGTCAGCGCGGGAGCAAGAGGAGCAGCCGGAGCAGGCGCTGCAACTCATTGGGATTCGACCTGGGATGGTTGTCGCAGACGTGGGAGCGGGGACGGGCTATGTGACGCTCCGCCTGGCGCAGCTGGTTGGCCCGTCAGGGAAGGTGATTGCCACCGATCTTCAGCCGGAAATGCTCCAGATCATCCGGACGAAAGCCGGCCGTGCGCACATCGCGAACGTCGAGGTCGTGCAGGGGACCGAGACGGATGCCCGTTTGCCGGAGGGGACAATCGATCTCGCGCTGCTCGTCGACGTGTACCACGAGTTTCGCTACCCGCAGGCAATGCTGGAAAGCATCCGGCGGTCGCTCAAGCCACACGGGGAGCTCGCGCTCGTGGAGTACCCGCAAAGAGGACCCGCGGATCCCAATTGCCCCCACCCACAGGATGAGCGTTGCCGACATCCGGACCGAGGTCGAAGCCGAGACGTTTGTCTACGACCGGCTGATCGAGGACCTTCCGCGCCAGCACATCATCGTATTTCGCAAACAGGCACCGTAAGCGGCGGTATCCCTGCGCCGGTCAGGTCTTGACGGTTCTACGGGCCCGACGTACCATCACCGCGGCCTAAGCGCCGTATCTGGCGCGCGGGGGAACCAAAGTCGCCAGTTCCGGCGACAGGGGCAAATCACGCCGACGCTCTCAAGGCGGCAGCGGACGAGGACTTCCAACCTCGAGCCCGTCAGCTAACCTCGCCGGCAGATTGGAAGTTTTGTGTGCCCGAACGCGGCGCCTACGCGTATTTGAAGCGGCTGCTCCTCGGCCGTCCGATCCCCACACATCTTGCCCATCATGAACGATTGTCGCGGGTCACAGGGCTTGCGGTCCTGTCGTCCGACGCGTTGTCGTCGGTGGCCTACGCGACCGAAGAAATCCTGCGCGTTCTGGTGGCCGGGGGCCTCGCAGCCCTCACGTTCGCCACACCGATCGGCCTGCTGATTGCCACGCTTCTCGGGATAGTCGCCTTCTCATATCGCCAGACCATCGCCGCATATCCGGGGGGCGGTGGCGCGTACATCGTGTCGAAGGACAATCTGGGAGAGACGCCGGCGCTCGTCGCCGCGGCGGCCCTCCTGATCGACTACACCTTGACCGTCGCGGTCAGCGTCGCCGCGGGCGTTGCCGCCCTCACGTCGGCGTTTCCGACGTTGCATATCAGCCGCGTCGAGTTGTCGCTGCTGTTTCTGGCCATCCTCGCGGTCGGCAACCTCAGAGGCATTCGAGAATCGGGGCGCATCTTCGCGGTGCCCACCTATTTCTTCATCGTCATGATCCTGCTGCTCATCGCGGCGGGGGCATGGCGCTACGTGACGGGGTCACTGGTCCCGGTGCAGCCGGTCAACCCGCTGCCGGTTGGTGGCGTGACGCTGGGCGTCTTCGCGCTGCTGACCGCCTTCTCGAACGGGTGCACGGCCATGACGGGCGTCGAAGCGGTGTCCAATGGTGTCCCCGCGTTCCGTCCTCCGGAAGCCATGCACGCCATTCAGACGCTGATTACGATGGCGGCGCTCGCGATCACGATGTTCATCGGTATCACGGCGCTGGCGCACGCCTACCACGTGATCCCATCGGCAACCGAAACGGTGGTCTCACAGATCGCGCGAGGCTGCTTTGGAGGGCGCAGTCCTCTCTACTTCGCCGTGCAGTTCGCGACCATGCTGATCCTGGTTCTCGCCGCCAATACGGCATATTCGGATTTTCCTCGCCTTGCGTCGATCATCTCCCGGGATGGCTATCTGCCGCGCCAGTTCGCGAACCAGGGCGATCGGCTGGCGTTCTCGAACGGCATTCTCGTGCTCAGTGCGTTTGCGGGTGTGCTGCTCGTCGTGTTCAAAGGGGACACACACGCGCTGATTCCGCTGTACATGATTGGCGTCTTCATTTCCTTCACCCTCTCGCAAACAGGAATGGTTTTGCACTGGCGGCGCTTGAGAGAGCCGGGCTGGCGAACCAGCGCGTTCGTCAACGGCCTCGGCGCGGCTGCGACGGCCGTGGTGCTGGTGATCGTCGCGACGACCAAGGCGCTCGAAGGGGCGTGGATCATCCTGCTGTTGATCCCGGTACTAGTGTTCGTGTTCAGCGAAACCCGTGTTCACTATCGTCATGTCGGGTCGCAGCTCTCTCTCAAAGGCTGGCGCGGTGAGGCGCCCCAGCACAGTACGGTGCTCGTGCCCATCGGCGGCGTGCATCGGGCGGTGTTACAAGCGATCGCCTACGCCAGGAGCCTGTCGGACGACGTACGCGCGCTGTTCGTCGATACGGATCCCGTTGCGACCCAACTGGTGAGGGACGACTGGGCGAGATGGGGTGACGGCGTCCAACTGGTCGTGCTCGAGAGTCCGTACCGCTCGCTGATGGAACCCCTGCTCGAGTACATCGACGATCTGCAACACAATCACCCCGACGACTATCTCACGATCGTGTTGCCCGAATTCATTCCGGCTCGGTGGTGGCAACACCTGCTCCACAACCAGCGGGCGCTGTTGATCAAGGGAGCCCTTCTCTTCCGCCCGCGCGTGGTCGTCACGAGCGTACCGTTTCACCTGAAGCGATAGCCAGATGTAGGCCCGACGTTCAGGTCGGGCGCAGCCAGAAGGCGGATTGGTCCGACGATATTGCACCCGGCGTACGAAACTGTTGTGCCGCTTCTGATCTGATTTCCTCGCTGTCCGCAGGCCGCAAGAGGCATGATATTGGCACGGCCTGACGGCATCATGGCATGGTTCGACGTTTCTGACGGACAGCTGGAGTATCGCGGGCGGATCGATCGTGCGCCGTTCGACGCGTGGCTTGGTACGCCCGAGGGCAGCAGCGCGTTGGCCGCGGCTGCCTCCCGGCTCCGCTTCCGGTTCCTCGGGCGCCACCGCGCCGCGCGCCGCGACATCTGGAAGATGCTCAGCCAGGCCGCGCGCGACGAGCCTCTCGCCTCCGCGCTGAACGCCGCCGCGGGTGACTATCTTCGGGCGATGAGCGAGCTGCCCTACGCCGCGGGTCTCCCCCGCACGCAGGTCGGTCTCCGCCGCGTCGTCGTCGTGCCCCGCGTGATGATTGCGGGGCGCGCGCGGACGGCGGTCACTCCGAAGATCAGCAGATCTCCCGCACTGTCGTCGGTGGACGAAGCCGTGCTCGCGTTCTTCCTCGACGAGATCATCGTGCAACTCGACTACGCCGTCCAACGCGCGCGCCCCACCGCGACACGCCCCGTTCGCGGAATCCAGGAGTGGGCGTGCGTGGGCATCGACACCCGCTACGTCTGGGTCGATCCGTACTGGTCCGGTCCACGCTGGTTCGGCCACGTGTTCCTGTACGAGTGGCCGCAGGGGCGCGTCTCCCGCCGCGATCGCAAGGGGCTCGAACGCGCCCTCGCCGACCTGCAGGAAGCCTTGGGCACGCTTTCCCGCGAGCGCCGCCACGACCTCGTGCGGACGGCGGTGAATCAGCGTCAGTCCCAAGTCCGTCAAGTCCCAGGTCCCAGGTCTCAGGTCTCAGGTCTCAGGTCTCAGGTCTCAGTCCTCAGACTTCAGCTGACCGCTGAAACCGGACTGCGAGAGCTGACCGCTGAAATCGGCTAAGATCTTTCAGATCTGACGCATTCCTACGCGAAGTCGAGGCATCACATGACACGATCCGTTTTTCGGCTGGCGCTGCCGTTCGCGCTGGCGCTGGCGGCGGGCCCGGTTGCGGCCCAGACGCCAGCTCCGTCTGCCGCCAACCCGTACGTCCGCGACTCGAAGCAGCCGGTCGACGAGGCCTACACGAAGAAAATCAAGGAATACACGACCGCTCCGTATTTCTCCTCGCCGCTCGTTGATTACCTTCCGGCATCGAAGACGGTTCCGACGCCGATGGCCGTATTGAAGGATGTGGCGGGCGCGCCTGGCGTGCTGCCCTACTCGTCCGAGGTGTACCAGTACATGCGGATGGTCGAGAAGGCCAGCCCGCGCGTCAAGGTCTTCTCCATCGGCAAGACGGAGGAAGGCCGCGAGATGATCGCGGTCGCTGTCTCGTCGGAGGCCAACCTCGCGAAGCTCGACGCGAACCGCGCGAACCTCGCGAAGCTCGCCGACCCGCGGACGATCAACCTGGACGATGCGGAGGCGGATCGGCTCGTGGCGGCGACCACGCCGATCTACTACATCACCGGCACCATCCATTCGCCGGAGACCGGCGCGCCGACCGCGCTCATGGAGCTCGTGTATCGCCTCGCGGTCGACGAGAGCCCGTACATCCAGAAGGTCCGCAACAAGGTGGTCACGCTCATCACGCCGATCGTCGAAGTGGACGGCCGCGATCGCCATGTCGACGTCTACCGGTGGCACCTGGCGAATCCCGGGAAGAACTGGCCCAACACGCTCTATTGGGGGAAATACGTCGCGCACGACAACAACCGCGACGCCATGGGGCTCACGCTCGCGCTGACGCGGAACGTGCTGAACACCTATGTGGACTGGCACGCGCAGGTGTTGCACGACCTGCACGAATCGGTGCCGTACCTCTACGACAACACCGTCGGCGACGGGCCCTACAACGCCTGGATCGATCCGATTCTGGCGAGCGAGTGGCAGATGATCGGGTGGAACAACGTCAACGAGATGACGAAGTTCGGCATGCCTGGCGTGTTCACGCACGGGACGTTCGACACGTGGTCGCCCGGCTACCTCATGTTCATTGCCGCGATGCACAACGGCATCAGCCGTCTCTACGAGACGTTCGGCAACGCCGGCGCGGATACGGTCGAGCGGACGCTGCCGCCGTCACAGACGTCGCGCACCTGGTATCGACAGAATCCGCCGCTGCCCAAGACCAACTGGTCGCAGCGCAACAACAACAACTACGAGGAGACGGGGCTGCTCGTCTCGTTGAATCAGTTCGCCGACAACTCGCAGTACTTCCTCAAGAACTTCTACCTGAAGAGCAAGCGCTCCGTCCTGAAACCCAAGACCGAGGGACCCTCGGCGTACGTGTTCCCCAGCGATGACCCGCGGCTCGGGCCGCAGGCCGAGCTGCTGCGCATCCTGCAGCTCCAGCGCGTCGAGATCTCCCGCGCCACCAAGGAATTCACCGTCAAGGTGCCGGGCAAGTCCGACCCGCCAAGCCACTGACGAACGACGAGACGACGAACGCTCGCGGCGGGACGGCGACGGATCAGGACGGGTCAGCGCGATCGCCAGGCCGAAGGCAACCAGCGGAAAACCGCGCCGGTCCTGGAGACGCGCACCTTCCCCGCCGGCTCCTACATCGTTCGAATGGACCAGCCGTTCAGCCGCGTGGCGGACGCGCTGCTCGACTATCAGTACTGGGCGCCGGACGATCCGCAGCGTCAGCCGTACGACGACACCGCCTGGACGTTCCCCGAGCTCTTCAACGTGAAGGCGACCCGCGTCACGGACGTGAGCGTGCTGGATGCGGCCGTCGAGCCGGTCAAGGGTGAGGTCAAAGCGGCGGGCGGCGTGAGCGGAACGGGATCCGTCTACGCGATCAACCACAACGCCGATCCCGCGCTGGTGACGCTGCGCTACCGGCTGAAGGACGCCAAGATCGACGTCGCCGAAGAGCCTTTCGAGGCCAACGGCCACAAGTTCAATCGCGGGTCGTTCATCCTGCGCGACGTACCATCGGCGGATCTCGAGCAAGCAGGCGGCCGATCTGGGCTTGAGCGTCACGGCGCTCTCGGCCGCGCCTTCGGTCAAGACGCACCCCGCCCGCGCGGCCCGCATCGCGCTGTTGCACACGTGGATCAGCACGCAGGACGAAGGCTGGTGGCGGCAGACGCTGGATCTGCGTGGCGTGCCCTACAGCTACATCAGCACGCAGGCGGCCGCGAAGGAGACGAATCTCCGGTCGAAGTACGACGTCATTCTCTTCCCGCCCGTCGGCCGCGCGAACGGACAGCTGATCATCAACGGCACGCCGATGTACGGAAATCCGATCCCGTGGAAGACGACGGAGCTGACGCCGAACATCGGCAAGGAGGACTCGACGGACGACATCAGGCCGGGGCTCGGCTGGGAAGGTCTGATGCACCTGCAACAGTTCGTCCGTGACGGCGGCGTCCTGATCACCGTCGACGACAGCGCCGAGTTCGTGTCGCAGTTCGGCCTGGCGCCCGGCGTGTCGACAACGCCCTCGCAGCGGCTGAAGGTGGTGGGATCGATCCTGAAGTCGAAGCTCGTGGACGGCGCGAGCCCGATCGCGTACGGGTTCGGCGACGATCTGTCGATCTACGCCGACGATCCCCCGATCTTCGGCGTGAGCGCCACCGTCGGCGGACGCGGACCGCGTCGCGGCACCGACGACACGACCCATCGCGCGACGGGCCGCGGAACGCCTGACGATCCGGACGTCACGCAAGGCTTCACCATCGCGCAGCCGGCGCCGGAAGAGCCGCACGCCGAGCCGTGGCAGTACGCGCCGATTCAGGATGAACAGCGGCGAAATGCCACCAACATCATTCCGCCCGCCGAACGGCCGCGTGTCGTGCTGCGTTACGGCGATGCGCGCGACCTGCTCGTCTCGGGTCTCCTCGACGGCGGGGCCGACATCGCGCAGCGGCCGATGGTCATCGACGTGCCGATGGCCAAAGGTCACGTCGTGCTGTTTTCGAACAACCCGATCTGGCGCGGCGAGACGCAGGGCAGTTACTTCCTCGTCTTCAACGCCATTCTGAATCACGACAACCTGGACGCCGGCCGAAACTGGACGAGAGTAATCGGTAGTCGATGGTCGATAGTCGATGTCCTGCCGGCCGATTGTGGGGCTGACCAATGCACGTCAGGCAGTCTACGGGCTCGGCGGCTTCGGGCAGCGCGTCCGGCGGGATGCCGAGGTACGGCGCCATCTCGCGCAGCTTGGCCTGCACGAGCCGCACATTGCGCGGGCCCATCCGCAGCAACTGTTTCTGCGCGGCGGAGAGCGACTCGAGCCGCGCGTCCTCATACGTGTACGAGACGGACGTCCGGCGAACCGCGATCGGTCCATCGATGACCGGCGTCTCGAGCAACTCCACCACGGCCTTCTTCAACGCCTCGTCGACGTCCCCCTGCGGGTAGCCGAGATCGCGGTACGCATCCTGAGTGCGCGGCTTCACCGTCGCGTACAGCCGCGCGGCGCCCCGCGCGTCGAGCGACGAGAATGCGTCCGCATACGGATCATAGCGACGATAGCTCGCGGACGTGATCACGCCGGGTCCGGATCGGCGGATGCCGTGAACGGCGCGTCGAGCGCCAGCGCGCGCAGGTGCGCCACCGGCGTGTGTCCCTCGCCGATGTTGACGATGACGACCGCGAAGTTGCGGATCAACTTGTCGGTTGCGAGCCAGGCGAGCACCTTGGGGTGTGACGAGAGCTTTCGAACGAGCTCGCGCACGAGCGGATCGGTCTCGTCGAGCGGCGGCAGAGGAATGTTCTCACCCGCCTCACGCTGAGTTGCCGTTCCGGACGGTGCCGGCGCCGGCTGTTGCTCGACCGTGGCGACGTGTGCGGGATGCGCAAAGGGACGCCGCCACGCGAGGTACCCGGCAATCACCAGGACGACCGCGACGAGGCCGAGCACGAGGATCCGGACGCCGGACCGCTGAGGCGGCGGCGTGGGAGGCAACGGCCCAGCTGTGTCGGTTCAGCCGGAGGTCTGCGAGATCCGACATTCCTGCAGTCTACCGCGTCAGCGGAACGACGAGGAACGACTGCGGGTCGCCAATCGGGGCGAACGTGTCTCCCGCGAGCGTGCCGATCGCGGCGCGATAGCGCCCGGCCGACGCTGGCGGTCCCCCGGCGCGTCCTCGACCGCCAAACGTGCCGGCTTGATCACCGCCGCGTTCCCCTTGTGCTGCCGGCGGCGTTTCACCGCGCAGATCCCAGGCAACGCGATGGAGTCCCGGGTCGGCCGGGAATCTCCAGTGCGACGAACCTGTTTGCCGGACTCGTCCGAAATCGTCAGCGCCAGCTTCGAACCGGTCGGAACCGGCTGTCCGACGCTGTAGGTGAACAAAGCGCCGTACGGTGGATTGGGCGTCGCGACATCGCCCCATGCGGCTTCGACCTGTCCCAGCTCGTTGTACAGATAGGCGTCGCGCAGCGGGAACAGCCGTGCGCGCTCGGCAAGCGCCTCGGGCGTGACCTCGCGAAGTGCGGTGTAGTCGTCGAGGATGTAGGCGCCCCTTCCGAAAGTGCCGACCACGAGGTCGCCTTCACGCCTGTGGATCGCGAGGTCGCGCGCCTGAATCGTCGGGATGCCGCCCTTCAACTGCACCCAATGATCGCCGCCGTCGACGGTCACGTAGACGCCGAACTCGAGGCCGACGAACAGCAGCTTCGCGTCGCCGGGATCCTGCACGATCGACCAGGCGCCGGATCGTGCCGGCAGATCGCCGGTGATCGACGTCCACGTGCGCCCGCGATCGGTGCTCCGCATCACGTACGGCTTGTAGTCGCCTCGCTGCCAGTTGTTGAACGTGGCGAAAACGGTGTCGGCGTCGCGCGCCGACGGCTGCACGTCGGTCACGTAGCTGTATTCCGGAAGGCCCTGCGGCGGGTCCACCTTGCGCCAATGCTTTCCGCCGTCCTCCGTCACCTGCAGGAGCCCATCGTCGGTCCCCGCGTAGATCAGGCCTTCGACGAGCGGCGATTCGTCGAGCGCGGTAATGGTGCTGAGACGCGTCGTCGCCTGGTTGAACGCGACCGAATCGGGCGGCCACACCTTGCCCATGATCGGCAGCTTCGCCGGATCGAGGTTCCGCGTCAGGTCGGGGCTGATGGGCCGTCCACGTGTTGCCGCGATCGTCGCTTCGATACACGCGGTCGCCGCCGAAGTAGAGCGTCCGCGACGAGTGCGGGCTGACGATGAACGGCGCGTCCCAGTGCCAGCGTCCGAGGTTCTGGCCGCGCCCTCCGGCGCCGCCTGCGCCGCCTGGTTGACCCGCGCCGCGACCGGCCGGCGGCTGGTCTTCTCCGCGTCCGTTGCGTGCCGCCCGCGTCTCGGCCTCGACATCAGCCTGACTCATGTCGAACACGGTCGTCGCGCGCGGACGGATGCTCACGCTCTGACCGGTGCGAAGGTCGAGACGACTGAGGCTTCCCTCCTGGGCTGCGCGTACACGATGTCGGGATCCTCCGGGTCCACGCGTCCCTGAAAGCCGTCGCCGCCGCCGACGTTGTACCAGTCGCTCGTGCGGATGCCCGCGCGATTGAGCGTCCGCGACGGGCCGCAGACCGAGCCGTTGTCCTGCGATCCGCCGCACACGTGGTAGAACGGCCGCGCGTTGTCGGTCGAAATTCGATAGAACTGCGACAGCGGCAGGTTCGTGAAATGCCGCCACGTCTTCATGTCGTCGTAGGTCTCGTAGAGGCCGCCGTCGTTGCCGATCAGCAGGTGCCGATGGTCGCTCGGGTCCCAGAGGACCTCGTGGTAGTCCACGTGGACGCCGGGCATCTGGATCATCCGCCACGTCCTGCCGCCGTCCTCGCTGCGCCAGAGGTTCGTTTGAGGTGAGTAGATCACGTCCGGGTTTTCCGGATCGACGAAGATCTCGTTGTAGTAGCCAGGGTCGCCGCCGCGGTACCAATCCTGATTGCCGGGCGCCGTTTGCGCAGCGCCGCCGGGCGGCTGTTCGCCTTCCGTCTCGACGCTCGTCGGGTTCGTCGCCGATCCCGCCGCGTCCGCCAACCTGTTTCCCGATCCGATTCCACGACGCGCCGCCGTCGTCGGATCGGAAGAATCCGCCCTCTCCTTTCT
The DNA here is from genome assembly GCA_963786615.1 of uncultured Acidobacteriota bacterium. Taxonomy (GTDB): domain Bacteria; phylum Acidobacteriota; class Vicinamibacteria; order Vicinamibacterales; family 2-12-FULL-66-21; genus CAWAZT01. The sequence continues at coordinate 42,400 of CAWAZT010000011.1, forward strand.
GGGCCGTCACGAGCGCGTAGACAGTGTTTGGATTCTTGTGGTTGATGCCGAGGCCCACGCGGCCCAGTTCGACGGTCGGCAGTCCCTTGGTGAGCTTCGTCCACGTCTTGCCGGCATTGGTCGTCTTGTAGACGCCGCTCTCGGGACCGCCGCCAATGAGCTGGCCGACGGCGCGCCGGCGCTGCAGGACCGCGACGTAGAGCGTGTCCGGCTTCCGCGGATCCATCACGATGTCGGTCGCGCCGGTGTCAGGGCTGATGAGAGCAGAGCCTTCCACGTGGCGCCGCCGTCGGTCGTCTTGAACAGCCCGCGGTCGCCGCCCGCCGACCACAGCGGACCGATCGCCGTCACGTAGACCGTGCTCGAGTTGCGCGGATCGATCAGGACGTTCTGGATGTGCTCGGAGTTCTCGAGCCCCATCCGCTTCCAGGTCTTGCCGGCGTCGATGGACTTGTAGACGCCATCGCCGAACCCGACGCTTCGCTGATTGTTGTTCTCGCCCGTCCCGAGCCAGACGACGTTGGAGTCTTTCGGATCGACGACGACGCAGCCGAGCGAATAGGAGCCGTATGCGTCGAACACCGGCGTGAACGTGTTGCCGCGGTTCTCCGTTTTCCACAGCCCGCCGGACGCTGAGGCGACGTACCAGACGTTGGGATTCTTCGGATCGATATCGACGTCGGAGATCCGTCCGGTCGTCAGATTGGGGCCGATGCCGCGAAACGCGAATCCTTCGAACGTTGCGGCGGTCATGCGGTCGGGGTTGGCTTGCGAGAGCGGCAACGCGGCCGACAGCGCGGCGGCGAGACCCAGAAGAAACGTACGCGTCATGCCGGCCATTGTGGCATCCGCTCCGCGGCATTCGCAAACGACGTTGCACGGCGCGCGAGAACGCGACAGGATTACGGGATGCAGTATCGAGCGCTCGGGCGGACGGGAATGTCCGTGTCGTCGGTGAGCTTTGGCGCGTGGGCGATTGGCGGATCGTGGGGGGCGGTGGACGACGAGGAGTCGATGCGGACACTCCACGCGGCGCTCGATGCGGGCGTGAACTTCATCGACACCGCGGACGTCTACGGCGACGGGCGGAGCGAACGTCTCCTGGCGCGATTGCGTGCGGAGCGGCCGGGCGAGCGCTTCTACGTGGCGACCAAAGCCGGTCGCCGGCTGCCGGTGCAGACGCTCGAGGGGTATTCGCGCGCCAACCTGGACGACTGGGTCGGTCGAAGCCTGCGGAACCTCGACGTGGACGCGATCGATCTGCTCCAGCTGCACTGCCCGCCGTCCGCGGTCTTTGGCGACACGGGCGTCTATCAAATCCTCGACGACCTCGTTCGAGCCGGCAAGATTCGTCACTACGGCGTCAGCGTCGAGCGCATAGACGAGGCGCTCGAAGCCATCCGCCATCCGGGCGTCGAGACCGTTCAGATCATCTTCAACATCTTTCGGCCGCGGCCCGCCGAAGTCTTCTTTCCGGAGGCGCTGCGCCGCGAGGTGGGTGTCCTCGCGCGCGTGCCGCTCGCCAGCGGTCTGCTGACCGGCAAGCTCACCGCCACGTCAACGTTCGCGCCCGACGATCATCGACAGTTCAACCGCAACGGCGAAGCCTTCGACAAGGGCGAGACGTTCTCGGGCGTGCCCTACGAGGTCGGGCTGCGCGCCGTCGAGGAGCTGCGGCCGCTCGTGCCGGCCGGCTGGACGCTGCCGCAGCTCGCGCTTCGCTGGACGCTGATGTTCGACGCGGTCAGCTGCACGATTCCCGGCGCGCGGACGCCCGAACAGGCGCGCTCGAACGCGGCAGCGGCCGACATGCCGCCGCTCGACGACGCGATCATGGCGGCGACAGCGCGGGTCTACGACCGGTACGTCCGCGAGCACGTCCATCACCTGTGGTAGGCGCGGAAGGCAAGAAGGCCCCGGACTCTGCCTTCTCCGTTCGTCTCCGTTCACTCCCGCACAACTCGGGGTTACCATGAAGGTTCGAAGCTGACCGATCATGCTGACGGCTGCGATCGCTGTCGCCGTACTCATCGCCGGCGCCGGGCAAGTGCCTGCACCTCCTGCGCCCAGCCTCGTCCTCGGGCGTGTCGTCGACGCGACGACCAATCGGCCGATTCCCGGTGCCATCGTCACGCTGTTCGGCAGCGCGGCCGTGCCGTTGGCTTCTGGCTCCGGAAGGCCTGCGTCTTCCCCGCCGCATCTGATGACCAACGGCGACGGGCAGTTCGTCGCTCGCGGGCTCCGGAAGGGCACGCTCTTCGTGACGGTGACGAAGGGCGGCTACCTCGACGCCACGAACGCGCAGCAGCGGCCGAACGGCAGCGCGCAGCCGATTCAGGTGGGCCAGGGTCAGCGGGTCACGGACGTCGAAGTCCGCATGTGGAGACATGCGGTGTTGACCGGCACGGTCGTTGACGAATCTGGCGAGCCCGTCGTCGGCGCGCGCGTGCAGAGCTTCTCGCGCGAGTTCATCGGGGGACGTCCGCGATACGTGCCGGGCGTTGCGGTAGCCACGGACGACCGAGGGGTCTACCGGATTGCAGGTCTCGCGCCCGGCGACTACAAGGTCGCCGTTCAGTCGACACAGGTGTCGGTGCCAGGAGCGGTCATCGATTCACTGCTCCGCGGATCGCCGGACGCGCGCCGTCTTGGACTCTCTCGCGACATGGCGGCGCTCGGTGCCGCCATCGCGCCGTCCGGCAGCCAGTTCGCGCTGCGGTCCGACTCGCAGACGATCTCGTTGACGCCAGGCACCGCCACGCCCGTTCCCACGGATGACGGTTCCTTTCTGATCTATCCGACGACCTTCCATCCGTCGGTGCAGACGGCCGCGGGCGCCACGGTCGTGGCCGTCAAGGCGGGGGAAGAGCGATCGGGTATCGACATCCAGCTGCAGCCGTTCCGTGCGGTGAAGGTCTCGGGCAGCATCCTCGCGCCTGACGGCCACGCCAGCTACGTGCCGATGCGACTGATCGCCGAAGGCAACGAGGAGCTGCTACCGGATCTCGACGCTGCCACGACCATCAGCGACGGAAACGGGAGCTTTGCATTTGCGGCGGTGCCGCAGGGGCAGTACTCGCTTCGCATCATGCGCATTCCGCGATTGCCGGTGGGCGCCGACGATGGACAATACGATGACGCTGGTGCGATCCGGATCGGTCTCGGTGACCACGTCGGCGTCGCCCGATCCCGGCCGGCCCATTCCGCCGCCCATTCCTGCTGATGCCACGCTGTTCACGGATGTTCCGCTTGCGATCGGCGACAGAGACGTGACGAACCTGACGTTGGCGCTGCGCGTTGGCGCACGCGTCAGCGGACGGATCGAGTTCGACGGATCGGGCGATCGTCCGGACGCCGTGGCGCTGGCCAACATGCGTGTCACCCTCGAGCCGGCGGATGGGTCGAAGCTGCCGGACGACCTTTCGCTCGTGACAGGGCGCGTAGACCAGAACGGTCGTTTCACGACCTACGGTGTGCCGCCAGGAAAGTATTTCGTTCGCGCGGCGGGGCTGTCGGATTGGTTCTTCGTTGGCGCGCTTCTCAGCGGCCGCGACGTGGCCGACACGCCGATTCAGCTGGGATCGGAAGACATCTCCGGCGTGGTCGTGACGTTCACCGATCGCCCGGCGGTGATCGGCGGCATGGTGCGCGCTGCGAAACGCCGTTGATCCCGGCGCAGTCGTCGTCGCGTTTCCGGCCGACAGCGACATGTGGGTCAGCCAGGGCTCGGTTCCGCAGACGGCTGCGCAGCACGCGCGCGACGAGCAACGGATCCTACACGTTGCCCGTGCTGCCGCCGGGTGACTACTACGTCGTCGCGCTGAAAGAGACGTTCGGTGACGAGTGGCGCGATCCCAGTCGTTCCTCGACGTGCTGTCGCGATCGGCCGAGCAGGTGCATCTCGACGAAGGTGAACGCAGGCTCCAGGATCTGCGGACGACGACTGTTCGCGCGCCACAACAATGATCGCCGCCGCTTCTTTCATCGTCGTCCTCATTGCCGGCTCGTCCCACGTCGCGGCGCAGGCGCCGCCACGCGACACGCAAGCCGACACGCGCGCAACCGCCACGATCGCCGGCGCCGTCGTTGCCGATGATCCCGAGGCGCGGCCGGTGCGTCACGCGCGCGTCATGTTGAATGGCGATGTCACGACGGGCCTGACGACGGTGACGGACGATTGGGGGCGGTTCACGTTTCCGAATCTGCCTGCCGGTCGCTTTACCGTGTCGGCCGCGAAGGATGGCTGGGTCGTCGACCGCGTACGGCGCGAAGAAGCCGCTTCACCCCGGCACCGCTGTGCTGGTGGACGCAGGCAAGCGAGTCGATCTTCGAATTCGACTCGCGCACGGCTCCGTGATCACCGGTGTGCTGCTGGATCCAGCTGGTCAGCCATCGATCGGCACGACGGTGCGGGCGATGCGCTATGCGATGCGGAACGGCGAGCGGCGGGTCGTGTCCGGCCGCGCATCGGCGATCACCGACGACCGGGGCGAATACCGCATCTACGGCCTGCCGCCTGGCGACTACATCGTGGGCGCGTCGTGGCGGCCGGGGTTCCTCGGTGCGCAAGGTCAGGAACTGCGGCTGACGAGCGATCTCGATGTGCGGGACGCGCGGCGCGGGCAATCCATCGCCCTCTCCCTCGCAGACGATCGCGCTCGCCTCGACGTTCTATCCCGGAACCACTGCGCCCGCACAAGCGGCCGTGCTCGCGGTAGGCAAGGGCGAGGAACGGAGCGGAGTCGATTTCACGCTGCAGGTCGTACCGACCGCGCATGTGGACGGCACCATTGTCTTGCCGGTGACGGGAGAAGTGCCGCCCGGCCTGAAGGTCAGCCTGATGGCGAGCGGTCAGGTCGCCTTTCCAGGAATTCCATTCGACGGCTACCGCACCGCGATGGTTGCGCCCGATGGCAGTTTCGGATTTTCCGACGTCCTTCCGGGCCGGTACACGCTCCTGGCGCGCGCCGTTGTGCCGAGCGCGCTGGCCGGCCAGCCGACGGCCGGTGGTCCATCGCAAATCCTCTGGGCGGCCGCCGACGTGTCCGTTGACGGCGACAACGTGTCGGGTCTCGTGCTCGCGCTCGCCCCCGGCATGACGATCGCGGGCCAGATTCAATTCGATGGGACAGCGCTGAGGCCGCCGGCGGATCTGACCTCCATTCGCGTGACGCTGCAACCGACACAAAACGGCGACGCCGTATCGGTCGCGCCGGGCAGCGCCAAAGTGGATGCGACCGGTCGCTTCCTGCTGACGGGCGTCACGCCTGGCCGGTACCGGTTCGCCGCCTCGTTCCCGGGCAGCGGCAAGCCGAATGGCTGGAACGTACGCGCCGCCGCTGTCGGCGGCCGGGACGCGTTCGACGCGCCGTTCGACGTCCAGCCGAATCAGAGCATCGACAACGCGGTGATCACGTTTTCCGATCACGTCTCACAGCTCGCGGGCCAGCTGCAGAACTCGGCTGGCGCTGCTGCACCCGACTACGCCATCGTTCTCTTTCCGGCGGATCAGGCGTTGTGGACGGCGGACTCGAGGCGTATTCAAAGCGTGCGTCCAGCCGCCGATGGCGCGTTCGCGTTCGTGAACCTGCCACCGGGCGACTATCGCCTGGCCGCCGTGGACGACATCGAGCCTGGCCAATGGGACGATCCGGCGATTCTGCAGCAGCTGCTCCCCGCGTCGATGCCAGTGAGCATCGCGGACGGCGAGCGCAAGACGCAGGATGTGCGAGTGGGCGGGCACCCCTGACAGGTTGCTGAAAAGGCGGTGAATGGCTGGATCACATCCGCTGCGTCCGCGCTCTCCCCTTCACGGTTGATGCGACAGCTCGATGACGTCGCGATAACTCTGGACGCGTCCCGCCTGATAGGCCGCCAGGAGATCCAGCACGGAGTTGAGCAACGTCTGCGAGCGCGGACCGGGACCAGGCGGCGGATAGGGAGCCGTCTGAAACTGGTAGCCGCGGAAGCCGATGTTGTTGAAGAACGATCGGATGAAGGTGCTGCGCTCGTCGATGGGCAACGTGCCGACGTTGGAATAGAAGCGCTGCCAGTCGTCGCCGCGGAAGAGATACTGCTCGACGTTCGACGTGTAGAACGCCGTCACCGTGCCGTTGCGCGCACGAAGATACGCTCCGACCGACCGCAGCGCCTTCGGCCCGCCGAAGTCGCCGACCACCGGGACGATCAGGTTGCGGAGCTCCATGTCGCGCAGCGTCTGGTAGTTCTCCTCGGATGCGAGGTAGCTGCGGGACACACCCTGCGCGTCGGCCTCGGTCATCAGATCGCGATAGCTGGGAAATGGCAGCCAGCCCGGCCCTCGACCGAACGAGTACCGGATATCGGGACCTGCGCCGAAGAACGAGCGATACACGTAGTCGATCGACCGGAGGTCGTCGCTCGACAGCGAGAACCGATGCTGCCGTGTGAGCCTGCGCGTCACTTCCCGCAGGTTCTGGTCGAACGTCCCCACTTCTGGCTGGACGGCATCGAAAGCGCCGAAGAGCGCACGCACCGACATTCCGGAGGTCAGATTCTGCGGGCTTTTCGCGTGAGAACAGCCGCGACAGGAAATCTGCGCGGCTCGGGCGACATCTCGATCAGCGCCTTGTACATCAGGTGGAGCAGCAGGTTCTGCCGACGGATGTCGACGATGAACGCGATGCGCGGCTTCAGCGCCACCAGATACGTGAAGTTCTGCTCGGGTCCGACCCCGACGTAGGCGCTCGCCGGCGTGGCGTTCTGCTGCAGCGTCGGTATGACGTGCTGAAAGGTGGTCTCATTCGAGACGAGGTTGTCGGACCGGAAGTAGCCGCCGGGTTCGGAGAAGTCCGTTACGATCGCCCAGAACGCCGCGTCCGTGAGCCGATCGGGCAGCTCGTGGCTGACCCCGTGAGGCGCGGGCGTGCCGCAGAGCAGCGCCCACGCCGCGACCAGCGTCAAAATGCCATAACGCAGAGACCGTCGTTCGGGCATCAGGGCCGGCTCCATAGTAGCGCGAAGTCGAGGCGCTGCGGGGAGCTCCGGTGCGCCGCTCCGTCACTTCGCGATGAACGCGAAGACGGTCTTCGAATCGTAGCTCTGGCCCGGCTGCAGAATCGTCGACGGAAACGTCGGCTGATTCGGTGAATCCGGATAATGCTGGGTCTCGAGGCACAGACCCGTGCGATGGCCGTAGACTTGTGGCCCGACTTGCCCGTGATGCTGCCGTCGAGGAAATTGCCCGAATAGAACTGCAGCCCGGGCTCGGTCGTCTGAATCTCGAGCGTGCGGCCGCTTTTCGGATCCGTGAGACGCGCGGCCAGCTGCAGGCCGCTGCCCGTCCGGTTCAGCACCCAGTTGTGATCGTAGCCCTTCCCGTTTTTCAGCTGGGCGTTGTCCTGATCGATCCGCGCGCCGATCGCGGTCGCCTTCCGGAAGTCGAACGGCGTGCCCGCGACCGGCGCAAGCTCGCCGGTCGGAATCAGCGTCTCGTCGACCGGCGTGTAGCGGTCGGCGTTGATCATCAGCTCGTGTCCGAGGATGTCGCCGGACCCTTCGCCCGCCAGATTGAAGTAGCTGTGCTGCGTCAGGTTCACCGGCGTCGCCTTGTCGGTCGTCGCGTGATACTCGACGACGAGCTCGTTCCTGTCGGTGAGCGTGTAGGTGACGCGCGCCTGCAGCGTGCCCGGATATCCCTCTTCCCCGTCAGGGCTCGTGCGGGTGAACACGACCGACGCGCCGCTCTGCGCGGGTTGGGCGGTCCAGAGCACCTTGTCGAAGCCCTTGTTGCCGCCGTGGAGGTGGTTCGGGCTGTTGTTGGTCGCCAGCGTGTAGGTGTGCCCGTCGAGCGTGAACTTCCCCTTCGCGATCCGGTTGCCGTAGCGCCCGATCGAGCGCGCCGAAGAACGGCGGTGGCGGGTCCGACAGATAGCCCTGCGGCGTGTCGAAGCCGAGGACGACGTCGGCGATGCTTGCCCGCGCGATCGGGGACCTTGAGCGACGTGATGATGCCCGCCGTAGGTCATCGCCTCCACCTCCATGCCATGGCCATTGGTGAGGCGTGAAGATGTCGATGGGCTTGCCGTCGAGCGAAGCGCGAGATTCGATGCGGGTCACGGTCGGGCCTTTGGCGGTCGCCGGCGCCTGCGCGCCGAGGACATGGGTCAGAGCGATGGCGGCGACACTCATGCACGGTACGGCAAGTTTCATCGAAGAGCTCCCCAAATCGTCCGCGGGCATTGTAAGCGATTCCGTACACGACCGCCGATCACGTAATATCTCCGGCACCGCACATGCCGGCCCTTGAGTTCCAGCACGTCTCGAAATCGTTCGGCGCCGTGCACGCCCTGCGCGACGTGTCGTTCAGCGTCGCCAGGGCAGGCCCACGCCCTCGTCGGAGAGAACGGCGCCGGCAAGTCGACGCTGCTCAAGGTGCTCGCCGGCATCGTGCAGCCCGACCGCGGCGAGGTCTGCTGGCGACGGCGTGCGCACTCGCACCTCGGCAGTCCGCGTGACGCGCTCGAGCGCGGCATCGGCATGGTCTACCAGGAGATGCTGTGCTTCCCGAACCTCACGGTCACCGCGAACATCTTCGCCGGCCGCGAGATCACCCGGCTTGGACGGCTGCGCAACGGCGAGATGCGCGAGCGGACGCAGGCGCCTCCTGCCGAGGCTGCACCTGGCCGTCTCGCCCGACGCGCCTGCCGAATCGCTCTCGGCCGCGCATCGCCAGCTGCTCCAGGTCGCGCGCGCGCTCGCGTTCGAGTGCCGCATCCTCGTCCTCGACGAGCCGACGACCGCGCTGACCGACGCCGAAGCCGACCATCTCTTCGCCGTCCTGCGAGGACGCGAGGCACGCGGCGTGACGCTGCTGTACGTGTCGCACCGGCTGCCCGAAGTCTTCCGGCTGTGCGATCGCATCACGGTGCTGCGCGACGGCGCGTACGTCGAGCACGTTCGAGCGCGCGCGTCACGGCTGACGAGATCGTGCGCGCGATGGTCGGGCGGGAGCTGCCGCGAGCGCACGCCGCACGAGCCCCGCGGCGTCGGCGAAGCCGCTGCTCGACGTCAGCGCACTCACGCGCCGGCCCTGCTTTCACGACGTCAGCCTGTCGGTGGCGTCGGGAGAAATCGTCGGGCTGTTCGGGCTCGTCGGCTCCGGCCGGTCCGAATTGCTCGAGACGATCTTCGGCGTCTACGCGCCGGACGCGCGGCACGATCCGCGTCGACGGACGGGTCGTCCGCCTCGACTCGCCTCGCGCCGCTGCGCGAGCCGGCATCGCGCTGGTGCCGGAAGAGCGCCAGCGGCAGGGGCTGTTCTTCAACCTGACGGTCCGTCACAACCTCGTGCTGCCGAAGGCCGCCGTCCGGCGCGATCGTCCTCGTGCCGTTCGCGGCGGGAGCGCCGAGAGGCGCGAGTCGCTGCTGGCGACCTGGCGGATCAAGGCCGCCGGCGTCGATGTCGCGCCCGACAGCCTGAGCGGCGGCAACCAGCAGAAGATCGTCGTGGCCAAGTGGCTGGCGAACCGCGCCGACGGTCGTCCTGCTCGACGAGCCGACCAAGGGGGTCGACGTCGGCGCGAAGTTCGAGATCCACGAGATCATCCGTCGCGAGGCGGCACGCGGCGCCGCCTGCCTCGTGGCGTCGAGCGATCTGCCGGAGCTGCTGGCGCCTGGCCGACCGCATCATCGTCATGCGCGAAGGGCGGATGCGAGGAGCAGATCGCCGGCGCGCGACGCGACCGAGGAACGGTCATGCGGCTGGCGACGCACGAGGTCGTGGCGTGAAGAAGCTGTGGGAGGTGCGCGAGCTCAGCACGGTCGTCGATCCTGGTCCTCGAGATCCTGTTCTTCACCTGGTGGCTCTGGCCGGACGGCAACCGGCCGCATCCGTTCCTGAACGCCGGCAACGCGCTGCTGATCCTGAAGTACTCGTCGATCTACGGCATCGCCGCGGTCGGCGCGGCGATCGTGATCATCTCGGGCGGCATCGATCTCGCGCCCGGCGCCGTGATGGCGCTCGCGGGCGTGGTCGCGCGCGCGACCTCTTCGTCGTGCACGGCTGGCCGCTCGGTCCGGCGATGACCGTCGGCGTCCTGGTCGGCCTCGGCGCCGGGCCTGCTGAGCGCCGCTGCTGATCGTGGTCGTGCGACTGCCGCCGTTCATCGCGACGCTCGGCGTGATGGGCATCACGCGCGGAGCCGGCGTTCATCATCACCGAAGGGCAGTACTTCGACGTGTCGAGCCGGCTGCTCGGCGGCTGGCGGCCGCTCGGCCTGCCGGCCGACTGGGTCGCGCCGATCGTCCTGGTCGTGCTCGCGCTCGTCTTCCAGGTCGCTGATGACCGCGTTTCAATGGGGCCGCGCGGTGTTCTCGGTCGGCGGCAACGAAACGGCCGCGCTGTTCTCGGGCATCGCCGTCGGCCGCGTCAAGACGTCGGTCTACGCGCTGTCCGGCCTGCTCGCGGGCGTGTCCGGCGTGGTGCTCGTGCTCGTCCAGGGCCAGGGCAAGGCGGATCTCGCGACCGGCTACGAGCTGGATATCATCGCCTCCGCGGTCGTCGGCGGCGCCAGCCTGGCCGGCGGCCGCGGCTCGGTCGTGGGCGCCGTGCTCGGCACGCTGATCTTCGGCGTGCTGCGAAACGCGCTGCCGCAGATTCCCGGCGCGACGTTCTACGATCGGCTGATCGTCGGCCTCGTGGTGATCGTGATCGTGGTGATGGACCAGTTGCTGCTGGCCGCGGACTGCGGAGCCGCGGCTAGCACGAAGAGCACGAACACAAGAGATCGCGAAGCCTGACATTGGCTCCGTAGTCTTCGTGCTTCGATGCGTTCGTGCCGAACGCCGTTGACTGACACAGAGGAGCGCTATGACGCGTAGATGGTTGTCCTCGGCAGTGCTCGGCGTCGCTGCCGCAACTGCGTTGACACTGGCCTGCGGTTCGAAGCCGCCGTCCGATGCCGGCGCCAAGCCGCGACTGCGGTTCGCCGTGATCCCGAAGACGCTCGACATCCCGGTCTTCAACTACGCGAAGATCGGCGCCGAGCGGAAGGCGAAGGAATTCGGCGACGTCGACATTCTCTGGAACGCCCCGACGAGCGCCGATCAGCTGAAGCAGAAGGAGATCCTCGAGTCCTACATCACGCAGCACGTCGACGGCATCGCGATCTCGGCGCTGAACGGCGACTTCCTGACCGACACGATCAACCGCGCGATCGATGCGGGCATCCCGGTCGTGACGTGGGACTCGGACGCGCCGAAGTCGAAGCGTATGGCGTTCTACGGCGTCGACGACCTGGCGTCGGGCCGCATCCTCGGCGAGCAGGCGGTGAAGCTGCTGAACGGCAAGGGCAAGGTCGCGATCATCACGAGCGTCGGCGCCACGAACCTGCAGAGCCGGCTCGACGGCGTGAGGGAAGCGCTTGTCCAAGGCGCCGGGCATCAAGATCGTCGAGGTCTACGACATCAAGGAGGACTCGGTTCGCTGCGCCGAGCTCATCGCCACCGGCACGAACCGCTATCCCGATCTCGGCGCGTGGCTCTCGGTCGGCGGCTGGCCGGTGTTCACGCGCAACGCGACGGCGCCGATCGATCCGGCGAAGACCAAGGTGATCTCGTTCGACACGATCCAGCCCGCGCTCGATCTCCTCCGCGAAGGCAAGGTGCAGGTGCTGCTCGGCCAGAAGTATTTCGGCTGGGGCAGCGAGTCGGTGCAGATCCTCTACGACATCAAGCACGGCAAGAAGCCCGCCTCCCCCATCATCGATTCCGGCGTGGACGTCGTCACGAAGGACAACGTGGACCAGTACGAGCAGGCGTGGAAGAAGATGGAAAGCGGGAGCTGACGGATCGCGTCAGCCTGATGTCCGCTCGAGCAGCCGATCGAACGCGTCCGGCGGCAGATCCGCGAGCGACGTGACGGTCACGTCCGCCGGGAGCGTGGCCGTCAGGCTGACGCCGATGCTGCGCATGCCGGCGCGACGCGCCGCCTCGATGCCGGCGGCGGCGTCTTCGACGACGACGGCGCTGGACGGCGCGACGTCCAGTCGCGCGGCCGCCGTCAGGAAGACCTCGGGATCGGGCTTGCCGTGCGCGACGTCCTCGGCGGAGACGATCGCGTCGAAGTAACGCGTGAGGTGCAGGGCGCGCAGCATCACGTCGACGTTGAGTCGCGGCGCCGACGAGGCGATCGCCTGCCGCCAGCCGTTCCGCTGAAGCCGTTCCAGCCAGTCGGCTGCGCCCGGCAGCGGCGTCAGGCCGTGCGTCTCGGCCAGCCGGCGGTACTCGGCTTCCTTGGCCTCGGCGATCCGCGCGATGCGCTCGTTCGCGGCATCGGCCCCCAGCCAGACGCGCAGGATGCGGTCGTTGCGCTGGCCGAAGCTGGCTTTGAATTGATCGAAGGTGACGTCGACGCCATCGGCCTCGAGCGCGTACTGCCACGACTGCCAATGGAACGCCTCGGAGTCGACGAGCGTGCCGTCGAGATCCCAGAGGACCGCGCGGCTCATTTCTGACCGTAGTACGCCGACGGGCCGTGCTTGCGGCTGTGATGGCGCTCGACGAGCCAGGAGTCGGGCGCGGCGCGTCGGAGGCCAGCGTCCGCACGCGCCACTCGACGCGCGCGACGAATTCGAGGACTTCGGCGTGCTCGATCGCCTCGAACGGGTCGGCACCCCAGGTGAACGGCCCGTGGTTGGCGACGAGCACGGCCGGCACGTCCGCGCTCGACAGGCCCAGCTGGCGGAACGTCTCGACGATCACCAGTCCCGTGTTGCGCTCGTAGTCCTGCGCGACTTCGTCGGCGCGCAGCGGCCGCGTGACGGGAATGTCGCCCTTGAAGTAGTCGGCGTGGGTCGTGCCCATGCAGCGGACTCGGCTGCGCGCCTGCGCGAACACCGTCGCGAATTCCGAATGCGTGTGGACGATGCCGCCGCAATCGAAGGCGCGGTACAGCTCCAGGTGCGTCGGCGTGTCAGACGAGGGGCGGAGCTTGCCTTCGACCGGCATGCCCGTCGCGAGCGAGACGGGAACCATGTGCTCGGGCGTCAGCTCCTCGATAGCGCGATGCCGCTCGGCTTGATCACGAAGAGACCGAGCTGCGCGATCGACGGCCGAGACGTTGCCGAACGTGCCCATGACCAGGCCGGTGTCGGCCAGCCGCTGGTTCGCGCGGTAGCACGACCTTTCGCAGCTCGAGCGCAATCATGCGGATCCCGCGGCGCCAGACGCGCGTTCCTTGATGACGAGGAGACGTTTCATCACCGATCCCAGGTCCGGTCGGGCGCCTGCCACGCCGCCGAACGCGTCGTGCAGCTCGCGGTAGATGCCGTAGAGCTCGATCGTAGACCATGCGCCGCGGCCGGGCGCGGCTCGTAGGCGGTTGGCTTCAGGCGCGTCATGCGCTCCTGCGCCTCGTCCCACCGTAGCCGCGTACCGCGCCCGCCGTGACGGCCGCCGAAATCGCGGCGCCGAGGGCGGGCGTCTGCGCGCGATCCGGCAATCAGCATCGGCTGGCCGATGACGTCGGCGTAGATCTGCATGAACAGGTCGTTCTTCTCGGCGATGCCGCCGCAGCAGACGACGCGATCGATCGGCGACGCCGTATTCGCGCATCCGCTCGATGATCGCGCGCGCGCCGTACGCGGTCGCCTCGATCAGCGCGCGATAGATCTCCGCGCGGGTCGTGTGCAGCGTCTGGCCCGAGGATCAGCCCGGTCAGCCGCGTGTCGACGAGGATCGTGCGGTTGCCGTTGTTCCAGTCGAGCGCGACGAGCCCCGACTCGCCCGGCGCGAGCGCGTCGCTTCCGCGGAGAGGTCGGCGTGCAGCGCGCTGTTGTCCTGGCAGACACCCTCGACCCACCACTTCAGGAGGTCGCCGACCGCCGACTGCCCCGCTTCGATGCCGAAGTAGCCCGGCAGGATCGAGCCATTGACGATGCCGCAGATGCCGGGGATGTCGGCGATCGCGGTCGGCCGTCGGGCGCGATCGGCGCAGTCGCACGTCGACGTGCCGATGATCTTCACGAGCGTGCCGGTCCTGACGCCGGAGCCGACCGCGCCGTAGTGCGCGTCGAAGCCGCCCATCGCGATCGCGATGCCGGCGCGGCAGGTCCGAGCGTCAGCGCCCACTCCTCGCGACAGACGGCCCGCGGGATGGCCGGGCGGCCACGCCTTGTCGTAGAGCCGATCGCGGAGCTCCGCCAGCTTCGGATCGAGCCGCGTGAGAAACGCCTTCGACGGCAGCCCGCCCCACGCATCGGAGTACATCGCCTTGTGGCCGGCCGCGCAGATGCAGCGGACGATCTGCCGCGAGTCGTTGACGCCCGCCAGGAGCGCCGGGACGAAGTCGGCCAGCTCGACCCAGCTCGCGGCCGCGTCGAACACGTCGGGCGCGACCTGCAGGCAGTGCCAGATCTTCGACCACCACCACTCCGACGAATAGGTGCCGCCGATCGGCGCCAGATAGCTCGGGCGCGTGCGCGGCCGCGATCTCCGTGATCGCGGCGGCCTCGCTCGGCCGACGTGTGGTCCTTCCAGAGCCACGCGTGCGCCGCCAGGTTGTTCTTCCATCGCGGGTCGACGCCAGCGGACGCGCCTCGGCATCGACCGGCAGCGGCGTCGACCCGGTCGTGTCGACGCCGATGCCCGATCACGCGCTCGCGCGAGAAGCCCGGGATCGCGCTCGGCGTCGAGCAGCGCGCCCCGCAGCGACTCGCGAAGACCCTCGATGTAGTCCGCGGGATTCTGGCGCGCCAGGTGCGGCTGCTTCGGATCGAGCAGCACGCCCTGGTCGCCGCTCGGATAGTCGAACACCCGCGTGCCGAGCTCGCGTCCGTCCTCGCAGTCGACGACGAGCGCGCGGACCGAGCTGGTGCCGAAGTCGACCCCGATCGTGAAGGCGCGCGCGCTCATCCCGACGAGCACGGGCGAGACGACGTCGAGGACGTCGGGCCCGGTGCCGGCGGCCCGCGCGCGATCGAGGGCCGGCTGGACCGCAAGAATGCGCACGGCCTTGAGCGAGAGGTTGGCGAAGTTGATCATGCTGCGCTCGATCGCGCGGGTCGGGTCCTCGCGATACGTGAACTGATCCTGGCTGTACCAGCCCTGGTAGTTCCGCACGAACGTCGTGTAGAGGATACTCGACCGACTCGGGAATCGAGATCGTCCCGAACATCAGGTCCTGATCGTTGCGGCCCTGGCGCGCGTCGTTGATGTCGAACTTGTGCACCGGCACGCCGGCGAACTCCGCCAGATCGCACGCGGTCGACGCCGTCGTCGCCTCCATCTTCTGATGGCCGTAGTCGATCGTGAGGCCGCAGTTGTTGCCGCCGCACGCCTGGTTCACCTTCTGCGCGACGACGATGGCCGACGCCGCCGTCGGGATGATCGTGTACAGCTCGCGCGGCTCGTACGGCTTCGGCTCGATCCCGAGCTTGATGCCGGCCTCGAGGCACTTGCGGTTCAGCGTGACCAGCGACTCGGTGAACCACTCGAGCGCCTGCAGGTAGTCGATCTGGAAGTGGTAGTCGGCGCCGTCGGATCCCGGCCAGACGCTCATGACCTCGATCTCGAGCACCTTGCAGATCTCGAGCCCCTTCAGCATCTCGTCGAGCGCGGCGCGCCTGAGCGCCGGGATCGGGATTGCACGGGCCGCCCAGCCGGAACTTCGGGTTGGTCCAGACGTTGATGTTGCAGGCGCTGATCGTCATGCCGAGCTCGCGCAGGTAGCCGTCCCGCGCGCGCTCGATGAGCTTCATGTCGAGGTCGCCGTTCATGGTCTTCTCGAAGACGCTCTGGTGCGCTCTCGATCGCGTCGACGCCGGCGGCCTTGGCGCGCCGGCACTGCGCTTCGAAGTCGCTCTTGAACGCGGGATCGTCGGAGTGATAGCCCGGAGGCGCGAAGCGATCGCAGAAATCGCCCGCCGACCAGTGCCCCACGCTCAGCTGGATGTTCAGCGTCTTCAGGAACTCGATCGATTCCTCGCGGCCCATGTACCGGGTCTTCGAGGCGGCAAAGGCCATGTGGTCGGCCGTAAAGCGAGACATCGGCATCCTCCGGAAGTGTGACCTCAGGGAGTCTTCAACGTCAGCACCGTGAGCGAGTGCGCTGGAAAGGTATAGCGGAGCGCGCCTCCGTCGCCGGCGAGCGTCGCCGTCGTCGTCGTGGGACGGACCTTGCGGTCGTCGCCGAACGTGTGGGTGGCCTTCAGGTCTGGATGATTCATCTGCCAGACGGCCGCGTCCGGCGAGAGCCCGCCCGAGCTGTTCTCGATCGACGCCGTGATGTCCTTGTCGCGACTGCGATTCAGCACGTTGACGAAGAGACGCTTCCCCGGCCGATCATAGGTCGCGGACACGTCGAGGTACTTCAGCTCCTGCGGACGGTCGGCCACCTTGTAGGTGGGCGATGCGACCCAGACGTCGAGCGACGTGTTGCCGCGCTGCCGCCCGAGCTCCGCGATGGGGAAATAGATCGGCTGCAGGAACAGCGCCCTTGTCGTTCGTCATGATCGGCGCGATCACATTCACCAGCTGCGCCAGGTTGGCCATCTTCACGATATCAGCGTGGCGGAAGAACGAGTTGAAGAACATGCCCATCGCCAGCGCGTCCTCGAAGTTATAGACCTCTTCGAGCTTCTGCTCGTTGAACGCGCGGTACCAGACGTTCCACTCGTCGTACGCGATGTAGATGGGCCGTGGATTCGCGGCCGTCTGAACCTCGCGAATCAACGCCTGCGTGGTGTCGATGTAGCGCTCGACGTTGATCTGCGACACGCCCAGAAACCGTTCGAAGTCGTTCTCGCGGTTCCTGATGTACGTGTGCAGCGAGATATAGTCGATTGTGTTTCTCAGCGTCTGCAGCACCGTGCGGTTCCAGCCGATCCAATCGGCTGTGGGCGCATAGTTGCTGGACCCGCTGGCGATCAGCTTGATCGAGCGATCGATGCCGCGCATCGCCTTGGCCGCCTCGAGCGCGAAGGTCGCGTACTCCACCGCGTTCTTGTGCCCGAGCTGCCACGGCCCGTCGATCTCGTTGCCGAGCCCCCAGAACTTCACGTTGTAGGGCTGATCGTGGCCGTTCTTGCGCCGCTGATCCGCCCAATAGGTGTGGTTCGCGCTGTTGGTGTACTCGACCCAGTCGCGCGCGTCGCCGATGGTGCCCAGCCCGAGGTTGACGCAGATGTAGGGCTCCGCCTTGATCGCCTGCGCGTACTGAAGGAACTCGTCGGTCCCGAAGCGATTCGTCTCGACGTCGTTCCAGGCGAGCTCTGGACGCGCGGGCCGTTGATCCTTCGGACCGATTCCGTCCTTCCAGTCATAGCCCGACGCGAAGTTGCCGCCTGGCCACCGGAGGATCGAGACGCCGAGCCCCTTCACGGCCTCCAGCACGTCGCGCCGGAAGCCCGACTGGTCGGAGAGCGGGCTCTTCTCGTCGTAGATGCCGCCGTAAATCATCCGGCCCAGGTGCTCGGCGAAGTTGCCGAACATCAACGGATCCACGGTGCCGATCGTCCGATCGAGGTCGATCTTGATGCGCGCCTGGGCATTGCCCGCGGACGTCGATGGCGCCTGGCGAGCCACGAGCGGCGCGGCGATCAGGACCACGGCCAGAGGGACCAGCAGGCGTCGACGCATTCGAGGCGTTCAGAAAGGCCATTACGATCGTCCCTCGTCAAGCGTCATTGTCCATCCGTGCGAATCGTCCGCAACGCGAACACCGCGGCGATGTCGTTGCCGTTCGTGGCTTGAAAGCGAATGGTCGCCTTGCTCTTCCCGCGCACCAGATCCGCCGGAATTGCATACTCGAGGTCGATGAACCGGGAGACGCTGCTGACGTCGAACGCCTGCTGGGCGATTCGCTGTCCATCTACCAGAATGTCGAACGTTCGCGGCCGCCGGCTGTCGGTTTCGTAGGTCACCACCAGCGCCATCGGCCGCTGCGGGTCGACGGGCAGATCATAGGAGAACCAGCCGCGGCCCGTCCGTCCGGGACGGCCGTCGACGCGCGCGAGGGTCGTGTTGTCACCCTGCTGATTGAAATCGTGCTCGACCTGTGCGACGCCTGGCTGGAAGAACGCGACGGTGATCGCCTCGAGACGCCGCACGCGCTCGCGCTCGGCTGCGATCTCTGCCGACCGCGTGTCCCACTCGGCCGGGGTGAGGAAATCCCAATACGCGGCGTAGACCCGATGCTGGACTCGATAGAACGGCGACAGGGTGACGTCGCGATCGCGGCCGACGCCGTCGGTGCGGAACGTCCCCGGCTCATCGGCCACCGGCTTCAGCCACTGGGCCGGTGGACGGTCGGCGCCAACCAGCGACCGGCACATCGACGGCCGGCGGCGGGACGTCCTCGTTGCCGCGTGTCGGGTCGGGCCCGAGATCGCCGGCGAGCACAATGGGGCCCCACATGATGGCCGCCCGTTTGGGATTGTCCCGGGTCGGCTCGAGATGCAGCGCCTTCGGAAGGACGAGCGCGATCGAATCGCCGCTGTTCCATGTGCGCGTCACCTCGACGTACGACCCTGGCGGCGGCGCGGCAATCGACTCAGTGCCGTTCACCTTGGCGACGAAGCCTTCTCCCGCCCAGAGAGGACGCCGCACGGCAATCGTCAGCCGCTTCGGCGTTTTCAACGTCACCGTCAGTCGGGCCTCGTCCGTGTCGGGAAAGCCCGTCTTCATCTCGACGGTGGCGCCGGCGCTCGACCACTGGGCAATCGACGGCGCGTAGAGGTTGACCCACAAACGGTCGGCCGCCTCGTAATAGATGCCGTAACCGTGGAGCGCATGGTTTTCCATGCCGGTGCCGACGCAGCACGTGAAGCTGCTGAACATGTCCTGGTACTCGCGCCGGACCCCGCGCCCGACCGGCACCATGTAACACGTGTTCCCTTCCTGATCGATCGATCCCAGGATGTGATTGAAGAGCGCGCGTTCCTGGAACTCGGCGTACTCCGGATCGGGCCGGAGCGCGAACATCTCGCGCGTCATCTTCAGCATGTTGTAGACGTTGCACGTCTCGGCCGTGCGCCCGTCGATGATGTTGCCCAGCTTGTCGGGCTCGCGGAAGTACTCGTCCTTCCCCTGGCCTCCCGTCGCGAACGTGTAGTGCTGGGCCACGCGATCCCAGAAGTACCCGGCGGCGAAGCCGTCCCCGACGTCGCCGGTATAGATGAATCGCGCCAGCGATCCGATCAGCTTCGGGATCGTCATGTTGACGTGAACGCCGTCCAGCGGATCCTCGTGACGCTTGAGCGGGTCGAGAATGGCCCGATGCTCGAAGCGATACGAGAGCGCCAGCCACCGTGGATCGCCGGTGTCGGCATAGAGATCGGCGAACACTTCGTTCATCCCGCCGAACTCGGTGTTGAGCATACGCTGCGTCTGCTCGTCGGTCAGCTTCGCGAGAATGCCCTCCGCCCAGGCGGCGTACTTGATCTCGATGTCGAGCGCCGTGCGATTACCGGTATACCGGTAGGCATCGCGAAGGCCGGCATACGTCTTGTGAAACGTGTACCAGGGCGACCAGAGGCCATTCAGGTCGAAGCTGGTGGACCGGATGTTGCCGTTCGCCACCTCGGCGAACGCCTCGCGCCCGCGAGCGAGGGCTCCCAGGTAGCCGTCCCCCTGCTTGTCCTGTACGACTTTCAGCTCGTTGACGATGTAGGTTGCGCGCTCTTTGAAGCGCGGATCGCCCGTCGCGGCCCACATCAGGCTGACGGCCGACAGATAGTGGCCGGCGATGTGCCCGGTCAGGTTGCGCTTGTCGCCATCCCACCCGCCGTACGGCAGCGCCTTCGGCTTCAGTCCCGCGCGCTCGCGGTAGTAGGCGAGCATGCGATCCGGTTCGAGCTTCAGCAGATACTCGGCGTCGAGCTCTTGCGCGCGCTTCAACGGCCCGCCCGTGAGCCGAACCGCGGACAGCGGCAGCGGACGCGCCGTCTCCGTAATTTTGGGAACGATCGGATGGATGTCCTGACCGGCGGCGCCGGTCGTCAGCGATGCCGCAAGCAGGACCAGGATCAGGCGGATGGAAGAAGGTAGAACGAAGAAGGACGATCGCATAGGCGTGCGGGGCTAATCCTCCCTGCCCCGCACGGTCCTGTCAAGCGCGCGCTACTCGATCGTGACGTTGTCGAACTTGGCGGTTGTGCTTGCCGTCGTCGTGTGGCTGGTTACGGCCAGCCCGACGAATACCGACGACGCCATCGGAATCGTCGTCGTTCCGACCTGCGTCCATGCGGTGCCGTCGGCCGATTCCGATGCCGTGAAGGTGTCGCCGCTGCGTACGAGCTTCAGCCAGCGCGGGGGCCCGGAGAGACTCCCGGCGGTGCTGACGCTCTGGCCGCCGGTGGCCTCGCGGCGCTGGAACGCCACGCCCTTGCCGGCCGACACGAGGATCGTCGCGTGGCTGGCAGCTGCGTCGAGCGTCTCGCGCACCATCAGGCCAGCCTTGGACCAGGCGTTCGCGGCGGTGACGCTTGGCACACGGGCGATGACCGTGGCGTCACCCTGCAGCGGCGTGTACGCGTAATGGAAGGCGTCCGCTGCGCCCCAGATGTCGGCACCGCGCGCCGACAGGGTGAAGACCGGCGCGGCGTACGTCGCCGTGCCGGGTGCGTTGACCGCGCCGATATCACGATGATCCCATCCCGGCGGCAGCGACGCCGTCTGACCGCCGCCCGTGGTGACGCTGACGTTGTCGAAGGTGGCCGCGGCGTTCACGCCCCTGACGTGGCTCGACACCCCGAGGCCGACCAGCACCGACGCGGGCATCGAGAACGTGTTGCTCGCAATCTGCGTCCAGCTAGTCGTTGTTCCGTCCGCCGACTCGAACGCCGCGATGGTGTTTCCCGTTCGCGTCAGCTTCACCCATCGAGGTGCAACCGACAGGCTTCCCGTCGTGCTGGTACTGGCGCCACCATCGGTGAGGCGCCGCTGAAAGGCCAGACCATTTCCGCTCGAGACGAGCATGAACGCCTGCGCCGATCCGGCGCTGAGCGATCCGCGAATCATCACGCCGGCCTTCGTCCAGGCTGCGACGTTCTGTACCGTGGCGACCCGCGCGACAACCGAGCCGTCGCCGGACAGAGGCTGATACACGTAATTGAGGGCATCGGCCGTTCCCCCCACGTCCGCTCCCGCACCGTTCACCGTGAATGTCGGCGCCGTATAGCTGGCGCTGCCGGCGACGCCGACGTCGCCGACGTCGGCGTCCGTCCAGGGCGCGGGCAGCGTGCCGCCGCCACCACCAGACGTGCCGGCCGTGGTGAAGCTCCAGACCGCCCCGGGGCTCGATTTGAACGCCATCGTCTTCGACACGATCTTCCAGTAGTACTTGGTGCCGGGCTGCAGCGCTGGCAGCGCGTACTTCTGATAGTCCGTCGCCGATTCGGTGGGTCCCAGCTCCTGGTTCGCGATGAGGAGCGGCGGGTTCGGTGTCGTGCCGAAGTAAATATCGTAAATCTGCCCCCACAGGCCGCCGTTCCACGTGAGCGAGAGCCCCGTCGTCGGCTGCGCCGTGGCACCGTTGGCCGGCGACACGATCTTCGGCGCGCCCGGAGCGAGCGGCACGAACGCCTTGGTCTCGATGTTGCCCGTGGTGTTGTTCCACTTGCGGTTGAATTGGTCCTGCAGCCACTGGAACACGAAGGGCCGTGTCGTGAAGTAGTTGTGCTCGCGCTGCGAGTTGGTGGACGGCGACGTCCAGTTCGACGAGCCGATGATGGATGTGCCCTGGCTGTAGAGCATCACCGCCTTCTCGTGATCGATGCCCTGGTGCGCGTCGAACTTCACCTGCACGCCCGCGTGGTACATCTTGTCCACGTTGTAGGCGTCCCACAGCCGATCCGGGTTGCGGTACTCGACTTCGTCCGTGATCAGCCGGACCGGCACACCTCGCGCGACCGCGGCCAGCATCTGGTTGGTGTGGTTGACGTCCGTGATGCGGAACATCATGACGTCGATCTGCTGGGTCTCCTTCTTATAGAGGGCGACCGCGCGGTTGCGATAGCTCTGCTCCGGAGGGAAGTTCAGCTCCGGGTCGATCGGATAGGTCGGGTACCTGCGAAGAAGAGGGTTCTCCGTGACGTTGGCGAAATTGGTGAACTCGGTCGTGCTCGTCCAGAGGTCGTCGAACCTCGTCATGAAGCTCTGAACCAACGACGGAGTGTTCGTGTAGAAGATGACTTCGTCGGTGTAGTTCACATACGGCGTGGCGGGCACGAACTCGAACGGCGCGAAGTTGGCCCCCGCGAACTCGAGCTGCTGCTGGCCGGCGAACAGCATCATCTTCCAGTGCAGGATGCCGCTCGTGAGCACGCGGTTCCGCATGGGAATGCCCGAGGCCTTCAGCTTGTCGTTGATCGGCTGACACTGCGCGTGCTCCGTGGTGCATCGGGGATCCATCAGGATGCGCACCCGAACGCCCCTGTTGAAGGCAGCCACTAACGCGCTCCTGTAGCGGTCGTCGTCCATGAGCCAGAAGCCGGCGTCGATCCCGACGGTTTCCTGATTGATGTATTTCAACAGGTCGGCGCGGCAATCCTGGAAGGATGGGTCGCACAAACGCTCCTGCGGCGCCAACACCTGGCCGTGCGCCGGTCTTACCGTTCCCATGACGGCGACGAAAGTAACCGCCGCGAGCACTAGTGTCTTTTTCAAGTGATCCCCTGGTCCTGCCACGCCTCACCTCGTTCGTCCTTGAGCCGGTCCCGTGCCTGCGCCGGCGCGGATACACGCCCGTCATGAGCTTTGGGGGCTCGGCCGACACCAGTGCCAATGAGATGCCAGCTCAAACCGCACACTTGGGAGCGGTTTGCCGCAGCTCTGCCACGAGTTGTGTAAAAGTTTGGACGCGATTGGCTGAGAGACTTCCGTTGGTGGCTAATGTCACCGTCAGCCGGACGCGAGTAGTGTTCCTGATTATACTACCGAATTCATGTGAGGGACTTATGAGACCTGGCCGAATTGGTGCGATGGGGATACTCTTGGCCGCCGCTACGGTCGCGCTAGCGAGTGCTGCGCGGACAAGGCCCAATCAGGAGCCGGCGACGCGCCCCAGCCACGACTACCCCGTCCAGCCGGTGCCGTTCACGGCGGTGCGCCTGACCGACGTCTTCTGGGCGCCGCGGATCGAGACCAACCGGAAGGTGACCATCCCGGCGGCCTTTCAGCAGTGCGAGCTGTCCGGTCGCGTCAACAACTTCGAGCGCGCGGCTCAGGCGCTCCGCGGCCAGCCGCACGACATGAAGCCTCCGGGCTATCCGTTCGACGACACCGATCTCTACAAGGTCATCGAAGGCGCCTCGTACGTGCTCAGCGTGCAGCCCGATCCGAAGCTCGACAGCTATGTGGACGGAATGATCGCGAAGATCGCGGCAGCGCAGGAGCCGGACGGCTACCTCTACACCACGAGGACGATCGACCCGAAGCATCCGCACCCCTGGGCCGGCAAGGAGCGCTGGGTGAACGAGCGCAACGACAGCCACGAGCTCTACGATCTCGGGCATCTGTTCGAGGCCGCGGTCGCCCACTATCAGGCAACCGGCAAGAGAACGCTGCTCGACATCGCGATCCGCGCGGCTGACCTGCTGACCAGGACCTTCGGTCCGGGCAAGCGATCGATCTGGCCGGGCCACCAGATCACCGAGATGGGCCTCGTGAAGATGTACCGGGTGACCGGCAACGAGCAATATCTCGCGCTCGCGAAGTTCATGCTCGACGAGCGCGGGCCGGACAAGATTCCGGCCACCGAAACGGTCAATCCCAGAGGGCTCGACTACAACCAGGCGCAGCTCAAGGTGATCGATCAGACCGAGCCGGTCGGCCACGCCGTTCGCGCGATGTACATGTATGCCGGCATGGCCGACGTCGCCGCGCTGGAAGACGACGGGAAGATGCGCGCGGCGGGGGATGCCATCTGGAACAGCCTGGTCAAGAACAAGCTGTACCTCACCGGCGGCATCGGCGCGGCAGGCGGCCACGAAGGATTCGGCGCGCCGTACGACCTGCCCAACATGTCGGCCTACAACGAGACGTGCGCGTCGGTCGGCATGGACTTCTGGAACCAGCGCCAGTTCCTGCTGCACGGCGACGCGCAGTACGTGGACGTGATGGAGCGCACGCTTTACAACGGGTTGATCTCGGGCGTCTCGCTCAAGGGGGACACTTTCTTCTACGACAACCCGCTCGAGTCGAACGGCCAGCACGCGCGCCAGGCGTGGTTCGGCGTCGCCTGTTGCCCGGGCAACATCACGCGGTTCATGGCGTCGGTGCCCGGCTATGTCTATGCGCATCGGGGCGACACGCTGTACGTCAATCTCTTCGCCGGCGGGACGGCGGACGTCGATCTGGGAGGCCCCCTCAAGATCTCACAGGAGACGCGCTATCCGTGGGACGGCGCGGTGCACATCGTCCTGACTCCAGCGACCCCTCGCGCGTTCACGGTCGCCGTCCGCATTCCCGGGTGGGCGCGCGAGCAGCCCATCCCGGGCGACCTGTATCGTTTTCTCGACAAGGCCTCGGCTGCGCCCACGCTCGCAGTCAACGGCAAGCCGGTCGCAATGACGCTGACCAACGGATACGTGCCGATCGCGCGCACGTGGAAGGCTGGCGACGTCATCGAGCTCAACCTGCCGATGCCGGTTCGCCGCATCGTCGCCAACGATCAACTGGCCGCCGATCGCAACCGTGTGGCGCTGCAGCGTGGTCCGATCGTGTACGCCGCCGAATGGCCCGACAACCCCAAGGGCAAGGTCCGCAACATCGTCCTGCCGGACGCGCAATGCCTTGACCGCCGCGTTCAGGCCGGACCTGTTGAACGGCGTCGAGGTCGTGACGGGCCGCGCGGTCGGTCTGGAGTTCGACGAGCACGGGCGCGGTCCGGAAGTCCGAGCAGCCGTTCATGGCGATTCCCTACGCGACGTGGGCGAACCGTGGACGCGGTCAGATGGCCGTGTGGCTGGCGCGGACGGACGCCGCGGCGAAGCCCACGCCGTATCCGACCGTTGCGACCACGAGCACCCTGACGCACTCGCCGAGCGGGAAGAACCATCGCGAACATCGTCGACGGCGAGGATCCGTCCTCGTCGGACGATCCCGCCTCGTACTTCGACTGGTGGCCGACGGTCGGCTGTCCCGCGCCGGCGCGACGAGGGCCAGCGGCCGTGCAGTCACGGCGAATGGATCGAGATGGCGTTCGCGAAGCCGGCGACGGTGTCGGAGGCCCAGGTCTACTGGTTCGACGATACCGGCCAGGGCAGCGTGCGCGTGCCGCAGTCCTGGCGCCTGCTCTATCGCGACGGCTCCGAGCTGGAAGCCGGTCGACGACCGCGCGATGCGTTCGGCACCGCCAAGGACCGCTACAACACCGTCCGCTTCAAGCCGGTCGACGACCATCCGCCCTGCGCCTCGAGCTCGTGATGCAGCCGGCCGTCTCGGCCGGCGTGCAGGAGTGGAAGGTGAAGTAGCCCTCAATCTCCGCTCAGCGCCGCCTCGGATTCCGATCGCACGGCTTGGTCGCGAATGAGATGTGCCGTCATGTCTCTGAAGGCGCAAGCCGCCGGAGGACCGGCTCAGCCCGGCAGGATCAGCGGACCGCGGCGGTTGTTCTGCGGGTCCACTGCCGCTCTATGTCGGCGTCGGTGACGTTGAACAGCAGCAAGGCGTCCTTCACGGACGTTCCGCTGCCGACGTACTGAAGGAAGACCGGGAAGTTGGCCCCGAGCCGTTCGACGAGGACGCGCGCCGCAACCCAGCTTTCCGCGTACGCGAGCAGCGCATCGTCGCCGCTCAGCTCGGCGAAGCTCTCTTCCAGTTTCGACAGAGGAATCGCGCCCGGCGCAGTCCGCAGACGCTGGCGCAGCCACGTGTGGTCTGTCGGCTCGAAGTAGCGTGGCCAGCCCTTCGTTCAGCCACACCGGGATTCCGCGTGGCGCGGCGCTCTCGATCACGGCGTGGACGAACTCGTGGGTCACGATCCGATCGAGCTCGGCCGGCGATCGCAGCGCGCCGAGGACCGGAATTCGAATCCGGCCGTCATACGCACCCGCGGCCCACGCCCGGCGCATGGGTGACGTCGCGAAATTGCTCGCGGCTGTAGAGGATCACCGTGATCGTCTGAGACGGATACGTGTTCAGCGCTGTGCCCACGCGAACGTACGCGGCCTCGAGCGTGGCCGAGACGCGCGACGCGATCGCCTGCTGGTCCGGGCCTTCGAACAGGATCGTGAAGCGGACGCCCGGCTGCGTCGTGAAGCCCGAGTGGAGGGACGCCTCTTTCTTCCAGGCGTCGAGCCGCTGAGAGACGCCCGGGCTGCCGGGCGCGATCTGGATCACCTTCTCCAGCGACTTGATCGCGAGATCGAGATCCCCCTGCGAGTACGCCACCTCCCCGAGCAGGTAATGCGCATACGCGTTCTCGGGAGCTAGCTCGATCGCGCGCTTGAGCGACGACATCGCTTGATCGTCGCGTCCGAGAAGATGCGCGGCTATCGCTGCTCCCGTGAGCAGGCCCGGATCGCGCGGATTGTTCGTGAGCGCTTCGCGGAAGGCGGCGGCCGCTTTTTCCCCGTCGCCGCGCTGGATGGCTTCCCATCCGACCCGTGCCGGACCCTCTGGCATGGATTGAGCCGGCGACGAGAGCAGCACGACGAGGAGCGCGGAGAGCAGCATCGGCTCGTCGGCGGCAGCAAGAGCAAGTACCGACAGACGTGTTACGAAAAACCGCCAGAATCTGTCCGAATCGCGTTCCCTTCCTTACGATTTTGATCGCCCCGCCCTCACGGTGAGGTGGCCAGCGTGGTATCGTCGAAGTACGCCTGCCCCCGGAGGATTCATGACGTCAGGTCGATTCGGCGCCGCAGTCATGGCGATACTCGCCGTCGCTGTGCCGCTGGCCGCACAGCAGGAAGAAAAGCCGAAAGTGCCCAAGGATTCCGTCCAGGTCACCGTCATCGGATGCCTGAAGGGGCGCGTCCTGTCGGCGGCCGACGTCCGACAAACCGACACTCAGAGCGGACCCGTCATCCGGAACCGTGCGTTCCGTGTTGCCGGGAAAAAGGACGTGATGAAAGATGTGAAAGCCAACGACGGTCACCGCGTCGAGGTCATGGGCCTGATCAAGAAGTCGGCGCTGATCGAGCCGGGGCTGAAGTTCAAGGGCGGCCGCGTCGTCGTCGGCGGCGGGTCGATGGGCGGCGGCGGATCGATGGGCCAGCCGCCGGACCCGGCCGAGAACACCGTCGTCATGGACGTCGAGACGGTCCAGCCGGTCGGCGGCACCTGCGGCAGCTAGCGGAGCGCGCGGCGCCCATGCGGGTCACCGCGCGCCCGAAAGACTGCCCTGCGATGCTCGCTACATCTCCTCGTCGCGGACGTCGACGCGCGTCGCGATCAACTTGTTCTTGTCGTTGTAGGTGCCCACGCAGATGACCCGCCGGCCGTCTTTGACGTCGTCAATCGTTGCGGCCTTGTTCCGGAAGGTGAACTTGGTGCTGTCCTCGTAAAGGACCTGCTTCGTTTCACCCTTCCCTCTCAGCCTGACGACGATAGTCTTGGTCCCTTTGTCGAGCGACTGAATGGTTCCATCGATACGGCTTTCCTTGGCCGCGCTGCCTTTGGCGTCCTTGTCCTGGACGGCCGACACCGGCATCAGAAAGAGTGTCGCCACGAGGCATGCACCGAGGGCGATTGCGACGGACGAACGGCGTGTCATTGAACCCTCCTTTTCCTGACCGCGGTCAGGGGGAACCGAGTCACGAAAGCCTGGATTTCACGCCGGGAGGAGGCTCAGCCGTTGGGACCTTACCACAGACGCGCGGTGATCACCCCTTCTGCATGGACGAGAGGAAGTCCGCGTTCGCCTTCGTCTTGCCCATCTTGTCGAGCAGCAGCTCCATGGCCTCGACCGCGGAGAGCGGCGCGAGGACCTTGCGCAGGACCCACACGCGATTGAGGTCTTCGCGCGCGAGGAGGAGCTCCTCCTTGCGGGTGCCACTCTTCTGCATGTCAATCGACGGAAACACCCGCTTGTCGGTGAGCTTCCGATCGAGGTGGATTTCCATGTTGCCGGTGCCCTTGAACTCCTCGAAGATCACGTCGTCCATGCGCGACCCGGTGTCGATGAGCGCGGTCGCCATGATCGTGAGCGAGCCGCCCTCCTCGATGTTGCGCGCTGCGCCGAAGAAGCGCTTCGGCTTCTGCAGCGCGTTGGAATCGAGACCGCCGGAGAGGACTTTGCCTGACGGCGGGATCACCGAGTTGTAGGCGCGCGCGAGCCGCGTGATCGAGTCGAGCAGGATCAGGACGTCCTTTCGGTGCTCGACGAGGCGCTTCGCCTTTTCGATCACCATCTCTGCGACCTGCACGTGGCGTTGCGCGGGCTCGTCGAAGGTCGAGGAGATGACCTCTCCCTGGACCGACCGCTGCATGTCGGTCACTTCTTCCGGCCGCTCGTCGATGAGCAGGACGATCAGATACACCTCGGGGTGATTCTTCGCGACCGACTGCGCGATGTTCTGCAGCAGCATCGTCTTGCCGGTGCGAGGGGGCGCAACGATGAGGCCGCGCTGCCCTTTCCCGATCGGCGTCATCAGATCCATCACGCGCGCCGACAGGTTTTCACTGGTCGTTTCGAGGATCATGCGCTCCTGCGGATAGAGCGGCGTCAGGTTCTCGAAGAACAGCTTGTCCCGCGCCTGTTCGGGAGCCTCGAAATTCACCGCCTCGACTTTGATGAGCGCGAAGTAGCGCTCTCCTTCCTTCGGCGGCCGGATCTGCCCGGAGACCGTGTCGCCCGTCTGGAGGTCGAACTTGCGGATCTGCGAAGGCGACACGTAGATGTCGTCAGGCCCTGGCAGGTAGTTGTAGTCGGGCGCGCGAAGGAATCCGAAGCCGTCGGGCAGCACTTCGAGCACGCCCTCGGAGAAGATGAAGCCGCTCTGCTCGGTCTGCGCCTTCAGGATCTGGAAGATCAGCTCCTGCTTGCGCATCCCCGTCGCGCCCGCCACGGTGAGGTCCTTCGCGATCTGAGTGAGCTGCTGGATGCTCTTGTCTTTCAGATCGGTGATGTTCAGGCCTCGGCGGCCCCCCTCCGACCGCTGAGCGGATTGCGCCTGCGGCTGTGGCGGTGGCTGTGGCTGGGGCTGTGCGGTTTCGGTTGACGGCTGGGACTCTGGCTGGGGCTCCTGAACGCCCGCCGGCTCGGCGGACGCCGGGCGCCCGGAACTGCGCTTGTGATTGGGCATGTGGACTTCTGGCAATCGAAGGTTGTTACAGTTTCGTGAAACGTGAGAGTGATGATGAATGAACGCCGAATGGCGACGTAATCGAGGTCGCGCCCTGACTGGGGACCTCTGTTCGTGAGGAAGTTTGTCTCGCGTACGGAGTATAGGCGTCGATCGGTGAGGTGTCAAATCTGACTGCCGTCGGGTCTGGGCGGCGGCTTAGCCAAAGGACCCAGCCTGTGGCCCGACAAGCCGTCAGTACCGCCCAGGCGATTCCCCGATGCCGATGATGCTGCACCCAACCGTGGGCTCCAGTCCGAGCGCTCGGGCGCGCTCCACGACCGTCGGATGATCGGCGCCGGGGTTCAGCCATACCTCCGCGATGCCCTTCTTCGCGACCTCCTCAATGACGCGGACGCCGGCGTCGGCCGGGAGGTATACCGTCGCCATGTCGATTGGGCCGGGTACGTCGAGGACCGACGCGAACGTGCGGTATCCCTCGATCTCGGTTTCGTGCGGGTTGATCGGAATGACGGTGAACCCCTGGTGGGCGAACGCGCGGAGCGCCTTGTTGCCGAACTTCTGACGGTTCGACGAGGCGCCGATGATGGCGACGGTTTTCATGACCAAGGGTCCTATTCTAGCGAAGCTCAGCCCTTCGTCGATCGAACGGCCAGCCTCCGGTCCTATAGTTAGAAGATGGCAACGCTGGCCGAGGTGCTCGAGCGTCGAACCAGTGACGCGGCACCGGAGCTTGTCGAATCGATCAGCAAGGATCGTCTCCGCTGCTTCGCCTGCGGCCACGAGTGTCCGATTCCCGACGGTGCCGCTGGCGTCTGCAAGGTCCGGTTCAATCGAGGCGGACGCCTACTGGTGCCGTGGGGCTATGTCGGTGGCGTGCAATGTGATCCCATCGAGAAGAAGCCGTTTTTCCATGCGCATCCCGGCGCGCTCGCCTACAGCTTCGGGATGCTTGGCTGCGATCTGCACTGCTGGTACTGCCAGAACTGGGTCACGTCGCAGGCACTTCGCGACCCCGGCGCGGTGTCCGCTCCGCTCGATGTCGCCCCTGAAGATCTCGTGCGCGATGCCATCCGCCTCAACGCACGGGTCGTCGTGTCCACCTACAACGAGCCACTCATCACGAGCGAATGGGCCGTCGAGATCTTCTCGGCGGCACGAGCCGCTGGTCTGCTCACGGCATACGTGTCCAACGGCAACGGGACGCCACGTGTGCTCGAGTTCATCCGCCCCTGGATCGACTTGTACAAGGTCGATCTGAAAAGCTTCGACGATCGACACTACCGTCAGCTCGGCGGACGGATCGCGCCGATTCTCGAAACGATTCGCGCCTTGCATGGGATGGGTATCTGGCTCGAGCTCGTCACCTTGTTGATTCCCGGTTTCAATGATTCGGAGGACGAGCTGACCCGGTTGACCGAGTTCGTCGCGTCCGTGTCACCGTTGATTCCGTGGCACGTCACGGCGTTTCATCAGGACTACCGCATGCAGGACCCGGCCAACACATCGGCCGAGATGCTGCTCCGCGCTGCGGCCATCGCCCGCCGCGCCGGACTCCGATACGTGTACGCCGGCAACCTGCCTGGGCAAGTGGGTGATCTCGAGGACACGCGATGCCACCACTGCTCGACGACGCTGATCGAACGGGATGGCTACTACATCAAGTCGTATCGCGTGACGGCTGAAGGGACATGTCCGGCGTGCGGGACGTCGATCCCCGGCCGTTGGAGCGCGAGCTTCGACGGCCAGATCACGTCCACGCCGTTCGTACCGGGCACGCGACGGTTTCGTGTGTTGTAAAGCAGGCCTTCGACCCTGCGCTACGGATACGTCTCGACGCTCTTGCCCTGCAGCCATTTGTCCATCCAGCCGACGATGTGCTGCAGGCGCTCGACGCGGTGCCAGGGCTCGCCCGAACGGGAGAGCTCGTGCGTTCTCGCGCGGGAAGCGGACCATCACCGTCGGGATCTTTCGGTATTTCAGCGCCCGGAACATCATCTCGCCGCCATCGGCCGGCGGCGTTCGGTAGTCCTGGTCGCCGAGCACCAGCATCAGCGGCGTCGTCACGTTGGCGACGTGGGTGATCGGCGACCGCGCCGCGAAGTCCTGCGGATCCTCCCACGGCGCCTTTCGGAACCAGCTCGGCTGGAACAGCGTGAAGTCGGCGGTGAACCAGAAGCCATACCAGTCGGCGATGTCGCGCTGCGAGACGGCCGCCTTGAAGCGTTGCGTTTGCGTGATCGTCCAGTTGGTCAGCAGCCCGCCGCCGCTGCCGCCGGTCACGCCGAGCCGCGTTCGGATCGACGTAGCCGCGCTTGACCACCTCGTCCACTCCGGCCATCAGGTCCTTGTAGTCGTCGCCGGGATAGCGGTACTGAATGAGGTTGCCGAACTCCTGCCCGTACGACGTGCTGCCGCGCGGGTTCGTGAAGAGCACGACGTAGCCCTTCGCGGCCATCCACATGGAACTCGTGCGTGTAGACGTTGCCGTAGGCGGAGTGCGGCCCGCCGTGGATTTCCAGAATCAGCGGGTACTTCTGCGACGGATCGAAGTCCGGCGGCTTGAGGATCCAGCCCTGGATCTTGCGGCCGTCGAAGCTCGAATACCAGATTTCTTCGGGCTCGCTCTGCAGATGTCCGAGAAGAGCGGCTCGTTGACGTGGGTGATCGCTGCCGGCGTTCGCGCGCCGTCACCGACAGGATCGAGATGTCGCCGATGTTGGTCTGCGTGGAAATGGTGGCGGCGATGCGCGAGCCGTCCTGGTCGCGGTATACGCCGCGATGTCGTGTCGCCGGTCGTGACGGCTCCATCCGCGCCGGCGCGACGCGACGCGCTTCAGGTTCGAGCTGCCGTTCTCGGCCGTCGCGACGATCAGCGCCGAGCCGTCGCTCCAGACGATCGGCTTCGGGTTGTCGCCGCGCGGCGCGGCCTGGTCGCCGCCGATGCCGCCGCTGACGTCGTAGTCGTAGGACTCGGTCAGGTTCTTCGGCGCTGCTGCCCGGCGCGGCGTCAACGACCCAGAGGTCCGGCTGGCTGTAAGAGCGAACCGGCTGCCCGTTCAGCGTGCCGACAAACGCGATCCTCTTCCCGTCGGGCGAGACGACGATCGAGCCGATCGGGCCGTCGATGCTCGCGATCTTCGTGATCGCGCCGCCGGCTGCCGGGACGCTGTAGAGATCCGCATCGCTCGGTTGTAGTACGAGTCGGCCGCGCGATCCGACGCGAAGTAGATCGTCGGCCGTCGGGCGACCACTGCAAGCCGCGCTCGTCGAACTCGCCGCTGGTGATGCCTTGCCGCGGGGTCTGTCTTCGCGGTCGTCGTTCAGCGGCCGCACCGTCCAGATGTGGGCGTGGCGGTCGGCGTCCACGTAGGTCGGATTGCCGTTCGCGCGATACACGGCGCGCGACACGACCTTCACGTCCGACTTGTCGTTCCGGCTTCGCGGCGGGGTCGGGCTTCTTCATGTCGTCGGCGACGGTCGTGCTGCTGAACGCGATCGTCTTGCCGTCCGGCGACCACACCGGAGCGCCGGCGCCCTTCGGCAGATCGGTCAGCGCGCGCGCCTCGCCGCCCGGCTCGGCAGCAGGAAGATCTGCGGCGGCTGCGTCTGTCCGTCTTTGTCGGCCGGCGCGGAACGCGATCCACTCGCCGTCGGGCGACCACCGCGGCGAGAGTCGCGCGTCCCGCCCGTCAACGGCCGCGGCGGCTGCCGCCGGCTGCGGGACGGTGTAGAGCGCCGACTCGTACTTGTTGTCCTTCTCGTTCACCGTCACCTGGACGAACGCCACCGTCGTCGCCGTCGGGCGAGATCTCGGGATCCGCGATCCAGGTGAACTTGTAGAGATCGGTTTCGGTGATGGGCCGCTTGGCGGCGGCGTGAGGGGTGGCGGCGAGAACGAGCGCCGCCAGCAATCGCCAACGAACGCGCGGCGTGCCGATCTTCATGGGGCGATGCCGTACCCCATCTCGCGGGTTGCTAGTCTGGAAAGATCTTCCCCGGATTCAGCATGCCTTCGGATCGAAGGCGGCCTTCACGCGCTTCATCAGCGCGATTGTCTCGGGTCGACAGCTCGAGCGGCAGGAACTTCGCCTTGGCGAAGCCGATGCCGTGCTCGCCGCTGATCGATCCCTCGAGCGCGACCACGCCTTCGAAGAGCGCGCGCTCCGCCTCGTGCGCGCGGCGCATCTCGTCGTCGTCTCCGGGCGTCACCATGATGTTCACGTGGATGTTGCCGTCGCCGGCATGCCCGAAGCACGGGATCCGCAGGCGATACTCCTGCTTGATCCCGTCGACCAGCGTCGAACAGCTGCGGGATGCGTCCCTTGGGGACGACGACGTCGTGGTTGAACTTGATCGGCGTGATCGTTCTTGAGCGAGTGCGAGAGCTCGCGGCGGACGCGCCAGATCTCCTGGCGCGACGCCTCGTCGGCTGACGCGCAGCACCTCGGTGGCGCCGGCGTCGCGGCAGGCCCGCTCGACAGCGCGTCGCTTCTTCAGCGACGGCCGTCGGCGAGGCCGTCGACTTCGAGCAGCAGGAGCGCGCCGGTCCCTTCGGGCGCCAGCGAGCGGACGTTCAGGTACTGCGCCACCGCTTCCAGCGAGTCGCCGTCGATCAATTCCACGGCCGCCGGGACGACGCGCTCACGAATGACGTTGGTGACCGCCTGCACCGCGTCCGCGACGGTCCGGAACGTCGCGCGCAGCGTGGACTGCACCGGCGGCTTCGGCACGAGCCGCAGGATGATGCGCGTGATGATCGCGAGCGTCCCTTCGGACCCGACCAGCAGGTGCGTCAGGTCGTAGCCGACGACGTTCTTCACGACCTTGCCGCCGGTTTCGACGATTTCGCCGTCGGGAAGCACCGCCTGCAGGCCGAGCACGTACTGCTTGGTCGTGCCGTACTTGAACGCCCGCGGTCCGCCGGCGCACTCGGCGACGTTGCCGCCGATGACCGACTGCTTCAAGCGACGCGGGGTCGGGCGGATAGAACAGGCCGACCCGCTCGACCGCCGTCCTGCAGGTGCCGGTCATCACGTTGGGCTCGACGACGGCGACGAGGTTCTGTTCGTCGATCTCGAGGATGCGGTTCATCCGCTCGAGCGAGATCACGACGCCGCCGCGGATCGGCACGGCAGCCGCCGGTGTATCCGGTGCCGGCGCCGCGCGGCACGATCGGCACGCGCGCGCGGCGCAGAGCCGGACGATCGCGGCGACTTCGTTCGGCGCCGTCGGGACAGACGACCGCGTCGGCCGGATGTCCGCGCTTCAGCGCATCGGCGCCGTACGTGTCGCGCGACGTCGTCAGCCGTGCGCACGTAGTCACGACCGACGATGGCTTCAAGATCGGAGAGAAGCGAGGACGTGATCAATCCAAAATGCAGAATGCAAAATGCCGAAACCTACAATCGAGAAGGCAAAACTCTTCTGCACATTCTTCATTTTGCATTCTGCATTGGCATCCCCGACGCAACACCAGCCAGATACTCGAGTATCCGATTCGTTCCCCGCTCGAGCTCCTGCATCGAGGTCGCATACGACAGGCGGAAGAATCCAGGCGCGTCGAAGGCCTCGCCGGGCGTCACCGCCACGCGGGCGTCGTCGAGGAGCGCGGTCGCCAGGTCGGCCGATGTGCGGATGCCGTCCGGCGACAGGAACTCGGAGATGTCGGGAAAGAGGTAGAACGCGCCCGCCGGCTTCACGAGACGAATGCGCGGATCTGCCGAGAGCCACTCCGTGAGGCGATCCCGTCGCTTGCGGTACTCGTCGAGCATTTCGGTCACGCAGGTCTGCGAGCCGCGCAGCGCCGCTTCGGCCGCCTTCTGACTGATGGAGCTGGCGTTCGACGTCGAATGGCTCTGGATCGCATTGCACGCCGAGATGACCGTGGCGGGGCCGAGCGTCCAGCCGCAGCGCCAGCCGGTCATCGCGTAGGTCTTCGATGCCGATCCACACAGCACGGCGCGATCGCGCATGTGGCGGACGAGCACGCCCGTGATGTTGTGCGCGACCTTGTCGTAGATCAGCTTTTCGTAGCAGAGGTCGAGGAGTACCCAGATCCCGCGCGTCGCCGCCTCACGCGCGATGTCGGTCAGCGCGTCTTCAGAGATCAGCGCGCCCGTCGGGTTGGCCGGCGAGTTGATGATGATCCCGCGCGTGCGCGGCGTGATGGCGGAGAGGAACATCTCCGCGTTCAGCGCAAAGCCCTCTTCCGCGTGCGCGCGAACGATCACGGGGGTCGCGTCCGCCAGCTTGATCTGTTCGACGAGCGTGGGCCAGCCCGGCACGTGGGTGATCACCTCATCCCCGCGATCGAAGATGGCCATGATGGCGTTGAAGAGCGCCTGCTTCCCGCCGGCCGACACGATCACTTCACTCGGCGCGTACTCGACGCCGTCGTCGGCGCGGTAGCGTTCGACGATGGCGCGCTTGAGATCGTCGGTGCCGGAGTTGGTCGTGTACTTGGTGAAGTGCGCGTCGATTGCGCGATGAGCCGCGGCCTCGATGTGCGGCGGCGTCGGAAAGTCGGGTTCACCAGCCCCGAAATCGACCACGTCCACACCCTGCGCTTTCAGGCGCATGGCGTCGGCGGCGACCTTCATGGTCGGCGAAACAGCGATTCGGGTGGCGCGTGCAGCAAGTGTCATATCAGGCCCTCAGGGTCTCCCGCGCGAGCTTCTTGTCCCGCAGCCGGCTCTCGACGACCGACGGGACCAGCCCGGTCACCGAGCCGCCGAGCGCGACGACTTCCTTCACCAGACGGGAGCTCACATAAGTATACGGTTCGGCCGGCATCATGAAGACGGTCTCGACCTCCTGGTTGAGACGCCGGTTCATGAGCGCCATCTGCAGTTCGTACTCGAAATCCGAGACGGCGCGCAGGCCGCGCACGATCACGCTCGCGCCCTTCCGTCGAGCGTATTCGACGAGCAGGCCGTCGAAGGTATCCACTTCCACGTTGGTATACGACGCGAACACGGTGCGTGCGATGTCCACACGCTCGGGCACCGTGAACAGCGGCGCCTTCTCGAGATTCAGCAACACGGCCACCACGATGCGGTCGAACAGCCTGGAGCCGCGCTGGATGATATCCACGTGACCATTCGTCAGCGGATCGAACGAGCCGGGGTAGATTGCGACAATCTCGTCGCTCATGAGGCCACTCCCATCGTCACCCTTCACGCTCGTAGAACGCAAGGGCGCTGTCGCCCGCCACGACTCGCCGTCTGAGCACGACGCCGGCGTGCGCGTCCGGCGCGGCGAACCGCTTCGCATGCTCGATGACCACGCGCGTGCCCCGGGCGACGGCGGGCGCGGCTGATTCCAGGGCGCGCTCGACGCTGCCAGCCGCGTACGGAGGGTCGAGGATCACGAGGTCGAAGGCGGCGCCCGGCCGACGCGCCGCGTCGGCAAGATCCGCGCGGATAATAACATAGCGGTCGCGCGGAATGACCGTCAGCCGCTCCACGTTTTCCGCGATGAGTCGCGTCGCACGCACGTCCGCGTCGACAAACGTCACGTGTGCCGCGCCGCGGCTCAGCGCCTCGATCCCGACCGCGCCCGTTCCCGCGTACCCGTCCAGCACACGGACGTCGCGAATCGAGGGTCCGAGGATGTTGAACAGCGTCTCGCGCAGACGATCGGACGTCGGCCGGAGCCCGTCCCAGGTCGGGGCTTTCAGCTGACGTCCCTTGAGCTCGCCGGCGATGATGCGCACGTCAGATGACGGATGTCAGACGTCAGACATCAGATGTCAGACGTCAGAGGTCAGACGTCAGAGGTCAGAGTCAGACGTCAGAGGTCAGATGTCAGATTCATTATCCGCCATCGAGTGGGATGGCTGGGGATCCCGGCCATCCTCCTGCGCTAGTCCCGGCGCAGCACCTCGATGGGGTCGACACGGATCGCTCGCCGCGCGGGGCCGTAGCACGCGAGGAGCGAAGCCGACGCAAGGATGAGCGCTCCGACGACGAACGTCCGTGAGTCGGTCGGCCGAACGCCGTAGAGAAGGTCCGTCAGGAGCCGGGTGAGCGCGACCGACGCCGTGATGCCAATACCGATCCCGACGGCTGCGAGCCGTCCGCCGTCGCCGATCACCAGGCGCAGTACGCTTGCCGGATCCGCACCCAGCGCAACGCGAACGCCGATCTCGCGCGTCCGCTGCGCGACCGAGTACGACAGCACGCCGTAGATCCCCAGTGCCGCCAGCACCAACGCGAGGCCCGCAAAAGCCCCGAGGAGCGCCGCGACCATGCGCTGCTGAGCCAGAGGCTCGCCGGCAATCTGCTCCAGCGCGCGGATGTCCGCCGCGGGCTCGTCCTTGTCGACACGGTGGATCTCGCGGAGGATAGCGCCGGTCACGCTCTCAGGTGGTACGGGCGTGGCGGTGCGGACGATCAGATTGCGAGGCGTGAGCACCCACGGGTACTGCCGGTAGGGCACGTAGATCTCCGCGTGATACCCCGCCGGATCAGCTATCAGCTATCAGCTGTCAGCTATCAGCCGTTAGCTGACAGCTGACACCTGTCAGCTGACACCTGACTCTGAGATCCGTCACCCGATCCCTATGAGCCCGAACCGCCGCTCCCACGACGTGTTAATCAGCGTGGACAGCGCTGAGGCTTGCGTGGGGTCGTCCAGCGCCGCGACGGCCTCACGGCGAGCGTCTTCCATCACGGCGTGGTCGCGCAGGAGGTCGCCGACGCGTAACGTGGGGAGACCCGACTGGCGCGTGCCGAAGAAGTCGCCGGGCCCGCGCAAGGCGAGATCGCGCTCGGCGATCTCGAATCCGTCGGTGGTATCCGTCAACGCCTTCAGACGCGCGCGCCCCTGCTCGGAGAGCGGCGACTGGTACAACAAGATGCAGTACCGACTTGTGCTGGCTGCGGCCGACGCGGCCGCGGAGCTGATGGAGCTGCGACAGCCCGAAGCGCTCCGCGTGCTCCACGACCATCACGGTCGCGTTCGCCACGTCCACGCCCACTTCCACGACGGTGGTCGAGACCAGGATGTGGAATTCCCCTCGCACGAAGCCGCCCATCACGCGGTCCTTGGCGTCCTGCTTCATCCGTCCGTGCAGCAGCGCGACGCGATACTCCGGAAAGACATCCTGCGAGAGATGGTCCGCCATCTCGGTCGCCGCTTTCAGATCGACTTTCTCGGACTCTTCGACGAGCGGATAGATGATGTACGTCTGGCGACCCTGCTCGAGTTGTTCGCGCACGAAGGCGTACACGTCGTCTCGCCTGGATTCCGGGCGCGCGGTCGTCGCGATCGGCTTGCGGCCCGGCGGCATCTCGCGGATCACCGACACGTCGAGGTCCCCGTAGGTCGTCAACGCCAGCGTTCGAGGTATGGGCGTGGCCGTCATGACGAGCACGTCCGGATGGAGGCCCTTCGCGCGCAACGTGGCGCGCTGCAGCACGCCGAAACGATGCTGTTCGTCGATGACGGCGAGCCCGAGCTCCCGGAACGCGACGTCTTCCTGCACCAGCGCGTGCGTGCCAATCACCATCTGCAACGATCCACCGGCCAGCTCCGCCAGCAGCTCGCGGCGCTTCCTGGCGGGCGTGGCACCGGTCAGCAACGCGATGCGGAATCGCGACTGCTCCAGGAGCCTGCGGATGTTGAAGAAGTGTTGCTCCGCGAGAATTTCCGTCGGCGCCATGAAGGCGACCTGCAGCCCGTTCTCCATCGCCACCAGCGAGGCCATGAGCGCCACGATGGTCTTGCCGGCGCCGACGTCCCCTTGCAGCAGCCGGTTCATCGGCTGCGGACGCTGCATGTCGGTGACGATTTCGCGAATCGCGGTCTTCTGATCGCCTGTCAGCTTGAACGGCAGCACACGCCGGACGGCCTCCCGCGTTCCATCGGTGACGACAACGGGGCGCGGCTTGCGCTCGGCGTCCGCGCGCCGCCGCCGCTGGACGATGCCGAGTTGAAAGAGGAAGAACTCTTCGAAGATCAGCCGGCGGTGCGCCGCCGAACGAAACGCGTTCAGCTGATCGATCGGCGTGTCAGGCGGCGGGAAATGGACTTCCTGCAGCGCCTGCCGACGATCCATCAGCCCCTGTCGCTGCCGGACCTCCGCCGGGAGTGGATCGGGAAGCGAGGACGGCAGCTGCTGGAGCGCCTGATGCACGAGCGTGCGCTGCACTTTGGCGGTGAGCTGCCCGGTCTTTTCGTACACCGGCACGATCCGTCCAGTGTGGAGGGTCTCCTCCTGATCGGGACGGCCGTCGGTCTCGTCATCAGCGTCCCCCCGTACGATCTCGTATTGCGGACTCTGCATCTGCAGGCCGTGCGACGTGAGCTCCAGCTTGCCGAAGAGAATCACGCGCTGGTGCGGGTGGAAGACGTCGTTGAGGAATGGCTGGTTGAACCAGATCGCGCGGAGGCTGCCGGTGTGATCGCGAACCAGCATCTCGAAGATGCGGAACCGCGGCCGCCGCGTGGGCCGGACCCCGCAGCTCAACACTTCGCCTGCGATCGACGCCGCGACCCCCGGACGAAGCGAGGCGATCGTCTGGAAGTGCCCGCGATCCTCATACCGCGTCGGAAACCGGTACAGCAGGTCCTCGATGGTGTTGAGCCCGACGTGCTGGAGGTCGGCCGCGCGGCGCGGCCCGACGCCCTTCAGATACTGGAGCGCGCTGGCAAGAGGATCCATCAATGCGAAATGCTCAACGTTGAATGTTCAAGGGGTTCCCGACGTTCACCATTGAACATTGAGCATTGGACGTTGTTCTATTGCACGATTGTCGCGATGCCCTGCGCGACGCGGATCTCGCGGATGCGCGCGGGCAGCTCGAACGTGTCGTCCATGTTGATGCCGGCGGGATTCTCGGGAGTTCTTGGAGTAGTAGCCGACGAGCTCCTGCAGCAGCGGCTTCGGAATCGGGACGCCGGAAATCTCCGCCGTCTCGAGCTGGAAACGCCCGACGCCGTTCTGCGTCGTCAACACGCCGGAGGCCGTGAGTGGCAACATGCCGCTCAGATAGCCGAGCGGATCCGTCCAGCTCCGCTTCTTCTGGTTCCGGACGGCATCCAGATCGACGATCGCCCGACCCGTGACGCGGCCCTCACCCACCGCGGTCAGGGTGGGCTCGACAATGCCCGCTGGAATCTGCGGACCGGCGGCATACTTCAGAGTACGAGTTGACCTCTGTGTCGGTGATCTGGGTTGATCGCGGTTGGGAGTTGTGGCTCGGTAACTGCGCGTACTTCGTGATCGTGGCCAGCTTCGCCTGGAAGCGTGTCGCGTCCTGCTGGGTGAGCCTGGATGGCTGCGAGACCACGGGCGCCGCGAGCAGAAGCGTCCCGCCGACGAGGGCCGAGGTCCACACGAACGGCTTGGAGACGTGTAGATGGCAGAGCATGGTCGTCCGCACGCGGAATCCCGACAGGCGCTCCTCTATCTTAGCGTGAGTCGTCGACCTTAACGTGAGTCGTCGGCGCCGCGGCCGCGGCGCGCGGGGTTGCGGACGTTCTGCCGCGCGCGCATCAGCAGATCGAGCTTGCGGCGCTCCATCTGATCCTCGAACAGCCTGAAGCGTGCCTGCTGCCGGACGGTGAGGATTTCGTCGACGCCGTCGAGTGCCCTCCGAAGCTCGGCCGCGGCGCGCTCATCCTCCGCTTTCAGTGCCGTCAACCGATCGCGAATGACGCCGTCGTCCGTGCCGGCTGCCGGCCCGTTGGCCACGCGGCGCAAGTCCTGGACGATTTGAGTTGCGGGCCTGCTGATGGCGTCGCCGGGTTTCCTGCAGTGTCTTCAGCCGTGAGACAAATCGGATGTATTGGTCGTCGGTGAGCTGCAAGGCATCCTGCGCCTGCACCAGCGCATACGCGTCGTACAGGCGCTGAATTTCGCCGGCAGAGATTTCCGGTGCCGTGGCATCGGGCGGCGAGACCTGAGACGCCGGCGGTTGCGGGCGTTGTGCGGCGGACGCGCGTGCGTCCGCGCAGGCGACCATCGCCAGAGCCAACGCCATCGTGAGCAATTTCACAGCGTCTTTCTCGCGCTCGTCTTCAGCGCGTCCTGGAGCAACCGCCCCAGGGCGTCACGCTCGGCCGGCGTCAGATCGAGGACGGCCCTATCCACCGCTCCTGGATGGACATTGAGGCCGGCCGCGCTCGCCTCGTCCAATTCCATGTCCGATGCCGCCGCGCGCAGCAACGCCCACGCGGCGTCCGTCGGCGCCGGCTCACCCGATAGTTCGTTCTCGTCAGGCGGAACGACGGCCGCGGCGGCGGGCGATGGGTTGGACGGAGGCGCGGGGGCGACACCGGCGCGGCAGCTCGCGAATGGAAATCGCGACAACGACGATCGCGGCGGCCGCGCATCCGAGCATCGCCACGACGCGAGGACGCCACCACGGGTGCCGCACGTCGGGCTGTTCCGCGATGCCCTGCCGGACGCGTGCCGACAGGTGATCCCAGAACAGGGGTGACGGTTCTGGAACGCTGACGGCGGTCGCGGCCTCGAGCGCCGATCGAACGTCCGCCGCCTGATGACGACACGCGGCGCAGGTGTTGAGATGCGCGGACCGACTGCCGTCCAGCCCGCCCTCGGCGAAATCCACGAACTCCGATTCGGACAGATGGGTCATCGATCGTCCAGCAGCTTCTTGAGGTTCTTCAGCGCATGAAAGAAGTTGGCCTTCACGGCGCCCACCGAGCTTCCGAGAATCGCGGCGATCTGCTCGTGCGGCAGCTCCTGATACGCGCGCAACACGAGTGTTGCCCGTTGCTTTCTGGGCAGACGCGCGATCGCGGCGCGGACTTCGGCCGCCCGTTCGCCGCGGAGCAGCGCGTCGGCCGGACTCTCCTCCCGGCTCACGGCGATGCCATCGTCGAGGAGCGGCACCGCCGCGTCCTTGCGGGCGGCGGGCGCGCTCATTCTGTTGAGGCAGACGTTGACGCCGATTCTGTACAACCACGTGCTGAGGGACGACTGCTGCTTGAACTTCGCTAGCGAGCGATACGCACGGATGAAGACATCCTGGGTCAGGTCGCTGGCGTCTTCGTGGCTGCGAACGAATCGGTAACAGAGGTTGTAGATCGGCCGCTGGTGGCGTTCGACGATGACATCGAAGGCTTCGCGGTGTCCCGCGACGC
This sequence comes from uncultured Acidobacteriota bacterium, assembly GCA_963786615.1. GTDB lineage: Bacteria > Acidobacteriota > Vicinamibacteria > Vicinamibacterales > 2-12-FULL-66-21 > CAWAZT01. Next base: position 84,744 of record CAWAZT010000011.1, read on the forward strand.
AGGCGGCAACGAGCGCCTCGTCGGGCGCGTCGGCGAGCGACAGCTCGTCCGCGGGCTGAGCGGCGGAGCCGGCGAGGGTCACCTTCCACTCAGGCTGCACGTGGGCGATCCATGTGCGGGTCAGCATGCCTCAAGCTATTAGACCGCTCATCGGGAGCGAAAGTTACATCGAAGCCCGCATTGACTTTCGCTTTTCCTTTGCGTATATTTGCGCCCATGCTGCCACTGACCAAGCGCCAGCGGGAAATCCTCGATTACCTCAACGATTTCATCCAGCAACATGGCTACGCGCCGAGCCTGGAGGAAATCGGCCGTCGCTTCGGCCTTTCGTCGCTCGCCACCGTTCACAAGCACCTCACCAATCTGCAAGACAAAGGATTCATCAAGCGCGCGTGGAACCGCAGCCGGTCGGTGGAGCTGGTCCCGTCCCGCCTCGGCGGGCGATCGATCGAGCTGCCGTTGCTGGGGTACGTCGCGGCCGGTGTCCCGATCGAAGCGGTCGCGGGCAGCGAAACGATCGCGGTCCCCGAGGATCTCGTCGGGAAGCGCGAAACCTACGTGCTTCGGGTCAAGGGCGACTCGATGATCGACGAGCAGATTCGCGATGGCGACTACGTGATTGTGGAGGATCGACGCACCGCCGACAACGGCGAAATGGTCATTGCGCTCTTGAACGGATCGGACGTCACCTTGAAGAAACTGTATCGCGAGCAGGGGCACATCCGTCTTCAGCCGGCGAACCCCGCGATGCAGCCGATTCTGGTGGAACCCGACCAGGTCCAGATCCAGGGCGTGGTCATCGGCGTGATGCGTCGTTACTGATTCGGGCCGTCCGATCGACGATACTGGGGCATGAACGAACGCAAGCAAATCAATTTCACGATCGTGCCGGACGATGGCGGTGATTCGCCTCGAACGTACGCGAACTTCTGCGCGATTTCGCACACGCCCTTCGACTTCACGTTGTCGTTTTGTGAGGTGCAGCCGCTGTCGCAGCGCGACATCGAGGCCGCCGAGGCTGACCACCTCGTGAAGGCGCCGGTGCGTGCGAAGATCGTGTTGCCGCTGCAAGTGGTGCCCAACCTGATCGCCGCCTTGCAGGAGCACCTTCGCGTCTATTCCGAATCGACGGGCACGGGTTGGGACAAAGGGCCCATCCACTGATGGCGGGCGGAGATGATTGCGCACATCGATCTCGACTCGTTCTTCGTGGCGGTCGAGCGCGCGAGACATCCCGAGCTCGTCGGCCGTCCGGTTGTGATCGGCGGCCATCCTGGCAGTCAGGGGCTGGTCGCCGCCGTGTCACGCGAGGCGCGTCGCGCGGGGATCAGGCCGGGAACCTCCCTCGCTGAAGCTTCCGTCCGGTGTCCGGACGCCGTCTTTCTCGACGGCGCGTTCGACGCCTATTTTGCCGCCTCCCTCGACGTCGACGACGTGCTCCGGCGTGTGACCTCGACGATCGAGTGGGTCTCGATCGACGAAGCGTTCGTTGGCTTTCCACCCGGGATCACGGCGCAGGGTGCGGTCGAGGCCGTCGAACGTGTTCACGAGGATGTGCGTCAGCTGGGACTCGACGCCGCGTTCGGGCTTGGCGGCTCGAAGACGGTGGCGCGCGTGGCGTCGCGGCTCGCGCGGCCGCGCGGCGTGGTGCACGTCCTCCATGGGTACGAGGCTCGGTTCCTCTCCCCTCTCAAGATCGAAATGCTCCCCGAGCTCGAGGTGCCTGTTGCCCGGCGGCTGCGGGCCAGCGGCGTGCGACGTCTTGGGCAGCTCGCGAGGCTCTCGGACTCACAGCTCGCATTGCTGACGGGCCGCGCCGGACTCGACCTGGTTCGGCGAGCATCCGGACGCGATACCACCGTGGTCCGGCGCGCCGGTCTTCCGGTCAGGCCCGTCGAGGAATCTTCGCTGCCGGAACCAACCGCGGATCGCACCGCGATCGCGCACGCGGTGGACGCCAGTGCCGCGCGTCTCAGTCGGCGGCTGCACATCCGCAACCTGTTCGCGCGCTCGCTCACGCTCCGGGTCCGCTATGCCGACGGTCGCACCGAATCGCGGACGGCGCCGCTCCCCGAGCCCTCAGCGTTGTCCGACGTGCTGGAGTCGGTGGCCGCCGACCTTCTCAGCCGCGTCGACCGGCCGGGCCATCTCGTTCGATCGATTGGCATCTCGTGTTCCGGCCTCATCGAAGGGCCGCCCGCACCTGCCCTGTTCGCGCGCTGAATCTCACCGTCGCCCACGAGCATTTAACATTCATCATTGAACGTTTAGCATTTACCATTGGCGAGTGCCCGCCAAGCCTGCCAAGATCCCCAAGCCCGTCAAGTCGCCCGCAGCCACCCGGTCGATCATGCATGCGCTCGAAGGCCAGCACCCTGACGCCGACACCGAGCTGAACTTCACGAACGCATATGAGCTGCTGGTCGCCACGATTCTGTCGGCGCAGTGCACCGACGAGCGTGTCAACCAGGTGACGCCGTCGCTCTTTCGCCGGTATCCGACGGCCGCGGCGCTTGCCAAAGCGACCACGTCTGAGCTCGAGCCGCAGATTCAGTCAACCGGCTTCTTCCGCATGAAATCGAAGGCGCTCGTCGGCATGGCGCAAGCCGTCGTCGAACAGCATCACGGAGAGATCCCGGCAACGATGGAGGCGCTGACGTCGCTCCCCGGCGTGGGCCGTAAGACGGCGAACGTCGTGCTGGGCCATGCGCTCGGTGTGCCGGGACTGCCGGTCGATCGACACGTCCTGCGCGTCGGCAATCGGATTGGCATCGCGCGCGCCGAGGATCCGGTTGTCGTCGAGCAGCAGCTGACGGCTGCGCTCGCGCCGAAGGACTGGACGCGTGCGTCGGATACGCTGATCCTTCATGGCCGACGCATCTGCAAGCCGCGGCCGTTGTGCGATCGATGCGCCGTGCGTGCGGAGTGTGAGTACTACAGGAAGGTCATCGTGCCGGCATTCAAGAAATCCGAGAAACGCGCCCTGTCGGCCGCAAGGGGCGGCAAGCTCGCCGCGAGCGGCCCCGCCGGGTCTGCCGCAAGGGGCGGCAAGCTCGCCGCAAACAGCCGCGCCGGGTCTGCCGCAAGAAGCAGCACTGCCGCCGCAAACAGCCGCGCCGGGTCTGCCGCAAGAAGCAGCACTGCCGCCGCAAACAGCCGCGCCGGGTCTGCCGCAAGAAGCAGCAACGGCGCCGCAAAAAGCCGCGCCGCGAGGCCGAAAAAATGACGAGGGAGCGTTTCACGCGGCTTGTCGAAGAAGCCGTTCGCGAGATTCCACGCCGCTTCCGGACGGCGATGACGAATGTTGCGGTTGTCGTGGAGGACGAGCCGTCGGCCGACCTGCTCGAGGAGATGGAGGTCGAGCCCGGCGAGACGTTGTTCGGTTTGTACCAGGGGACGCCACTCACCGAGCGCAGTTGGGGCTACGGCAACGCGCTGCCGGATCGCATCTCGATCTATCAACGGCCCATAGAAGAATCCTGCGCGGACGAGGACGAGATCCGCGACTGCATCGCGGAGACCGTGATTCATGAGTTCGGGCATTACTTCGGGATGAGCGAAGAACAGATCGAAGAGATCGAGGAGAAGTTCTGGCGCGGCGAGTCGATCGAGCAGGCCTAGGGCCCCCGCGGAAACGCTTCGGCCAGCATTTCCTCCAAGCGGCCTGGGCGGACAAGGTCGTGGACGCCATCGCCCCGTCCCCCACGGATCGTTTCATCGAGATTGGCCCGGGCACCGGCGCGTTGACGCTCCGGCTCGCGCCGCGTGTCAGCCGCCTGACGGCGATCGAAGTCGATCGGGATCTGGCCGACCGCCTGACGAGTGCTGTTCCCGACAACACCCGGGTCGTCGTCGGCGATATCCTTCACCAGGACATCGCGGCCTTCGCAACCGAGGGTCCGCTTCGCGTCGCCGGAAACCTTCCGTACAACATCGCCTCCCCCATCCTGTTCGGCATCCTCAACGCCGTCCGCACGGGAAGCCCGATTCAGGACGCGACGCTGATGCTGCAGATGGAGATGGCGGAACGGCTCGTCGCGCCCGTTGGGACGCACGAGTACGGCGTGCTGACGATCCTGATCGGCCTGCGCGCCGAGGTCCGGCACCTGCTGACGCTCCCGCCGGGCGCATTTCGTCCGATGCCCAAGGTCCGTTCGGCCCTCGTCAGGGTGACCTTCTCTGCGCCCACGATTCCGGTCGTTGACGACGAGCTCTTCGAACGGCTCGTCCGCAGCATCTTCATGCACCGGCGAAAGATGATGGGCAATACGTTGAAGCCGCTGGCGGACGAGATGCGCTTCGACGCATCGCGAGCGCTCGACGCGGCAGGGATCGATGCGCGCCGCCGCCCCGAGACGCTCCAACTCGCAGAACTGGCGGATCTTGTCGCGGTCGTTAATGCGGCTCGAGGTCGAGCTATGTTATAGTTGCGGCGTTTTCGACGTCCCTGGTGTGCCGTCCCAGCGGCCTGCCGGGTGGAGAAGCATTCCGCGGCGCCAGCCGCGTGCCGCGACGGTGGTCCGCCAGGACCGACGCGTCGTGAGCGGCTCTCCTTCGACCAACAATTTCAACGCTGGGATCATCGTTTGAACAACGGCTCGGATACGCCGGCTGCTGCGACGCCGCCACTCGAGATCCTTGCGCTCGGCGGCCTCGGCGAGTTCGGCATGAACATGATGGTAGTCGCCTGCGGCGACACCGCCATCCTGATTGATGCCGGTGTGATGTTTCCGGAGCCCGAGCTGCTCGGGGTGGACTTGATCATCCCGGATCTGCGCCAGTTGCAGCAGTATCCGATCCGGGCGATGGTCCTGACGCACGGGCACGAGGATCACATCGGCGCCGTACCGCACGTGATGCCGGTGCTCGAGTGTCCGGTGTACGGCACGGCGCTGACGCTTGCGCTGGTCGAGCCGAAGGTGGCGGCGTTGGGCGACGCGGCGGCCTCGCGGCTGATCCGTGTGGCGCCCCGCGACCGCGTGACCGTGGGAACGTTCACGATCGAGTTCCTGCGGGTCACGCACAGCATCCCCGACTGCGTGGCGATCGCGATCACCACGCCGGCGGGCGTCGTGCTGCACACGGGCGACTTCAAGATCGATCAGACGCCGCTCGACGGGGAGCCCGTCGACTTGCAGCGGTTGGCGGAGCTCGGGGCGGCTGGCGTGCTGGTGCTGCTCAGCGACAGCACGAACGTAGATCGGCGCGGCGTGACCGGGTCCGAGCGCGACGTCGTGGACGCGTTCGAGGAGATCTTCACCAGCGCGCAGGGTCGCATTGTCGTCGCAACCTTTGCGTCGAGCTTGTACAGGGTTCAGCTCCTGCTCGACCTCGCGTCGCAGTTCGACCGCAGGGTCGCGTTCGTCGGACGGGGCATCGTCGAGAATTCGCAGATTGCGGAGCGCCTGGGATACCTGCGCATTCCGCCGGGGATTCAGATTCGAGACAGCGAGGTCCGCAACTATCCGTCCCAAGACGTGCTGTGCATCTGCACGGGGTCGCAGGGGGAGCCGCAAGCGGCACTTCCCCGCATTGCCATCGACGACCACCGTCACGTCCGGCTCGAGCGTGACGATGTCGTGGTGTTTTCGGCCCGGGAAATTCCAGGCAACGAGAAGGCCATTGGCCGGGTGATGAACCACATCGCCCGCCGGGGCGCCGAGGTGGTTTACGAGGGACTCAAGCACGTCCATGTCTCCGGGCACGGGAGCGAGGAAGAGCTGAAACTCATGCTGTCCCTGGTCAGGCCGCGCTTCTTCGTGCCGATACACGGGGAGTACCGCCAGCTCGCGCGGCACGCGCGGGTGGCCCGCATGGTGTCCCCCCGGACGCGGGTGTTGCTGGCGGAAAACGGGGATCTGCTGCGGTTTGACGAGGAAGGGGCGCGAATCGCGGACCAGGTCCCCGCCGGACGGATCCTGATTGACGGGACCCGCATTGGCGAAGTGGGCGACGAGGTCCTCCGGGACCGGCGTCACCTGGCCGGGGATGGCCTGGTGGTGCCGGTCGTGGCGATTGGCCGTCAGTCCGGCGCCATCGAGGAAACCCCGGACGTGATCACCCGTGGGTTCGTGCTCGACGGGCGCACAGAGGCGCTGCTGAAAGAGATTCCGTCGCTGGTCTCGGCGGCCATCAACGGCGCCAGTGTCGAGGAAAGGACGGATCCAGGCCTGATGAAGGAGAGAATCCGAGTGGATCTTCAGCGGTTCTTCCGCAAGCGCTCCGGACTGCGGCCCCTTGTGCTGCCCGTCGTGATGGAGATCTGAGTGGCGTCGAGCACCCTCACCCGCCGGATCAGCGAGTTCGCAGGCGTTGCCCTGTTCGGCTGCGCGCTGCTCTGGGTCATTTCGCTGGCCAGCTATAACGCCTCGGACCCCGTCTGGTTCTTCAACGCGGGATCGGACCTCGTGCCGTCGAACTTTGCCGGACGGATTGGGGCCTTTCTCGCCGAGCTCTCATACCAGTTGCTGGGATACGCCGCGTACGTGATCCCGCTCGTGCTCGTCGTCATCGGCTGGCACTACTTCTGGTGCCGGACGCTCGATGCGGCCTACACGAAGCTGGCCGGGGCGGCCCTGCTCTTCGGATGCATGTCGTCGTTTCTCTCCCTGGCCTTCGGCACCGTCGAGCTGAGCGGCAAGGAGTTTCGCGCGGGCGGGTTCGTCGGCGAGCGCCTGGCGGCGTTCCTGTCCGAATATCTGAACCGGACCGGCTCAATCGTCCTCATCCTGACGCTGCTGTTTCTCGCCATCATCCTGTCAACGCAGTTCTCGTTCGGCCGCCTGTTCGCGGCCATCTTCCAGCTGTTCAAGGACCGCATGGCGGTGGTCGTCGCCGTGATGCGTGAGCGGCGCGAAGAGCGTCGCCGCGAGAAGCAGCGTCAGGAGGTGCTGAAGAAGCACCTGTCGAAGCAGCCGAAGGACGCTCGGGACACCAGGGCGCCCGCGCCGGCGCTCGAGCCGGTAGCGGCGAAGGCCATCGCGCCCGACGACCGCGAGGCTCAAGAGAGCCGCGAACCGAAGAAGCCGTCGAAGACCGCCGCGATGGTCAGCGCCGCGGCCGCCGCGCTGAAGGTCGCCGCGAGCAAGCCAACGCCGCCGCCGCCAATCAAGCGTGTGCCGCCCCCTCCGGTGACGCCGTCGCTGCCATTGTCCGAGAGCGACAAGGTGCCCGCCGAGCGGCGGAAGGGAGCGTTCACGCTGCCGCCACACGCGCTGCTCGACGCGCCGCGCGGCGAACGAAAGATCGACGAGCGCGAGCTGATGGATGGCGCGCGGCTCCTCGAGGACAAGTGCCGCGAGTTCTCGGTCGAAGGCGCGGTCGTCCAGATTCATCCCGGCCCCGTGGTGACCACCTACGAGCTCAAGCCGGACGCGGGCGTGAAATACAGCAAGATCACCGGTCTGGCCGACGATCTCTGTCTTGCGATGCAGGCCGAGTCCGTCCTGATCGATCGCATCCCCGGCAAATCGACCGTTGGTATTCAGATCCCCAACCCGAACCGCGAGCAGATTTCGCTGAGGGATCTGCTCGAGTCGGAGGCCTACAAGCGATCCGCGTCGAAGCTGACGCTGGCGCTCGGGAAGACGATCCACGGCGAACCGTTCGTCAGCGACCTCGCGACGATGCCGCATCTGCTGATCGCCGGATCGACCGGCACCGGCAAGTCCGTCAGCGTGAACGCGATGCTGACAAGCATCCTCTTTCGCGCGACGCCCGACGACGTGCGGTTCATCATGATCGATCCCAAGCGCCTCGAGCTCGGGATGTACGAGGACATCCCCCACCTGCTGACCCCCGTCGTCGTCGATCCGAAGCTGGCGGCAAACGCCATGCGCTGGGCGGTGCGCGAGATGGAGGAGCGTTACAAGACGCTTGCGGCCGTGGGCGTCCGCAACATCGATCAATACAACCGGAATATCCGGGCGATGCAGGCCGAGAAAAAGGGCGAGCCGCTGACCGACGACCACGGCAACGAGATCAAGCCGCTGCCGTTCATCGTGGTGCTCATCGACGAGCTTGCGGATCTGATGATGGTCGCGGGCAATGAGGTCGAAGAGTCGATCGCGCGCCTGGCGCAGATGGCCCGCGCGGTGGGCATCCACCTGATTCTGGCCACGCAGCGACCGAGCGTCGACGTCATCACCGGGCTGATTAAAGCGAACCTGCCCGCGCGCATCTCGTTTCGCGTGTCCTCCAAGATCGATTCGCGAACCATTCTCGACGGCAATGGCGCGGAGCAGTTGCTCGGCAAGGGCGACATGCTCTACCTGCCGCCGGCGTCCTCGAGGTTCGTCCGTCTGCACGGGCCGTACATCTCAGAACAGGAGAGCGCGCGCCTGGCCAGCTTCCTTCGGAAGCAGGGCAAGCCGACCTACAACACGACGATTACCGACGAGGAAAAGAGTGGACCCGACGCCATCGAGTTCGATCGCGACGAGCTCTACGAGGAGGCCTCGCGCATCGTGGTGTCGAGCGGTCAGGCTTCGATCTCGTACCTGCAGCGGCGACTCCGCATCGGCTTCAGCCGGGCGGCGCGTCTGGTCGACATGATGGAGGCCGACGGCCTCGTGTCGGCGGCCGCCGGCGGCAAGCCACGCGAGGTGCTCGTGAAGAAGGACTACTTCGACGAAGTGGATGCGCAGCTTCGATAGGCGTCACTTATGAGACAGCGATTCTTGTCCGCCCTCACCCTCGCCTTTCTGGTCGCACCCGTGGCGTCGGCGCACGCCGCCGACACCGCACGCACGATGTATACCCGTGCGCTCGATCAGGAACGCACCGTCCGCGACGAATCGAACGATGCGACGGTGCAGGACGTCCGACGGCTCGTGCGGCTCTACGAGCAGATCGTCCGGCGGTATCCGTCCAGCGGCTACTGCGACAACGCGCTCTGGCAGGCTGCGAACCTGTCGATCCTCGCCTTCGATCGCTTCGGGGAGGAGGCTGACCGAAAGACGGCGCAGCGGCTGCTCGATGCCCTGACGCGCGAGTACTCGAGCAGCAGCCTGGGGCGCCAGGCGCGGCAGGCGCTTCTCGAGCTGAAAGAGGACGCGCACAACGCGGTACCCGCCGTGCCGTCTCCCTCGACCGCGGCCGAGCCGCCGCCAGCATTGACGCCGGCCAAGGCCACCGCCGCCGATGCACAGCCGAGCGCTGCGCCAGGCGAGCCCGCGTTCCTGAGCGAGATCCATCGCACGTCGCTGCCAGACGGCGTGCGCATCACGCTGGACCTCGGGTCCGAAGTCGCGTTTCACCAGGAAGAAATCGGGCAGCCGCGACGTATCTTCTTCGACCTCAAGAACGTCCGCTCCGCGCCCGGCCTGCAGGACGCCACGTTGAAGTACGACGACGACGTGCTGCGCGAAATCCGTCTTGGCCGTCATCCACAGAACACCGTCCGCGTCGTCCTCAACCTCGAAGGCGTTGGAGCCTATACCGTCTACTCTCTCTACAATCCGTATCGCCTGGTGATCGATGCGACGCGCGCCTCAGGTGTGAGGCCGGCGATCTCGGCAGTGCCACTCGTCGCCTCCCTGCCTGCGCCGTCGCCGGCGCGAACCGAACCGTCGGCGCCACGAGCCGAAAGCAAACCACCGACGGCGGTGTCCACGTCTGGGCCGGCCACGCCCTCTACCGTCAAGCGGGTCCGCGACGATGACGACGATGTCGAGGAGCCGCGCCTGCGGCGCTCCCTGTCCGGCGCGCGGCGCCGCCCGCCGTCGTTCCGCCAGCGGCGCCTGCGGCCAACTCGAACGGCAACTTCTCGATGTCCCGTCAGCTCGGCCTGAGCGTCTCACGCATCGTCATCGATGCCGGCCACGGCGGGCACGATCCGGGTGCGCAAGGGAACGGCCTCAACGAGGCGGAGCTGACGCTCGACGTCGCGCAGCGCCTCCAGAAGCTGCTCGAGAAGCAGCCGGGTGTCGAGGTCGTGATGACCCGCGACACCGATGTCTTCATCCCCCTCCAGGAGCGCACGGCACTCGCCAACCGCGAGGGGGCGGACCTGTTCCTCTCGATTCACGCGAACGCCAGCCGCAACGCCGAAGCGCGCGGCGTCGAGACGTATTTCCTGAACTTCGCGAACAATCGCGAGGCGGAAGCGGTTGCCGCTCGCGAGAACGCGGGGTCGGGTCAGACGATGCACAACCTCCCGGACATCGTGAAAGCCATCGCGCTCAACAACAAGTTGAACGAGTCACGCGACCTGGCGGAGACCGTTCAAAAATCGATGGTGCATCGGCTGGGGATGCGCAGCAAACAGCTTCGCGACCTCGGCGTCAAACAGGCGCCGTTCGTCGTGCTGATTGGCGCGAGTATGCCCAGCGTCCTCGCGGAAATCTCGTTCATCACCCACAAGCAGGAGGGGGCGCTGCTGAAAACGGCGGCATATCGTCAGCAGATTGCCCAGGCACTCTTCGACGGGATCCAGGGGTATCAGCAGAGTCTGAAGAAGATGAACGCGGTCGCCACCAAGCGCGCGACGTTCTGAGCAGATGCCGCATAGGTCCCAGCAGGCCTTCAGGCCTGCCGGCGCCGGATGCTAAAATGGGTTTGTGACGCTGCTTCAGGGCGCTTCCCAGCCGATCGTCGTTCGCGTGGTCGAACAGCCCGTGCACGACACGTCGATTGCCGACGTGATCATTGGTGCGATCGGACTGACGGGATTTCTGCTGCTCACGGCTGCCCTGCTCGGGGCGCTCCTGGGAGGCATCCTCATCGGCATGAAGCTGCTGCGCGCCCGCCACAACCTCGAGCGCATGTCGGATTCAGAGGTGCTTCACATCACGTAGCGGACGTCCGCCGGTCTTCTACGTTCTACCTTCTACGTTCTACCTTCTACCTCTCTTTCCCCCTCATCCCTTCTGCTGCCAGCTTTCCGCGCCGAGCGCGAGCTCCGCGAGCGTGCGCACGGCAACGCCGGTGGCGCCCTTGGGTTGAAACGGCTTGGCTTCGTCCGCCCAGGCCGTCCCGGCGACATCGAGGTGCGCCCACGGAAGGCCGCCCGCGAATTCCCGCAGGAACATCGCCGCCGTGCACGCGCCGGCGGGACGGCCGCCAGAGTTGACGAGGTCGGCGATCTCGCTGCGCAGCTGCTCGGCGTACTCGTCGAAGAGCGGCAGCGGCCAGCAGCGATCGCCGGCGCGCTGGCTCGTCGCCCTGACCGTTTCGACCCAGTCGTCCGGTTGGCCGAACAAGCCCGACGCGACCTTGCCAAGCGCCACCATGCACGCCCCTGTGAGCGTCGCGACGTCGACCAGATGCGTGGCCCCCAGATGACGCGCATACCAAAGTCCGTCACCGAGAATCAGCCGCCCTTCCGCATCGGTGTTGATCACCTCGACGGTCGTGCCGCTTGCGCCCGTGAGCACGTCACCTGGCTTGAGCGCGCGTCCGCCGGGCATGTTCTCGGTCATGGGTACGATGCCGATGACCCGAACGGGCGCGCGGAGCAGCGCGATCGCGCGCATGGCACAGACGACGGCCGCGCCGCCGGCCATGTCGTCCTTCATGCGTTCCATGCCGTCAGCCGGCTTGATCGAGATTCCGCCGGTGTCGAAGGTGATGCCTTTCCCCACGAGTCCGAGCACTGGTGATTTGGGCGCGCTCGACGGCTCGTGCTTCATGACGAGCAGGCGCGGTGGTTCCACGCTGCCGCGCGCGACGCCGAGCAGAAGGCCCATGCCGAGCCGTTCGATCGCGTGCTCGTCGAGCACCTCGACGTGGAGGCCGGCGTCTTTCGAGATTTGTGCACCGCGTTCGGCGAAGACCCGCGGCGTCAGCACGTTCGACGGCTCGTTGCTCAGGCTTCGTGCCAGGTTGGCGGAATCGCCGAGGATGCGGCCTCGCTCGACTGCTTTCTCGAGCGCGGCGGCCGTCGTCTGCCCTTCAGCGGTTGCCACCATCATCTCGTCGGCCGGAGGCCCGATGCGCTCGCCGGTCTTGTAGACGTCGCCGCTGAACGTGGACAGGACGAATCCGTCGGCAACCGCCTGCGCCATCGCGCCGCTCGGACTCGGTCCTCGCAGCAGAAACGCGATACGCGGGATGTGGCGCTGCCGCGCGAGCATCCCGGCCGCGGTCGCGAGCTTGCGGAGGCGCTCGGGTGTGGCGTCGGACGCCCGGCCTGCTCCGACGAACGCCACGCGCCGCGCGCGCCAGGCGCCGTCGACGAGCGGCGTCGTGAAGAACTCGAAGGGCCGAGCGGTGAGCTCTCCAGATTCGGTGGCGCGCCGGAGCTCGCCGGCCGTCGCGCTGTCCAGCGACGGAATCGTGTCGATCGCCGACTCCCCTTCGAACAGCGGGATGACGAGCAGGTCTGTGTTGATACGCGACGGGGGATCGAGAGTGAGCCGCACCGCAGAGGGATTGATGGCCGTCCGAGACATGTAGAGGAATTATAGTCTGGTAGAATGGCCGTACGCCCCGGAGGTCCCCCAAATGAAGGCCGCTGCTCTCCTGTTGGCGATCGCGTTCGTGGCCGCCCCCGCCGACAAAACGAAGCCCAGTATCACGGTCAAGGCCTCACCCACCGTCGCGTTCTCGCCCGCCCGAGTTGTCGTCACCGCCGACATCAAGGGTGGGCCAAACGACAGCGAGGAGCTCTATTGCCCCTCCGTCGAGTGGGACTGGGGCGATGGCACGATCTCGGATCAGACGTCCGACTGTGAGCCGTACGAGGCGGGAAAGAGCGAGATCCGGCGGCACTTCACCGCCGACAAGATCTTCAACACCTCGGGCGATTTTCGGGTCGAGTTCCGGATGAAGCGTAAAGACAAGACGATTGCGGTGGGCAGCACGATGGTCAAGATCCGGCCGGGGGCCGGCGAAATCGGCATCGGTTTCTAGGGCTTCACACCCGCCTTCAGCTCCGCCCCCGTGATGTCTCGCGTCCGCGCCTCCGCGGACACGCTCTGCAGGTAGTCGTTCACCTGCAGCACCGCGTGAAAGAGCAGGCGCCCCATCGATCCAAGCGTCACCGATCCTTCGTCTGGACCGAAGACGGCGTCCGCGGCCTGCGTCGCCTCGCGTTCGTTAATCGTGCCCAGCGTGGCCTGCGTCCGAAAGTAGTACCGACCCGTGTCGGACAACACGTCGCCCCGCCCGAGATCGAGTCTCAGGACCAGCGGCTCCTGCCACGCCGGCTGGCGGCTCACCTCGCCGTACTGGTCAGCCACCTGCACGAGACGCGTGACCGGATCCAGGACGATGCGGAAGACGGCCAGCACGGCGGGCTGAGGCTGCTTGTCCCAGACCGGCCGATGCTGCCACAGTTCGATCTGCAGTCGCAGGTGAATCGCGCCGCGCTGCTCGAGGACCGCGCGCAGCTTCTCGGGAAACATCTCCTTGATCTCGATCGACGCGCGGAGATGGCCGCCCGCGACGCGCAGCTCCATGATGTGGGCTTCGAGCGCGAGGAGCGGCGTCGCGGCTACGAGCACCGCCACAAGGACCACCCCGGCAAGTCGGAGATGCGCCCGCATCTCAGAAGGTCGGCCCGAACCTGACAAGAATCTGTCGCGACTGTGGAATGGCGTTGGTGCGGAAGCCGAACTCGACGCGAATCGACGCGATGCTGATGCCGCCGCCGAGCCCGGTCAACCAATCGGTACTGGATCCGTCGATCGGACCTGAGATCCGTCCGGCATCGTAAAAGCCGAAGACCGCGAGCATGTCGTGATCGCCGCGCGAGCCGCGAACGAGTCGAACGCGGTATTCACCGTTCATCAGCGCCATGCCCGTCCCGCTGACCTCCTTGAACGCATACCCGTGGATGGTTCCGATGCCGCCGAGCGAGAACTGACGCTCGAGCGGCAGGTCGCCATTCGACAGGCCGAAGATCGCCCGCCCCGAAAACAACTGCCGATCGGACAATGCGAGGTAGCCACGGATGTTGAGGATGTGCCGGTCGAAGCGGGCGTCACCGCCAAGGCCGTGATCCGCCAGCTCCGACGTCCAGTCGAGACGCAGGCCCGGCTGCTGCCGGAGGCCGGAGCCGAACAGGCTGTCGTGGAGATGACGCGCGTACGTACTGCTCTGTCCGGGCCCCGACATCGGGCGCGTGTCGAACGCGTATCCAATCACCCAGGAGTTGACGTGCTGGTCGGCGACGAGGGGATTCGGCCTGAAGGCCTGGTCGTCGCGAAAGAAGCTGAAGTCGGTCGTGTTCGTGAGCGGCTCGTGCCGATCCCATCGTGCCATCACAGAGAGCTCGTTGTTCTGACCGGCCTGAAAGGTCCCGAAGACCTGCCCGCCCTTGCTGCGGTAGTAGTCCCGGAACGTGTTCTTGAAAGCGACCGACACCAGGGTCTGTTCGATCGTCGTCAGACGCCAGAGATCGTCGGTCGCGCTGACGTCATGCATCTCCGCGCCGACGAAGAGGCGCGGCCCGCCGAAGAAGGGGCGCTCGATTCCAAGCGAATACCCAGGCTCCTCGCGGCCGAACTTGTACGATGCGTAGCCGTCGATGACCGTGTGATTGAACTTGCCGTGATCGAATATCGTGGACGTGAAGCCCAGCGCGGGCGCAAAGCCGTCAACCGGTGAGAACAAATCCTCGCGATCGGCGGCGCCCGTTCGCACGCCGATGTGCCCCTTGCGCCACTTGAGCGGGACGACCAGCACGGCGCGGCCGGACCGGTGCTCGAGCACGACCTCGTCGGGCGCAGATGTCTGTCGTGCGGCGCCAGGTTGCTGGTCCCGTGGCCGGCCGATCTCGATCGCGCCGCCCGATCGCGCCAGCAGCCGCGTGACCGCCTGACCGACCGCGCGCTTGTTGTAAATGTCGCCAGACCGAATCGCGAATTGATCGCGAAAATCGCTCGCCTGATCCTCCGCCAGGCCCAGCAGCTCGATTTCGTCGATTCGGCCCTCGTCAACGCGTAACGTGAGGTGTCCGTTCTCGAGCTGCGCCTGGACGTGCGCTTCCGTGTAGCCGTCGCGCGCGTAATGGTCTTGCAGGCTGCGCGCGATCGCGTCCGCACTGTCAGTGAGCGGTGCGCCCTCGCGTAACCCCAGGAGCCACAGCACATCGTCGCGCGAATACACCGTCGCGCCCTCGATTGAGAGCTGCTGGAGAATTGGCGCCTGAACGGACGGGGCTGGCGGCTGAGTGGCCTGCGGTGCCGGGGTGGATTGGGGCGGGACGGCGTACGCGTGGTGCGCCGCGCCGACGCATCCCAGGAACAGCCCGATTCGCGCGGCTCGAAGACACACCCCGCCCATTACGGCACAGGGACGAGATCGATCGCGATGAAGTTCCCGTCGCGCCACTCGAAGCCCGCCACCGACGGCGGGTCCGCCGCCAGCGAGACGATCACGCATAGAAGGGACGGGTCGTTGGCTTCCTCGGCATCTGTCCGCGATGGCTCGGATGGCCCACAGGGATGAGAGTGATACGCGGCCCTGACGGTGCGCCCTGTGGAGCGTGCCCGACGGATGGCCGCGAAGTGATCGGCCGGGTCGACATGGAAGCGCACCCGGCTGGCGGCAAGATTACGCACGGGAATCGCCTCATCGAGCACATCGCCCGTCGCGAGAAGCAGGCCGCAGCATTCGTTGGGATGGTCCGCGCGGGCGTGCGCAATCATCGCGTCCTGTACCTCGCGTACGACCCACAGCCGCATGACTATTGCCCCAACTCGGGCGCGATCCTTGAACTGCTCGAGTGCCTCGGGATTCGCGAGCGCGTCCAGGTTCTTCACTTCCCTGCCGTGAACGACGTCGCGCACAGCCAGCTCGACGATCTTGCCGCTCTTGGTGCGCGGGATATCCGTCACCTGCACGATTCGAGCGGGCACATGTCGGGGGGTCGTATTCTCCCGCACTTGTCGCTCGATCCGCCGCCTCAGCGCATCGTCGAGCGTGACGCCCGTCGCGAGCCTGACGAACAGGACGATGCGCTCGTCGTGGTCCCAGCGCTGCCCGATGACCAGGCTCTCCACAATCTCAGGCAGCTGCTCGACCTGCCGATAGATCTCCGCCGTGCCAATGCGGACGCCGCCTGGGTTCAGGACCGCGTCGGACCTGCCATAGATGACGAGGCCGTCGTGTGCCGTGCGTTCGACATAGTCGCCGTGCGTCCATACCCCCGGAAAGCGCTCGAAGTAGGCACCGTGGTATTTCCGTCCATCCGGATCGTTCCAGAACGCGACCGGCATCGACGGGAACGGTGTCTTGCAGACCAGCTCCCCTTTCGTGCCGCGGACGGAACGCCCCGCGTCGTCGAAGACATCGACGTTCATGCCAAGCCCCGGCACCTGGATCTCGCCACTCCAGACGGGCGTGGTTGGATCGCCGCCGACGAAACAGCTGATGATGTCCGTGCCTCCAGACATGGAGGCCAGATGGATGTCCGTCTTCACCGCACGATAGACGAATTCGAAGCTCTCGGACACCAGCGGTGACCCGGTGGAGGTCATCGTGCGTACGGTGTCGAGACGGTGTGTGTGACGCGGGCGCAGGCCCGCCTTGGCGACGGCATCAATGAACTTCGCGGACGTGCCGAAGAGCGTCATCCCGGCCTCGTCGGCAAAATCGAACAGCACGTTCCCGTCGGGATGAAACGGCGATCCGTCGTACAGCAGCAGCGTCGCATCGGAGGCCAGTGCCGACACGAGCCAGTTCCACATCATCCAGCCGCACGTCGTGAAGTAGAAGACGCGGTCGTCCGCCCGGATGTCGCAGTGGAGCTGGTGCTCCTTGAGGTGCTGAATCAGCGTCCCACCGGCGCCGTGGACGATGCACTTGGGAACGCCGGTGGTGCCCGACGAATAGAGAATGTACAGCGGATGGTTGAACGGCAGCGGCTCGAACGCGAGCGGCGCTTGCCGATGGGGTGCGACGAAGGCATCCCAGGTGTCTGCGTTGCGAAGCGGGACGAGCGACGAGGATCCTGTGTAGGGCACGACAACGGTTCGCTCGATGGTCGGCAGTCCCTCGAGCACCGTTGCGACGCGCGAGACCGAGTCGAAGGTCTTGCCACCATAGAAATAACCGTCGGCGGTGACGAGCACCCGCGGGGTAATCTGGCCGAACCGGTCGAGTACCCCCTGTGCGCCAAAGTCCGGCGAGCATGAGGACCAGACCGCGCCGAGGCTTGCCGCTCCTAACGCGGCCGCGATGGTTTCGGGCAGGTTCGGCAGAAAGCCGACGATCCGATCGCCCGGCCGCACGCCGAGGGCGCGCAAGGCGCCCGCGAATCCCGCCACTTCCGCCCCAAGCTGGTCGAACGACCAGGTTCGCTGCGTGCGCCGCTCGTTGCGGAAGACGATCGCGTCCGCGGAGCCCGAACGGCGGAGCAGGTTCTCCGCGAAGTTCAGTCGCGCGTCAGGAAAGTAGTGCGCCCCGGGCCGCATGCGCAACGGATCATCCGCGACCCGATCGCCGCGTGTGACGGCGGAGATGCCGCTGAAATCCCAGACCGCCGGCCAGAACTCCGCTGGCTTATTGACCGACCAGTCATGGAGGCGGCCGTACCCGGTGGCCTCGACGCCGGCGCGTTCGTGCACGAACCGCCGAAAGCGCGTCAGGTTCGCGCGCTGAACGCGATCGGCCGACGGGACCCACAGGGGACGGTCCATGCGCGTTGATTATAGGGGCGGGATTGGACGGGCCGGGACCTTGTTACGTGACCTCGTACGTCTCCACCTTGAAGATTCTGAATCCGCGAGCCAGGTAGTTCGGCAGCGCTGCGCGATGATCGAGTGAAGAGGTGTGCAGCCAAACGCGCGCGGCGCCCGCGCGCCAGGCCTCGGACACGGCAACGCTGAGGAGACTCTTGCCAAGGCCGCGCCCGACGTATTCAGGGAGCAGGCCGAAGTAGGCGATTTCGATCGCCTGATCGGGATGACGGCGCAGTTCGAAATACCCGGCGGTCGTCCGGTCGACGGTCAGCTCCCAGAGCTGGATCGCGGGGTCCGCCAGATACGCGGCAATCTCCTCATCCGTCCATCCGAGGCGATCGGTCCACCGATACGCGCGCCCCACTTCCGCATAGAGAAAGCGCCAGAACGCAGGAGCCGGATCGTCGATCCGGGCGACGTGCGCGTCAGGCGGCAGCGGGGCCGGTCGCAGATCGGACTCGTGCCGCATTTCCAGATAAGTCCGGGTGGCCGTGAGGTTCATCCGTCCCCGCGCGCGCGGAGCAGCGCCTCTCGCCATCGCGTGGCGGAGGTGAAGACCGCGTCGATGGGCTCGCCGTTTCCGAGGCCGTCGCGAACCTCGGTCAGCGTCCGGATCAGCGCGTCCAGTGCGTCACGGAGCATGTCGTCGTTGGTGGCCGCGATATCCCGCCAGATTTGCGCAGGGCTCGCGGCGAGCCGAGTCGTGTCCACGAGGCCGGGGCCGGCAAGCTCGAGGCCTGGGTCGCCAGCAAGGCTGCCGACCACGTGCATCAGTGCGCTGGCGGTGACCTGAGGGAGATGGCTCACCGCGCCGACCAACCGGTCGTGAAGCTCAGCCGACATGATGTGAGGTACGGCGCCGAGACCCGTGATGAACGCGTCGAGCCGCGCGAGCCAGCCAGCATCTTCCGGGCTGGGCGTCACAATCCAGGGATGTGCGTCGAACAGGTCGGCGCGGGCCGAGGAGAAGCCGCCCCGTGCGGCGCCGGCCATCGGATGCCCCCCGATGAACGGCACCGATGGCAGCTGTTGCGCGGCCGCCACGATTCGCCGCTTCGTGCCGCCGACGTCGGTGACGAGCGTCTGGCCGCGAAGCATCCGCGACAGGCGCTCGAGGATTGCGATGTTCTGCAGAACGGGAGCCGCGAGGACGACGAGATCGGCGTCGGCGACGATCTCGAGATCCTCGCCGGCCAGGTCCGCGGCGCGCGTCCTCAGCGCCGTCTCCGTCACGGCCTTGTCATCGACCGCCATCACGACGCTCGACGGCCACCGCCGCTTGATCGCCAGCGCGATCGATCCCCCGATCAGCCCGAATCCGACGATGCCAACCCTGGAGAACGGGCCGTTGTCATTCACTCCAGCGTCCTTCGCAGTCGGGAGACTCGGAGCTGAAAAAGCCGCGGTCAATGCTCAATGTTGAATGCTCAATGTTGAAGAAACCTGACACTTCATCATTCGGCATTGGCCATTTTGCATTCAGGCTGCGTTGTTCAGCAGCCTGCTAGACGCCCCAGCCGCGGCGTGCGACCGGTTCGAGACAGATGCTGCGGCCGATGGCAGGCGCGATGATGCGCAGTTCCGCCATCAGTCGATCGAACTGCGCGGGAAACAGCGACTGTGCGCCGTCGCTGAGCGCGTGATCGGGATCGTTATGGACTTCGATCAGGAGACCGTCGGCGCCGGCCGCGACCGCGGCGCGCGCCATGGGGGCGACCTTGTCCCGCTTGCCGGTCCCGTGGCTCGGGTCCACCAGAATGGGCAGGTGACTGAGCTTGCGCACGACAGGAATCGCCGAGATGTCGAGCGTGTTGCGCGTGGCGCTCTCGAACGTTCGGATGCCGCGCTCGCAGAGCATCACGCTCATGTTGCCGCCGGCGAGGATGTACTCGGCCGAGAGCAGCCACTCTTCGATCGTGGCCGAGATGCCGCGTTTGAGCATGATCGGCTTCCGCGATCGCCCGAGCTCGCGCAGCAGCGTGAAGTTCTGCATGTTGCGCGCGCCGACCTGGAGGATGTCGGAATACCGCTCGATGAGATCGAGCTGGCTGATGTCCATGACCTCCGATACCAGCTTCAGGTTGTGGCGGTCGGCGGCCGACTTCAACAGGCGAAGCCCTTCTTCGCCGAGGCCCTGGAAGCTGTATGGGCTGCTCCGAGGCTTGAACGCCCCGCCGCGCAGGACCTTGGCGCCGGCGCGCTTGACGGCGGCGGTCGTCGTTTCGACCTGCTCCTCCGTCTCCGCGGAGCAGGGTCCGGCCATCACGATGACCTCGTCGCCGCCTATTCGCACGTCGTCCACGTTCACGACCGTGTTGTCCGGTTTGAACGTGCGGCTCGCCAGCTTGTAGGGCTCGGTGATGCGGAGCACTTCCTGGACCCCATCGAGCACTTCGAGCAGCGCGACGTCGAACTGCCGCGTGCCCCCGACCGCGCCGAGCACGGTGCGCAGCGCGCCCGTGGACCGGTGCACATCGAATCCCATCTCGACCAGCTTGGCGATGACGCGCTGCACTTGCTCGTCGGTCGCCCGCTCCTGCATTACGACAACCATGTCAGTGTCCTCTTATTCTATCGTGCCGCCCGACGGCTCCTGTGACTGCGCCTCGTCGGCCAGTCGTTCCAGGCGGCGGGCTTCGTCGATGATTCGCTCGAACAGCCGGCGCACGGCAGGCGTGTCCAAGGGCCCCGTATTGACGTCTGCCACGTGCGAGAGCACTTCCCCTTCGCGCGCGGGCTGGTAGATGTCGATCCCCTTTTCGCGCTTCAGGCGGCCGATCTCCAACGCGCACGCGGCGCGGGCATTGAGCAGCCGCACGAGGTGCTCGTCGAGGAGATCGATCCGACGCCGAAGATCTTCGAGATCGCCGCTCATGCGACTCCTTTCAGCCAGCGGGCGTATTCCGCCACGCGGTCCGGTAGATCGGCGGCGCTCCCGTGCTCGGCAATCACGTTCACCAGCGCGCTGCCGACGACGGCGGCGTCGGCCCAGCGCCCGACCTGCGCCACCTGTTCTGGCGTCGAGATGCCGAATCCCATCGCCAGCGGCAGCGGCGACCGCTTCCGGATTCGCTGAACCAGCTCCTCGGCGTCCGCAGCCACGCGATCCCGGACGCCGGTGACGCCGAGACGCGAGATCACGTAGAGAAAGCCGCGGCCAAGATCCGCCGACTGCTGGATCCGCGAATCAGTCGTTGTCGGGCTCAACAGGAAAATCGGATCGATTCCCGCGTCGATCAGTCGCTGACGGAACGGCCCGGCCTCCTCGACGGGCAGGTCGAGCACCAGCACGCCGTCGACGCCGGCTTCGGCGGCCGCGCGGACGAACTCGGCCTCCCCCATGCGGACGATCGGGTTCACGTAGGTGAAGAGGACGAGCGGCGAGTCGGACGTTCGCGCGGCTCCGGCGGATCATCTCGAGCGTCCGTTTCAGCGTCGTGCCGCTCGCGAGCGCGCGCTCGACCGCCCGCTGGATCACGGGGCCGTCGGCGAGCGGATCGGAGAACGGCACGCCCACCTCGATCACGTCCGCGCCGCCGTCTGCCAGCGCGACGAGGATGTCGGCGGTCCGGGCGAGACTCGGATCGCCCGCAGTAACGTAGGCGACGAGCCCGGGCGTGCCGCTCGTCCGAATTGCCGAAAACGCTTCCGCAAGCCGAGACATCACACGCGCGCCTTTCGATGAGTGGCAGCGGCCAGCGCCTTCTGTACGCTCATCACGTCCTTGTCGCCCCGCCCGGACAGGTTGACCAACACCAGCGAGTCCTGGGGCATCGTCGCCGCGAGCCTGCAGGCGTGCGCGACGGCATGCGACGACTCGAGCGCCGGAATGATGCCCTCTTCTCGAGCCAGTCGTTGAAATCCCTCGAGCGCCTGCTCGTCGTCGATCCACGTGTACTCGGCGCGACCGGCGTCACGGAGCCAGGCATGCTCCGGTCCGACGGCGGCATAGTCGAGCCCCGCGGAGATCGAGTGCGTCAGCTCGACGTTGCCGTCCTCATCCTGGAGCACGAAGCTGCGGGTGCCCTGCAGCACGCCGGCACTGCCGCCCGCAAAGCGGGCGGCGTGCTCGCCCGGCCGGATGCCGTGACCGCCAGCCTCGACGCCAATCAGCCGCGTCGAGGTGTCGGCGACGAAGGCGTCGAAGATCCCCATCGCGTTGCTGCCGCCACCCACGCACGCGACGATGGCGTCGGGCAGCGCCTCGAATTGCTCGAGACACTGCGCCCGCGCCTCCCTGCCAATCACCGACTGAAACTCGCGAACCATCAGCGGATACGGATGCGGGCCGAGGACCGATCCCAGGAGGTAGTAGGTGTCGATGACGTTGGTGACCCAGTCGCGCATCGCCTCGTTGATGGCATCCTTCAGGGTGCGACTGCCGGCGTTGACCTCGATCACCTCCGCGCCGAGCAGCTCCATCCGGAAGACGTTCAGCGCCTGCCGTGCCATGTCTTCCGCGCCCATGTAGACGTGACAGTCGAGCCCGAGGAGCGCACAGGCGGTCGCGGTCGCGACGCCGTGCTGTCCGGCACCGGTTTCCGCCACGATCCGCCGCTTCCCCATCCTGACGGCGAGCAACGCCTGGCCGAGCGCGTTGTTGATCTTGTGGGCGCCCGTATGCGCGAGATCCTCGCGCTTGAGGATGATCCGCGCGCCGCCGATCGCTCGCGAGAGCCGCCTGGCTTCGTAGAGCGGCGTCGGACGTCCGACATAGTCGCGCAGCAGGTGCGCCAGTTCCTCGACGGAACGCGTCGTCCTCGCGTACGCGGAAGTAGGCGGTTCGCAATTCCTCGATCGGCGCGACCAGGGTTTCCGGCACGAAGCAGCCTCCGTACGCGCCGTAGTAGCCGCGCGCGTCGGGGTCCCGGCCGCCGAACTGCAACAGGATGTCTTTCATAGCGCGCGAAGTGCGGCAAAGAACGCCCGCAACTTCGTCGGATCCTTTCTGCCGGGCGATGATTCGACGCCCGACGACACATCGATGGCGTACGGCCGAACGGCACGGACGGCCGCGTCCACGGTTTCCGGCGTCAGGCCGCCGGACAGAATCACCGGCCGCCGGCGAGCAATCGTCGCGGCCACCGTCCAGTCGATTGTCTGTCCCGTGCCGCCGCGCCTGAGCGGATCGTGTGCGTCCAGCAGCACCGTCGCGCGGGCCGGCACCCGGTCGGCCTCGGCCTCCGCGGAACGATCGCGCACGGCAACCGACTTGATCAATCGGCGTCCCAGCGCCGCATAGTCGCTGGCATTCTCGTGTCCGTGGAGCTGAATCGCGTCGAGCTTGACGGCGTCGGCGATGGCGGACACCTCGTCAACGGACTGATCCACGAACACGCCCACCGCCGTCACGAACGTCGGGAGCGCGAGCGCGATCAGCTTGGCGCGCTCGACATCAACCGCGCGCGGGCTGCCGCTCCAGAAGACCATGCCCACGGCCGTCGCACCGAGCGATGCCGCAAGCTCCGCGTCCTCGGCGCTCGTCACGCCGCAGATCTTCACGCGGATCACGACGCGCCCCGCAGCGTCCGCAGCGCGGCGCCGGGATCGGCCTCGCCGATCAGGCGCTCGCCGACAAGAAACGCGCTGTAGCCCGCGCCCTCCAGGCGATCGAGGTCTGCCCTGGTCCGCAGCCCGCTCTCGGCAATCGCGACGAGCCCTCGCGGCAAGGCGCTCGCGAGCCTCACGTGCACGTCCGGATCGACGGTCAGGGTGCGAAGATTCCGGCTGTTCACGCCCACGATGGCGGCGCCGCTGTCGATGGCGCGCTGCAGTTCCGTCGAATCGTGGACCTCCGCGACCACAGCCACGTTGGCGACGCGCGCCTCGGTCAGGAGGTTCTCCAGCTCGAGATCGCTGAGTGCGCCGACGATGAGCAGGATGGCGTCGGCACCAGAGACGACTGCTTCGAGGATCTGATATCGCGTGACCACGAAGTCCTTGCGGAGCAGCGGCAGCTGGACGGCAGCCCTGACCGCCTCGAGGTGATCGAGCGAGCCATCGAAGAACGTCGATTCCGTCAGCACGGAGATCGCGGCGGCCCCGGCGTCCGCGTACGCGCGTGCGTGATCCGCGGGCCGATAGTCGGCACGCAGGATGCCGCGTGACGGCGAGCGGCGCTTGCACTCGGCAATCACGCGCGGCGTCGGTCGCCTGTCGAAGCGCCCGCGCGAAGCGGTCTCCGTCGGGCGTACAGGTCGGCAGCCTTCCGCTCGAGCGCGGCCTCCGGGACGCGTTCGCGCCGGATACCCACCGTTCGCCGGGTGCCGGCCACGATGGCCGCGAGCAGATCAGGCGTAGTCGTCGTCATGCCGCACGTCCGTCGTTCGACACGCGAATCAATTGTTCGAGCGACGCCGGCGGCGCGGCCGCTGTCGATGGCCTCGCGTCCCATCTGGATTCCGGCGGGAATCGTCGCGGCGCGCCCGGCAATCAACAACGAGGCGCCCGCGTTCAGCAGCACGATGTCTCGCGCCGGGCCAGGCGTGCCTCCGAGCACCGAGCGGGCGATCTCGGCGTTCTTCGCGGGATCACCTCCGGTCAAAGTCGTCGGCGAGGTCTTGCCGAGGCCAACGTCGGCCGGATGCAGATAGAACGTGTTGACGGCGCCATCCCGGCATTCCGAGACCTTCGTATAGCCCGTGGTCGAGATTTCGTCGAGGCCGTCCGCGCCGTGCACGACCCAGGCGCGCTCGGCACCGAGCTGGGCGAGCGAACGCGCGACCAGCTCCGTCAGCTCGGGCCGCGCCACGCCGACCAGCTGACGTCTGGCGCCGGCGGGATTCGTCAGCGGCCCGAGGAGGTTGAAGGCCGTGCGGACGCCGAGGTCGCGGCGCGTCTGCGCCGCGTGCTTCATCGACGGGTGAAACGTCTGCGCGAACAGAAAGGCGATGCCCGCCTCTTCGAGACAGCGCTCCGCGACGTCCGGCGTCGCCGCGATGTTGACGCCAAGCCTCTCGAACAGGTCGGCGCTGCCGCATCGGCTGGACGCACTGCGGTTGCCGTGCTTCGCAACCCGCACGCCGCACGCCGCCAGCACGAGTGCGGCCACGGTCGAGACGTTGAACGTGTGCGCGCCGTCGCCACCGGTGCCGCAGGTGTCGAATACGGGGTCGTACGAACGGCTCAACTTCACCGCGCGCGTCCGCATCGTGCGCGCGAGGCCCACGATCTCGGCGGGACGCTCCCCTTTCATGGCGAGGCCGATCAGAAACCCAGCCATCTGAGAGGGCTGCGCCTGTCCGTCCATGATCGTGTCCATGGCGGCCGCCGCTTCGTCGACCGTCAGGTCGACGCGACGCTGCAGCTTGTCGATCAGCCCTGTGAACATCCCAGCTCCAGGAAATTACGCAGGATCTTGCGCCCTTCTCCCGTCAGCACCGACTCGGGATGAAATTGGACGCCGTGCACGGGCCACGTCCGATGCCTGAGGCCCATGATGAGGCCGCCATCGGTGCGCGCGCTGACCTCCAGCGTCTCGGGTGGCGGATCAGCCACGATGAGGGAATGATACCGGCCGGCGACGAACGGCTGTGTGACGCCGCTGAAAACTCCACGGCCGTCGTGCTGAATCGACGACGTCTTGCCGTGCATGAGCGACGGTGCGCGCACGACCGTCCCGCCGAAGGCATACCCGATGGCCTGATGGCCGAGACACACGCCCAGCACCGGCGTGCGATCGCCCAGGCGTCGGATGACGTCCACGGTGATCCCGGCGTCCTCCGGACGTCCCGGCCCGGGCGAGATGACGATGCGCTGGGGACGCATGGCCTCCACGTCCTCGACGGTCAGCTGGTCGTTCCGGTGAACCGCCGGCGCGTGTCCAAGCTCGCCCAGGTACTGTGCGAGGTTGAACGTAAACGAATCGTAGTTATCGATGAGCAGCAGCAAGGTGGTCCTTCAGATTGTTGTCGGGATCCGGGTCCCGGATCCGGTCCGTCACAGCTCCGTCTCCGCCATCTCGATGGCCTGCAGGAGCGCGCGTGCCTTGTCGCGCGTCTCTTCGTATTCCGCCTCCGGGATCGAATCGGCGACGATCCCCGCGCCGGCCTGCACGCGGGCGACGCCGTCGCGAATC
Source organism: uncultured Acidobacteriota bacterium (assembly GCA_963786615.1). Classification (GTDB taxonomy): domain Bacteria; phylum Acidobacteriota; class Vicinamibacteria; order Vicinamibacterales; family 2-12-FULL-66-21; genus CAWAZT01. The sequence goes on from CAWAZT010000011.1 coordinate 110,448, forward strand.
GTGATCGTGCGAATCGCGATGCAGAAATCGAGGTTGCCCGCGAAGTCGATGTAGCCGACCGCGCCGGCGTAGAGCTCGCGGCGCGTCGGCTCGAGCTCGGCGAGAATCTGCATGGCTCGAATCTTCGGCGCGCCGGAGACCGTGCCCGCCGGGAAGCACGAGACGAGCGCGTCGAGATGGTCCCGGTCCTCGGCAAGCTTGCCTTCGACGGTCGAGACGAGGTGCATGACATGCGAGTATCGTTCGAGCGCCATGTACTGCGGCACGCGCACCGACCCGTAATCGCAGACGCGTCCCACATCGTTGCGGCCGAGATCGACGAGCATGACGTGCTCGGCCCGTTCCTTCTCGTTTCGTTTCAGTTCCTCGGCGAGCCTCAAATCTTCCTCGTCGTTCCGTCCGCGCGGCCGGGTGCCGGCGATGGGATGCGTCTCGACGCGGCGTCCCTCGACGCGCACGAGCATCTCCGGAGAGGAGCCCACGATTGCGAGTCCTCCCATGCGGATGTAATACATGTACGGCGATGGATTGACGTGACGCAGGGCGCGGTACACGGTGAAGGGCTCGGCGGCCACGTGCGCCTCGAACCGTTGCGACAGCACCGCCTGATAGATGTCGCCCGCGCCGATCCGTTCCTTGATCGTCCGCACGCCGGCTTCGAACGTCTCTCTCGACACGTTCGTCGCGACCTCCGGCGCGGACCGCTTCGCCGGCGGCGCCTGCGACAGCCCGCGCTCCAGCTCCCGCTCCAGGAACTGAATCTTGGCGCACGCGAACTGATACAGGGCGCCCAGGTCCTCGTCGGCCGTGACGCGTGCGTTGGCGATCACGAGGATCCGATGCTTCACGTGATCGAACGCGAGCACGGTGTCGAACAGCATGAAGCCCGACTCGTCTTCGTCAATCGGGCTGTTCGCCCACATGGCCTTCTGCCAGGCGTCACGCAACGCCGGTTCGAAGCCGACCGAGGCGTCGTACCCGATGAACCCGACGGCGCCGCCCGTGAATCGCGGCAGGTCGGGGACGAACGGCGCGCGGAACTCCGCCATGAGCCGGCGCAGCGTGGGTACGAACGGATCCGTCACGTCGCTGGTCACGCCAGACCGATCGATGACCGTGCGTCCCTTGCTGGATCGCAGCACCAGGAACGGGTCCTTGCCGAGGAACGAGTAGCGGGCCACCTGCTCTCCGCCTTCAACGCTCTCGAACAAGAACGCGTAGTCGGAGTGCTCCGCGATCTTGAGGAAGGCCGACACCGGCGTCAGCAGGTCCGCCATGATCTCCTTGACCACCGGCACGAACGTGCCCCGTCGAGCCAGCTCCACGAACTCCTCGAACGTCGTCTGCTTCATGACTCTCGCTTTCTGATGGCGTCGGCCGCGGCAGCGGCGAACAGGCCTTCGGGCGGCCGGGCTCCGGTCCAGAGCTCGAACTGTCGCTCCGCCTGGGCCACCAGCATCTCGATGCCGCCAATCACGCGACACCCGGCGCGCGCGGCGTCCTTCATCAATTCCGTCGGGTCTGGGTCGTAGATCAGGTCGTACACGAGTCCGGACGAGGGGAACTCGTCGACGGGTACACCAGCCGCGCCGGGTCCGCCGACAGGCGTGGCGTTCACCAGCAGATCCCACGATGCGGCCCGTAGCGGGAGCGGCTCGGCACGCACACCCACCGCGTTGGCGGCCGCCACCGCGGCCTCGGGGCGCCGCGCGGAAATGGCGACCTGCGCACCTTCCTGCTGCAAGGCGAAGGCAACCGCCCGCGCCGCGCCCCCCGCGCCAAGAATGGTGGCACGGACATCGCGAAGGTCCAGCCGGCGCTTCAGCGGTTCGAGAAATCCCTCGACGTCGGTGTTCGTGCCGATCCATCGACCGTCCCTCATCACGATCGTGTTCACGGCGCCAACCGCAGTCGCCAGGGGCGACACCTCGTCGAGCATGGCGAGGACATCGAGCTTGAACGGCGTGGTGATGCTCGCGCCTCTGACATCGAGCGCCTCCGCGCATTCCCGGAAGTCCGCGATATCCGATGCCTCGAACGGCACGTAGGCTGCGTTGATACCGGATGCTTCGAACCCGGCGTTGTGCATGGCGGCCGACAGCGAGTGCCCGATCGGTCGGCCGACAAGTCCGTAGATTGCCGCGTCGCTGCGAATGCGGCGAAAGCGGTATTCGTGGAGCAGGCGCGACGCGGACAGCTGCCCCGGCGCGACGCCGGGGCCCGCGTAGGTCCATGGACTCCCGAATCGTCCGGCCAGGATCCGCGAGACGACGCCGGACGCGCCCATGCCGATCAGGAGCGTGTCGGCGTGGCGTGTCTCGAGCAGCCGTACCAGGTCCGACAGGGTCCGCGTCGTCACCGCGAGCTTCACGAGTTCAGCTCCGGTCGTCCTCATCGCGGCGAGGAGCGCCGGCAGGTCCGGTGGCGTGCGTTCGAAATCGTGTCGGGAGACGACGACGCCTCGTCCATCGCGGTCGCTGATCAGGCGATCGAATCCGGCATCCCACTCGACGTCGATGAACTCCGCTCCAAGCGCGCTGGCACGCTCGAGCAGCATGCGACGGTCGTCTTCGGAGCCCTTGAACTGCCCGCCTTCACGAACGGGCCGGCACGTGACGATCGCGGGACGATGGCGCCCGTTGAGTGCGGCTTCCGGATCGGGACGCTCCATCGTGTCGAGGCGGAGCTCGACCAGATCGGCCTCAGGCTCGGCCGCTGCACGGGCAGCGCGGAGCGCCTCGGCCGAGGCGCCAGTGACCGTCGCGCAAATCCGGGGTTGGTCCATAAACGAAAAAAGCCCCCTCAATCGCTGGATTGAGGGGGCTGGAAACTCTTCACGTGTGACGCTATTTCAGCCGTCTGCCCCCTCTGAACACGCGTACCACCACCAATACGACGCACGGGCCGTAAATCGGAACGCGGGAACAACGAGGCTCAACACGAGGCCCTCACCATAGCACGACAGCGTGTCCGGCTCCAAACGCGGCCGCGCTTCTCCTTGACCTGCTGTCACTTGGCCTTTATAACTGATCTCAGGATCCCTGCATGCCAATCCGCTCTCTCCGTCGGTTCGGTCCGATCCGCGTCCTGCTGCTGACGTGCGCGCTGACGACGGTCGGATGGGCGCTGCTGCCTGCACAGACCGTCCTGATGCCGCTCGAGGAGGTCAAGCCGGGAATGGTCGGCGTGGGCCGCACGGTCTTTCAAGGAACCGAGCTGCAGGATTTCAAGGTTCACATTCTCGGGGTGCTCCGGAACGTGCAGGGTCCGAAGCGCAGCTTGATTCTGGCGAAGCTCGAAGGCGGACCGCTCGCTGATACCGGCGTGATCGCCGGGATGAGCGGCAGCCCGGTCTACATCGACGGACGACTCGTTGGCGCGGTCTCGTATTCGATCGGCACGTTTGCGAAGGAACCGATTGCTGGCATCACGCCGATTTCCGAGATGATCGACGCGACCGCCGAGACATCGCGGCGCGCGACGTCGGCGCAGGCCCGTATCGAGTTGCCGATCACGTCCGACGGCCTGGCGACAGCCGTCCGTCAGGCGTCGGCGCGTGTGGGAACGTTCGCCGATCGACCCGGCGACGTGGAGAGCATCGGGCTGCCCGCGGCCACCGCGGGTCTGATGGCCTCGACGCTCCGTCCGATTGCGACGCCAATCGTGATGAGCGGCGTCAGCAGCCGTACGCGGGATCTGATGTCCACGATCCTCGGCGGCGGGGGTTTCGCGCCCGTCCTCTCGGGGGCGAGCGGCGCAGATACGCCCAAGCCAACGGGTCCGCTCCGTCCCGGTGATGCGATTGGCGTGTCGCTGCTCGGCGGCGATGCCGAGATGGGCGCGACGGGCACCGTCACACACATCGACGGGTCGCGTGTCTATGCGTTCGGGCATCCGTTCTTCAACTCGGGCCCGACGTCGTTCCCGATGACACGCGCCTACGTCTACACGTCGCTGCCGAGCCTGATGTCGTCCTTCAAGATCGCGACGCTGGGCGACGTGATCGGCACGGTGGGCCAGGATCGCGCCACCGCGATTGCCGGGACGCTCGGCAAGGGACCGAAGGTCGTGCCGGTCAACCTGACGCTTCAATCAGGGAGCGGACCGAGCCGGACGTTTCACTACTCGGTCGTCGACGATCAGCTCTTCACGCCGCTGCTGACGTACGTCGCGCTGTTCAACACGCTCGGCAACTACGAGCGGCAGTTCGGCGCGGTCACCTTCACGGTCAAAGGGACCGCCTCGTTCGAGCAGCACACCGATCTGAACTACGAAGACATCTTCACCGGCGAGAATCCCATCGGCGGCGCGTCCGCCTACGTGGCGGGTCCGTTGACGATGCTGCTGGCGAACGATCTCGAGCCGGTCGCGCTGAAGAGCATCGACCTCACCGTCGGCTCCTCGGAAGAACCCCGCAGCGCAACGATCGAGCGCGTGTGGCTGGACGATGTGCGGCCGCGCGCGGGGCGGACCGTGCCGTTGAAGGTGCTGACGCGCAGCTACAGGGGCACCGAGAAGGTCTCGACGATTTCGATCGACATTCCGGCGAACGCGTCCGGAGAGCTTTCGGTGATGGTGACCGACGGGCGGCAGCTCAATCTGCTCGAGCAGCGCGAGCTGCACCGGACGCTCCAGCCGCAGAGCGTGGCGCAGATGATCCGCGTGCTCAACGAGACGCGCCGCAACAACCGCATCTACGTTCGACTCCTCACCGGCACCCCCGGCGCCGTCGTCAACGGCGAGGCGCTGCCGTCGTTGCCGCCGTCGGTGCTCGCCGTGCTCGAAGGCGACCGCAGCGGAGGCAGCTTTACGCCGATCAGGAGCGCCGCGCTCGGCGAGTGGGAGCTGCCGATGGATTCCGCCGTGACGGGCACGCGTGTTCTGACGATTGATCTGGACAACCATCCAGGCCGCTGACGCTCGCGCCGCCTTCACCGCTCCCGGTTTTTTTCTGCTACCGTTGGACTCATGCTGACCAGGTTGTCGGCCGCTCGCGTGCGTGCGGTCGTGTGGATTGCCGCACTCCTCGGATCGACCACCCTTCTTGCCGCCACGCCGACGTTCTGGACGGTGTCATCGCAGGCCGACTTTCTGAAGGGGGATGTCGAAGACCTGTCCATCGACAGCGATGGTCGGATGTTTCTCGGACCGAGCGCGGCGCAGGTCGCCGAGACGCCGGCGCCCTTCCTGTGGACGCTGCTGGCGGGCGCGAACGGCGAGCTGTGGGCGGGAACCGGCAACGAAGGCCAGGTGCTGAAGATTGCGAAGGACGGCAAGGTCTCGACGTTCTTCGATTCGAACGAGCTCGAGGTTCATGCGCTGGCGCCGGCGCCTGGCGGCGGGCTGTACGTGGCGACATCCCCCGACGGCCGGATCTATCAGGTGGCCGCGGACGGGACGTCGCACGTCTTCTTCGATCCTGACGACAAATACATCTGGGCGCTCGCCGTGGCGGCCGACGGATCCGTCTTTGCGGCGACCGGCGAAAAGGGCGTCATCTACCGGATCACGCCGGACGGCAAGGGCGCGGTCTTCTACAAGACGAACACCACGAACGTGGTGGCGCTCGCGATCGACAAGCAGGGCAACGTGATCGCGGGGACCGAATCACCCGGCCGGATTTTTCGCATCGATCGTCAGGGCAAGGCGTTCGTGCTGCTCGACTCGCCGTTCAAGGAGATTCACACCATCAAGATCGGGCCAGACGCCGCGATCTATGCGACGGCCTTCAGCGGGGCCCCCGGCGGTGAGGATCGGCCGGCAGAACGCATCACGCCTGCACCCGACGCCGCCCGTGCGCCAGTCCCGACGGTCTCCGCCGAAATCACCGGCATCACCGTCCTCGATACCAGTCCCGGCCTGCCGACGGCGCCATCGTCAAGTCGCGATTCGCGAAGCCGCGCCCCCAAGGGGGCGATCTATCGCATTCAGCCGGATGGGCTCTGGGACACGGTCTGGGAGGCCACCGACGACTGGCCGTTCGACCTGCTCGTCGAGAAAGACGGCGGGCTCCTCGTCGGCACCGGGAAAGAGGGCAAGTTGTTTCGCATCACCGGCGAGCCTGCGCGTGCGACGCTGCTGGTGCGCGCGGAGGCGCGTCAGATCACGTCGCTGCTTCGCGATTCGAACGATCGCGTCGTTGCGGCGACCAGCAATCCGGGCAAAGTGTTCGCGCTCGGCACCGGGCGGGCGAAGCGCGGGACGTACGACTCCGACGTCCGCGATGCCGGGACAGTCGCCCGGTGGGGGGCGATTCGCTGGCGGGGGGCCGGTGCGCCCGGTGAGATCGAGCTCTATTCCCGTTCGGGCAACACTGCCACGCCCGACGAGACATGGAGCGCGTGGTCGAAGCCGTACACGACCGCACAAGGTGAACCGATCAGCAGCCCGAACGCGCGATACCTCCAGTGGCGGGCCGTACTCAAATCGAGCCAGGCCGGGGGATCCGGTCCGGTTCTGACGTCGGTGACCGCCGCCTATCTTCCACGCAATCTGCGTCCGGTGATCTCGAGCATCACGGTGCACCCGCCGGGCGCGGTCTTTCAGCGTCCCTTCTCGAGCGGAGAGCTGGAGATCGCCGGCTTCGAGGACAACACGTCGGACGGCCGGCCGCCCACGCCTCAACAGTCCTCGAGCTCGACCTCCTCGTTGCCCACACTGGGCTCGCCCGCGCTCGGCCGCCGCACGTATCAAAAGGGACTCCAGACGTTCGTCTGGAAGGCGGACGACGAGAACGACGATCGGCTCCAGTACGACGTCTTTTACCGCCGCGAGGGAGAAACGGCGTGGAAGCCGCTCAAGCGAGGTCTATGGGATCCCATCTTTGTGTGGGACACGACTTCGGTGCCCGATGGCACGTACTACGTGAAGATCGCGGCGTCCGACGGGCCGTCGAACTCCCCCGGCACGGCGCTCGTGGGCGAGCTGGAGAGCGTCAGCTTCGACATCGACAACACCGCGCCGCACATCGAAGTACTGATGGCGACGAGGACCGACACGAAGGCGACGATCAGATTCGTCGTGCGCGACGAGCAGTCAGCCGTTCAACGTGTGGAGTATTCGCTCGACGCGAGCCGGTGGCGGGTGGCGTTTCCCGTGGACGGGATTGCCGATTCGCGACGTGAGGAGTTCGAGGTGACGCTCGACGAGACCGACTCGGCACGGGCCGTCATCATCCGCGCCAGCGACGCCATGAACAACGTCGCGACGGCCGTGGCTGAGATCCGCAGATAGCCGGCCGGAGAGGCGGGCTATCCGCGCAGCTTGCCTTTGACGGTCATGTGCTCGACGAACCAGACGAGATTGACCGCAATCGGATCCCTTCCGTACCGCGCCGGTTCCAGCCGGCCGCGCGACACGGCGTCGATGAACGGCGCCAGCTGCAGGTGATCGTGATCGTTGCCGAGCACTTCGAGGCCGTAGATGCGACCTTCGCGCGAGATGACCGCCGAGAAGGCCAGCATCATCTCCCGTCCTGGATCCGGATCGCTCGAGCGCCGCGCGCACGAAGCCGTCCTCGGGCACGCTTGGAGCGCGAATCCGATCGTCGAGGCTGAGGCTCATCGGATTCAAGTCGGAACCCGACGGCGCAGCTGCCACCGCGATGATGGCTGCGAGCGAATCGTCGCGCTCGGGCGACGCGAAGTGCAGCATGCCGAGCACGGCCGCGCCGCAGACGAACGTCGCGGCCGTCGACGCCAGGCCGATCCAGACCAGGTGCATGTCGTCGAACATCCGGCTCACCCGCGCCGTCCACGATTCGTGCGCTTCCGCGCGCATCCGGCTGATGACGCCCGACTGAAGACCGGTCCACTCGTCTCGTGGTGCGGGAGCCGAGGCGAGCCGGACGGCGCTGGCGACCTCGTCGAAGGTCTGCAGCTCCTGAAGACACGGGACGCAATCGTGCAGGTGGCCCTGAATCGCGACACGCTGCTCGACCGCGAGCTCGTTGTCGTGAAAGGCGGCCAGCAACTGCCGCACGACCGAGCAGGAAAGTACGGTCATACGTCCCTCAACTGGCCGCGGAGCCCCTCACGAGCTCGCGCAAGACGTGATTTGACGGTGCCGACGGCGACGCCAAGGGAGAACCCGATTTCTTCGTAGCTGAGCCCGTCGATCTCGCGCAGCACGAGCGCGGTCTTCTGATCGAACGGCAGTTCGTCGAGCGCACGCCGGAGGCGTTCGGCCAACCGCTTCTGCCCGAGGAGTCGATCGGGCGACTGGCCATCCGAGCGTTCCGGCAAATCGCCGTGGTCCTGAATGTGCTGATCCAGGGAAACCTGCTGTGAGCGATGCCGACGCCGCCACCACCGTTGACGGTTCCGTGCCTGGTTGACGACGATCCGGTAAATCCAGGTCCGCAGGCTCGACTGCCCGCGGAAGGCGTGAATGGTGCGGAACACCCGCAGGAACACTTCCTGCGAGAGGTCGAGGGCTTCGTTGTGGTCGTTCAGCAGGTTCAGCGCCAGTTGATACACCATGCGCTGGTGCTCGTTGACCAGCTCCGCACACGCGTCCTCGTCCCGCGCCGCACACCGTTGGATGAGCGACGCCTCGCGACCCCCTACGTCGCTCCACGTAATGGCTCGAACCGGCTTCACCGACAGTCCCTCAGCCATGTTAGCACCCGGCGCCGTCTTCCGGCCGCCAGGGCCGGTAACAGCCTGTAACACTTAGAGCCCGTCCGCGTCTGGAAGTTCCCCATCTGGTACCATGTGACGCCGTGAAGCGGGTTCTGGCCGGTTTGGTGCTCCTGGTCGTCGCCGCGGCCGCCGTCTATGCCTACATGGTGACGCGGCGGGACCGGACGTATCGGGAGCTGCTGGCCCAAGGTGACGCCGCCCTCGCCCAGGACAATACGTCGGGCGCCGTCGAGGCCTTCAGCGGTGCCATCGCCCTCAAAAGCGACGCCATGATCGGCTACTTGAAGCGCGGGGACACCTACCGGCGCCGGGGAGACCAGGAGGCGGCGTTGCGCGACCTCGGGCGTGCCGCGGAACTGGACCCTTCGGCCGCCCGCGCCATCGACGCGCTTGGCGACGTCAATTTGTCGCTCGGGCGGTATAGCGCCGCCGCCGACCGCTACCGCGCCTACGTCGCCCTCGACGATCGCGCGCCGCGCGTGCTCTACAAGCTGGCCTTCGCGCAGTACCACGACGGGCGTCCGGACGATGCGATCGACGCGTTGCAAAAGGCTATCGCGCTCGACGATCGGTTTGCCGAGGCCTACTACCTCCTCGGGCTGTGCCAGCGCAACGTCCAACGGCCCGACGCCGCACGGGTGGCGCTCGAACAGGCCGTCGCCATTCAACCCGCGCTGCTGCCGGCCCGCGAGGAGCTGGCCAACTTGTACGGGACGCTCAGCCGGACGGACGATCATTTGATGCAGCTCGAGGCCCTCTCGGCGCTCGACCCGAGCGCGTCACGCGAAGTCGCACTTGGCCTCACCTACGCGCGCGCGGGTCAACCCCAACGCGCGATCCTCACGCTCAGCCGCGCCGCGGAGCGCTATCCCAACTATCGATACACCTACGTCGCGCTCGGGCGCGTGTGGCTGGAGAATGCGCAAGCCGGCGGAGACCGCGTCGCCCTCAGCAAAGCGCTTGGCGCGTTGGAACAGGCGATGGGCAGCGAGGACGGCAGCGAAGCGCGCGTGCTCTTTGGCCGCGCACTTCTGCTGGCGTCGGACACTGATTCCGCAGAGCGGATGCTCCAGGACGCCGCCGCGAAGGAACCCGTCGATCCACTGGCGTTCTACTACCTCGCTGAAGCCTCCGAACGTCTGGGCCACTATCAGGCCGCCCGGCAGGCGCTGCTCGATTACCAGGCCCTTCACGGCGAGGACGCCGACGCGCGGCGCCGTCTGACGATGGAGGTGCGACTGGGCGAGCTGTCGATGAAGCTGAAAGAGTACCAGGGGGCGGTCAGCTACTTCCATCGCGCAGCCGCAGAGCCCGCGGCCGATGCGTCGGTCCTCGTGCGCCTCGCCGACGCGCAGTGGCGCGCCGGAGAGCCGGACGCCGCCCGTGGAACGCTGCAGCGCGCGCTGGAACGCGCGCCCGCCGATCCGCAGGCGCTGCGTGCTGAAGCGGCGATTCGGATCGCCGTCGTCCTAAGGGAGAGAGTCAACGAAGAAGACCGGAGGGAACGGATTTTAGAAACGCAAGGCAACGAAGCCAACGGAGAGAACGGAGGGCGTTCGGTCGGAGGCGCTCATGCGCTTCCGTTAAACTTCGTTGCCTCCGTTGCTCCGTTTCTGAAATCCGTTGGCTTCTCTCCTCCGTTCACTCTCTTCGGAAGAACCTGACCATGAACCGAGCGCTTGGATCTGCCGTCGGGATTGTTCTGGCAGCCTGCGCGCTGCAGGGGTGTCTCGCCTCCACGGTCGTGCTACGCGTCAAGCCTGACGGCAGCGGTACGGCGGTCGCGACGCTGCAGGTCAATCGAGCCGCCATGCAGGACTTCGAAAGGGCCCTGGGCGCACCGATGGGACCGCTACAACTGGAAGATCGATATCCCCAGCCGGACAACAGTGCCCTCGAGAAATTCTTCGGGACGCGCGTGACCCTCGTCAGCTCCACGCTGACGCCGACCGCAGACGGTTTCGCGCGCGAGACCACGGTGGCGTTCGGGGACGTGACGAAGATCCAGCTGCCGTGCCCACTGTTTGTCGACTCGATGACGCCGGGACAGGGATTCTCCTCCTCACCCTTCGGAAGCCCGCTGATCACGTTTGCAACCCGGCCGCACGAGAACGGCGATCGACTGCTGATCGTGCGGATACCCGACGACCCGATCGATCAACGGCCGGAGCCGAGACCGGACCCGCATCCGCTCACCGCCGCCGAGCAGCAGGAACAGGCACTGCTCAAACGAGCCGCTCGCGGCGGAGCCATTCACTTGTTCGTGGAGCTCGAGACGACCCTGCTTCGGACGAATGCCCCCGCTCGGGATGGCAATCGGGCGACCATCCTCGACGTGGACTTCTCGAAGCTCCTGAACGGTCCGGCGTTCGAGAACACCGTGGCGACGCCGAGCCCTCTATCGCTGCAGGAATTGTTGTGGCAGCTGGGCGACATGCCCGGCGCTCTCACCCCTGACGAGCGTGAGGTGTTTCTCGAGTTCGAGCCCCCGACACCAAGCACTCCCCCGCCCTCGCAACCGCCAGCGAGGCCTGCCGCGCCGGACACGGAAATCTTCCTCGCACCGTTGACGGTATCGGGCCAGCACATCACGATCGGGCAACCCGTCAACATCTCAAACAGCCCCGGCTACGACAATCAGCCGTCGTTCACGCCAGACGGACAGCGCCTCCTCTTCACTTCTGCCCGTGGCGGGGCGCAAACGGACATCTATCGTTACGATCTCGCGAGCAAGCAGGTCACGCAGGTCACGAACACGCCTGAAAGCGAGTACTCGCCAACGGTGACGCCGGATCACGGGCTGTCGGTGGTGCGGGTCGAGGCCGACGGCAGCCAGCGGCTGTGGCGGTTCACGAGCGATGGCGGCGATCCGCGCGTATTGCTGGAGAACGTCAAGCCTGTCGGGCTACCACGCCTGGTCGGACGACCACACCCTGGCGCTCTACATCCTCGGCCAGCCGGGAACGAATCAGACGTCGACGCTGCAGGTTGCCGATCTGCGAACGAACAGCGTGCGATCGATTGCCGCCGACATCGGCCGGTCGTTGCTGCCGATTCCGGGCGGCCACACCATCAGCTTCGTTCAGCGGAGCGTACACGGCGAGAAGACAACGCTGTCGATCAAGGAGCTCGATCCAGCCACGGGTGCGATCCGCCCGTTGACGCCGGCTGTTGAAGGCACCACCGAGGTGAATGCCGCATGGACGGCCGACGCCACGCTTCTGACGATCCAGAACGATCATCTGTTCGCCTGGCGCCGCGGTGGTGACGGGTGGATCGATATCATCGCCCTGGATCGCCTGGGCCTGCGAGGTGCGACCCGCCTCGCGGTCAGCCCTGATTCGCACTGGATCGCCATCGTCGCGTCGCCGCAATAGAGATCCGGCTTGCGGGTTCGCTACGGATCTGGCAATCCCCAGCCGCTTCATCATCTTCGCGAGACCTTGCCGGCTCACGCCGAGCTGGCAGCGCGGCCGCAGCCTTGCGTCCGCCGCTGCGTGCCAGTGCGGCGCGAACGAACCGCCGTTCGAACTCGAGCCGCGCCTCGTCGAAGCTGGTGGTCGCGCGCGCCGCGAGTCCGGCGACGTGAGGCGGCAACAGCGTGGCCGCGACGCGACCGCGTCTCGGCGCGTGCACCGAGAGCGCCGCGATGACGTTCTGCAGCTCGCGCACGTTGCCCGGCCAGTCGTAGCGGGCGAGCGCGGCGACGAGATCCGCCGACAGCGTCGCTCGTGTGCCGACGCGCCGCGCGGCGTCGGCCCAGAGCGTGGTGGCGAGCCACGGGACCTCGTCGGGCCGTTCGCGCAGCGGTGGAATGCGGATCCGGATGACGTCGAGCCGGAAACGCAGGTCGGCCCTGAATCGCCCGGCGTCCACCTCCTGCTGCAGCGAGCGATTCGTCGCGGCCACGATCCGCGCGTCGACCTTGCGGGCGTGGTTCTCCCCGACTCTCCGAACCTCGCCCTCCTGCAGCACGCGCAGCAGCTTCGCTTGCGCGCGCGCGGAGAGCTCGGCAACCTCGTCGAGGAAGAGCGTGCCCTGATCCGCCTCCTCGAAGAAGCCGGGCCGCTCGGAGACGGCGCCCGTGAACGCACCGCGTGTGTGCCCGAACAGTTCTGCTTCCAACAAGTCGTCGGCGAGCGCCGCGCAGTTGATCGCGCAGAAGCGACGCGCTCGACGAAGGCTGCGGGAATGGACGGCGCGCGCGACGAGCTCTTTGCCTGCGCCGCTCTCCCCTTCGACGAGGACAGGATAGGGCGCCATCGCGGCGCGCCGGATCGCCTCGCGGATCGTCTCGGCGGCGGGTCCCGGCCCGAGCAGGTCGTCCGCGTGCGGCCCGGGAGGTTGCGGCGGGCTCGAGCCGAACGTCCGCAGCACAGGTCCGATTGCGGCCGCCGCGACCCTCAGGGATTCGGTCAGCCGCACGGCGGCGGGCGCCGCGCCACAGACCCAGCGAACGGCGATGCACCCAATCGTCCGCGCTCCGGCGCGCACGGGCTCGGCTGCTTCGGGGGTCACGCCGTCGCGGACAATCCCCGCCCCGCCGTCGAGCACGCACTTCGCTGATGGTGACGTCCGACGGCCACGGACGACCAGCCGCCGCGACCTGACGGCGCGGCTGCGCCGATCGGATCGTGACCGAGCAGGCGTGCAGCGTCGTCAGGAGATGATCCGCGATCGTCCGCAGCGCGTCTGCTTCATCGCTCGCCTCGTGGACCAGGTCGAGGAGCCGTTCGAGCGCATCAATCGCTCTGGACTCCCGTTCGCCGGCGTCAACCAGCGACAGCGCGCCGATCCGGCTCGCGATCCGCCGCACCTCGGCGTCGACGCCGGCGAGCGCGACGCGCAGTTGTGCGGCGCGCAGGAGCGGGAGCCGGCCAGCGGCGGCGAGCAATCGATCCCGGCGCACGGTCGAGACCTTGACGCCGCAGAGCGAACGACACCGAAGAGATTCGGCGGCGGCACGGAGGGCGATGCCGGACGATCGAGCCGCTCGTGACGCAATCCTTGCCGCGCACGCGTGCCGCTCGACCTCGACGCGGTTCTTCAGGACGGCTTGCACCTGCATGGCCGCGATCCGCGCCTCGCACGTCCCCACGAAGTCGTCGTCGGCCGCCGATGCCAGCGCATCGGTCGCCAGGCGCCCCGCGGCGCCCAGATTGCCTCGACGACGTTCGATGTCGGACGCGAGGGTGAGCGTGCGGGTTCCGACCGGATTCTCCTGAAGGATGTCTCTGGCCGCATCCAGATCGCCGCGCACCGCCAGCGTTTCGGCAAGCAGCCGACGGACGTCCGGCGCGTCCACTTCCCTGCCCGTCAGCGCCGTTCGAAGCACGGCCTCCGCTTCAACGAGGCGCCCCTGATCGAGCAGCGCTTCGCCGGTGCCAGCGAGGCTTCGTCAGCGTCGTGGCCGCATCGGTGGTCCACTCGCGCGCGCGTGCAAAGGATTCCAAGGCAGCGACCTGGCCGCGATCGATCGAGTTGCAGCCGGCCCAGATCGCACGCCGCCACCGCGGCCGCTTGCGTCGCGCCGCGAGCGGCGAGCGCCACCGACGCCCGTCGAAGCAGGCGCTGGGCGCGCGCATGACGTCCGCGTCTGGCGAGCGCTCGAGCCGCTTCGAGCACACGCTCGAGCCGCCTGACGCCGGCATCGTTGTACGTGCGCGCGGCAACGGCGGGTGTCTCACGCTCGGAGGGCACCTCGTATTGCGGCGCCGTCTCGTGAACGTAGAGCGCGCCGATCGCTCCCTGGGCGCCGACGAGTGTGTCGATGAACCTGCCCGGCAGGCCATCGCGAGCCGAGCGCCGCCGCACGGAGGTGATCGACAGCTGGGGCCGAGCTCACGTATCGAGAAAGATCATGGCGATCAGGCGAGCGACCGACAATCGTTCGAGCCGGAGCGTGTGCGAGGCCGATCGATCACAGAGTGAATCAGGATCCCCGCGACGCAAGCGAAGCCACACGTGCCGGCGAGGCGTCTCTGCCGCGGCTATCGAGAGCGCGTGCGGCGGACCGTCCTCGATGCCGTCACTCCAGTCGAGCACGCACAAATGCCGACCCCGACAGACCGCAGCAATCCAGGGCTGACGCGAGAATGCGCCGATCGATCGGCAGCAGACCGCTCAGGCGTGCAGCCCTGGCCACCTGCACAGCGAACGTGCGGAGACCCGAGCCATGAACGCCGTGCGCCACGGTGTACGCGATGCCAGGCGGCCCATGGCCGTCGAACAACAACCGCATCGCGTCGAGCGCCTCGCGGTCGGTGAGATGGATACCGATCGGCCGGTTGGTTGAAGATCGCGATTCGATTGCGTCCCGGCAGTGGCCTGCGACCGCGTCCGCAGGCAGCTCGACGCCGGCGGAGCGGAGGAACCGGCCGAGATGCAGCGCGTGCCGCCTGCTGTCGGCGGCCGATGCGCGCATCGGCGGCACCAGCACGTGCGCTTCGAACCACTGATCGCCTGAGACCCCGTAGTCGATCAGCGGTACAAGCAGCGGGTGACGCAACCCCGCGAGACGATCGCAGAGCCGGGCCAGCGTGATCGCGCGCCGACCGGTAGGGGCCGGCACGATCGTCAGCTTGACGCGCGCGCCGGTGGCGAGATCGAGTGGCTCTCCGCGATCCACGACGAAACGATCAGCAAACACCTGCACGGTTGCGCTTTGGTTGTGCAAGACGATCGCCGGACGCGCGATCGCAGGAAACCCGAGCGATTTCGCCGGACCGTCTGCGGGAGTGCGCAGAAACTTCGTATACAATTTCCGGCTGATGCTGCGGTTTCTAACCGCGGGCGAATCGCACGGGCGAGCGCTCGTGGTAATCCTCGAAGGGCTGCCGGCCGGGCTGCCGATTGATCCCGACGCGCTGACGCGCGACCTCCGTCGACGTCAGTTGGGTTACGGCCGCGGTCGTCGGATGGCCATCGAGTCCGACCGCGCCGAGATCCTGTCCGGCGTTCGCGCCGGAGAAACGCTCGGCGGACCGGTGGCGATGCTGATCGAGAATCGCGATTGGCCCAACTGGCAGCAGACCATGCACGTCGAGGCGACCATCCCGCCAGACGCCACTGGAGCACGACGAAGCCCCGTCACGCGACCGCGCCCGGGGCACGCGGACCTGGCCGGCGGCGTGAAGTACGGCCGTCGCGACCTTCGCGACATTCTCGAACGCGCGAGCGCGCGCGAAACCGCGGCGCGGGTGGCCGCCGGCGGGCTGGCCCGCCAGCTGCTGCTCCGGGCGGGCGTACAGATCACCAGCCACGTCTATCGCATCGGCCATGTGGTGTTCAACGATCACTTGCAGGTGACGTTCGCTGACGCCGCCGCGCTTGTCGGATGATGCGCCGCTTCGCTGTGTGGATCCCACGATCGAGCAACTGATGATCGCCGAGATCGATCGCGCGCGCGAGGCGGGCGACACGCTGGGAGGCGCGTTCGAAGTGATCGCGACGAACGTGCCGATCGGCCTCGGCAGCTACGTGCAATGGGATCGCAAGCTGGACGGACGCCTGGCACAGGCGTTGATGTCGATCCCCGCGATCAAGGCCGTCGGCCTCGGGATGGGACCCGAGGCGGCCGCGTTGCCGGGCTCACGCGTCCACGATGAGATCGTGCTCGACCCCGATCCCGACGCGGCGACCGGTCTGGCTCGTCCGTCCAACAACGCCGGCGGCCTCGAGGGCGGCGTGACCAACGGTCAGGACGTTCGGATCTCGGCGTTCATGAAGCCCATCTCGACGCTCATGAAGCCCCTCCGATCGGTCGATCTCGCGACGATGAGTCCATCGCCGGCGACGATCGAGCGAAGCGACGTCTGCGCGGTTCCGGCGGCGGCCGTGGTTGGCGAAGCCATGGTGGCCTTCGTCCTCGCGGACGCGCTCCTCGAGCGCTTCGGTGGGGATTCGGTGGCGGCCGTGGCGCGCGCCATGTCGGCAGCCGACGCCGAGGTCCGCGATCGCTTTGCCAGACGATGATCCGGCCGATCCTGCGATACGGCGACCGCGGCCTTCACCAGCCGGCGTCCGAGGTGACGACCTTCGACGACACCCTCCAGGGCCTGATCGACGACATGGTCGAGACGATGTATGCGGCGCCGGGCATCGGTCTGGCCGCGCCGCAGCTGGGCGAATCGCGCCGGCTCTTCGTTGTCGATCTGACGGCCGGCCGGTCGAGCAAGGAGCTGATCGTCATGATCAATCCGGCGTTTGCCGAGCGGGACGGCACGCAGCTCGAGGAAGAGGGCTGCCTCAGCGCGCCGGGCTTCAATGCGACCGTCATGCGGCCCGCGCGCGTCCTGCTCCGCGGCCTCGATCGCCACGGCACGGAACAGACCATCGAGGCAACCGGGCTGCTCGCCCGCGCATTCCAGCACGAGATGGATCATCTCGACGGGCTCGTGTTCGTCGATCGTCTTCGGGGCATCAAGCGCGATCTGATCGTGCGGCGCATCCAGAAGCTTCGTAAGACCGGCAAGTGGTAACCCCTCTTCGCATCGTGTACTTCGGCACGCCCGCGTTCGCGGTGCCGCCGCTCGAGGCGTTACTGGCGTCGCGCCACCAGGTCGTCGCCCTGGTGTCGCAGCCCGATCGTCCGCGTGGGCGCGGTCAGCAGCTTCACCCGACGCCGACGCGCGAGGTCGCGGAGACGCACGGCATCCCGGTCCTGCAGCCCGCACGGATCAAGGACCCGGCGTTCCTGCAGGCGGTCCGCGCGTTCGCACCGGACCTCGGCGTGGTTGCCGCGTACGGGCGGATCCTGCCCGACGATCTGCTGGCGATCCCGAGGCTGGGGATGATCAACGTGCACGCCTCCGTCCTGCCGCGGTATCGAGGGGCAGCGCCAATCCAGCGAGCCGTGCTGGCGGGAGACGACGAGACGGGCGTCACGATCATGCAGGTGGTCTCCGAGCTCGACGCCGGGCCGATGCTGGCAGTAGCGAAGGTGTCAATCCCGCCAGACGCGACGAGCGGCGAGATCGAGTCGGCCGTCGCGCGGGCGGGCGCACCGTTGCTGATTCAGGTGGTCGACGACATGTCGCTCGGTCGCGTCCCGGCGACAACGCAGGATGCGGCAGGCGTCACGTTCGCACCCAAGGTGACCAAGGACGAAGGCCCGATCGACTGGAGCCAACCGGCCAAGATCGTGCACGACAAGGTGCGCGGCCTCCAGCCTTGGCCGCTCGCGTCCACCCATCTGGGCGGTCGCCGCTACGTCATTCGACGTACCGTGGTCGAGGCCACCACGACCGGCGAGCCGTACGGCACGATTATCGAGGCGCACGGCGAGGTGCTGGCGGTCGCCGCCGGCAACGGGACCGTGGTGCGCATTCTCGAGATTCAACCGGAAGGACGCCGGTCGATGACCGCTCGGGAATTCCTCGCCGGCCACCATCCCGCGGTCGGCGATCGGTTCGATCCGTGATCGCGCCGGCGCGTCTGGCCGCGTACCGTACGCTGCTCGCGGTCGAGGCTGGAACGGCGGATCTGGCCGACGCCCTCGCCCGTGCGCGCATACCACTGGCCGACGACCGCGACCGCGCGCTCGCGGGAGAGATCGCTGCCGGCACGCTCAGGTGGCAAGGGGCGTTCGATCGCGTCATCTCCGCGTTTGCCGGCCGACCGATCGCACGGCTCGACCGCGAAGTCCTCACGGTCCTGAGGCTGAGCGCGTTTCAACTGCTCAACCTCGATCGCGTCCCGGCAGCGGCGGTTGTGGACGACGCCGTAGAGTTGGTACGCAAGGCGGGCAAAGGGAGCGCGGCTGGGTTCGTCAACGCGCTCCTCAGGCGTGTGTCGCGTGAACGGAGTCGCTTGCCGCTTCCACCTGCCCCGCCGGCCGCCTCAGACCGCGCGGCAGCTCTCGACTATCTCGAGACGACGTTGTCGCATCCGCGATGGCTTGCGGCCAGGTGGATGGACAGGTACGGCTACGACGCGGCCGTGTCGTGGCTGACGTTCAACAACCGGCCTGCGCCGCTCACGATTCGCGCCAACACACTGAGGATCGCGCGTGATGCGCTCGCCGCGCGCCTGCGCGGCGCGGGCGTCGAGACCGAGCCGACCGCGTTCGCCATCGACGGGCTGATCGTGCGCTCGGGCAATCCCCTGCTGACGCCAGTCGCACGGGAAGGCCTGTTCGTCGTCCAGGACGAGGCGTCGCAGCTCGTCGGATCGTTTGTCGGTGCCGCCCCTG
The DNA here is from genome assembly GCA_963786615.1 of uncultured Acidobacteriota bacterium. Classification (GTDB taxonomy): domain Bacteria; phylum Acidobacteriota; class Vicinamibacteria; order Vicinamibacterales; family 2-12-FULL-66-21; genus CAWAZT01. Next base: position 129,282 of record CAWAZT010000011.1, read on the forward strand.
GCGAGGTCGTCTTCGACGCCTGCGCGTCGCCCGGCGGCAAGACCACGCAAATGGCTGCAGCGATGGGGGACAAGGGACGGATCGTCGCGGCCGATATTCGCGGCCGGCGTCTCGAGCTGCTCGCGCGAGCTGTTCAGGACTCAACCGCTCGTTGCATTCAGGTCATTCGGGCAGACGCCCGCGAGGGCCTGCCGTTCCTGGACGGTGTGTTCGATGCGGTGCTGGTCGACGCACCCTGTTCCGGTCTCGGGACCGTCCGGCGCGATCCCGACATCCGGTGGCGTCGCCAGGAGACCGAGCTTCCCGCGCTTGCCTCGCGTCAGGTCGACATGATGGAGCGGGCCGCCCGAGTCCTCAAGCCCGGCGGTCATCTGGTTTACGCCACGTGCTCGAGTGAGCCCGAGGAGAACGAGCAGGCCGTGGACGCCTTCCGTTCCCGCCATCCAGAATTCGCTCTCGATCCGCCCCGTGCGTTCGTCGAGAACGTCACGCTGACATCGACGCTCGACGAAACGGGATTTCTGCGGACGGTGCCGTTCACGCATGGACTCGAAGCGTTCTTCGCGGCGCGATTGGTGAAGACTCGAGGTTTGCGGTAAACTACTGAATTCATGGCACTATCGACGCGCATGTGGGGCGCTGGCAAGCGCCTCTTCATTGCCGGCGCGCTCCTGTTGACCTATCTGCTCTTTGCCGCCGCGTCGATGCGCCTTGCCATCAAGACCCGCGACGTCGTGGTGCCGTCGCTCGCGGGCAAGACGGTCAACGAAGCGAGCACGATTCTGACTGAGTCGGGCCTGAACCTGAAAGTCGAGGAAAACCGTCGGATGGATCCCGCCATTCCGGCCGGTCAGGTGATCAGCCAGGACCCCCAGCCGGGTGTCCGGACGCGCCGCGAGCGCAGTGTGAAAGTCTGGGTGAGCGCGGGTCCACGGTCGAACACGGTGCCGCCACTGCTCGGCGAATCGGAGCGCACCGCGCAGCTCCGCCTGCAGCAGGACGGCCTGCAGCTCGTGTCGAGCGCCGAGATTCGCTCGTCGGACTACCCTGCGGGGACGATCGTCGCGCAGAATCCGCCGCCGAAGAGCAGCGGCGGCACCGTGGCGCTGCTCGTGAATCGCGGCGAACGCGGCGCGACGTACGTGATGCCCGATTTGATTGGCGTCAACGGCGATCGCGCGGCGGACCTGCTGAGGACGCGCGGCTTCCGCGTGTCGCTCGTCGGCGATCATCCCTATCCCGGCGTCCCGGCCGGCATCGTTCTTCGCCAGAGTCCGCAGGGTGGCTTCCAGGTGGCTCCCGGTGAGCCGATCTCGCTCGAAGTGAGCCGCTGATGAAGAGCGCGGGTCATCTCCAGATCGCCCCGTCGCTGCTCTCCGCCGATTTCGCGGCGCTGGGCTCCGAAGTGGCGTCGGTCGAGCGCGGCGGCGCCGACATGATTCACGTCGACATCATGGACGGGCACTTCGTGCCCAATCTGACGATGGGGCCGCCCGTGGTGAAGTCGCTGCGGCGCATCACGCATGTGCCCCTCGACGTCCACCTGATGATCGAACACCCCGATCGCTACGTCGAAGCGTTCGTGGAGGCAGGCGCGTCGAGCCTTACCGTGCATGTGGAGGCCGTGGTGCACCTGCACCGGACCATCCAATTGATCAAGAGTCTTGGCGCGAAGGCGGGGGTGGCGTTGAATCCCGCGACCCCGGTCGTGGTGCTGGAAGAGATCGCGGGCGATCTGGACTATGTGCTGGTGATGACGGTCAACCCCGGCTTCGGTGGCCAGACTTTCATCCCGCGGTCGGAGTCTAAAGTGCGAACGGTCCGGGACCTGCTCCGTCGGAGCGGGAGTACAGCCCCCATCGAGGTGGACGGCGGCATCGACACGAGGACCGCACCTCGGATCGTTGCTGCCGGCGCCGACATCCTCGTCGCTGGCCAGGCAATCTTCGGTAGCGCAAACGCCGAGCAAGCCACGCGCGAGCTGCGCGCCGCGGCCATGGCCGCGGCTGCGTCCTGATGCCCTCGTCGATTTCCACGCTTCGGGTCCGGTACGCCGAAACCGATAAGATGGGCGTGGTCTACTACGCGAATTACCTCGTCTGGTTCGAGGTGGCGCGAACGGACCTGCTGCGGACGCTCGGCTGGAGTTACCGCGAGATGGAACACGCGGGCGTGTCGCTGCCGGTCATCGAGACGCATTGCGAGTATCACCGGCCTGCGCGGTACGACGACGAGATCGAGATCAGGACAGAAGGCCGAATGCTGTCGCCGGTGCGCATCGAGTTTCGCTACGACGTGTTTCGACAGGAGAACCGGACGTTGTCGGCTTCGGGCCGCACGGTGCACGCGGCGGTGAACGCCGACGGGCGGCCGTGCCGGCTCCCGCCGCGCATCCGAGAGGTGTTCGCATGAAGGCGCTGGTCACTGGTGTTGCCGGATTCATCGGCTCGCATCTGGCAGCGACGCTGCTCGATCGAGGTGCGACGGTCGTTGGCGTCGACTGCTTCACCGACTACTACCCGAGACCAGTCAAGGAAGCCAACCTGGCCGAGAACTCGAAGCGGGAGGGCTTCAGCTTCGTCGAAGACCGTCATCCAGGACGCGGATCTTCCGGCGCTGCTCGACGGCGTGACCCACGTGTTCCATCTGGCGGCGCAGGCCGGCGTGCGAAAGAGCTGGGGCAAGGACTTCCGGACGTATACGGAGAACAACATCGACGCGACGCAAATGCTCCTGGAGGCCTGCGTGGGTCGACCGCTGATCCGTTTCGTCCACGCGTCGAGCTCGTCAATCTACGGCGACGCGGCGGTCGTTCCGATGCGGGAGGACGCGCTGCCCGCACCGATTTCGCCATATGGCGTAACGAAGTTGTCGGCCGAACAGCTGGGTTATCTCTATCACGTCAATCACGGAGTGCCCGCGGTTGCGATGCGCTACTTCACGGTCTACGGACCGCGTCAGCGTCCGGATATGGCCTTTCACCGCTTCATCACGGCGGCTCTGAAGGATGCGCCGATCCCGTTGTACGGGGATGGCGAGCAGACGCGAGACTTCACATTTGTCAGCGATGCGGTGTCGCGGGACGATCGCGGCAGGCGAGCGCGGCGTTCCTGGGCGGGCTTACAACATTGGCGGCGGATCGCGCGTGTCGATGAACGACGTTCTGCGAATCATCGAGCGGCTGGCGGGCCGTCCGCTCAGGATCGCGCGGGAAGGCCCCCAGAAAGGCGACATGCGCGATACGTACGCAGACACGACGCTGGCGCGCCGCGACATCGGATTCGAACCCAGAGTTTCGCTCGAGCAAGGGATTGAAGCGGAGTATCGATGGCTGTCCTCGTTGCCTTCTCGGGTATGACCCGTGTCCGCGCCATGGTGAGGCTCGCGAGCGCGATTCTCCTTCTCGTTGTCGTCAGCGCCTGCGCGTCATCGCGGCCCGAAGAAACCTCCGACGGGCACGCCGGAGCCCGACAAATTTCTCTTCGACCGCGGCACCGAAGAGCTCGACAAGCATCATTGGGCCGTCGCCCGTGAGTACTTCCGCCAACTCGTCGACAGTTACCCGCAGAGCATTTATCGCGCGGACGCGAAGCTCGGTGTGGGCGATACGTATCTTGGCGAGGGCAGCGCCGAGTCCGACGTCCTGGCGATCAACGAGTTCCGGGAATTCCTCAGCTTCTACCCGACCCACAAACGCGCCGACTACGCACAGCTGAAGCTGGGCATGGCGCACTTCTACCAGATGCGCGCGCCCGAGCGCGACCAGACGGAGACGCGCGAGGCCATCCGCGAGCTGCAGACGTTCGTCACGCGATACGCCAACTCCGAGCTGATCGAGGAGGGCGAGAAGCGTCTGCGCGACGCGAAGGACCGTCTCGGTGATGCCGAGTTCCACGTCGGCCTCTTCTACTACCGCTCGAAGTGGTATCCGGGCGCGGTGGACCGCCTGAAGACATTCATCGAGAAGGATCCGACATACTCCAGTCGCGACGGCGTGTACTTCTACCTCGGCGAGTCGTTGATTAAGATGTCGCGGTCCGCCGAAGCACTTCCCTACTTCGAACGGCTCGTGAAGGAATTCGAGAAGAGCGAATATCTCGAGCAAGCCCACAAGCGGATCGCGGAACTCAAGGCCGCGACGCCGACGAAATCCAATGGAGGCTCGAAATGAAGCGTACTCGGATGCTCCCGGTCCTCGTCGCGCTGAGCGTGCCGGCCCTGACCGCCGCCCAGACGCCTACGCCCCCCACCCGCACGCGGACGCAGATGGAGAACCCGGCCAACTCGGGCGACATGCTGCAGCAAGCCTGCGCGCCCGCGGCGGTGTTGATTGCGCCGGCCATGCCGCTGCGCATCACCGGCGCGGCCGCCCGCGGCCAATACATGTTCGGTCCCCACGACTCGATGATCATCGGCGCGGGCACGAAGCAAGGCCTGCAGCCAGGGCAGGAATACTACGTGCGGCGGGTCGTGCACGATCAATTCACGCCGATGACGGCGGCCTCGGTGCTCACCAGCATCCACACTGCCGGCTGGGTGCGCATCGTCAATGCGACCGACGATATGGCGATCGCGACGGTCACGCAGGCCTGCGACGGCATGCTCGAGGGGGACTATCTCGAACCCTTCGCCGCGCCGCGCGCCACGCCCGACACGGTGGCGCCTGAGGGTCAACCGGACTACGGGCACCCGGCGCGGCTCGTGCTGGCCGACGAGCGGCGTCAAAGCGGCTATCCCGGCATGCTGATGCTGATCGATCGCGGCACGGATCAGGATGTTCGCGCGGGCCAGCGCCTGACGATCTTCCGTCAGACGGCTGGTGGTGGCGGTCCGGTGTTGAACGTGGGCACGGCGACCGTGCTGAACGTGCGACCGCAAACGGCCCTGGTCCGCATCGACTCGAGCCACGACGCGGTCTTCATCGGGGACCTCGTCGCGCTGCATCGCTAACGAAGGAATCTTGGTAATCTGGTAATTTGGTGATTTGGTAATTTGGTAATTCGATTACCAAATTACCCAATTACCGGATTACCAGATGTGCCGACCATTACCGCAGCGCCGCTGGCTTCGGGTTCAGCAGGTGGCTGAACTTCCGGTAGTAGTCGACGCCTGACGCGATCGCCGTCAGCACCGCAATCCACAACGCGATGGTGCCGAGCCAGAAGAACTGCTGCAGGTGATCCTTGCCGAGGATCAGCAGCAGAATCGCGACGACCTGCGAGATCATCTTGAACTTTCCGAGCGGCGAGGCGGGGATGACGACGCCGCGGGCGTGGGCGATGCTGCGCAGCACGGTGACGGCGAACTCGCGCCCGAGGATCACGGCGACCATCCACGCCGGTGCCAGATCCATCTGGACCAGGGAGACCAGTGCCGCCGTAATCAGGAGCTTGTCGGCGAGCGGATCCATGAGCTGCCCGAGCGTCGTGATCTGCTTGCGGCGGCGCGCGAGGTAGCCGTCGAGCACGTCCGTCAGTGAGGCGAGGCCGAAAATCGCCGCGCCGACGAGCTCCTTTCGCATGCCGAGAATCAGACGGCCTTCGAACTTGGTCAGCAGCACGACAACGAGCAGGGGCACGAGAAAGATGCGGCCGATCGTGAGCGCGTTGGGCAGGTTCATCGCGGCTTGCGGAGATCTTATCAGAGAGACTTCTCGTCGCGCGTCGTGTCAGGCTAGCCCGCGTACAGACGCCCGCGGTGGCAGCGATTACATACGTGCGCAGTCGGCGCAGGGCTTCAGCCCTGCCTGCTGGTAGAATGACGCACTGACATGAAAGCGATTCTGCTCGCCGGCGGCAAGGGCACGCGGCTGCGGCCGCTCACGGTTCACACGCCGAAACCGATCGTTCCGATCCTCAACCGGCCGTTTCTGTATTACCAGATCGATCTGCTCAAGCAGGTGCCGGAGATCGACGAGGTCATCCTCAGCCTCAACTATCAGCCGCGGCGAATCGAGGAGGTGTTCGGCGAAGGCGAAGGTCTCGGCGTCCGGCTGCGCTACGTCGTCGAGCCCATGCCGCTGGGGACCGCCGGCGCCGTGCGGTACGCCGGGGATTCGCTGAAGGAGTCCGTCGTCGTGTTCAACGGCGACGTGCTGACTCAGGTCGACCTGGCCGCCGTGCTGCGCCTGCACCGCGAGCGCAAGGCCAAGGCGACCATCGTGCTCACGCCGGTCGAGAATCCGCGCGCATACGGCCTCGTGGAGACCGATGCCGCGGGCAACATCTTGCGATTCCTCGAGAAGCCCGGCGAGGACGAGATCACCTGCAACACGATCAACGCCGGCATCTACGTGCTCGAGCCCGACACCTTCGATCGGATTCCCAAAGACACCGCGTGGTCGATCGAGCGAAGCTTCTTCCCGTCCCTGATCGAGCGCGCCGAAACATTCGTGGCCTACATCTACGACGGGTACTGGATCGACATCGGCACGCCCGCGAAGTACCTGCAGGTGCATCGCGACATCATGGACGGCCGCTACTCGGCGCCGCCCTTCAACGGCGTGTCCTCGGCGTGGGTGTCCCCAGACGCACGGGTCGATCCGTCCGTGGAGCTGCAGCAACCCTGCTTCGTGGACGAAGGCGCGGTGCTGAAGGCTGGCGTGAAGGTTCTGCCCTACTCGGTCATCGGCCGCCAGACGCACGTCGAGGACGGCGCGACCATTGACGGAGCGATCATCTGGCCCAACGGATGGATCGGGCCGGAGGCCGTCCTGCGCGGCTCGGTCCTGGGGCGCAACTGCCACGTCGGCAGGAACGCCGTCATCGAAACCCCCGTCGTTCTCGGCGACAAGACCGTCGTTACCGACTACAGCCGCATCTGACCGCGAGTCCCTTCTGATGGCCATCAACCCGGCAATCTTCAAAGCCTACGACGTGCGCGGGCTCTACCCGCAGGAAGTGAACGAGGACGCCGCCAGGCTGATCGGGCGCGGCTTCGTGGCCTATCTCGACGCGCGCCGAATCGCCGTGTCGCGCGACATGCGGTTGTCGTCGCCGTCGATCGCCGCGGCCTTCATCGAGGGCGCGCGCGAGCAAGGGGCCGACGTGGTCGACTACGGGATGATGGGCACCGACATGCTGTACTTCGCGGTCGCCCGCGATGGGCACGACGGCGGCGTCGCAGGTGACGGCGTCGCACAATCCCAAGGAGTACAACGGCATCAAGATGGTGCGGAGGGAGGCTTTTCCGCTGTCCGGGGAGTCGGGCATCGGCGAGATCCGCGACCTGATCGCAGGCGGCAGCCTGCCGGCCCCGGCGGCGACACCCGGCAGCCTGTCGCAGCAGGACGTCGTGGACGACTACGTCAAACACGTCATGTCGTTCATCGATCCCAGCGTCGATCAAGCCGTTCAACGTCGTGCTCGATGGAGGCAGCGGCATCGCCGGGTTCGTCGCGCCCAAGCTCTTCGCGCATCTGCCCTGTCATGTCGACGCGTTGTGCTTCGAGGTGGACGGCACGTTTCCCAACCACGAAGCCAACCCGCTCATCGAGGAAAACCGGCGCGACATCGTCGAGCGCGTGATCGCAGACGAAGGCGGATATCGGTATTGCCTGGGACGGCGACGCGGACCGCTGCTTCTTCATCGATGGCGCGGGAGAGTTCATCGCCGGCGACTTCGTGACGGCGCTGCTCGCCGAGGCGTTTCTGCTTCGCCATCCGGGCGCCACGGTGCTCTACGACGTCCGCGCAAGCCATGCGGTGAAGGATATCGTCGGCAAGTACGGCGGCACCGCGCTGATGAACCGCGTGGGCCACGCGTTCTTCAAGGCCCGAATGCGCGAGGAGAACGCGATTTTCGGCGGCGAGGTCACGGGGCACTATTACTTCCGCGACAATTTCTACGCCGACAACGGCTTCATCCCGGCGCTGCTGATCCTCGAGCTGATGTCGCGGAAGGGACAGACCCTGCGGGAGCTGCTGGCGCCGCTGCGTGAGAAGTATTTCATCTCCGGCGAGATCAACACGCGCGTCAGCGACATGCAGACGGTGGTCGAGAAGATCGACCGGCTGACGATCAAGTATCAGGACGGCCGCGTCTACTCGCTCGACGGGATTTCTGCCGAATACCCCGACTGGCACTTCAACGTCCGTCCGTCCAATACCGAGCCGATGCTGCGCCTCAATCTCGAGGCGGTGACGGCCGACCTCATGGAGCGGAAGCGCGACGAGGTGCTGGCCTTAATTCGATCCTGACGTGGTAAAATCCAAAGGATCAGGTGATTCGGTGATTTGGTGATCGAGCGTCATCGCAAATCACGAAATCACCAGATTACCAATTACAAAATCACCGGATTACCAAATCACCAAATCGATTTTGCGGGCTTAGCATAGTGGTAATGTCCTGGCTTCCCAAGCCAGTTAGACGGGTTCGATCCCCGTAGCCCGCTCCAACTTCCGCGCTCCCGTGATCACGCGGAAGTTGTCGCGCCGTAGCGCGTTAGCGCGAAGGCGGACTTCATCGTTCACTCTGCCCCTGTCCGCGTCTCCAGAGTGTCTCCAAGATCGGCGGTGCCTTCGAGTCCCGATTGTCGTCCGTCCAGCTTCCGGATCGCGTCTTCCGTCGCTGCGGGACTCAAGTGCATGTAGCGCTGCGTCGTCGTCAGGTCCGCATGACCGGCGAGCTCCTGAATCGCTCGTGCCGGCGCGCCCTTCATCGCCAGGTGCGAGCAGAACGTGTGCCGCAAAATATGCACGCCCTGCTCAACGCCCGCGATCCGCTGAGCGCCACGCACCGCTTTGATCACGCGATCGCGCGTGATCGGCGATCCATCCGGCAGGCACAACACCCGCTCGGCCTGCAGGTGCCGAACGGCCTTGAGTGCGGCGGTCAGCCGCCGCGTCATTGGCAGCTGACGTGACCGCCCGCCCTTGGGCACGGTGACGTGTCCGAGCCAGTCGGAACGCTCTATGGTCAGACGGCGTGCGGCCAGGTCAATGTCGCGCCATTCGAGGGCGATGATCTCCCCGAGCCGCAGCCCCGCATCACTGACCGTGATGGAGCGTCACGAGTGTCTCCACAACTCAGGAATGATCCGAGCATTCGAGAGTCGCGCGACTCGGTGCACGCTCGCATCGTCATCGAAGTTGCTGACCCGTTGTGGACAGGGAAATGACACGACGCACTCGAAGAACTGACGAACAAATGCGCCGGACAGAGCGTCGTGACCTGAGATCATGACGCCGATCCAGATCGATCGCATGATCCGCGGACGTGTTGGCGCGCGAATGGCAACCCGGAAGTGTGTCGACAGAGGGGAACGAACGGTGACTGTGGCCGTCGATAATTGCGCCCTAAGGTTCACGGATCACGCGGTCAAGGCCGCCAGCCGCGCGCAGCGGGGTCCCCAACGCGGCACCCGCGTTGGCGTGCGACAGCGCGGGCGGAGCAACGCGGAGCGCCTTGAGCGCGCGAACGCGAACCACACAATTGAGTCCGACGGCCGCATGAACACGACGTAGATTCTGCGTGCGTTCCTGATCGATGCGGAAGCGATGTAGTCGATCTCGCCGGTTCTGCTGATGCAGGGCACCGTGGCGTGAGCGACCTCGGCTGTGGCCGCGGGCATGATCGCGGACGTGGTCAAATCTCGTGGTCGCCCACGCCACGGTTGCCTCTGGGTCGCTTCTCAGGACAGTACCGGTGTCTGCCGGGCGGCAGAAGGCGCCGCCCGGACGGGGTGTTCAGAAACTGCGTAGGGCATGCACTTGCGACGCACGCGCCACTCGAGCGCGATGATTTCGCCGAGCCGCAGCCCTGCATCGTCACCGGCCAACACCATCAAATACGCGTCCGATCCTCGCTTATGCGCGACCGCCAACCGCTCGTACTGATCGAAGTCGTGAAACCATCGTCCGTTCGGGATTGGGTAACAACTTGATCCCGCACGCCGGTCGTTCGAGTTCGCCCCATTCCACCCGGCTTCTTCAGCAACGAACTCAGCGCGCAAACGGATCACGCGCGCAGAACGTGTACCGCTGCCGCCAGCTGGTGGGCCCGGGGAGCCGTGGTCGATGGAACGCATGCTCGACACACTTGCTGAGAACAGACGACGTCGATCCAGATCGATCGCATGATCCGACGTGTCGTCGCGCGAATTGGAACCAGGAAGTGTGTTGAGAGATCAGAGTGCCGCCAGCGCCGCCAGTAGACTGACGGTCTGCGAACACGAGCTGGCCGTTCGCCAGACGCGTGAACTCGAACACGGCATTCCCGCGCGGGCTGTTTGTCATGAGGTAGGCGATGCCGGCGGCCTGCGTGTCGCGCCGCGGTTCGTGCGCGAGAGGCGAAGAACCCAAGGCCAGGACTGCGATGGTGTACGTGAAGGCGACGGTTCTCATGCGCATCGTTGTCACTCGTCGAAAATGAACTGGTCTGTCCCACTCCAGATGACGGTGTAACGTCCGAACCGCGGGAAACTCATGCGTTCCCCCCTTCAGATCACTTGTCTCAGACTGATGTCGCGCGAGACAATCAAATCCCCCTCGGCTCGGGTCACGGTCCCCTGGTGGCGCTAGCGCACAGCCGACTGGTCGAGTCGGATCGGATTCAACTTTGGGGTGCCGCCAGCCGTGGAGCGGCTGCTGTCAACGCCGAGTTGGGCGTCGGAATCAGTACTCCGGAAGTTCGACGCGGTCTCGGAACGCGCGCCCGACGGCGAGCTCGGTGACGAACCGGACCGTCATCAGCTTCATGATCTGGTTTCGGAGAAATACGCCAAACCGGGTTTTAGGCGCGAAGAATGGTGCGAGCCTGATGGCGGCCTGCTGCTTGCCGGCGATGAACCCTCCGAGACGCTCCTGGTATCGCGCAAACGCCGCCTCGTGATCTCCCTTCGCCCGCGTGAGCTCGCCGGCCAGAATGTAGGCCGTCACCATGGCGAGCGCCGAACCCTGGCCACCCAGGAGCGAGACGCAAAATGCCGCGTCACCCACCAGCGCGACGCGTCCTTGCGTCCACCGATCCATCCGGATCTGGCTGACGCGATCGATGTACAGACTGTCAACATCGTCAAGCGCATCGAGAATTCTGGGACACTCCCACCCGGAACCCGAGAAGCGCGCGCGCAAGAGGTCCTTCTGTCCGGCGAGATCGCCCGGGATCTCAGAATCTCCGTCCCTGAAAACGAACAGAAACATCGTGCGGTCGTCGCGCATCGCGAAGCGACCGACCTGTTGCCCGACATCCGTGTGGGTCACATAGACGAGCTCGTCCCGAGGGTGATACCCGGGTAGGGAAAATGCCGCAACCTTCAACCCGAGGTACCGCTCGAAGCGAGCTTCTTCGCCGAACACGAGCCGCCGGACTTGTGAGTGGAGGCCGTCGGCGCCGATCACCAGGTCGAAGACGCGCGGAGCCGTTCGCTCAAAGTGGACACAGACCCCGCCATCGCGGTGCTCGACCGCTGTCATGCTGTCGTCGAAGATTGTCTCGATCCGTTCGCCCAAAGCATGAAAGATGATGGCCGCGAGGTCGCTGCGGGGTAGGCTCGTGAACCGTCCGCCGCTCATACGCTGGAACGCGCGAACCGCGAACCCACCCACGCGCTTCCCTCTTCGGTCCACCTCTCGGACCTCCTTGAATCGATAGCCTCTCTGCAGGATCTGCGGCACCAGACCCATCCGATCGGCGACGTCGAATCCGGCACCCCAGAAATCGATGATGTATCCACCCGCTCGCAGGCGCGGCGCGCGCTCCACGATCGTCGGTTGAAATCCGTGCCGCTGGAGCCACCACGCAACGCTCGGACCCGCAATGCCGGCGCCCGAAATGAGAATCTTCATCTTCGCCAAGTCCGCTTCCTGCTGCGAGCCTGCTCTGCCCGGCGCTCAAGGAATCGAAACAGGTGGCCGGACGGAAGCGCGAACGTTCAGCAGCCATCACCTCACCGTCCGTCTTTGCGATGACTCTCCGACGGGAGGGTATCGATGTTACGGTGCACGTCGGCGATGACTCCTTCAATCGCCGCGTGTCTCCCTCGAGCCTCCTATTGTCCATGATCGATGTTTTGACCTCAAATGATTTTGCCTGATAGGCTCATGGAGGGCCAACCACGACGTGGGGCTCCGGATCGACATGGCGACTACCAACTCATGTACCCGTTGCGGCGCTCCTCTCGTTGACGGACGGTGCCAGGCATGCGCGCGGACAGCCGACTCCACGTTCGTCCATCGGGAGATCGTGATCGTGGTCGTCCTGTGCGTCCTGGTCGTGGTGGGTTTCGTGCTCACCCGGGCGGCGGCTCGTGCAAATCGCGCCCTTCGGCTTCGTGACGCCGTTGCCTGGTACGATGCCGGCGAGCACCACTTGGCGGCCGGCCAGACCGAATGGGCCATCCGGGCGCTGCGCCGCGCCACAGCAATCAATCGCGACAACCGAACCTACCAGCTCGCCCTGGCGGCAGCCCTCGCGGCCGATCGACAGGACGATGCGGCCATGCAAGTGTTGCTTGGCGTCCGTGAGCGCACTCCTGAAGATCCCGAGGTGAACGTTCAGCTCGCACGACTCGAAGCGCGTCATGACGATCTGGCCCGCACCGTAGGGTATTACCAGAACGCCGTCTACGGCTCGTGGAGCGGTGAGCAGCTCGACGCCCGTCGTGCGGTCCGCATTGAGTTGATTCGGTACCTCCTCGCCCACGAACAACGCGGGCGAGCGCTCTCGGAGCTCCTCGTGCTCAGCGGTAACCTGCCAGACGACGTGAAGTCACAGACGGAGGCGGGGCAATTGTTTCTCGACGCCGGCGAACCGCGCCGTGGACTCGATCGGTTCCGCCAGGCGTTACGCATCGATCCCAAGAATGCGGCGGCGCTCGCCGGCGCGGGTGAGGCGGCCTTCGAGGCGGGCGACTACACCAGTGCCCAACGCTATTTGCGCGTGGTGGACTCACCGTCCGCTCGGGTGTCGGAACTCCGGTCGGTCGCCGACCTGGTGCTCACCCATGATCCACTGCGGCCCCGGCTGTCGTTGCGCCAACGTCAGGAGCGTGTGGTGGCAGGGTTCACGCGCGCGTTGGAGGCACTTGACGAGTGCGTCACCAAGAAGCCACTGGCCAGCAACGCCTTCGACTCGCTGCGCGCCGAGGCGGGCGCGGTGGAGCCGGAACTGACAGCTGAGAGACTTCGCCGCACACCCGAATCGATCGACACCGCCGTGAACCTGATCTATCGCATCGAACAACAGACCGTGGACACGTGCGGCCAGGGCTCCGCATTCGACCGCGCGTTGCTCCTCATTGGCCGGCGCCACGACGCGGATCGACAGTGATGTCGTTGGGCTCCTCGATCCAGCAGCTTCGCCTGCGTGAGCACCAACTGTTCCTGGCGCTCACGCTCGTGGTCGGCGTGATGGCAGGACTGGCGGCCGTGTTGTTCACCGTCGCCATCGATTGGACGACGCGCCTGTTTTTCGGGCTGGACCCGTCGACGGTGCGGCTGTTTGTGGTGCCCGTTGCAGTGAGTCTCGTGACCGGTGCCTTGCTGGCCTGGGTGTTTCCGGACGTGCGCGGCAGTGGCGTGCCGCAGACCGAGGCCGCGTACCATTTGCGCGGCGGCGTCATTCCTGGTCGCGTGCCCCTCGGCAAATTCATCACGGGCGTGTTGTGCATCGGATCCGGTCACTCGATGGGTCGCGAAGGCCCGTCGGTTCAAATCGGCGCAGGCCTCGCGTCCGTCGTCGGGCGCTGGGTCCCGCTGTCTCCGGCGCGCGTCAAGGACCTGGTTCCGGTCGGTGCCGCGGGCGCGTTGGCGGCCGCCTTTAATACACCAGTCGCGGCGGTCCTCTTCGCCCTCGAGGAAATCATCGGCGACATGAACGCGACGCTGCTCGGTTCGACCGTCGTCGCATCTGTCGCCTCAGTCGTCGTTGAGCGATCGATTCTCGGGAACGAGCCGCTGTTTCGGGTGCCCGCCTACCACTTGCAGCATCCCGTCGAATTGCTGGCGTATGCGGCGCTGGGGGTCGTCGGCGGCGTCGTGTCGCTGGTCTTTTGCAAGGGCCTCCTCGGTGCGCGCCGTCTCTTCATGGGGTTGCCGCCGTCGACGCGCGTCTGGCAGCCCGCCATCGGTGGTCTCGTGATTGGCGGACTCCTGGTTTTCAGCCCTCAAGTGATGGGCGTTGGCTACGAATACGTGGATCAGGCACTCAATGGCGGACTCGTTCTCAAGACGATGGTGCTGCTGTGCGTTCTGAAGCTGGTCGCCACGACCGTGTCGTATTCGTCCGGGAATGCGGGCGGCATCTTCGCTCCGAGCCTGTATATCGGCGCGATGGCGGGCGGCGCCGTCGGCACGGTTGTCCACCACCTCGCCCCCCTGCAGACGGCAGACGCCGGGGCCTATGCCCTGGTCGGCATGGGCACGCTCTTCGCGGGCATCATCCGTGCGCCGATGACGTCGGTGTTCATGATCTTCGAGATTACGCAGGACTACCAGATTCTCGTGCCGCTCATGGTGGCGAACCTGCTCAGTTACCTCATTTCTCGTCGCTTTCAGCCAACGCCCGTGTACCACGCGTTGCTGCACCAGGATCACGTGCACCTGCCGTCACCGGCGACTCGGATGATGCCGGCATCGTGGACCGCCGCCGACGTCATGGGGTCGGAGGTGAGCCTGATCCCTCCTGAAACAACGGTGCAGACCATGTGGGATACCTCGCGGCGGGACGGCGCGCCGGCGTTCCTGATCGGCACACCCGAGCGATTGGTCGGTATGGTGAATGCTCAGCAGCTCGCTGCGGCCGTGGAGTCGGGTCACCTGTCCAATCCAGTCGGTTCACTCCTTGACCATGAGATCGTGCACGCGCACCCGGACCATCCATCCGAGATCGTGCTGGAGCGATTGGCCCAGACCGGCGGGATTCTGCCGATTGTGAGTCGTGACGACACACAACGGGTCCTGGGCGTGGTGACTTTTCCGCACATCATGCAATTCATGCGGAAGCGGCCAGCCGCGAGTGCCGCGGCACCGTTCGAATAGTCGCGGGCTGGGTCTGGGATCCCTCTCACATCTGACCAAGGCTATGACCGAAGGACAAACGGGCGAAAATACGCGAGGGTTCTACGATCGGATCAGCCGAGCGTACGATCTCATTGCCGATTCGAGCGAACACGCCGTCCGTGACCTGGGGGTGCGGGCGCTCGGGGTGTCCCACGGCGAACGGGTGCTGGAGATTGGATGCGGCACAGGTCACGGCCTCGTCAGCCTGGCAGACGACGTCGGCCACGCCGGCCAGGTGCATGGGGTCGACCTCTCGTGGGGAATGGTGGCCGTGGCACGCCGGCGCATCCAGTCAGCTGCACTCCGAAACGTGACCCTCACGATTGGTGATGCGCGTGTCCTGTGCTTTCGATCGAGCGTGTTTGACGCGGTGTTTATGAGCTTCACCCTCGAACTGTTCGAAGGGGCGATTCCGAACGTGCTCGCTGAGGTGCGACGCGTGCTGCGAGTGGGGGGGCGGGTGGGCATCGTGGCGATGGCGGATTCGGGTCAGACGAACGCCATAATCGATCTCTATGAATGGCTACATCAGCGTTGGCCACACTTTATCGACTGCAGGCCCATCGATGTTGTCGGCCTTCTTCAGGAGGCGCACTTCCAAGCATGTACAGGGCACGTCACGGCCATTTGGGGGCTTCCAGTGATCGCCGCGATCGGCGTCAAAACATCGGCTGGCCCAGAAGACGGTTCGACCGCATGACGAATCGTCGATCCGGGCCGACGCCCGACTTGCCCGAGACGCTCGACCTGGATCCGATTCTGGATTTCATGCGCCTGCTGTGGAGCGTCGAGCACGGGCTCCAGAGCACCTCGAAACGAATGGAAGCCACGCTCGGCATTACCGGTCCACAACGGTTGGTCCTTCGAATCGTGACCGAGCGTCCGGGCCTCTCCGCTGGAGAGGTTGCGCGCATTGTTCACTTGCACCCGAGCACGATCACCGGAATCCTCCAGCGGCTCATCCGAAAGGGTCTTCTTCGACGCGAGCGCGATCGACGAGACACTCGACGCATCCGGCTGCATTCTCAAGCGGCAGCGAAGGGTTATATTGTGGCGTCGGCCTCAACGGTTGAATCCGCCGTGACACGCGCGCTTTTACACATCCCAAGGCATCGCGTGCATCATGCTCGGGAAGTGCTTGCTGCGATCGCCAAGGCGCTGACCGATGACCGCAGTAGGAGCGCGGCTGCATCCAGAAAGCACGCCGGCGTTTCCAGAGAACCGGGGCTCGACAAGCCACGGCGTCGGATGTCGCCGCGAAACCGCAATCGTGACTGACGTCCCCACTTGGTGGAGTTGTCAACAGACGTCGTCACGGCAATACTTGGGCGAGAGCTGATCAACACGTCAAGGGGTGCAGCGTTTGCGGCTGCAGGAACCGGGGTGGTCGGGCCGCCACTCCATGGTCGCACGACCAGAGGGTTCTCGTGGCGCACACGCGCAGGCGATCTCCCGCGCAACGACTGCTGCTGGTGGTCCTGGTTACGGCGCTCCCCGCAGTCGCATTCGCGCAGACCCACGAGCTCTCGACGTCCCACTCAGACCCCGTCACGCCAGTCGTCATCGCGCTGGCCATCATTCTGGCTGCCGCCAAGCTTGGCGGTCACCTTGCTGCGCAGGTCGGCCAGCCAGCGGTGCTGGGCGAGCTCGTCGCGGGTGTGGTGCTGGGCAGCCTGGACCTCGCGGGCATCACCTGGTTTGGCAGCATTGAGAGGGATCCGACGGTCGATATCCTCGCGCGACTGGGCGTCGTGATTCTTCTCTTCGAGGTCGGCCTCGAGTCGACGGTCCGCGACATGCTGAAGGTGGGACTGCCGTCACTCCTCGTGGCAGTGCTCGGCGTCGCCGTTCCGTTCGCACTTGGCTGGGGCGTCGGTGCCCTGCTTCTTCCCGACAGGGGTGTGTACGTTCATGCCTTTCTCGGCGCAACGCTGACGGCCACGAGCGTCGGTATCACCGCCCGCGTCCTGCAGGACCTTGGCCGGTCGAAAACTGCGGAAGCTCGCGTCATCCTCGGTGCTGCCGTGATCGACGATGTGCTCGGGCTGGTCATCCTCGCCGTCGTTGGCGGCGTGATCGCAGCGGCCGATCGAGGTGCCTCACTGTCTGCCGGCGAAGCGGCTCTCGTGCTCGCCAAGGCCGTGACATTCCTCTTCGGTGCTCTCGCGCTCGGCGTGTACCTGTCGCCGCGGTTGTTCCGCATCGCCTCCCGTTTGAATGGCCGCGGCGTGCTGCTGGCTACGGCATTGATCTTCTGTTTCGCCTTGGCCTACGTGGCGGCACACGTCGGGCTCGCGCCAATCGTCGGGGCGTACGCCGCAGGTCTGATCCTTGACGACGCGCACTTCCGCGATTTTATCAACAGGGGCGAGCAGCAGCTCGAGCGCCTTGTCCATCCGATCTCCAGTCTCCTCGTACCGGTCTTCTTCGTGCTGATGGGAATGCGCGTGGATCTGACCGCGTTTACGAATCCTCACGTGTTGGGTCTCGCGGCACTGCTGACGGTGGCAGCAATCCTCGGCAAGCAGGCGTGCTCTCTTGGCGTACTCGATCGATCGCTCGACCGCCTCTCGATCGGTATTGGCATGACTCCGCGCGGAGAGGTCGGTCTCATCTTCGCGAACATCGGCCTCAGCCTGAGCGTCGCCGGCCAACCGATCGTCGATGACGCGATCTTTTCTGCCGTCGTCATCATGGTGATCGTCACAACGATGTCGACGCCCGCGGCACTCAGGTGGAGCCTGGCGCGCAGTGCCCGTCGTCAGGAACACCGGTTACAGCGACGAACGTGATGCCCGACCACATCGCACAACATCTCGACCCTTGTCGTCGGGGTTGGGCCGATCGGGCTGGCGCTCGCGTGCCATTTCCGGCGTCTCGGCCTCTCTGTGCATCTGATCGACGATTGCTTCAACTCAGACCACGATTGACTTCATCGGGACGGCAGCTTCGCCGCGTCAGACGTCCTGACAGTCAGCGGCGAACATATACGAGATGGTACTAAATGGCACGACGGACCACTGAGCCGAGCGCGTCGCCATTCCGAATCTTGTCGCCGATTCATCAGGCCAATCGCCAAGCCAGCCTGCGCATTGACGCCCTGCTCTCCGATTTGGAGGTTTCAGCGCGTAAAGGGCAACTGCTGGCGTTTATTGCGGCGCGGGACTTGGGCGCCCCGGTGACGGCAGTTGTACGTCTGCTCGGCGTTCCAAAGTCGACGATTACGGGCCTGTTGAAACGGTTTGAACGCGCAGGCCTGATTCATCGCGGGCAAAACCCGAACGATGCGCGTTCTTCAGCCAGTCCGACAGGACTCGTCCGCGGAATGGCCGGGCTTTCATCAGGTCCAACGACGGTCGCCAGAATTCCGAGATTTCTCTGCACGGTAGTTGGCCGCGACAGAGGCTGTCGGAAAATCGGTCGTGATCCATTTAGCCTGCTATACAACGTGGGATTCTGAGTATGCGGAATCGGCAAAGCCGAGAGCTGGGTGTCCAAAATGTCTCCAAAACGTTGGGCGAACTGAGTGGACTCGCGCGAACGCCAGTGGACGTTCGCGCAGCGCTAACACATGATGATTCAAACGCTTGAAGCCAGAAGTCGCGCGCCATCACCAACTTAGAAAACTTGGTTAATCGGTTTCGATCCCCGTAGCCCGCTGTCCAATTCTGATCTGGGGGCGTCGCCCCCAGACCCCCTACACCGTCGCTCGCGGGGCCCCTTCGATCCCCGCTCCGCTCCGGTGGCTCTCCTCGCTTCGCTCGTTCGCTTTCGCGCTGGATTGCCCGTGCAGGCGCCCCTTCATCGCCAGGTGCGAACAGAACGTGTGCCGCAAGATATGCACGCCCCGTTCGATGCCGGCGATTCGCTGAGCGGGGTGTCGCATTAATCAGCGGTCGCGCGTGATTGGCGACCCATCCGCGAGACACAGGACCCGATCGGATCGTAGATGCCGAGCGGCCTTGAGCGCCGCCGTGAGACGCTGGGTCATCGGCAACCGCGCCCAGCAGCACCATCAGGTACGCCTGGGCATCGCGCTTTCGCGCGACGGTCAGCAACCGCTCGTACTGATCGAATAGGTTAGGCGGGCTGGCGTCGCTTGCGCGACTGGCAGCACGAAAGCATCTCGAATCATTGCGACTCCTCGGTTCCGCCAACGCGACCAGGGCGCAGTGCGTCCATCGTCGGTGGGTGGCGCCAGCAGTACCAGGCAACGGCCGCGATGAACGGCACTAGCGCGACGCCGAACTCGCCGATGAACCAGGCGGTGGGTCCAGTGTCGGCGGTGATCCGGTTGAAGAACGCCTGGATGATGCCGTTGTGCGTCGCGTGCATGATCGTCGACGGCCAGACGCTGCCGGACCGCATTCGGAGCCAGGCCTGCACCACCGCCGAAGTGATCACCAGGATCGTGAAGCACACGAGCTGGTACACCTTCGGTGTGCCGGACGTGCCATAAGCGCCGGTGAGAATCCCCGGCAGGTGCCACGCCCCCCAGATCACGCCGCTGTACAGGCTCGCCCGCCGGAAGCCGACCCACGTCGTGAGCTCCGGCACCAAGAAGCCGCGCCACCCGATCTCCTCGCCGAGGGAGAGGATCATGTTCGGCGGCAGGTTGACCAGCGCGATGTAACCGAACGCCGAGACGATGACGAGCCAGTTCGCCGCCGATGGCATGCCAAGCGTGAAGCGCGCGCGCTCCAGGAATGTCGGGCTGGGGACGCTGCCAAGGCCGACGAGCCACACGAGGGCGTAGGCTGGAAAGGCATAGAGGATTGGAATGACCCAGCCGGCCGCCAACCACTTGACCGGCCACAGCCGCCAGCCGACAGCGCCGAGCGATCGTCGGGTGAGCACGCTGGCTGCCAGCGCAGCGAAAGCCGGCGTCCACATCACAACGAACGCCGACGCACCGCCTGCCTTCGGCGCCGCATAATGCGCTGCAAGAGCGAACGCGACCACAAACGCGATGTACGTGATGACCCGTTGCCGGGGGCTCGACATTGGCATGTTCTTTTGTACGTGCCGAGGCGCCGCAGGTCAACGCATCGTCGCGATACTCTACAGTGGAAGGCGTGCGCCCGACCGAAGACAAACAGCTCGTCAGAAAGCATCAAGATCGACTGGCGTCCGACCTCGGATGCTTCTGGAACCGGAGAAGGGGCGAAGGGGTGAGGTTGCCCTTCAACACCGATTGAATTTGTGTCAGCGCGTGCTCGTTCTCTTCGGGCGTGTTCGAGACGATGCAATCGGGGGGTGCGAAGATCCTCAGCTCACGCATATACGCATCATTGGCCGTGAAGAGGACGCAGATGTTGCCGGCGATCCCGGTCAGTATCACCCGGCGGATGCGAAGCGTCGCGAGAAGCGTATCGAGCGTCGTGTCGAAGAACCCCGAATGCTTCGGCTTCAGGACGAAATAATCGCGGGCCGTTGGCCGGAGACGGCGTGAAACGCGCCGTCCTGGCGACGAGCGCGATGTGCAATGCGCTACCGTGTGTCGGAAGTCGGACCGCCACTGACCGAAGTTGTCGTTGACATAGAGGCAAGGTACGCCTGCGGCCGCGGCCCTGCGCTTCAACGCAGCCAGCCTCACAGCCATGGGCTCCGCCTGAGCCACCAGGGCGCTGGAGCCCTTGAAGTCGAGATCATTGATGACGTCGATGAGAAAAAGCGCCGTTCCAGCGGCCGGTACGATGACGGATGCAGAGCGCGAGCGGCTCATCGTGCCCGATCGCTGAGCATTCCACGTACCGGCCGATCGCTCTTCGATCCTGCACGGCACTCGAGGTCCCGGAGCCTCCGTCGAGACGCCAACAGATCGGGAACGGAATTCATGCGCGCGCGGGCACTCCACTGAACGCTCTCGGCTGGCGACCAGCTTGCTTAACGCTGCCGTGAGATGTCAGGGGTCGTGGTCAATCAGTCCGTCCTTTCGCCAGCCGGCCCTCAGGCCTCATCCATTTACAGCTTGTGGTCCTTGATGCTGTGGACCTGCACAGCCGTGTTCATCGTTGTCTTTGCGGCCCTGGTGGTCGCGCTTCGTCCGAGGCATGCGCAACCGATCGGAAACGGATCCATCGTTTCCGACCGAGACGACGCTCTCACGGAGCGTCGGCGTCGCGGTGGGATTGACCGTGACGATCCTGATCACGTTGCTCGTCGCGAGCGTCTGGACGGGGCGCCAGATTGCGTCCCTGCACGCGTCGAGCGCCGTTTCGATCGCGATTACGGGACATCAATGGTGGTGGGAGATCCAGTACGAAGATTCGATCCCGAGTCGTCGCGTGACGACGGCGAATGAGCTGCACATCCCATCGAACCGGCCTGTCGTCCTGAAAGTGACGTCACATGACGTCATCCATAGCTTCTGGGTCCCCAGCCTCCAAGGGAAGCGCGATCTGATTCCTGGATACACGACGGCGCTGTGGCTCCGGGCTGATCGGTCAGGTTTCTTCAGGGGTCAGTGCGCGGAGTTCTGTGGCATGCAGCACGCGCACATGGCCCTTGACGTCGTCGCGGAGTCCGATCGGGATTTCGAAGGGTGGCTCGACGCCATGCGACAACCGGGACGCGATCCGCCCGAGGCGACCGAGCGGCGCGGCCGTGATGTCTTCATGCAATCCCGATGTGCGACGTGCCACACGGTTCGCGGCACGGACGCCGCCGGTCAGATCGCCCCGGACCTGACACATATCGCGACCCGCAGCACGCTCGGCGCCGGAACCCTGCCCAATACGCCCGAAAACCTCGCTGCATGGATCCAGGATCCCCAGCGCGTGAAACCGGGCAATCAGATGCCGCCCACTCCGCTCGCGGCCGACGACCTCCAGGCACTCGTCGCATATCTGGAGACGCTTCGATGATGCGACAACAGGATCCTTCACCCGACGGACAGATCGAGCAGCTGGAACAGACATGGGCCGATCCCAACGGCGTGTATGGCTGGTTCACGCACGTCGACCACAAGTCCATCGGGCGTCGCTATCTGGTCACGGCTTTCGCGTTGTTTCTGATCGGTGGTGTGCTGGCGGCCCTGATGCGCCTGCAGCTGTCGAAGCCGGACAACACTTTCCTCGGTCCGGATCTCTACAACCAGATCTTCACCACGCACGGGACGACCATGATGTTCCTGTTCGCCGTGCCGGTGATGCAGGGGCTCGGCATCTATCTCGTCCCACTGATGGTGGGCGCGCGCAGCATCGCGTTTCCGCGGCTCGTCGCCTACAGCTACTGGATGTTCCTGTTCGGCGGAATCTTCCTCTATGTGTCTTTCCTGCTGAACGCCGCGCCGGACGTCGGATGGTTCTGCGTATCCGCCACTCGCGGAATCGCTCTACACGCCGAGCAAGCGGGCCGACGTCTGGGCGCAGCTGATCACGTTCACCGAGGTTGCGTCGCTTGCCGTCGCGGTCGCGCTGATCACGACCGCGCTCAAGCTCCGCGCGCCCGGCATGACGCTGAACCGCATTCCGATTTTCGTGTGGGCGCAGGTCGTCACGTCGTTCATGGTGCTGTTTGCGATGCCGGCGGTGATGCTCGCCAGCACATCGCTCATTCTCGATCGGCTCGTCGGGACGCATTTCTTCGACGTCGAGCACGGAGGGGACGCCCTGCTCTGGCAGCACATGTTCTGGTTCTTCGGTCATCCCGAGGTCTACATCATCTTCATCCCGGGAACCGGCACAGTGTCGACCATCATCGCCACGTTCTCGCAGCGGCGCATGTTCGGGTACCTGGCGGTCGTCCTCTCCCTCGTCTCGACGGCCTTCATGGGATTCGGACTCTGGGTCCACCACATGTTCGCGACAGGTCTGCCGCAACTGGGTGAGAGCTTCTTCACCGCCGCGAGCATCATCATCGCCATTCCAACCGGTACCCAGATGTTCTGCTGGATCGCGACGATGTGGTCCGGGCGGCTGACGGTGAGGATCCCGATGCTCTGGGTCCTCGGCTTCTTCACGATCTTCATGGTCGGCGGCCTCACCGGCGTCATGCTCGCCGCCGTGCCCCTGAACACGCAGGTGCACGACACGTTCTTCGTCGTCGCCCATTTTCATTACGTCTTGATCGGCGGCGCCGTGTTTCCGCTGTTCGCCGCCTTCTACTACTGGTATCCAAAAATCACCGGCCGGCTCCTCTCCGAGCGGATTGGACGGTGGGTGTTCGGGCTGTTCTTCGTCGGCTTCAACCTGACGTTCTTTCCAATGCACGTGCTCGGCCTCCACGGCATGCCGCGCCGCGTCTACACGTATCCGGCGGCCATGGGCTGGGGCAACCTGAACCTGCTGGCAAGCCTCGGCGCGGCCGTGATGGCGTGCGCCGTCCTGATCTTCGTCGTCGACGCGATCCGCGCGCTCAAGGCGGGCGTCGCCGCGACCGACAATCCCTGGAATGCCGGCACGCTCGAGTGGGCCACGAGCTCACCGCCGCCGAACAGCAACTTCCTTCAACCGCCGACCGTCGCCGGACGCGAGCCACTCTGGGAGAATCCGCCCGATCAGCCCGTCGTCGTCGGCCTGCGCGTCGACGCGCGCGATGCGCTGGTGACGCACGTGCTCGACGCGGAACCCGATCACCGTCTGCTCTTTCCGAAGCCGTCGATCTGGCCGTTCCTGACCGCGATCGCCACCACCGTTCTCTTCATCTGGTCGATCTTCACGCCATGGGGCGTGGTGTACGGCGCGATCCCCGTGTTCGTGACGATGGTCGGATGGTTCTGGCCGAAGAGTATGGACGAAGGCGGCACGCGGCCCTGGCCCTTCGCGCACCGCAGCCTGCCGCGGCCGAACGAAGCGCCGGCTGCCGGAGGCGCGATATGAGCGACGCGCGAACGCTCGATGTCGGCGCGCTGCCGCCGGGCGCCTTTGGCTCCAGGACGCTGACGTTCTGGGGAACGCTCGGGATCGTCCTGATCGAAAGCACCGCCTTCGCGCTGGCCATTGGCTCGTATTTCTATCTGGTTGCGCGGTTCCCCGCGTGGCCGCCCCACGGTGTTGCGCCTCCGGATCTGCGATGGGGAACGATCAACACGCTGGTGCTGCTGGCGAGTCTGGTCCCGAACGAGCTTGCACGGCGAGCCGGAGAGCAGGTGGATCTTCGTCGGGTACGCATCTGGATGGTCGTCTGCCTGGTATTTGCTGCGGCGTTCAACGTCGTGCGCGCCTACGAATTCGCGCACCTGAACGTGACGTGGGATCGCGACGCCTACGGCTCGATCGTGTGGCTGATGCTCGGCCTCCACACCACCCACATCATCACGGACTTTCTCGACAGCGGCGTGCTCACGGCCCTGATGTTCACGGGCCCCATCGAAGAGCACCGATTCGTCGACGTCGAAGAGAACGCCGTCTACTGGTACTTCGTCGTGCTGGCGTGGCTGCCGATTTACGGAGTGATCTATTGGGCGCCCAGGCTGCTGTAGACACCGGCGCCGTGCGCTGGTTGACGCCGTTTCCCCTGTGGGCGGGCATCCTGGCCGGCCCGCTTGCGTGGGCGTTCGACTTGATGGCGAGCTACGCCGTCGTCAAATGGGTGTGTCAGACGAGGCACTACGGCGTGCTGCCGCTGATCACGATCGCGAGTCTCGCGGTGGTGATTGCGGGCGCCTCCGTTTCATGGACCGCTCTCACGCGCACGGCCAAGGACGTGCCGACCGACGGCGGCCGGCCGCGCCAGCGGGCCCGCTTCATGGCGGTGCTCGGCCTTGCGTCTTGCGGTCTGTTCGCGCTCCAAATCATCGCGGGAGCGATTCCGCACTGGGTGCTCGATGCTTGTCAGTAGCCTCGTATTCTTCATTGGCCTCTACGCACTTGGCGTCGTCCGGCTGTGGCGGAACGCCGGGTACGGGCGTGGCGTCCGACCCCTCGAGGCCGTCGCGTTCGTCACAGGATGGCTGGCGCTGCTCTTCGCGCTGTCGCCGTGGATCGACGAGTGGAGCGAGCAGTCGTTGGCCGCGCACATGGTGCAGCACGAGCTCCTCATGATCGTCGCCGCGCCATTGATGGCGGCCGGCGCGCCATTGCCTGGAATGCTCTGGGCGATGCCTCGCCGCTTTCGCCACGGCCTGATCGAAACGGTTCAGCGGACGCCAGTGCCGATCGTCTGGCGAACGATCGCGGCGCCGGTCGGCGGCATTCCTCCTCTATGGCGTGGCTCTGTGGATCTGGCACGTTCCGGCGCTGTACGACGCCGCGCTCGAGCACGAGGCCGTGCACGCGATCCAGCATCTGTGTTTCTTCGGGAGCGCCGCGGTCTTCTGGTGGGGCATCGTGCACGGCCGACAGGGGCGCACCGGCTACGGAGCGGCCGTCGTGTATCTGTTCGTGACCGCCGTTCACGGCGGCGTGTTGGGCGCGCTGCTGACGGTTTCCCCGCGAGTCTGGTATGCACCGTACCTCGCCCATCATCCGTCCGGCCTCACGTCGCTCGAGGATCAACAGCTCGCGGGCCTGCTGATGTGGGTGCCCGCCGGACTCGCGTTCACCGCGGGCGCGCTCTTCCTGTTCGCCGCCTGGTTGCGACAATCGGAACGTCTGTCGCGATTCGAATCTGCAGCAGTATTACGGCCCGACGGTATCCGATGATGACACGCCGCTCTCTCACAGACGTCGTGCTCGCGCTCGTGCTGCTCGGAGCGGCCGGCTGCCGGGGTCAATCCGATCTGCCTGGCGGCGGACGCGGTCCCGAGCACCTCAACGTGCCCGGCTCGGTTCCGAGCATCCACCTCGTTTCCGACGTCTCGACCGGCGAGTGGCGCATGCCGGCCGGCGATTACGGGAGCCTGCGCTACAGCACGCTCGACACCATCAAGACGACGAACGTCATGGACCTGCACGTGATCACGACGTTCTCGACCGGCATTCCGCATGGGCACGAGGGACAGCCGCTCGTCTTCGGCAACACGATGTACGTCGTGACGCCGTTTCCCAACAATCTGATCGCGGTCGATCTCACCAAGACCGGCGGCGCGGTGAAGTGGATCTACGAGCCGCATCCCGACCCACGCGCGGTCGGCATCGCCTGCTGCGACGTGGTCAACCGCGGCGCGTCGTTCGGCGACGGCAAGATCGTCTACAGCCTGCTCGACGCGACGGTGGTGGCGGTCGATGTCGAGACCGGCAAGGAAGCGTGGCGGACGCGCGTCGGAGACATCAACAAAGGCGAGACGTTCACCGGAGCGCCGATCGTCGTCAAGGATCGAGTGTTCGTGGGAAATTCCGGCGCCGAGCTGGGGGTGCGCGGCTACGTCGCGGCGCTCGATCTTCGCACCGGCAAGGAGCTGTGGCGCGCGTTCAATACCGGCCCTGACGCCGACGTGAAGATCGGAACGGGATTCCACGCCTTCTACGCCAAGGATCAAGGGAAGGATCTGGGCGTCTCGTCGTGGCCGTCCGAGCAATGGAAGCTGGGCGGGTCGACGGTCTGGGGCTGGATCTCGTACGACCCGCAGACGAACCTGTTCTTCTATGGCACCGCCAATCCCGGCGTGTGGAATCCGGATCTGCGCCCCGGCGACAACAAGTGGTCGTCGACGATCTTTGCGCGCGACGCCGACACTGGCGAGGCGCGCTGGGCCTACCAGGTGACCGCGCACGACTCGTGGGACTACGACGAGATCATGGAGAACATCCTCGTCGATATGGACTACGGCGGCCGTCCCCGGAAGCTGATCGTTCACCCGGGCCGCACGGGCTTTGTCTACGTTCTCGATCGCGAAACCGGCGAGCTCCTGTCGGCCGAGACGTACCAGCCGACGAACTGGGCGAGCGGCTACGATCTGAAGACTGGAAAGGCCCTCGAGGATCCTGCCAAGCACACGCACTTCGGTACCGTCACGCAAGGCATCTGTCCGTCGTCAACCGGCGCGAAGGATGTCATCCCGTCGGCGTTCTCGCCGCGCACCGGTCTGCTCTACATCCCCGCCCACAACACCTGCATGGACTATGAAGGCATCGAGGCCAACTACATCGCCGGCACGCCGTATCTGGGCGCCGACGTGAAGATGTATCCCGGTCCGGGCGGATACCAGGGGGAGCTCGTCGCGTGGGACGTCGCACACAACCGCAAGGCCTGGGGCGTGAAGGAGGACAAGTTTCCAGTGTACAGCGGCGTGCTCGCGACCGGCGGCGACGTCATCTTCTACGGGACGATGGATGGATGGTTCAAGGCGGTTGACGCGAGAACAGGAAACGAGCTGTGGAAATTCCACGTCGCGTCGGGGATCGTGGCGAACCCGATCACGTATCTCGGCCCGGACGGCAAGCAGTACGTCGCGGTCTACTCGGGGATCGGTGGATGGATGGGCGCGGTGGCGTTCCCGGAAGTGTCCGCCGACGACCCCTATGCGGGGCTCGGCGTCGTCGGCGCGATGAAGGACATCAAGAAGTACACGGCGGCAGGAAGCACGGTCTATGTCTTCGGTCTGTAGCGCTCTCGGCACGTTTCTGATGGTGTGGGCACTCCTGGCTTCTGCGCCGGCAGCGCAGCCGCCGCTTCGCGTCTGCGCCGACCCGAACAATCTCCCCTTCTCGAACCAGCACGGCGACGGCTTCGAGAACAAGATCGCCACGCTCGTTGCGCGCGAGCTGGAGCGGCCCCTGGAGTACTTCTGGCTGCCGCAGCGCCGCGGCTTCATCCGCAATTCGCTCGATGCGCAGCGCTGCGACGTCGTCATTGGCCTCCCGGCTCAGTACGGACTGGTGCAGCCGACCAGGAGCTACTATCGGTCTTCCTACGCGTTCGTCTCCCGCCGCGATCGGCACCTGCACATCGATTCCTTCGATGCCCCTTCGCTGA
This sequence comes from uncultured Acidobacteriota bacterium, assembly GCA_963786615.1. GTDB lineage: Bacteria > Acidobacteriota > Vicinamibacteria > Vicinamibacterales > 2-12-FULL-66-21 > CAWAZT01. The sequence goes on from CAWAZT010000011.1 coordinate 157,079, forward strand.
AGAGGCTGACGATCGGCATTCAGGTCACCGGCGACGACTACAACAATCCCCCTGCAGCACAGGCGCTCGCCTCGCGGCACATGATTCAGAACGTTCGCGGATTTCCTGTGTACGGCGACTACTCGCATCAGGATCCGCAGCGCGACATCGTCGATGCCGTTGCAGACGGACGAGTCGACATTGCGATCGTCTGGGGTCCGCTGGCCGGCTATTACGCGCTGCGCGAGTCCACCCCACTTCACGTCAGTCCCGTCTCTGGGGCGAGCAATGACGCGACGTCGAGGTTCATCTTCGATATCGCCATGGGTGTCCGTCGCGACGATACGCAGTTGCGCGCCGCGCTCGACACGGTAATCGAACGGCGCGGCGACGCGATGCGACAGATCCTGCGTGCTTACGGAGTGCCTCTTCGATGAGCACCAAAGGCGCCGCCACGCTCGTATGCTGCGTCGTCCTGGCCGCGTGCGGTGGGCCGCCTCCACACGGGGGCGCGACCGCAGCGCCGCCGCCAATCGTCACGGCTGTCGGGCCGATTCCAGGTCCGCAGACGTCGTCCAGCGCGACGGCGAACCCGTACGCGAATGATCGAACAGCGATGGGAGAAGGGCGACAACTGTTCGTTCGATTCAACTGTTCCGGATGTCATGGGGGGCGGGCCGGTGGAGGCATGGGACCGAGCCTGCGTGACGTCGATTGGATCTACGGCAACAACGACGCACAGATCTTCAGCTCGATCGCCGAGGGCCGCGCGCACGGGATGCCGTCGTGGCAGAGCCGCCTGACTCCTGATCAGACGTGGAAGCTCGTCGCCTACATCAAATCGCTTCGGACCCGGAACGAACCCCAGGCGCCGCCGACTCAATAGAGGACCATGTTCATGTCTCGTAACACCGTCACGTATGCGGTTACGCTCACCCTGCTGTTGTTCGCGGCTGATTGCTCGAAGCCGGCATCCAGCCCAGCCGAAACCCAGGCGGGCGCCGCTGCCGATCTGGATCGGCCGCCTCAATCCGGTGGCGCCAGCGCCAAATGCACCGATCTGCCGTCAGCAGACGACCTCAGGAAATGGTTGCGCACGGCGCCCGGCATCGAGGGAGAAGCCGGGGGCCTGTTCTCCGGAAAGATGGAATGGGGAACGATCGTCAATCGTCGGGGGGAGATCTGCGCAACGGCAGTCGCCACCGACGATCCCGCCAGCGCCTGGCCGGGCAGCCAGGCCATCTCGAAGGCCAAGGCCTACACGGCCAATGCCTACAGCACCGACGATACCCCCTTGTCCACGGCGCGGCTGTACACGCTGACGCAGCCGGGGCATTCGCTGTGGGGCGTAGCCGAACCGAATCCGTTCCGTGCCGATTGTCTGGTGGCCCCAAACGACGTGAATGCCACGAATGGGAAGATCTGTGGCGGATCGATTGCGTTCGGCGGCGGCGTACCGCTCTACAAGGGCAAGACCCGGGTCGGCGGGCTCGGCATCAGCGGCGACACGGCCTGTGCCGATCACGAGATCGCCAAACGAGTGCGGCATCTCGCGCAGCTAGATCCCGAAAAGGGAGAATTCGCCGACGACATCGTCTTCACGTCTGCCGACGGCGCGTCACCGTTCGCACACCCGCTCTGCGCCAATACCTGGCGCAACGGCAAGAAGCTCGGTGATGAAGCGAAGGCGGCCGGCTACTGACCGGCCATGAAGAAGATCTTCAACCTTACGCTCGGGATCGTCACGAGCATCGGCGGATTCGTCGAGGTCGGCTCGATCTCGACGTCCGTCCAGGCGGGCGCGGAGTTTGGATTCTCTTTGTTGTGGGCCGTCGCCGCGGCCACGCTCTTTCTGGCAGCCCTTGCCGAGATGGCAGGACGAGTCGCGGCCGTGAGCAAGCGGTCGATGGCGGCGGCGGTCCGCGAGCGTTTCGGCATCCACTTCCAGATCGTGCCGCTCGGCGCGGAGTTCATCATCGATACACTGCTGCTCACGGCGGAACTGGGCGGTGTCGCGATTGCCATCAAGATGCTGACCGGCATCGGTTTCCAGTGGTGGATCCTGCCCGCGGGACTCGTGGCGTGGACCGTCCTGTGGTTCGGCAATTTCAGCGTCATCGAAGACGGCATCGGACTCCTCGGTATGGTGACGCTGTCGTTCGTCGTCGCCGCGTGGCGTCTGCACCCCGACGTCGGACAGGTCGCACGTGGCTTCATTCCGTCGGTTCCTCATCATGACGTCACCCGTTACGCGTTTCTGACGGTCAGCATTGTCGGGGCCACGGTCAGTCCGTATCTCCTCAACTTCTATTCGTCGGGTGCCGTCGAAGAGAAATGGACCGAGCAGGATCTGTGGATCAACCGGCTCACCGCGTGGCTCGGCATGGGATTCGGCAGTACAGGTCGCCATGGGATGCCTGGTCACGGCGGCGGTCGTGCTCGGTCCGCAGCACCTGAAGGTCGAGACCTACGAGCAGGCTGCGCAAATGTTCGTGCCGGTCTACGGTCGGTGGGCCGTCATGCTGTTCGCCGTTTCGCTGGGCATAGGCTGCTTCGGAGCGGCCGTGGAGATTGCGCTGAACGCGGGCTACGTTTTCGGGCAGGCGTTGGGATGGACGTGGGGAATCGATAAGAAGCGGCGCGACGTCAGCCGCTTTGTTGCGGCCTTTTCGGTCGTGCTCCTGCTCGCGGTGGCTATTGCCACGATCGGATTCGACCCGCTGCGTATCACGCTCATCTCGGTTGCATTGACCGTCGTCATCATGCCGCTCGTCGTGCTGCCATTCCTCGTTCTCATGAACGAAGAGGAGTACGCGGGGCGACACAGGAGCGGTCCGCTTGGCAATGGTCTGCTCGCCACCATCACGATCCTCGGAGCCGTGATGGCGATCGTCGTGATACCGCTCGAGATCCTCGGAGGCTGATGATGGACGTCGTGCGGGATGTGCTCGACAAGAGCGTCGTCGATCGTAATGGCCGCGAGATGGGTCGAGTGGATGGCATCCTGCTCGATGGCCCGCCGGACCAGCCGATTCGCCTTGCGGCGATTTTGATAGGTCCCGCAGCGCTCGGGGATCGTTTACATCCCGCCCTCGGTCGATTCGTGAGGCGGGTTGAAAAATGGTTCGGCGTTGATCAGAACCGGCCGACGCAGATTGATTTCGCTGACATCGACGATATTGGAACTAAAATCCGGGTACGTCTCACGATCGGCGAAACCGCCGTGGATGCCGTCGAAAGGCGTGTGCGGTCCTGGATTCGCGGGCTGCCTGGCGCCCGATGAGTACCGGCATTCGCCTGGATCGTCTCGTCGGGCGTAAGGTGCATACGGCGAATAACCGCCGTTTGGGACGCGTCGAGGAGTTCCGCGCCGAGCGCCGCGGCGACGCCTGGTTCATCAGCGAGTATGTAGTCGGAGCGGCAGGAGTCCTGGAACGTCTGGGCCTTGGCGCACGCCTCATTCTCGGTCTCAAACGCGCTGGCGGATATGTCGTCCGTTGGGATCAACTCGATTTGTCGAACCCTGAGCGTCCGCGGCTCACCTGCGCCGTCGCCGACCTGCGGCGCCAGTAACGTTTCGGTGTGTCGGTTGCGACCGTCAATACGCAGTCAGGAATCCGTTCGATCGCCGTCACCCCGCCCGGTCGTCCGTCGCGGAAAAGGTCCGCTCCACCAAGGCGCGCCTGCGCTCTTCGATGGCCTCCCATTGGCGAACGGCTTTCGCTTCCAGTTCGACGAAGGTCAGGCCATTAATGGTTGACGGCGAGCTGGGGAGGTTCTGAAGCGCTCGCCACATGCACCGCTTGCCCTGGACTCCGATGGCCAGGGCCTCGAGCGTCCGCAACAGCGAGAGATCGCCTGGCTCACCGCCGGCGGTCGCGCTCAGGACGACCCCGGACGCGTCCGCCGCCGCTCGCTTGATCGATCGTTCGGATGCTCCCAACTGCATCAGCAGGGAGCGAACGACGAAGCGGTCCTCTTCCAACTCTCTCGAGAGTCGGCGGAACAAGTTCCCATCCTCGGTGCCCCCGTACGTCGCGCTGAGACGACGCACGACCCGAATGGCCACATCCGAGCCACCGAGATGATCGCGAAGATATGCGATCAGGGCCTGCCGTTTTCGTGTGGACGGTCTCACACGCTGCGCGGGCCAGGCCAGATACGTGGTCAACCCGGCCGTCACCACGGCGCTGACGACCGCAAGCGGCGTCAGCGACGACTCGCGCGGTTTCAACCTGTCCACCAAGTTTGAAGGGTTGTCCATGATGCGTTGCTCGGAGGTGTAGAGGTAATCGGGCAATCGCCGATCATCGAGGTAGCGTCCACAACAGCACGTTGCGTACCGCTAGTCCCAGATTTGCTGCGGAACCCACTTGCCGATTGAATGTGCAGCGACACGACGGTCCGTCAGGCGTTGTCGGTGCCGTTGACCATCTTCAACGAGGATACGAGCCGCTCGCATGCCAACGTGGGCAGAGAGAGAGCACACGATGAGTAGTCGGCGACGCAGCGGAGACGAGACTCAGCAACTCCAGAACCCGCAAACGTCACTGAGATAGGCCCTCCTTCGCGCGAGCGACCTCCGTGCCTCGCGAAGCGCGGTTCACCCTTTGCATTTCATGTGGCGTGCTGGACACGGTTCCCCTCACATGGTCCGAATTGGCGCGCCGCACGTGGCGCGAAGTCGGGGAAGATGACGTCCTCGGGCTCGCGGCTCAGCTCTCGTATTACTTCTTTCTGGCACTCTTTCCGGCCCTTCTCTTTTTACTCGCACTCGCGAGCTTCTTTGCCCTGGCGAACATTACGGATGACGTCGCGAGGTCATTGGGCCCTTTTGTCTCTCCGCAGGTCCTCGAGCTGATTCAAGAGCAAATGCGTCGCCTTGCCAACAACGAGAATGGCGGACTGCTGACATTCGGCGTTGCCGCCGCCTTGTGGAGCAGTTCGGCTGCTCTGGTGTCGATCGTTGGCGCGCTCAATCGTGCGTACGACATCGACGAAGGACGACCGTGGTGGAAGGTTCGGCTGGTCGCGATGGGTCTCACGGTCGCCACAGCGGTGATCGTCCTTGTCGCCTTGGCATTGGTTCTCGTCGGGCCGACGCTGGCGGAAAGACTCGGACAGATGACTGGATGGGGCCTTCCATTTGAATGGACGTGGCTCGTTCTGCAGTGGCCGTTGGTATTTCTTCTCGTCGCGACCGGTATCGGGCTCATTTACTACTTCGGACCGGATGCCGATCAGGACTGGGTGTGGATCACGCCAGGCGCGGTCACCGCGACGATTCTCTGGCTGTTGGTCTCGCTGGCTTTCAAGGTGTACATCGCGAACTTCACGGACTATGAGGGCTCCTACGGCACGGTGGGTGGCGTGATCGTTGTATTCTCTGGTTCTACGTCAGCGGTATCGCGATTCTCGTTGGCGCCGAGCTCAATGCCGAGATCGAACATGCGTCGCCCTACGGAAAGGCTCCCGGGCAGAAGAATGCGCAAGGGAAACTGCTCATCGGTCGACGCGCTGCACGGGCGTTTCGGCGGGACCAGCCGCCAATTGAACCTCTCTCCATGGACCCGGGGCTATCACCGGCCTCTTCCGCGCCAAGACCCGGTCTCGGGGCCGGCGTCGTCGCGGCCCTCCTGATTGCCAGACGCTGGAGTCGTGGCGAGCCGGTATCGGCAAGCCGCGCGGGCCAGCGCACCCCATGACCCCACAGTCGCCAATCGCCTCGTTCCGACAGGTCCTGAGCGCCGTCTCCGCAGACATACGGCTTCTTGGGCTCCAAACGGTGCTGCTGGCGCGTCTCGAGCTCTCGGCCACTCTCCGGGGATTGATTTACTCAGGGATGGGAGTCCTGGCGAGTGTGCTTACCGCAGTGGCGGGAGCAGCCGTCCTCGTCGCGGCTCTCGTACTGATAGTGATCGCCCTCGGTGTCCCCGCATGGCTCGCCTCCACGCTCGTTGGCGTCGTCCTGATCATCGGAGGAGCCCTGTCCGCTCGCTACTTCGTCAGCCGGATCCGCCAAGCCGATCTTGGTCTGACTGAAACTCGAAAGAGCCTCGTGGAGACACTCGAATGGCTGAAAGCCCAAACGGGCAACTGATCTCCGAGCGAGTGGCTGGCCACGCCCTCAAGACTGTTGCGGACGCCACAGCCGCAATTCGCGAAACACGTGCTCGCCTCGACATGCGACTCGTTCAGGCGACGCAACAACTCGACGGTCTTCTCAACGTGCCGTACACACAACGGCCTGGATCGAATGAACCAGGTCTCCTCGCCCTCACAATAAACGGCATCGCGGCAATCCGTGCGCGAACACGCGCGTGGCACAGAGCCTGGCAGACCGGCCTCCTCCGGAAGGCGACGATGGGAGGTGCAGCCATCGGCGTCGCGGTGGCGGTCGCGGTTAGAACGAAACGGCGCATAAGTAATCGTACCCGTACCGACGATCTGGGTAAGGTCGCCGCGGACGATTAGAGCGGTGTTCTCGTCGATGCCGATCGCGAGTTGATAGGGATGCGCCGCGTTGTCCTTGATGGCAGCCGCTGTGCCGCGATCGGTGCTTTTTCAGTGGGTCGAACGTTTATTCGTCGCGGTCTCGAGTGTTCTGGCGGTATCGAGGTGCTTTTGCGCGACGGGGTACGTGTCGGCCGCCCACTGGTTGATCTTCATCGTGACCTCCTTATCGCTCTTGGTGGGACGGACTTGCACGTCGCGCATGGCGATGTTGGGCTCTGGCAGGGCCTTGCTGTCGGTGCGGCCGGCCGCGGCCGTTTTCCACTCTGCGAGCGACTGCACGTCGAGTCGGGACTCGAGCTTCGCGGCGAGGTCCTGGTGGCCCTCCACCATTGCCTTGACGTAGTTGCGATCGAAGTCGGCGCCCTGTTTCTTCGCCAGCTCGTCGGCGATCTTCCGGTGCTTGTCGTCGAGCTGCACCGGCCATTCGATCGACTGTCCTGACAGGACGCTCTTCAGGTTGTGCCCGGCCGCGCCATGGTCGACGATCATTCTTTGCGCGAAGGATTTGATGTCCGGATTTGTCGCCTTGTCGAGAGCCATCCGGCTGAGCTCTACCTCCGCCATGTTCTTGAGCGCGACGTCCCGCACGAAGTCGCCGTCGCTCAGGTTCGCACCGGCCCCGCCCGTACCGACGGCGCCCGAGCGTCCCGCGGGCTGCTCTGGCGAGGGCAGCTTCGTCCCATCCGTCTTCGAGCAACCGTTGATGATGACGGCGATGGCGGCGACCGCGACCCACAACAGTCCAAGTCGTTTCATCGGGTTCTCTCCACACCACAGGCCGGGATTGTTCCCAAACCCAACGCTGTGCAAGAGAGATGACGTCAGCAGGCCTCCATGTCGGCCGGCGCACGACAGGCCCAACGAGGTCCCGCGAGCGGACCCTCGACTCCCCACCGACAAGATCATGCTGTCGCTGACAGTGTTGCCTCGGTTGCTACTTCGTAGATTTCGGGATGGGCGGAAGATTCGTTGCCGGTATGGCGACCTCGCGCCGAAGGCGAATCCCATTTCCAATATGCACGAGGGCGTCCCCCCTTGCCTGACTCTTCATGGGCGGCGCGACGAGTCGTTGGCAACCGCCAGAGCGAACTCTTGTACGAAGCGCTCGTCGCGCGCGGCAATCGGGCGACGCTGTGCTTGATCGACCGTCTCGGTCACGGGTTTCTCAACGACAGTGCGATCGACGATAAGGGACCGTGCGAGAGCTCACTCTGCTCGTCGGCCGAAGACTCACTGGGAGACGCCGACGATCCGGCAGTAACTATGTCTTTCCCGTCATCGAAGCATTATTCCGGGCGACGCTGTGACCCAGCACACCCAGCACGACGCGCACAAAGGTGCTGAGGGCCGCCAACCCAACGTCAGCGCGATGGATCATCAGAACGGTGAGCGCGAGCGGCGGGTGCCAGTCGAGCGGACGGGCCACGACCCGCTCCGCGAGGATGGCCTCCATGTACTACGGCAGCAACGCGAAGCCCAGATTGGCGCGGACCATGTTCATGGGCCCGAAGAGCGTGTCGGCGCCGCGCCGCGGCGCGCGTAGAAGTTCAGCTCGTCTGCGAGCGCCACGAAGTAGCGCAGGTGACGCAGTTCAACGACGTCGAATACAGCACGCCCTGGAATGAGACGCGCGAGATCTGAACGCAGGACGCCCCGGAGACTTCTGCTCTCAGCGGGCGTGGCCCCTTCGCTCGACGCACCTTAATCGGCGTCGCACCGGCGGCGATGCGTGATATGCTCTGAGCTCGCTCCACGTAAGCCCCTCCGCGTTTCACCAGCGCTGACCGGCCTTTCGGCACAGGCGCTGGGCCATACCCGACGACGATCCTGTGCTGTGAGAGCGCGTTTCTCATCACACAAGGACATTCCAATGGCAGCATTGAACGGCACGATCAAACGACTGGTCAGCGAAAAGGGCTTCGGCTTCATCCTGGCCTCCGATGGCAACGAGTACTTCTTCCACAATTCAGCCTGTAATCAGATTCGCTTCGACGATCTGCAGGAGGGCCAGTCGGTGACCTTCGACCGAGGGCAAGGGCCGAAGGGCCCGCGCGGGGAGAACGTTCGACTCTCCTGACCCGTTGCGGAATCGATCCCGAGAGGGTCTCGCTTGCGGCCAGAGGCCCTCTCAACTTTGCGCGGGACGCCCCGTAGGTCCGCCACCCGCCCTCACGAGATCGCTCGCCACCGCAGGTGGACCAGGCAGGCAGCCACGAGCACGGCACCGACGCTGACGGCGGACAGGTGCATGAGAAGCACGTAGAGGGGCCGCCGCAGCAGGTCGAAGATCGTGAAGCTCGTGAGAAAGAAGCCCACCAGGGCGACCGTGCGCCAGCCAGGGCGACAGGTCTTGCCACCGATCCGCGAGGCACATGTAGGCCGGCAGCGCGAGCACGAGCACGTAGTCCCAGCCTTGCGGCGACAACAGGGGCACCAACGTGAAGAGGTCCGCGCCTTCCAGGTAGTTCGGTTCGGCCACGTGTTGCCGCCGCGACATCACGAAGAGACCCGCGGCAACGGCGCCGACCGCCGACGCCAGCGCAAGACCCTCCGCCGCAGGGCCAGGCCGGATCCACTTCGCCCACATCGAGGCGAACGAGATGTTCTCTGGCGTCATGAGGTTTGGTGCCGTCGTGTCTGTTACGGTGCGATACCAGTCATGCAAAAGGGTCAGGTTGCCATTCCAGCCGTAGGTTACGGCCGGCAGCAGCAGCCCGGCGGCCAGCACCAGGCCGAACGCGACAAACGCCCGCCAGCCGAGCGTCCAGGCCAGCCACGGCACCAGGACCAGGGCATACGGTTTGACGAAGACACCCGCCGCGACGAACGCACCAGCCGAGGATTGCTTGCCTTGCTGCGCGGCCATCACCGCACTGAGCAGGAGCAGCGCCAGCGGCAGATTGAATTGTCCCAGTGCGAGCTCCCTCACCAGAAACTTGCCGGTCAGCAGCAGTGTCAGCCAGACGAGCGCCGGCGCCGACCGCCGCCGGTCTGGCAGCGCGGCGAGCGACATGCGGACGAACGCCCAGGCCATGACCACCATCACTGCGAACCACGTGAACTCTGCGGCCTCTTTGGACACCCAGAGGAGGGGCACCATGAACGGTGCAAACGCCGGCAGATACTTGAACTGGTAGTGACCATCATCGGGCCGGTAAAGCGTCTCGGTCGCCAGGAAGCGCGCCGCAGCGGTCCGCGGCGCGGCGACATCGACGAGCTCTGCGCGCCTGTGGCGAACCGCAGCGTAACCGCCGACAACGAGCACGAGCAAGACGAGGATGGGCCAGACGCGTGATTGGGGCCAGGACGGCACGCGTAAAACGTACTACTCTTTTAGCTGGATTGGCCTGCTAGTATGCTGCCCTAACGAGGTTGCGTTCCCTGCCGTGAATCCGAACCTGATGCGGGCCATCGACTATTGGGTCGGGATCCCACTCGTGTTCCTCCTCACCGTCGTCTGCCGGGTCCAGCGCCTGATCGGACTGGCCACGTCGCCGGTTGGCAGGCCGCGGAACATCCTGTTCATTCAGCTCGCCGAGATGGGGACGATGGTCGTGGCGTATCCCTCGCTCGCGAAAGCGCGCGAGCTCTATCCGGACGCCACGCTGCACTTTCTGTGCTTCACGCAGATTCGGCCGAGCGTGGAGATCCTCGACATCATTCCGTCCGAGAACATCATCACCATCGACGCGCATGCCGGCCTGGCATTTGTGCGCGACACGCTAGCATTTCTGTGGCGGGCCCGGCGTCGGCGCATCGACACCGTGATCAACATGGAAGCGTTCGTGAGGTACAGCAGCCTGCTGAGTTATTTGTCTGGCGCCTGCCGACGCGTCGGGTTTCACCGGTTCAACCAGGAAGGGCTGTACACCGGCGACCTGCTGACGCACAAGGTGCTCTACAACGCGCACATCCATGCCGCGCACACGTTCCTCGATCTCGTGCACGCTCTCGACGCGCCGCCGGGCCAGGTGCCACGCGTGAAACGGCCGAAGGTCATGGACGGCCTGGAAGTTCCGAAGATCAGGACCGACGCGAGCGCGGCCGCCGACGTCTGGCGGAAGCTCCGCGCGATCCATGCCGACATCGGACCGACCTGAAGCTGGTGGTTCTCAATCCAAACGCCAGTGCCAGGTTCCCCATGCGCCGCGTGCCGCTCGAATCGTTCACCGAGCTCGCCCGGAAACTGCTCGAGGATCCCGAGGTGTTCGTGCTGATCATTGGCGTGGCCAGCGAGAAGCCCGAGGCGCAGTACATGTGCGCGCGGCTCGGCTCGCCGCGTGCGCTGGACCTTACCGGCCGGACGACGATGACAGAGCTGCTGCAGCTGTTCGATCTCGCGCACGTGCTGGTCACGAACGACTCGGGACCAGCCCACTTCGCGGCGCTGACACGGATCCACGTGGTCGTCTTCTTCGGGCCAGAGGTCCCCGAGCGCTATCGGCCGCTGACGAACAGCTCGGACGTGATCCACACCGGATACTCCTGCAGTCCGTGCATCGGGCCGTTCAACCAGCGTCAATCGCCCTGCAACGACAACCTGTGCCTCAAGAGCATCAGCATCGAGGAGATCGCCATGCTCGTGCGCTCGCGTCTCGAGGCGGTGCGGGCCCCGGCTGCTCCCGTTGACGGCGCTCACTGATTCCGCACGCGCAGCTTCCCCTTACCTTCTACCTTCTACCTTCTACCTTCTATTTTTAGCTTCCCGCCCCGGCCCTCCCTTCAGGGCGTCACCCTGATGGCCTTCAGGATCTTCGCCGGCTCGCCGGCGCGCTGGACGGTCAACTCGATCGCGTAATCGCCGGCGCCCAGCGGCGCCAGGGTCACATCCGCGATGAGCCAGCGCTGCCCGGTGGCTGCGTCGGTGCGCTCTCCGGTCGTGACCGGGATGGGCAGCGTCTTGCCGGTGCGGTCGAGAAGCGCGCCGGTCCAGCCGTGGCCTGGCCGGGCAGCATCTCGATGTGGAGCCGCTCGGTGCGCGAGAATTCGCGGGCGGTCAATCGTTGGAGGACATTCCCGGTCGACGGGCCCCGTCGAAAGATGACCGGCTCCCCCGCCACATCGGTTGACGCGGATCGGTCCCGCGCGGGCTCCAAGGCTCGCCCCTCGTGCGAGAGCCGTTCGAGCTCGGCGGCCAACGCCCTTTTCTCGGCGGTCCCTGGCGCGTCCGCGGCCTTCTTTGCCGCGGCCACTTCGGCTGCCGTTGCGGAGCGGTAGCCGTGCCGCGCGCGCACTTCGATGCCGGGGCGCGACACCTTGACCTTGATCGTTCGAAAGCGGCCATCCAGCTTCGCGTTCGTGGATGCGTACCCGAGCAGATAGTACGACGTGAGGTCGGCGGCCAGCCGGCGCATCTGTTTGTTCAAATCGTTGCTGTTCACGAGCGCGATACCATCGGTGTTCTCGGCGAGCATTCGCAAGGTCTCGATTCGATGGTTGAGCACCGCGCGATCCAGCGCGGGCGGCAGCGGCGGCGCCGGCCCGATGTCCGTGTCAACGGCCGGCAATCCTCGCGGATCGACCGGGTAGAAGCTCACGTTGGCGCGGTTCGCGTCCTCGAACAGGTCGCGGAAGTAGCGCGCGTTGTCCGTCATCGCGGACTCCATCTGCTCCTTGTCGCAGTTCTGGCGGCTCTGATCGTCATATGGCTGCGGGTTCGCCGTCAGGACGCCGCCTGCGCCAACGCCGACGGGAGGAGGCGTACCAGGGATCGGTTCGCTCGGCGTGCCCGTGATTGGATCCCTGCGAAGGTGCGTCAGGGTCTCGTCGGGGCGATAGAGCACCCATCCTTCCGAGACGGCAATGACCGCGGTCCGCCCTTCGCGAATCGCGCCCATGTGAAGGATCAGATCGCGCATGCTGTCGAACGCGACGCGTTCTCGATAGCGCTGGACCATCGCGCGTGCACGACTGGAGAGGCCGTCAGGGCCAGCCGGATCGCCACGGGTCGGCGGGAAACACGAATCATAGAGTTGTTCCCGCCGATCGAGCGTGAGCGTATCCCGGCGTCCCCACGGCCAGTTTTTTCGGAGGCCTTCCTCGATGACTTCCGTCTTGCGGCCGAACGTGATCTCGTCAGGGCTCATGTGCGGCATCATGACGCCCACGAGGTCGTCGGGACCGAGGATGTTCGTGAGCAGCGAGATCAGCGGTTCCTTGATGTCGTCCCAGCCTTCGACGTGCACGCCACCCGTGTCGAGATACACCACGAAGACACGGCGGCGTGGATCGGCCGCCAGCTCGTTCGCGCGCGCCGGCAATCCAGGATCGACACGTTCTCCCTGTGTGGCCGGATGCACGACGATGTGCTCGAAGCTCTCGATCGTTTGCTGGACGCCGTCTTCCGCAACCTGGAAGTCCGGTGCAGTCAGGTCCTCGACCGGCACGCCATCGCGCGTCGGATAGACATCCACGCGCACAAAGTTCGTTCCGGCTTTGAAGGGCGGCTGTTGCTGGCGGACGGCGAGGACCAACGCGCTGGAGACGACGAGTGAGAGCGCGACACCGAAGCCGCGCCCGGGGCGCGAACGCATGGGGGTGAGCACGTCGGACCTCCGCGGCAGCTGGCCTGTCGAGTCTAGCGCAGATCGACCCGGTCAGTTCAGGGCGTCACGTGGATGGCCTTGAGGATCTTCACCGGCTCACCGGCGCGTTGGACCGTCAGTTCAATCGCGTAGTCGCCCGCCCCGAGCGGCGCGAGGGTCAAATCAGCGATGAGCCACCGTTGACCGGTTGCCGCATCCGTCCGCTCCCCGGTCGTGACCGGCACGACCAACGTCTTGCCGGTGCGATCCAGCAGCGCGCCGGTCCAGCCGGACGCCTCACCGGGCAGCATTTCGATGTGCAACCGCTCGGTACGTGAGAACGCACGACCGGTCGATTTCTGGAGCACGTTCCCTGTGGTCGGCCCGCGACGGAAGATGACGGGCTCGCCCGCCATGGGCGCAGCCGCCGCCCGCTCCGGCCTCGCCTCCGCGGGGCGGCCTTCACGGGCCAGCATCCCCAGCTCCTTGTCCAACGCGGCATTGGCGGCAGGCTTTGGCGTGTCGGCAATCTTTTTCGCCGCCGCGAGCTCCGAGGCGCTCGCGGCACGATAGCCGCGCCGCGCCCGTACCTCGACACCCGGACGCGACACCTTGACTTTGATCGTCCTGAAGCCCCCATCGAGCTTCGCGTTCGTGGACGAGTAGCCGAGCAGATAGTACAACGTGAAGTCTGCGGCCAGGCGCCGCATCTGGCCACGCAGGTCGTTGCTGTTGAGGAACGCGACACCGTCGGTATTCGACGCCAGGACCCGCAGCGAGTCCTGGCGACCCTGCAGCACGGCGTGGTCCGCCGTCAATGGCAAGGCCTGGTTGATGTCCGTGTCGAACACCGGAAGCCCGCGCGGATCGATCGGATAGAAACTCACGTTCGCGCGGTTCGCCTCACCGAGGATGTCGCGGAAGTACTTGTCGTTGTCGGCCATCGCGAGCTCCATCAGATCGCGATCGCATTCCTGGCGGTCGGTATCGTATTGACGGTTGGGGTCCTTGGTGGTCAGCGTTCCGCCAGGACCGACGCCGACCGGTGGTGGCGCGCCCGGTGTGGGCTCGTTGTACTTGCCGGTAAGCGGATCCTTCGTGAGGTGCGTGAGGGTTTCGCTCGGTCTGTACAAGACCCACCCTTCGCTGACCGTGAGGACCGCGGTGCGGCCTTCCCGGATCGAGGCCATGTGCAGGATCAAATCGCGGAGGCTGTCGAGCGCGACCCGTTCGCGCCGCCGCGCGATCACCTCCGCGGCTTTCGCCTTGTCGAAGCACATGTCGTATTTCTGTTCCTGTGGGTCCAGCTTGAGCGTGTTCTTGCGGCC
>CAWAZT010000012.1:0-538843 GCA_963786615.1 uncultured Acidobacteriota bacterium
CGGATGGCGGGGGACGCGGCGGTCGCGTGTGCGCGCTGCCAGGCCGCGAGCGCCGCAAGAGCGATCGCGCAAACGAACACGGCCGCCACTATCAGGCCCGTGCGCGGAATCAGTGATGGACGATGCTCGACAGGTCGAGCCTCCTCGCGTACGGCGCCGTGACCATTCTTCCGTCCGTTCGAGCTGATGACCGGGGCCGCCTGCACGTGTTCCACGGGAGCAATGAAGCGGTACCCCCGGCGGGGAAGCGTTTCGATGTATCGCGGTGCCTCCGCAGAGTCTCCCAGCACCTCGCGAATCCGGGCGATCGCATTGTGCAGGCTGTGGTCGAAATCCACGAACGTATCCGCAGACCACAACCGGGACCTGATCTCTTCGCGGGTAACGAGGTGGCCGGCGGACTCCAGCAGCAGGGCCAGCACCTGAATGGGCTGCCCCTGCAGGCGCAGCTTCACGCCGCGTTTGCGCAGTTCCCCCGCATGCAGATTGAGCTCAAACGAATCGAACCTCAGCACGCGCGCTACTGGAACAGGCTGTGCGGACATACGTTCCTAGAAGGGCAGCAAGCGTATCACAACCTCCAAGTGGCCGCGTATCAGCCGCTTAGCGGTGGAGAAAACTTTGAGGCCGAAAGGAGGCCGTCGGGATTGCGGGCGGCCGGCTCCGGGGCTAGATTCCGTCCGCTCCGCGTGCTGTCGGAGCACGCACTCAAAGCCACCGTCAATAGGAGATGCCATGAAGACACCGATCTCGAAACTCACCCACACATCCACCCGGGGGATAGCATGCCTGGCGTTGCTAGGCGGACTCATCACTGGCGCGCCGATGCTGGCGGCGGACGGCGCCGATCACGACCATCCCGCTCCCGCCAAACTCGTGCAGATCGTTCGAGACGCGACGCGCCAGTTCATCGATGTCAACAACGCCGGTCCCATGGGTGGTTACGGGCCCGCCTTCGGGTGCGTCAGCGGTCCCGACCACGGCGCCATGGGGATTCACTACGTGAACGGCGCGCTCGTCATGGACGGACTGATTGATGCCGCCCATCCGGAGGCCCTGATTTACGAGCCCGTCGGCAATCGCCGCCGGCTGGTGGGCGTCGAGTACATCGTGGACGCGAAAGCGTGGCTGGACAGCCACGACGGGCCGCCGGTGCTCGAGGGCCAGCTGTTCCAGTTCGTGAACGCCCCGAACCGTTACAACCTCGATCCCTTTTTCGAGCTGCACGTGTGGGCATGGCGCGAGAATCCGAACGGCGCCTTCGTCGACTGGAACAACAACGTGAGCTGTGAGGGACAGTAGGCGGACAAACAATGCTCAATGTTCAATGTTCAATGCTGAGAGTCGCAACATCGTGCATCTGGCATTGAGCATTGGGCATTTGACATTGGACATTGGCCGCTTTTGAGTGGCGGTTAGCGGCCGCCGACTACCAGATCGCGCGGAACAGGTGCGGCCACCACGGCTGGTGGCGCAGGTATGAGACCGTCGTGCCGATCACGGGAATCCAGACCCAGCGCGATGCGCGCGCCCATTCGAGTCGCAGCGCGTGCAGGTCGACCTGAATCTGCGGAGGCGAGGAAAAGCGGCGCCACGCCGGCCAGAAGCGGGGCACCTGCGTCGCATACGCGTCAAAGGCTGCGCCATGCCGCGATCGGAGCACCTGTTCCTCTACTGGCACGGTCGCCACAGCATAAATGAGCGCGACCACGATCACGGCCAGCTCGAAGGCGATGCTCTCGAGAAACAGACCGGCGCCGAGGCCGATGAGGAGCGAGCCAAGATAGAGCGGATGGCGAACCATCGAGTATGGACCCTCGTTCACGAGGGCCCGCTCCTTCCGCCCGCCCAGGTAGAGCGTCGCCCAGAACCGCAGGCCGGCGCCGGCGAGAAACGTCACCCATGCGAGGCTTAATACCGTGACGTGCCACCAGGACGCGTACGGAATCGGTTGCGAGAACAGCGAGATGAGTGTGGCCGGGACCAGCAGCGCCGTTCCAATCCCGCCGCGCCAGCGAAAACCGCGGTGGTGAACCGCCTCAGGTACCGCGCCTGCGACACTTGCGTTTGTAGCGATCACGCGTGGGGTGTCCCCGGAATCCAAGGTCGATGTTCCAGCCCAAGTGTGTACGGACACAAATGAACTGTTCATTAACGCGTCCTTCTATTCTGACGGCGCGTAGGTGCACGATCCGTGCAGGACCGTCTCCTCCGCGTCACGCCTGGCGACGACGCTGAGCTGCACCGCCTCCTCGGCGAGGTCGTCCGCGCGGTCGAAGAGTCGACGGCAGTCGGCGACAATCGCTGGCGCACAGCGAAACTGCTCGTAGGCGAGGGCCGCGTCCCGCCCCGGCGTGTGCGGGCTGGAGTCGGGCTCAGAGTACACCCCGTCGCCAAACGGCTGGTGAACGGACGCGCCGGCACATTTCTTCACCAGGGCTGAGAGGAGGTCGATACGGTACGGCTCGGTCGCGTCGGGAAGGCGCAGGTCCGCCGACAACCGCTGGCGGAGCCGGCCCAGCGCGCGATCGTGCTCGAGGATGTTCTGGATCAGCTGTTCCCGCTCCCGCGCGTATTCCGGGAAATGACGCTCGACATCGGCCGTCAGCACATCGTCGTGCCAGACCGCCTGCCGGGCGTCGTTGGCGACCTGGGTGAAATACCGGCCGTCTCGCAAGGCTCCGGCGATTCCGCCGAGCGCCGCGGATTCGGTTCCGAGCAGCGTCTGAAGCCGCTGCAGGTGCTGACCGCGCGCGGCGGAGATGCGTTGATCCCTGTCGCGCCTGGCTGCCCACGCCTGGTTGAGCGCCACGGCAAAAATGAGGGCGATCGACACGGACGCCGTCAGCGTGACGACGAGCGCGGCAATGTGCTGGCGACGGGATACGTGCCGCGACAGGTAGAATCCGACGCAGGCCAGCGCGAGCAGGATCGCCGCGGCCAGAGACGTGAGGAAGATCACTCGCGCTCTACTCTACCTTCAACGCAGCCATGGGGTCGATGCGGCTGGCTCGCCGGGCCGGCACGGACGTCGCCGCAACGCAGACGGCTGTCAGGACGATGGCGGCGGCACCAAATGTTTGGGCATCGTCCGGCGTGAGGCCTGGGAGCACCGCCCGCCACTTCACGTCGAGCAGCCAATGCCCACAGCGCCGCCGACGGCCACCCCACGTCGCAGGAGCGCGACCGACATCGGCCAGAGCCATTCGCCGGCCAGGGTTGGCTCGTTGACCCGAACGCTTCCATTTTGACTGGTCGGCGGGACGCCCCTAGTGATGCGAGGTGGCTCATCATCGTCTCGAGGAAGCGCGGCGCGGGTGTCGTCTCCGTAACCGCGAGCGCGCGAGACTTGAGACACTGATGCCCGCACCGCACATGTAGATTAGCGAATGCGGTTCGCGTTTCAGCACGCTGCCAAGAAGTTCTGCCGTGACACGCCCTTTGAGCACGCCTTCGGCGGGCTGGAGAGCGGTCAGGCTCACGCGTCAGCGTATGAATCACCTGCAGTCTCGAAGGATGCTCCACGCTCAGCTGCGACAGGAGGCCCCCAAAAATCACGTCATCCCAGGTTTGTCCAGGAACACGAACGTGTGCCGCAGGCTCTGGATGACGATGGAGCGCGTCCTTCACCATCGAGACGTTGGGCACGCTGCTGGAACCTGCGCGCAAGTGGAGGATGTGCTCAGCATGGGGCGCTTCGGGCAGGAACACGCATGCGCCCGCAAAACCAAGCGCCGCGATCCGATCGCCGGCGCGCACCGAATGGACGAGGAATCTCGATAGCAGCGGCGGATACGCCATCACGCCGTTGTACACCTCTTCTTTGATCGTGATGGCAACTAAGGGTTCCCGCGGTGCCTGAACAGGCACATCGAGCAGGCCCAAGGCGGCTCTGGCTGGCCCTCAAAATGTCGCGAGGAATCTCGTCACGCTTTGCAGCGCGGGGAACTGATGCGGGTCAATCGAGACGGTCTGGCCGGCGCTGTACGGCGCGTGCGCGGCCCCACGTCGAGCACGTGAGTGTGCGCGTGTCCGGCGTCTCGGACGCATCCACTCCACGACGAGAGCGTCGAACATCGTCGTGGCGGGAACGCGTGTAGACGCCCGTGTGGTGACCAATAGGTCGGCTGGACCCAGCCTGCTCGTTTACGACTGTGCCGCTTGTTGACGAAGCGCAACCGTCATCCCGGGGGACCACTTCGAGTAGCAGCCTCCGCACAATCAAGGCGCCGACGGCATCCTGTTCCGGGGCTTTGATGTGGAGAGCACGCGGGAACTGCATGACTCTCGCTGGCACGAAGAGCGCATTGCACACGCCACACGGCTGATTGCGGTGCGACGCCACGTGCTTGAGGGAAACCGTCAGATCCTTCATGCCTCAGTGTAGATCGCTTCCGTCGATTATCGAGTGTTCGGCCCACGGGCGCGCGTAGCAACTGTCGCCAGCCGCCGACGTGGCGATGCGGCGTGATATCCCGGGCACGCACGATGAGGCGATTCCGGCGCCGCGCCGACATAGGAAAATGGAAAGAAGGTGATCAAAGGTCAATGCGCGCTGGCCCGTAGGCTGGATGACGTCGATGTCGCCTGGCGGCACGATTGCGATTGACTCCACGAGATACTCGAAGTCGCCGTTGGCCATCTTCAACGTGATGGTGTCGCCGACGCGCATCCGCCTCAGCGGCCGGAAGAACGTATCGCCATGGCCGGCCAGGACGACGTTTCCGGGTTGCCCGGGGAACGCGGTCTCCGGCGATATGGCCCACGGCGCGCTCGAGCACGGCCCGGGACTCTCCCTCGGCGACAACTGCCTCCAGGCCGATACGCTGGCTCGCGATTCCCGCCTATTGCGCGGCCCTCGACGACGACTGGCGTTGGCGCGCCCTCTGATCTCATCACGCTCCAGCCGCCGGTGTTCGATCGCCGGGTACGCCTGCGCGTCGATGACAACGTAGGCGGCGTAACCAAGCCAGAGGAGGCCGATCGCGAAAGAACCCAAGCCACGAGCCGCACACCGCGACGAACCGGCGTCATGGCTTGTCTGAGTCTCCGCCGGCACCAAGGCACACTCTCACGCCGCGGGACGTCGATTCCGCTGTGCATTGTCGGGTCGTCCCACGGTCACGGGCCGGCGCCGCTTGCCGAACAGCATCAGACCAACGGCCAAGCCGCCGGAGGCAAGACCGCACAGAACAAAACAACGCAGGGACAGACCGCTCGCCGTCTTCGGCAATCGCCTGGAAGCCTTCGGATCGCGCCGGGCGCCCTAAGTGCCGATCGCCACTATCGGCTCACTGGCCAGCGTCCCTACGTACCGGTGATCTCCTGCGACTCGGGTCGTCCCCATGACCGCCGCGACGGGACTCTCCTTCTCGTCTGGCGTGATCGCCACGATAGAGGGCGCGGCTCCCCAGCGCATCGGCGTCGATCGCGTCAGCGGCAATCGCGGGCACCGGCGCGTGGGCCGCCTTCGTAAACTGCGCGGCGCGCGGTTTCGGATACACGAACTCCTGCCCGACGCTGTTGCCGGGAGAGAACCACGCGCGGACAGCTTCCACGGAGCCACCGGGCACTTCCGGCCAACTCGATCACCGTCTCGTTGGTCGGCTTGAGACGGTAGTCTGGAATCGCTATTACCGTCGCGATGAGCAGCCCCTTGTCGTTGTAGACATACACCCGCAAACGAAGGCCGCTCTGTGAGTGAATCGGCCAGCTTGAACGTGGACTTGCCGGCACAGGCAGGGTGTGCCCGGCGACTTCCACCGGTTGACTGAAAGTCGCTCAGTGTCCTGCTGTCTTGTGGCGGATCCGCTCGGGCTGTGCTGGCCGAGATGGAGCCAGATCTAGTGAAAGTGCCAGTCCATACACTTGAGTGTCGTAATCATTCGATCCGTCTCTTTCTGACGTGCGTTTATGAACAGGGTCATTCCGACACGCCGCCCCGGCTCATCGGCATAGCGTGAGGCTCGTCTCTTGGATACTTCCTTCTTGGGTGCGGCTCGCAGGTCGGTTGCGGAGAGAGGACGGCTGACGACTGCGAGCGTCTGTCAGATTGCCGATAGTCGTGTGTACCGAACGAACGCGACCGGCGATCTGTCTTTTTCAGTCGTGGAGAACGACGCTCAGCAGCGAGCTGTTGATCTTGAGTGGCATGTCGCCGTCGTACTCGATGAAGCCGAGCTTCTTGAACTTGTTCAGGAAGAAGTTCACGCGCGATCGGGTCGTGCCGATCATCTCGGCGAGCGTCTCCTGCGAGATCTTCGGCACGATGCGGACCGGCTTGTTTTCTTTCCGTAGCGTGCCAGCAGCAACAACGCGCGGGCCAGTCGCTTCTCGCTCGAGTTGAAGAGCTGATCGATCAGGTTTTCTTCGATCCGCATATCACGCGTCAGCATGTGCGCGGATGAAGCGGTCGGACATCTCGTGCTGCATGTGCAGCAGCCTGATCATCTGCTCCTTCTCGATGAGGCGGACCGTGGTCGGGATCACGCCGTGGCGCTCCCGATGCGGACCGCCTGACCCGCAAGGCACCCTTCGCCGAAGAAATCACCCGGACCGAGCATCGCCACCACAGCTTCTCTACCGGTCTCGACAGTACCGAAAGCTTGACACCGCCCGCCTGGATGTACATCACGTGCCCGCAGTCGTCCCCTGGGTAAAAATGATGTCGCCACGCGCATAGATCGCAGCGCTCTTCGAGACGTCAGCCGAATCGAGAAATGCCTGCGCGTTGAAGGGGGGAACACGCCTGGCGACGGTCACGGCCTCGGCTCTTCGACTTGCCACCTGAGGAGTATGGCACACGGCCCCGCAAGGAAGGTGTGCAGAACCGAACACCTCGTGGCGGCGCGCACGGGGGATACTTCCTGGACTCCGGAGGGGTCCTCTGATCACGGTATCGCCTCGCAACCCATTCACCTTGGGGTCCGGCGCCCGCCGTCCCTTGAATTATATTCCTCGCATGGCCATCCGCAGTGAACCTGCGCCTGTTGGCCGGCAGGTATCCCCGTGGCGATGGAAGACCGTCATAACGGATCTCTGGCAGTTGCTCGCAGTCGTCTGGAGCCTGCCCCTCGCAATCCTGGGAATCGGCTCCGCGATCGCGTTGACGATCACACTCCTGCTCTGGCTTGGCCGGGCGGCGATGCGTATGTTCGGATAGGCCGCAAGGGGGACAAACATTGCGGATCGGAATCGTCGGCGCGGGCATGATCGGATTGACGGTCGCGAAGCTGTGGGCCGACGCCGGACACGATGTCCGCCTTGCGTCTCGTCATCCTGACGACTTGACCGGGCTCGTCGCGAAAATCGGTTCGCATGCCTCGGCAGGCACACCGGCCGATGCGGCCACGTTCGGCGACGTCGTCATGCTGACGGTTCCCTTGAAGCCGCGCCTTCGCTGGGGCGTGACCTGGCTGCCATCCTCGGAGGGAAGATCGTCATCGACACGGGCAACGCGTACGAGCAGCGGGATGGCGACATCGCCCGCGAAGCGACCGCGCATCCGTCCGGATCGGCAGGGTGGGCAGCAGGATTCTTTCCGGGCTCCCGCTGGGTCAAGGCGTTCAACACCGTTTACTTCAAGGTCCTGGAGACCGACGCGCACAAGAAGGGCGACCGTGTCGGCATCCCGCTCGCCAGCGACGACGCGCAGGCGATGGAGGTGGTCGCTCAACTTGTGCGTGACGCCGGATTCGATCCGGTGTCGGTCGGCGGGCTGGCACGTGGCCGGGAGTTCGAGCCGGGCACGCCGCCGTACAACACGGGCAAGAGCGGCCCGGAGCTCCGCGCGCTGTGGCAGCTCGGGCGCTGAACGGCGCGACGCGGTGGCAAGCGAGGAGCCGAGCGGAGGTTATCTCACGCAGAGGCGCAGAGAGCGCAGAGTTCCCACGCAGCTAGGCGCGGATGGCGAGAAAGCGTTACTTGATGGAGACCGGAGGATTGAGGACTGTCGATCCTCTGCGCTCTCTGCGCCTCTGCGTGAGAAATCCTGTTCGGACAACCGCCACGACAGGCTCTCTAGACCGCGACGGGCTCCTGGAGACAGGCGAATATCTGCCGATAGAACGCCGGGTGTTCGCGCCATGTCGGCGACGACACCAGCCGTCCATCGCGGACCACATCGGACGATTCGTATCGGCCTCCGCAGGCTTCGACTTCGAAGCGCACGTGCTCGTAACACGTGAACCGCTTGCCGCCCGCAAGACCTGCCGCCGCGATCAGCTGGATGCCATGGCAGATCGAAAAGAGCCAGCGGCCACGGGCGTCGAAGCCGCGCAGGATCTCGAGCACGCGCTTGTCGTTTCGCAGGTACTCCGGCGCCCGGCCCCCGATGCACAACACCGCCTCGTAATCGTCGACAACGACTTGATCGAACGCGAGGTCCGCCTCGATCGCATATCCCGGACTCTCCTTATAGGTATCCCAACCGGGCTCGAAGTCGTGCATGACCAGATGAAGGCGCCGCTTCGAGGGCGCCGCGACGTGGGCGTCGTAGCCGGCTTCCTGAAACCGCTGTAGCGCGAACCAGGTCTCGAAGCTCTCGCCGCCATCGCCAGTGATGATCAGAATGCGCTTGCTCACGTGGCCTCCTGCCGAACGCCGTCCTTCGGAATGGTAGTCGATCTCCGACTAGCGCTCGTTGGCAGATCCGTGGGCCTCGAGTATCTCGACGACGCCCGGCTGTCCGAAGTGGCGGGCCCAGTCGAGCGGCGTGCCGTCGTGCTTGCCGTCGCGGATCCGGACGTCGGCGCCGGCGGCCAGCAGCCGCCGGACGATCTCCACGTGTCCCCTGGACGACGCGAGGTGCAGCGGCGTCACCTCAGCGTCCCAATGCGCCCAACGACTGTTTGGATCGGTGCCTCGCCGCAAGAGCCAGGTCACAGCCAGGAGATCGTTTCGCTTCGCCATCACGTGCAGCACCCCCGCGCGATTGACCAAATTCGGATTCTCGCGAAGCAGGAGTTCGGCGGCGCCGTAGTCAGCCAGCGCCAGCAGCGCGATCACGTCGAGCGCTCCAGCGCGCGCTGGTCGATCTCCGCGCGTGGCGCTGATGACCTCCGACGCGAACATCTCACGAATCTTCTCCATTACCGGCCGATCGACATGTGGCGACGTCGCGTAAATCGCTGCCGGCTGGCCGGACCCATCGAGCGCCAGAGGATCGGCGCCCAGATTGATCAGCAGCGACACCATCTCGGGTTTGGTCTTCAGCACTGCGAAATGGAGCGGCATGCGGTGGTCGTCGTTGCGGGTCATGCGCTTGTTAAGCGCAGCCGGATCAGCAGCGACGATCCGGCGAACCTCGTCCCAGAGGTTCAGCGCCACGGCCGAGAAGACGTGATGCCGCGCGCCACGCTCGACGAGAAAGTCCGCGATGGCGCGATGGTCGCCATCGTCGCCGTTGTCCCAGCACGTCGCCCAGCCGATGACGTCAAGCTCGTGGTCGTCGCCGTGTCCGATGACGTCGCCACCGGCCTCGGCCAGGCGTCGCACGACGTGAACGTGACCCGCTGCCGCGGCCCAGTGCATCGCGCAGGTGTTGTCCCCGGCCTCGCGTGTATTGACGTCGAGGCCGCGTGCGAGGAGCAGGTCGACCGTCGCCAGGTGTCCCTTGTGCGCCGCCGCGTGCAACAGCGTCCACTCGTACGGCTTCGCTCGGGCCTGCAGCCTGTCCGGGTTCTTGTCGAGGAGCGCGGCCAGGGTGTTCGCGTCCCCGTGTCGGGCCGCCTCGAACAGCTGCCCGTCCACCGTCAGCGAATCTATGTGCGCCTTGAGCGCCCTCCAGCTCGAAAACCCGTACAGCGTCGCCAGATCGAATTGCGCGTCCGACAGCTGCGCGTTCGGGTTCGTCCTGCGCAGCTCAGCGAGGTGGCGTTTGGCGTGCTTGCGAAGCCACGCGAGGCTGGGTGCATCCGGAAGCGGGAGCGACGCGGACATCAGACACCTTCCTTCCTTCGAAGGAGCGCGGGGCTCCTTCATGGCGCCCGCGTCCGCACGTGGGGCGAGGAAGTGAAGGTTTTCGGACTACCCTTCGAGACCCTGCCGCATCTTGTGGACGATGGCGCCCATCATGCCGCAGATCGATCCCGCGATCGCCCCGACAGCGAGCAGAATGGGCGTCATCATTACGGCATATTCGTAGTTGGCGTACGCGCGAAGGCTATGGAATCCGCTCTGGTTGAATCGCGCCACGAGATTGCGCCAGTCGTCGCGATGCTGAATCGTGTCGAGAAAGACGTTCACGCGGACAATGGCTGTCAGCTGGAACACGGCAAGCGCCATGACTCCGAGGATCGCGCCGACCGCAATCGCGTCGGACATCCGCCGCGTGCGCCAGGTGACGGCGACCGTCGCGGCAGACCACAGCAGGCCGACAACACCGACCCATGCAAGCGTCATCGTGACGGCATCGTCGGCCAGCGGCTCGCGGGCGGTGTCGATTAGCGTCATGACGCCCAGAACAGCGCCGAACGCGCAGCCGATGAGAGCGGGCATCCGCAGCGCCCGCCAGACGAATCCCGCGACCTGCCGGCGATACCACCAGCGCGCGCGTCCCGTTCCGAGGGTCGGCGCGGCGACGTCACGATACTCTTCGAGCAGATCGCCACTGATCGTGTCGCGATCGCGATCGCGCAGGAGCCGGCGGAGCAGGATTTCCGACCAACGCGGAGGGTTCATGTGGATCCTCCCAGTGGCAGGCGCACGCGGGCCCAGAGCCGCTTCGTCGCCTCCCGAGACGCGTGCAACGCGCGCAGGCCTTGTGGTTCGAGAGCGTAATGACGACGCGGTCGGCCGCCGCGAATTGGTACTGCCGGGCTCGGTCCAGGATGTCACGAGGCCCTTTTGCTCGAGCCGATCGAGCGTGGCGTAGACCGCACTGGCCGACACGTTTCGCTGCAGGCGATGCTGGACTTCCTTCAAAACGGCCCGGCCGTAGCTCTCCCGCCCGAGTGGCGTCCGAGGATGGACGAGAGCGACCAGGACGGCCTGTTCGAACGCACCCAGGTTCTCCGCCATGTTGTCTACATTGTAGGTAACATGCCCGATGGGACGCAAGTGACCCCGGCTTGAATCGCTTACGCGGACCGCAGCGCCTCGATCGCTTCCCCTCGTGACGTGCGTCTGGCGGGCAGGTACGCAGCGACGCTGGCCACAACCAAGACAACCACCGCAACGACGCTATAGGTCCAGGGGTCAAGGGGACTGACGCCGAAGAGGAGCGATGACATCAGGCGCGTGGTGACCACGGTTGCGGCGGTTCCCGCGACAATACCGATGGCGGCCAGCGCCAGACCGTGTTGGACGAACATGCGCTTGAGCTCGCCGGCCCGCGCGCCCAGCGCCAGGCGGATGCCAATCTCGCGGGTCCGTTGCGAGACGTCGCACGCGACGACCCCATAGATCCCGACGAATCCGAGCAGCAGGCCCATCGCGCCCGCAAGCAGCAGCATCGTCAGCGTGAACGAGGGTCGTGCGAGCGAAACCGAATAGACCTCGCCAAGCGTTCGGATTTGCGCGACCGGGAGGCTTGGATTCACGTCCCAGACGGCTTGCTGCACCTCGCGGATGAAGCTCTCGTTCCCTGCGCGCGTACTGCGGATGACGAATGTCGCGGCGCCAAAGCTGACGGTCGGTGTGCCCCAGAAGTGGTCCATCAACGCCGGGAAGTAGACGATCGGGGGCGGCGGCTGGCTCATACCATCGTCGCGCAGATCGGCGACCACCCCGACGATCTCGCGCCACGGATCAGCAGGCGATGCTCGAACCCGCTGACGAAGCGCCGCGGCCGGCGTCCCCCACTCCTCGCGCGCCAACCTTTCCGAGACGAGGGCCACCGTTCGCCGTTCATAGAGGTCGGGCCATGCGAAATCACGCCCCGCGACGACCGGGGTTCCGAGGGTTCGGAAGAGTCCTGGCGAGATGAACTCGAAGCGCCGCAACGGCCTGGGCTGGCCGTCGGTATAGTCCTTGTGTTCGACGGTCAGGACGGTGTCGCTGCCCGCATTGTTGCGCCCGAGCGGCGCCAGATCGGCGAACGCCACCGAGGCGACGCCAGGGATCGCGGCGACACTGTCGACGATCGCATGCTGGGTCCGCGTGGTCCGCTCGGAATCCGGCGTGCTGGCATCGAGGTGAATGAGCTGGACCGCGGAGGGCTGCGCAAAGCCGGGCGCCACGCGGCTCAGTGCCACGAATGTGCGAATCATGAGGCCGGAGCAGACGAGTAGCACGAGGGCCACCGCCACCTGCACGATCACGAGTAGTCCACGAGTGCGACGCCGCTCTCGGCCGTCGCTGACGGTGCGTCCGCCGGCTGCCAACGATGTCGTCAGCCGTGGGCTGGCATGCCTGGCTGCCGAGACGAGCCCCACGAACAGGCCCGCGAGGAGCGCCAGGACGAGCGTAAACAGGAGGACGGATCGATCGATGCCGATCTCGTCGAGGCGAGGCAAGGTGGCCGGCCCGAGAGACAGAACGGTTTCGAGCAGGCCATACGCCGTGACGACCCCACCCACGCCTCCCACCAGGCCCAGCAGAAGACTTTCGACCACAAGGTCGCCCGCAATGCGTGCCCAGCTCGCTCCGAGGGCCGCCCGTACCGCGAACTCCTGTGTGCGACCGTCAGCGCGCACCAGGAGGAGGTTGGCGACGTTTGCACAGACGATCAGCATGACCATGCCGAGCGCCCCCATCAGGACCCACAACATGCCGGCGATATCACCAACAACCTCGGACTGGAGCGACCGGAGGCGCGGCTGCATTGGCCGTCGGGCAAACTGGTTGCGCGTATATCCAGGTGGCGGCGGGAACTGCTCGATGGCAAGAGGCACCACGCGCGCGAGGTCGGCGGTTGCGTCGGTCATCGTGACGCCAGACTTCAGACGCGCGACGCTCTGGAAGACATAGCGCCCCAACGTCACCTGGTTCTGTTCGAGCTGGAAAGGATAGATGAGATCGACCGGTCGATCGAGAAACCTGAAGCGCTGGGGCATGATTCCGATCACGTCGCGCGCCTGGCCGTCGACAGTCACCTGTCTGCCAATGATGGAGGGATCGGCGCCGAAGCGGCGCTGCCAGTACCCGTAGGTGAGAATCACCGTCGACGGACCGCCGGGGCTGTCGTCGCGAGCGGAGAATTCCCGACCCAATATCGGTGATACGCCCAGAATCGGGAGGATCTCGCGGGTAATGACCAGCGCCTGCACCTGCTCGGGTCTTTCGACACCGGTCACGCTCGCCGGGCCCGACCTCCACAGTCCAACGCCATCAAACAGTCGACAATGCTCACGATAGGCAAAGTACAGATACGGCGCCGACGGAATGTCTTCATCGGTCCCTGGCGCCCGGTGAGCGATCGCAACCAGACGATCGGCCCCCGGATACGGCAACGACTTCAGCAGGACGCCGTTGACGACGGCGAAAATGGCGGACGTTGCACCGATCCCGACGGCGAGCGTGGCGGCGACTGCTGCCGTAACGGCCGGGGTCCTCCGGAGCGAGCGCGCGGCGAACCGCACGCTCCGCCAGGTCGTTTCGACGAGAGGCAGACCGCGCACGTCGTGATACGCCTCTTTCACCTGCGCGATTCCGCCCACGTCGCGCCTGGCCGCCCGCCGCGCCTGGTCGATCGACATGCCACGGTCGCGATATTCCGCCTCGAGCGCTTCCAGATGATGACGAAGCTGGTCCTCGAGCTCGCGGTCGAGGCGACGCACACGGAACACGTTGAGCCAGCGATCGAAGATCACGGCTCCTACTCCCCCGGCGCGAGGAACCGCTCCATGAGGGAGACGGTCCGGGCCCAGCTCTCCGTCTCGTGGGCAATCTGTGAACGTCCGCGTGACGTCAGCGCGTAGAACTTCGCCCTGCGATTGTTGTCGGAGACGCCCCATCGCCCCTTGATCCAGCCTCGCTGCTCGAGCCGGAGGAGCGCCGGATAGACCGTGCCCTGATTGAGGTCGAGCACGCCGGCGGATACCTGCAGGATGCGCTTGGCGAGCCCCAGGCCGTGTTGGGGCCCCATGGTCTCGAGCGTGCGCAGCACCATCAGGTCGAGCGTACCCTGAAGGACTTCTCTAGACATTCTAAATGAGTATGGTTCCTCTCATTTAGAATGTCAAGATGAGCAGTGTGGGCGGTGGGCTCGCGAGCCCTCGCCGTAGCGGTCACTTGATGATGACGCGCAGGCCCGTGGGCGGGGCGGGAGCGGTCTGCACAGGCGGGTACAGCGATCGGATTCCGGCGATGTCGTCGGGATCCAGCGTGCGCAGGCTGGTGTTGCACGGCGGCGTCGAGGGATACATGGTGGCCGTCGGCACCGTCGAGTGCCCCATGCCGAGCACATGGCCGAATTCGTGCGCCGCAATATCCTCGATGTAGAAACCACCCACGCACGCGGTGGTCCCGGTGTAGAACGTGAAGCCGGCGTCCCAGAACACCATGTCCGCTTCGACGATGTTGGAGTTCGACATCCACGTGTACGTCGTGGCGATGGCCGATCCGCTCGACTCGTTCCGGAACATCACGAGGTTGGTGGAGTCGAGCGACACGATGTTCTGCGAGCTCAAGCCCGCGTAGAGGAACCCGACGGCGGCTCCCGATTGCGCTTGCCAGGTGTCGGCGCCCGTCTTGATCGCGGCTTCCACCGCCGGAATCGGACGGCCGTCGAGATTCGTCGGGTTCAGGTAGTACGGCACCGGCGTCTGCTCCCATCGATAGCCGTTGACGACGTAGGCCAGAGACCGGACGGGCATCAGCGCGAGGAGCGCGACGGCGCTGCAGAAGATGACGACGCGAAGCTGCGCGGGCATGGTGGTGACTCCTACCGCCCTCGCCCGCCACCGACCGTCCGGCGAATCTCGTCGAGCGTCAGACTGCTGCCGGGCACACGGTTCAGTCGATCCAGCTTCAGGAGCCCCTGCCCCCGCAGGTGGGGAACGAGACGCCCGCGGGCGCTGCGTCGCACGAAGAACACGGCGCGCTCCCCGGGAGCGAACACCTGTTCGTCCGAGACGCGCAGCGTCAGGGTCCCGATCGTCCCACCCTCGACGTCAACGTCCATGGTCGGCTGCGCCTGCCCCTTCATGGTCTCGTCAACGGCGACGTGCACGACGGACACGATCAGGCGGTCACCATAATCGTTGGTGCGCCAGGCGGATTCGACGGAGGTCACGCGGCCGACGACGACGCGCTCGGCCCCGCGGGCGCGATCGGCGAGCGGGATCGGCCTGACCTGATCAGCTGCAGCTCGTCCCGGCATCCCGAGGAAGCCGGCGACCAGACACAGCCCAGCCGTCACACTTCGCAGTCCGTGCATCGGGTCTGTGGTGTTCAACAGCAGTGCCGGGCGGTCCGGAAGCCGGCCAAACATCGTAAGCGCCATTCGCGCAAGGTGTTATGGGAGGAGCCGCAGATCAGGTCGGATGCCCGTGGCCGTGCTCCACGCGTTCAACGATGACATAGCCTCGGCCAATTTCGTTACAAATCTGGCTACGCCTTGACCATCAATCTCTAGTCAACCCGCAGGGCAACGAGCGGATCGATCCGCGAGGCTCGAACCGCCGGCAGGTAGCAGGCGGCGAGGCCGACCAACGTCAGCACCCCGACGGCCACGAGCGTCGCGGCATCCCGAACGGTTACGGCGTAGAAGAGGCTCGCCGAGACCCGCGCCAGCAGCAGCGACGCGACGCCACCAATCGCCACGCCGATGGCAATCAGCACCGCGCCTCCGCCCACGACGAGCCGGACAATCTCGCCGCGCGAGGCACCAAGCGCCATGCGGATGCCGACCTCACGCGTTCGCCGCAGGACGAGATACGACATCACGCCGTAGATGCCGACAGACGCGAGGAGCAGCGCGACGCCGGCAAACGCGCCCATCAGCCAGGTCGTGAAGCGCGACTGCGCGGTCTGGTCATCCACCGAGTCACGCATCGTGGTGACCGCGAACACCGGGATGTTGGGATTGATTTCTCGAATCACCTGGCGTACCGGGGACGCGAGCGTCGCAGCGTCGACAGCCGTCCGGATCACGAGCGATACCTGTTGGCTGCGATCGAGGAACGGAAAATAGAGGTCGGGATCGCGCGTGGGATTTTCTGGGAGGCCCCGATACTTCACTTCGCCCACCACGCCGACGATCGTCAGCCACGGAGAGTTCGACGTCAGCCCGCCTATCTTGATGCGCTGGCCGACTCGCGCTTCGACCGGGCCAGAAGCGCGTGGCTACGTTCTCGCTGACGACCACGACGTTCGAATCCGGGCGCGCCTCCTGTTCGAGGAACGCCCGGCCGGTCTTCACTGGAATCTGGAGCGTCGCGAAGAAGTCGGGCGACGCACGGTGGACGTACGCACGCGGCCGCTGCTGCGCGTTCATGGCCGGCTGCCCTTCCGCGGTGTAGAACACGGCGCTCGACAGCCCGCTGAGTGGTGGATCCGAGACGAGGCTCGCGGCGGTGACGCCCGGCAACGCGCGCACCCGCTCGAGGAGCACTCTGGCGGAAACGGCCAGGGGCGCGGGCGTGTCGCCATCATCGGGCCCGACGCGCGGGATGCTGACGCGAGCGGTCAGGACCTGTGAGGCGTTGAAGCCGGGATCGATCGCAGCGAGGTGCTGGACGGTCCGGATCATCAGGCCCGCGCCGACGAGCAGCACCACGGCCAGCGCAACCTCTGCGACGATCAGGCCGCGCCTCAGGCGCTGACTCCGACGTCCGGTGCTGCCGCGGGCCGAATCCTTCAGCGCCTCCGCCAGCCGACCGACGCGTCCATGAACCGCCGGTGCCAGACCCAGCATCAATGCGCACGCGGCGCAGACGGCAATCGTAAAGGCCGCGACCCTCGCGTTCACGTGCGGCCGCACGAAGCTCGGAAAGCTGATTGGCGCGAGCTGCACGAGTCCCGTGAGCGCGATCTCGGCGAGGACGAGTCCGGCGACCGCCGCGATCGTCATCAATACCGCGCTCTCCGTGATCATCTGTCGAAGCAGCCGCGCCCAGCCCGCGCCGATGGCGGTGCGGACCGCCACCTCGCGTTGGCGCGCCTCCGAGCGGGCGAGCAGCAGGTTGGCGACGTTGGCGCACGCGATGAGCAGCACGAATGCGACCGCCACCATCAACAGACGCAGAGCCGGACGGAAGTTGCCCACCAGCTCGACGTCGAGCGGGCTGACCTCGACGCCTCGCTTCTCGTTCGTCGATGGATACGCCTGCTCGAGACGCCGCGAGATGATGTCGAGCTCCGCCTGCGCGGCGGCGACCGAAGTCCCGGGTCGCAGGCGCGCGAGCACCTGGAATCCGCGATTGCCGCGCTCGGCGAGTGCCTCAGCGGAATCGCTCATCACGAACGGAATGAAGACGTCGGCGCGATCGCTCAGCCCGCGGACGCCGGCCGGGAGTACCCCCGTCACCGTGAACGACTGGGCGTTCAACAGCATCGCGCGGCCGACGATCTGCGGATCGCCGCCGAACTCCCGCTTCCAGAACCCGTCGGACAGGACCGCCACCGGAGACTTCTGCGGAGTGGCATCCTCGTCTGCCGTGAAGGTCCGCCCGAGCGCCGCATTGACGCGGAGCAGGGGAAAGTATGCCGCCGACACGGTTTCGACGTGAATGCGTTTGGCCTCGCCCACGCCCGACAACGTCATCATCGTCTCGTCCTGCGCGGCCATTCCCTCGAACGAGTGTGCCTGACTCCGCCAGTCGAGGAAATCCGGATACGACGCACCGCGGCGCTCGACCGTCGCGCGCATCACGTTGCCCCAGAGCACGACCAGCTGTTCGGGCTCGGCGTACGGCAGCGCGCGAATCCGCACGGCATCCACCAGGCTGAAGATTGCGGTGTTGCCGGCGATCCCGAGCGTGAGCGCGAGCAGCGCAACGCTGGTGAACGCGGGCGCGCGCCGCAGCGTGCGTATCGCGTAGCGAATGTCCTGCCGGATGCTCTCGAACGATGGGAAGGTCCACATGTCCCGCGTATGCTCCTTCAACGATGCGACGTTGCCGAAGTCGCGCCTGGCGGCGAGCCTGGCTTCGTCCACGCTGGCACCGCCCGTGCGGTACTCCGCTTCCTTCATGCCCAGATGAAACGCGATCTCCTCGTCCAGATCGCGGTCGAGACGCCCGCGCAGGACAATCGCGCGGAGGCGGTGCCAGACGGCGATCGCGGATTTCAGCATGAGGCGTTCGACTGGCAGGCCGCCCGCGTGGACGGCACGGGGTTCAAATCTCCTGGAGAACCCGGGTGACCGCCGCCGAGAGGCGCAGCCACTGCGCCGATTCGCTGTCGAGCGATCGACGTCCAAGGACGGTCAGCCGGTAGTATTTCGCGCGACGGTTGTTCTCCGACGTCCCCCATTGCGACCGGACCTCGCCGCGGACTTCGAGCCGATGCAGGGCCGGATAGAGCGCGCCCTCCTCGACGCTGAGGACATCCTGCGACGCCTGTTGAATGAGGCGGACGATCGAGTAGCCGTGCAGCGGGCCGCGGGTGAGCGTGCGCAGGATCAGCATGTCCAGCGTGCCGGCCAGCAGCTCGCGATCGTCACGGCGTGGTGTTCCCATAAGCAGGTTATGGGAGTCTAGCCCCGTGGGATGAGGCCGTCAAGCCGGGGCTTTCAGTAGACGTCGAGATCCTGTCCGACCACGACCTTGCCGTGGTACGTGCGGCCCACTTCGGCCAGGTACTGGGCATCGGAAACCTGATGGCCGCGCGGTCCGACACCGCGGTGATAGAGGATCAACAGGCCCGGTTGGGTCCTGGCCGCGATCTCGGCGAGCTGCGTGGTCGTCGTGTGATAACGAGCCCGGTATTCAATCCAGTTCGGCACCGCCGCCGGGCGGTACTCCTCGGCGTACACCTCGTGAATGAGGACGTCGCACTTCTGGCAGTGCTCGATGAGGGCCGGGCTGGGGCTCGTGTCGCCCGAGATGACGATCGTCCGGTCGGCCGTCTTGAACTGATAGCCGAACGATTGCCGCCATTCGCCATGCGCGTTCTGAAAGGCTGTCACCTTGACGTTGGCGTCCTCGAAGACGAGGCCAGGGACGACATCGTGTGCCTCGACGGTCAGGCCCGCCTTGCTTCGATGTTCGAGACCGCTCGTGCGGATGTCGATATCGGCCTCCCACGCGGCCATGATGTGGCTCGTCATGGCTTCAACACCCGCCGGACCTGTACACCCTGAGCGGACCCCGGCGCCCCTGGACCCACGTCGTGAAAATCAGGTCCGGATACCCGACGGTGTGGTCGGAGTGGAGATGGGTGATGAACGCCGTCTGCAGCTTGTCGGGCGCGAGAGCCGCGATACCTTTGTCGAACGCGGCGGCGGCGCGCCGCACGATACCCGGGTCCGATGTCGACGAGATACGCCGTGCCGTCCACGACGATCGCGGTGGCCGGACCCGATCGCTCCGGATCGGGCCGAGGCGTTCCCGTGCCAAGTAGCACAACCTGCGTATGGGTCTGGCTCGACGGCGGAATGGCGAGCAGCAGCGTGACAAGCGCGAGCAGCGTTCGCATGATGGATACACCCTCCTACTTCGGCATGATCTTCAGCGTCGTCACGAAGTCGTTGGGCTTGGGTCCTGGCACGGTCAGCACGAGACCAGCCGCGTCTCGGGCGAAGGCAACCGATCTGGCAGCGGCACCGCGCCGAGCAGTTCCACACGTCCGATCTCCTTCGGATAGTGCTGACTCCCCTGCGCAAGTGTTTTGATGGTGATCCTGCCATCGACCGGCCACCCGAGGACGAACGCGTAGAGCGTATCGCCCTTGACCGTGAACCGGATGTCTTCGGCCGTGTAGGGCCGGCTCGTGTTCTCGTTGAAGTTCCCGGAGCCTTTGACGTCGGGCGGACCTTCGCCGAAGACCGTGAATGGTCGCGTCCCGTAGATCGCTTCACCGTTGGTGGGCATCCACGTGGCCAGATCGTTCAGAATCCGGCGCTCGTCTTCATCGATGGTGCCGTCGCCGCGCAGCGGGATGTTCAGGAGCAGGTTTCCGTTCTTGCTGACGATGTCCACGAGCGTCTTGATGATGGTGTCGGCGGACTTGTACCGGTGCTCCTCGAAGGTCGCCCGCCGGTAGTGCCAGTCGCCGATGCACGTGTCGGTCTGCCAGGCCGCCGGCAGGATCCGGTCGGCTCGTCCGCGCTCGATGTCGAGCACCATCGTCCCGAGATGATCGGGCCGCAGTCCTTTGGACGTCAGCACGGCCTCGAGCCGACCTCTCCGCTGGATGTTGGCGTTGTAGAAATGGGCGGCGATGTCCAGGCCGGCCTGACCGAGCGGCAACTCGGTGTCGTCGAAGTACAGCAGGTCCGGCTGGTACTTGTCGATCAGGTCCTGGCACCGGAGGAACCAGCGGTCGACGAAGTCCGGATTGTTGGCCGGGGGCTCTTCCGTCCATTTGCGATCGTGCTCGGCGTGCCACGCGTTCGCGTCCTTGATCGTCGTGATGCCGTCCGGCATCACGAGGTTCGGCCCGGTATACAGCTGTTGCGGATCGAGCCCTTCCCACCACGTGCCCGTCCCATCCTCTTTCTTGAGGCGGAATGCGTCGTATCGCGCGCCGGCGCGCGGCCCTTCCGGATCGTATCCATACGCCGTCTGAAACCAGTGCCACGCATGCGCCGAGTGATTCGTGACGCCCAACCGCAGCCCGCGATCGCGCGCGAGCCCCGCCCAGGTTCCGACGATGTCCTTCTTCGGGCCGATGCGGACGGCGTTCCAGGCATGGTGCGTGGAGTCGTACGTGTCGAAGTTGTCGTGATGGTTCGCGAGGGCGACGAAATACCTGGCTCCGGCCTTGGTGTAGAGATCCATCAGCGCCGACGGATCCCACCGCTCTGCCTTCCAGAGGTGGTCGATCTCCATGAAGCCGAACTGCGAGGGATGCCCGTACGTTTTCACATGGAAATCGTAGGCGGGGTCGCCCTGGAGGTACATGCGTCTGGCGTACCAGTCTCCCTGCTCGGGAACGCATTGCGCCGTCCAGTGTGCCCAGATGCCGAACTTGGCGTCCCGAAACCAGTCAGGCGCCGCGTACTGCTTGAGCGAGTCCCACGTGGCCTGGAATGGCCCGGGGGCAATCACACGGGGGGCCCGTTGGACGGACCGGCCAGCCGTCGCCAGGCTCCAGCCGCGAGGAAGATAGGCCGCCGGCAGGGCCGCGGCCAGCAGTTGCATCAATCGTCGTCGAGTGACCATGTGGCGCATCCTCTCGGAACGGGTTTCAGCGGTCGTGCTGCACGAACGCCCACATGACTGTCGGCGGCGGCCACGACGACGTACTGACGGCCGTCCAGCTCGTACGTGATGGGACCGTTGCTGACCGGAGCATTCAGGCGCGCGTGCCAGAGTGCGTCACCCGTGCGCGCGTCGAGCGCAACGAGATCGTTCGACGATCCGCCGGTGAACACGAGGTTGCCGGCGGTCGAGATCAGCCCTGCGCGCGCGCCGCCTTCCCAGTGATGCGACCACGTGACCGTCCCCGTCCGGTAGTCGATGGCTTCGGTCATCTCTTCCGACCAGCCGCCGCGATCGGTACCACCCCATCCCTGAGGGTTCGCGCCGGGATCGAAAATGTAGAACATGCTGAACGAGCGCGAGGCATTCACGTAGAACAGGCCGGTCTGTGGGCTCACGCTCGGCGCCGGCCAGTTGGCCGCGCCCTCGCTGTCGGGCGAGACGAGCGCGCCATCTTCCTGCGGCATCTTCGCCGGGTTCGAGATCGGTTGCCCCTTTTCGTCGTAGCCGAGCGTCCAGTTCGTTTTCACGAACTCCTTGGAGATCAGCGCCTGCCCCGTGGCGCGATCGAGCACGAAGAAGATACCGTTCCTCGACGCCTGCGCCAGAAGCTTGCGCGGCCGTCCGTCGATCTCGGTGTCGATCAGCACAGGGGTCTCGGTCGCGTCCCAATCGTGCGTGTCGTGCGGCATCGGCTGGAAATACCACGCCATCTTTCCGGTATCAGGATTGAGGGCGATGATGCAGCCGGTGAACAGGTTCGCCCCTTCGCGATTGCGATTGGCCATGACCGGATGCGGGTTGCCGGTCGTGAGGTACATCAGGTTCAATTCGGGATCGTAGGTGACGGGCAGCCACGTCATCCCGCCGCCGTGCAGCATCGCGTCCTCGTTGGGCCACGTATCGGCCCCCGGATCGCCTTTCTTCTGCGGCACGGTGTACGACCGCCACTGCAGCGCCCCCGTGACCGGGTCATGCGATTCGACGTAGCCCGGATTGTCCAGATCGTCGCCGCTGATTCCCGTAATCACGTGGTCGCCGATGATCACGGGTGCCGACGCGCCGTAGTAGAAGAGCTCGAGATCGCAGATCGACGTCCGCCAGCGCTCGCGGCCGTCCTTCACGTTCAGCGAGACGAGGTGGCAGTCCGGCGTTTCGAAGAACAGCCACTCGCCCAGCACGGCAACACCGCGATTGGCGAGATGATTGCCTCCGGTACTCGGCCACGTATAGTGCCAGCGCTCGCGGCCGCTCCGGGCATCCACCGCCCACACATGATCGGGCACCGTGAAATAGAGGACGCCGTCGATCTGCAGGGGCGTGCTCTTGATGACGCCTCCGCCCCGCGTCGCGCCGGCATCCGCGCGGTACACCCACGCGAGGCTGAGCGCACTGACGGTCTTCTCGTTGATTCTCGACAGCGGGCTGAAGCGGCGCCCGGAGTAGTCGCCGTTATAGGTGGGCCAGGCGGTCGTCGGCGCCTGCGCGAACCAGGCCGTCGCGGCGACGGGCTGTCGGGAGGCGACAGCCACGGTGACGGACAGGAGCGCTCCCGCATTGCGAGAATCGAGCGCGCTCCCGTGAACAGGGCAGCAGGACGAGGCATCTCGCGACTTACAATAGCTCACCTGCCAATGCCGTTTGACGAGAGGTATCACCATGTTCCTTCGTTCACGCTGACGGATCAAGTCGCGCTCGTCACGGGCGCGGCGCGCGGTCTTGGACGGGCCACCGCAGTCGCGCTGGCGCACGCCGGGGCGGACGTGGCGCTCGGGTGCCGCGACGTGTCGTTGGATGGCGGCCTGGCCAGCGAGATTCAGGCACTCGGCCGCGCGGCGCTTCCGCTCCAGATGGACGTCACCGACCTCGCACAGGTTACGGCGGCCGTCGATCAGACCGTGGCGCGCTTCGGCCGCATCGACATTCTCGTGAACAACGCCGGGATCGCCCCGGAGAACCCGGCGGAGCAGGTCAACGAACGCGACTATGATCAGACGTGTGCGGTCAACCTCAAGGGCACGTTCTTCGTGAGCCAGGCCGTCGGCCGTCACATGATCCGCCAGCGCAGCGGACGCATCGTGAACCTCAGCTCGCAGGCGGGGTTCGTGGCGCTCCCAGGAGAATCGGTCTACTGCATGACGAAAGCGGCCATCGCCCACCTGACGAAGTGCCTGGCGGTCGAGTGGGGGCCGTTCGGGATCACCGTGAATGCGGTCGCACCGACGTTCATCGCAACGCCGGGCACGGAGGGCGCCCTGAACGATCCGGCGTTCAAGGCCGACGTGCTCGAGCGCATCGCCGCGCTCCATCGCGTCGGACAGCCGATGGACGTGGCCGGCGCGATCGTCTTTCTGGCATCGCCGGCGGCCTCACTGATTACCGGCCACACCCTCCTGATCGATGGCGGCTGGACGGCACGATGATGACGCGCCAATGGTTGTGTGTCGTGGCGTTGTTGTGCGTGTCGTGCGGCGGGTCGAGTCCGACCAACCCCTCGGCGAACGACGTCACCGTCACGATCCGGGCGTCCGGCGTGGATCCCAAGCACGTGCAGATCAAGGCCTGGGCGCACGTGACGTTCGTCAACGAGGACGTCCGTCCACACGTGGTCTCGTCGGATCCGGTGCCCACGCACACGGACTGCCCGCCAATCAACCAGGTCGGCTACCTCAATCCCGGCGAGCGGCGCGCCACCGGCACGCTGAACGAGCCGCGGACGTGCGGGTTTCACGATCACCTGAACGAGAACGACCCCACGTACATGGGGCAGATAGTAGTGGTGGAATAAAGCGGGATCCGGTTTCCGGAATCCGGATCCCGCATCCCCGGGTCCCGCATCCCGTCACTGCGCCGTCGTCGTGCGTGCGCTCTTCTTGACGTACTTGTCGTACCACGCGAGATAGCGCTCCAGCCGATCGCGGACGTAGCTCGGACGGGTGATGCCGTGGGTCTCGTTCGGATAGATCACGAGCTGCGTGTCGATGCCCAGGCTTCGGAGCGCCTGGTACATCTGCTGGCTGCCCTGGACCGGCACGTTGAAATCGCGCTCGCCGCCGAGGAAGAGCGTCGGCGTCTTGATGCGATCGGCGTGCAGGAACGGATACGACAGCTTCTGGTAGATCTCCCACGCTTTCGGTTCCCATGGCGGACCAATCTCGTTGTCGTACTGAATGATGTATTGGTCCGTTCCATAGAAGGCGACGGTAAAGGCGGTGCCGGCGCCGCTCGTGGCGGCCTTGAAGCGGGTATCACTGGCGATCAGATAGTCGGTCAGGATGCCGCCGTAGCTCCATCCACCGACACCCAGCCGATCGGGATCGGCGACGCCCATCTTG
This sequence comes from uncultured Acidobacteriota bacterium, assembly GCA_963786615.1. Lineage (GTDB taxonomy): Bacteria > Acidobacteriota > Vicinamibacteria > Vicinamibacterales > 2-12-FULL-66-21 > CAWAZT01. The sequence continues at coordinate 24,584 of CAWAZT010000012.1, forward strand.
ACCACGTGATCCACGCCGGCCTGCAGATCGTCCACCTCGTAGTGTCCCCAGTCGGCGAAGATCGCCTTCGAAAACTTGTCGCCCCGGCCGGCGCTGCCGCGATAGTTGACCGCGAGCACCGCGTAGCCGTTCGCGGCGAACCACTGGCGCTCCGTGCTGAACGAATGCCCATCCTGACTGTTCGGCCCGCCGTGAATCCGGAGCAGCAGAGGGACTTTTCCTCCGGCCGCAGAGCCGGCCGGCCTGGTCAGCAGGCCGTGGACCTCCGTGCCGTCCTTGCTCTTGAAGGCGACGTCTTCGGTGGACGGGATCTCGAGCGTCGCAAACAGCGCGTCGTTCTGATGCGTCAGCGGCTTCAGTGTCCAGCCGTCGGCGCGGTACACCTCGGTCGGTTTCGCGTCGGTGCCTGACAACACCGCCGAACAGCTGCCAGCCGTCGTCCAGTTCGAGACGACCACGGGCGCCGGCATCAGCCGCTCCACTGCTCCGCCGGCAACAGGAATGCGCACGGGATAGACGGAGCGATCGTCGGTGACGAACGCGGTGATCGTCCGGCCGTCGGCCGAGAAACGCGGCGACGTCACTCCGCGGTCGAGGCTCTCAGCGGCTTTCACGCGCTGCGGCGTGCCCGATCCGTCGGCGGCCACCAACGCCAGATGTTCCATGCCATACGCGCCGTACTTCTTCTCTTCTCCTTCGAGAAATGCGATCCACTTCCCGTCCGGACTCCACTCCAGACGCGAGCGTCCGCCCCGGCTCGTGGCGGGGGTGATCGCTTTTTCGGCCGACGCAGGCTTGGCGTCAGCGACGAAGATCTGGCTCGACGGATCACGATCAGGATCCTCGTGACGGTTGCTGGCGAAAGCAATTCGCGTCCCGTCGGGCGACCACGACGGGGACGCCTCGTCCCACTTGCCAGACGTCAGGCGATCGAGCTGCTTGGTTGCGACGTCGAACAGGTACAGGTAGCTGTGACGGCCTGAGAGCAGGTATCCCTGACCATCCTGCTTGTACTTGTAGCGATCGATCACGATCGGCTTCGGCGCGCGCGCGCCGCGGCCGTTGGATCGCGCCTCGCCGTCAGACGGATTCTCGGCTTCCGGATCGGGGTCGCCGACGACGAGCGCCAGGCGTTTGCCGTCGGGCGACCACTCGTAGGACTGGAGGCGGCCCTTGAGCTCCGTCAGCTGAAAGGCCTCGCCGCCATTTCGATCGAGCAGCCACACCTGACTGCCCTTCGCCTTTCCCGGCCGTGATGACGTAAACGCCAGGTACTTCCCGTCAGGGCTCCACCGGGGGGACGACTCGCCTTCCTGGCTGAAGGTGATCTGCCGATCGTCCTTGCCGTCGAAGCCGACCATCCAGATGTGCGACGTGCTCTTGTCTTCCTTCACGTCGATGGTCGAGACCACGTAGGCGACCGAGCGGCCGTCGGTTGAGCATTGCGGATCGCGAACCTCCGCCAGGCGAGCGATGTCGTCGAGCGTCAAGGGATGACGCGCAGGCGTTTGAGCGAGCAGCGCGCCAATCGACGACAAACCGGCGAGCGCCATCACAAGAGCGGCTTTTCTCAGCATGATCGATGAAGCCCTTGAAGAGGGTGACTGACGTAGTGTAGCCCGGGATCCCGTCGTGGACCGGATTCCGCGGCCCACTACATTCTGTTGCATAGTAGGCACCATGCAAATCATCCCCGCCCGGGAGGTCCACCCGGTCATCATCATTGGGAGCGGCGCGTCGGGAGGGATGGCGGCGTGGAACCTCACGCAAAAGGGCATCGACGTCCTGCTGCTGGACGCCGGCGACAAGTTCGATCGATCGAAGTACTGGACGCACGTTCAGCCTTGGGAGTCGCGCGAGCGCATGGCGCGCGGCGAGCGCCCGCCGCAGTTCTTTCTCGATACCAAGGAACAGCCATACCTCACCCCTGAGGGACGGCCGTTTGCGCTGACGCGGGTCTGGGGGCATGGCGGAAAGACCAACGTCTGGGGGCGCGTCAGCCTGCGCTACTCGGAGATGGATCTGAAGGCGGCAGAGCGTGATGGCTGGGAGATTCCCTGGCCGATTTCGTACTCGGAGCTCGCGCCGTACTACGACCAGGTCGAACAGCTCATCGGCGTGTGCGGCGGCACGGACGATTCCGAGGTCCTGCCGGGCAGCAAGTTTCTCCAGCCGCCGCCGGCACCGCGCTGCGGCGAACGCCTGCTCGAAAAGGGCATGCACAAGGTCGGCATCCCCGTCGTTGCCGGACGCCGCGCCAACATGACGCGGCCGACGCGCGGCTTTCCGGCCTGCCACTACTGCGGCAACTGCGGCGCCGGCTGCGACACGGCGTCGTTCTTCTGTTCGGCGGATCACCTGCTGCCATTCGCGATGCGTACGGGGCGGCTCGAGATTCGCTCGAATGCCGTCGTGGCGCGCATTCTGACGGACAAGAACGGTCTTGCGAGCGGCGTGCAGTATTTCGATCGACGGACCGGCCAGGAGCGCCAGGCGATGGCGAAGGTCATCATCGTCGGCGCCAGCTGCGTGGACTCGACGCGCCTGCTCCTCAACTCGAAGTCGGAGCGCTACCCGAACGGCATCGGCAACGGATCCGATGTGATCGGCAGGTACCTCTGCGAGCAGATTCGTCTGAACGTCACCGGCTTCCTGCCGGTGCTCGTCGGGACGCCGACGAGAAACGACCGCGGCATCGGCGGCGAGCACATCTACATGCCGCGCTTCAACCATCGCCAGGGCCGGCAGCGCGATTATCTGCGCGGGTTCGGCGCGCAGTTCTGGAACACGGGCGCGAGCATCTATGGCGCGCATGGCGGGTCGGAGGCGATTCCCGGCTTCGGAGCGTCGTTGAAAACGGAGATCAAGCGCCGGCATCCGGCGTGGTTCGAGATTCATCCGTTCGGCGAGGTGCTCCCGTACGCGCACAACCGGGTCACCGTCGACCCTGCGCACGTGGACCGCTACGGCGTTCCGCTACCCAAGATCGATTACCAGATCGGCGAGAACGAACGGAAGATGACCGAGCACATGGCCGACACCGTCGAGGAGGTCGTGAAGGCGGCAGGTGGCGAGCTGGTGAACTACCGCCGCGGACAGCTCGATGCGATGGGCTCGGCGATCCACGAGCATGGCACCTGCCGCATGGGCGCCGATCCGAAACGGTCGGCCTTGAACCGCTTCAACCAGATGCACGAGGTCAAGAACGTGTTCGTGGTCGACGGATCCTCGTTTCCGAACGCCTCGGAGAAGAACCCGACGCTGACGATTCTCGCGCTGTCGTGGCGGGCGACCGACTATCTGGCTGAAGAGATCAAGCGCGGCAACCTCTGAGGAGCTCCGACCAATGAATCGACGAGAGGTCTTGCAAACGCTGGGGACGGTTGCGGTTGGGGCCGCCACCGCCTCGCACTGGGTCGAATCGCTGACCGCGCTCGCGCGTGAACAGGCGCACGCCGGCGCCGCGCAGGCGGCAGCGGCTGCTCCGGACTGGAGGCCGACAATACTGACCGCCCATCAGAACGAGGCCGTCATCGTGCTGACGGAGCTGATCATTCCGGCGACGGACACGCCTGGCGCCAAGACAACGCTGGTGAATCGCTTCATCGACGGTGTACTGGCTGACGCGGAGCCGGCGGATCGAGAGGCCTTCGTTCGAGGATTGACGTGGATCGACGAACGCAGCCGCGCACTGTTCGACAAAGATTTCGCCGCGGCCAGCACTGCCGATCAGACGATGCTCCTCACGAGGCTGTCGGCGAAGGACAACCCCGAAAAGGAAGCCGCCATTGGCGTGCAGTTCTTCGAGGCCATCAAATCGATGACGATCAATGGCTACTACACCACCGAGATCGGGCTGCGCCGTGAGCTCGGTGACAGCGGCCAGCTGTTCCAGGCCGTCTCGCAGTTCTGCGACCATCCGGAGCATCAGGGGTAGGGATTTGGTGATTTCGGAATCGGGTGATTGGGTCATTCACGATCGGCCCGCGTCACGCCGGCGAGGCGCGTGTCGGGCTGGATGTTTCGACTGGCGGCGGTGTACTTCAGCCTCTACGTCCTCACCACCCAGATGCTCGGCAGCCTGCTTCCGCTGCCGGCAGGGAATATGCCGGAGCTGGGCGCGTTGCCTCCCGTACGCACCATCGTCGCGTGGACTGCCGCGCACATCTTTCGCGTCACCTCTCCGCTCGTCGTCACCGGCAGCGGGAGTGGCGACAAGACCTTCGATTGGGTCCACGCCTTCTGTGTGCTGGTCATCAGCATCCTCATCACCGCACTGTGGTCCATTCTGGATCGTCTGCGGACGGACGATGCGCGGCTGGACACGTGGTTCAGACTGTTCGCCCGGTTCGCGCTGGGAACGACAATGGTCAGCTATGGGATGGTGAAGGCCATCCCGATGCAGATGCCATCGCCCGGTCTGGCGCGACTCGTCGAGCCCTATGGATTCTTCTCGCCGATGGGCGTGTTGTGGGCGGCCGTCGGCGCATCACGCGCGTATGAAATCGTCATCGGTGTCGCCGAGCTGACCGGCGGCGTGCTGCTGTTCATTCCGCAGACGGCTCCTCTGGGCGCACTGATTTGCCTGTTTGACACGATCCAGATCTTCATCCTGAACATGACGTACGACGTTCCAGTGAAGCTCTTCTCGTTTCACCTGATCGTGCTGTCCCTTCTGCTGCTCGCGCCCCAGATACCCCAACTGTTCCATGTGCTGGTGCCGGGAAGCTTCGGAAAGCCGTCGACCGACAGCCCGGTCGCGCCCAGCCCTCGGCCGCGCCTGCTCGTCGGTGCCCAGATCGTCTTCGGCATCTACATCGTCGCGATCAACCTCTATGGCGCGCGGCAGGCATGGGGTCAGTACGGCGGCGGCGCGCCGAAGTCGCCGCTCTATGGCATCTGGACCGTCGATCAGATGTCGATTGACGGCCAGGTCCGATCGCCGCTGATCACCGACTACGACCGATGGCGGCGCGTGATTTTCGACCGTCCTGGCGCCGTCGCCTTCCAACGCATGAACGATACCGTCGTTTTTTACGGCGTGGCGGTCGACATGTCGGCAGGATCGATTACGCCCACCCAGCCAGCGGAAGTGTGGAAGAACCCGTTGCGTTTTCAGCGCGCCGCGCCTGATCGCCTGACGCTCGACGGCGAGATGAATCACCATCGCCTGCACATGGAGCTGCGCCTGCTCGATCGCAACAGCTTCCTGCTCGTGACGCGGGGCTTTCACTGGGTGCAGGAATACCCGTTCAATCGGTAATGACAGATGCCGGATGTCAGATGGTGGATAGCGGATGTCAGATGGTGGATGACAGATGCGAGGCGACGCACTGTCATCCGACATCCGATATCCGACATCCCGCAATCGACGGTGACCTTGATGAGACCGGTCGCACAGCCCGACGCCGTCCCCGTCACGACGATGCCGGTGGGGGACGACACCGGCGTAGGGACCGTTCCGACGACGGAGGTAATCGTGATCGTGCAAGCCATCCGACCTCCTCGACTGCGCGAAACGACGGGCTCGATTACGGCTTTGGCACCAGCTTGAGCACACGTCCCTGCGGATTGTCGGTCAGCAGATACAACGCGCCGTCGGGGCCCTGCACGACGTCACGAATCCGCTCGCGCGGCTCCAGATCGGTGAGCAGGCGCTCCTCGTCCACGACGCGCTCGCCGTTGATCGTCAGCCGCACCAGATTCCTGCTGCCGAGACCGCCGATGAACAGGTTGTCTTTCCAGGCTGGAAAGAGATCGCCCGTGTAGAAGACCATGCCGCTCGGTGCGATGACCGGATCCCAGTAGTAGAGCGGCTGCTCCATCCCTTCCTTCGCCGTGATGCCGCCGGTGATCGGGCCGCCCTGATATTCAATCCCGTACGCGATCGTCGGCCAGCCGTAGTCCTTGCCCTTGCGCGAGATGTTGATCTCGTCGCCGCCGCGCGTGCCGTGCTCGACCTCCCACAGCTCGCCGGTTGAGGGGTTCAGCGTTGCCGCCTGGACGTTGCGGTGGCCAAGGGACCAGATCTCCGGACGCACGCCTTCCCTCGCCGCAAACGGATTGTCTTTCGGGATCGACCCGTCGGGATTGATCCGGACGATCTTGCCGAGCAGGCCGTCCATCCGCTGCGCCTGCATGCGCCCCTCGGTGATCGATCGCTCGCCGAGCGTGACGAACAGCGTTCCATCGCGGCCGAAGACGAGGCGTCCGCCGAAATGAAGCGTGGAGTTCAGCGAGGGTGCCTGGTGAAAGATCACCTGAAGGTCCTCGACACGGGGCGTGCCGTCCTCGACGAGACGGCCGCGAGCGACCGCGGTGTTGTTCGCGCCCGCGTCGCGGGGCTCGGCGTAGCTCCAATAGATCAGATGATTGGTGGCGAAGCTCGGGTCGATCGCAACGTCCAGCAGACCGCCCTGATTGCGGCCGTCCACAGCCGGCAGTCCCGCAACCGCCTCGGAGAGCTTGCCGTCCGTGCCGATGATTCTCAGCCGCCCCGCCGGCTTCTCCGTCACCAGGATCCGGCCGCCCGGCAGGAACGCCATCCCCCACGGCGTCTGCAGTCCCTCGGCCACCGTCACGACGGTGAACGCGACGTTGGATGCCCGAACAGGCGCACGCGTCTGGCCGGCAAACGCGGGACGCTGGTCGGGCGCGTTGGGCGGGGTCGGGTCCGCACCTCCCTGCGGCGTGCCCGCGCTCGGGGTTTGCGCGCTGGCGCTGATCGTCACCAACGCAAATAGTGCGGCCAGAATCCGGATGCTCACTGATCGACCTCCCGTGCACGACACGCCACAGACGACTTGAACGGTCCACTATGTCTCAGCCGGAGGCCCCGTTCAACAGCCGTGCGGCAGTCGCCAGCCTGCGCGATTTGTGAGAGGATCCTCGCCACGTCCATCCCGTTCGACGGACTCGATGGTCCGACACAGCAAAGGCAGGCGGCAATGACTGCAATCTCGAGGAGAGAGTTCTTCAGGAAGACGGGCACGCACGCGGCCGTCGCCGCGGTGCTGACGTCCCGCGTGGCGGCGCTTCGCGCGAACCCGCTCGGCATGCCGATCGGCTGTCAGACGTGGCCGGTTCGCACCATGATCGCGAAGGATTTTCCAGGGACAATCAAGACGCTGGCGGATGCCGGATTTCAGCGGATCGAGCTCTGCTCGCCCGTCGGCTACGCGGATTCGGGCTTCGGCGATCTCGCGAAATACAAGGGCGCCGAGCTGCGGAAGATTCTTGGCGACGCCGGCGTCAGCTGCGAGAGCTCGCACTTCGGGATCAAGGAGCTGCGCGACCACCTGTCGGAGCGCATCGCCTGGGCGAAGGACGTCGGGCTCACGCAAATGATGGTGCCGAGCCTCGACGGCCCGAAGAATCCGACGATGGACGATGTGAAGCGCGCGGCGGACGAATACAACAAGATGGCCGAGCAGTCCGCGAAGGCCGGGATCCAGCAGGGACTGCACAACGAGACGTTCGAGCTGTCGCAGGTGAACGGCCGGCGGACCTACGACATCCTGCTCGAACTGCTGGACCCGAAGCTCGTCAAGTTCCAGTTCCAGTGCTCGACGATCAGCCAGGGCTTCGACGCCGCCGAGTACTTCGACGAAGTATCCAGGCCGGTTCGTCTCCATGCACGTGCAGGACTGGTCATCCGAGACGAAGAAGACCGTGGCCGTGGGTCAGGGCTCGCTCGACTGGACGAAGATCTTCACCGCGGCCAAGACGGGCGGCGTGAAGAACTACTTCGTCGAGATGAATCTGGACCTGATGCAGGCGAGCGTCCCGTACTTGAAGGAGCTGAATGTGTGAGGATGGTGGATGACGGAGGTCGGATGACGGAGGAGCGGGGTATCGGATCTGTCATCTGCCATCCGTCATCTGCCATCGGCGCACGCGTCCCTACCCCGTATTCCGCATCCCGGCGGCGATGCCGTTGATCGTCACGGACAACGCGCGCCGCAGGTGCACGAGGTCAGCGGCGGGCTCCTCTTCCGATCGGTCGTCGGCCGCTGCGATCTTGTGCAGGACGGCGAGGCGTCGCAACAGTTCGACCTGCAGCAGGTTGATCGGATCGACATAGGGGTTGCGCACGTCGATCGAGCGCCGGAGCACCGTGTTGGTCTCGAGCAGGTGGTCGTGGCCGCTCACCAGGAGCACGCCGTCCACCGCCTGCTGCAACCTCGCCCGAAGGCTGGCGCCGAAACCCTGCAGATCCGGCGGCACGAGCTGTCGATCGTAGTGCGCAGCGATCGCGGGCTCGGCCTTCGCAAGCACCATCTGCAGGAGATCGATGCTCGATCGGAAGAACGGCCACGCCCGGTACATCGCGCGGCACGTCTCGAGATCGGCCGCGTCGAGCTTCAGGATCGCCTCCGCGCCCAGCCACGACGCGAGCAGCAATCGCGTCTGCGTCCACGCGAACTGCCAGGGGATCGCGCGCAGCGGTCCAATCCCGCCGGCGCCGGCTCGACGCGCCGGCCGGCTGCCGATGTGCAGCGCGTCCAGCTCCGCGACCGGCGTGGCGGCGCGGAAGTAGGTCGGGAAGCGCGGATCCTCATAGACGGTCTGACGGAACGCACGGCTGGCGTCTGCGGCGAGGCGATCCATCGTCGTGCGCCAGCGCGGGTCGAGCCGTGACGGCCGGCCGAGCGCGGCTTCGAGCGTGGCGGTCGTGTAGACCTCGAGCGTCCGCAGCGCAATGCCCGGGAGCCCGAACTTCGCCTGGATCATCTCGCCCTGCTCAGTGACGCGCAGCGTCCCGTCGACGGATCCAGGCGGTTGCGACTGAATCGCCAATGCCGTGGGTCCGCCGCCGCGCCCGACGCTGCCCCCACGTCCGTGAAAGAGCGTGACGGCGACGCCGTGCCTGCGCGAGGCCTCGACGATCGATTCCTGACTCTTGTACAGCTCCCACGCGGCAGCCAGACGTCCGATGTCCTTCGCGGAATCCGAATACCCGACCATCACCTCTTGTCGTCCGCCCGCCTTCATGACGCGGTCGTGATACGAGGGCAGCGACAGCAGCCGATCGATGACGTCGCCGGCCGCGCGCAAATCTTTGGCTGTTTCGAAGAGCGGCACGACACGCGGCGGGGGCGTCACGCCCGCCCATCGCACGAGCAGCTCGACCGCGAGCACGTCCGACGGCTGCGCCGCCATGGTGATCACGTACGCGCCGAGCGATTCGGCCGGAATGCGCGCCAGCATGCGAAACGTCGCGAGCACTTCCGTGACCTCGGGATCGGCGGTCACGTCCGCGGGCAGCGCATCGCGTCCGGCGCCGAGCGCGCGCAACCAGGAACTCGACGCGCTGCTCTTCCGGCCAGTCGGCATACGCGCCGAGTCCGCGAGCGACGCGTGATCGCATTGATCGCGTCGGTATGGCGCTTGGCTTCCTGGCGGACATCGAGCCGAACCAGCGTGAGACCGAAGGCGGCCAGCCTCCTGAGCAGATCCAGCAGCCGCCCGTCCGCCACGATCCCGTTCCCTGTTGCGTGGAGCGATCGATAACAGAGCCGGAGCGGCTCGGCGAGGTCGTCCGTGCGTACGTAGACGTCGGCCGGAGCGGGCTGGTCGACGTCCGACCCAAGGCACGAGTCGAGCCACGCGCGCGTCACGTGCAGGCGGCGCCGGACATCGTGAAGGACCGCGCGATACGGCTCGTAGGCGCGGCCGGCCCTGGCGCGCAGGTCCTCGGTCGCGTCTGCGAGCGAGAGCTCTCCGTGGAGCTCGCCGATCTCGTGCAGATACAGCGTCGCAGCCACGCGGCGCGCGATCAGGCATGCGCGGCGCGTGACGTCGGCGGTCACGGCGGGATTCCCGTCGCGATCGCCGCCAATCCACGATCCGAACCGGATCGGCGACACGCCGAGCGGCAGCCCGCGGCGTGTGACGCGACCGAGCGTTCGATCGAGCGATCGCAGGAACTCCGGCACGGCATTCCACAGGATCTGATCGAAGATCGTCAGTGCCGCGCGCACCTCTTCGAGCGGCGACGGCCGATCGCGCCGCACATCCTCGGTCTCCCACGCCGCCTGAATCTCGCGCTTCAACGCTTCGACGAACGCGTCGCGCTCGAGCGGCGTCGCATCCGTGTGATCGAGCCCCGCGAGTGCCTCCGCGGTGCGGCCGTACTTGTATTGAAGCGTCCGCCGCATGATCTCGGTCGGATGCGCGGTCAGCACGAGCTCGATCCGCAGCGCGCAGACGGCCTTGTGCAGCGCGTCGCCCGACATGCCCGTCGAGGCCAGCCGCGCGAGCGATTCATCGACGGATCCTGGTTGCGGGGCGGCGGACGGATCCCGCAGATAGGCGCGCCGGCGTCGCACGCGGTGGTGCTGCTCCGCGATGTTCGCGAGGTTCAGGAAGTGCGCGAACGCTCGAGCGACCGGCAAGGCCTCGGCAACGGGCATCGCCGACAAGTTCGAGCGCCAGCTCATCGAGCGCAGCCTGCCCCTGCCCTGGCCCTCGAGCCGATTTCGCAGCGTTGCGCACCCGCTCGACGCGCTCGAAGAGCGCGTCGCCCTCCTGGTGGCGCAGCGTCTCGCCGAGCAACGTGCCGAGCAGCCGCACGTCATCCCGCAGCGGCTTGTGCGGATCGTCCGGCGCATGCGACGGCTCGGCTTCGACTGGCGGATGTCCCGGAGGGGAATCGGTGAGCTTGTTCACGATCTGGTTCCGCCGCGGTGGGCCTGCCCTCGACAGCGGCTCGGGTAGCGCAGGGCTTCAGCCCTGCCTGCGGACCGGGCAGGCCTCAAGGCCTGCGCTACATCTGTATGTTAGGCGACCGGGGCGGGCAGTGACGACTCGCCCATCAGAAAGGCATCGACGCCGCGCGCGCAGCTTCGGCCTTCCGCGATTGCCCACACGATCAACGATTGGCCACGCTGCATGTCGCCGGCGGTGAAGACACCCGGCGTGCTGGTCATCCAATTCGCGTCGCGCCACACGGTGCCGCGATCGGTCATCGCGCACCTCGAGCTCGGCGAGCATGCTCGATCGCTCCGGGCCGAGAAACCCCATCGCCAGCAGCACCAGATCGGCGCGGATCTCCTGTTCGGTCCCCGGCACGGCACGCAAACGACGGCCGGCCGTTCACCATGGCGGTCTCGACGTTCATGGTATGCAGCGTCGTGACCCGGCCGTGCTCATCGCCACTGAATCGCGTCGTCGAAATCGAGAAGAGGCGGTCGCCGCCTTCCTCGTGCGCCGACGAGACGCGGAAGATGTTCGGCCACATCGGCCACGGGTTGGCCGCCGCACGGGCGTCCGGCGGACGTGACAGCAGCTCGAGCTGCGTCACGCTGCGCGCGCCCTGCCGGTGCGCCGTCCCCAGGCAATCGGCGCCGGTGTCACCGCCGCCGATGATGACGACGTCCTTGTTCTCGGCGGTGATGAACTGATCGGCGAGGATCTCGTCGCCTTCACAGCGGCGATTCTGCAGCGGGCAGGTAGTCCATCGCGAAGTGGATGCCGGACAGCTCGCGGCCGGGTACCTGCAGATCGCGAGGCTCGGTCGAGCCGCCGGCAAGGACCACGGCGTCGAAATTCGCGCGGAGGTCATTGGCGGACAGGTCCACGCCGATGTTGCAGCTCGTGCGGAAGATCACGCCCTCCTGCTGCAGCAGATCGAGCCGGCGATCGAGCCAGCGTTTCTCGAGCTTGAACTCTGGAATGCCGTACCGCAGCAGCCCGCCGATCCGATCGGCCCGCTCGAACACCGTCACGAGGTGCCCGGCGCTATTGAGCTGGGCGGCGACGGCGAGACCGGCAGGTCCCGACCCGACCACCGCGACTCGTTTGCCGCTGCGCGCGTGCGGGCGGACGCGGGACGATCCATCCCTGTTCGAACGCGCGCTCGATGATGGCGGCCTCGGTGGCCTTGATCGTGACGGCCGAATCGTTGATGCCCAGCACGCACGAGCCCTCGCAGGGCGCCGGACACAGTCGTCCAGTCAACTCCGGGAAGTTGTTCGTGGCGTGCAGCCGCTCGATCGCCGCCTTCCATCGATCGCGATAGACGAGATCGTTCCAGTCGGGAATCAGATTGCCGAGCGGACAGCCCTCGATGACAGAACGGAATGCCGCAGTCCATGCACCGCGACGTCTGCGCGCGCAGCGCGTCACGGCTGTAGGGCAGGTAGACCTCCTCCCAGTCCCGGACCCGCATCAGGACGGGACGCGCCGGCTGCTTCTCCCGGCGAACTTCGAGAAACCCGCTGGCCTTACCCATTGGCGACCTGCAGCAGCTGCGACGGCACTCCCGCGACCTCACGCGACGTCCTGGCCTCCATCGCGCGCTTGTACTCGCGAGGAACCACCTTGACGAACCGCTCGATGCTCGACGCCCAGTCCGCGAGCAGCCGGCCGGCGACGGTACTCGCCGTGTACCGAACATGGCGTTCAAGCAGATCGCGCACGATCTTGATGTCGTCGTCTTCGATCAGCGGCTCGAGCTCGATGGCGTCGTGATTGCAGCGGCGCGCGAATGCCCGACCGTGGTCGAGCACATACGCGAGACCGCCGCTCATCCCCGCGGCGAAGTTGCGGCCCGTCCGCCCGAGGATCATCACGCGGCCGCCCGTCATGTATTCGCACCCGTGGTCGCCTACGCCTTCGACGACGGCAATCGCGCCGCTGTTGCGGACGGCGAACCGCTCGCCCGCTATGCCGCGGATGTATGCCTCGCCGCTCGTCGCGCCGTAGAGCGCGACGTTCCCGATGATGATGTTGTCTTCCGCCGCGAACGTCGCCACGCGCGGCGGGTAGATCACCAGCTTCCCGCCTGAGAGCCCCTTGCCGACGTAGTCGTTCGCGTCGCCTTCGAGCGAGAGCGTGATTCCGCGTGGAACGAACGCGCCGAAGCTCTGTCCGGCCGACCCGTGGCAGTCGATGCTGATCGTGTCGTCCGGCAGTCCCTTGCCGCCCCAGCGGCGCGTCACCTCCGACCCCAGCATCGTCCCGACGGACCGATGCACGTTGCGAATCGGCTGCGAGATGCGAGACGGGCCGTCTGCCTTCGAGCGCGTCCGCGCACGCGGCAATCAGCTCGCGATCGAGCGCTCGATCGAGACCGTGGTCCTGCGTGGTGACCGCGCGCCTGGGCGACGCCGTGTCGCGCGACCCGTCGAAGATCGACGAGAGGTCGAGGCCCGCGCGCCTTCCAATGATTCAGCGCCGGGCGGACGTTCAGCCGATCGACTCGACCGATCATCTCGTCCATCGTCCGGAAGCCGAGCTGCGCCATGTACTCGCGGACTTCCTGCGCGATGAACCGGAAGAAGTTCTCGACGAACTCCGGCTGGCCCGTGAACCGCTTCCGAAGCTCGGGATCCTGCGTGGCGATCCCGACGGGGCACGTATTCAGATGGCAGACGCGCATCATGACGCACCCGGAGACGACGAGCGGAGCGGTCGCGAAGCCGAACTCTTCGGCGCCCATGAGCGCGGCAATCACGACGTCGCGCCCGGTCTTCATCTGGCCGTCCACCTGGACGACGATGCGGTCGCGAAGCCCGTTCATGCGCAGCACCTGCTGCGTCTCCGCGAGCCCCAGCTCCCACGGGACGCCGCTGTGCTTGATGCTCGTGAGCGGCGACGCGCCGGTGCCGCCGTCGTGACCGGAGATCAGGACCACGTCGGCGTGCGCCTTGGCTACGCCGGCCGCAATCGTGCCGACACCCGCGATCGCCACCAGCTTGACCGAGATGCGCGCCAGCGGATTGGCGTTCTTCAGGTCGTAGATCAGCTGCGCCAGGTCCTCGATCGAATAGATGTCGTGGTGCGGCGGCGGCGAGATGAGCCCGACGCCTGGCATCGCGTGACGCACCTTCGCAATCCAGGGATAGACCTTGTGCCCCGGCAGCTGCCCGCCTTCGCCGGGCTTGGCGCCTTGCGCCATCTTGATCTGCAGCTCTTCGGCGTTCACGAGATATTCGCTCGTCACGCCGAATCGACCCGACGCCACCTGCTTGATCGCGCTGCGGCGAGAATCGCCGTTCGGCGTCGCGGACGTATCGCGCGGGATCCTCGCCGCCTTCGCCGGTGTTCGACTTGCCGCCGAGGCGGTTCATCGCAATCGCCAGGGTCTCGTGCGCTTCCTGGCTGATCGATCCATACGACATCGCGCCGGTCGCGAAGCGCTTGACGATGCTCTCGACTGGTTCGACGTCCTCGAGGGGAACCGGCGCGGCCGCCGGCTGCCATTCGAACAGGCCGCGCAACGTCGCGCGCTGTTGGCTTTGATCGTCCACGAGGCGCGTGTATTCCTTGAAGATCGTGTACTGGCCGCTCCGCGTCGCGTGCTGGAGCTTGAACACGGTGTCTGGATTGAACAGGTGATACTCGCCGTCGCGGCGCCACTGGTACTCGCCGCCCGACTCGAGATCGGACGCTGCACCTGGACGCTCCGGATACGCGCGTCGGAGGCGGACCGCGGTTTCCTCGCCGATGACGTCGATGCCGACGCCGCCGATCCGCGACGCGGTGCCCGCGAAGTACTTGTCGACGAACGCGCGGTCGAGGCCGACCGCCTCGAAAATCTGCGCGCCGCAGTAGCTCTGGAGCGTCGAGATGCCCATCTTCGACATGGACTTCAGGATGCCCTTGTTCAGCGCGTGGATGAAGTTCAGCACCGCCTGATCGTGCGAGACGCCCGCGAGCTGTCCGCGGTTGATCATGTCGTCGAGGGTCTCGAACGCCAGATAGGGGTTGACGACGCCCGCGCCGTAGCCCAGGAGCAGCGCGCAGTGGTGCACCTCGCGCGCGTCTCCGGACTCCACGACGAGACCGCAGCGGGTGCGCGTGCCCTGCCGCACCAGATGGTGGTGCACGCCCGCCGTGGCCAGGAGGCTCGGAATCGGCGCACGCGATCGATCCGCGCTCCGATCCGACAGGATGAGAATCGTGTAACCCGCCTCGACAGCGTCGCTCGCGCGCTTCTTCAGCTCCTCCATCGCGCGCTCGAGGCCGGCGCCTCCCTGCCCTGAATCGAACAGCATCGGAAGGGTCGTCGACCGGAAGCCGGGCTCGTAGACGTGCCGGAGCTTCGCGAGCTGCTCGTTGTTGATCACCGGGTACGTGATCTGAATCTGACGGCACGACTCCGGCTGGGGATCGAGCAGATTGCCTTCCGGCCCGACCGTTGACGCCATCGTGGTCACCAGCTCTTCACGGATGGCATCGAGCGGCGGGTTGGTGACCTGCGCGAAGACCTGCTTGAAGTAGTCGTACAACAGGCGCGGGCGATCGGACAGGACCGCCAGGCTCGTGTCGGTGCCCATCGAGCCAACCGGCTCGTGGCCGTCGGTCGCCATCGGCGCGAGCAGCAGGCGCAGATCCTCTTGCGTGTAGCCGAACATGTGCTGGCGCCGCCGCACCGACTCGTGGCTGTGACGCGGCAGGTACGGCGCCTCGGGCAGGCTGTCGATGTCGACCAGGTTGTCGGCGAGCCATCGCTCGTACGGATGCGCCGACGCGAGGTCTTTCTTGATCTCGTCGTCCGAGACGATGCGGCCCTGCGCCGTGTCGACGAGGAAGATCCGTCCGGGATGCAGGCGCTCCTTGATGAGGATGTCCTCGGCAGGAAGGTCGAGGACCCCGACCTCCGAGGCCATGACGACCAGGCCGTCCTTGGTGACGTAGTAGCGGGAGGGACGCAGGCCGTTGCGATCCAGCACCGCGCCAATCACGGTGCCGTCGGTGAACGCGATCGACGCCGGACCGTCCCAGGGCTCCATGAGCGCCGAGTGGTACTCGTAAAAGGCGCGCAGCTCCGGGCTCATCTCCTCGTGCGCCGACCACGGCTCCGGAATCATCATGAGCACGGCGTGCGGCAGCGATCGCCCCGTCATCACGAGGAACTCGAGCACGTTGTCGAACGTGGCCGTGTCGCTGCCCCCCTCCCGGATGATCGGCAGGAGCTTGCGGAGATCGTCGCCGAACACGGTCGATCGCAGCAGGCCTTCCCTGGCGCGCATCCAGTTGATGTTGCCGCGCAGGGTGTTGATCTCACCGTTGTGCGCGACGTAGCGATAGGGATGCGCGAGCGGCCAGGACGGAAATGTGTTCGTGCTGAACCGCTGGTGCACGAGCGCCAGGGCCGACTCGAGATCCTCGTCGTCGAGATCGGGGAACGTCGGCTGGATCTGGTCCGCCGTCAGCATCCCCTTGTAGATCAGGGTGCGCGACGAGAGGCTGCAGATGTAGCAGAGGTGCCGTTCGGCCAGCGTCAGCGCATCGATCGCGTGCTCGACGCGCTTGCGAATCACATACAGCTTGCGTTCGAAGCGCATCGGGTCGGCCGGCACCGCGGCGCCCGCGGCGGAGCCGTCGCCGATGAACACCTGCTCCATCACCGGACGAGCTTTGACGGCGGACGCGCCGAGGCGGGAGTCGTCAACGGGCACAGGCCGCCAGCCCAGCGGCTCCTGACCCTCTTCCCGAATGATGCGATCGAACAGGCGGCGGACCTGATCGCGCTGCCGTGGGTCGCGCGGAAGAAACACGAGGCCCGCGCCGTAGCGTCCGGTCAGCGGGAGGTCGATGCCGAGCGGCGCGGTCACCCTCCGCAGGAACCGATCCGGCATCTGAATCAGAATGCCGGCGCCATCACCCGTATTGGCCTCGCAGCCGCAGGCGCCGCGATGCAGCAGATTGATGAGGACTTGAAGGCCGCGCGCGATCACGCGGTGCGAGGGTCGACCCGCGACATCGACCACGAACCCGACGCCGCATGCGTCGTGTTCGTAGGCCGGATCGTAGAGTCCGCCCGCCTGCGGGGGTTCTGCAGATGACATGTCGGCCCTTTCCGCTCAGGGAGTTATCGCAGGCGGACGGCCAGAAGGGAAATAGAATGATCACATCGGACCCATGACTATTTCACATAGGTAGCGCCGCCTCCGATCTCCATTTGGCGTTTTGCATTCATGCTGCGGTTTCCAGCAGCCTGCTACAGGCCCTGTTCGCCGGTGCGGATCCGGTAGGTCTGCTCGACCGGCATCACGAACACGCGTCCGTCTCCAATCTCGCCGGTACGGGCCGCCTGCACGATGGCCTTGATCGCGTCGTCCACGATGTTGTCCTGCACCACGAGCTCGATCTCCATCTTCGGCAGCAGGCTCACGTTGTATTCCTTCCCGCGGTAGACGGCCGTATGGCCTTTCTGCTTGCCGTGGCCCCGCACCTCCGTCACGGTCATCCCCGAGATGTTGAGGCGCTCGAGCGCGTCTTTCACCTCGTCGACTTTGTTGGGACGGATGATGGCTTTGATCAGCTTCATGATTCCTCCAGCATGCGTTGCAGGTCGCCGCTGAGCGTGCGCTGTTCGTCGTCGGACAGCTTGGCTCCGGCCTTGGTGATGTGAAAGACGTCGATCGCCTTGCGCCCTTCGGTGGAGATCAGTACCAAATCCATCTCACAACCGTGCTGCGAAATCGTCCGGCTGATGCGGTACAGCAGCCCCAGCGCATCGTCGGCCACGATCTCGACGATCGTGTAGCGGCGCGACGCGGCGTTGTCGCAATGCACGACCGGTTTGACCCGCGCTTCGCGGCGGTGGAAGAGGCTTTCCTGACGGCCGCGAAGCTTGTCCGTCACGCTGGTGCGTCCGGCGACCACGTCGTTGATGGCCTGGAAGATCAGGTCCTGCGCGCCGGCGTTCAGCTCGACGAAGCGTTCGGCGTCGTTGAACTGGAACACGTCGAGGACGAGGCCGTTCGGATTCGTCAACGCGTGGCCGCGCAGGATGTCCATGCCAAACGACGACAGCACGCCGCAGATGTTCGAGAACAGGAACGGCTTGTCCTGCGTCACGACGGTCAGCTCGAGGGTGTCCCGCTTGCGCTCGAGAAACAGATGAACCTCGTCGGGCCCCATGTTTCGCGAGAGCCGCACATGACGATAGATCGCCTCGGCGTCGAACAGCTGAAGGTAGCGCCGGGGAAAGCCTTCGAGCACGCTCGCGATCTCGCTGTCGGTCAGATCCGCCGGACGCCGCGAGAAGAGGGTCGCGGTGTCAGCCTGCCCGCGGGCGATCAAGTCGTCGCCGTAGCCCATTGTCAACTCGTTGTACGTGTCGACGTAGAGGCGCCACAGGAGCTCCGCCTTCCAGGGTGTCAGGGTTTCCAGGCTCACAGCCTCGATGTCGGCAAGCGTCAGGAGGCACGAGCATCTTCAGCCGATCCTCGACGCCCACCATCTGGGCGAAATCCCGGACGATTTCGGGGTCCTCCGTGTCGCGCCGGAAGGCGACCTGGGACATGCGGAGGTGGTTCGCGATCAGGAACTCCACGAGCTCCGCGGCGTCCGTCGGCAGGTCCAGGATCTCGAACATCTGCCGCGCCATGCGTACGCTCTCGGTCGCATGGTCCTCGTCGCGCCACTTGCCGACATCGTGGAGCAACAGGGCAAGGACCAGCAGCTCCGGCGACTCGAGACCCTGGAGCAGCGACGCGAAGCGCTCGCGGCCGGGCGTCGCCGACAGGCGCTCGAGATTTCGCACCGTCAGCAGGGTGTGCTCGTCAACCGTGTACTTGTGGTAGAAGTCCCGCACCACGCGGTACGTGATCGCCTGGAACGCCGGGAGCAGGCGGCTGAGCACGCCGCAATCGTGCATCTCCGACAGGCGCGCGTAGAGGCCGGCGCGCGGCTTCAGGAAGCGAAGCATCGCAGCGCGATGGCCAGGCGTGGGAAAGAAGTCGGCGGCGTTGAAGCGCTCCGCGTGCTGGCGCATGCAGATGAGCGCGTCGTTCGCGACGTCGCATTCGCCGTCCAGCGCGGCCTGGAAGACTGAGAGCCAGGTGGCCGGCTGGATAGCGGCCTTGCCGCGATCGATGAACTTGATCCCCTCGGTCGAGCGACCGACGTTCACGTCGACGGGCATGGGCGCGGATCGCCGCGCCCACTCGAGCGCGCGCGTGACCACGCGGGCATGACGAAAGTAGTCCCCCATCAGCCGTTCGACGCGCGGCTGCGGAAGCGGACCCGGGTAGCCGAGGAGGTCCGCGGCCCGCTCCTGCAGCGCGTGGGTCAGCAGATTCTGGTTGCGCCTGCTCTCCAAATGCAGAATCGAGCGGACGCGCAGGTAGAAGTCTTCCGCGTCGAGAAGCCGCTCGGGATCCTCAGGTCCCTGGCGGATGAGCGCCGGATCCGTCAATGAGGCCAGCGTGCGAACGGCGGTCAGATCCCGTAGCGCTCCAGGCGCGTCCTTGACGTCTGGTTCCAGCTGATAGAGCGTGTCGTTGAACTGCGCGTGGCGCTCGTCGATCAGCCGTTCGAGCGCGCCGACGATGAACGCGTGCGTCTGGGGGGAGTGAAACTCTTCCTGGAACCGCGCGAACAGCGCTGGGTCGCCGCCGATCGGGCGCGCGTCCACCAATGCCAGCAGGAATTCCGGATTGTCCACTTCGAGCCGCGACAGCTCCTCGATCTCCCGGACCTGGTGGCCGACGACCAGACCGGCGTCCCAGAGCGGATGCAGCACCGCGCGCAGGAATCGCTCATCGCTGTCGTCCAGCGGGCCGTCGAACACGATCAACAGATCGATGTCCGAATGCAGGCACAGGTGGCGCCGGCCGTAGCCGCCGAGCGCCGCGATTGCGACCTGTCGCCCCGAGGGTGGCGCGTCGACAACGAGCTGTCCGATGAGGGCATCCAGGCGGGCCGAGTACCGCTCGAGGGCGACGCGCCCCCCCTCTCCACGCACGATCTCGTCACTGAGCTCCCGTCGTGCCGCGTCGAGCAGCACGGCGGGGCTCGGCTTCGGCCGAAGAGTCGCCATCGGCGAATACCTTACACTCGCGAGGCCCGTCCTCGCTATTTCCCCTTGAAGCTGAACGAATACAGCATACCGATGCCGATGGAGTGCTGCTGATCCTTGAAGACGCCATCGTCGTTCTTGAAGACGTCCTGATCGGAGAAGTCTCCGCGGTACTCGATCCGCCAGAGCAGGTTGTCGAGCGCCTTCGCTTCCAGCGTGATCGTCGCTTCCTTCAACGTCTGTGGCGTGCCCGTCGTGAATCCAGCCTCGTCGTCGTACCACTCGAATCGGGGAATGATGGCGATGGACTCGTTCGCCTGGAATTTGGCGTATCCGGCGAACCCCTGCCAGTGCCCGCCGACGCCGGCGAAGGTGTCGTGGCCGTAGTCGTAGTTGGCCATCAGCGTGAGTGCCTTGGCCGCCGTGAAGGTGACGGTCGTATCGGAGATCTGACGCCAGTCGTCGCTGTCGGCCGGCTGTTCGGGCCCGGCCATGTAGTTCTGGACGATCGACAGGGCGCCGGTCGGCTTGAAGATGATCTGGCCGCCGAGCGTCTTTCCGCTGTTGTTGTCGACGACGTCGTTCCAGCCGTTGGTGAGGAGCCCCATCACGCTGAACTTGTCGTTCGGCGCGTAGCTGACGCGAACGCCGGCGTGATAGAAGGGAATCGCGAGGGCGAAGAGGAGCGACCGCGAGTAGTTCCAGTTGTCCTTGGCCTCGATGACCTCGGCGCCGAGCGGGGTCACGAACTTGCCGACGTCGAGCTGCAAACCTTTGCCGACCGGGGCCAGGTAGCTGACATACGCTTCCTCGACGTTCTTCAGCAGCTCGGGCCCGCCCGGCTCGAACGCGTTGATGAGCGCCGCTGCCGATCCCGCGGTCGCGCGCAGCTTGAAGCCCGCGCGCGAATCGGCCGTCGGCGCCTTGGCGAGCCACACCTCCGCCATGTTCAGGTTGAACTGATTGTGCTTCGTGTCGAACAGGCGATAGAGCGCGTCGCCCTCCGGCTTGGTCGAGTAGTAGTCGTAGTACACGTCAATCAGTCCGCCGAGCTCGGTGCCCTCCCAGAACCCTTTTGACTCATCCTGCGTGGCCGCGGCCGCAGGCGCCGGATCGGCCGCGGGTGCCTGGGCGGTTGCCGGCGTCGCTTCGGGGGCCGGCGCGCTCTGCGCGAACGCTCGCTGCGGGAGCGCGCTGAACACGATGGCGGAAGCGAACATGGTCGCAAGCAACGGCGGCGTACATCTCGTGACGGTCATCATAGCGGCTACCCATCTCCAGTCCGGAAAGGTCCGCGCGGGCGCAGCCGGCGCAGAGTTGCCCACGCGAACTCTGTCGTGACGATCACCGCGGCGCACGAACCCGCGCTCCGCGACCGACACCGTGGGTGACCGGCCGCAGTGCAAGGTCGAGTCCCCGCGAACCGTCACGCGCGACGCGTCGACGCGCGTCGTGTCGTTGCTGCAACATGCTGATACGGTGCGGGTCCGAGCATCGGAGGTCCGGGACACGGCGGCGAGCGACCACGGCGACGCGACGAACACTATCGTCGTCTCATAGGCCATGTAGAACATTTCTGTTGATTGCGGCCTGAGTCACAGACAAGCGGCCCGCGCCACGGCGCTCGGCCCGGCTCGGCTTGAAGTCGCCAAAAATGTCCGCACGTTGCGTCCGTAGCGACATTCATGACGCTATCGTCCAGGAACGGCCATGCGCCGGCCCGACGGCTGACCCGGAGCGGCACGGCGCGACTTGAAATGTTTGCGGCCGACGTGTTACGGTGTCGGCAGGTTCTCGTGCGCCTCGCTACCTGCTGTTGTCCCGGCTCCGCCTGCACCGCATCGACACGGTGTCGATGCGTCTGTACGATGCCGGCGACGCGCGGGTAGAGCTTCTACGCCAGCTTTCCTTCCGGTTCCTCCCCGCTCATCGCTCGGCAATCCATTTTCGACGCAGTCCTAGCTGCGCCTCGGGCCTACGCTTTCCGATCTGATCGAGGCGTGAGCTCGTGGCCAACACGACGTCAAGTCCGAAGAGTCCGTCGCCCGCGTCGGCGGTCCTTCAGCCAACGAGCGGAGCAAATCCTGGTGCAGTTCGCCCACTCGACCGAGCTCGTTCTCATCACGGCCGTCGCCGCCGTCGTCAACGGCGCGCTGGGGTACGGGTTCTCGTCGATCACGGTTCCTCTGGCCCTGCTGTTCCTGACGAACCGCGTCTTGACTCCGGCGCGCGTACCGATCGAGGTCGCGCTCAATGCGTCCGTGCTGTGGGTCAATCGTCGCGGGCTGGCCGCCGTCCGAGCACGCCTGATGCCCGTCGCCATCGGGCTGGCGCCCGGCGTCGCGGTCGGTACCTCATCGTCGCGCTGGGCCGGCCGGAGTGGCTCAAGCTCGGCACGTTTGCCTTGCTCCTGCCGTTGATTCTCGTTCAGGCGGCCGGGTATCGGCGCCCGATCCGCGATGAACGGTCCTTCGGCTATGGCTTCGGCGCCGGCGTCGTCATGGTGACGGTGATCGCGATCGACGCGCTGCTCCTCTATCGGTTCTTCTCTGGACATCGGCCGCGGGGGATCTCGGGATCCCTTGCGCAGGAGGCCAAGTGATGCACATGCGACTCCTCGACAGGCCACCCGCGGTGGCGCCGGGGCTCGATCATCTACGAGCGCTGGAAGCCGAGAGCATTCATATCCTCCGCGAGGTGGTGGCGGAATTCGAGCGTCCCGTGATGCTCTACTCCATCGGGAAGGACTCGTCGGTGCTGCTCCGGCTGGCACAGAAAGCGTTTCATCCGGGTCCGATTCCGTTCCCGCTCCTGCACGTCGATACCACGTACAAGTTCCGGGAGATGATCGAGTTCCGCGACTGGTACGCGGCCCAGGTCGGGGCCCGGCTGATCGTCCACACCAATCGCGAGGCCATCGCCGACGGCACGCAGCCGTTCGCCGTCGGCACGCAGCGGTGCTGCGGCCTGCTGAAAACGCGGGCGCTTCTCGATGCGCTCGACGAGGGTGGCTTCGACGCGGCGTTCGGCGGGGCGAGGCGTGATGAAGAACGCTCGCGCGCCAAGGAACGCGTGTTCTCGCATCCGCGACGCGAAGGGCCAGTGGGATCCGAAGCGGCAGCGGCCCGAGCTGTGGCACATCCTGAACAGCCGGATCCGATCGGGCGAGAGCATGCGCGTGTTCCCGCTCTCGAACTGGACGGAGATCGACGTCTGGCAGTACATCGACGCGGAACGGATTCCGGTCGTGCCGATGTACTTCGCGAAGGACCGCGACGTCATCGTCCGCGGGAACTCACTGATTGTCCCCGAGCAGCCCTTCGTGCCGCTCGGGCCGGGCGAGCGCCTGGAGCGGGTACGGTGCCGCATGCGATCGCTCGGCTGTTCTCCCTGCACCGGCGCGGTCCGATCCGATGCCGATACGGTGCCGAAGATCATCGAGGAGCTGCTCGCCGTCCGCCACTCGGAGCGCCAGCTGCGCGTGATCGATCACGATCAGGACGGCTCGATGGAGCTCAAGAAGCGCGAGGGCTACTTCTAGTGTCGGACCTGCTCCGCATCTGCACGGCCGGCAGCGTCGACGATGGGAAGAGTACGCTCATCGGGCGCCTGCTCTACGATTCGCGGGGAGTCTACGAGGACCAGGTGCATTCGGTCCGCGCCGCCTCACGCAATCGATCGGCCGGGCCGATCGACTTCTCGCTCTTCACCGACGGCCTTCGGGCCGAGCGCGAGCAGGGCATCACCATCGACGTCGCGTATCGCTATTTCGCGACAGCGCGCCGGAAGTTCATCCTGGCCGACACGCCCGGGCACGAACAGTACACGCGCAACATGGCGACCGGCGCGTCGACGGCCGATGTCGCGATCCTTCTCGTGGACGCGCGTCACGGAATGCGGCCGCAGACGGAGCGGCACGCACGCATCGCGCGACTGCTCGGCATCTCGAGCTTCGTCCTGGCGATCAACAAGATGGATCTCGTCGGGTTCGACGCCGGGATCTTCGAGTCCATCCGGACCGATTTCGCGACGGCACTCGATGGTGCCGCGCTCCAGGCTATTCCGATCAGCGCGCTTCACGGCGACAACGTGATCGCGCCCAGCCGCCGGACGCCCTGGTTCGACGGGCCGAGCCTGCTCTCGCATCTCGAGACCGTGGAGGTGCCACGACCGCCCACGTCGGCGGCCCTGCGGTTCCCGGTGCAGCTGGTGATGCGCCCGAATGATGACTTCCGCGGGTATGCCGGGCAGATCGCGTCCGGCGCCGTCCGGGTGGGCGACGAGATCACCGTCTGGCCATCGGGCCTGACGTCGCGCGTCACGCGCATCGCGACATGGGACGGCGACCTCGACATCGCCGTCGCGCCGATGTCGGTCACGCTGGTCCTGGCCGACGCGATCGACATCAGCCGCGGCGACGTTCTGGCCCACGGCCCCATCGAGGTCGGCCGGCGGTTCTCGGCGAACGTGGTCTGGATGGATGAGCGGCCGCTCGATCCCGCACGGCCGTACCTGCTCAAGCATGCGTCGACCCTGGTGACCGCGGAGCTGGATCGATCTCTGCGCCTCAACGAGGTGGGCCGCGATCACGGTCACCGCCGCCCGTCAGCTCGTGTTCGATAGTTACGCCGACAACCGCACGATGGGCAGCTTCGTCGTCATCGATCCGGCGACGAACTTCACGGCCGGCGCGGGGATGATCGTGCGCCGCGAGCGGGAGACGGCGCCCGTCACGGACGGCACGCCCGCGGCGCGTCTCGCGCAGGCCGCTCGCGCGGCGGCCAACGAGGCCGACGCCGCGGAGGCCGTGCGCCGTGTGCTCGAGGAGATGCTCACATGATCGATGTACATACGCTTATCGCCGAACAGCTCTCGGCGTCCGAGTCCCCGTGCGCGACTCGAGCTTCCAGGCCGAATGCGTCGTGCTCCTGCATATCCTCCGGGAATTGCGCCCGGACATTCCGGTCCTGTTCCTCGACACCGTCCATCATTTTCCCGAGACCTACGCCTACACGCGAGCAGATCGCGGAGCGGTGGGGACTCAATCTGGTGACGCTGCGCGCGGAAGCGCCAGCGCCCGGACTCTGGCAGAGAGGACACGCGTGCCTGCTGCGACCGGCACAAGGTCGGGCCGCTCTTCGCGGCGCTCGCGCACCACGACGTGTGGTTCACGGGGCTTCGGCGCGAACAATCGCCAACGCGCGCCGGCTTGACCGAGGTCGAGCCGTTCGCGCTGGCGTCAGGCAAAACGCTGCGGAAGGTCAGTCCCCTCGCGAGATGGACGACCAAAGAGGTCTGGGACTACGCGACGCGGCACGACATCCCGCTGCTCCCGCTCTATCAGCTTGGCTACACCAGCGTCGGCTGCGCGCCGTGCACGACCCTGCCCATCGATCCCTCTGACGAACGATCGGGCCGGTGGGGCGGACTGAAGCGCGAGTGCGGGATTCACATCCAGCCGGTGGGATGCTAGAGAGTCCGGGACGCGGAATTCGGGATCCGGAATCCGGTCGCATCCCGGATCCCGCGTTCCGCATGCCGGCTTCGTCCGCGGTCAGTGCGCCACCGACGCGCTCTGTACCATCGCGGGCACGCTGTCGGCGTCACCAGCCGAGGAGCGGTGGAGGATGGCGCTCGAGCCCGACGACTGCACGTAGGCCTCTTCTCCATGCTGCATGAGATCGAGACCCGCATCCTCGTCAGACGCCTCGGTACGGAGCGGCACGACCAGCGCGATCGCCTTCAGCAGAAGAAAGCTGACAACGCCGCTGTAGACGATGGCGGCCGCAACGGCCGTCGCCTGGATCGCGAGCTGGCCGGGATTGCCGAAGAACAGCCCATCGGCAACGCCGTTGAGCGCCTTCTGGGCGAACACGCCGGTCAACAGTGCGCCCACGGTTCCGCCGAGACCATGAGCCGCGACCACATCGAGCGAATCGTCCATCGACGTGCGTGCGCGCCAGATCAGGCCGAAGTAGCTGGGCACGGCGGCGATGGCGCCGAGCGCGATGGCGCTCATCGGTCCCACGAAACCGGCAGCCGGCGTGATGGCGACCAGGCCCACGACGATCGCCGTCGCGCAGCCGACCGCCGTCGGCTTGCGAGACCGGAACACATCGAGCAGCGTCCAGACGACCAGCGTACCCGCAGGCGCGAGCATCGTCGCGGTGAACGCGAGCGCGGCGATGCCGTTGGCCGCAAGCGCGCTGCCGGCGTTGAAGCCGAACCAGCCGAACCAGAGCAAGCCGGCGCCGAGCAGCGTGAAGGGCACGTTATGCGGCAGCAGGCCGGACGAGGGATAGTCGCGCCGCCTGCCGACGACGAGCGCGGCGACGAGCGCCGCGACCCCGGCGTTGACGTGCACGACCGTCCCGCCGGCGAAATCGAGCGCGCCCATCTTCGCGAGCCAGCCACCGCCCCAGACCCAGTGCGCGATCGGCGAATAGACGACGATCGACCAGAGCGTGATGAACGCCACATACGCCGAGAACCGCATGCGCTCGACGATGGCGCCCGAGATCAACGCCGCGGTGATGATCGCGAACGTGCCCTGGTAACACATGAAGAGGAGGTGCGGGATCGTCCCCTGCGGCTCCAGGCCGACGCCGCGCAGGAACACGCGCGACGCGTCGCCCAGCATCGAGTTGCCGGCAGCGAACGCCAGCGAGTACCCGATCACGGCCCAGACGATGCCGACGAAGCCGAGCGCGATGAAACTCATCATCATCGTGTTCAGCGCGTTCTTCGATCGAACCAATCCTCCATAGAAGAACGCCAACGCAGGCGTCATGAGCAGTACGAGCGCAGTCGCTACGAGCATCCAAGCGGTATCGGCCTGATTCATCGGATCACCTCCCGGGGGGCCCCTCGCAACCAGCCATAGACACAGCCAGCATGCGGGCGGGGGTTCCACGTCCGTGGATGTCAGAGCAAGCGCGGGACCATGGAATGCGCAGAATCCCCGGAGTTTTCGCCGGATCAATGGACAGTTTTGTTCATCAACTCAGAATTTACAGACATTTTCGTGGCATCGGAGTGCCGTGACCGAGGCAGGCTGGCGACAAAAGCGTCTCCATTGACCCCGACATGGCACGCGTGCAATCCCGGACGTTATGTCGACAACATTTTCGTCGTGGCAAGAAAATGTCGAACAAAAATGTCCTTTGGGGAAGTCGACCAAAACGAGCCCGCGCGGGCGTCGGCCCATGGGCGTGCGGCCGGCGATCCTCGATCCCGCGCTTGATAACATGACGACACGCAACGCCATGCTGAGGCCTGACGCCACCACCCGCACCGCCACGGTCGGCCACCCTCGGATCGCGCGAGGGGGTCGTCTTCTCTCGCCGGCACAGACCATCATCAGCCCGGAAACCGGCCTGCACTATCGAGTGGAGCGCTGGCTGGGCGAAGGCGGCTTCGGCCAGGTGTTTCTGGCCACGCGCCGCACCGCGTCGACGATGGTCCCGGAGACGGTCTGCATCAAGGTCAGCGAGCGCATCGACGGCTGGCTGCGGGAAGCCTACTTCGGCCAGCTGCTGAACGCCCACCCGCGCGCGATTTGCGTCTTCGATGCGTTTCCGCTCGCGCGGGCGGGGTCGAGCACGCATGGCATCTTGTACTTCCTCGTCCTCGAATATGCGCCGCACGGCGACCTCAGCTCGTTTCTTCAGCGGGCCGGCCGCGGCTGGCCTGAAGCCACCGCCCGACGGGAAATCGCCGGCATCCTTCAGGTGCTGGGCAAGCTGCATCGCGGGCAGCTGCTGCATCGCGACCTCACGCCGGTCAACGTCTTCGTCTGCGACAAGCGGCGTCTCAAACTGGGTGACTTCGGGATCGTGCGTCAGCAGAGCGACCGCCGCGGAATCACCGCGCGCACCCTGAACACGATGACGGCGCCCACCGAATTGGTGAGCGACATTCTGGCCGGCGCCGCGCCGAAATGGCAGGCGCGCGACGACGTGTACCAGGTGGGTCAGCTGCTGGGCATGCTGATCAGAGGTGACGCCAGCACCCGCATCCGCACAGAGGATGTCCGGCGCTTGACGTGCAGCGATCATCTCAAGGAGATCGTGCACCGCTGCATTGGCGAACGGCGCAAGCGCTACGAGAGCGCCGACGAGCTGATCGACGCGCTCAACACGCCGCCGATCAGGCTTGGTGTCGGGGTGCTGCGGACGTTGAAGGGCGTGCACGTGACGTTCACCGGCATCATGAGCGTGCCGCGCCGCGACGCGGTTCGAGCCGCCCGGCGCGCGGGCGCCTTCGTGCACAGCGGCCCATCCACGAAGACGACCGTGGTCGTGCGCGGCCGTCCCAACGTGCTGCAGGTCGCCGGACGCGATGCGGGGCTGAAGCTGATGGAGCTCAAGAGACTTCGTGAAAAGGGCCACCGGATCACGCTGCTCAACGAGACGCAGTTCTGGAAGCTCGTGGGGAGACGCTAAGTGCCCCAGATCCTCGGGCGCCGCGCGCTGAATCGCGCGCTCCTGGACCGCCAGCTGCTCCTGCGCCGCAGTGAGTCCACCCCGATCACGGCCATCGAGCATCTCGTCGGGATGCAGGCGCAGGTGCCAACCTCTCCCTATGTCGGCCTCTGGTCGCGGCTCTCCGGTTTCCACCTCGAGGATCTCTCGTCGCTCGTCGAGCGACGCCGCGTCGTGCGGCTCGCGCTGATGCGCTCCACCATCCATCTCGTGTCGGCCCGCGACTGTTTGTGGCTGCGCCCGGTCGTGCAACCGGTCCTCGATCGCGGTCTGCTGGGATCGTTCGGCAAGCATCTCAAGGGACTCGATCTCGACGCCGTGACCAGCGCGAGCCGCGAAATCTTCGCCGAGGAACCGTGCACGCTGGCGGCGGCCAGCGTGCGGCTCGGGCGACGCTGGCCGGAGCGCAATGCGCAATCGCTCGGCCAGGTGGCGCGCGCGCGGCTGCCGCTCGTCCAGATTCCGCCTCGCGGCCTCTGGGGGCAAAGCGGTAGCCCGGTGCTGGCGCACGCGGAAACGTGGCTGCGGCGTCCGCTCGCGGCGCGTCCGTCGTGTGCGCGCATGCTGCAACGCTATCTCCGCGCGTTTGGTCCTGCCACGATCCGCGACATGCAGGCGTGGTCCGGATTGACCGGCCTGCACGACCCGGTCGAACGTCTCCGCAAGCGGCTTCGCGTCTTTCACGACGAGGCGGGTCAGGAGCTGTTCGATCTGGACGATGCGCCGAGACCGCGCGCCGACACGCCCGCGCCGCCACGCTTTCTTCCGGAGTTCGACAACCTTCTTCTGTCCCATGCGAATCGCACGCGCGTCGTGCGACCGGAGCATCGAGCCCCGGTGTGGGACGGCAGAATGCTGCTCGGCACCGTGCTCATCGATGGATTTGCCGGCGCGCGCTGGAAGATCGTTCGGGCCCGCCGCTCGGCGACGATCGTCATCCAACCCTTCGTCAGGCTGTCGGCCGCCGAGCGCACCACCCTTCTCGAAGAAGGCGAACGGCTGTCGGCTTTCGTCGCCGGCGGTGTCGAGTTTCGCGACGTCGTGATCGCCCGCGGCAACACGAAATGAGCGAGTGGAGGGACCGCACACTGTTGTGCGGCGCATGTGCGACCGATATCCGCGCTGGTGGTGTACTTCTTCCACAAGAACGAGCGGTCGCTTCAGTGCGAGATCGCGCCCACCCTGATTCCCGACACCTTCGCGATCGTGGTGACAGAAGCAGACGGCACGATCCGGAAGCACTTCGTCCAGGGCTCCTCGGAGACCAAGCGACGCTGGGATCAGCTCGAGCTGGATCTCAAGGCGGCCGGCTGGCGCGGGCCGCTGACCCCCGAATAGCCTCCCGACATTAACGTCTTCCGCAAGCGCTTTACGGGTTGCGTAAGCCGCGGGCCGCGGATCACGCGGAACGCGCGGACAGCCCAAAACTCCAGGCCGCGGATCACGCGGACGGACGCCGACAGTCGGACACCCCGGGGCCACGCGGACGTGCCATACACTACGATCACGCATGCTCGTGGACGGGCAGGAAGCTTGCTCCTGCCTGACGTGCCCTTCATGTCCTCCTCCGCGGCTCTGCACCGATTCCTCGGTTCCGTGTTGACGCTGGCGCTGCTGAGCGCAACGGGTGTGCTCGCCCAAGTCGATCACGCACACATGGCGTCGCCGCCGGAGAGCCGCGCGTGGCACGGGTCCTGGGATGCGAACGTCTTCCTGGGGTGGAACTATCAAGCGCGCAAGTTCACCGATTTCCAGCGAGTGGAATCCCAGAACTGGGTGATGCTGGCCGCGGAGCGTGGCGTCGGCGATGGACGGCTGCGACTGCACACGATGCTCTCGTTCGAGCCGTTCACGATCCAGCCGCTCGGCTCGCCGCAAGTGTTCCAGACGGGTGAGACCTACAAGCAGGCCCCTCTTATCGACTACCAGCATCCGCACGATCTGTTCATGGATTTGGGCGTGTCGTACAGCAGGCCGGTTGGACCGCGCACGATCCTCGCAGACGTCCTGGTCGTGGGCAGCCCTGCACTCGGTCCGCCGGCGTTCATGCATCGGCCGTCGGCGGCAGACAATCCCACCGCGCCGCTGGGGCACCACGAAATGGACGCGACGCACATCAGTCACGGCGTCGTGACAGGCGGCGTGCGGCAGGGGGCATTCACGCTGGAAGGATCGTGGTTTCGCGGCGCCGAGCCCGATGAAAATCGCAAGGACATCGAGCTCGGACCGCTCGACTCCTACTCGGGCCGGCTCTCCTGGCGGCGCGAAGCGTGGGACGCGCAGGTGAGCGCCGCGCATTTGACAACGCCTGAGTACGTCGAGCCGTTCAGCGACATGACGCGGCTGACGGCGTCGATCGGCTACACGCTTCCGGACGGCCGCGTGGCCGCGCTCCTCGCGTGGGGACAGAACCGCGAGATTCACGGCAATCTGGACGCCTACCTGTTCGAGGCGACCGTCCGATCGCGAGGGCGCCAGTCCTGGTACACGCGGCTCGAGTTGACGACGAAAGACATCCTCAACGCTGGCGGACGCCATCCGCCCGGCGTCGTGCACTTCCACGAGCTCTCGCGTGTCGCCGCCTTCACCGCCGGCTACGTCTTCGACATCGTGGAATCACGCGCCGGGCTGTTCGGGCTGGGCGGTGACGCGACGGCGTACCATGTGCCCGACAATCTGCTCGACAACTACGGGGCTCCCGCCTCGTTTCACGTGTTCCTGCGCTATCGCCCGCGCCGGATGACGATGGCGCACATGATGCCGTAGGCAGCTCTCAGCTCTCAGCTCTCAGCTCTCAGCTCTCAGCTGACCGCTGACCGCTGACGGCTGACGGCTGATGGCTGACGGCTGACGGCTGATGGCTGATGGCTGATGGCTGATGGCTGATGGCTGATGGCTGACCCTACTCCACGACGATCTGCCCATGCCATGTGGGATCGAGCTCGTTGGTGTGATCGTGGAACCCGCACACGCGCGCCGTGGGGAAGGCTCCGGTGGTGCGGCTCTGGCCTGGGTTGAGCAGTCCGACGTCGTTGATGGCGGGACAGTCGGTGTGCGTCTGAATCGGATCGGAGCTCATCGCGTGGATCCGGACGTCGCTGTTGAGAAACGTACACCCGGCTGCCGACGTGAATCGTCACTTGCGTCGGCGAGACGCCTGACGCGGTGATGGTAATCGTTGGGTTCTCACCGGACGGTCCGGTTGGTGCGGAGCCGCACCGACTGAGGGCCAGCGCGCTTGTCCCCACGAGCGCACAGCCACAGCGTTCGCGCCACGAGATTCGGTGTCATTGCGGCGCGAGACTGCGAGATCAGTGCCAACCATCGCCCTTCTCATCCGGATCGACGCGACCACGTCGGGCCGACGCGGTCGGGCACGTCGAGAGCGGTGAACACGCCGATCGTTTCCATGCGCTCGACGAAGCGCTCGCGCTGCTCTTCCAGCGACTGCAACTCGTCGCCGAAGTCGGCGACGTGCTTCTCGTACACGAACATCTCGCCCCAGGTACTCGACGAGCAGATATCGCCCCTCGACCGCGATGTCTCTCAAGAACGAGCAGCCGAGGAACGATCGGCTTCGCCGCGACAGCTTCGTCCAGTCACCGTCGGCGCCGTAGAAGCGCTCGAAGGCTTCGTCGCTGCCTGGCCGAATGTGGAATTGCCATACGACTGCGACCACCCCTACCTCCCCGCCGCGTCCGGACCGGGCCGGAATTGCCGGGGACAGTATACGAGCTTTGCGGGCCGCGGAAGAACGCGGACAACGCGGAGACGCGTGTCTCTTTGAGGGGCCGCGGAAGAACGCGGACAACGCGGAGACGCGTGTCTCTTTGAGGGGCCGCGGACGTACGCGGACAACGCGCTGAACAGTCTGTTCGGGTAACCGCGTCGTCGCTACAGGTCCGCGTGTCGGAGCCGTAACGCGTTGACAATCACGGAGAGCGAGCTGAAGGTCATCGCGGCGCTTGCCCAGACCGGGCTGATCAGCAGGCCAAGAAACGGGAACAGCACACCGGCCGCCACGGGGACGCCGACCGCGTTGTACACGAAGGCCAGGAACAGATTCTGCCGGATGTTGCGCATGGTGGCCTTGCTCAACCGGCGGGCGCGCGCGATCGCGCGGAGATCTCCGCTGACCAGCGTGATGCCCGCGCTCGCCATTGCCACGTCGGTGCCGGTCCCCATCGCGATGCCGACGTCCGCCTGCGCCAGCGCGGGCGCGTCGTTGATGCCGTCACCCGCCATCGCCACACGGCGGCCCGCGTCCTGCAGCCGACGGATCACGTCGCGCTTCTGATCCGGCAGCACCTCGGCTACCACCTCGTCGACGCCAAGCGCCGTCGCGACGGCGGTTGCGGTCGACCGGCTGTCGCCCGTCAACATCACGATGTGCAGGCCTTCCTTGTGCAGGGCGCGGAGCGCCTCGCCCGAGGACGCCTTGATCGGATCGGCGACGCCGATCAGCCCGGCTGGTGCAGCGTCGATCGCGAGCAGCATGACGGTTTCCGCGCGGGCACGCAGGCTGTCTGCGCGAGTCGTCAGCGGTGAGACATCGACGCCGCGGGCTGCGAACAACGCCGCGTTGCCAAGAAGGATCTCGCGGCCGTCCACCAGGCCCACGACGCCGCGACCTGGAACGGCCTCGAACCTTGATGCCGTGGGCACGCGGATCCCTCGATCGCGCGCGCCCGCGAGGACAGCCGCGGCGAGCGGATGCTCGCTCGACTGTTCGATCGCGGCGGCGAACCGCAGGACGTCGGCCTCCGTAAAGGGCGCGATGGCGCCGACGCTCGTGAGCTGCGGCTTCCCTTCCGTCAGCGTGCCGGTCTTGTCGACGACAAGCACGTCAACCGTTTCGAGCCGCTCCAACGCCTCGGCGTTCCGCACGAGGACGCCGCTGCTTGCACCGCGACCCGTACCCACCATGATGGCCATCGGCGTCGCGAGCCCGAGCGCGCACGGACACGCGATGATCAGGACCGCGACGGCGCTCACCAGGCCGTGCGCGAGTCGCGGCTCCGGGCCCCACAACGTCCAGCTCGCAAAGGCGATAAGCGCGACCGCCATGACGGCCGGGACGAAATAGGCGGCGATCCGATCCGCCAGGTGCTGAATCGGTGCACGCGTCCGCTGCGCATCGCTCACCATCGCGACGATCTGCGCAAGCACCGTCGCGGATCCCACGCGGTCGGCGCGCATCAGCAGCGTCCCCGTGCCGTTCATCGTGGCGCCAATCACGCGGCTGCCCGGCTCCTTCACCACCGGCATCGACTCGCCCGTCACCATCGACTCGTCGATCGCGCTGGTGCCGGCAGTGACGACCCCGTCAACCGGGACACGCTCACCCGGACGCACGCGCAGGGTGTCGCCGACGGCCACCGATGCGAGCGGGACATCGCGCTCCCGGCCGTCACGAACGAGCCGCGCCGATTTCGGCGCGAGTCCGAGGAGCGCGCGGAGCGCCGCGGTCGTGCGCCCCCTCGCGCGCAACTCCAGCACCTGACCGAGGAGGACGAGCACGACGATCACCACCGATGTGTCGAAGTAGGTGGGCACGTCGCCGTGCATCTGGAAGCCCGCAGGAAAGAGGTCTGGTGCGAGCGTTGCCGCCACGCTGAACACGAACGCCGCGCCCACGCCCAGCGCAATCAGCGTGAACATGTTCAAGTGACCGGTGACGATCGACTGCCACCCGCGAACCAGGAGTGGCCACCCGGCCCAGAGGACGACCGGCGTGCCAGCGACAAGGCCGACCCAGTTGGCCACGCGGACGTCGATTCGATGTCCGAGTCCCGGGCCGAGCAACATGTCTCCCATCGCGAGCGCGACGACCGGCAGGCTCAACGCTGCGGCGATCCAGAACCGCCGCGTCATGTCGTCCAGCTCGGGATTTGGCAGCTCGTCGGCGGTGATCGTGCGCGGTTCGAGCGCCATGCCGCAGATCGGGCAGGCGCCCGGATGGTCCCGCACGATTTCCGGGTGCATCGGGCACGTGTACGAGACGCCGGGCGGCGGCGCGACCGGCAGTTCAGGCTCGCGGGGCTTCAGGAACTCTTCCGGATCCGCCTGAAAACGCCGGAGACATCCCTGGTTGCAGAAGTAGTAGGTCTGCCCGTCGGTACTCGTAGGAGCCCGCCGCCCGCGCGGGATCGACCGTCATCCCGCAAACCGGATCGATTGCCGTGACCGTCTTGTGTGCTGAGTGGTCGTGCGCCACGAGTGCCCGTACTCGATCTTAGTGCGCCTCGGGCCTCAGACCAAAGCTCTCAGCTTCTTGGCCTCAGCCCGACAGCGTAAGCCCCGCTATTCCTGTCTGAGCGCAATAATCGGGTCCACCCGCATGGCGCGTCGCGCGGGCAGGTAGCACGCGAGAAAAGCTACTGTCCCGAGCGTGATGGTGACGGCCGCGTAGGTCGCCGGATCCGTGGGCTTCACGCCGAACAGCATCCGGGTGAGGAGACGCGCCGCCCAGAACGAGCCGATCACGCCGAGCGTGAGTCCGACGAGCGCGAGCTTCATGCCGCTCGAGACCACCATCGACAGGATGTCGCGCCTCGCCGCGCCGAGCGCCAGGCGCACGCCGATGTCGTGCGCGCCCTGCTCGACCGAGTAGGACATCAGCCCATAGATCCCGATCGCCGCGAGCAGCAGCGCAATCGCGCCGAAGATGCCGAGCAGCAGCATGTTGAAGTTCTGCTGCGCAATCGAGCTCGCGACAACCTCGTCCAGGCTGCGAACCCTCGCGACGGGCAGCTGACCACCGGTGGACGCGAACTCCTTCTGAATCAGCGGCACCAGCCCCTGCGTCGTCGTCGAGGCCTTCACGATCCACGACGCGGGAATCACGCCGTTCATCAGCTTCGTCAGCGGATCGGGGACCTGCGCCACCGGTACGTAGAAAACCGGCGGGGCGTCCTCCGAGAGCCCGACCTCGCGCACGTCGCCGACAATGCCGACGACCTGGCGGGTGGGATCCTCGAAATCCGGCCCAAGCCCCTTTCCGATCGTGATCTGCTGGCCGATCGGGTCCGCGTTGGGCCAGTATTTCTTCGCGAACGCCGCATTGATCACCACGACCCGCGCCGAGCCTCCAGTGTCGCGATCGTCGAAGATGCGCCCGCGCGTGACCGGGATCGAGAGCGCCTTGAAGTACTCGGGCGAGACACAGCGCCACTGCTCGTCGCCGTGATACTGGTCCTTCCCTTCGAATGGCCGTCCATCGATCTGGAAGGGCAGATCCACGCTGCCCTGAGTCGGCAGAGAGACCGCCATGGCCGTGGCCTGGACGCCTGGCAACGCATCGATACGTTGGGCCATCGTCCGGCTCAGTCGCTCGATGTCGCGTGTCGACGAGAACTGCGTCCCGGCAAGCGACGTCTGCAGCGTGAGCACGTTGTGCGGGTCGAAGCCGGGCCGTACCTCGCGCAGGCTGACGAACGTGCGAATCAGCAGCGTGGCGCTGACGAGCAGCATCAACGCGAGCGCGATTTCGGCGACGACCAGGACGTTGCGCGTACGGGCCGCCTTGCGTCCGGAGGCGCCGCGGCCGCCGGCGTCCTTCAGCGTCGAGCCGACGTCGGCACGCGAGAGGTGCAGTGCGGGAGCGATGCCGAAGAGCAGACCGGTGCCGAGCGAAACGCCAAGTGCAAACAGGACGAGCCGCCAGTCGATCACCGATGATAACAGGGAGCCGTTGGCGAGCGTTTCGGCTCTCGGGAGATCGCCCGGGCTCAGGGCGATCAGCGCGCGAGCGCCCCAGATGCCGGCCACCACGCCGACGAGACCGCCAATCAACGCCAGCAGCACGCTCTCGGTCAGCAGCTGCCGGACGATCTGCGCGCGTCCTGCGCCAATCGCGGCGCGGATGGCGACTTCACGCTGACGGCCGGCCGCGCGCGCGAGCAGCAGATTGGCGACGTTCGCGCACGCGATCAGCAGCACGAGGCCGACCGCGCCGAGCAGGATCATCAGGGCGGGCTTGACGTCCCGGACTGCGACGTCCAGCATCGGATGGACGCTCGCCTGCTCGTTGTCGTTCATCCACTTCGGATTCGCGCGCCGGAATTGATCGCCGAGCACCTTCATCTCGGCGGCCGCTGCCTGCATCGACACCCCCGGCTTCAAGTGGC
The DNA here is from genome assembly GCA_963786615.1 of uncultured Acidobacteriota bacterium. Classification (GTDB taxonomy): domain Bacteria; phylum Acidobacteriota; class Vicinamibacteria; order Vicinamibacterales; family 2-12-FULL-66-21; genus CAWAZT01. The sequence goes on from CAWAZT010000012.1 coordinate 60,955, forward strand.
CCGCCGCGGCGAGGAAGTGTCCCTGATTCGTGCTGTTGGGATCCGCCTGCAGCGGGATGAACACGTCGGCCGGCGGTTCGGCACGAAAGCGATCGGAGAGGACGCCGACCACGAGGTAGGGATCGCCGTTGAGCGAAATCGTCCGGCCCGTGATCTGCGGATCGCTGCCGAAGTGCGTGGTCCACAGGTTGTGCGCGAGAACCGCGACGCGCGTGCCCCCCGGCCGGTCCTCTTCGGACGTGAACGTCCGCCCCAGCCGCATCTCCGCCCCGAAGACCTTGAAATACCCCGCGGAGACATGAATGCCTTTCACCTGCTCCGGGCGATCGCTGCCGGTCAGGTTGAGACCGGGGCCGGCAAAATCGTAGGCGGCCACCGCGTCCAGCGACTGCGCACGCGCCCACGTCATGTACTTGGGGATCGACGCGGCGCATTGCACGTTACCACCCGGGAACTCGCGGCACAGACGCACGAGTCGTCCCGCATCCGGATACGGGAGCGGCTGCAGCAGGACCGCGTTCACGACCGAGAAGATCGCGGCATTTGCGCCGATGCCGAGCGCAAGCGCGGCGACGGCCACGAGGCTGAAGCGCGGGTTCTTGAGAACGACCCTGACGGCATACCGAATGTCAGACATGAAGCTGCCCATACGAGGCTCCTACGTCCTTGCTGTCCCGGCGGTTCCCAGGCTGACGAGATAGCCGACCGTCCAGCAGATGGCCGAGCCGACGAGGACATACCAGGTCCACGCCAGGCCCGTCGTCGCCCAGATGGCGAGCATCGCGACGGTCGCAACCGACATGCCGGTGATCGCGCCGATCGAATTGGCGCGTGTCGTGAGCACGCCGAGGAGGAACGCGCCGAGCATCGGCCCGTACACAATGGACGCCGCGGTGAGGCCCGCCGTGAAGACCGAGCCCCAGCCGCGCGCGATGATGGCGATGCCGATCAGGATTACGCCCCAGCCTGCCGTGCACCACCGCGACACGCGGAGGAGCTGCTCGTCGGACACGCGTCCCCTGCGCAGCGGCTGATAGAAGTCAATGACCGTCGTCGACGCCAGCGAGTTGAGCGAGCCGCTCAGATTCGACATCGCCGCCGCGAAGATCGCGGCCATGACCAGTCCCGAAATGCCATGCGGCAGCGTCGTCACGATGAAGCGCGGAAAAATCTCGTCGTTGGTGGTGATTGCGGGTCGCGGCACGGTCTGGTAGTAGGCGTACAGCATGATGCCGATGCCGAGGAACAGCACGAACTGCAGGAACACGATGAAGCCGCTCGTGATGATGGCTTTCTGGCTGTCGCGCAGGTTCTTGCACGTGAGCAGCCGCTGCACGAGCAGTTGATCGGTGCCATGGCTGGCGTTCGTCAGGAACGTGCCGCCGATCACGCCGGCCCAGAAGGTGAACGGAACGGTGACATCTGACGAGAACGAAAACACCTGGAGCTTCCCGGCTGCCGACGCGGCGTGCACGATGGCGCCCCAGCCGCCCGGCGTCAGGTGTAACAACTCGTAGGCAGCCAGCAGCGATCCACCGATGTAGATCACGAACTGAATGAGATCGGTCCAGATGACCGCCGCGATCCCGCCCTCGAAGGTGTAAATCAGCGTCAGGATCCCGACGAGCCCGATCGACCAGAGCCACAGATGCGGGATGGCTGGAAAACTTGACGCCAGGACCGCCGACAGGACGAGCGAGGCGGCAAAGACGCGAACCCCCTCGGCCAGCGCACGCATGATGAGAAAGAGCGATGCCGCGACGTGGCGCGCAGCCGAGCCGAACCGGGTTTCGAGCAGCGCGTACGCCGTCAGCAGGTCGCCGCGGAAGTACGAGGGCAGGAACATGCGCGCGATGATGAAGCGACCGATGATGTATCCGATCAGCACCTGCAGGTAGGTCAGCGTTCCTCCCTGCTCCGGCCGCGGAAACGTGGCGTATGCGAGCGCCGGCACGCCAATCAGCGTCAGCGTGCTCGTTTCGGTCGCGACGATCGACAGGCAGATGACGATCCACGACGTGCTGCGCGCCCCGAGGAAATAGTCCTTGACGCTGCGCTGCGCCTGCCGGAAGCGCATGCCGAAAACCGTAATCCCGACGAGGTACACGAGGAGGACGACGTAGTCGATTGTGGAAAAGCCCATCGTGGCGGGGTCACGCTATCACAGGGCTGCGGGAGGGCCGAAGACAGACGACAGAAGGTAGAAGGTAGAAGGTAGAAGGCAGCTAGTTCTCAAACCATCGGATCGTGAAGTTGACGATGAAATAGGCGGCGACGAGGGTAGCGATCAGCGCGACCAGGACCCACAGCATGATCGTGCGGTACTGTCGGCTGTCATCCGCCATCTCTCATCGTCCATCGGCCATCTGACATCTGACACCTGACATCCTGACATCTACTGCGGCGCCGGTACCAGCGTGACGATCGTGCGGCGATCGGTCGGGAAGTACTTGCGGAACGCGTCCTGCACGCTCTGGGCGGTGACGGCGTCGATTCGTTCCGCGCGATGCAGCAGCAGGGCCGGATCCTGATCGAAGAGATGTTCGGTCTGCAACCGACCGAGCCAGTAGGGATTCTGCTTCAGCGCCGTCTCGTAGTTCCGGCGCGCGGTTTCCTTCGCGCGATTGAGCAGGTCGGCGGACGGCCCGTTGGTCTGCATCTTCTGGACTTCCTGCAGGACGCGCTCCGTCATCTTGTCGATGTTGTCGGGTGACGCGCTGAATGTGACTTCCACGTGGCCCGCGCCCCGCTGCGGGAGCGGCTCGGAGAGACCCACGGATACCGTGTAGGTCTGCCCGAGCTCCTCGCGGAGGATGTCGCGCAGGGCGATCTCCAGCACGTCCGTCGCCGCGCTCACGCGCTCCTGCTCCATCGGCTCCATGGGCGGATCCGCGAAGAAGCTGATCACGGTCTCGCTCCGCGGCTCGCGACCCTTTTCGACCCGCGCTTGCTGGTTCGAGGCAGGAAAATGCATGCCCATGTCGCGGAACGCCGACTTCGGTTGATCCGCGCGCGCAGGCAGGCCGCCGACATACCGCGCCAGCAGCGGCATCACCTCGTCGACCTTGAACGCGCCGACCATGAAGAACGTGAAGTCCGCGGCGTTCGAGAACCGGTCCCGGTAGAACGCCACCATCTTGCTGCGATCGAGAGCGTTGACGCGATCGACCGTCAACGGACGCGCCGTGTAGTGGTTCGGAGGTGTTCACGGCGCTCAACTTGTCGCCGAAGACGGCCGACGGGTCGTCGAGCCTGTTGACGACGGCCGCGGTCAGCTGCCGTTTGAGCAGGTCGAACGCCTCGGGATCGTCACCCGGCTGCGTGAACTTGGCGTAGAGCAGCTGCAGGGCGGTCTCGAGCTGCGCCGGCGCCGCCGAGCCCGAGATGCCGTGCGTCGACAGCGCCATGAACGGCGACGCGTTGGCCAGTCTGCCCGCGAGCTGTTTCTGCAGATCCACAGCCCTCAACCCGGCCGCGCCGGAGAGGCCCACGAAGGCGGTGGCCAGGGAGGCCTCGGGGAAGTCGGGCTCGGGCGCCAGCGACAACCCACCTTTTGCGTACATCGTGAAGACGACCTGGTCGTTCTTGAAGTCCGTCGGCCTCAGCCACACGTCGACGCCGTTGGCGAATCGCACCACGGTCGCGTCGACGTCGGGCACCGTGCGCGTCGACGAGACGGCCGCGGGCTCCGGCTTTTTCTCAATCAGCTCACGCGTCGAGGTCGTGTCGTTCCACGCGGTGACGGCCACCGACTCGCCCGACCGCAGCGACACGCGCATCTGCTCCTCGGTCGGCACGGCAATCCCGGCCTTTTGCGGGGACACCGCGAGCACGACGCGGCTGTCGTCCGCCAGCAGCGTACTGGCGGCCGTCGATACCTCCGCGGCGTTGATGCCCGGCAGCAGCTGTTGGACGAGCGCGTATTCGTAGTCGATGCCCGGGCTGGGCTCTCCCTCGAGGAAGTGATTGAGATATTCCTGCGCGAACGAGCCGCTCTCGGTCTTGTCGCGCTCGGTATAGGCACGCTCGTAGAACGCCGCCATCCACTTGCGCGCGCGGTCCATCTCGCCCGCGCCGAAGCCGAGCTCGCGCACGCGTTTGGCTTCAATCGCGATTGCCGAAAGTCCTTCGGGGATCTTGCCGTCCTGGACGCTCGCGCCGATCGACTCCATGGTCACGTCCGGACTGAGCGTACCGCCATAGACCCCGGCATCCAGGAACTTGGCGTCAGGCCGGCGCGTAAGATCGTCGAACCGCTCGTTGAGCATTTCCTCGAAAATCCGCTGCACCAGATCGCGTCTGTAGTCCGCGACGTGCGCTTCGCCCGGTCGCGGCCGCTTCCGCACGATCGTCACGGAAGACTGCGTCACCTCAGGATCGGTGACAACGCTGATCAGCAGATCCTTGTGAAGCGGGACGTCGGCCTTGCGCTCCGGAGACGCGGCGCTGCGCGCCTTCAACGGTCCGAACGCGGCTTTCACCTCGTCGGTCAGCGTCTGCGGATCCATGTCGCCGACCGCGACGATCGCCATGCGATCGGGCCGGTACCAGGTGTCGTAGAAGGCACGAAGCCGTGCTGGCGGGAACGTCCGGAGGATCTCCGGCTTGCCGATCGGAAGACGCTGCGCGTAGCGCGAGTTGTAATAGAGGATTGGAATCTGCTTGTCCCGAATGCGCGATCCCGCGCCGAGGCCGCCGCGCCATTCTTCGATGACGACCCCGCGCTCCTTGTCAATCTCCTGCGGATCGAGCGTCAGCCCTCCGGCAAAGTCCGCGAGCGCCGTGAAGCCCTTCTCGACGACCTCCGGCTTGTCGGTCGGCAGATCGAGCATGTAAATCGTTTCTTCGAAACCGGTCGACGCGTTGACGTGCGGACCGAGCCTCGCGCCGGTGGATTCAAAATACGAGATGAGTTCGCCCGGCTTGAAGTGCGCGCTGCCGTTGAACGCCATGTGCTCGAGCATGTGCGCGAGCCCCTGCTGGTCGTCGGCTTCATCCAGCGATCCGGTCTTGACGGCCAGCCGCAACAGCACGCGCTTGGCCGGACGTCCGTTCTGCCGGACGTAGAACGTCAAGCCGTTGGGGAGCGTGCCGGTGGTGACCTTCGCATCGAAGGGGATCGTGTCTTGCGGATTGAACGTGCGGACGGGCGCGGCCTGTCGTGCGGCTGTCGACGCGGCGAGACTGGTGACGAGGAGTGTGACCAGCAGCGCGCGCGAGACCCGGGTCGTCATGACAGGACTCTAACACGCAAACGACCGCCGATCGGCGGACCGGCGGTCGGCGGGCTCAATGCTGCAATGTTCAATGTTGATGTCGTCGCTCGCGCATTGGACATTTCACACTGGACATTGCGGCGACGCCGCTAGTGCACGCGATCGATGATGCGTTGAATCTCGCGATCGAGGGCGTCAGCATCGCACGGCATCACCGAGAGCGCGATCATGAACTGCTGCTCGGCCGGCTCGCCGGCGATCGCGAGAATCGGCACATCCCTCGTGGGCTCCGCCGCGATCAATAGACGGCAAGCTTCGACGCCCGTCGTTTCGGCGCCGTGCAGATTGAGCAGGATCAACGAGGGACGCCGCCGGGCCGCCAGCTCGATGGCGGCGCCTGCGGTGGGCGCCTGGTCGTACGTGAAGTCGCCGCGTTCGGTCACGGCGTCGAGGCAGCCACCATCCTGCTCGGCAGAGGAATTGACCACGAGTAGGTAACGACGTTCCCTTCGCGTCTTCATGCCCGACAGAGCTTCAAAACGCAGACCAGGAAACGGACGGGCCTCTAGCTCAGCCGATTCCGGACAGCCAATCGTGAAGTTCGCGGTCGAATTCGCGGAGGAGCGTGCGCTCGCCGTCCGCCATGTCCCGGATCGCATTGAGATGCTTGCGAACCAGGTCGGCTTTCTGTTCGTCGCACCGACCCTGCGCGCGAAGGATGTCGGCCAGCGTTTGTGTGGCCTCTTCGAGACGACGGGCGGCGCGGTGCTGTGCTTCCGTCTGCGACAGCAGGTCGAGGGCGATCACCAGGAGCGCGTTAACTGGATCGTGGGATCGATTCAAAAGGGGCCGCCGCAGGGTGCCATGAGTCGGGCGACACAATAACGTGGGCGGCCGTTTTCTGCAATCCGGCTCGGCCGTGCCCCCGGGCCGGGGTCTGGGGGCCGGGGTCAAATCTCGATTTTCTAATTCCGGCCCCAGGAATTAGAAAATCGAGATCTGACCCCAAGGTCGGTTACCGGAAACGGGACAGATCGAGGCGTGCGCGCCAGACCACATCGCTCGCCTCGTTGACGATGACGAGGGCGGGATCGGCGGCGCCGCTGATGTCGGCGTGCGGAACGGTCAGGATCAGGACAAATCCCGACATCGCCGGCGGCGTATCAGGCATGCCCGGCGGATACACGGCCTCGCGCTTGAAGCTCGACGGCGTAATCGGTTTCGTGGTGGGCCCGGTGTGCACGTACATCTCGTAGCCCGGAGGCGTCGCGTAGTTGTGCAGCGGATGCAGCCGCAGCTGCGCCGTGAACGTCACGAGGCCGCGATACGGGACGAGCGCGCGCGCGAGGTTGTTCTCGTTGAACGAGTACTCACCCATCTCCGCATGCTGACGGACGATCAGCACCGCACGCCTGAACTCCGTGATCACCTCGACGCGCTCCACCTCGCCCGACGGCGGCAGCACGTAGCCGGCGTGGAACGCGTCGTACAGCGCGGGATCCCGCGTGCGGCCGAGCGCCACGGCGTCGTGCGCCTCGCTTTGCGATGGCGGCTGACGCGAATGGATCGTTGCTGCAGGAGCCGCTGTCAGGACGGCGAGGATCAAGCCGATCAGGATGTCCATAGGTTCGATGGCGTCCGGCCGCCCCCGTCCTGACATAGGATGACGGCATGAAGCATTCCGTGCAACCCGTGACAAGCGCGTCGCTGCCCACCCCGCTCGGTCCCTACTCGCCTGCCACACGTGTCGGTAACCTCGTGTTCGTCTCGGGCCAGGCCGGACGCGACCCGGTCACGAAGGCGCTCGCCGGCCCGGACGTCGAAGCACAGACCGAACAGACCTTGAAGAACATCGCGGCGATTCTGGAGGCGGCAGGATCGGGTCTCTCCCATGTTCTGCGGTGCGGCGTGTTCCTCGTCGACATCGCCGAGTTCCCGCGCATGAACGAGGTCTACGCGCGGATGTTCGGCTCCCATCGTCCGGCCCGGACGACGGTGCAGGTGTCGGCGCTGCCGGGCGAAGGCCTCCGCGTCGAGATCGATGCGATCGCGGTGATCCCCGAGGGGTGATCGACGGCATGAGACTCCCGATCGTCGAAGAAGCCACGCTCCGTCAGGCGATCACTCCCGAGGTCGCGGTGGACTCGATGCGCGCGGCGTTCCGCGCAGACGGCGAGGGGCGCACGATCGTCCCGCCTGTGATCAACCTCGATGTGCCGTCACCGCGAGGCGAGTTCCACATCAAGACAGCGTTCGTCGAGGGCCTGCCGTTCATTGCCGTCAAGGTCGCGAGCGGCTTCTACGACAATCCAGCCAAAGGGTTGCCGAGCGGATCCGGACTGATGGCCGTCTTCGATGCCTCGACGGGCTTTCCGGCGGCGCTGCTCCTCGACAACGGATTCCTCACGGACATCCGCACGGGCGCGGCTGGCGCGGTCGCGGCGGATCTGCTGGCGCGGGCATCAATCGATGTCGTCGGCGTGCTCGGATCCGGCGTGCAGGCGCGTCAGCAGATCCACTGTCTGCGGGTCGTGCGCTCGTTCACCCGCATCGTTGCCTGGAGCCCGACGCAGGCGCATCTCGACGCCTACTGCGCAGAGATGCGGCAGAGCGGCTACGATGCCGTCGCAGCACCGAGCCTGGAAGCGGTCTGTCGTGACGCGGACGTCCTCATCACGACGACGCCCGCGCGGCAGCCGATGGTCGACGCGGACTGGCTGCGCGCCGGTCAGCACATCACCGCCGTCGGATCAGACTCCCCTGGAAAACAGGAGCTCTCGCCCGCCTGTCTGGACCGGGCGGATCTCGTCGTCGTCGATCGCCTCCGCCAGTGCGCCGCGTTCGGGGAATTGAAGCACGCGATCGACGCCGGTGTGCTGACGCTGAGCGACGTCCACAGCGAGCTCGGACGGATCGTCGCCGGACGGGTCCCAGGCCGGACGACTGACAGCCAAATCACCGTCGCCGATCTGACGGGCGTGGGCTTCCAGGACACGGCGATTGCGAGCACGGCGATCAATGCCACGCTTCAAGCTGGTCATTGAGTACGCCGGCGGCCGCTACAGCGGCTGGCAGATTCAGAAGAACGCGCGGACGGTGCAGGGCGAGATCGATCGCGCGGTGCGCGAGGTGACGGGCCGTCGCGAGTTCGAGTTGTACGGCGCCGGCCGGACCGATGCCGGCGTGCACGCGCTCGCTCAGGTCGCGCACCTCGAGCTCTACACGGATCTGCCGCCGGAAACGCTGCGCGCGCGGACCAACGACGCGCTGCCGCACGACATCTATCTGCGGACGATCGACAGGGTGCCGCATCGGTTCCACGCCCGGCACGACGCGGTGTCGCGCAGCTACCTCTATCAGATCGCACGCCGCAAGAGCGCGTTCTTCAAGCCATACGTGTGGTGGGTCAAGGAGCGGCTGGACGTGGACCAGATGCGCGTCGCCGCGGCCGCCTTCGTCGGCATGAAAGACTTTGCGTCGTTCACCGCGGACGAGCCAGACGAGAAATCGACCCGCGTCCTCGTCGATCGACTCGAGATCGCCGATGACGGAGCGCTGCTGCTCGTCCGGATCCAGGGCTCGCACTTTCTGTGGCGCATGGTCCGCCGTCTCGTCGGCGTGCTCGCCGCGGTCGGCCGCGGCGAGTTGACGGCTGGTGACGCCGCAGGCTTCCTCGATGAGCGGTCGAACGCTCCCGCGGTGTTGACCGCCCCGGGGGCGGGCCTGTTCCTCGAAGGCGTGTATTACAGGAACGATGACGGACCCGGACCGTTGCGAGGCATCCTACAGCTTCCGGCCGACCGCCGATAGTCAGCGAATCTGCGGGCGCTTCACCATCGGGACGAACCGCACCGGCATCGTCGCCAGGGTTTCCAGTCGATCGCCGTGCCGGCGCGAGACGACCAGGTCCTGATTCGACACGCCAACTGGCAGCGCGATGATGCCTCCATCGGTGAGCTGTTCCACCAGCGCCGGGGGAATGCCTTCGGGCGCCGCCGCACCGACGATGCGATCATAGGGCGCGTGCTCTTGCCACCCCGCGTGTCCATCCGCCACCCGAACGATCACGTTTCGGTACCCAAGCGAGTCGAGCAGGTGACGCGCGCCGTCCGCGAGTTCCTGCACGACGTCGAGCGAATACACGCTCGCCACCAACTCGGCGAGCAGCGCGGTCTGATACCCCGAGCCGGTGCCGATCTCGAGCACGCGATGCGTCGGCTCGAGCTTCAGCGCCGCGAGCATGATAGCCGACGATGTAGGGCTGGGAGATGGTCTGGCCGAAGCCGATCGCGATCGGGTGATCCTCGTACGCTGCCGGCCGTTGCTCCGATCCGACGAAGAGGTGACGGGGCACGCGCAGCATCGCCTCGATGACGCGCGCGTCGTCGACGCCGCGCGCGCGGATCTGATCGGACACCATCCGTGCGCGCGCGACGGAGTCGGGCTCCTCGACCACTTCCCTAATTATCCGGAGGTCTCTATCGGATGATCCGGAGATTCGTCGGCGGACCTGGAGGCGGACCGCCGCCGCGCCAGCCGAGCTGAATCACTTCGAAGTCGTCGGCGCTCAGACCGTGAAAGGCGGGATTCAGCACGTCGTTGTTCCAGCGCGGATCCATGGTGCCGCTGACGTACATGTCGGAGCCGTTGTCGGCCACGATCAGCCCGTATCGCTGCATCGCTCGGAACATCCGCTGCACCTCGGGCGGGTAGCCCGACAGATTCTTCGACGCTTTCATGCGGAGCCGCATGCCCATCGGCGGCGCGCCTGCGGTTGATCCTGCTTCGTGCGAGGCGGGCCATACGTAGCCGTTCGTGGAGCGCACCGTCACACGAAACGCATGCGTGATCTCGCCGGCACCGAATGCTTCGTCGTATCGAATCAGACCCGGGAAGATCGCGAGGCCGGCAGCATCCGCGGACGTCCATGTGTCGGGACGCCTGTCGCTGCGGTTCATATCGAAGATCGCGCCGCAGTCGGCTTCCCATCGGGCGCGTGTGGCGTTCCAGCGCGTGGCGCCTGTTTCGAACAGCAGCCAATGATCGGTGTCGATGATCAGCAGGTGACGATCGCCGCTCGATCCGCCGCCTGGCACACCGCCCTCGATGTAGTTCGGCTGAGCCTCGGCCTCGTCAGGAATCGGATAGCCCAGCGGACGCCCGGGCGCGCCGTTGTCACTCTCGTTCCCGTACGCCGTCCATGTCGGTGTCACGAGTGGCTGATCTCCCGACACGACCACGTAAGGAATGCCGTACGGCGGCGGTCCGAAGTCGGGATGCGCCTGCCGTTTCGCGGTCGGATTCGTGGACGACCTTCCGCTGATGAAATTGATGAACGCCGCCGAGTTCGAGTCGAGCGGCGCGGCACTGACGTCGAGATTCCACCAGTTGTCGGCGCTAAACACCTGGCGGCCCACGAGCGAGCCCTCGAGCACCGGCGGCACCGCCGCAGCCAACAAGGCGCTCGCCGCGAGCAGCAGCATCGAGGTCGCAATCCAGCGCGGACGTAGAGGCACGACGCGATCGGTATCACCAACCGTGCCAGCCGCAACCTGTTGAGCCCGAAGCGATCACGATTTCGTGCCTGTACCTTGGCGTAACAGGTGGGACATGGATGTTATTGGGTTCGGGGTTCGGGGTTCGGGGTTCGGGGTTCGAACGACGAACCGCAACCTCGACCCGCGAACCTCGAACCAGACCTCGAACCCCGAACCCCGAACCCCGAACCAAGGATGCAGCAATAAAGCAACCGCATCGTCGAGCCGAAATACCTGTTGCCTGGATGCCGGCGCGCGATTTTCGCTATCACCTGCTGTCGATCGGCGTGAACCGCGAGGCCAACGGGGGCTCGATCCGTTCCGCCGAGCGCGACGCATTCGGGATCTCCTGGACGTTCGCGCAGCTTGGCTACTGGCGCGTCGAGCGCAACCGGTGCCTCACCGGATCGCAGTCCACGCCCTCGTCGATCGACGCGCACCTCGCGTACTGTGGACAACTCGAGAGCCTCGATCTCCTCCTGCTGTTCTGGAGCGGTCATCTCTTTTCGATTGATTCGGTGCTGGAGATGGTCTCGCGTACTGCGGACACGCGGCTCCGGGTGCTGATTGTCGATACGTGTCAGGCCGACGATCGGCTGCAGCGGCTCGACGAGGCGCTCGGGCGCGATGCCGGTTGCGCAACGTCCCGTCACGCTCGTCTCCTGCGCGCGCGATGGACGGACGCGCGAGAACAGCGTGCACGGCTTCTTCACCGCGGCGCTGTTGCGGCAGCTCCGGCGGCCCCGTCGTCCAGGTGTGCGCTCGCTGAATCTGCTTGACGCGTTCGATCGCGCGGCGGAAGAGGCCGTCGCCCGCATCGGGCAGGAACCGCTCTTCACGACCAACGGCGCGGGACGTCTGCGCATTCCCATCCTCACGCAGAGCGGGCTGCCCTTCGACGGGCCATCGAAGCCACTGACATCGCAGACCTAGAGTCATCCACTAGGAAAAACGCTGACCACACCGGCTTGATCCCAGGATTCGTCTGTGCTGTCAGCGTTGTCGGTGGCTTGTTGTCTGTGGCGTCGGCGGCTACAGCTGCAGCGCGTCGCCTTCGCTCGCGGTCTCGGTCGCGGGAAAGATGCGGCGGGCGTCGGTGCGGATGCGCACGAGCTCCTCGTCGGTCCGGCCAGGCTTGTGATGAAAGAGCCAGAGACCGCCGATGTCGTTGGCGGCGGCGAACTCGGCGCAGCGCCGCCAGTCGCTGTGCCCCCACCCGCGATGCTGCGGCAGCTCCTGCGGCGTGAAGTGCGCGTCGAGGACGAGCGCGGCCGCGCCCGCGGCAAACGTCTGCGAGCGGCTTGTCGTATTCGGGATCGCCGAACTCGTGATCGGTCGCGTAGACGAAATCGCCGGTGACGCCGCGAATGCGATACGCCAGCGCGCCGCCCGGATGATTGAGCGGCAGCGCCGAGATCTCGAACCCCGGAATGTTCAACTCCCCTTCGTTCACGAGCTCGACCCGCGGACGGTTCGGGAGATGCTGATACGGCACGGGGAAGAACGGGGAGCGGAACATGATCTCCAGCCACCCGGGATCGTGGGCGAGCAGCGCCGGCGAGTAGATCGCGGTCTCCCAGCCTGGACGGTAGAACGGTTCGAAGAACGGCAGGCCCTGGAGATGATCCCAGTGATAGTGCGTCAGCAGCAGCGCGATCGGCACGGTCGGCTCGATCATGCCTGGACCGACGCCAACAATGCCTGACCCTGCGTCGAGAAGGAGCACCGCGCCGGTACGCTCGTCGGTAATCTCGATGCAAGGCGTGTTGCAGCCATGTCCGATGCCGCTGGGCACCGCCCATGGCACCGATCCCCTCACGCCCCTGAAGCGCACGCGCACGCTGCGGATAATAGCGCATCATGCCTTCGCTGTCGGGGCCGAGGATTGGGGGCTGAGGGCTGAGGGCCTTGAAGGACTTCGCGTGTCGGGCTGAGCGCGTGCGGTCAGGCGAACGTCGCGGTGCGTGACACGAGGCGCAGGTTGGATGGCGCCGCGACGGGCACGTCGGCGTCTTCTTCGGCGATGGCGGAGTCCAGGAGCGTCGACGCCAGCCGCGGCGCGAGAAGCTCCAGCAGCCGCAAGTCGTCCTCCGAGAACGATCCCTGGCGCTCGCGGTAGAGCGCGAGGACGGCGACGAGCGACTCCCCTTCGAGGAGCGGCACCGCGAGACACGATCGCAGCGCGGGTGCCATCTCGCCGGCGCGCATGCCCAGGTCGAGCGCCGCATCCGCGTTCAATGCGGCGCGACGGTTGACCGCGACCCAGCCGGCGATGCCAGACCCGTTCGGCCGGCTGATGCCGCGCAGCGCGGTCGCGTTCGGTCCGGCCGCGAAGCGGATCGCGACGCGATCGGTGCGCTCGTCCGGCAGGAAGATCGCCATCGCCTCGCACGGAAGGACCTGCCTGACGATCATCCAAATCAACGCGCCGACATCCGCGACGCCCGCCTGCCCCGACAGCGCACGCGAGAGGCTCGTGACCGCGAGCAGACCGTCGGTAACCTCTCCGCCTCCCGGCTTGGCCGCTTCGCGCGGCTGCTCCAGGCGCTCGAGCGCGCGCGCATCGCCGATGACCCGCGCGACCGGGTGCGGCGCGGTCTCCGGCGCGGGCATGATCCGCTTGTAAGCCGCCACGAACGTATCCACGACCAGCGGGTCGTACATCGTCCCGCGGCGGTCCGTGATGATTTTCAGCGCCTGCTCGTCGGTCATACGGCGCCGATACGGACGATCCGATGTCAGCGCGTCGTAGCAGTCCACGACAGAGAGGATCCGGGCGCCGAGCGGAATCTGCGCCCCCTTCAGCCCGTCCGGATATCCCGTGCCGTCCCAGTTCTCGTGGTGATGCCGGACGATCGGCACGACGGGGTACGGGAACTCGATCGACGAGAGGATCTCCGCGCCGATCGGCGCGTGGAGCTTCATCTTCTCGAACTCCGCCGCGGTCAGCTTCCCAGGCTTGTTCAGGATGTGCTCGGGCACCGCGATCTTGCCGGTATCGTGCAGGAGCGCCGCCGCCTCGAGCGCCTTGAGCACTTCGGCGTCCGCGACGCCGAGCTCGCGCGCGAGCCCGAGCGTGCCCTGCTGCACTCGACGCACGTGATCGTGCGTCACCTCGTCTTTGGCGTCGATCGCGGTCGCGAGCGTCTCGACCGTGGACAACAGCAGGCGATTGAGCGCCGACACGTGCTGCTTCGAGTCCTCGAGCCGCCCGAATGACGACCGGAACGTCAGGTACGAGATCACCAGCAACGGCAGAATCAGCGCGATCGCGCCGAAGTGGACGACGCGAAGCGCCACCGCGAGCAGCAACGCCACGGAAGCCGCGGCGAAGTAGCTCGGAAGCAGGGGCAGGAAGTGCTCCCGCCAGATCTCCGCGATCCGACGCCGCGACGGAGAAGGCGACCGCCGTGGCCGTCAGGCCGCTGTTGATGCCGAAATAGGTCGCGGTCATCGCGCCAAGGGGAACGATCACCTGGGCCGTGACCGCGTCGCCGACGTAGAACGGCCGGCGTGCCGGAGAGTGCGAAGAAGACGATGCCGGACGTCCACACCGATAGCAGCAGCATGGCGAAGTTGAACGCGGCCTGCGCCATGCTCAGCCGATGCCGGATCGAAACGAAGATCCCGTCCACCGCCAGCGTAATCGCGCCGGCCTCGGGACCAAACTGCAGCACACACGCGAACGCGAAGAGCTCGGAGATCGACAGCCGCGAATCGATGGACGGAACTTTCAGCGTGAAGAACCCGCTCGCGATCGTCAGGGCGCCGAAGACCATCCACTCGCGGGGCACGCCGGTCAGCACCAGCGTGTACCCGCATCGCGCGGCGATGGCAACGCCGGCGAGGACGACCGAGACGACGAGCGCGCGCGTGCGTGGGGTCACACTAGTGCCCGTCGCCCGTCCACGCGCTGCCCCAGATCACGTAGTTCGGGTCCGTGTAGTCGCTGCTGCCCCAGATGACGTACTGGCCAGACGGCGACTGGATCGCGCTGCCCCAGATCACGTAGTAGCTGCTCGACCAGCCCGCGACTTGTCCCCAGACCAGCCGGTTGGCGGGCACCGCCGCGAGCGGATTCTGCAGGCCGAGCAGGTTCAGCACGCCCCACTCGCCGTCCTCCGCGTCGTCGAACAACGCGCCGAGGTCGAGGATGCGCAGCAAGCGCAGGCCGGTGCGATCGTATGCACGGTCGATCAGCGTGCCGCGGTCGCGGAACGACGCGCCGCTCGAGAGGCCGAGCAGGTT
Organism: uncultured Acidobacteriota bacterium; assembly: GCA_963786615.1. Taxonomy (GTDB): domain Bacteria; phylum Acidobacteriota; class Vicinamibacteria; order Vicinamibacterales; family 2-12-FULL-66-21; genus CAWAZT01. Next base: position 75,956 of record CAWAZT010000012.1, read on the forward strand.
CGTGACCGTGTTGAGGAGCGACGACACGAGTCCGGCGTCGGATATCTGCAACGACTGCGAGAAGTTCACGCTGCCCGCACCACCGCCGATGAGGCCGCCGTCCGGCATGTACCGCGCGCCCATCTGCAGGGCGACCTTCACCTGCGCGGGCGACAGCGACGGGTTGGCGTCGAGCATCAGCGCCACGCCGCCGCTGACGACCGCCGCCGCCATGCTGGTGCCGCTCAAGCGCATGTAGGCGTTCTTGCCGGTGCCGGCGATGTGCCACTGCGGGAACGCGCGATCGAGATACGTGCCCGGCGCCTCCAGCGAGACGAGCTTCGTGCCCGGCGCCACGACGTCCGGCTTCACGGCAAACTCGTAGGCAGTCGGCCCGCGCGAGCTGTAGGCCGCGATGCGATCGTCGGACGTCCCGAGCGTCCCGAATGTGTCGATGGCGCCAACCGTGATCGCGAGCGGCGAGTTGCCCGGCGACGTGATGCCACCGAGGACCGGCGCGCCGCTGGCGCTCGTTCCGTAGTTGCCAGCGGACGTGACGACGACGATGCCGACACCAACCGCGCGCGCGACCGCCTGACACAGCGGGTCGGTGGTCGACGGCTCGGTCACCGGGTGGCCCAGCGACAGGTTGATGACGCGGATGTTGTATTTCTTGCGATTCGCGATCGACCAGTCGATGCCGGCGATCACGTCGCTCGTCAGGCCGACGCCGTCCGAGCCGAGCACGCGCACGTCGATCAACGACACGGCCGGCGCGCTGCCGCCCGAGTACGCGGGCGTCACGCTCTTGGCCGCCGTGGTGTTGCCGCCGACAATCCCCGCCAGGTGCGTCCCATGGCCAAACGCGTCGCCGGTCGCGGCAGGCTCGGTCGACACGAGATTCACGTGCGCAATGACGCGCGCGTCGAGCGCGGAATGCTGCGCGATACCGGAGTCGAGAATGGCGACGCCGACGCCTTTGCCCGTGTGGCCGCTCGTTCCGAACAGCCCGAGCAGGCCCTTCGTCCCCTGCCACACCGTCTCGGCCGCCGTCACCTTGTTCGTGACCGCCATGCCCGCGTGGACCGGCAGGTCGCCCGAGATGTGCAGCAGCGATGGTGTCGTGCTGCAGGTCGTCGAGCTCGGTGTCGGTGACGTCGATGACCGCGCCGCCTGCGGGCAGCTCGCGGAATCCGCGAGGATGCCGGCCGCGCAGTCGCACCAGCGCGTTGGCGTCTCCCTGCACGATGACGCGATGGCCGCGGTGGCCCGGCAGGGTGAAGCGCCAGGTCGCCCGAGAGCGTCGGGAACCGCTGGCCGTGCGGCGTCGCAGGCCACGAGATCAGGGCGCAAACGACAAGGCAAATCGTGCTGAGGAGACGTCGGGTCATGAAGTCACACGTCCAAGGTTGAGCGCACCACGCGCGAACTCTGATATCGCAACGATCGGTCCAGCTTGGGCACACCACATTCCGGACTCGACAAGCGCAATGCTGACGTGAGGGTTACGGCGCGATCAGGAGTGCGAGCGCGTTGATTACAAAACGAGTCGAATGATCAGGAACGGCACACGGATCCGGGCGATCCCTGCGTTTCGTGGCGGGTAGTCGTTGTGTGGAAGGAACTTACGTGAGGATGTTCCGTTCCAGGCCACCGTTTGGCCCGGAACGGCACACGCGTGGGCTGCTATTCGTGGGGAGCGTCGGGGGTGGTCGAAGTGATCGCGAGGCGCCAGCGCGCGCCTTCGGCCTCGAGATCCCAGTTCAGGAAGTCGATCGCGATGCGTGCCGCGTCGCGCACGTCGCGCGCCACGGCGAGCACACGGATGTTGCCCTCGCCGTCCGCGATGCCGGGGCTCGGCGCGATGCACATCGTCGCGACACAGACGCCGTGCCACGCCTCGACTTCGAGCGCATACACGCGATACTCCATCGACTGATCCCAGGGCGATCCGACGCGCAGTCGGCACGACTGCGGATTCGCGTTGCAGGCCTCGAGGACCGCGGCCTGATCGTCCGCGTCGAGCGGCGCCCAGCCGTGCGGCAGCACCGGCACATCGTGCGGCTCGGGATAGACACTGACACCGTGCGGGTGCTCGACGAGCCGGACGCCTCGCGTCCGGCGAACCGCCACCTGCGCGTCGTCGGAGTCCGTCATCGTACGCACGGTCCACTCCCGCCCGACACATAATCGTCGTGTTCGGCGATGGCGGGCGCTGTTCACCAGGTGCGCCTCATAGAGTCGAATCCAGATTTCCGCAGAACCGCGCAGGTCGTCGTGCAGGCCGCGGAGCCGCTCGAGCTCGACGGCGAGGCGAGCATTCTCCATGGTGAGCCGCTGAATCTCCCGTCGGCAGGCTCGGTGTTCTTCCAGAGCTCGTTGCATCGCGGCACCCGCGTCCAGACGGCGGTGTGATGTTTCCCACAAGCGTTGCTCCAACCGGGGGGTGTAAGGCGTTCATGTGTCGTAATAACGACGGAAGGCGGGAAAGCGAACAGCGGCGCCAAGCGGGGGGCGGAGGGCCAAACCGGAAACGCTTGGGGTACTCCGTCAGCGCTTCCGGAATGCGGGGTTCGGGCGAGCCTTCAAGGACCCGCGCGGTCGTGGGTGCCCACGTCACGCCGTGGGGTCTGACCCCAGCGCCGGCGGCGTAGAGGACGCTTTCCGTAATGCCGTCGATGCCCAGGTCGCGCTCGATTTCGTCATCGGCGAGGCCCATCAGGCAGAAGGGCGCCAGCCCCAGCCAGGTGGCGGTCAGGCAGAACGTCTGACAGACGTGCCCAGCCTCGGCGAGCGCGGCGCGGTAGGCGCGGGCGTAGGGGTACCGCCAGAGCTGACGCTCGAAGACGGCGGTCAGCAGGATCACGAATGCGGCCTTGGCGAAATACTCGCTGCGAGGCATCCACGCACGCACCCGCGCGGTCATGTCGCCGCCACGCAGTTTCTCGAGTCCGTGCGAATCAGATGCGTAGTGGTACAGCCCGGGCCGAACACCCGTGACTCGTCGTACACACACGTAGCATTCGATCGGATGCCGGGCCCCGCCGGAGGGGGACGTCTTCAACGCCATTTTGCCCACGCTCGTGGGCACCCATTGCTGGATGCCGACCGACAGTCCCAGCGCCGTCGATAGATTGCTGGCAGCCACGGGTCGGGTGGAAAATCGCCGCCATGTGCGTCGGGTAAGCAGGACGTCCGGGAACTGTCCGGCTCGCTGGATGTCCGGCAGCGGCACGACCGGCGAGCGCCGCAGGCGCTTCGAGGCGCGCAGGCATCGGCCAGGTCCGGGCCTGCCGGAGGAGCGCGGCTTCCGCCAGTCGGCTGGACGTGAACGGGACGTTCTTCGTCGCCGTGTGGAAAAAGCCCGCCGCCGGGTTCCAGTGACGGAACGCCAGCATCGCACGCTCGCGCGGGTCGAGAGCCCGATCGGATCGATGGAGAAGGTGCCGGGCCACCAGGTGACCGAGAAGCTGTCGCGTCAGGGCGGGACTCGCCTGGAGCTCCGCCGCCACGGACGACATCTCCCGCCAGTCCGTGCACGAATTCAGAAGGGCGCTCACGAGCGGCGTCGCTTTGACGACGTCGCCCGTGGCGTAGTTGTGAAGGATGATCGACGCGCCGCGCCAATAGCTCACGAGGTGAGGCGAGCGCCTGACGCGAATCCGCCGGAAACCTTCGGGCACTACCTATGACGGCGTGGTGCTCAAAGCCCTGATCGGGAAATCCATCGAAGGCAGGCACAAGCGGCTGAATTCCAGCCGGCAGTCCTCGAGCTCCTTGATTGCGAGCTTGACGCGTTCGTCGCCGCTCTCGATCTGCTGAAGCTCCAGAATCTTGAGTCCGATCTCGTCGTACAGAGGTTTCAAACTGACGATGCCGGCCCCTCGTTTCCCGTTTCTTCTTCTTCTTCTCGGCCGGCGAGCCGGCCTCGACTTGGACTTGGCTTTGGACGCCGATGTGGGTCTCTTGCGGGCAGACCGACTGCGGGATTTGGCCACTTCGAACTCCTAGGTTGAAATTCGCCGAAGTCTAGTGAGAGAACAGCCGAGGGTCAAGTCTCGATCAGAACACCGCTCATTGATGCGGAAGTTTCATCTGCGCGAGCAGCGCCGAAAACGCCGGGACTTTCCTGAGGGGATCGAGCCGCGGGTCCACCGCCATATACAGCACGCCGGGATCGCGCGCCCGAACCGCGTGGCCAAGGATGGCGAGCGCTTTGTCCGGCTCGCCGAGCGCCAACCGCAGATACGCTTCGTGCGGACTCGAGGGAAGATTCTCTGCGAGCGGTTCAGCGAGCAGGCGATCGAAGGCGGCGAGCGCCTCGGCGCGGTGTCCCATCAACGCCTGGAGCCGAATGGCCTGCACCTTCCAGCCCAGGGCGACGGTATCGGATTCCTTGATCGCGTCGTCGGTCACCGCGGCAGCCTCGTCCAGCTTGCCCTGCGCCTCGAGAATGCGCCCGCGAAGGAACAGGACTCCGGGGGACTCCGGATCGAGCATCGCGGCATGATCGGCAGCCTTCAGCGCCTCGTCGTACTGTCGGCCGTAGTACAGGATCAGCACGAGCGCCACGGCATCCTCTGCCGACAGCGGATTCAAACGCGCGGCGTCCTCGGCCTGCATCCGGGCCTCTTGCGGGCGCCCCATCGCCGCCAGGAACTGGGCATACTGCCCGCGTACGTAGGAGGCGCTGGGGCCGAGCTCGATCGCGCGCCGGTACTCGCGCTCCGCCCCGGCCCAATCCCAGTCGTAGAAAAACTTGATGTCGCCGAGCACTCCGTGCGCTTCGGCCAGCCCGTCGTCGATCTCGAGCGCACGTGTTGCCTCCGCGACGGCCGAGGCTCGCGCCTCCGGCTGAGAGATCACGCGAGCAAAACCCAGCGCCACGTAGCTCCGGGCAGCGCCGGCGTGCGCCGCTCCGTAAAGGGGATCGATGGCGAGCGCCCGCTGGAACGCCGCCAGCGCGTGCTGCGCATGCGTCGTGAACAGAGCGAGATGCGTTCGTCCCTCGAAGTACGCCTGTTCGGCTGCGGGATCGGTCTTCTGCGGGGCAGGCAGCGTGCGCGCTCTCGACCGGCGTCAGCGCGCCACGCATCTGACGAGCAATCGTCCTGGCCAGCTCCGACTCGAGGGCGAGCATGTCGCCCAGTGGACGCTCGAGCGAACCCGACCAGATGTCCAGGTCCGAGCCCGCCTTGATCAATCGGACGTTGACGCGCGCACGCGCCGGTTGATTGCCCGTGCCCTTCTGCACCAGCACCGTCCCTTCGACGATGCCATCCACGCCAAGCTGGCGGGCAATCTCGGCGACTGGAACGTCGGTCCCCTTGAACCGCGCGATCGACGTCTGGGCGGTAACCTTGAGCGAGTGAATCTGCCCCAGTGTCGTGATGAGTTGATCGGTGAGTCCTTCCGCCAGGTACGGCGCGTCCGCTTCTCCTGACACAAAGCGAAGCGGCAGCACGGCCAGTGTGCTGATCGTCGAGGACGGCGGACCCGCTCGGAGCGTGCCGATCAACATGGCGACCAGCACGACGATTGCCGCCATCATCGTCGCGACGAGCCCCCACTGCGCAATGCCTCGAGTCGCGCTGGCCAGGCAGCTCGTCCACGGCCTGCCGCAGCGCAGCCTCCATCGCCGACGCGCTCGCGTAGCGCCGGCGCGGATCCGGCGCGAGCGCGCGATCGACCACGCGCGCCATCGCTGACGGAATCGCGGGCTGGACGTCGCGAACGGCGCGATACCGGCCTTCCCGATGCGCCTGGGCCAGCCCGTCCAGCGAATCGCCGACAACCGGGAACTCGCCCGTCACCGCGTAGAACAGCAGCACGCCGACGGCATAGAGATCGCTCTGCACTGACGCCGGGCCGTGCGCGATGACTTCCGGGGAGAGATAGATCGGCGTCCCGGCGAGACGCGGCGTCTGATCCTCGATCTCCTCGCCGGTGCCGAAATCCATCAGCACGAGCCGGCCGCTGTCTTCGCGGATGACGTTCTGCGCCTTGACGTCGCGATGCAGCAGTCCGGCGCCGTGGACGGCAGCGAGCGCCGAACACAGATCGATGCCGGCATGGGCTGCCTCCGCGACACCGATCGGCCCGTCCTGCCGCACGACGTCGTCGAGCGATCGTCCGCGAACGAGCTCCATCCACAGGCCGATTCGCTCCTCGTGCCGCTCTGCGCCGTAGACGTGAACGACGTGTGGATGGCGAATGCGGGCGAGCCGCCGGGCTTCCTGAAGGAGACGCGCGTTGGCGGACGCGCTTCCCGACACGCCCTCGTCGCGGAGCAGCTTGAGCGCGACCTCGCGCTGCAGCTCCGCGTCCCACGCGCGGAACACGTCCGCCGAGCTCCCGCTCCCGATTCGATCGAGGAGAATCAACCGTCCCCAGCGCGGACCTTCGGGATAATCGGGCCGCGTGCTGGGGCCGGCCTCGTCGTCGACGAGCGACGGCAGCGTTCGATACACGCCGGCCAGACTGTCGATCACGCGCAGGTGCTTCACGAGTCGGAGCTCGCGCCCCGACACGTGCGCGTCGGCCTGCTCCCAGTCGACGTGCGCGCCGTCGGCAATCGATGCCGCGACGTTCTCGACGACCCGCGCGGCGTCAGCCCTCAACATCCATCTCCTCGGCCAATCTCACCAGCGCACGCGACACCGCCATGCGCGCCGCGTCAGCGCTGGCCCGTCCATGACCAGCGGCAATCTGCTGATAACTCTGCCCGAGTTCCACCCGGGCGATGATGACTTCGCGCTCCTCCGGACGCAGCCGATGGAGCGCCGCTTCGTACCGATCCAGCGCTTCGCGTCCGATGGCTTCCTCGAGCGGCGACGCCGACACGTCGGGGTGATCCTCGGCAATGGCGTCCGGGATGGCATGGCGGCCGACACGCCGCACTTCGTCACGCACCCTGTTGACCAGCGCTTGCCGCAAATACGCCTGTAATGCCCCTTCGTGCCGAGGCTCGAACGACCCGAGGTGCTTCAGGGTCTGGATCAGCGTTTCCTGCACGACATCGTCGGTATCGCGCACATCGCGCGTCCAGCGCGGAAGCCGACCGCGCGCCCACCGGCGCAGCGAGGGCAGGTAGCGGCTGAACAGCTCATTGAGCGCATCGGTATCGCCGTGCCGCGCGCGCTGCAGCAAATCGGCCGTCGAGGCCACCGACCCGTGCGTCGGCCCTCCTGGCGGCGTGACTGGAAATTCCATCGAGCGCGCGGATCATAATGCGAATCCCAGGGTAGGTAACGAATTCCCCAGACCGACCGAACATTCGTCCCACCAACGCGAGGCTGTGCCCAATCCGCACGCGTGAGGCCTCTGCTACCCTTGGCGCATGCGAGATCTGCGTTTTGCGCTCCGCGCGCTCCGTCATCAACCGGGATTTGCCACGGTCGCGATCCTGACGGTCGCTCTCGGAGTCGGCGTCGAGCTCAGCCATTTTCAGCGTCGTGGATGCGGTCATGCTGCGTCCGCTGCCGTTCGCGAATGCCGACCGCGTCGTCATGGTCAACGAGCACACGCCGCAATTCCCTCTGCTGTCGCTCTCGGCCGAGAACTTTCGCGACCTCTGCGATCAGGCAAAGTCGTTCCAGGCGTGCGGAGCCTTTCGCAACACGACCTTCAATCTGAGCGGCGCCACCGAGCCGCAGCGAACGCTCGGCAAGATGATGACCGCCAACGTGTTGCCCCTGCTCGGGGTCGCGCCGGTGATCGGCCGATCGTTCACGCCGGCGGAAGATGCGCCCCGGCGGCGAAGCGGTCGTCCTCCTGAGCTACGGCCTCTGGACGTCGCGATTCGGCGCGGACCCCAGCGTGCTCGGTCAGCGCGTCCTGCTCGACGGCCGACCCTACGCGGTGATTGGCGTGCTGCCGGCGTCGTTTCGCCTGTTCCAGACGGCCGACGTCTTCGTGCCGATTGGGGCGTTCATTGCGAGCCAACCCGCGGATCGCGGCTGGCACCCGGGGATTCTTCCCATCGCGCGGCTTCGCGACGATGTGTCGCTCGAGCAGGCCAACGTCGAGGTCGCCTCGATTGCGTCGCGTCTGGAGCGCGCCTATCCCGAGACCAACACCCACGTGACGATGCTGGCGACGCGCGCGCAGGACGTGCTCGTGCAAGGGCGTCCGCACGGCCTTGCTCGTCCTCTTCGCGGCGGTCGCGGGCGTGCTGCTGATCGCCTGCATCAACGTGGCGGGACTCCTGCTCGCGCGCGGCCTGAGCCGACGGAGGGATGTCGCCGTCCGCGTCGCGCTCGGCGCCAGCCCTCGACAGATCGTTGTCCACCTGCTCGCGGAGAGCCTGACCATCGCGCTGGCGGGCGGTGCGGTCGGGCTGTGCCTTGCCGCCTTCTCAGTTCCGCTGCTGCTCCGGCTGGTTGGTCCGACGCTGCCGAGGGCCGACACGGTCGCGGTCGATCTTCGCGTCGTCGGGTTCGCCTTCCTTCTCGCGCTGATCACGGGATGCGTGAGCGGGCTGGTTCCAGCGATGCAGTCGTCGCGCATCGATCTGCGCGACGCCCTCAACGAAGGCGGTCGATCGGGCATGGGCGGCGGGCTCTGGCAGCGCCGGCTTCGCGCGGCCCTGGTCGTCTCCGAAATTGCGGTGACGCTCGTCCTCACCATTGCCGCGGCGCTGCTGCTCCAGAGCTTCGCCCGCCTGCAACGCGTCGCTCCGGGATTCGACGCGGGTCATGCGCTGGCGGCGGACCTGCCGATGTCGTCCGAGCGATACGCGAGCGACGACACCCGCACCAACACCGTGAGGGTGCTGCTGGATCGAATTGCGGCGCTGCCCGGCGCGCGTTCCGCGGCGGTGACGACGATGCTGCCGATGAGCGGCGCGGGCTCGACGATTCATTTCAACGTCAAGGGCCGGCCCGTCGCGACGCCAGACAAGTACACGCTCGCCGGCTACCGAGCCGTCAGCGGCAGCTACTTTCAGACGCTCGGCATTCCGCTCGTGAGCGGGCGTCTGCTCAACGAACGCGATCGTCAGGGTGCGCCGCGCGTCATCGTGATCAACCAGACCATGGCGCGCCAGCACTTCGGCCACGAGGACCCGCTGGGCCAGCACATTCAGCTCGGCGCGACGCCGGATCCCGATCCGCAATTCCCCTACATGGAAATCGTCGGCGTCGTCGGCGACGTTCGCCAGCAGCCGGACACCGAGGCGAAGTCCGAGATGTACGTTCCGTACGAGCAGTATCCGGACGAGTTCCTTCGGCGGATGTACACGAACGTGAACCTCGTCGTGCGGACGATGGGGCCGCCGGCGCAACTGGCGTCGGCCGTGCGCGAGGTCGTGCGTGACATCGACCGAGATCAACCGGTCGCGAACGTCAGGACGCTGGACGACGTGCTCGTCGACGTCGGTGACTCAGCCGCGTTTCAGGACGTTTCTGCTTGGACTGTTTGCCGCGATGGCGCTCGCGCTCGCCGGGATTGGTGTCTATGGCCTGCTCGCCCACGGCGTTGCGACTCGCGTGAACGAGTTCGGCGTCCGCATGGCGCTCGGCGCATCGCCCGCCGGTGTTCAGGAGCTCGTGCTGCGACAGGGGCTCGGGCTCACGCTCGCAGGGCTCGGCATCGGTTCGATCGTCGCGGTGGCCGTCGTCCGCCTCCTGAACTCGGTACTCTTCGACGTCAGCCCGTGGGACCCGTTCGCCTGGATCGCGTCGGCGCTCACGCTGCTGGCCGTTGCGCTGCTCGCCAGCTGGCTGCCCGCGCGACGTGCGGTTCGCGTTGATCCGGTCGTTGCCCTGAGGCGATAGCGGCCCTCGACCTTCCGTCCTCGGTCCTCGGTCTCGTCTACGCGATTTCGAGCGTCGATTTGATCCCCGTGCGCGTGTCAGAGAACCACGCTGCCGTAGTCCTCCCACGGAATGGGATGGGTCAGGAGCTTTCGAAGAACGCCGGGATGCGCCTTCTCGATGCGTGAGAAATCCTTGATGCCCGTCACGAAGTGCCGCGGATTCGCGTTGACGCTCCCGAACACGACTTGATTGCCAATCACGAATCGACGGTTGATCAGGTCGATTGGCTCCGGCGTGACGGTCTCTCCGGCGGTCACACTCAGCAGGCACAGCACACCGTTGGGGCCCAGGATCTGCATCGCGTCGAACACGACCCCCGCGTTGCCTGTCGCCTCGACGAGGATGTCTGGGGCGCCAGTCGCGCGCACCACGTCTGCCAGCGTACAGTTCAGCGTCGAGACGTATTCAGCGCCGAGCTCGCGGACGACCTGCGCCCGGGGATCCGCGGGATCCTCGCGGCTCGCCACGACGGTCCGGAGCCCGCGGCCTCTGAGCACCGACGCCGCCAGCAATCCGATGGGACCCGCTCCGAGCACCAGGCTGGCTTCGGGCTTCCACACCAACCGGCGCTGCAGCACGAAGGCGTGATCGATGCCTTTCTCGACGATCGACATCGGCTCGAGCAGAACGCCGATGTCACGCGAGCGCCTTTGGAATTTTGATCAAGTAGCGTGGCGACTCGACGTAGTACTGCGCCATGAAGCCGTGGAGCCGCATGATGCCGCGTTCCGTGTACTCCCCGCTGCTGCACATGTCGTTCTCGCCGGCCTTGCATTGGCGGCAGACTGCGCACGGACGTCTCACGGTCGAGACCACAACGTCTCCCGGCTTGAATCCCGGCGCACGTGCACCGACGTCCGCGACGACGCCGACGTTCTCGTGACCGAGGATCAGCAGCTCCTCGCCGTCGGGTGGCTTGCCGTAGAGGCCGTGAGCGATTTCCGCGTCGGTCGCGCACAGTCCCACCCGCAGCATTTTCACGGCGACCTGATCCGGCTTCATCCGCGGGTCCGGCATGTCGCGCATGTGGATGCTGCCGTGCTCGCCCGGCCGCACGACGATGGCTTTCACCGTGCGGGTTCTACGAGGAAGAGATGCGCCGCACCCGACGCGAGGCGCACGTACAGACCGTCGCCGAGATCGGCGCGTGCCCAACGGTATTTCTGATCCGGTGAGTTGGTCCACGAAGTCGAACGCCGGAGCGTCGGGGAGCTCGGCAATCTGGAGCAAGCCCTGAGCGTCGGACCCCGACGCATTCGACACCATCACCGCCCGAGTGCCGGCGTGCTGCCATTCGACGGCGACAAGCCCCGCGTAGCTGGCATCTCCTGCACTGCGAATGTCGAGGAGACGCCACGCGCCGTCATGGAACACGTCGAGATCGATGACGCTCAGCAGGCGACGGTACAGCTCCTGAAGGTCCGCGCGTGCGGTTTCGTCCGTCCATCGTCCGAGCTGCACGGGTGTCCTGATCTCGGCGCCCTCGAACTGCCCGTCGAAGAAGAACCGCATGCCGGGTTGCGCATACGCAATGGCGGCCGCCGCGGGCAGACGTGCGCCAAAGGTCGGCAGGCTGCGGGGCTCGTCGTGGTTCTCGAGAAAGCGGACCATCCGCCCGGCGTAGGCCGGATCGGCCTGCAGATGCCCGCGGACGTCCGGCTGGTTGCGAGCGATGCAAGCGATCGAGCAGCCGCTTGTCGTAGGTGAAGTGAAAGCCCTGCTGCTGCAGCTCCCACTCGCGATCCCAGTACACCTCCGCGAGGAACGTGAGGCTTCGGGCGCGCGCGATCGCGGCCGGCCAGAACTCGTCGGACGGCGCGCGCCAGAGCAGATCGACCGTGTTGCGCCATGTGTTGGCGAACACCTCGTTGAGCACGAGCATGGCCATATCGCAGCGGACGCCGTCGCAGTGCTCGGCGATGGACTCGAGCACGTCCGGACATGGCGTCGCGGGTTGCGGGATTGAAGTAATTGAGCTGCGCGACATCCCGCCAGGGCGGGAAGTACGGGTCGCGTCCGCAGGCGACGAAATGAACCGTCGTTCCCACGTCGATCGGCTGGAACAGATCGGGTGACCTGTCGGTAGTCGTCGAGCGTGCCTTCGACGTACAGATCGGGCCGGCTGCGGATCCATTCGTGATCGAACGCCGTGTGGTTGGTGACGAAGTCCACGACGAGCGCCATCCCGCGTTGTGCGAGCGACATCCGCGCCGCGTCGAGCCCCGTCCATCCTCCCATGCGCTCGTCGGGCTCGTATGCCTGCACGCTGAACGGCGAGCCCACGACATCCTGCATCGACCACCCGGGCAAGCGCACGATCGTAGTCACGGAACAGGCCTGGGATCCGTGCGGGCCATGAGCCGTCCCATCGGGCTGCGCCGCCAGACGCCCATCAGGTAGACGGCGTCGAATCCCCGGCTCTCGATACGATCCCAATCGCTCGCCGGCACGTCGGCGAGCGTGACTCTGGCGTCCCTCACGGCTCGACAACCGATCGAGCCAGGGCCATGCGCTGATCTCGTAGAGGTGGGGATGAGGGCGCATCGGATCTGCCGTCATCCGCCGATCATGTTCCTCAGTACGAACCCGACGTTCGCCGGGCGCTCGGCGAGTCGTCGCATGTACCACGGAAACCAGTATTCGCCGTAGCTGATGAGCACGCGCAGCCGACGGCCGCTCGAGGCGAGCCGTTGCTGCTGACCGCGCTGGATGCCGAACAGCATCGCGAACTCGTACGCCGAGGACGGGATCTTTTTCTCGTCGATGAATCGGGTGAGGCGGTCGGCGAGCGCGACATCGTGCGTCGCGATGTGCACCAGACTTCCCCGCTTCTGCGCGTCCTGAGCCATCAGCCGCAGGCACAGCGTGTAGAAGTTCTCGTCCACGTCCGACTTCTTGGGATAGGCCACATCCGGCGGTTCGAGATACGCGCCCTTCACGATGCGAACGGCCGGGCCCAGCGGAATGAGGTCTTCGAGGTCCTTGGCGGTGCGGTAGAGGTACGCCTGCATCGCCAGCCCGACACCATCCGATTTCTCGCGGCTGGCCCGAAACAGCTTCAAGGTCGGGTCGACGTATGGCGAGCTCTCCATGTCGATCCACACCGGTGTGTTGCCCGCCTGCTCCGCGTGCGTGACGATGCGATCGAGGTTGCGCTGACAGACGGCGGCGTCGAGATCGAGACCGAGCTGGGTGGGCTTCACGGAGATCTGCGCGTCGAGGCCCGCCCGCTTCACGCGGTCGAGCACGTCGAGGTAGTGCGCGGTGACCTCTTCGGCCTCATCCAGCTTCGTCAGGTTCTCGCCCAGCCTGGTGAGGATGGTCGTGATGCGCTCCGGCTGGAGCGACTTCGCTGCCAGGAGCGCCTCATCGATCGTTTCGCCCGGCATGAACCGCGACACCGATTTCCGGATGAACGCGCGCTTGGTTGCCTGTTCGCGCAGCCAGGGGGACGTCGATCCCGCGAGCAGCGCCTTCCGCATCAAGGACATGTTACAATACTCAAGGTTCGAGGTTCGGGGTTCGAAGGTTCGAGGTATCGACGGTTCGAGGTTCGCATGCGTTCCGACGTTCATCAGAGCACGCTCTTGATCAGGCCGCCGTCTACCTGCACGGTCGCGCCCGTCATGTAGCGCGGCGGCGTCCGAGAGCAGAAACGCCGCGACGCGCCCGAACTCGGGCGGTTCGCCGTAGCGTCCGAGCGGGATGTTCGCGAGCGACTTCTGCTTCGCCTGCTCGGGAGTGATGCCCTGTTTCTTGCCAGCGATGTCGTCGAGCTGGCGAACACGGTCCGTGTCGACGCGCCCGGGAATGATCTGGTTGACGCGAATGCTGATCGGCGGCGAGTTCGATGGCGAGCGTCTTGGCCAGCGCCGAGACCGACGCGCGCACGACGGTCGATAGCCCCAGGTTGGCGATCGGCTCCTTGACCGACGAGGAGGTCGACACGAGGATGGCGCCGCCGCCGCGCTCCCGCATCGAGGGCACGACCGCGCGCACCATGCGCAGCGTGCTGAACAGCAGCAAATCAATCGCCTGCTGCCACGCCGCATCGTCGAAGGAGAGCAGCGCGCCGGTCGGAGGGCCGCCGGAATTCGTGAACAGCAGGTCGATGCCGCCAAACCGCTCGAGGGTCTGCCGCGTCCACGTCCTCGATCTGCTCGGCCTTCCGGACGTCCACGGTCGTGGCGAGCGCAGGGATGCCGTGGACCGAGATCTTCCGGGCGGCTTCGCGGATCGCAGCTGTCGTTGCTGGACGCCATGGACACCGACGCGCCTTCCTTCGCGAGCGCCTCGGCGACCGCGTAGCCCAGGCCCCGGCTCGCGCCGCCCACCATCGCGACCTTGCCTTTCAGACGGAGATCCATTCGAGCCCCTTTTGTGAGGTCACCCACTGCAGCACGCGATCGAGCGCCTGCGTCGTGGCCGCGTCGAGCCCTCCGGCGGGTGCACGCGTCGCGGCGCTGGCAAGCGCGCCGCGCCGCTGGAGGACGGTCTTGCGGATCGCCATGCCAATGCCTTCCTGGAACTCGAAGCGCATCAACGGCACCGTTCGATAGAAGAGATCGGCGGCTTGATCGATCTGTCCGCTCCGGTACGCCTGCACGATCCGGACGAGTATCTCCGGAAACGCGAAGCCGGTCATCGCACCGGTCGCACCCGACATCAGCTCTTCCAGCAGGAACACGCCGCCAAGCCCACCAAAGATCTGCACGGTCAGCCCTGAGGCCTGCTCCAGGATCCGGGCGGTCTTGAACGGGGTTGGTGGATCTTCGAGCTTGATCGTCCGCGCCGCCGGAATCTCGCGCGCGATGCGCGCGAGGAGCGCGGGCTCCATCGCAAACCCCGAAATCGGTGGATAGTCCTGGACGACGATCGGCGTGTCCACGGTCTCGGCGAGGGTCTTGTAGTGGCGGACGACCGACGTCCGAGTTCAATTTGGCCATCCGCGGCGGGCTGACCATGACGGCCGCCGCCCCAATCGCCTTCGCCTGCCGGCTGTACGCGACGCACGTTCGCGTCCCCTCTGCGGTCGTCCCGGCAACAACCGGCACACGTCCGGCTGCCTGAGCCACCACGACCTCGAGCACGCGGCTCCGCTCGGCGTCTTCGAGTCGCGCGACCTCGCCCGTCACGCCCAATGCGGTCAGGCCGTTGGCTCCCTTCTCGATGAAGAGATCGACGACCTTGCCGGAGGCTCGCCTCGTCGAGGTCGCCACGATCAGTAAACGGCGTCGGGAGAACTGAATACACGCCTTCGAAGGTCATGAGCCAGCGATCATATTTCAACCTGGCGTTGGGGTCAGACCCCAAGTTGACGACGTGCGTCGTTGGGGTCAGACGCCAAGCTGACGATTGTGCCGGTGGGCAGACCCCGAATTCGCGGGTGCAGGGCCGCGGCAAGCCGGGCCGATAGACGATTCAGGACGCCCTGCCGGCTCCCTGGAGGCTCTCAATGCGCACGACCTGGCTGCCCGTCTCCCTTGCGCTCGCGTGCACCCTCGCCACGGGCTGCAGCTTGCTCGACTCGATGAAGAACTCGATGAAGAACGACTCGTCTTCCTCTTCGCCAACGTCCCCTTCGCCCGCTGTCGGCATGGACACATTTGCGGGAACCTGGTCGTCCGTCTCCGCCTCGACGCCTGCCACCGGGTGCGGGAATGTCCAATACACCGTCACACCCGTAAGTACCTCCAGCGCAACGGTTTCGTTCGCGGCGACGTGCGGCGGCAGCATCAACGTCAACGGCGGCGGGACGGGCTCGATCTCCGGATCCACGCTGAACTGGACGGCCAACGGGCTGGTCTCGCAAGGCGGCGTGAACTGCCCGTTCACGCTGACCAACGGCACCGCGACAAAGGATCCGACCGGCAACGTGGTCGTGCAGTACTCGCGGGACAGTCTGCGGCATTCCGGTCAGCGGCAGCGAGACGGTCAAGAGATGATTGGGGTCTGACTCCAGCGCCCCACCACCGCGCCGCTCACAACCCTCTGCGAACGGGCCGACGTCAAATACGCCATGTCTGACCTTCGCGACGCGTTCCGGGCCTTGCGGGCGACGCCGATCGTCTCCGCCGTCGCCATCCTGTCGCTCGCGCTCGGGATCGGCGCCAACACCGCCATCTTCTCAATCGTCAACACGCTGATGCTGCGGGCGCTCCCGATCAAGGAACCCCAGCAGCTCGTGCAGCTGCTGGCCGGACGCGAAGCGGACGTCGTGGACGAATCCTCTCTGGGAACAGCTGCGGGGGCGCGATCGGGAGCTCTTTGACGGGGCGTTCGCGTACAGCAGCCCGCGATACGACCTCGCCAACAGCGGCCAGTCCGAGAACGCCAACGGCATCCTCGCCAGCGGCGGCTTCTTCGACGTCCTCGGCGTCCCGGCGATTCTCGGCCGCACGTTCACGAAGGCGGACGATGAGCGACGCGGTGGGAAGGACGGCCCTGTCGTCGTCGTGAGCTACGCGCTTCTGGCAGCGGCACTTCCGCGGCGCGGCGGACGTCGTCGGGAAGCCGCTCGTGCTGAACCGCGTCACGCTGACGGTGATTGGCGTCACGCCGCCCGAATTCACGGGGCTTGACCAGGGACGCCCATACGATGTGGCGCTCCCGCTCGGGCTCGAACCGCTGATGCGAGGGACGGCCGAGAGCGCGCTCGACCATCGGTCCTGGTGGTGGCTTCGGGTGATGGCGCGGCTGAAGACTGGCACAGTCCGTCGATCAGGGAACCGCAGCGCTGCGCGGCGTCCAGCCGCAGCTGCGCGAGGCGACGATACCGCCGGACTGGCGGGCTGACGAGCTGTCGACGATATCTCGCGGAGCCATTCAACGCAAGACCGGCGGCCAACGGACCAGCGTCGCTCGCGCGCGAGTACCAGCAGCCGCTGTTCACGATCATGGCGGTCGTCGCCATGGTCCTCCTGATCGCGTGCGCCAACATCGCGAACCTGCTGCTTGCGAGGGCGAGCGCGCGACGTCACGAGTTGAGCGTGCGTCTCGCGCTGGGCGCGTCCCGCATGCGGAATCGCGCGTCAGCTGATCGCCGAGAGCCTCCTCCTGTCCATCACGGGTGCCGCCCTCGGCCTGCTCTTCGCCCAATGGGGTAGCCGTCTGCTGATACAGCAACTCTCCACCGACGATCGAGGCGATCATGCTGGATCTCGCGCCGGACTGGCGTGTGCTCGCGTTCACCGCGGGGGTGGCGATTGCGACGGCGCTGATTTTCGGGACCGTGCCGGCGCTGCGCGGCACACGCGTCGACCCGCACGAGGCCATCAAGTCGCAAGGACGATCGATCGTCGGTGAAAACCGGTTCGGATTCGGAAGCCTGCTCATTGTCGGTCAGGTCGCCCTCTCACTCGTCCTGGTGGTCGGTGGCGGGCTGTTCATGCAGTCGTTCTCCCGTCTCGCCAGCGTTCGCCTCGGGTTCGATCCGGCGCCCGTCCTCGTCGCGACGATCGGCGCGAGCCGCAGCCGGGTCCCGCCGGCAGACCAGTCGGCGCTGTACGAGCGGATCCGGCAGTCCGTGTTGACGGTCCCTGGCGTCACGAGCGCGGCGGCATCGGCCATCACGCCCATCGACAACAGCAGCTGGGACACGCTGATCGAAAACTTCCCCGGACAGTCGCTTGCCGAAGCCGGAGCGTGACGTCTGGGTCAACGCGATGACGCCCGGATGGTTCGCGACGTACGGCACGCCGATTCTGGCAGGGCGCGATCTTCACGCCGCGCGACACGGACCGCATCGCCGAGGGTCATCCTCGTCAACGAGACATTCGCGAAGCAAGTACTTCGGCGGCTCGAATCCGATCGGCAAAACTGTGCGCGAGGTGTCCTCTCCGGGCGAGGAGTCTCCGACGTTCGAGATCGTCGGCCTGGTCAAGGACGCGGTGTATCTCTCGCCGCGCGAGGGCGTGCCGCCGACGATGTATCGAGCAATGCATGCAGGAGAAGGACGGCCACGCGTCGGGAGTCGACCTGGCGGTCCGGGTCGGGAGCGGATCGCCGGCGCTGGCCACGCGGAGTGTGGCGGACGCCATCATGCGTGTCGATCCGGACCTGAGCCTCAGCTTCCGCCTGTTTGCCCGCAGCATTCGCGCCGTCACCGCTCAAGAGCGCGTCGTCGCCATGCTCTCCGGATTCTTCGGCGGCCTCGCACTGCTGCTCGCGGCGCTCGGACTGTACGGCGTGATGTCGTACGCCGTCGGCCGCCGACGCACCGAGATCGGTCTGCGCATGGCGCTCGGCGCCAGACCATCGGCCGCCGTGTTCCTGGTGCTGCGCCGGGTTGGACTCCTCGTCGGCTTCGGCGTCGCCGCCGGCGTGGGCCTCTCGTTGTGGGCCACCCACTTCGTCTCGTCGCTGCTCTACGGGCTGGCGCCACGCGACTCGCGGACCCTCGTCGGCGCTGTCGTGGTTCTGGCGACGATCGGCGCGCTCGCCGGCTGGCTTCCCGCGCGCCGCGCCGCGCGAATCGATCCCGCACGCGTGCTGCGCGAGGGCTGACGCCGTACCTTCGGCACCCTTCGCACCGTCAGCACCAGCACCTTCAGCACCCGCCAGCACCTTTAGCACCCGCACCTTCAGCACCCGCCAGCACCCTTAGCACCAGCACCTTCAGCACCTGCCAGCACCTTTAGCACCAGCACCTTCAGCACCCGCTAGCACCTTTAGCACCGTTAGCATCACACTAACAGTCTGTGCGCACCCGCTTCGCGCCAGCGCCCACCGGCTGGCTGCATCTCGGTCACGTCATGAACGCCGAGCTCGTATGGGGCGCGGCACGTGCGCGCAACGGTCGGGTCCTGCTTCGCCTCGAGGATCACGATCGCACGCGATGCCGTCCCGAGTACGAAGCCGGAATCCTGGACGACCTCGACTGGCTCGATTTTCGTCCGGACGTCTTTCCGACGGCTGCGTTTCGAGCGGGCCGCTGCATGGGCCGCCAATCGGATCGCGACACGCTGTATCGTGCCGCCGTCGATTCCCTTCACGCGCAGGGTCTCGTCTACGCCTGCGATTGCACCCGGCGCGAGATTGCCAACCGATCGACGATCGATCAATCGGAGCTCCGCTACAGCGGCCGGTGCCGGGATCGTGGTATCGCGCTCTCGGACGGGGTGGGGTGGCGCGTGCGGATGGATCCAGGGGTCGAGCACTTCGTCGATGAGCGCCTGGGTCCGCAGGCGCAGGATCCGTCCGAGCAGTGTGGCGACCTCCTGATCCGCGATCGACATGGCAACTGGACGTATCAGCTGTGCGTGACCGTGGACGACCGGGAACAGGAGATCGATCTCGTCGTCCGAGGTGAAGATCTTCTGGCGTCGACCGGACGTCAGATTCGCCTCGCACGCCTGCTCGGCCGCTCCGAGCCGCCGGCGTTCCTCCATCATCCCCTCATCATGAAGTCCACGTCGCAAAAGCTGAGCAAGTCCAGCGATGACTCGGGTGTTCGGGATCTGCGCGCACGGGGCTGGACGCCGGAAGACGTGCGAGCCGCTGCGCGACGGGCGGTATAATCGGCGTTTTCGGGGGATCTATGAAGGAACTTACATCGAGCACCGCGCCTGCTGAACGGATCACCGACATCGAGGCCGTCGAGAACTACGTCGGCGGCCGCTGGCGTCGCGCGACAACCGAGCAGCACGCCGACGTCTTCAACCCCGCGACCGGCCGTGTCATCGCGCGAACGCCGCTGTCGACGCGTGCGGACCTCGATGCGGCGGTCCAGGCGGCGAAGAGCGCGTTTCCCGGCTGGCGTGATACGCCGGTTGTCCTGCGCGCGCGGGCGCTCTTCAGGTTCGTCGAGCTCCTCGAGGCGCACGCCGAGGACATCGCTCGAACGGTGACGACCGAGCATGGAAAGACCCTCGCTGAATCACGCGGCAGCGTCAGGCGAGGCATCGAGTGCGTCGAGGTGGCCTGCGGCGCGCCGTCGTTGATGATGGGGTACGGCCTCGAGAACATCGCCTCGAACGTCGATTCGGTGGCGCTCCGTCAGCCCATCGGCGTGGTGGCGGCGATCGCGCCGTTCAATTTTCCCGCCATGGTCCCGCTGTGGTTCCTGCCGTTTGCCGTCGCCTCGGGCAACACGATCGTGGTGAAACCGTCGGAGCAGGTACCGTTAACGCAACGATTGATGTTCAAGCTGCTCGCGCAATGCGACCTGCCGCCCGGCGTGGTGAACCTCGTCAACGGCGCGCGAGAGGTCGTCGAAGGCATTTGCGATCATCCCGACATTCGCGCGGTGTCCTTCGTCGGATCGACGCCCGTCGCCAGGGCCGTGTACCAACGCGCGACGCATGCCGGCAAGCGCGTGCAGGCGCTCGGCGGCGCCAAGAATTTCGTGATCGTGATGCCCGACGCTGATTTCGGCCGCGCGATCGAGAACATCACGGAGTCGTTCTACGGATGCGCGGGCGAGCGCTGCCTGGCGGGCAGCGTGCTGGTCCCGGTGGGCGACGCGCATCGCGAGGCGCGCGATCGGCTCGTCGAATCCGCGCGCAGCCTCAAGGTCGGTGACGGGATGGAGCCGGGTGTCGAGATGGGACCGGTCATCAGCGGGACGCATCGCGATCGCGTGACCGGCTACATCGACAAGGGCGTGCACGAGGGCGCGCGTCTGGTGCTCGACGGCCGTGGCGTGAAAGTCGCCGGGCGGGAAACAGGTTTCTTCGTCGGGCCGACGGTGTTCGACGACGTCTCACCCGCCATGTCCATCGGCCGCGACGAAATCTTCGGACCAGTGGCGTCGATCCACGCGGTGAAAGACCTCGACGAAGCCATCGCGCTGATGGACCTGCACGCGAACGCGAACGCCACCTCGATCTTCACGTCGAGCGGCAAGGCGGCGCGCGAATTCGCGCGTCGGGCGACGGCGTCGATGGTCGGCGTGAACATCGGCGTGGCCGCGCCCATGGCCTACTTCCCGTTCGGCGGCGCGCGCGACAGCTTCTTCGGCGACCTGAAGGTGCACGGGCGCGACGCGTTCGAGTTCTACACCGACAAGAAGGTGACGATTACGAGGTGGTTTTAACGGCCGACACCGGATGGCGTCAGCTGTCGAAGGGTGCCTGCCCTGAGCTTGCCGAAGGGTCGGGTCGTCGGATCTCGCCGTGCGCGACGATGCGGTCGCGGCGAAGCCCGCGGAAATCGTCGATCGATTGCCAGCGATCCGTCGCATGACGCTCGAGGAACTGCTCGAGCCCGGCGAGCAGCTCCCGGATCACGTTGGGGCCGATCGCGTGATCGAGCATCGCGGCCGTGCAGACCTGCACGGTGCCGCACCCCAGGAGGAAATAGTTCAGCGCGTGCGCGAACTCGGCGATGCCGCCTATCCCGGAAAAGCTCTTGTCGGGAAACGCCGTCGTCATCTGCGCCATCTTCGCGAGCGAAAGTGGCAGAATCGCGGGTCCGCCCATCCCGCCGTACGACACCTTCCCCTCGACGCTGACCTCGAACTCGAGCGACTCGGGGTCGATGAGCGGCAGCGACGTGAAGGTGTTCGACGATGAAATCGCATCGGCTCCCGCGCCGAATGCGGCCTCGGCCTCCTTGGCGATGTTCGTGGTGGTCGGCGTGAGCTTCACCCAGACGGGCACGCGTGACGCGTCCCGCACGACACGGACCACCGTGTCGATCAGCTGGCAATTCTTGCCGATGTTGGATCCCATGTCCTCGCGATCCATGTGCGGACACGAGAGATTGAGCTCCAGCGCGTCGACGCCCTGCGCCTGACAGGCCTGCGCGAGCGTACGCCAGTGTTGGAGCTCGCGGTCGTCCTCGGAGCCGGCCATGATCGACGCCACCAGGATCCGCGTCGGAAACGCCTGCTTGATGCTTCCCAGCCGAGGCAGCCACCAATCGAGCGGCTTGTCGGAAATCAGCTCCCAGTTCCAGGACGAGTGCAGCGCCGTGTCGGGACGCTTCTCCATCGAGAGGTGATAGCTGTTCGGCGTCGAGCGGAGGAACTTGGTCTTCGGGCCCTTCACGTTGACGACCGGATGGAGACCGATGGTCTTCGTGACGACGCCCGCCCAGCCTGCCTCGTAGGCACGCAGGATGTTCGTGTCGGACTCGGTCGGCGGGGCGGACGCCAGGAGGAATGGGTTCTCGAACCTCAATCCTGTGAAGGTCGTCCCCAGCGTTATCGGCATAGGGCTCCTATGCGCGAGTGTAGCACCGGCGATCCGTCGACTGAAGCCCAAAGGCGACCTTGCGTCCTCGGGCGGACGGGAGTACCTTCGCAGCTCCGGAGGACCTCATGGCTCGGACGGTGCGTGGCGGGCTCATTCAAGTCAGGGCGGACGTGCCCCTCGACGGCGGCGCCGCCGACGTCAAGCGGCGGCTGATCGACAAGCACCTTCCGTTGATCGAGCAGGCGAAGCGGCAAGGCGTTCAGCTCCTCTGTCTGCAGGAGCTCTTCTACGGCCCGTATTTCTGTGCCGAACAGCACGCGCGCTGGTACGAGATGGTCGAGCGCATCCCGGACGGGCCGACGATCAGGCTGATGCAGGACATCGCGCGCCAGCACGGCATCGTGATGGTCGTCCCGATCTACGAATTGGAAATGACGGGCGTTTACTACAACGCCGCCGCCGTGATCGACGCCGACGGGACATATCTGGGCAAGTACCGGAAGCATCACATCCCGCACGTGGCGCCGGGCTTCTGGGAGAAGTTCTATTTCCGTCCAGGCAACCTCGGATATCCCGTGTTCGAAACGGCCGCGGGCAAAGTCGGCGTGTACATCTGCTACGACCGCCACTTTCCAGAGGGTGCGCGCATCCTCGGCCTGAACGGCGCGGAGATTGTCTTGAATCCGTCCGCGACCGTCGCCGGTCTATCCGAGTATCTGTGGAAGCTCGAACAACCCGCGCACGCGGTCGCGAACGGGTATTTCGTCGGGGCGATCAACCGCGTTGGCATGGAAGCGCCCTGGAACATCGGAGAGTTCTACGGCCAGAGCTACTTCTGCGATCCTCGCGGTCGCCTCCTGGCCGAAGGCAGCCGCGACCAGGACGAGCTCGTCGTCGCCGATCTGAACCTGGATTTGATCGCCGAGGTTCGCAACACGTGGCAGTTCTTTCGCGACCGCCGGCCGGAAACCTACGGCACCATTACAGCGCTGTAAGCTGACACGACATGTCGTCGCTCCTGATCACGAACGGCCGCATCATCACGGCGACGGACGACTACGTCGCTGACGTCTATTGCGACAGCGGCGTCATCGCGGCCATCGGCCGCGATCTGCCGTCCCATCGCTTTCAAGCCGACCGCTCGATCGACGCCTCCGGCAAGTACGTGATGCCCGGCGGCATCGACGTCCATACGCACCTCGACATGCCGTTTGGCGGCACGAACTCCGCCGACGATTTCGAGACGGGGACGATCGCGGCCGCCTTCGGCGGCACGACCAGCCTCGTCGACTTCGCCATCCAGTATCGCGGCAAGACGATGCGCCACGCGCTCGACGACTGGATGGCGCGCGCGTCCGGCAAGGCGGTCATCGACTACGGGTTCCACATGATCGTCACCGAGTTGCCCGATGCCGGGCTTGGCGACATGGACACCATGGTCCGCGACGAGGGGATCACCAGCTTCAAGCTGTTCATGGCGTACCCCGGCGTGTTCATGGTGGACGATGCGACGATCTTCAGAGCGTTGCGCCAGACCGGCGCCAACGGCGGGCTCGTCTGCATGCACGCGGAAAACGGTGGAGTGATCGACGTGCTCGTGCAGGAGGCGCTGCGCAGAGGACAGAAAGCGCCGAAGTATCACGCGCTGACGCGGCCGTCGCGCGCGGAAGGCGAGGCGACCGGTCGCGCGATCGCGCTGGCCGAAATGGCCGGCGTCCCCATCTACATCGTCCACCTCTCGTCGGCGGATGCGCTCGAGAAGGTCCGGCAGGCGCGCGACATGGGCCTGCCCGCGTACGCCGAAACCTGTCCGCAGTATCTCTTCCTGTCCTACGACAACTACGAGGAGCCGGGATTCGACGGCGCCAAGTACGTGATGTCGCCGCCGCTGCGTGAGAAGTGGCACCAGGACGTGCTCTGGAAAGGCCTGGCGAAGAACGATCTGCAGGTGATCTCGACCGATCACTGCCCCTTCTGCATGAGCGAGCAGAAGGAGCTGGGCAAGGACGATTTCAGCAAGATCCCGAACGGAGCGCCCGGGATCGAGACCCGACTGACGCTCGTCCACAATGGCGGCGTTCGCCAGGGACGCATCAACCTGAATCGGTTCGTCGAGCTCTGCTCCACCACGCCGGCAAAGATGTTCGGGCTCTTCCCGCGGAAAGGAACGATCGCCGTCGGCAGCGACGCCGACATCGTCGTGTTCGATCCCGAGGCGGAGCAGGTGCTCGGCGTCAAGACCTTGCACATGCGCGTGGACTACAACCCCTACGAAGGCACGAAAGTCAAAGGCGCGCCGAGCGCGGTCATCGCCAACGGGGCGGTCATCATCGAGGGGGGAAGGTTCGTCGGCAAGAAGGGCGCGGGCCGATTCGTCAAGAGAGGCCCCAGCCTGGCCCCGGCGGGGCTGTGACACGCGTCGATGGCCACAGGATCCTCGACCACACACATCAATGAGCCAAATCGAGCGCGCTGACGGACGCGTCGAGCTGCGGGATCCGCAGCGGGTCACGCGCGAGTCCGCTCTACAACGACGACCTCGCGCCGGTGCCGATCGCGCGGCGCAACTGGACGACCTATAACTACGCGGCGTTGTGGATCAGCATGGCGCACTGCATTCCGACGTACATGCTGGCGTCGGGGCTGATCGCCGAAGGCATGAACTGGTGGCAGGCGCTCGTCACGGTCCTGCTGGGCAACACCATCGTGCTCATCCCGATTCTGCTGAACTCGCATCCCGGGACGAAATACGGCATCCCGTTCCCGGTGTTCGCGCGGGCGGCGTACGGAACGATCGGATCGAATCTGCCGGCGCTGATGCGCGCAATCGTGGCGTGCGGCTGGTTCGGCATCCAGGCGTGGATTGGCGGAGAGGCGCTGAACACGTTCTTCACCAGCGTCATTCCCGGTTGGCCGACGCTGCTCGGGCCGGGCATCGGCGGACATCCGACAACGGAGTGGGTATCGTTCCTGCTGTTCTGGTCCCTCAACGTCTTCATCATCTACCGCGGCATGGACCTGCTGCGGCGAGTCGAGAACTGGGCGGCGCCGTTCGTGCTCGTGATGACGGCGGCCTTGCTCGGCGTGGGCCGTCTGGCGCGCGCACGGCGTCGGCCCGCTGCTGTCGCAGCCGGGCCGGCTCACGAACGTGCGCGAGTTCTTTCCAGTCTTCATCCCGTCGCTGACCGCGATGATTGGCTTCTGGGCGACGCTGTCGTTGAACATGCCCGACTTCACGCGTTTCGGCCGCAGCCAGCGCGAGCAGACGATCGGCCAGGTCCTCGCGCTGCCGACGACCATGTTCGTCTTCGCCGCCATGGGCGTGTTGATTACGAGCGCGACCGCGCTGATCTACGGCGAGCTGATCTGGGATCCGGTGAAGTTGATCGGCCGTTTCGGCAATCCAGTGGTGATTGCGGTCTCGATGTTCACCGCGGTCGTGGCGACGCTGGCGGTCAACATCGCCGCAAACGTCGTGTCGCCCGCCAACGATTTCGCAAATGCGTTCCCCCGCGCAATCGGCTTCAAGACCGGCGGCCTCATCACCGGCGTCCTGGGGATCCTGATTCAACCCTGGAAGCTGCTGGCCGATCCGTCGGGCTACATCTATACGTGGCTGCTCGGCTACTCGGGCGGACTGGGCTCGATTGCCGGGGTGCTCATCGCCGACTACTGGATCGTGCGGCGTCGTTCGCTCGTCCTCGAAGATCTGTACCTGCCGGATGGCACGTATCGATACACCGCCGGCTGGCATCTGCCTGGCGCAATTGCCACGCTCGCCGGTTGCGCCGCCGCCTGGGGCGGACTCGTGATTCCCGTCATGCGGCCGCTGTACGACTACGCCTGGTTCGTGGGTTTCGCGGTGGCTTTCGGCGTCTACCTGGCGCTCACGTCGCTGCGACGGTCGACACCCTGACGAAGCGCAGATTCTGATCACCTGGCGGCCCCGCAGGGCCGGAAACCCCGGATAGTCGCCTGTTGCGATACGGCACCTTCGTTGCTACCTGCAGGCCGAAGGCCCACCGTGTTGCGCATAGAGCAGCTTCGCGCGGAGATCCTCGAGCGCATCGAGCGGCTCGATCGCCGGTCCGGACAGATGGAGCTGCGGTTGATCCGTGTCGACCAGCGGCTCGAGGAGCTGATGGAGCGGGTCATCCGTCTTCAGGACGACCTCACCATCGCGTGGACGGAAGTCCGCGCCTGGCTGGACGACGAACGGTCAGCACACCGGGTGAGCCCTCAGGGAGATGATGTCACGCAAGGTAAACTGACCGTGTGAGGCCGGTGCTCGTCGCGGTGGTCGGGTCTGTTCGCCACGTTGGCCGTCGACGTCCAAAGCGCGAACACGATCGATGCTGCGTTCGCGAAGTTCTGGTCGGCCAGAAATCCTGGCGACGCCGCGCAAAGCCGCAGCGGAGATCGTCAGGACCGGCGTCGCGTTCGATGACGCGTACGGTCGACTGAAGAGCGGACGCACGTACGACGGGCACCCGCCGACGGGGGTCATCGCAGGCCACCGTGGAGAATTCAGCTATTTCCTGGACGTGCCGCCGGCCTACGATCCCGCGCATGCCTATCAGGTCCGGATCCAGCTGCACGGCGGCATCTCTGCGCCGCGCGACGTGAACGAACGGCGATGGCGGGCCGGCATCGGCCGTCTCGCCGGCGCCGAGCAGATCTACGTGCTGCCGGCCTCGTGGAACGACGCGCCGTGGTGGAGCGACGCGCAGATCGACAACCTGCGCGGCATCCTCGACGCGGTGAAGCGGACGTATAACGTCGACGAAAACCGCGTCGTTTTGTCGGGCGTTTCCGACGGCGGAACAGGGGCCTACTTCGTCGGCATGCTCGACACGACACCCTACGCGTCCTTCCTGCCGCTGAACGGCTACATCCTGGTGCTGCAGCACACGGCGCAAGAGGACGAGCTGTTTCCCGGCAACCTCCGGAACAAGCCGCTCTTCGTCGTCAACGGCGGACGCGATCCGCTGTATCCGATGGCCGCCGTCGAGCCGACGCTCGAGCACTTGTCGAGAAGCGGCGTGACGATTACCTACAAGCCACAACCTCAAGCCGGCCACGACACGACGTGGTGGCCGGAGGTGAAGGACGCGTACGAGGCGTTCGTCCACGGCCATCCTCGCGTGCCCTTCCCCGAAACGCTGACGTGGGAAACGGCGGACCCCCACAGGTTCGGACGCGCGCACTGGCTGCAGATCGACGCGATCGGCCAGACACCCAATGAGTCGCGCGATCTCCCGGACCTGAACGTCTACACGCGCGCGCCGTCCGCCGAGCTGGGATTCCGGCTGGCGCCGGGTCTGAAGGTGGATCGCGTGATCAAAGGATCGATGGCCGCGCGGCTCGGTCTCGAGCGCAACGATGTGATCCAGCAAGTGGGCGGCGTCGCCATGCAGGCGGATGGCGACCTGGTGAGCGCGCTGCAGAACCTATCGCAGCGGCATGCCCATCAAGATGACGGTCGTCCGCAGCGAGCGGACGATCGAGCTGTCGGGCACGTTCGAACCAGATGTGATCGAAGCGACCGCCGAGCCGATGTTCCGGCATACCGCGCGATCGGGCCGCGTCGATCTGGTCCGCCGCGGCAATACGATCGACGCCAAGACGCGAGGCGTCACGCATTTCACGCTGCTGCTGTCGCCGGACCAGTGCGACTTCGCGCAACCGATTCATGTCACGGTCAACGGCCGGCCCGTATTCGACGGCTTGGTCGCGAAGAGCCTGGCCACGCTGATGAAGTGGGCGGCGCGCGACAACGATCGCACGATGCTCTTCGGCGCGGAGGTTCCGGTCAGCGTGAAGTAGACGGTAAAGAACGTAAAAGGCAGAAGGTAGAAGGTAGAAGGCGTCAGCTTTCTCTCAAGCGCGACCATCGGATCGACCTGTGTCGCGCGCCGTGCCGGGATGTAACAGGCGGTCGCGGCGACGACTGCGAGGAGCGTGGACACCCCGATCAGGACGCTGGCGTCGTGAGGAGCCACGTCGAACAGCATCGACCGCATGTATCGTGTGCCGACCAGGGAGAGCGCGAATCCCACGGCGAGGCCGATGCCGGTCGTCGTCATGCCTTGCGCAATGACGAGCGACAGAATCGAGCGCCGTGTCGCGCCGAGCGCCTGCCGCAGGCCGAATTCGCGAACGCGCTGGGCGACGCTGAAGGCCAGGACGCCGTAGACCCCGATCGCCGAGAGCACCAGCGCGAGCACACCGAACAGCCCCAGGAGCGTCATCGGCGTCCGGCGTGGGCTGAGCGATCGATCGATCCATTCGTCCAGCGTGCGCGCGGTGGCGATCGGCTGCTCCGGGTCGATCTCGCGTACGATCGCGCGAAGAGGCGGGACGAGCGTTGCGGGCTCCAGGCTCGCCTGGATGACCACGTCCATGGCACTCAGCGGAAGCTGGGTCGCGTTGAGATAGATGCGCTCCTCCGGCACCGGCCGCGCCAGGTCCGAGCCGTTGACCGTACCCACGACACCCACGATCGTGTAGTTGCGCGGGCTGCCGAAGTTGATCTGGTGCCCGATGAGCGCTCTCATGCGGAAACTGACGATCCGCAAAGAACTGATCCACGATCGCCACACGCGGACTCGTCGCCGTGTCCGTGTCGTTGAAGAATCGCCCGTCACGGAGCGGTATCCGCATCGCGCGAAAGTAGTCGCCAGCCACGAAGTCCTGTCCGGCGTGCGGCAGCCGTTCCGTTGGTGCCAGGGCACGTCCGACGATCCTGTAGGTGCCCGAGCTCTGGCGACCGCTGAACGGCAGATTCGACATGAGACCCACCGATGTTGCCCCTGGCATCGCGCGGGCCTTTTCGAGGAGGCGTTCCCAGAACGCCCGCTGGGCGTCACCACGTCGGGTATCGATCGGTGGGCAGCGCGATCTGCGCGGTCAGGACGCGCTCCGTGCTGAATCCGGGATCGACACGGAGCACGCGCGCAAAGCTCTTGACGAGCAGACCGGCGCCCACGAGCAGGACCACGGCGAGCGCGATCTGCGCGATCACAAGCGTCGATCGGAGCGAGCCCGTGCGTTTGCCCTGACGTTCCACGCGTGCTGTCGTCTTTCAATGCCGAAGCTGTTCCGCGGGCGGTCGACATCGCGGGAAGCACGCCGAACACGAGCGTGGTCGCGATGGCGAGCACGATCGTGAACAGCAGCATCGCTGGGTGCACTGTCGCGTCGGTCGCGACAGGCATCTGATCCGTCGTCAGCGCGACGAGCACGCGCTGTGCGACGACGCCGAGCGCGAGACCGCAGGCGCCTCCCATGACGGACAGCACCGCTCCCTCGCTCAACAGCTGCCGCGCGATCCGCCAGCGGCTCGCGCCGAGGGCCGCGCGGATCGCGAGCTCGCGCGCGGCGCCCCGTCGCACGCATCAACAACAGGTTCGCGACGTTGACGCATGCGATCAGCAGAACGACGAGCACGCCGCCCTGCAGCAGATACAGGGACAGCCGAACGTCCCGGACGAGCTCTTCGCGAAACCCCGTCGCCAGCCCGGTAAAACCACTGTTCCGCATGTACGCGGCGCGCGCGGGCACACGGTCCATGAGACGGGTGACGATCGTCTGCATCTGGGCGTCGAGCTGTTCGATGGTCGCGCCTTCGCGGAGACGCCCGATCATCATGCTGAACTCGCCTCCCCGCTCCTCGTCCGATCGCTGCGCGGGCGTAAAGGAAAACGGTACGAGCAGGGCCGTATCCCTCCATGCAGGCCACGGCACCTCGAAGTCGGCCGGCAGAACGCCGACGACGATGTACTCTCCGGCATTCAGGTGGATCGTCCGGCCGACGATGTCGCGATCCGCGCCGAAGCGGGACGTCCAGGTTGGATAGGTCAGGATGGTGAACCGGTCGGCGCCAGGCGTCGCGTCCGCTTCCACGAACGCCCGACCCAGGAACGGTCCTCGACCGAGCGTCGAGAAGAAGGACGGGGTCACCGCCAGCGCGGTCACCTGCTCGGGGCGGCCCGAAATCGACAGGCTGGCGTCACGGTTCGTCAGGAGGGTGGCATCCTCGAGCGCCGGCGCATCGGCGCGCCGATCGAGGTAATCCGGGATCGCCACGTTGCGACATCTCGTGTCCCGCCTTCAGGTACGCGTTCCAGACGAACACGAGCCGGTGCGCTGCCCGGTACGGCAGCGGACGCAGCAGCACCTGGTAGAGCAGGCTGAAGATGGCGGCGTTCGCGCCGATGCCGAGCGCCAGCGTCAGCACGGCGACCAGGGTGAAGACGGGCTGCTTGCGCAGCGTCCGGACGCGCGAAGCGCAGATCCTGCATGGCGCTTTGACGGCGGCGCCCCGCAGGAGGTTGGAATCCTACTCCATCGCGACTTTACGCAGCAGGGGCAGGTCGGTCAGCATCTTGCCGGCGCCCAGGACCACCGACGTCAGCGGGTTCTCGGCGACCAGCACGGGGAGGCCGGTCTCCTCGCGCAGGCGCTGGTCGAGGTTCCGCAGCAGCGCGCCGCCGCCGGTCAGGACGACGCCGCGGTCGTAGATGTCGGCAGAGAGCTCCGGCGGAACGCGCTCGAGGGCGTCGCGCACCGCCTGGACGATCATCCGGAGCGGCTCCGCCAGCGCCTCGCGCACTTCCTTGTCGGTCACCACGATCGTGCGCGGCACGCCCTCCAGCAGGTGGCGTCCCTTGACCTCCATCTCGAGCGGCAGGTCGAGCGGCGCCGCGGACCCGAGCTCGAACTTGATCTGCTCCGCCGTCCGCTCGCCAATCAACAGGTTGTACGTGCGGCGCATGTACATGATGATCGCTTCGTCGAGCGCGTTGCCGGCAACCCGGAGCGACCGGCCGTAGACGGTACCCGCGAGCGAAATCACCGCGATGTCGGTCGTGCCGCCGCCGATGTCGACAATCATGTTGCCCGGCGGCGTCGGTCACCGGCAGGCCGGAGCCGATCGCGGCGGCCATGGGCTCGTCGACGAGGTGCACCTCGCTCGCCTTCACGCGAAATCCGCTGTCCTTGACCGCGCGGCGCTCGACCTGCGTGATCTCGGGCGGCACGCCAATCACCATCCGCGGCCGCACGAGCGGTCGCTTGCCGTGGACCTTGCGGACGAAATGCATCAGCATTTTTTCCGCCGCGTCGAAGTCGGCGATCACGCCGTCCTTCATCGGCCGCACGGGCTTGATGTTCGGCGGCGTCCGTCCGAGCATCTCGTGCGCTTCCGTTCCGACCGCCTCGATTTCTCCCTTGGCTGTGTTGAAGGCGACGATCGACGGTTCGTTCAGCACGATGCCGCGGCCGCGAGCGAAGATACAGGTGTTGGCCGTGCCAAGATCGATGGCGACGTCGGTGGCAAACGCGGACAGCAGGTTCATGTGGACGCTCGGGCCGGATCGGCGGATCGCCGCGGGTGTCTGCGGATCGGCCTCCTTCGGCGAGTCCCGATGATCCGTGCAGATCCGTGAAGATCCGTGTGTTGAAGTTGGCGGCGGGACGGACTGCTCATCCGCCCCACCGCCGTGGGAAGGAGGATGTTGTCGCCCTCAATCGCATAAGGCGTTCCGTCGCGCCGCCGTGACAAACTCGCGAAAGTGTGCGGGAAACCGTGCAACAGTGGCTCAGTGCGCGCGCGGGCGGGACAGCGATCCGATCACACGATTGCATCCGGATCACGTTTTTGTGCGACGGCCGTTGCGGACGCTACGTTTCCCGCAGCGCGACCATCGGATCGACCCTGGTCGCCTTCCGGGCGGGCAGGTAGCAGGCAGCGGCCGCAACGATCAGCAGGAGGACGGTCACGCCAAGGAACACGCTGACGTCGTGCGCCCCGACACCGAACAGGAGGCTCTGCAGATACCGGGTCAGCGCAAACGAGCCGGCCAGTCCGAAGACCACGCCGATAGCCGAAGTACGGAGCCCCTGAGCGAGAACGAGGGTCAGGATGGACGCGCGGTCGGCGCCGAGGGCCTGCCGTATTCCGAATTCCCGGACACGCTGCGCGACGCCGAATGCCAGGACGCCGTAGATGCCAATGGCCGACAGCACGAGCGCGACCGCACCGAACAGCGCCAGAAGGGCCATCGGCGTCCGCCGTGTCTGCAACGATCTCGCGATCCATTGATCCATCGTCCGCACGTCGGAGAGCGGCTGCTCGGGGTCGATCGAACGCACCGCCGCTCGCACGGCCGAGACCAGCATTTGCGGGTCGAGCCCGGTCTTGAGGACGATCGCCATCATGCGCGGGCCGAGCTGAGCGGCCGGATAGTAGATGCGCTCCTTGGTGACCGGTTCGCCGAGGTCGATGCTGTTGATCGTCCCCACCACGCCGACGATGGTGTACCGGTTGGCGTTGCCCCGCTGAATCTGCTGTCCGAGCGGACTCCGGTTCGCAAAGTACTTCTTCACCAGGTATTCGTCGATCACGACGACCTGGGGGGCCGTAGCCGTGTCTGCGTCGGTGAAGGTGCGGCCGGCAACGAGCGGAATCTGCATCGCCTTGAAATAGTCGCCGCCGACAATTTCCTGGCGACCGTGCGGCGAGGGATCGCCCGGAAGCTGGTTCACGCCGACGATCGAGTACGAGCCCGAGCTGATGTTGCCGTTGAAGGGCACGTTCGTCGTCAGACCGACGGACGTGACACCTGGAATCGTCCGCGTCTTCTCCAGAAGCCGCAGCCAGAACGCCGCGCGCGCCGGCGCATCCGGATAGCGGACCGCCGGCAGGGCGATTTGCGCGGTGAGCACGTTCTCGCTGGAAAACCCGGGGTTGATGTCTTGAAGCCGCGCGAAGCTCTTGATCAGGAGACCCGCGCCGATCAGGAGCATCACGGCAAGGGCGGTCTCGACCACGACGAGAAGCGTGCGCGTCACGCCGGTGGACTTTCCCGCCGTTCCGCGGGTGCTGTCGTCCTTCAGGAAGGCCGCGACATTGCCGCTGGCAACGGTCACGGCCGGCACGAGCCCGAAGACGACGCCGGTCACGACCGCAAGCCCCATCGTGAAGAGCAGGACCGACGGATGGATCGCCGCAGTCGGCGCTCCCGGCAGCTGCTGGGGAGACATCGCGATCAGGGTCTTCACGCCGAGCCACCCGAGCGCAACGCCGCCCGCGGCACCCGCAATCGACAGCACCACTCCCTCGGCGAGGAGCTGTCTCACGATCCGCGCGTGACCGGCACCGAGCGTCGTCCGAATGGCCAGCTCGCGGTGACGACCGGTCGCCCGCATCAGGAGCAGGTTCGCGACATTGGCGCACGCGATCAGCAAGACCACGATCACGCCGGCCTGAAGCAAGTACAGCGGCCCGCGCACGTCGCCTACGAGCTGATCGCGCAGCGAGACCGCGTAGCCGCCGAAGCCGCTGGATTTGGCGAACGCCGCGCGCACTGGGAGACGCTCGATGTTCCGGTCGACGATGATCTTGAACTGCGCGTTGGCCTGGGCAATCGTGGCGCCGGGTCTCAGGCGCGCCACCATCTGACTGAACTCGTTGCCGCGCGCGTTGTCCGACATCTGCTGCGGCGTGAACGAGAACGGCACGAGCAGCGCGATCTCCGGTGCGAGCAGCTCGAAGTCGGCCGGCAGCACGCCCACCACACGGTGCGCTTCGCCATTGATCCGGATGTCCTTGCCCACGATGTCCCGGCTGGATCCGTAGTGGGACGCCCACAACGCGTGCGTGAGAATCACGTACTTGTCCGCCTCCGGCTTCGCCTCATCGTCCGTGAAACCACGCCCCAGGAACGGCTGACGCCGGAGCGTCGAGAAGAACGACGGCGTCACGGCCAGGGATCTGAGTTGTTCAGGATTCCCGCCCTCGTTGAGGTTCGCGGTCCTGAACGTGAAGAGCGTGGCGTCCTCAATGGCCGGCGCTTGTGTCTTGCGATCGATGTAGTCGGGAATCGAAACGCTCGCCTGGGCCAGATTGATGCCGGGATAGGTGTTCCAGATGAACACCAGGCGATCCGCGTCCGGATACGGCAGCGGCCTGCAGCAGAATCTGGTACAGGAGGCTGAAGATCGCGGTGTTTGCGCCAATCCCGAGCGTCAGTGTCAGGACGGCCACCAGCGTGAAGATGGGCTGCTTGCGCAGCACTCTGAGCGCGTACCGGATGTCCCGCATGCGGGCTTGGACGTGCGCCATCTGTCGATGGTTGCACCGCCACGCGCCATAATAGGCCATGCGTCGCGTCTCTGTCGGCCTGTTCGTGCTCGTCCTCGTTTGCCGCATGCTCGAGATGCGCCGGTGGCGGACGAAAGCGGTCCTGCACCGCTTCCTCCGCCGCCCGACGTCGCCGCTCCGCCGGCCGATGCCGCGAGAACAACCTCGGGCCTGGCGAGCAAGGTCCTCACAGCCCGGGACCGGCACCCGGCACCCTCGTCCCAATTCGGAAGTGACGGTGCACTACACAGGATGGACGACGGACGGGAAGATGTTCGACAGCTCAGTCCAGCGCGGCCAGCCCGCCACGTTCGCGCTCGACCGGGTCATCGCCGGATGGACGGAAGGATTGCAGATGATGGTGGAGGGAGAAACGAGGCGTTTCTGGATTCCGGAGTCGCTCGCATATCAAGGCCAACCGGGTCAGCCTGCGGGGATGCTCGTCTTCGACATCCAACTGATCAGGATCGGGAGCTAGTTCCCTGTCACGCCGCGGTCGGCGAGAACATCACGGTCAGCAAGATCGTCGTCCGAGAACGGCCGCACCGCTGACGGATCGAACCGATCCCGCGGCACATCGTCGGCGCACGCGTCGATCTGCAGGACATTTCGCTCGCGATCGACGTGCGCCAGATTCTCGACGGGAAGCAGATACCGCGCGTCGCGCAGCCATCCGGATCGTTTGACGACGAAGTAGCGCACGCGTCGTGCGGACGGTTCGATCAGGACGCCTTCAACGGCGCCCAGCGCTTGATCGTCTCGACTGCAGAGTTGAAGGTCGGCGAGCTTGCCTGCCGGCAACTCCACGTTGCCGGCTTCCAGATAACACAGCCCGCCGTCGTCGTCGATGGTGTGTCGTTCGCTACCCACGCCGCTCCAAAAAGCAAGCGTGGTGCCGAGAAGCCGCAAGCTCTGGCGTCAGTGCGACTGACGCAGCGCCTGTGAGGTAGCGACCTCTGCTGGCGCCTTCTCGGCCGCGCCACTCTGTGCGTTGAC
Organism: uncultured Acidobacteriota bacterium; assembly: GCA_963786615.1. Taxonomy (GTDB): domain Bacteria; phylum Acidobacteriota; class Vicinamibacteria; order Vicinamibacterales; family 2-12-FULL-66-21; genus CAWAZT01. The sequence continues at coordinate 111,031 of CAWAZT010000012.1, forward strand.
CGACACACTTGGAGCCAGCGGCGACACAGTGCGCGCACGCGCCGCGAGCGATGCGAAGAACAACATCACGATGAGGGCGCCGACGGCTGCTCCGATGGTGCGTCCCATAACAACCTCCTGCGGGGCACTCGGTGCCGCGCTGAATCATCATGGGAAGGGCAACGGACGTGCCTCATCGAGTCCGCACGCACAACGTTGCAGCAACGTCAGGACTTAATAGGCTTCCGCTGACCGTGTGACGACGGGGGATCGATGACAGTTTTGCGGCCAGATTTCGATTCTCGATTTCACGAGTCAGCGGGGTTCGGTGGGTCAGATCTCGATTTTCTATTTCTCGACTCGAAAAATAGAAAATCGAGATCTGACCCCAGCTCCACCTCTCTCCCGACCGCCGCCTCAGCCATAGTTGGTCGGAAGGTCGAGGACCACACGGGGCTGACGCAGCTCTTCGATTTCCGGGGAGCGCACACCAGCCTCCAGCGCGCGCACCGTGGAAAGATCGACAGTCAGCGTATCCGGAAGATACAGCCGGCACGCCCGATATTCTTCCTCGAATCCTTCGCCGGAAACCTCAGGCACAGACGCGCGTGATCATCCGTCACGGGTGCAGCGGCAGTCTTCAATGCGCATTCGCCAGAGTCGACCGCGCCTGCCGTAGGCGTGATCACACCGCCGACGCGTCCGACCCGGCTCAGACGTGCTGGAGACGCTTCAAGAGCTGAATCTGTCCGGCGTGGTAGAGGTCGTGGGCGGCAATGCCGCGAATCAGGTAGCCCGCGGTGCTCTTTCCCTTGACGGGCTTTCGGAGGGACTCGGAAGGAAATGTCGCGATCACTTGTCGCAGTTGACGATGCTCGTCGTCGAGCAGCTGCAGGTCGTCCTGCCAGGATGTGTGGGTGGTGTCGAACCAGTTACTGCCCTTCCGCGCGAATCGTCCGCGGACGCCGCCGGTCAGACGCTGGCGCACGGCGTACTTCCAGTACGCGGCGTGGACGACGAGGTCGTGGATGGTGTGACAGCCCGGGGCGGGCCGCCAATCGGCCTGCCTCGCCGTCAGCCCGCGAAGCGATCCGCGCAGCGTGGTGCCATGCCAGGCCTTGTGATCGAACGCTTCGTCCACGAGCGCCAGCAACGGCTCGATGGGCGAGACGCGAGGGGCGCGACCAGCCATCCGGAGATTAGGACGAAGGGCTCGCAGCGGCTCCCTTCTGAGCCATTTCCTTCTGCGTCCGCAGGATGCTGCACCATTCCTTGTGCTCGGCAACCGGCATGCCGCACTCGACGCAGATGCGGACGCGCTGGGTGGGTTGGGTCTTACGCGAAAAGAGCTTTTGCAGAATGGTCATTCGTCGCCCTCCGGCTGGGCCGAACCGGCGGCGAAGCCGAGTCCGACAACCGCTCGTTATGTGTGTGAGACGGAAAAACCGTCCTCCAGGTTTGCAACAATCTTGGCACGGATCCATTTGGGGTCTGACCCCAGCCGGTTGGCCGCTGCCCCCAGCGCTGGCGTGAGCCGTCGTTACGCAGCGCGATATCGAGCGATGGACGTCGGGGTCTGACCCCACCCCGACACCCGAAGCCTGCGTGATAGCATCCGCCGACCATGGCCGTCACCGCCGCTTCTCCGGCGCCCGCTCAACGCGTTATCGGTCCATGGATGGCGGTGGCGCTGGTGATGGGCAACATGATCGGGTCGGGCATCTTCCTGTTGCCGGCCTCGCTGGCGCCGTATGGCGGGATCGCCCTGGCGGGATGGTTGGTGTCGGCGGTCGGCTCGATGCTGCTCGCGCTCGTCTTCGCCCGCCTGGGCCGGCTGAATCCGGCGGCGGGCGGCCTGTACGCGTACACCCGGGCGGCGTTCGGCGACCTCGCGGGCTTCCTGATCGGATGGGGCTACTGGATCTCGTGCTGGTCGTCGGAGGCCGCGCTGGCGGTGGCCTTCGTCGGGTACCTCGACCCCTTCGTCCCTTCTCTGGTGCGATCGCCGCCGATCGCCGCCACCATGGCCATCGCCATGGTCTGGCTGCTGACCGGGCTCAACGTGATGGGCGTCCGGGCCGCGGGCCGGTTCCAGGTCCTCACCACCGCGCTCAAGATCGTCCCCTTGCTGGTGATTGGCGTCGCCGGGCTGTTCGCGATCGACACCTCGCATTTCGCCATCGCCTCCCCCGGCGTTGGCAGCGTCGTCAGCGGCACGACCGCGGCCGCTACGCTGACGCTCTTTGCGTTTCTCGGCCTCGAATGCGCGACCATTCCAGCCGGCAGCATCGAAAATCCGGACCGGACGATTCCGCGCGCCACCCTCATCGGCACCTTTCTGACGGCGGGCATTTACATCCTGAGCACTGTCGGCGTCATGGGGCTGCTGCCGCCCTCCGCACTGGGCGCGTCGACCGCGCCGTATGCGGACGCCGCGCGGCTGCTGGCGGGCGACCGTGCCGCAGCGCTCGTCGCGCTCGGCGCCGCGATCGCCTGTCTCGGGGCCTTGAACGGGTGGGTCCTGATCGTCGGTCAGCTCCCGCTGGCGGTCGCGCGCGACGGCCTCTTTCCGCGGATGTTTGGCGCGCTCTCGAGCCGTGACACGCCGGCGCGCGGAATGGTCGTCGCGGCCGCCCTGGCCAGCGCGCTCATCGCCACGAACTTCACGCGTGGCCTCGTGCAGCTCTACACGTACGTGATCCTGCTGTCCACGCTGAGCTCGGTCATCCCGTTCGCGTTCTGTTCCCTCGCCGGCTTCCTCATGCACCGCGAATCGGGACGCATGATGATGACGCGCGGCGCCATGGTGATCGCGAGCCTCGCCTTCATCTATTCAATCTGGGCCATCGTCGGCGCCGGCGCGGACGTGGTGTACGCCGGGTTCCTGCTGCTGATGTGCGGCCTGCCCGTCTACGTCTGGGTCCGCCGGTCCGCACCGGTCAACTGAGCAGCAGCTCGATATCTTCCTTCTGCAGATTCTGAAGCACGCCGGCGTCGGCGCGGAGAATGGCGTCGGCCAGCGCGCGCTTGGACCGCTGCAGTTCGGCGATCTTTTCCTCGACCGTGTCGCCGGCGATCAATCGATAGGCAAAGACGTGCCGCGCCTGGCCGATGCGGTGCGCGCGATCGATGGCCTGCGCCTCGACCGCCGGATTCCACCACGGATCCAGCAGAAAGACGTACTCGGCCGCTGTCAGATTCAGGCCCTGGCCGCCGGCCTTCAGGCTGATCAAGAACAATCCCGATGCCGGATCGCTCTGGAAGCGGTGCACCGGGGTCTCGCGGTCGCGCGTCCGTCCGTCGAGATACTCGTAGCGGACGCCGTCGGCATCGAGCCGGGCGCGCAGCAGGCCGAGCAGGGTGGTGAACTGCGAGAACACGAGCGTCTTGTGGCCTTCCTCACGCACCTCGGCCAGCAGCGGCAGGAGCGCATCGAACTTGGCCGACGGCGTGGTCGCGCGTCGCTGATCGACGAGGCCGGCGTGACAGGCCGCCTGACGGAGCCGCAGCAGCGCTTCGAGGACGTGCATGCGCGATCGGCTCAGGCCATCGCGCTCGATGCGGCCCAGCAGCGAGGTCCGGTAGTACTCGCGCAGCTCGTCGTACAGCTCGCGCTGCAGGCCTTGCAGCTCGCATCGCAGCGTCAGCTCGGTGCGCGCGGGCAGCTCGGGCGCGACTTGCGCCTTCGTGCGGCGCAGGATGAACGGCCGCAGGCCGGCGGCGAGGGTGTCCATCGCCTCGACATCGCGTCGCGCCGCGGCGGCGCTGTGCCTGGCAAACGTCCGTGAGCTGCCCAGCAATCCCGGGTTCAGAAAGTCGATCAGGCTCCACAGCTCGCCGAGATGGTTCTCGATCGGCGTGCCGCTCAGCGCGAGTCGATGTTTGCCGCGCAGCAGGCGCGCGGCCTTGGCCCCGGCGGTCGCGGCATTCTTGATGGCCTGCGCCTCGTCGAGGATGACGTACTCGAACTCGATGTCCTGCAGTTGAATGGCATCGCGCCGTAACGTTCCGTACGTCGTGAGCACGAGGTCGTGCCCGTCCAGCCGGTCGACCGACCGCGAGCTGCCGCTGAAGTCGAGGACGCGGAGGGCCGGGCGCGAATCGCGCCGCCTCCTCCTGCCAGTTGAAGACGAGCGATCGGGGGACCACGACCAGCGACGGTGCGCGAATCGACCGGTCCGCGCGGAGTCGATCGAGCCACGCGAGCACCATCACGGTCTTGCCCAGACCCATGTCGTCGGCAAGGCATCCACCCATGCCGAACTGCCGCAGGAACGCGAACCACCCCAGCGCCTCCCGCTGATAGTCGCGCAGCTGGCCCGCGAACGACGGCGCGGCCTCGAGCGGCGGGATGCCGTTGAACGACCTGAGCTTCTCCCGCACGTGCGCGAAGCGCTCGTCGACCTCGCACGGCCGGCTGCGACGCCAGGACCGCGTCGAGCAGCGCCACCTGCGACACCTTGAAGCGGATGTGATCGCTCGGTGGCCTCGCCCATCCCGGCGATGCCCGTCCAACGCTGCAACCACTCCTCCGGCAGCAGGCCGATAGTGCCGTCGTCGAGCGTGATCGTGCCTTCGCCCTGACGCAGCGCGGCCAGCAGACGCGGAAGGCTTGCGCGGCCGTCCGTCGCCGAAGTCGGCGCCGCCATGCAGCTCGAACCAGTCGATCCCCGAGCGCACCTCCGATCGCAGCGCCTCGGCGGATCGAACGGCGCGTCCCTCGCGCCTCGACGCGCCAACCCTCGCGCACGAGCACGCGCACGACCTGCGGAAACCGGGAGGCCGCAATGGCCAGGAGCGGGCGCGAGAACATCGGATCCCACTGCCGGGAGAACCCGAGCTGCGGCAACCGCGCCAGCGCCGCCTGCTCGAACGCCGGATCGCGACGAATCAGCCGCCGGCGATCGCGATCGAACGTCGTGAACCCGGAGTCCGGTTCGACGCGCACGCCGCCATAGTCGAAGCTCACGGACGCCTCGAGGAGCGCGTCGGGATGCCGGCGCGAGGCGGGCCGCACGCTGACGAACGCGCGCGGCGGGTCCGCGGCAATCTCGAACTGCAGCTCCTCTGGCAGGTCGGCCGGATCCACACCGGATCGCGCGAGCACGTCCACGAGCTGACCGGTCGCGTCAGGAGGAATGACGACCGGACCCGATCGCCGGAGCTGCGCGAGCCATGAGAACGCGCCGCGGGTCGCCAGACGCGCGACCCATCCGGCGTGAAAGATGTAGCCGTCGAGCACCATCCACGGCTGGCGAATCGCCATGCGCTCCTCGCCACGCACGAAGGCGCCATCGATCGAAAACGACTCGTCGCCTGACGGGTGGATGATCTCCAGTCGAAACGTCCACGGCGCGCCTTCGTCCCAGGCGAGCGAGACGAGATCGCCCGCCGGCTGCGCGCGAACGCGAAGGACCGCGCGGCCCGACTGGACGATCAATGGCAGCGCCCGATCGAGCAGCGGCCCCGCCAACCGGAACGATGCGCGGCCCAGCGTGTATGGAGATGCCGAATACGGGTCCACGGCCCCGATCAGCATCGGCAGAATCTCCCGATCGGCCGGATCGGGCAGCTCATGGATCTCGGATACCGCGATGCTGGCTGCCTTCGGCTTGCTCCACTCGCCGTTCTTGCGGCGTTGCCGGACCTGCAGATCGAGCGCGAGCCCCTCACCGCGACATCGTCGCCGCGCGGTCGATCACGTAGGCGAGCTGCGCGTTGGCGTAGCGAGGCGGAAGTCTGGCGGCGTCAGACTCGTTCAGGCGTCGCGAGAACTCGCCGAGAAACTGCTCCCACTGTCGCGCGCTCCGCGCCTCATCGGCGGCCTGGCGCCGCATCACCGAGGTGGAGCGGAACTCCGGGTCCGTCTCGGCGTCGACATCGGCGGGGCGCAGGACAGCCTCGGCTGGCAGAACACCGTCCCCCAGCAACAGCTGCCGATGCTCGGCGGCCAGCAGTGCCGCCCAGATGTGCTTGCAGATCGCGAGGCGATCTCGGAAATACGGGCAGTCGCAGGACGCCTCGAACGTCGGGCCGACCCGTCGAATGGCGACCGCGTAGTTCCGCGATCCGCGGACCACTGCCTCGATGGACCAGGCACCGCCCTCGACGCGCGTCACCGCGCCCTGAAGAAAGTAGCCGCGGCCCTTCGCTCGACTGCCGCCAGGCACCTGAGGCGCCAGGAGGCGCGTCAGCGACGGACTCGCGGGTCGGATCATCCTGTGATCATAAGGCCCCCTTCGCAGCCAGCGGCATACCCGGCCGCGTTTCTTTCCGCTGAGCGACGCACGGGAGACGTATAATTCGAGCGCACTCGTGGGTTACCGACGGCCCCGCAAACCTGGCAGGTCGACATGGCGATCACGATCACCGAGCGCCGCGTCGGAGATGTAACCGTCCTCGAGATCAAGGGGCGCATCGTCTTTCACGACGGCGCGGCCGTTCTTCGGGTTCAGATCAACGAGCTGCTCGATCAGGCCCGACTGAAGATCCTGCTCGATCTTCGTGACGTCACCTACATCGACAGCTTCGGCGTCGGCGTCATTGCCACCAAATACGTGAGCCTGAAGCGCAAGGGCGGCGACCTGAGGTTGTTGCGACCCTCGGAGCGGTGCCGGCGCGCCCTCACGATCAGCGGCCTCCTGCGCATCCTTCAGACGTTCGACACCGAGGCCGACGCGCTGCACAGCTTCTCGGCCAAGACCCACACTCGCGCCTGAACGCCAGCTGCCCAGATCCCGCGGCGATGCGCTCGTGCATCGGCTTCTGCATCCCGCAATTCGGCCAACCGTTCGCTCTCTTGTGACGCCGCGCGCGCGAGCCCGTCACGGACCATGACGGCGTTCACGAACCGGCCGTCCTCAGTCCAGACGAACGCTCGGCGATGGCCACCAGACGATGACCGGGTGGTGCCCCCGTATTCCAGCCGGACCCACCGATGCAGCACGAGATCCGTCAGCCGATCCTTGGCCTGTTTACCGAGCGACCCGGCAGGCACCCTCGATCTGTTCGAGGAAGCTCGATTCCCAGCAGCCGCACCCGCCCAATCGACTGCACCTGAATGGTCCGGCCGTCAATGACGGACGTGACGAGCAGCGGCTCCGAGCGCCGACCCGGCACCACGAAGTTGACCGGCGGCAACAGCCACCACGACGACGGTACTCAGTATCTGCATAGGCGATCCCTCCCTGACGTGACTTGCAGCGGTTTGCCGAGTCGGGACTGCAAATGGAGAGCCTTCTGCCTTCTGCCACCGTCATCTGTCGTGCGCCCTGTTAACCTTGCCCGCGCCCGCACGTAGTCATCAGCAACAGCGGATCGTGTCGCGAACTCTCTTCCGCGAGCGGACGTATTGCTCATCATGCTGAGAGACCTGCGGTTTGCGCTTCACCTGATCGTCAAGGAGCGATGGTATTCGGCCGTCGCGGTCGTCACGCTCGCGCTCGGCATCGGCATGAACGCCACCGTGTTCACGCTGGTCAACGCCGTTCTGTTCAAGGGGCTCCCCTTCAAGGACTCGCACAACCTCTACATGATCAGCTCGCTGCGCCAGTCGGGCCGGGGAGGCGGTGTCTCCTTTGCCGACCTCCAGGACTGGCGCGCGCAGACGAAGACATTCGAAGGGCTCGGCGGATTTGCTCCCGACGGCATGAACCTGAGCGACGATCGCACGGCGCCTCAGCAGGTTCGCAGCGCGCGCGTGACCGCGAACACGTTCGCGCTGCTCGGACAGCCACCTGTCCTCGGCCGTGACTTCGCGGCCGGCGACGACCAGAAGGGAGCGGAGAACGTCGCCATCCTCTCCTATCAGCCTCTGGAACAGCCGGTATGGTGGCGACCGCGAGCATCCTCGGGCGATCCGTGCGGCTCGACGGCCGGCCCACCACGATCATCGGCGTGATGCCGGATGGCATGCTGTTCCCGTCGAACACCGAGGTGTGGACTCCCGCCGTGCCGACAGCCGAACAGGAGTCGCGAGGCTCCAGAGGTCTCGAGGTGTTCGGGCGGCTGCGACCCGATTCGACGCGCGCAGCCGCGCAGACGGAATTCAGCGGCATCGCCGGACGGCTCGCGGCAGCCTATCCCGACACGAACAAAGACTTCACGATCGCGGAGGTGCAGACCTTCAGCGAACGCTTCAACGGCGGACCGATTCGCGTCGTGTTCCTCGCGATGATGGGCGCCGTGGCGTTCGTTCTCCTGATCGCGTGTGCAAACGTGGCGAATCTGCTTCTGTCGCGGTCCGTGCACCGCTCGCGGGAGATTGCCGTGCGCATCGCGCTCGGCGCCACGCGCTGGCGCGTTGTGCGCCAGCTCCTGATCGAGAGCCTCGTGCTGGGATTCCTGGGCGGCGCGCTCGGCCTCGCGCTCGCTGTCGTCGGCGTGCGGTTGTTCGACCGCGCCGTGGCCAACACGGGCAAGCCGTATTGGATTGTCTTCACGTTCGATCCGATCGTGTTTGGATTCCTGGCACTCGTGTGCGTGCTCACCGGCGTGCTGTTCGGTCTGGCACCGGCGCTCCAGGTGACGCGAACGAACGTCCACGATGTGTTGAAGGAGGGCGGCCGCGGGAATGCCGGCGGCGTGCGCGCCCGGTGGTTATCGGGAACGATGGTCGTCCTCGAGCTCGCGCTGACGCTCGTGCTGCTCGTGGGCGCCGGCCTCATGATCAGAAGCTTCCTGAAGCTGTACACGCTCGACCTCGGGATTCGGACCGAGCATCTGATGACGATGCGGATGGAGCTGCCGAGCCTGAAGTATCCAACCCCGGAGACGCGCAGGGTCTTCTACGATCGGCTGAAGCCGCGGCTCGCCGCCCTCCCGGGCAACGAGGCCGTGGCGTTCACGACGAGCGTGCCGCCGTTTGGATCCTGGCGGCGCCCGATGGAGGTGGAGGGTCGCCCTGTGCGCAAGACCGACGAGGAAGCGCCTGAGGTGGCCTTCGTCACGATCAGCCCGGAGTTCTTCGACACCGTCGGCGTGCAGCTGCGTCGCGGGCGCAACTTCAGCGAGAGCGACGGCGCGCCCGGACTCGAGACGGCCATCATCAACGATCGCCTGGCCTCGCAGTTCTTTGCCGGAGAGGATCCGATCGGCCGCCGCATCAAGTTCACCGTCACGACGGGACCCGGACAGGCCGCGCGCCCGCCAGAAATGTGGCGCACGATCGTTGGAATCTGCCCGTCGCTGCGTCACTCGAATCCTCGGGAACCGCTGCCGCCGCCCGCCGTGTATGTTCCCTCCCGCCAGGATGCGCCCGGCGGCATGACGCTCCTCGTCAGAAGCCGGCTCGATGCCGGCGCGGTGATGAGCGCCGTGCGGCGCGAAGTGCAGGCGGTCGATCAGGACCAGCCGGTCTACGAGATCAAGACCATGGCTGAAGTGCTGGCACAGTCGACGTGGCCCTATCGGGTCTTCGGGAGCGTCTTCGCGCTGTTTGCCGCCATCGCCCTGCTGATGTCGGCCGTGGGCCTGTACGCGGTGATGGCGTACTCGGTCACGCAGCGCACGCCCGAGATCGGGTGCGCATGGCGATGGGCGCGGAGGGACGCCAGGTGTCGTGGCTGATCCTGAAGCGAGGCCTGGTACAGCTCGGCCTCGGCCTCGGGCTGGGCCTGCTCGCTGCGGTCGGCCTGAGCCGCGTCCTTCGGACGCTTCTGGTCCAGATCACACCGACCGATCCGCCGACCTTCGTGGCCATCACCGCCGTTCTCGCCTCGGTGGCCATTGCCGCCTGTCTCGTGCCGGCCCGCCGTGCGACGCGCGTCGATCCGCTGGTCGCGCTCAGGTCGGAGTAGCCACACCCAGCACCGCGGAATTGCGTATAGTGACGAGAGCCGATGAATCCGTCGGTCTCGTTCGAGGAGGCGTGCTGTGGCGAAGCGAACGTCGAAACCCACCAAAGCAAAGAAGCGGTCTTCAGCCAAACCGTCCCGCACGGTAAAGGCTGCCGCGTCGAAACGATCGAGCGCGAAGAAGAACGTGCGCGCGAAACCGGCGGCGGCCAAGAGCCCGGCCGTCTCGCTGACCGCGCTGTTCCTGAGCGAGCTGGACCGCGAGGGCCCGCTGACCAAGCGCGCGCTCGAGCGCGTACCGGAAGGCCGTGGCGACTGGAAGCCCCACGACAAGTCGATGCCGATGGGACGTCTGGCGAATCTGGTCGCGATGATGCCTTCATGGATCACGATGATGATCGAGAAGGACGACTTCGATCTGAATCCGCCGGGCGGCTCGTCCGGATCGTTCGGCCCGCAGGCGCGAACGACGCAGGAACTGTTGAAGACCGTTGACGACGGCATCGCCGGCGCGCGCAAAGCGCTGCGCCAGACGACCGAGGCGCACCTGATGAAGCCGTGGAGGCTGCTGGTCGGCGGGAAAGTCGTTTCAGAGCAACCGCGTCACGTGATGCTGCGCGACTCGATCAACCATCTCGCGCACCATCGCGGACAGCTGACGGTGTATCTGCGGCTGAACGACGTGCCGGTGCCGGCGATCTACGGGCCGTCAGCCGACGATCAGCGCTTCACCTGATCACACGTTTCCTTCTTGACTCGCGCGGCGCCGGGGCGCATGCTGACCTCAGTTCTCTTTCGCCGAGGAGGCGTTGTGGAAAAGCCACCGGACTGAGAACGGTCGAGCGGGGTTCTGCTGCACTCGCGCCGCGCGGCTTCCGGACACTTGCTCCGAGCACGCGGTCCCACCATACTGGCGGCAGAACCCCGCATCGCCCAGCCCGCCTGCTGTCTGGTCACTTCCCCCCAATGTCTGTATTGTCTGTGCCTGTGTCGTCTGTGGCTGTGGCGTCTGTGGTGTCTGTGGCTTACCATGGTGGTATACAGTCTTCCCTAGGAGCTCCGTGACCGTGTCGCCCGTTCGATTCCTCGCAATCGTCTGCTCGCTCGTGCTGCTTGCCGGCGTGCGGCAGCGCCCAGTCCACGACCAACGTGCCCACCGCGCCGACCTCGACGGCCGCGTACAGCCAGACGGACGTCATCGTCGGGACCGGCGCGGACGCCAAGGTCGGCCAAGTCGTGACGGTGAACTACACGGGCTGGCTCTACGACTTCGTCAAGCCGGATCACGTGGGTTTGCAGTTCGAAACGTCGCTCGGCACGACCCCGCTGTCGTTCACGCTCGGGGCGGGTCAGGTGATCGCCGGATGGGATCAGGGCGTGGTCGGCATGAAGGTCGGCGGCACGCGACGGCTGATCCTTCCCCCATCGCTCGCGTACGGTGGCGTGCGGAACGGGCCGATTCCGTCCTACTCGTCGCTCGTGTTCGACATCGAGTTGCTGAGCGTGCAGTAGCCGGCGCGATCCTCGCTTAGCGGTGGCCGATGTGGACGCGCGCGCCGAAGGCGATGAACCGGAGCGTGATCGTCGATGCGGGCCTCCCCCCCGATTTGGCTGAACCGGTGATGGACGCGAAGTTCAGGTCCGCGTAGAGGGCGAACGACCGCGCGATCCACACTTCGCCGCCGCCGCCGAACAACCAGCCCCAGCCTTCCGTCTGGAGCAGCGAGGCCTGCGTGCCGCCGGGGATCGTCTGCTGGACGTTGTCGACCGTGATCGTCAGGTCGTCGATCGTCTCGGTGCCCGTGTTCTTCGGTCCAGTGGTAGGCCATCCCTGCCTGCCCGTAGAGACGCACGGGGCCGATCGGCGCGCCCACTTTGCCCGCGATGGTCAGCAGCTGTGACTCGAGGTCGGAGTTGAAGTGGTAAGTGCTACCACTCCCGGACGTTTTCACGTCCTGTGGCTTCACGTACGCGACATCGGCGCCCAGATACGGCAACAGCCAGACCGTGCCTCCAGCCGTGAAGCCCGCGAGCGTGCTGTCGCCCTTGCAGTTCGTCACGTTGCCGCACGACACGCTGATGGCGTCGCGAAAGGATCCGATCGTGCCGCCGCCATAGACGACGAAGCCACGCGGTGCGGTATTCCACGTCCGCGGCCGTTCAGGATTGTAGGAGCCCTTGACCAGCAGGAGGCTCGGTCGGCCTTCGGCCACGTCGACCACCAGCGTGTTCACGGGACGCACCCAATAGAGGCCCGAGATGTCCCGCCGCGCGCATCCCGGCTGCTGCGGATCGGGCAGCTTGTTGCGCTCGACCACGATGACGCGATGGAGCTTGTCGCAGATGTCGACGAAGACGTTCGCGTCGATCTCGGTCTTGCCGGTGCTGCTCAAGCTCAGAGGCACGGTCGCCGTTCCCGACGCGTCGACCGTTGCCGATCCCACCTTGGTGGCGTTCAGGACCGTCTCGACGGTCTCTCCCGGTGGCGCGTGCCTCACCATTACGGTCTGCGCGGCTGCGGTCGCGGCCGTCAGTGTCGTCATTGTCAACGCGGTCAACGCGGCCGCCACGAGCAGCCGCCACGATGTGATCATCCTCGCTCCTTCGCCGGTAGCGGCTATCGTACTTCAAATGGCAGACGAACCCGTGGAGTCGCGTTTTCGCGGAATGGTAGACTTCGCGAGTCATGAGCATCTCTCGACGTTCGTTCCTGGCTGCAACGAGCGGTTGGCTAGCGGCGGCGCATCTGCCACTCGCGGCAGACGGTCTCGGCGTCACGATCGCCCCGCTGACCGCCGGCGACATCATTCAGCGCATCAAAGATCACGTCGGCGTTCCCTGGCGAGACCAGACCGTGGACAACATCATCGCGGGACGGGCCGAGACCACCGTCAAGGGAATCGCCACGACCATGATGGCGACGCTCGACGTCGTGCAGCGGGCGGCGAAGGCGGGAAAGAACATGGTCATCACGCACGAGCCGACGTTCTACTCCCATCAGGACACCAGGGAGCCGCTGAAAGAGGATCCGGCCTATCTGTTCAAGGATCAGTTTCTGCGCGACCACGACATGGTGGTGTTCCGTTTCCACGATCACTGGCACGCGCGCCGGCCCGATGGCATCGCCACGGGAATGATCAAGGACCTCGGATGGGAGAAGTACGTGGACGCCGACAACCCGCGGCAGTTCACGTTCCCCGGCACGCCTCTGGTGGATTGGGTGCGCGACATCGAGAAGCGGCTCCAGATCCGCACCATGCGCGTCGTCGGACCGCCGGACATGCCGGTCAAGCGAGTCGTGGCGAGCTGGGGCTACTACACGTTCACGCCGGGCACCGTGCCTCTCGCGCGACCGGACGTCGACGTGCTGATCGTCGGCGAGACCCGCGAATGGGAGACGGTCGAGTACGCGCAGGATCTGATCGCGTCAGGAAAGAAGAAGGCGCTCGTCATTCTCGGCCACGTCGTCTCGGAACAGTCGGGAATGAAGTACTGCGCCGACTGGCTGAAGAGCTTCATCTCCGAAGTGCCGATCGAGTTCGTGCCGGCTACCGAGCCCTTCTGGCGTCCCGCGGAGCCTGTGAAGTAGAACAACGGTCATTTCGTCACGATCGGCAGCTCGACGAAGCTGGCGCGATCGGGGGCGTGATAGATCCGCTGCGCCGCTTTCTTGTAGTCGCCAGGTTTCGCCCAGAAGATGTTCGGCACGAACGACTGCGGGTTGCGGTCGTACAGCGGGAACCACGACGACTGCACCTGCACCATGATTCTGTGCCCGGGCAGGAAGACGTGGTTGGCCGTCGGCAGCGAGAATCGGTAGAGCAACGGCGTATCAGCCGCAATCGCCTTCGGCGTCTCGGTGCTCTCACGATACCGGCCGCGGAAGATGTCCGCCGATACCATCAGCTGATAACCGCCCATCGCCGGCTGCCCCGCCACTTCATCGGGGTAGACGTCAATCACCTTCACGACCCAATCCGAATCGGTGCCGCTCGTGGAGGCGACGAGGTTCGCGACCGGCTGACCGCTGATCTTCACGGCCGTCGCGAGCGCCTCTGACGAAAACGCCAGAACGTCCGGACGTCCGGACGCCTCACGCTGATCGTCCACCAGCCACTGGGACCACGTCAGGCCGTTGTCGTACCCGATGGGCTGAATGGGACGCGCGCGAAACGGTACGGGCTTGGCAGGATCAGACACATACTCGTCAAACGCCGAGTCCGCACCGACGGGAGCCGAGAAACTGGTCGCGAGGCCAGCGCGGAGGTAGAGCGGCGTCGGTTGCGGCGTGCAGCCTGTTGCACAGCCGGCAGGCCACGCCGGCAGACGCCGCCACGTGTTCGTGCCGGTCTCGAACGCCGTCACCGGCGCGATGTCGGCCTGCGGCTCGTCGGTCTTCAGATAGCGATCCAGAAATGGCCCGAGGATCACCTGTCGGAAGTACAGCGCCGTATCGCTGTTGAACTTCAAGGCGCCAAGCGTGCTGCCGTCCTCGATCTCCTGTCCGTGATGCCACGGACCCATCACGAGGAAGACCTTGTCGTTGGTGGTGTCCTTGGGCTTCAGCGCCTTGTACACCGCCATCGCGCCGTAGATGTCTTCCTGATCCCAGAGGCTGTGCACGAGCATCACGGGAACCTTCAACGGCTGCGCCGCGAGGACCTTGTCCATTGCCTGCTCGCGCCAGAAAGCATCGTAGGCCGGATGCTCGAGAATCTTCTTCCAGAAGCCGACCTGCTCGAGCCCGTGCTGTCGCCCGAGCTCTCCTGCCGATCCCGACTGCATGATAGACGTCGTAGTCGTCGAAATGATCGGTCCACCACCGCTCGTCGTTGGCGCGCGTGGCTTCCTGCTCGTAGACGTACGGCATGTTCTGCTGACGGAATGCACCGTTGTGAAACCAGTCGTCGCCCATCCATCCATCGACCATCGGGTTCATCGGCACCGACACCTTGAGCGCCGGATGCGGATTGACCAGCGCCATCAACGGCAGGAACCCGTCGTAGGAGATCCCGAGAATCCCGACCCGCCCGTTGCTCTCGGGAATGTTCTTCACCAGCCAGTCGATCGTGTCGTAGGTGTCCGTTGCATGGTCGACCGACGTCGGGTTCAACCGTCCATGCAGAGGACGGTTCATCACGTAGTCCCCTTCCGAGCCGTACTTCCCGCGGACGTCCTGCACGGCGCGGATGTAGCCGCCGGATACGATGACGTCGGTGGCGTTGTCGTAGCCCGAGAGGATTGGTCCGAGGTGCGCGCTCTGGGCGTGCCCCGTCAGCACTTTGGCGTCGTAGGGCGTTCGCGTGAGGAGGATCGGCGCGCCCTTGGCACCACGGGGGACGAGAATGATCGTGTGCAGCTTGACCCCGTCGCGCATGGGAATCATGACGTCGCGTTTCACGTAGTCGAAGCTGTCCGCCGCACGTGTGAACTGCGCGGGCGTTTCGCTCGGGAGGCCTTGCGACTGCGGCGGCCTGCGCGGAGTGCAGGACGGCGCTGGTCCCCGCGACTGCCACGAGCATGGACAACGTTCGGGTTCGCAGGCTCGTGCTCAGTCCCGGCGCCGCGAGCTTGTAGAGCATCACGCCATGTGATGCGATCACCAGCGGCACGATATAGAGGGGCAAGAGGCTGAGCGGCAACGAGGCGAAGGCGTTCTGGAAGCCCGGATCCGCGATCGACATCCGGAATGCCAGAACGACGACCACGAGGATGTCAGCCAGCCCGATCAGGTTCCACGCGATCAGCAGCGTCCGCCAGCGGGTGGCCAACCCATCGCGCATCATCAGCAACGGAATCGCGAGCACCGCCACGATCACGTCTCCCCACCCGGCCGGCACGGCGAAATTTCTCGCGAGCACGCCCAGGCTGTACAGCCACAGGAAGTAGAAGCCGACGAAGCGTGTCAGATGGATGGCGATCAGCGGGCGGAACCCGAGCTCCAGCGCGCGCGCCCTCCAGGTCGATGCGACGGTCAGAACGGCGAGGAGCACCACCGTGATGATGCCGCCCAGCATCGGCATGGGAAGCGGCACCTGGTGCAAGGCGCCGGACAACGACAGCAGCAGGGCAAGGACCAGCCACACGAGCAGGACAACGGCCATGGGCGCAGATGGTGTCCTTCACTGGTCCGGATGTCAAACGGATATAGTTCCTCCGCACGATCATGCCCGCTCCGACACCGGCGTCAGCGGAACCGGCGCGCCACCGCGCTCGTCGAAGCGCACAGCGGCGAGCTGCGCAAGGACCTCGGCCTCGCCGATCTCACGCTCACCCAGGTGCTGTTCATCGTCGGCCTTCCGTGGGTAGGCGTTGCTGCCAAACAGGGGCCGGCGCACGTCGTCCTGTGGCTCGTCGCGATCGCGCTCTTCTACCTGCCGTCGGCGGCCGTCGTCATCCACCTCAATGGGGCGATGCCGCTCGAAGGCGGCCTCTATCAATGGGCCAAGCTGCGTTTCAACGAGCTCACGGGCTTCATGGTGGCGTGGAATCTGTGGCTCTTCGCGATCCTGAACACATCCGAGACCGGCCTGCAGGTCACGCAGTACCTTCGCTACATTCTCGGACCCGGCGGCGAGTGGCTGACCGGGAACCCCTTGTTCGTGACCGCCGTCAGCACGGTTCTGCTGACAGCCCTGGTCGTCGTGACGATTCGGGGGCTGAGCGTCGGCAAGTGGATTCACAAGACGGGCGGCATCCTGATGCTGGCGACCTTCGGGATGCTGATGATGCTGCCGTGGCTGAATGTCGCGCACGGGTCACTGACGGCATTTCATCCGCTCGCGACCACGATCCCCGTTTTGTCGATCTTCAGCCTGAACATCGCGGCGAAAATGGGCTTCGGCGCGCTCGGTGGGCTTCGAGTACGTGGCAATTCATGCGGGCGAGTGCAGGAATCCGGCGCGCACGATTGCCCGATCCGTAGGCGCTGGCGGCACCGATCATCGCGGTGATGTTCATCCTCGGGACGAGCTCGGTGCTCGCACTCGTGCCGATCGAGTCGATCGATCTCATCGCTCCCATCCCACAGGTGCTGAGCGTGGGCTTCGGGGCGTTGGGATCCGCGACCGCCGTCGCGCCGGTGACCATCCTCGTCCTGCTGTGCATCCGCGTAGCGCAGGCGAGCGTGATGTTCGCGGGCAACACCCGCGTACCGATGGTTGCCGGATGGGATGGCCTGCTGCCTGCGTGGTTCACGCGCCTGCATCCCAGCTATCAGACGCCCGTGAATTCCATCCTGTTCGTCGGCGCGGTCACGCTCGCGTTCAGCATCGTCGGCCTCATCGGGGTCGGCAAGCAGGAGGCCTTCCAACTGCTCTGGAACGCGTCGGCGATCTTCTATGCCTTGACCTACCTGGTGATGTTCGCTATCCCGCTGGCTGAGCCCAACCGCCCCCGGCTGGCTCAAGGCGGCCTCTGTATCCGGCTTCACGATGACGCTGCTCTTCGTCGTGCTGTCCGTCCTGCCGATCATCCGGGTGGGCAGCCCGGTCGTGTTCGCGTTGAAGATCTCGACGGTCATCGTTCTGGCCAACGCCATCGGCGCGGCCATCTTCCTCGGCAAGCGCCGGATGTTCACACCGCCACCTGGACGGAGATGTTCGAGGAAGTAGCGTGCGATGAGGTGATAGACGTGCGGGGTCGTGCCAGGCCCCTCGGCAATCGCGTGAGTACGATTCGGATAGACCATCACGTCGAATGGCTTGCCGAGCTCGACGAGACGGTTGATGAGACGTTCGGTGCCCTGATAGTGCACGTTGTCGTCGCCGGATCCGTGGACGATGAGGAGCTTGCCTTTCAGGCCATCAGCGAAGTTGATCGGCGAGCCGATCTTGTAGCCCGCGGCGTTCTCCTCGGGCAGACCCATGTAGCGCTCCTGATAGATGGTGTCGTACAGTCGCTGATCCGGAACCGGTGCCACCGCCACGCCAACCGCGTAGACGTCCGGAAACCGGAACATCGCGTTGAGCGTGCTCGAACCGCCGCCACTCCATCCCCAGATGCCGATTCGCGTGGAGTCGATGTAGGGCTCTCGTGCGGCCAGCGCCCGAATCGCGGCCGCCTGCTCTTTCGACGACAGATCCCCGACGCTGCCGTAGATGACCTTCCGCCATGGCGGCGCCCTTCGGTGCCGGCGTCCCGCGGTTGTCGAAGCTCACGATGATGTAGCCGGCATCGGCGAGCGCGCGATGGAAAAGCGCGCCGGCCCCACCCCACGCGTCCGTGACGGTCTGCCCCGCCGGTTCGCCGTAGACGTGGACGATGACGGGATACTTGCGTGATGGATTGAAGGATCGCGGCTTCAGCATCAGGCCGTCGAGGGTGACGCCGCCACCGATATCAATCGTGAAAAACTCCGCGGGTGGCTGCAGCACGTCCGCGAGCGCCGCCTTCAGCGCTGACGGATCGGTCAGCGCTCGACGCGAGCGATGATCTGGCAGGTCGACGACGTCCATCGACTGGCGGCCGGTCGAAAGAAGACCACGTGTGAAACGCCAGGCGGCCGCCCGGGGCGAGATCGTAGGCGTGTGTACCAGACTCGGCCTCGGGCGTCACGCGCTGCGGCGGCCGCGAACCGTCCAGCGGCGCCCGATACAGGTACCGTTGCGTGGCATTCGCCGGCGACGCGAGAAAGTACAGGTCCGTGGCGCCCGTCCCAACGACCTCGATCACATCGGCATCGAACGTGCGTGATCAGCCTGGGATCGCCACCGTCCTTTGCGACCCGATACACGTGACGCCACCCGTCACGCTCGCTCGTCCAGAGAAACGATCGTCCGTGGTCGATCCAGGGAATCTCGTCCTGCACGTCCACCCACGTCTGCGACTCATCGCGGAACACACGCCGTACTTCGCCCGTGGTCACGTCGCCCAGCAGGTAGTCGTTCCGGTTCTGCAATCGATTCAACTGCTGCATCGCCACGGTCGTCGGGTCGATCCATTCGAGCGTCGCGAGGTAGCTGTTTCGCGGATCCTCCGGCGTGCGGATCCACCGGGTCTGTCCGTCATCGACGCCAACCACACCAATCCTGGTCGAGGAGTTGCGCGTTCCGGCCTTCGGATACGGAATCCGTTTGACGATCGGATACGTGGCGGACGTATCGTCAATCAGTGAAAAGATCCCGACGCCGTGCGTGTCGAACTGCCAATAGGCGATGCGCCGTCCGTCGGGACTCCAGCGAAATCCATCGCGGACGTTCAGCTCCTCTTCGTACACCCAGTCGGACGTGCCGTTCACGATGACGCCACCGTCGGCGGCGGCCGAGGCGGGATCCGATCCGTCGCGCGTCAGCTGATCGATTTTCGCCGCTCTCGAGATGCTGCACGTAAATGTTGTTGTCGCGGACGTAGGCGACTCGCGATCCGTCCGGAGAGAACTTCGCGAACATCAGGCTCGACGATGGAGCGGCCTTGTCGACCTGGGTCAGCGCGCCGGTCGCCACATCGAGCACCCAGTAATCGCCGCGCGTGTTCTGACGCCAGACCTTTCTGGTGTTCGTGAAAATGAGAAGACGCCGCCCGTCGGCCGACCAGGCGTAGTCGTCGATCTCGAGAGGGCTGTCGAGGCCGTGCGGCACCAGACGCGCCGAAGGAACCAGAACCGTCTTCGCGCCGCTGAGCGCGTCGTACTTGTCGATCTCCGATCCGCCTCCAGCAGGCCATTCGACCACGGCGTAGGCGGTGCCATCGGGCAGCCAGCGGGCCGGTCCGAAGCGCGGAGCCTGATACGCGTGATCCCGGAAGATGCGGTCGATTTGGACGTCGACCGCAAGGGCGGGTGTCGGCTGTTGGGCGTGCCCGAGCGCGGCCGTCGCCAGCAACACGATCAGGATTGACGTGCGAAAGCCTGGAGCTCGAAGATGCATGCGGCAAGCTTAGCGCGAAGCGGTGGTACGATCGATCCGGAATGACCGTCCGACGTTCCGGCCACAACAGCCATGGCGATCGATTGCTGCGCGGTCGCGTGCTGGACGCTCTGGAGGCGCGCACACGCCAGTTCAAGTCCTACGAAGGCATCTGGCCCTTTCGGATACCACACGAACCGCTCGCGCTGGCCGACATCATCGAGGAGGCGCTCCGCGACGAGTCGGGCGCGTCTCATGCGCGATCGATTGCCGGAGCGCGGGACGTGCTGCGGTCGCGGACGGTCCTGGAAATGCACTGGCCGGGCGGACACGTGTGGACGGCGTGGGCGATTGCCCTCCCGACAGGCATCCTGGTGTACTGCGACGACGACGGCGACGAGGCGCGGGTGCTGGCGTCGGTCAAGCGCGGTAATCCGGCCGAGGCCGACGGCTTCTTCCTCGAGCTCCTCGCGGAAACCCGCGGCCAGGCGTTTGGGATGGAAATGTCCGGGAGCGCCCCCGAGCGGGTGCGGACGTCGATCGGCGATCGCGATTTCCTGGTGGACGTGTTCGTCGAGCTGTTCGAGGACACCGCGGCGGCGAGCTCCATCCTGGAGGTCGCGGGATCGACGCCGCGTGACGGCGCCGGGAAGGATTTTCGCGCCGACGTCGACCGATGGCTGGATCGTACGCTTGTCGCGCCTCCAGCCGTTCGATCACCCCGCCGCCAGACCCGCCGACGCGACGCAGAACCCACGCTGTAACCTCCACATTCGATGTATCCTCCCACCCCGGAGGGATCGAACATGAAGAGGTTGACGATGGGATCGCTGGCGATTGGCGCGATCCTCGCTGCGATGTGCGTGTCGACGCCGACGATTCGGGCGCAGGCGCCGGCGGCACAAGCCGCGTCCCGCGCGGAACGCACGGTCTGGTACTTCTACAAAGTGAAGTGGGGCTTCCAGGACGAATTCGTCTCGCTGTTCGAGAAGAACCACCTGCCGGTGCTGAGAGAAGAGATCAAGGCTGGCCGGATGACCGGCGTGCGCACGTTCGTGCCGACGTATCACGGGGACGGTCGCGCGGACTGGACCTTCGCCGTCGTGATTACGTTCAAGGACGCGGCGTCCATGAATGCGCCGTCCGGAGAGGCCGAGATCGTCAAGCGGCTCTATCCCGACAAGGCCCGATTCGACAAGGAAGAGCAGCGGCGATTCGAGATTCTCGAAGCGCACTGGGACGTCCCGCTGAACGAGCTGGAACTGGGGCGGTAGCGCCTGTCAGCCCTGGCGCAACGCCAGCCTTGCGCTCAGGTCCGGTCGAAGTCCGGCACCCAGGTTTTGATGGCCCGCTTGATGCTGTCGGGCGGGAGCTGCTCGCGTGCGCTTCGCTCGACAAGCTCCGCCAGCTCGGCGTCGGAAGCGAATCGCAGCGCAGCGATCTGCTTGATGCGGAGCGACGTCAGCAGGCGCTGCTGGTCCGGCGTCAGCAGCGTGGCTCCGCGCATCCGCATCTCGAGGCGAATGATGCGATCCTGCAGCCGCGTGATGTAGCTGCGGCTGATGAGCAGCAGCGCGAGCTGACACCCAAGCAACCCCAGGAGCCCAATCGCCATCGTCACACGCCCGCCGACGTAGAGCCATCGGAGCGTGAAGCCGACGATCGCGATCACCAGACACAAGTAACCCACGCCTGTCAGGGTGGGCCGATGCACATGCGTAGCGTATGTCTGCGAAGCCATTATCGGGCGATTGTACTGTAGGGCTGACCAGAGCAGGACGTGGCGGCGCCGGCCATCCGTCAGAGCTCCACTGGTGACGTGCGATCGAGCGTCGACGATCGACGGCCTCTCGGCGTCACATCTCGAGCGACCATCCCCCCAAACACGAGCGCGAGCTCGACGGGCGGAACCGGCTCGGTTTGCAGCTTCACACGGCCGCTTCGAATGGCGTCGCAAATCGCATCCGGATCCCGATCGCTGTCGACCCAGGAGAAGGTCCGCCCGAGCTGCCGCAGATCGTGGGCATCGGAATTCCCGACCATAGGTTTGTCGATGCGCCTGCGCCCATCGGGCCGCGCGGGCGTTGAAGTTGATCCCCGTCGTCCAGAAGTAGCTCCACTCGACCGCATCGAAGACATCCGGACGCTCGTCGATCATGGCGCGCAGGCATTTCCTGTCTGGGAAAAACGGGTGCGGCGCGATCACGAGGCCGTTGCCGGTCGGTCTTCAGCCTCGCGACGTCGTCGAGCGTGACCACGTCTTCGGCGGCCTTGGAGAAATTGATCAACAGGACATGCCGTCCTTGAATCGTTCGCTCGATCCCTGGGATCAGGACGACTCCGCGTGCGCGGGCGTAGTCGAACACTCGGCGATCGATGAGCTGGCGATCGTGAAGCGTGAGCGCCAGAGCATCGAAACCCAGCCGCGCCGCGCGCCCGACGAGCTCAAACGCATCATGCGGGATGTTATCGAGGGGGTCTTCCCTGGAGTGCAGATGGAGATCGACTTTCAGCACGGTGTTCGAGGCCTGTTCGACACGGAGCAATGTTCGTTCCCGTGTTTTTTGGCCACAAAACGCTGTTTCGGCGGCCGAAACAGCGCCCCGGAGGCAGACAAAAGGTAAAGCAAGACAAGTAATGTCCTGATAGCGATAATGCGCCACACCCTACAAGGAGCATTCGCGTGAAGCGACCGGCCTTCTGGATCCTGCTCGCGCTCGCCTCGCTCGCGGCCGTCGCCGTTGGGGTCCGCCTGTTTCCGCAAGCCTTCTCGATCCTGGCACTCGACATCACCATGGACCGCGAGCGCGCGCTCTCGGACGCGCGGCGGATTCTGGAGCGTGACCAACTCGGTCCACCCAACTACCGGCAGGCTGCGTCGTTCGCGCTCGACGACGAGGCACAGACATTCGTCGAGCTGGAAGGCGGCGGCAAAGAGGCGTTCACCGGCATGATGCGCGACGGGCTCTACGCGGCCTACACGTGGCGCGTGCGGCACTTCGAGGACGGTGAGACGAACGAGACGACCATTCGCTTCACGCCGGACGGGCGTCCGTATGGATTTGAGGAGAAGCTGAAAGAGGACGCGCCGGGCGCCGCGCTCGCCTGTCGCTGCCGCTCGGCGGCTCGCCGAGGCCGGTGCCACGTCCCGGTGGAATGTTCCGCTCAATGTCTACGGGCTCGTCGAGCAGGGGCAGGAACGTCGAACCGGAGGCCGCATCGATCACAGTTTCACGTACGAACGCGCGTTTCCCACGCTCAACGAGGGACGCTATCGCGTGCGGCTCGTGGTCTCGGGAGATCGCCTGACGGAAGTCACGTACTTCCTGAAAATCCCGGAGGCGTTCAGCCGCCGCTACGAGAGCATGCGGTCGGCGAACGAAGCGATCGGCATCGCGTCAGTCGTCGGGATGGCGCTCCTCTACGTCTTCGGCGGGATCGGCATCGGCCTGTTCTTCATGCTCCGTCAGGGCTGGGTCGCTGTGGCGGTCGGCGATTCTCTGGGGCTTCATCGTCAGCCTGTTCCAGACGCTGGCCGCGCTGAACGAGTTGCCGCTGATCTGGATGACGTACGACACGGCGCTCCCCCGTTCGACATTCCTCGCCCAGGAGCTCGCCCGGATCGTCGCGATGTTCGTGGGGTTCGGCGTGTTCTATGCGCTGTCGTTCATGGCGGCCGAGACCCTCACGCGGCGCGCGTTCGGATCGCATCCGCAGTTCTGGCGCGTCTGGGCGCGCACCGCTGCGCAGGATCCCGCGCATCCGGGACGCTCGGCGCCTGGACCTGGCAGCTCGACGGCGATCCTGGGCCGTACGGTCGGCGGCTATCTGCTCGTCGCGATCTTCTTCGCCTACGACGTGCTGCTGTATCTCGTCACGACGAGGACGCTCGGATGGTGGTCACCGTCCGAAGCGCTGTTGCACCCGGACGTACTGGCCACCTACGCGCCGTGGCTCTCGGCAATTGGTAACTCGTTCCAGGCGGGATTCTGGGAGGAATCACTCTTTCGCGCGGTGCCGATCGCCGGTGCCGCGCTCATCGGCGATCGATTCGGCAATCGACGGCTGTTCATCGTTCTCGCCTTCATCGTGCAGGCGATCATCTTTGGCGCGGGTCACGCGCCGTACCCGAATCAGCCGGCCTACGCGCGACCGGTGGAGCTGATCCTCCCGTCGATCGGGTTCGGCCTCATCTATCTGTACTTCGGTCTTCTGCCGGGCATCGTGCTGCACTTCACCTTCGACGTCGTGTGGTTCGCGCTCCCCATCTTCCTGGCGCACGCGCCCGGCGTGTGGATTCAGAAGGTGATGGTGGTCGCGATGACGCTGATTCCGCTGTGGGTGATCCTCTGCGCGGCGGGTGCAGGCAGGCGCGTGGACGGCGCTGTCGCCACTCGATCGCAATGCCGCGTGGACGCCGCCGCGAACGATACCGCAGGCCTTCGTTCCTGACGCGGTCCGTCCGATGCCCACCCTCAGCGCTCGTGGCAGGAATGCCTGGCTCGCGCTCGGCGCTGTGGGGATCCTCGTCTCCGTCGGCGCCATCCTCACCCAGTCGCCGGCCGGCAGACTTCCGGTGACGCGCGATCGAGCGGCCGATGCGGCGCGCGCGGGCGTTGCTCGCACCGCGGCGTCTCGCTCGACAGACGCTGGCGCGTCATGCCGATGCCCGACGACGGCGGCGGAAGTGCAGCGGAGTTCGTCTCTGAAACGGCCGGCGAGGCGCGACGGCTGGAGCTGGCCGGATCGTATCTTCCGGAACCACACTGGAACGTTCGCATCGCGACATTCGAAGGGGACGTCGCCGAGCGTGCCGAAGAGTGGCGCGTCTTCGTGGCGAACACGGGTGAGGTTCGCTCCGTCCGGCACACGCTGCCGGAAGCGCGGCCGGGAAAGAACCCTGGACGAGGCGTCGGCGCGGGCGTTGGCCCAGCGCACGGTACTGGAGCGATATCACCTCGATGTCTCGCGAGGCCAGGCGCGCGAGGTCTCGGCCAAGCCACAGAAGCTCAGCGCGCGGACCGACTGGACGTTCACCTTCGTGGACACGACGATCGCACCGCTGCCGCAGGGCGAGCCGCGAATCGAGGTCGACCTCGCCGGGGACGAGGTCGCCGCCACCGGCCGTTTCATCTACATCCCGGAGGAATGGCAGCGGCAGAACCGCGCGGCAGAAACGCGGAACTTCGTGCTGCAGATTCTGGTCACACTGGTATTCGGCGGCCTCCTCGTCAGCGCCGCCGTGGCGGGCGTGATCGCGTGGAGCCGTCACGAGTACACGCCGCGGGTCTTCGTGCTCACCGCGGCATTGATGCTCGCGGTCTCGGTGGCGAAGCTCGCGAACTCGTGGCCAACGGTCCTCGCAGGCATCCCGACCGCGGTGCCGCTCGCGATCGCCGTCGCCGGCGTCGTCGGCATCGGCATCGTTGGACTGCTGTTGAGCGCGTCGCTTGCGGGCCTGTCGCTCGGCGCTCAGCCCCGCCTGCTGGCCGAGTGTGGATATCTCGACGAGAAGGATGCGACGCGCGTCGCGATCGGCGTCGGCCTTTTCGCTGCCGCCGTTGCCGCGGCGGGCGGCTGGTTGAGGATGCCTGCCTGGGCGCGCGTCCCCGACCTGGCGGCGCTCGGCACGATCGTCCCGATCCTGCAGCTCGCGATCGATCCGATCACCGGCTTCCTGACGCGAACCGCCGTCATCCTCTCAACGCTCGTGAGCCTTGACCGTTTCACGTCCGGGTGGACTGAGCGGCGTCTGCTGGCAATCGCGGCCGTCGTGGTGATCGGCTTTCTCGCGGCAGGGATGCCGATTGGCGTGCATCTGCGTGGATGGTTGCTCGCCGGTGCGCTCACGTCACTCGGCTTCACGCTCGTCAGCCTGACGGCGCTGCGGTTCGATCTGACGATGGTGCCGCTCGTCGCTGGGCACGATGATCGCGGTGGGCGCGATCGCCCGGGGGGCGCAGCGCGCGTTTCCGGGCGCGCTGGTCGGGTCATGGGTGGGCGCGATCATCGTCGCCGCGGCCGCCTGGTGGCTGTTCAGGTTGCTGCGGACGACCCGCGGGAGCCGGGCTGGGGCCGACCGAGACCGAGCCGGGGGTCAGATCTCGATTTTCTAATTTCTCGGACGAAAAATAGAAAATCGAGATCTGACCCCGGTCGTCTGACCCGTCTGGTGATTTCCTTGAGTGCACCGATTTGGGACAGCGCCGTGCGCATCGGCGGCGTCTGCGAGGTTTTTGGGCCGTTTTTCGGGCCCAGGCGGGCGCCAGGACCGGGGGTCACATCTCGATTTTCTATTCCGCTCGCCAAAAAATAGAAAATCGAGATCTGACCCCATCTCAGTACTTGGCCTGCGTCGGATCGATGCGGTCGATCCAGGCGAGGATGCCGCCGCGGAGATTCTGGACGCGGTCGAATCCCTGCTCCCTCAGCAGATTCACGGCCTTCGCGCTGCGGACCCCGGACTTGCAGTGGACGATGATGTCGGGGCCATCCGCGGGACTGGGCAGCTCCGCAAGGCGCGTCGGCAGCTGACCCAGAGGAATCAGCTCGGACCCGGGAATCCGGCAGATCTGAAACTCCTGCGGCTCGCGCACGTCGAGAATGTACGTCGGACGGCCGCTGTCGATCCGGGCCTTCAGATCTTCAACGGTCGTCTCGAACTCCGCCGGAAGCGACGGTGCCGCCGACGCCGCCGGACGGATGCCGCAGAACTGCTCGTAGTCGATGAGGCTCGTGACCGTCGGGTGATCGCCGCAGACGGGGCATTCCGGATCGCGCTGCAGCTTCAGTTCCCGGAACCGCATCGTCGAGCGCGTCGTACAAGAGGAGCCGGCCGGCAAGCGAGCGGCCCGCGCCGATAATCAACTTGATCGCCTCGGTCGCCTGAATGGTGCCGATGACGCCGGGGAGCACGCCGAGCACCCCGCCTTCGGCGCAGCTCGGCACGAGTCCCGGTGGCGGCGGCTCGGGATACAGGCAGCGGTAGCAAGGACCGCCGACCGTCGCGAAGACCGACGCCTGACCCTCGAACCGGAAGATGCTCCCGTAGGCGTTCGGCTTGCGCAGGAACACGCACGCGTCGTTGACGAGATACCGCGTCGGGAAATTGTCGGCGCCATCGACGACGACGTCGTAGTCGCGAAAGATGTCGAGCGCATTCGCCGAGGTGAGCGCCGTCTCGTGCATGCGGATGTTGACGTCGGGATTCAGCGCGTTCAGGCGATCGCGTGCGGACAGCAGCTTCGATCGGCCGACATCCTGCGTGCTGTGGAGGATCTGCCGCTGCAGGTTGCTCGAGTCGACCGCATCGAAGTCCACCAGCCCGAGCGTGCCGACGCCGGCCGCCGCAAGGTAGAGCGCGGCGGGCGAGCCCAGCCCTCCCGCGCCAACGCAGAGCACGCGCGCGGCCTTCAGCCGGCGCTGCCCGTCGACGCCGACCTCGGGCATGATCAGGTGACGGCTGTAGCGCTGCACCTCATCGTTGGTCAGCTGCGGCAGCGCCTCCTCCGAGACCGTCGCGGGCGCGCCGCCGGCCACCGACGGCACGATGCTGATCACATCGCCCGGGCTGAGCTCGGTTCGCTCGCGATCGCGATAGCGGATGTCGTCGTCGTTCACGTAGATGTTCACGAAGCTGCGAAGCTTTCCGTCGTCGGAATACAGATGGCGGCGCAGGTCGCCGTAGCGCGATGTGAGGGCCGACAGGACGTCGCCGACGGTGCGTCCATCGGCTTCGACGACGTCCTGCTGGCCGGTGTACGCGCGCAGCGGCGTGGGAATCAGGACTCGGTGCGCCATGTTCTCAGGTCTCCTTGGTCGAACGCCGAACGGTCCTCACGCAGCCGCCAGCAGGTGACGTCGCGCGGCGTGCCGCTGGCAACCGACACGATAACGTATACGAAATTCGGCCACGCGTTTTCCAGATCGGTCTGCGACGGCCGCGCCGGATGATCGGGGTGCGAATGATAGAAGCCGGCGAGTGTCCCTCCCTGTTCGCGTGCCCACGCCTCTGCCCGGCGGTACTCGTTCGGGCCGACGAGGAAGCGGCGTGCGGCAGGACCGTCAGTCGTGTTCGCGAGGCTATGAGTGGCGACGACGACGCCGTTCGATTCGAGCAGCGCGCCGCAGCACTCGTGCGGGTAGGTTTCGGCGCCGTGACGTTGGATCGACGCCAGCGCGTCGGCCGACATCGCCAGCGCCTGGCCGGCCCCTGCCGCGAAAGTCTCCGCGCTCATGTCCGGCCCTCCCCCCAGAATCGCTCGGACAGGTATCGCGTCCCGCTGTCCGGAAAGATCGTCACGATCAACCCTTCAGAGACGCGTGACGCCAGATCGAGGCTCGCGGCAAGCGCCGCGCCGCTCGAGACGCCGACCAGCAGCCCCTCTTCGACGGCGAGCCGACGCGTCAGTGCCTGCGCCCGCTCGGTGGTGATGCGCACGTCTTCGTCCGCGAGGCTGGGATCGTAGATGCCCGGCAGAATCGCGGTCTCCATGTGCTTGAGCCCTTCGATCCCGTTCAACGGCGAGTCGGGCTGCACGGACACCAGATGGATTCGCGGGTTGAACTCGCGGAGGCGGCGGCCCACGCCGACGAACGTGCCGCTCGTGCCCAGGCCCGCCACGAAATGCGTGACGCGGCCGTCAGTCTGCTCGAGAATCTCCGTGGCCGTCGTCTCGTAGTGCGCCCGCCAGTTCGCGTCGTTGTTGTATTGATCCGCATAGAAGTATCGCTCCGGCTCCGCCGCCTGGCGGCGCCGCGCTTCACGGATCGCGCCGTCGGTGCCCTCCATCGGGTCGGTGAGGATCAGCTCCGCGCCGTACGCCTCGAGCGTTCGCTTGCGCTCGACCGTGACGTTGTCGGGCAGGCACAGCATCAGCCGGAATCCCCGCGCGGCGGCAATCATCGCGTACGCGATGCCCGTGTTCCCCGAGGTGGCGTCCAGGATGATCGTCTCGGGCCGCAGTCGTCCCTGACGCTCTGCCTCGCGGAGAATCGCGGCAGCCGCCCGATCCTTCACCGATCCGCCGGGGTTCAGGAACTCGGCCTTCGCGAAAATCTCGACGTCGGGATTCGCTGTCGCGAAGCGGCGCAGGCGCAGGAGCGGCGTACGGCCAATCAGATCGATCACCGACGATGCCTCCTGCCCGCGTGGCGTGAAGACTCCGCTCATGCGCTGCACTCCCCTTCGAGAACCTCCGGCTCGAACGCATGGCTCTCGGCCAGATCGATGAACGCCTCCGGTGGCGCAGTCTCTGCGGCCAGCACCTCGAGGTCGCCAATCGCCGATTTCACGACGGCAATCTCGACGCGTCGGAAGAACGACAGCGGCGTTTCGTCGTCGCCCCGCTGCGTACGAAACAACCCCGTCAGACGCTCCACAACGTCCAGGCAGCGGCGAGCCGGGACCGTGGCCACGCGACGACCGAATGTCGTGCCCTGATCGTCGGTGCCGCCGCCGATCATCACGAAATAGTGCGGCGCCGGCCGGCCGCCAACTTTCCGCAGGCTGCCCTGGAATCCGATGCCGGCGACGTGATGCTGACCGCAGCCGTTCGGGCAGCCGCTGATCTTGATGTTGAGATCGCGCGCGGCCGCCACGATGTCGGGGCGTTGCTCCAGGCCGTCCACGAGCAGACGCGCGAGCCCGCGCGACTGCGTCACGGCGAGCCGGCACGATTCGGCTCCCGGGCAGCTGGTCACGTCCTCGAGCGTGCCCGCCCCCGGCACGCGCCAGGCTCGCAGCAGTAAGACGCCGATGAAGATCCTCGAGATCCGTCGCGCGCACCCACCTCAGCACGACGTTCTGATCCGCGGTCACGCGAACCGCGCCGTCGCCGAACGCCACCGCCAGCTCACCAATCAATCGCAGCTGCGTCGCGGTCAGGTCGCCCGAGGACGGTCGTGATCAGCGCAATCGAATAGCCTTCCTGCTTTTGACGGATCACGTTCGTCCGGCGCCACCGCGCGAAGTCGCCCAGCCCGACGTGCGACTGAGGCGCGAGACGCGGGTGGATTCCCGGACCGACGAGGACCGTCGCCCCCACGCGCGCGACGATGGCATCGGTCGAGGGACGCGGACGGACCACGTCGAGCGGCGGCTCCTCGGTCGGGCGGCTCCTCGGGATCGAACGGCAGCCGCGCTCCCTCGAGGGTTCTGGCGCCCTCGAGATCGCGTTCGAATTCCTCGCGGAACCGCTCCCATCCGAGCGCCTGCACGAGAAACTTCAGGCGATTGCGCTGCTTGTGCTTGTAGTCGCCCAGCCGATGGAACACGCGGACGATCGCTTCGGCCACGACGAGCATGTCGGCGGCCGGAAGGAACTCGTAGAGCACCTGGCCGGCACGCGACAGCGTGGAGGTGCCCCCCGCGACGGTCACGAGAAACCCGCGCTCTTCGAGTCCGTCGGCGAGTGTGCCGGATCCTGGCGCGCCACCCGATGTCGTTGATCGCGGTGGCGATGTGGTCGTCGGGGCAGCCTTCGAACGCGATCTTGAACTTGCGCGGGAGGCTGGCACTGAGGGGATGCCGCAGCAGATACCGCGTCAGGGCCTCGGCGTACGGCGTGACGTCGAAAATCTCGGTCGCGGCCACGCCGGCGTACGGGCACGCCGTGATGTTGCGCACGGAGTTGCCGCACGCCTCGCGCGTCGTCAGGCCCGCGTCGGCCAGCCGGCGCATCGCCAGTTCGACGTCGTGCAGCTTCAGGAAGTGGAACTGCAGGTTCTGCCGCGTCGTGATGTGGCCGAACCCGCGGGAGTACCGCTCGGCCACGTCCGCGAGCGCCTCGAGCTGATTCGTGTCGAGCATCCCCTGCGGGATCTTCACGCGCAGCATCTGGAAGTCGGCGGCCTGGCGCTGCCCGTACGTCCCGCGCACGAGGCGGAACGCGCGCCATTCGTCAGGACCAATCTCCCCTCGCTCGAACCGATCCAGCGTAGCGACGAACTCGTCGACGTCCTTCTCGTCCGCGAACGAGAGGCGCGTGCGGCCGAACGTGTCGCGATGGTCATGCGCAGCCATTGTTGTGGGTCCTATCTGAGAGCGGCCGCGGCCTCGCCGGACGCGATCGATCCGATCGCGTCATGGAGCCGGACGACCTCGCCAATCACTACGGTTCCTGGGCCAGGATGGTCGGGAACGTTGTCTTCGTCCATCAACGCCGTCAGCGACGTCGTCCACGTGTGCGACTGCTCGGTAGACGCCCCGAACAGCACCGCCGCCGGTGTGTGCGGTCGCCACCCACGGTCGATCAGCAGGGCGGCAATCGCGCCGATATGTCCGAGACCCATCAGCACGACGATCGTCGCGGTGTGAGGCGCCAGACTTTCGAGAATCGGCCGGTAGCCCTCCTCGCCATGGCCGGACACCACGACGAAGGCGGATGCCAGACCGCGATGGGTGACGGGAATGCCGGCCAGCGCCGCGGCGCTCGTCGCCGACGTCACGCCCGGCACCACCTCGAACGGAATACCCGCCGCCGACAACGCCAGTGCTTCCTCGCCGCCGCGCCCGAACACGAACGGGTCACCACCCTTCAGGCGGACGACGCGCAAGCCGCGCTGTGCGGCGCGAACCATCAAGCGCTGAATCGCTTCTTGCGACACCGCCGCACGGCCGGCCCGCTTCCCCACGAACACGCGCCGCGCGGTGGGTGCGAGGGCGAGTGCTTCGCGATCGACGAGCGCGTCGTAGAACACGATGTCCGCCTCCGCCAATCGCTGGCGCCGCACGCCGGGTGAGCAGATCGGGATCGCCGGGACCGCCGCCCACGAGACAGACCGACCCGCGAGGAAATGCGTCCGCGCCATGGCTCGCGTCATACCTGTCCGCGGTGCCTTTCGTCGTTCGTGGCGGCGCGGCGCGCGTACAGCTCGACGAGGGCGTCGAGCAGCAGCGGCCTCCGCTCGGTCATCGGAATCCCACGCGCCAGCCAATCCTTCCGGGCATCACGCGCGCACGTCATCCATTCCTCGAGATCGTCGGGCAGCACGGCCTCGAGGGCTTCGCGAAGCAGCCCGGCGAGGGCCGGCGCGGCACCGTCCGTCGAAATGGCGAGCGTGACGCCCGCGCGGCGCACGATGGCGCCCGCATAGGCACTCGCTGAATCCACGTCGTCGACGGCGTTGACGAACAACCCGCGCGCGTGAGCCGCCTCCGCGACCTCGTGATTGACGGATGGGGGCGCCGCGGCAACCACGAAAGCGACGCCGTCGAGATCCGACGGCACGAACGGCCGGTTGACGATGGTGACCCAGGCCGACCTGACCTCGTCCCCGATCTCGGGCGCAACCACGGTGACGTCCGCGCCGGCCTCGAGCAGCGCGCGCAGTTTTCCCGCCGCGACGGGTCCACCGCCGACGACAAGGACTCGACGTCCCGCGAGCTTGAGAAAAACTGGAAACAGCGCCACGACTCCAATCGCCCGGAAAAACAAAAAGCCCGGCAGGCTTGAGGGCCTGCCGGGCTTGGTCTCTTGCGCTTCTACTGGCTGATTACTGCGTCATTTCGTCGCTGCCGAAGCAAGACCTGGCCGGGAAAGCCCCTGGGCTTCCGGGCAACAACAGACGCAGGTCAGGTTCGCGCCGCAGCGGATCACCCCTTGACAGTAGTGCCACCGGACGCGGGTTGTCAAGGCCGCGCCATCTCAAGCAACGTTGGCGTGGACCGGGCAGACGGACGGTGAAGACGGCGCCGCCTTCGGGACGATTCCCTGCGTCGATATCGCCGTTGTGCAGCCGAACGAGATGATGGGTGATCGCCAGTCCGAGGCCCAGGCCGCCGTACTGACGGGTCACGGACCCATCGGCCTGGCTGAACTGTTCGAACACGCGCGGGCAGGAATGCGGGATCGATTCCCGGTCCGTCATCTTCGACTGCGATCGTGATGCCATCATCGGACGGCGTCGCGCGTGACGCCCACGTGACCGCCTTCGGGGGCGAACTTTGCGGCGTTCGACAAGAGGTTCCAGAAGACCTGCCGCAGACGCTGGGCGTCAGCGACGAGGCTGTTGGCCCCCGGGGCGACCGAGACGCGGACATTGATGTTCTTCGACGCCAGCATGGGATGGACAATCTCGAGCGCCCCGTCGATCACCTCGGTCAACACCATGGGCCTGGGCTGCAGGTAGAGCGTGCCGGCGCGGATGCGAGCGACGTCGAGGATGTCCGACACCAGCTGCGCCTGAATCGACACGTTGCGACTGATGGCGTCGATCGCGCGGTTCCGCAGCTCCTCGTCGGTCCGCGGGCTGCGCAGGATCTCCGCCCACCCGAGGATCGCGTTCAACGGCGTCCTGAGCTCGTGCGAGAGCGTCGCGAGAAAATGATCCTTCGTTCGGTTCGATTCTTCGGCCTCGCGCCGCGCGGCCTGCTCGCGCAGCAGCTGCATGCGCTCTTCTTCTGCCTGCTTGCGATCGGTGATGTCGTGGCCGATGCCCATCATCCGGGTCGTTCGGCCCTTCTCGTCGATGCGCGCACGACCGTGCGCCGAGATCACGCGGGTTGCTCCGTCGGCGCGGATCACGCGATACTCGAACGCGAACGGCTCCGCGGTCTCAATCGCGTGCTGGACTACGGCGTCGATCCGCGATCGGTCGTCCGGGTGGACGAGATCGAGAAACGTCGCGTAGTTCACGCGGGTGCCGACCGGTATGTCGTAGATGCGATACAGCTCTTCCGACCACCACACGGTGTCCTCGCTGATGTTCCAGTCCCAGCTGCCGACGCGCGCGACATGCTGCGCTTCGGCGAGGCGTCCATGCGATCGCCGCAGCTCGTCGGTCCGCACCTCGACTCGTCGCGTCAACTCGGCGTTGAGCTGTCGGACCTGCGCTTCGGACGCGCGGCGGCGTGCGGCCTCGGCGGCCAGCGCGAGGCTCGGGACCGTGATGGTCGCGAGAAAGGACAGCAGGAGCAGGATCGTCTCGACCGGGGACGATGCGACGAACGGGCCGACCCCCCGCAACGTGCCTTCGACCGCCGCGGCAGCCAGCACGAGCACGGCCGTCATGGTTTCGCGCGGCCCGAACCGCAGCGCGACCCACAGCAGAACGGGAAATGGCAGGAAGGTGAGCGGATATCGCCGCTGCGCGGCGAGACCCGCAAACATCGTGTAACTGATGGCGGCCACGGCCGCGAACACCCCGAGGGCTTCGACGTATTTCCGCCACGACCAGCGCGGCAGCGGTTCACGCACCCAGGTGACGATGAGCGGCGTGAGGATCAGCGCGCCCGCGGCATCGCCGAGCCACCAGGTGAGCCAGATCTCGGAGATCCGATCCGGCGTCACGAGCCGGGCGGAGAGCAGCGCCAGGAGGCCAATCGTGGCGCCGACGAGCGCCGCCGGAAGGGTCGATTCGGCGAAGACGAGAATCGCGGGCGCCGTGTCGAATGCCGCGAGCCCGCCTGCAAACCGCCGGACCAGCGTGGCGCCGGCCAGGCATTCGAGCGTGCAGCCGGCGGCAATCACCAGCGACGCGGCCACCGCGTGGGAGGTCAGGATGTAAACCGCGAAGGCCGCGACGAAGATCGCGGGCAGCACCCGATTGCCGACGAGGAGACACGCCGCGAGCGCGATGCCCGACGCAGGCCAGATGCCGGAAACGTTCGGGTTATCGAACGCGAGCGCCAGGCCGAAGCGGCCTGCCGCAAAGTACACCAACCCAATCACCACCACGAGCGTGGCGCTCGGCACCCGCTGCCGCTGCCCGGTCATATAGGAACCTGCATCTTAGACGGAAAGCGGCGTTTTCGCGCTTCCTCAGATCCTGAACAGGATGCCCGCCGCCCGTCGTCCCGTTGCCCGCGAAACCGCCGACGCGTACTGATGGACCTGCGCCCGATACCGCGACTCCCCCGCGGCAAGCTCCTGATCGGTCTTGAAGTCCACGACCGTCGTGAGGTCCCCTTCGTCGAACGCCAGGTCCAGAACGCCTTCAATCAACGTCCCATCCTCCTGCACCCACGACACCGGCGTCTCCCGCCTCACCCGTTCGGCGCCACGAGCCCGGCGCATCAGGTCGTGATTCAGCACGGCGGCCACAACCGTTGTCGCCGCAGAGATTTCGTCGCCAGGCGCTCCCAGCACGCGGCCGTGTGTCTCCGCTGTGCGCGACACGATGGTGGCCGACGCGTCGAGCGGCACGGTCGCGAGGACCGCATGAACCAGCGTCCCGAAGCGCGGTCCCCTCGGGCGACCGGCCGCGCCGGGAAGCGCAACGATCCGGATCCCCGACGTCTCGGCGATGGCCACATCGATCCCTTGTTGCGCGGCGGCCGCCGCCGCGGCCGTGGCCGTCTGGACGCGCACGGTGGGCCGTTCGGCCGCCGCGATGATGGCCGCCCGTTCGTCGCGCCACCGTTCGTACTGCTGCTTCAACTCCTCGGTCGCGAACATGTCGCCGTCCTTCACGATCAGATCGTCGCGGTGCAGCCCGAACGGTGACGGAACGCCGAGGTGAAGGATGTGGGGGTCCCACCAGGTGACGTCGTACGCCGGGTCCGAAGGCATGTGCTCCCGGAGCGACCGTTTTCGCGCCGGCCGGATCGCCATCAGGGCGCCTCACCACTGAGTCCTTCGACACAAATGCCGGACAGCCCGATGGCCGCGTCGGCTGCCGGCGCGACGCGTCGGATGGATAGATGGCGCCGCTCAGCGGATCGAGCCATCCTCCTTCGTACGGACCATCACCAATCGTTGGAATCACAAGGATATCCCGGGCCCGGGTCGCCGCCACGTACGCGAGCCGCTCTCCCTCGGCTTTGTCTCGCGCCGCTTCTTCCGCTCCGTGCAGCAGCAGATCGATCGGCGACCAGCCGCCAATCTTCAGCGCGCACAGGCGGCGGTCGGCATCGAGCCAGCGGCCGGCGTCCGCGCGCGAGAGCTTGCACGTCAGGTCCGCGAGCACCACGACGGGAAATTCGAGGCCCTTCGCTTTGTGAACGGTCATCATGCGGACGCCGTCGCTACCCTCTTCGAGGATCGGCGCTTCGGCGGCCTGCGCATTCTCGGCCGCCAGGCGCAGCTCGTCGACGAAGCCGCGAAACGAGAGCCCGCCGCCCGCCTCGTATTGGCGCGCGAGCTCCGCGACATGCAGCACGTTGGCAAGCGCCTGTTCGCCCGCGCTTCTCAACACCAGCCCAACGTGCCCCCGGGTGACGTCGAGCAGCTCCTGGATGGTCTCGGCCACCGGTCGATAGTTCCGGCGGCGATGGAGACGCTGGAGCA
Source organism: uncultured Acidobacteriota bacterium (assembly GCA_963786615.1). Lineage (GTDB taxonomy): Bacteria > Acidobacteriota > Vicinamibacteria > Vicinamibacterales > 2-12-FULL-66-21 > CAWAZT01. The sequence goes on from CAWAZT010000012.1 coordinate 146,878, forward strand.
CCAGCAGCGCCTCCACAATCGGCTTCAGGTGACGAACTCCATCGGCGTCGGCGCTCGGTCCGCCCCTGAATGGCTGCGGGAGCCTGAACGGGTGCATGACGCCGAAGCGCTGCTTCCACTCGAACAGCTCCTCGTCGCCGATCGAGAACAGCGTCCCCCGCAACGTCGCGAACACCGACAGCTCATCGTCCGGCCACTCGATCGCGGCGAGCGCTGCCCGGATGGCCTCGACCTCTTCGCGGTCGTGAAAGGTCTTGCCTCCGACGAGCACATGGCGCACGCCGCGGGCCTCGAGTGCGCGGACGTACGGCTGCGTGACGTCTTCGCCGAAGCTGATGAATCGGCGGAACAGCAGGCAGACGTGTTTGGCGGCCACGCGAACCGGACTCCCGCCGCTGCGCTCTGTGACCATCCAGCCGCTCTCGGTGACCAGCCAGTCCACGAAGGCCGCGGTCGCGTCCGGCAGCGATCGTTCAATCTCTTTTGCCGAGACATTGCGTGTGCCGTATGGCTCGGGCACGGGTAGCGCGACGACGGCGGGCTGGCGCGGGAGGGGCGACCTGTGCGGGCTGAGCGGAACGTAGTGGGCCTGGAGCGTGGCCGCGTCCCCGGTCATGACCGGCGCAAACGCCGTGTTCACGCACGCCTGAATCGCTGGCACGCTCCGGAAGCTGGTGGTCAGGTAGCTGGATCCGCGCCCCGTGGTGTTGCAACTGCTCGCACACCGCGCGATAGACCCCAACGTCCGCGCGGCGAAATCTGTAGATCGACTGCTTCGGGTCGCCGACGATGAACAGGCGTCCCGGAACGGGCTTCACCGTATGCCAGTCGGCCGTGTCCGGATTCTCTGATGCGAGCAGCAACAGCAGTTCTGCCTGGAGGGGATCGGTGTCCTGGAACTCGTCCACGAAGATGTGCGTGAATCGACGCTGGAAGCCGCGCCGGACGCCCGCATCGTTCTTCACCAGATCGCGCGCCTTCAACAGGAGATCGAGAAAATCCAGCTTGCCCGCGCGCGCCTTGAGCGCTTCGTACCGCTCGATCGCGCCGGCAAGCTCCTGCTGCAGCGCGGCGGCGAGGTCCGCGTCGGCATCGAGACGAAGCTGCGCGAGCGCCGTGCGGAGCGCATCGAGCTGTGCGACCAGCTGAGCCCGCGTCACGCCTGGAGCGGTAGCCGGGTCCTCGGCCGGTCCTCGCCTTCAGCAGCTTCTGATTGCGGGACAGATCAACGAGCGCCGCTTCCCAGGCGTCGGCGTCCGTGGGCATGGATCCGATCGTCGAGCGACTGCTGCAGCGCAATCTCCTCACTGAGATGCCGCGCGGGCGCCGTGTCGAGATACAACGGATCATTGGCGTAGGACGGCTGGGCGCTCATGGCCGCGAACTCGTGGAGTGTTGTCACGACACGATCGATGTCGCCGTCGCGATCGAACGGACGCCGGGTCCACGGCGCGCGGAAATCGCGCCACTGCGTCAGCTCCCATGCCGCCCGGCGGAGACGATCGATCGGCGTATCCTCCCTCACGGTGCCGTCGAAGGATTGACCCGTCGGCCGCCGCAACGCGCGGCGAATGCCTTCGGGCGGGTTGTTCAACTGCCCCTGTAGCCAGCCGTCGAACGCTTCGTCGAACATCCGCTCGGCCTGTGGCTCGGTGAGCACGGCGAACAGCGGATCGACCCGCGCTTCGACCGGACGCTCGCGAAGCAGCTCCGCGCAAAACCCGTGGATGGTGCTGATGTACGCGTTCTCGAGTCCAGCCAACGCCTCGTCCAGCGCGAGCCGCTTCTTCGATGTTCTCGGACAGTCCGCGCGCGCGACGTCGAGCGCCTGGCGCAGGCGAAGCTTCAGCTCGCCGGCCGCCTTCTCCGTAAAGGTGACGGCGACGATGCCGTCGATGGTGGCTTTCTCGTTCTCGAGAATGCGGACGATGCGTTTGACGAGCTCGGTCGTCTTGCCAGTACCGGCGGCCGCCTCGACCACCAGCGTGTCGTCGAGCGCTTCCGCGATCGCATCGCGCGCCGCCTGATCGGCCAGCACGTTTGTCATGGCTTCTCCCGAAGGGCCGCGAGGTCGCCGAGCTTGTCGGCGGGCTTGTTCTTCACGCGGCGTACTTCGTCCGGGCCGCACACCGGCCGGAAGTCGCACCAGGTGCAGGCGCGCTCCTGGGGCGCCGCCGGCAGAAACCCCAGCTCGATGGCTCGATCGATGATCTCCAACGCCTCGATCCCCACGCGCCGGTTGGCTTCATTGATAGGAATCGGGTGCTCGGTGAAGCCGCCCGCCGACGTGCAGTAGAACAGTCGGCCCGACTCGACGGACGCGCCCAGGACGTTCTCGACGGCCAGGCTGTAGAGCACGGGCTGCAGCAGCGATCCGCCGCCGATGACGGTCTTCCACGTCGTTCGACTCCTGCCCGTCTTGTGATCGGTAATCCGGAGAAGGGCGCCGTCGCGTTTCTGCTCGATCAAATCGACCGACCCGCGGAGGCGAAAGCGCCCATCGACCAGAGCTTCGCCGGGGCGACTTCGCGGATCGCGCCCCTCGAGGTCTGGCAGGCCGAACGCGAACTCGAAGTACTCGGGCCGCCAGTCGTTCGCGGCCGGTTGCTTGCGAAGCCACACGCGCAGGTCTTTCGCGATATCGGCAATCTCCGATTCCCAGACGCGATCGATCGCGGGCGCGAGCTCGTCTTTCTGTCTGGCCGCTACGCGCGCGATGACGCCGTCCAGCACCACGAGCGCCTCGTCCAGATCGCCGGGCGAGACCGGAAGTCGTCCACGCTGCTGAAGCTCGCGGAAGAGCTCTGCCTGCATCTCATGAAAGATGGATCCGCGCGTCAACGGATCCAGCTTCTCGAGCGCCTCGCGTTCCTCGAATGGCGCAAGCCTGGAGATCGACGCCAGCAGGAACTGATAGGGACACGCCGCGAATCGCTGCAACGACGACAAGGAATAGGCCTGCGCTCCCAGCCGCTTGACGTCGAGCAGCGGCCGCGTCATTCCGGTCACACGTGTGAGCCCATCGTACGGCGTCCATTGCGATCGTCCGCGTGCCCACCGCATCGTCACCGATCGCTTCAGGCACTCGTTGAGCTGCAGCAGATAGTGCGCGTGGCCGCGGACCGCAGCGCGCGGCTCCGTCCTCAGCAGCACGGACAAGACCGAGAGATCGTGCTCCTGATCGTCGATCGCCTCCGCTGGATGCGCCGGTGCCGGCCACGCCAGGTGCGAACCGCCCGTCGCGGCGGCAGACTCCTGCAGCGTCTCCTGGCGAGGGATCCGGCCGGTGATCGCCCGCATGACGTCGAGCGCGTAGAAGCTCGGCACGCGTGGACGAGACTCGGCAATCTCGAGTCGAGGATACGAGAGCCACAGCCGATCGGTAGCCGCGCCCACAGCGAGACGCAGCAGCAGGCGTTCGGTTCGGACGCGATCCTTCTGCACGGGCAGCGTCGCATCCAGCGGCTCGCGCATCTCCTCGTCGAGGAGCATCGGGTCCTCGTGCGGGCGCTGTGGAAACAGGCGTTCCGCCAGCCCCGCGACGAAGACGACGCGGAATGCTCGTCCCCGCGCCTGCTGAGGAGCTGCCGACGAAGACGCGCCCGTAGCGTTGACCCTTGGGATCGACCTCCAGCGTCAGGAGGCGATCGGCCACGACGTCGCGGGCTTCGTCGAGCGAGACCGGACCGATCGCGCTCATGGGCCTCAACTCGGCGAGCACGCGCAGGACGCGCTCGGGACGCCGCACCACGTCGGGTACGAGCGCCGTGAATCGATCGAGCCATTCACCCCAGGTCGCCGACGCCGGCCACGCCGCCAGCCGATCGATCACCGGGAGCGCGAACGTCCGCAGGTGACCGAGATTGCGGAGATCGCGTTCGAGACGCGCCGCGCGGGGCGAGTCGGGATCCTCGCGGCGTTCCTCGTCGATCTTGATCCGATAGCCTTTCGCGAGCCCGTCGAGGCGCCGATGCCAGCGCGCCGGATCGCCGCCGATGACCGCGGACTCGACGATCAACGTTTCCCACTTCCACGGCGCCCTCAGCGCGCCGGCAACGACGGCCTCCTCGTCCGTGTCGGCGCCATCAGCCGGACGAGGCTCGCCGTCGCCGGGCGAGTCGTCAGCACTCACGGACTCCGGAAACGGCAACATCTCGTCGTGCGGCACGACTACGTCGGGAACGTGCTGCGGCTCGTCCAGTTGCGGGACCTGGGCGAGCGAGAGATATTCCGCGAAGCGGCGCGCCGAGAGCTTCTCGCACGCGCATGCCAGGATGGCGACGAAGGCGCGGCCCGCCGGATGCGGGCGTCGTGTGCCGCGCTCGAACCAGGCTGGCACGCCCGCGCGCGTCAGCGCATGCTCGAGCAGCGCGACGTACCGCTGCGGCGCGCGGACGAAAACCGCCATGTCGTCGAACGCCACGCCGCCCCGAGCCTCCTGCAGGATCCGGCGCGCGATCTCGATCGCTTCGCGTCCTTCGCCTGGCGCCGAGAAGAGCTGGACGTCGCCGCGCGGCTCGCGTTCAGGCGGTTGGGACGTGGCGAACAGATAGCGCCGCAACGCCACGAGATCGTCGTCTCCCGTCTGCTCGAGAATCTCGGGGAGGAGTCCCATCGATTTCAAGCGATCCAGCGAGGCCGAGATCGCCGAACGGTACAGTGACGAGGACGTTCGGACCACAGGCGGCGTCCCGTGTATGCGCAGCAATCAACGCCTGGACGAAGGCGGTCTCCACGTGCGATTCGAGCGGAACGTCGAGGAGCAGCAACGGCTCGGCCCTCCCGGCCTCGGCGCCGTCGAGCGCGCGCATCGCCGCGTCGAACAACCGCGCCCGATCGGTGGCTGCCGCCGCGGCGAACTGCTGATCGAATCGCTCCATCAGCGCCGCCAGGTCTCGACCGCCGAGCGGGAGCGTCGCGAGCCGGTCGCTCGCCACGTCCGCGAGACGCAACTCCTGCAGCGTGCGGGCGAGCGCGCGCGGGAAGCCGGGCGTTCTCGCGACTGGCTGGAAGTACGACAGGGCGCCCTCGCGCTGGGCCTCGAAGGCTGCTCGCGCCGACACCGCCTCGGATCCGAGCGGCGTCGCAGGAGCCAGTCCCTCAGCCGCCAGGATCGGAGCGGCCAGGCGAGCAGCCAGCTGCGTGAGGCTGAAACGATGCAAGCCGATGGTGGCGCCGGTGCCGGCGGCGATGGCACGGGCGAGATCGTCCACGGCGCCACGTGAGGCGCCGACGATCAGGACGTCGCCGTGCGAGAGGCGTGTTTCGACGAACGCCCGCGCCTCTTCGAGTCTGCGTTGTGCCGCGGAGGATTCGACGACGCGTACCAAAGGTGACGCGGCGGGACCAGCAGCAGGGGGCTGGGACTCGGGCCTGACCATCGTGTCGCTCCTTCCCGGACGCCGTGCCGGGACACCGTCGACGGTTGCGCTGCACAACCGTTCGGTGAGTATAGCGCACCGGTCGCGCCTTTCGGGCTCCGTCCATTTACAATGACCCGTGCTGTTTGCAACCGCCACGCTCGCGGGACGAATCGAGCGGGCCGAGTATCTGCTCGCGCGGGCCTTCGCCGAATGTGCGCGCATCAGGCGCGACGACGTCCTGATTGCACCGATCGGCGGCGCCGCCGCCATCTACGGCGGCCCCAATCAGCCGTTCAACAAGGTCGTGGGCCTCGGCTTCTCGGAACCCGTGGACGAAGCCGTGCTCTCGGCCATCGAGCGCGAGTTCGACGCGCGCAGCGCGCCGGTCCGCGTCGAGTTGTCCACGCTTGCGGACGCCGCCGTCGCCCCGATGCTGACCGCGCGGGGGTACGCGCTCGTCGGATTCGAAAACGTCCTCGGCCTCGCGCTCTCCCCCGACATGGCTGCTCACCTGAAGACCGCGGTGGACGAGGATCGGGCACGCGACGTCGTCGTCAGTCGCGCAACAGCCGAGGAGGCGCCGATGTGGATCGATGTCGTGACGACCGGCTTCGAGCACCCGGATGTCTTCGACGCGCCGCCGTCGCAGGAGTCGTACGCGCGTGAGGCGCTCCAGGAGACGTTTCGCGATTTCCTCTCGATCCCGGGACTCTCGCAGTATCTGGTGCGCCGCAGCGACGTCGTCGCCGGCGGCGGCTCGATGCGGCTGTCGGACGGCGTCGCGCAGCTCTGCGGCGCGGCCACGCTTCCTGACCATCGCCGTCAGGGTGTGCAATCGGCAGCGCTGCGGGCGCGGCTGCTCGACGCGGCGGAGCACGGCGCCGACGTCGCTGTCGTGACGACGCAGCCGGGATCGAAATCGCAGGAGAACGTGCAGCGCGCGGGGTTCGAGTTGCTGTATCCGCGCGCGATTCTGGTGAGAGCGTGGCGCAACGACGAGTCGCTACTGCCGCGAGACGCGAATTGACGACACGCAGTCGTTGAAGCTGCCCGAGCACGGTCCGGGAAGGCGGTCCAGGTTCGGCGTGTCCTCGGAAATCAGCACGCTGCTTCCTTTGAACTTCGTATCGCGATAGAGCGTCGCGCGCCACCCGGGCATCACGCGAATCGAAGAGATGCAATCATCCCACCGGGCCGTCGCGGAATCGTCGTCTCCTTCCACGCACGGGCCCTCGACATGACCGAGATCCTCGACGTCGACGGCCAGCTGCTGCGAGGTGCCCGCGTAGTCGGCGTGCAGGTAGATGACGATGCCGTCGGTGGACGGTGTCGGCCCGATCGTCATGATGCTGTCGCACGAGACGAGTCCCATCGCCGCGCAGGCGGCGAACGTGACGTGAAGGAACCAGCGCATCGGAGCCCCTCCCGATTATAGGCGCCGCACACGGACAGGCACCGCGGCTGATGCTACAGTCGAGGGAACCACCATGTGGCCGGCCGGCATCCTGCTGTTGACGCTGCTGTGTTCCCCACCCCAGTCGAGGACCGCGTCCGAGTGGACGGCCGCCGGCTGGCAGGCGCTTCGCGCGGGACACGCAAGCGAGGCGGCCGAGGACTTTCGCAACGCGCTGCGTCTCGATGGACACGACGCGCTCGCGATGCTGGGGGCAGGGGTCAGCGCGCACCTGCAAGGCAAGCCGGCCGACGCACGCGAGCAGCTGGCGAGTGCGCTCGCGATCGAGCCCGGCTTGACGGCCGCCTCATTGTTGTTGGGGGAACTGCTGTATCGCGACGCGGATCTGGCGGGGGCGATTCAGGTGTACGAGCAGGCGCTGACGCTGGCGCCGTCGCAACCGCAGATCATCGCGCGGCTCGACGCCTGGCGCCGCGAGGCGGCGCTGCACGATCGCTTCTCACAGAAGATCGAGACCCACTTCACGATCCTGTTCGAGGGTCCACCCGATCAAGCGCGGGCCGCACGGGTGGCGGAGATCCTCGAGGCGTCGTATTGGCGCATCGGCGGCGCGATCGGCGCGTATCCCGCCAGCGTGGTCCAGGTCGTGCTGTACACCACGGACCAGTTTCGCGACATCACGCACTCGCCGGCGTGGGCTGGCGGCGCGTACGACGGGAGAATCCGCGTGCCGGTCGGCGGGACGATCGTCGAATCCGAGCTGCAGCGCGTCCTGTCGCACGAGCTCACGCACGCGATTGTCTACAGCCTTGCGCCGCGCGGCGTGCCGCAATGGCTGAACGAAGGGCTTGCCGTGCTGTTCGAGAAGGACGATCTGTCGCGCGAGCGGCGGCTGGTCGCGCGCGAGGCCCTCATCCCGCTTGCCGAGCTCCAGACCTCGTTCGACGCGCTCTCAGGAACACAAGCGGCGCTTGCCTATGCCGAGAGCGCAATCGCCGCGCGGCGGATCCTCGATCAGGGCGGACCGACCGCCGTGTACAACCTCCTGAGCGATCTCGCCAACGGGTTGTCGTTCGACGAGGCGTTCGAGCGTGCGGCGTTGATGTCCTACGACGACTTCAAGAAATCCTGGATGGACGACCGATAGTCATCGCAGGCGGGTGTGGCGAATCGTTGATTCGTCCTTCCCTCCGACCATGTAGTACAAGAGCGGCCCCGACAGCGTGACCGCATGTGGCTCGGCGTCCCGCGCCGTCGTCAGAACCTGCAGACGGGCAATTGCCTGTCCCCCCGAGTCCATGCGGGCGCGCTGGATTTGCGATTCACCGCCGGCGGTTCGCGTGACGATCACCAGGCCGCCGTCGTGCCAGCGGATCTTTTCGATGCGGCCGAGATCGGTGCCCTTCGGCAGCCGAACGGCGCCAGCCTCCTTCGTCTGAAGATCCACGCGCGTGATGCCTTCGTCAGACGCCACGTAGATCGTGCGGTCGTTGGCGAGCGTGAACGACCGCGCACCGGCCGGTACGCCGGACTTACCCATGACGTCCATGCGGCGCGACCCGGGCTGCAGACGAAAGATCCTCCCGGCCTGACTGTCGAGCGCGAGGATGGTCCCGTCGGCCGAGACCGCGAGATCGTCGATGCGGGACTTGTCGTCGCTTCCGACGCGCACTTCCTCGAGCACGCGACCCGATACCAGCTGGAGCTTGTGGACCACGCTGTCGGGACCGGCGCCGTTCACGCTCGCGACCCAGAGATCGCCACGCCTGGCGTCGATCTCGAACGCGGTGATGGCTTCGTAAAAACCCGCGGAGGCCGCGCTCACGAGCGGCGTCACGTGATGCGACAGCTCGTCGATCACCAGCAGACGATTCGCTGTGTGATCGCCGACGATGAAGCGGCGCGAGACCGCGTCGTAGGCGAGCCCGACCGGATCGAACCGCGGTACGGTGAACGCCAGCGTCTCCTCGGGGGTCTCCGCCGGCTCTCGCGGAGGCGGAGCCGTCGTCACGGCCGGAGCACTTGAAGGCGGGGGCTTCGGCAGCGCGGTTGGATTGACGAGCGCCGCCATCTTTGCCTCGAGCTCCGGCCAGTTCTTGAGCGCGCGCACGCGGCGGAAATCGTCGTTCGTGGCCGCGTCGGTGGCGATGCCCATCTGCGTCAACCGCTCGAGCATCACGATCGCGTCGCCTGGACGGCCGCTGAGCGACTGGGCGCGCGCGAGCACGTACATCAGATCGGGATCGTTCGGCCGGCCTTTCTGGACGGCTCGCCAGGCCAGATCGTGAAACCGCTCGTAGTCGCCGGCGGCCGCCGCGTCGATGGCCTGCTGCCGGCAGTCAGGCGCGGTGGAACAATCGGGCGAGGCCTGCAGGAGGGAGACGACGGCGAGCAGAACGACGAACATTGCCGCCGATTGTAAGGCGGTTTGGCGCCAAGCCCGTTCTGGTGTACGATCACAAATTCGCTTTCAGTCTGGAGAGTTCCGTTGAAAACCGCGCGGTCGCTTGCACTGGTCGTGGTTTGCGTCCTGGTCGTGACCGGGATTGGAGTGGTCGCGGCGCGCGCGCAGCGCATGGCGCCTGCGCAGCAGGAGGCCCGATCGATCGCGCAGCGGAAGATCGACACGCGCGTGCTCTCGGAGATCTGGCGCAGGCGCGGGGACGCCCGTCAGTCGACGGCCCTCGAGACCCGCGGCAAGGTGAAGATCGATCGGCACGGACGCGCGCTGGTCGACGTTCGCGCCGCGGTGAAGCCCGCGCTCGAAAAGAAGGTCAAGGCGCTCGGCGGCGTGATCGTCTCCACCTCCGGCGCCTACGACTCGATTATCGGGTGGATGCCGCTGCTGACGCTCGAGCGCCTCGCCGCCGATCCGTCGGTTCGCGCTATCGAGCCGGCGGGCCACTGAGCGTCACGGTCGCCCACGCCTTCAGCGGTTTCGGCGGCTGATAGCCGCCGCTTTCAGATCCGCCGCCGTGCATGCCACCGCCGCCTCCGTGCATGCCGCCTCCTCGTCCCCCACCCATCCCACCGCCACCGTGCCCGTAGCCGCCGCCACCTCCACCTCCCCGCTCACCTTCGGATGCTGCGTGATCGATCTTGGGCGTCTCGAACCCAATCGCGATCGTCTTGCCGCCGGTCGAGTTGACGGCGTACGGATGGTCGGACGTGGTTGCGAGCGGTACTTTCAGCTCGTAGAGCAGCGGCGCCTTCCGACACCCGCAGCGCGGCTTCGACACCCGACGCGTGATCCTGCGTCAGGCTCCGGGCATCGTCTTTCCCGGGACCAAGGATGTCGATGCGGTTCGAGGGCTCGTAGTCGTCCGGCACCGCGGACGGTTCGCCGCCGCCGCTCCGATGCCCGCCATAGCTGCCGCCGTGCGATGGACTGCCGGTGGAACCGCCACCCTCGACGACGGGGTAGTGGATGCCGAGGCGTTTCTTCGTACCTCCTGATTCGTCGAACCAGACGATGAGGCCGCGCCGGACGATCTGATTGCGCACGACCGGATCCGAGGCCGTCAGGCGCAGGTACAGGTTGGTTTGATCGTTGACGACCTGCACGGCGAACGGGTCGGTGCCCATGGGCGTGAGGTCGCCCGTCCAGTCGTCGTGCCGGCCGTCAACGGTGATGGTGCCGCTGGGGGCCGTGCTGGTCAGATGGAGATGTTCGGCCGCGACGACTGTGACGGTCGCGACGGCCAGGACCGTGAGGACTCCGCCAGGTAGTGCTTTCACGTTAGGGCTCCCTGCCACTGAGCCGACGACCCGGCGTCGGCGACCGCTCCCGGCTCTCCTCACGTCAACCATACCACCGGAAACGGCGGCAATGTGGAGACCAAACTGTGACTTAGGGCGTCTTATCGAGTGCCGCGCCTTATCCCAAGGGTGCTCGAACCCTGGACGGAATCTGAGATGGCGAAACTCGAGTACGACGTCTGCTCCCGCTGCGGAGCGCTCTTCGACGATCAAGGAGAAAACGGCTGGTGGATCCGCGAGGGCCTGTGGTGGCACGAGTGCGATGTCAGGCGGCCGGCCCGGATCGTCGTTCGCAAGCTGGAGCTCCAGAAAACGGCCTAATCCTGCCCGTGTCTTGGCGGCACATTCAGCAGTTGGCATTTCGGCTCTCAGGCTGCATTTTTCAGCAGCCTCTAGACCAGCCCGAGCGTCCGCCGGGCACGAATCTGGGCTCGTCGGCGCCTCAAATCCAGCTCGTGATATTTTTGCGACCCGTCCCGCGCCGTGCGGCGCGGCGCCAATGTCAGGGCCACGGAGTTCGCTGAACGCGCGGATGCGTCGTTGGTCAGGGTGCCCCCTCGGTCTGTGACCGCAGCGGCCGTGGGTGATTCGCGAAAATCCAACGTGGCGGCCAGGGCTGTGCGTGTTCGCTGCATCGTTCGGCTCCTGACGCGAGCCTAACGGAGCGCCGTGACAGGCCAGGTCACATCCCGCGTGCCGGTACCGCGGGCCGAAGAGCATGCCGAGAAACGCCGAAGTCATTCGTCAATGGACCATCCTGCGGGAGCTCGAGGCGTCACGCCGCGCACGGATTGACGACCTCGCGGAGCAGACCGGTGTCACGACGCGGACCATCCGGCGGGATCTGGAAGCCTTGCAGACCGCGGGCTTCCCTCTCTACGACGAGGTCATCGACGGCAAGCGGTACTGGATGCTCGAGCAGCGCGCGTTCAAGCGGCTCGACGACACGGGCTTTACCCTGGCGGAGTTGAGCGCGCTGTATTTCAGTCGAACGCTCGTCGAGTGCCTCGCCGCGACACCCTTCCAGCAGGACGTCGCCAGCGCGTTCACGAAGCTGGCGGCTGCGCTGACCCCCGGGATGCGGCAGTTTCTCGACCGGCTCCCGCTCGTGATTCAGGCCAAAGGCACCAAGCCCGGCACCGGCGACGAGCGTGCGGGGCGCGAACACGTGTCGCGGCTGCTCGATGCGACGCTCACGTTTCGCCGCGCACGCATCACCTATTTCTCGCTGTCGAGCGCGCGGGAGAAATCCTACGTGATCGAGCCGTCGCGTCTCGTGTACGCGCAGGGCGGTCTCTATCTGATTGCCTTCGTCCCCGAGTACGGCGAACTGCGAACCTTCAGCGTGGACCGCCTTCGCGGCGTGTCGCTGCTCGACGAGCGCTTCACGCCATCAGAGGTGCCGGAGGATGCGTTCGCGCATTCGCTCGGCGTCAATGAAGGGACGCCCGAAACGATCGCGATCGCCTTCGAGCCCCGTATCGCACCGTACATTCGCGAGCGGCGATGGCATGCGTCGCAGCGCAACGCCGACCAGGACAACGGCGGCGTCGTCGTCACGCTCGACGTGTGCAACGATTGGGCGCTGCGCAGCTGGATTCTCGGCTTTGGTCCGCTCGCGCAGGTCCTGTCCCCGGCGTCGCTGGCGCATCAGATCCGCGACGAGATCGAGCAGGCGCGGTCGCGCTACGCCGCGCTCGAGTAGACCGCGCGCGATCACCCATCGTCGCGTCACCTGCGCCGACTCCGCCCCACCCAGTACGCAGTGTCCAGACCGTCGAAGAACCTGTATCCACGCGTGTTCGGGCCCTCAACGCTTTCTTCCGCCACTGTCTCACAACGGCACAATGGACCGCTGACGGGCCCTCCCGAAGTGACGAAAACGCTGGAGATCCGCCCGGGCGCACAAGCGGCGACCTTCTTGCGATGTGTCCTGATGCACTACATCAGGCAGATCGGAGGCGTCAGCGTGATCTGGTTTTACGAGCGGCGGGGCGAGCATCTGCGGTGCGAAATTCAGCAGCAGATCGAGGGAGACAAGTTTGCTTTGATCGTGACGCTGCCGGACGGGACCGAGCGCGTCGAGCTCTTCGAGGATTCCGGGACGTTGAATCGACGCTCCGTCGAACTGGAAAAACTGCTGCGCGAAAAAGGCTGGAACGGTCCGTTCGCGCGGGGCATCTAGCGTAAACGCCTACGACGCCACGCGGCGCAGCGCTGCGCGCACCACCACCTTCAACCGTCTCCACTGGCTCGTCACACCGGTGTGGCAGGCCCGGCAGAGGAGACGATAGTTCTCCAGGCCACATTCTCCTCCGCCATCAGCGACCGGCACGATGTGATCGGCTTCCCATCGCGGACGTGCCGCGCGCCAGCGGCGGCGCGCCGCGCGATCGGCCGCGGGAGGTTTGTCGCGTCGCCATCGCCGCTCGGCGGACCGGACATCGAGCGCGCAGAGACGGCAGACGCCGGCGTCGCGCTTCCACACCTGCGCGCGCACGTACCTGGGACTGCTCCGCAGCTTCCATTCGTGAACGCAGGCATCGCTGCAGAAGGTCCGGCGCGGCCGCTGGACGACCGATCGACACCACCGGCACACGGGCTCCCCCGCGTCGTTGCGATCCGGCTTTCCCCAGTTGTCGGCCGACACGGCCCGGCGTCGGACGGTGCTCACGCCGGAGCTATCGGCGTCAGGGCGGGAGGACGGTAGATACCGCGTACCGGATCCCGGGTACCGATGTCAGACAGCGGAAAAGAGCGTCAGCGCAAAACCGGCCCCGCGCTCGATCCACTGCTCCGTCATGGCGAAGCCCGCCTGGAGGCCGAGGTCTTCGATCTGGGTCGGATCGTACTTGTACGAGCTCTCGGTCCAGATCCGCTCGCCGTGTCCGAAGGAGACCGTGGCATCCGCGGCATCAATACGAACCGTCTGCGCGGTCAGGCTCTCGAGGTGCATCTCGATTCGCTGTGCGTCACGGTTCCAGACGACGCGATGCGCGAAGGCGGCGAGATCGAACGTCCCGCGCAGCTCGCGGTTGATGCGCACGAGCAGGTTCCGGTTGAACGCCGCGGTCACGCCGAGCGGATCGTCGTACGCGAGCATCAGCTGCTCTTCCGGCTTCACGAGATCGGCGCCCAGCAGGAGCCAGTCACCTGGCGCGAGCGCCGCGCGGATTCTGTGCAGGAACTCCTGCGCGGCGGGTGTGTCGAAGTTGCCGATGTTGGAGCCGAGCAGCAGCACGAGCATTGGATGCCCGTTGTCGCGTGCCGCCGCCGCGCGGCGCAGCCCCACCTCGTAGGTGTCGCGATGCCCCACGACCGAAAAGTGATCCAGACGTCCGAGCGTCCGCTCCGATTGCTCGAGCGCCTGCGGAGAAATATCGATCAGATGCACGCGGCCGTGCCCGCCGGAAGCCTGCAGCGCTTCCGCGAGGATGACGAGCTTCTCGCCGCTGCCGCACCCGAGCTCGACGAACTGGGGCACGAGCGATCGATCCGATCCGCAGAGCAGCTCGACGATCTCGCCGGCGTGCGCCTTGAGGAGCCGGCGCTCCGCGCGCGTGATGCGATACCACGGCAGACGGCAGATCGCCTCGAACAGGCTCGAGCCCAGCGCGTCGTAGAGATACTTCGACTGGAGCTGCTTCGGCGACAGCGAGAGATCGTGCCGCACGTCGGCGGCGAAATCGGCAATCAGCCTGTCGACAGAGGTTCGTGGCATGACGTGGGACTCGGAATGCGGAGGCTACCGTGCCGTACGGAACTTCGCGTAGACGTACGGGTAGTTGGCCCTGAACCAGTTTCTGAAGCTCGGTCGAATCAGCTCGCGTGCGGTCGCCACCGAGGCGCCTTTCATCACGAAATGCCGACCGTCGAAGAACTCTGCGGAGTACTCCGGGATACGACGCCATCGCGCGGAACCCGGGGAACGGGCCGAAGACGGTTGACGTCCACTCCCATCCAGCGCCCAGGAGATCGTGGACGCCCCACGCGCTCGCGCCCGCCGGGAACGATCCAACCGGAGCCGGATCGAACGCCGCAAAATCGAAGAGTCCGCGCGACGCGTCCGGCGGCTCCTCGCCCCACGGCTGCGAACGCTCGTCACCGGACGGCGTCCCGTACGCAGCGCGATGGAACTCCGGTTCCGTCATCAGCCGGCGCCCCTTCCAGCGCGCGTAGGCAGACGCTTCCGCCTGGCTGACGAAGACCGGCCATGTCGGCGGCAGCGGCACTTCCTGGAACATGCCGCGCCAGAACCACTCGTCGTCTCTATGGACCCAGAACGCCGGATGCGCGACACGATCCTGCTGAACCCACGCCCAGCCTTCGTCGTCCCACCACGACTGGGTGCGATAGCCGCCCGCCTCGACGAATGCGAGGAAGTCGGCGTTGGTGACGGGGACGGGATCGAGATCGAAGGCCGCCACCGTCACGCGATGCCCGTCGAACTCGTTGTCCCACCCGAACGTCGTGTCGTCGCGTTGCGCCCCGAGCGTCGCGATCCCGCCTGGGATGCGGATTGGGGTCTGACCCCACGTCGCAAGACTCAGTGGACTCGAAGGTGGCAGAAGATCCGTACTGGCAGATCGCGAGGTGACGCTATGGCCGGAGCCAATTGGGGTCTGACCCCGACGTCGCTTCTGGTCGTACGGCAGGCGGTGCCACATGTAGAGGAGCGTCTCCTGGTGCATCGCCTCGTGCTCGAGCGCGGTGTAGAGGCCCTCGACAGGCAGGTCGTCGTTGGCCAGCGCCGAGAGCACGGCCTCGTCGCACGCGCGCGCGAAGTCGCGCACCTCGTCGCGTGACGGCCACGCGGTCGACGCGCCGCTGCGCGGGACGGCGGACGCTTCCGTTTCCGGATCGATGCCGCGCGCGAACAACTGCTCGAGGCGCGCATCAACGGGCGGTCGGCCGAGCCCGCGACGCAGAAAGGCAATCACGCTGAACGCGGGGAGGTGCCCCTCGTAGAACACAATCGGATTGCGCAGCGCGATCGGCCGGCTGTAGTACGCCGATGGCTCGATCAAATCGAAGATCGCCTCCGACCGAAGCCGGTTGCGGCGATACCAGTCGATGACGGACTCACGGTCGATGGCAAAGGTGGTGGTCATAGGGACCCGTGCTCCTCCGAAAGCTTATGCCACGTGGCGCCGGCTCCGGCGACGCCTTCCGACTCTTGGACGCCGGGGACTTGCGGGCGGGTCCGCGCCCCTTGACCGCAGATGTCCGGCCGGCCGATTTTCCCTCCAGGCTCGCGCGCAAACGCGCCATCAGGTCAACGACTTCCGCCTTCTTGGCCCTCGATCGGGCGCCTCGAGATGCGGACGCTTCCCTTTGAGCCTGGCCTGGATGACCCGCATCAGGTTTTGCTGGTATTCGTCGGTGTACTTGGTGGGATCCCAGTCCGCGGCCAGCGTGTCGATCAGTTGACGGGCCATTTTGAGCTCGGCGGGACGGACATCCCCCTTCCGAGGAAATCGGAAATCTTTCAGGTCCGCAAGCTCGTCCGCGAACCGCATCATCGTCAGGACCAGCGCATCGTCGATCGGCTCGACCGCCGCAATGTGCTGCGCCTCGCGCAGGATGATTTTCGCGATGCCCACCCGCCCCGACTCTCGAATGCCTTCCCGCAGCACCGCGTAGGCGCGCTCGGCTCCCTTCGTTGGCTGCACGTAGTACGGCGTCTCGAAGTACCGCTCGTCGATCTGATCGGGATCGACGAAGTCGAGGATGTCGATCGTCTTGGTCTTTTCGACAGCGGCCGTCTTGAAATCATCCTTGGTGAGGACGACGAACTGCCCCTTGGCGTATTCGTAGCCCTTCACGAGATCCTCCCAGGCGACGGGCTTGCCTTCCGTCTGGCAGACGCGCTCGTAATGCACCGGCGATTCGTCCTTCGCGTGCAGCAAGCGGAACTTCGGCCGGTGATCGCGAACGGCGCTGAACAGCTCCACCGGGATGTTCACGAGCCCGAATGCCAGGGACCCTTTCCAAATCGCGCGTGCCATGTTTGCCTCCGTCGAGGTGAGGCCCAGAAAGAAGAAGAGCGCTGAACCGGCGCCGCCGGTTGCAGAAACCAAGCCAGCGCCAGGGATAGATGAGCTGACGACATCGACCTGGATCGAGAACAGCCCGGCCCAAGCCGTGGAGCGTGTTAGGCTACACTGGTCCAGTTTGCCCAACGCGTTCGACCGGGAGCCGGGCTCACGATTCGTCGTTCAATCGTTCGACGGGCTCAGGTCGCAGGGCGAAAGTGGCGGAACTGGCAGACGCGCCGGACTTAGGATCCGGTGGCCGGAAGGCCTTGGGGGTTCGACTCCCCCCTTTCGCACCACTCGACTCAGCCGCTGCGCGGCCTTCCCGTGGCAGGCCGCGGCGTCGCATCAAACGCCTTGATTTCCGCGAGAATCCGTGCAAAAGAGTGACTGTCTCCGCTTCCGCGCAACCGATAAGCGTTCATGAAAACCGAGTTCATCGACGTCAGCGACACCCGGAAAAACCTGGTGGTGGAAATCCCGAGTACCGTGGTCGATGCCGAGATCGACAAGGTCTCGCGCGACTACAGCAAAGCGGCACGCATCCCGGGGTTCCGGCCGGGGAAGGTGCCGGCGAAGATCGTCCGGCAGCGCTTCCGCGACCAGATTCTGCACGACGTCGCGCATGGGCTGATTCCGCGGGCGGTCGATGAGGCGCTGCGGGAACGCGGTGTCGAGCCGGTCGATACCCCGGATATCCGTGACGTCGTCGTGGAGGAGGGTCAGCCGCTGAAATTCACGGCGACCTTCGATACCGTCCCGGCGATTGATCCCGGCGAATACTCGTCGGTTCAGCTGCGTCGCACGGTGACCGCCGTAGACGACACCGCCGTCGACCATGCGCTATCGAGGTTGCGCGAGCAATCGGCACGGTACGATCCGGTCGAGGATCGCGGCATTCAGGCGGGCGACTCGGTGGTGATGGATCTGGTCCGCACGGCTGCCGCCGGAGACGCCTCGACGGAAGGCGGCGCGAGCGCCGCGGACGCCGGCGACAAGTCGGACAAGCACGAGAACGTCACGGTCGATATTGGCGGTCAGGCGAATCCGCCCGGGTTCGACGAAGAGCTCATGGGCTTGACGGCGGGCGCGACGAAGACGTTCGATGTGCAGTACCCGGACGACTACTCGATAAAGGAGCTGGCGGGCTCGACGGTCATGTACGACGTCACCGTCAAGGCGGTCCGCAAGCGCACCGTCCCGGCGCTCGACGACGACTTCGCGAGGGACGCGGGGGATTTCACATCGCTCGACGCGCTGCGGCAACGCGTGCGGGAGGATCTCGAGCAGGAAGCCGGGCGCGAGTCGGATCGCGAACTGCGCGGGGATCTGATGAAGCAGTTGGCGTCGCGGGTCCAGTTCGAGGTGCCGCAGGCGCTGCTCGATCGCGAGATCGATCGACGCGTCGAGGAGTTCGTGCGGCGGCTGATCGAACAGCAGATCGATCCGATGCGCACGAACATCAACTGGGAGGAGTTCCGCGAGCGTCAGCGCGACGCCGCGGCAGAGGCGGTCCGCGGCGCGCTGGTGCTCGACGAAGTGGCGCGGCGCGAGAATTTGACGGTCTCGGAAGCCGACGTGGACGACGAGATCGCGCGGTACGGGGAGCGCACAGGCCGGACGCCGGCCGCCGTGCGTGCCCGACTGGAAAAAGAAGGGGGAATCGGGCGTCTGTACTCAGGGTTGCGGCGCGAACGGGCCATTGATTTCCTCGTCTCGCGTGCTACAATTGTACAAACGTAATACAGGCCTCCCAGACTCCCCACGCAACAGTAGAGTTCAATCACTCGGCGCAGATCCGCGAAAGGGTCCGGCGCGTTCGCAGCGTGGCGCCTCGGTCGACGTTCACATGGCTCATACGCCCTCTTATTCGCAACTGATCCCCATGGTGGTCGAGCAGACCAACCGCGGGGAGCGCGCGTACGACATCTTCTCGCGCCTGCTGAAGGACAGCATCATCTTCGTCGGCACGCCGATCGACGACAACGTCGCCAACCTGGTCATTGCGCAGATGCTCTTCCTCGAAGCCGAGGATCCGGATCGCGACATCCTGCTCTACATCAACAGCCCGGGCGGGGTCGTCACGGCCGGGATGGCCATCTACGACACCATGCAGTTCGTCAAGCCGGACGTGGCGACGACGTGCATCGGCCAGGCGGCATCGGTCGCGGCCGTGCTGCTCGCCGCCGGCGCGAAGAACAAGCGCTTCTCGCTGCCCAACTCGCGCATCCTCATCCACCAGCCGTGGGTGCAGGGGCTCGGGGGCCAGACGACCGACATCGACATCCACGCGCGCGAGCTCCTGCGCACGCGCGAGCGCCTGAACCAGATTCTGGCGCAGCACACCGGCCAGCCCCTGAAGCGCATCCAGGATGACACCGAAAGGGATTACATCATGGGGGCGGAGCAGGGGAAGGAATACGGTATTATTGACGAAGTCATCCGGAAGCGGGCGTAACCCAACATGGTGAAAAAGAACGGCGAAGGCGAGATTCTCCGCTGCTCGTTCTGCAACAAGGACCAGAACGACGTCCGCAAGCTGATTGCCGGCCCGACGGTGTTCATCTGCGATGAATGCGTCGAGGTCTGCAACGACATCATCGCGGACGACAACCGTTTCGAGGCGCGCGGGGGCGCCCGGTCCTCGCTGCCGGTCCCTCAGGAAATCAAGAAGTTCCTGGACGAATACGTCATCGGCCAGGAACAGACCAAGAAGAAGCTCGCGGTCGCGGTCTACAACCACTACAAGCGGATCGAAATCCAGAAGCAGTCCCGCAGCCGCAACGAGATCGAGCTCACCAAGTCGAACATCCTGCTCATCGGCCCGACCGGCACCGGAAAGACCCTTCTCGCACAGACCCTCGCCAAGCTCCTCTCGGTGCCTTTCACGATCGTCGATGCGACGACGCTGACCGAGGCCGGGTACGTCGGCGAGGACGTCGAGAACATCATCCTCAAGCTGCTCCAGGCCGCCGGCGGCGATATCGAGAAGTGCCAGCAGGGCATCATCTATATCGACGAGGTCGACAAGATCTGCCGGAAGGACGAGAACCCGTCCATCACGCGCGACGTCTCGGGCGAAGGCGTGCAGCAGGCCCTGCTCAAGATTCTGGAAGGGACGGTCGCCAACGTGCCGCCGCAGGGCGGCCGCAAGCACCCCCACCAGGAGTTCTTCCAGGTCGACACGACCAACATCCTCTTCATCGTCGGCGGTGCATTCGTCGGGCTCGAAAAACAGATCGAGCGCCGCACCGGCAAGAAGACGCTCGGCTTCAAGGCCGAAGTGAAGTCGACGCAGAACCGCGACATCGGCACGACCCTCGAGCAGGTCGAGCCGGAAGATCTGATCAAGTACGGGCTCATCCCCGAGTTCGTCGGCCGCCTGCCCGTCGTCGGGACGCTGCACGAGCTCGACAAGGCGGCGCTGGTCCAGATCCTGACGCAGCCGCGCAACGCCATCACGCGCCAGTACCAGAAGCTGTTCGAGTACCAGAACGTCAAGCTCCGGTTCACCGACGACTCGCTGGAGGCGATTGCCGAGCAGGCGCTCGCCCGCAAGATCGGCGCGCGCGGGCTGCGGATGATCATCGAAGACCTGATGCTCGACCTGATGTACACGCTCCCCGGCCAGAAGAAAGTGCGCGAGTGCGTCATCACCCGCGAGGTCGTGATGTCCAAGGAAAAGCCGATTACGCTGATCGAAAAGGCCGGCTAGCCGCCGGCTGAGAGCCGACAGCTGACGGCCGACAGCTCAAAACATACATGGAACTCTACGAGACCCTTCCGATCGTCCCGCTGAGGGACGTTGTCGTGTTCCCACACATGATGATGCCGTTCGTCATTGGACGGCCGTCGTCGACCCGCGCGCTGGAGCATGCGCTCGGCAAGGACAAGCGGATCTTCCTGGCGGCGCAGCACGATGCCGCGGTGGACGAGCCGCAGCCGTCCGACATCTACACGATGGGCTGCGTGGCGAACATCGTCCAGAGCCTGAAGCTGCCCGACGGCAACATCAAGGTGCTCGTGGAAGGCATCGAGCGCGCCCGCGCCGTCGAGTGGAAGGAAGACAAGGGCTTCTACCGCGTCGTCGTGAAGGTCGTCCCCAAGCACAAGGAAACGGGCGTCGACGCGGAAAGCACGATGAGCAAGGTCGTGTCGCTGTTCGAGCAGTACGTGAAGCTCTCGAACAACCTGCACTACGACGCGATGATCGCCGCCGTGCGCGTGGACGATCCGGGCAAGCTGGCCGACACGATTGCCGCGCACCTCGTCGTCGGGCGTCGACGAGAAGCAGAACCTGCTCGAGATCATCTCCCCCGTCGAGCGCCTCAATCGCATCGCCGGCCTCCTCGAGGCCGAAGTCGACAAGCTTCAGGTCGATCGCCGCATCCAATCGCGCGTGAAGAAGCAGATGGAGAAGGCGCAGAAAGAGTACTACCTGAACGAGAAGATGAAGGCGATCCAGAAGGAACTGGGCCGCAAGGACGAGAAGGGCAACGAGATCGAGGAGCTGAAGAAGAAGATCGAGCAGTCGCAGATGCCCGAGGACGTCGAGGAGAAGGCGATTCAGGAACTGAAGCGCCTCGAGGCGATGCCTCCGATGTCGGCCGAAGCCACGGTCTCGCGGAACTATCTCGACTGGCTTATCGCGGTGCCCTGGCACAAGAAGACGAAGGAGAGCCGCGATCTCAAGCGCGCCGAAGAGATTCTCAACGAGGACCACTACGGCCTCGAGAAAATCAAGGATCGCATCCTCGAGTTCCTCGCCGTTCGCGCACTCGTCAAGAAGCCGAAGGCGACGATCCTCACGTTCTCGGGACCTCCCGGAGTCGGCAAGACGTCGCTGGCCAAGTCGATCGCGCGCGCGATGAACCGCAAGTTCGTCCGGCTGTCGCTGGGCGGCGTGCGCGACGAGGCGGAAATCCGCGGCCATCGCCGGACCTACATCGGCGCCTTCCCCGGCCAGATCATCCAGATGATGAAGAAGGCCGGGTCGATGAACCCGGTGTTCCTGCTCGACGAAGTCGACAAGATGTCGATGGATTTCCGGGGCGACCCGTCGGCCGCGCTCCTCGAGGTCCTCGACCCCGAGCAGAACAGCGCGTTCCTGGATCACTACCTCGACGTCGAGTACGACCTGTCGAACGTGATGTTCATCTGCACGGCCAACGTGCTGCACACGATTCCGCAGGCGCTGCGCGACCGCATGGAGGTCCTCCAGCTCGCGGGCTACACGGAGCAGGAGAAGGTCGAGATCGCCAAGAAGTTCCTCGCGCCGAAGGCCGTCGAGGGGACGGGCCTGACGGTCGCGAACATCACCTTCCTCGACGAGGCGTTCCAGACGATCATCCAGCGCTACACGCGCGAGGCGGGCGTCCGGAACCTCGAGCGCGAGATCGCGTCCATCTGCCGCAAGATCGCGCGCAAGGTCGTGGTCGAGGGCAAGGCGTTCAGCGAGGAGATCACGGCGGCCAAGGTCACGGAGTACCTCGGCGTGCCCCGCTTCCGTCCGACGATGGCCGAGGAGAAGAACGAGATCGGCGTGGCGACCGGCCTCGCATGGACCGAGGTCGGCGGCGAGATTCTCGTGATCGAAGCGACGCTGATGCCTGGCAAGGGGCGCCTCACGCTCACCGGCAAGCTCGGGCGACGTGATGCAGGAGTCGGCGCAGGCCGCGATGAGCTACGTGCGATCGAAGGCTGACGAGTTCCGCATCCCGAAGAACTTCAACCGCACCACAGACGTGCACGTGCACATTCCTGAAGGGGCGATCCCGAAGGACGGGCCGTCGGCAGGCATCACGCTCGCGACCGCCATGGTCTCGGCGCTGGGCCATGCCGCCGTCCGCAAGGACGTGGCGATGACCGGTGAGATCACGCTCCGCGGCAAGGTGCTGCCGATCGGCGGCGTGAAGGAAAAGCTGCTCGCCGCCCATCGTTCGGGGCTCAAAACGATCATCGTCCCCAAGGACAACGAGAAGGACCTGGCCGACATCCCCAAGAACGTGCTCGACTCGCTGGACGTCTACATGGTCGAGTCGATGGATGAAGTCTTGAAGATCGCGCTGGCCGAGCCGCTCGGGACCGTCGCGGTCGCCCCGGCAGCGCAGATCGCCGGAGACTCCACCACGGTGTCGCACTGATCGCGTTGGTATGCGGGATCCGGCACGCGGAATCCGTAAAGATTACGGAGCGCCTTTGCTAGCTCGTAAGGCTGACGGATTCCGCATTCCGGAACCCGGCCTTCGACTGGCTCACGCCGCCTCGAGCGAGTCGAGAGGCGGATCCCGTCTTGAAGGTGCTTGAGGCCCAGTTCGTTACCAGCGCCGTGGACGCTCGCGGGATCCCGGCCGACGGGATCCCGCACATCGCGCTGGTCGGGCGTTCCAACGTTGGCAAGTCGACGGTGATCAATGCGCTCGTGCGCAGCCCGCTCGCGCGGACGAGCGCGGCGGCCGGCAAGACCCGTCTGGCCAATCTGTATCGAGTCTCGGTCGACGGAGGCGCGGGGGGCGCCGGTCGCTGGAGCGTGTATCTGGCCGACCTGCCAGGATATGGATACGCCCGCGGTGGCAGCGACTCGGTCACCGAGCTGGCGCGCATCGCCGCGGCCTACTTCGAAGACGCCGATGCAACGCGGCGGGAGCGCTCGTCGACCGCACGCTATCGCGTGGCAGGTGTCCTGCACCTGGTCGACTCGCGGCACCCGGGGCTCGCGCCGGATATCGAGGCCGCCAACTGGCTGGACGCGACCGGACTCACGCGCGTCCTGGTCGCAACGAAAATCGACAAGCTGTCGCGCGCTGAGCGCGCGAAAAACCTCGGAGAGCTGGAACGGAAACTCGGAATGGCTGCCCTGCCGATCTCGGCACGAGGCGGCGAAGGACTGGACGATCTGTGGAGACTGATAGCAAACCTGAGCAGGCAGCCGTAGCGGCCGCTCCTGCGCCGGCACCAACAACGGCCACCGCCCCCGCCATTACGGTCGAACTCTCGACGCTCAAAGAAATGAACGTCGCGGAGCTCACCAAGATTGCCAAAACACTCGACGTGCCCGGCGCGACCGGCATGCGCAAACAGGAGCTGATCTTCGAAATCCTGCGATCGCGCGCCGAGAAGAGCGGCAACCTCTTCTCCGAAGGGGTACTCGAGACACTGCCGGACGGCTTCGGCTTCCTGCGTGCGCCGAACTACAACTACCTGCCGGGACCCGACGACATCTACGTGTCCCCCTCGCAGATCAGGAAGTTCGACCTGCACACAGGCGACACGGTCAGCGGGCAGATTCGCCAGCCGAAGGACGGGGAGCGGTACTTTGCCCTGATCAAGGTGGAAGCGGTCAACTTCGAGCCGCCCGATCGCACGCGCGAGAAGGTGTTCTTCGAGAACCTGACGCCGCTCTACCCGCAGGAGCGCCTGCGGCTCGAAACCGCGTCCGACAACCTGTCGGCGCGCGTGATGGATCTGATGGTGCCGATCGGAAAGGGCCAGCGCGGCCTGATCGTCGCACCGCCGCGCACGGGCAAAACGATGCTGCTCCAGAACATCGCGAACAGCATCACGACCAATCACCCAGAGGTCTACCTGATCGTTCTGCTCATCGACGAGCGGCCCGAAGAAGTCACCGACATGCAGCGCTCCGTCAAGGGAGAAGTCATTTCGTCGACCTTCGACGAACCCGCGCAGCGGCACGTGCAGGTGGCGGAGATGGTGATCGAGAAGGCCAAGCGGCTCGTCGAGCACAAGAAGCACGTCGTGATTCTGCTCGATTCGATCACCCGCCTCGCGCGCGCCTACAACACCATCGTGCCGGCGTCAGGCAAAGTGCTGTCGGGCGGCGTCGATTCCAACGCCCTGCAGCGGCCGAAGCGCTTCTTCGGCGCGGCCCGGAACATCGAGGCCGGCGGATCGCTGACGATCATCGCCACGGCGCTCATCGACACGGGCTCGCGGATGGATGACGTCATCTTCGAAGAGTTCAAGGGCACGGGCAACCTCGAAATCCACCTCGATCGCAAACTGACCGACCGCCGGGTCTTCCCGTCTATCGACATTCAGAAGAGCGGCACGCGAAAGGAAGAGCTCCTGATCCCGAAGGAGGAGCTGAGCCGGACGTGGGTGCTGCGCAAAGTGCTGAACCCGCTCTCGCCGCAGGAAGGCATGGAGCTGTTGCTCTCGAAGATGGGCAAGACGAAGACGAACGCGGAGTTTCTGGCGTCGATGAACGGCGGCCGCTGAGGCCGCTGAACACGCGGAAAGACGCGGTCGTCATCACGGCCGCGGATCACTGCGAAATCCCGGAGCCTCCCCTCACGGAACCGCTGGCGCGTTGCCTTCCAGAAAGGTCGCGTGCAGCAGCCGGACCGCCTGGTCGAGCCTGTCGCGCGCGATCAACCAGGTGATGCGGAACGAGGATGTTGCGATTCCCGCGATGGTGATGTCCCGCTCGCGCAGACAGGCGCTTCCCCGCCGGACGTTGACGTAGCTGGTGTTGATGCCGGCGCCCACGACGCTCACAGCGCCGTAGCCATCGACCAGGAATGCGATCTGGTCGAACCGGCGGGTGAGCTCCTCGCGCAGCCGCCCCTCGTCGTGCAGGTTTTCCCTCGAGACGATCACGGTCAACCCGTCACACCCTACGCCGACTGCGGTCGTGTGGAGCTGCTTGCCCGCGATACCTCTGGCGTCGAGCATCCCGAGAAGCGCGTCGCCGTCCATGGACGACTGCAAGACGAGCAGGTCGCGCTCGCTCGCGACGCCAGCCACGGCGCCCGGTGTTCTGGGCGCGTGCTGCCTGACGACCGTGCCATCGGAAGACGGATCCGCTCCCGGCAGCGCGGATGCCGTGGCGCGCGCGTAGATCGCGATCCGTTGCTCTTTGGCGAATTCGACGGCCTGCGCGTTGAGCACCTTCGCGCCGGCCTCCGCGAGCTCCTGCGTCTCCTCGTACGAGAGCGCGCCAATCCGGCGGGCCGGGGGCACGATGCGCGGATCGGCCGTGTAGACGCCGTCGACGTCTGAGCAAATCTCGCAGTACTGGGCGCCGAGCGCGGCCGCCATCGCGACAGCGGTCGTGTCGCTGCCACCGCGGCCCAGGGTGGTGACCTCGCGTCGATACGACACGCCCTGGTAACCGGCGATGACCACCACCCGCCCGCGGGCAAGCTCGTCCTGCACACGGAACGGACGCACCTCGATGATCCGCGCGTCCACGTGTCGATCGTTCGTGATGATCCCGGATTGGCTGCCGGTGAAGCTGATCGCGTCTCCACCGAGCTCGCGGATGGCCATTGAGAGGAGCGTCATCGAGACGCGCTCCCCCGCCGACAGCAGCATGTCGAGCTCGCGACGGTCCGGGCTCGCGGACACTCGCTTGGCGAGCGCCAGCAACTCGTCGGTCGTGTCACCCATCGCGGAGACCACGACCACCACGTCGAACCCCGCCGCCCGTGTCCGCATGACGCGGGCAGCCACCTGCCGTATGCGATCGACATCGGCGACGCTGCTGCCGCCGTATTTCTGGACGACGATAGGCATGGCGAACAGTCTAAGGCCTGAAGGTGTTGGCGGGCTCGTGCGTCGTCACTCGACCCTGAGCAGCGATCCACGATGTCAATCCGCAGGATGCGGCGCGCAGGCATGTAGGCGGCGAGCGCCGTGACGGCTGTCACGAAAGCGACCGCAGATATTTGCGTGACGGAATCGGTTGGCGCCACGCCGTACGAGCAGTCCGGCCATGAGGGTCCGAAGAAGACGCGCGCCGATCAAGCCGGCCGCCACGCCCGACGACGGCAAGGCGCAGACTCCTGCGAGAGGACGGTCGAGACCACGGAGCCGAGGATGTGGCGCCGAGGGCCAGCCGAACGCCGAGCTCACGCGTCGACTGCTCGACCGAGTGGGCGACCACACCGTAGACGCCGACGACGGTGAGAGTCGACCGCAATGGCGGCGAACACCACGAGCAGGAGCATGCTGAACCGCCGGACCGCCACAGCACCCGCGACAACGTCGTCGAGCGTTCGAACATTGCCGAGCGCGACCTGGCGCGTCGACGCCTCGGACGGCGTCACGCACGCCGGCGGCAAGGTCGTCGCATCTGGCCGGCGCTTCGGACGACAAGGGTCAGGGACGGTGATGGCATCTGCGCCTCGGGCACGTAAAGGTGCGGTTCGGCGTCCCGCTCCAGCGTCATCTGGTGCACGCTGCCGACGACCCCGATGATCTGCCGCCAAGCGCTATCGGCGCTGATTTTCACGCGGCGTCCAAGCGGACTCTCCGTCACGGAAGAAACGATTCGCCAGAGCCTCGTCGATGATCGCGACAGGCGTACTCGACGGCTGGTCCGCCTCCGCGAATGCGCGGCCGGCTTTGAGAGGAATACGCATCGCCGCGAAGTAACCGGGGGTGGCCCACCGCAGGTACGCGCGATCTGGTGCCGCCTCGACGACGGCACGTCCCTCGACGAGCAGGCCGAAACGCAGCAGCCCATCCTGTCCGGAGAGCGGAAGCGGACCGCCGGCGCCAGCGGCCTGAACGCCCGGCAGCAGCCGGATGGCGTCGAGCGATCGGGAGAAGAACGACGCGCGGCCGTCCTTCGGATAGCGCGCCGCGGGAAGATTGACGTCGGCCAGCAGGGCTCCAGCGCTCTCGAAGCCGACGTCGACGGTGAGGAGACGGCGTGAAGCTCCGTATCAGGAGAAGACCGCCGATGACCATAGCCGTGGCCACCGCTATCTGCACGCACACAATGGCGTGCCGCAATCTCGTTGCGGACGTCGTCGTGCGCGTGCCCAAGTGGGCCACTGACGTTGACCGCAAGTCTCGTGTTCTTCCACGCCGGAAGGGCGCCGGCAACAACCCCGGCGATCAAGCGTCAGCAGAAATGCCATCGACAACACGCGCCTGTCGAGCGTCGCCTGGTCGAGCATCGGAACGCCGCTGCCGACCGCCTGAAAAAGTCGCAAGCCCCCAGATCGCCACCACGATCCCGAAGCATCCGCCAGCGCAGGCGAGCACGACGCATCTCGATCACCTGCGCGCGCACAATCCGCGCGGCCGTCGACCCAAGGCGGCGCGCAGTGCGAGCTCCCGCGACGGCGCGACACCTCGCGCGAGGAGCAGCCCGGCCACATTGGCTGCCGCGATCAGCAGCACGCAGGCGACCGCAGCCAACAGCACGAGCAGCGACCGTTCGACTCCACCGACCACGCTCTCGCGCAGCGACACCACCGTGACACTCCAGCCACGATTGGTCGACCGGATAACCGTCCTCGAGGCGCCTGGCGACCGTCTGCAGGAGCTTGCGCGCGCCGTCGATGGACGCGCCCGGCCGCAAGCGCCCCACGACTCCGAGAAAATGCGACGATCTGGATTGATTCCGCCAGCTGTCGGCAAGCGGCGTCCAGAGGCGGTCGTCGCGCGTGTCGGAAACGCGAACGCACGCGGCATGACCCCGACGACAACAGTCGGGACGTCGTCAACGACCAGGGTCCGGCCGACGATGCCCGGGTCGGCTCCGAATTCGTCACGCCACAAGACTCTCGCTCAGGACGACGACTGCCGCGTTGGTCCTGGTCTCTTCCGGTGAGATCCAGCGGCCGAGCAGAGGACGAACACCGAGAAGGGCTGCCAGGTTCGGCCGTCGCCGCCGCCCCGACGACGCGGCCGGTTCACCGAGAATGACGAGCGTGGACGAACTGTCCGGTGCGAAAACCGGCAAGGTCGACGAGCGGTCGGGCCTGTTCCTGAAAATCGAAGAAATCCGGCGGCGACACACTGTTGCGCGGAGATGCCGCGAGGATTCGCCGACCAGACCCGAACGAGCTCGAAGGGATCCGTGTACGGCAGCGGACGAACGAGCACGGGATCGACAACGCTGAAGACCGCCGTGGTGGCGCCGATGCCAAGGCCAAGGGTCATGAGCACGGCGAGCGTAAATGATTTCTGCCGGGCGGCCAGCCGTATGGCCAGCCGGATGTCCCGCCAGATGCCGTCGAGCGCGAGAGCAACGCTGCGAGGGCCGCTGCGCCCGGCGCCTCCGGCGCATCGGGAGCGCAGGCACGAGAGAACCGACGACCTGGCGGCAATACCAGGCTGTCGCGCGGGCCGCGAGCGCGATGGAAGAATGAAGCGAGCGTACTCGTCGTCCAGATCGCGCACGATCATGGTGCGTGCGTCGGACGGAAGCAGGAGCGACAGCAGCGCTCGCGCGCACGAGACGATCATGTTTGATCGGAGACGCGACGCTGACGCACGCCCTTCCACAGACGCTGCCGAATGGCGGCGGAGTCCTCGAGGGCCTTCATGCCCGGCCTGGTGATCGCGAAGAAGCGTCGAGCCCGACCGTCCCTGCCCTCATCGACGGGCGCGAGGATCGGTCGCACGTAGGACTTGTCCTGCAGCCGTTCGAGGGTTGCGTACACGGCGCCGATCGCGATCTGGCGACCGGCCTGCTCGGCGATCTCGCGGCGAATGCGCATGCCGTAGGCCTCCGCGGGCAAGCCGGGCAACGGCCAGAAGGACGATTTCCTCGAGATCTCCGAGATAGGCACCGCGGGTCATGTGAATCATTTTCTATAATAAAGAAAATCAGGGTCAAGCCACCATCCGCCATCCCCTTGGGGCGGAACGTTCTTGACAATTATCCGTAACGGATATATCAGTAGCGGATAAATCATGACGCCCGCCGTTCTCCACATCCTGCTCTCGCTCTCCGCCGAGGATCGCCACGGGCTCGGCATCGCCGCTGACGTCCGGGAATTCAGCTCGGGCAAACTGACGCTTGGCCCGGGCACGCTCTATGGCACGCTCAATCGGCTCCTGGACGCAGGAATGGTCGAGGACCTCGGATCTCCCGATAGCGAAGACGGCGACCCCCGACGCCGCTACTACCGAATCACCCCGAAGGGTCGCAGGGCGCTGGAGCTCGAGACCACCGACCTGGCGTCGATTCTGACCGTGGCAAAACGCCGGCGGGTCCTGAAAACATCATGACGATCGACGAGCGGATCTATCGACAACTGCTTCGCCTGTATCCGCGCGCCTTCCGCCGACGGTTCGAGGGCGAGATGATGGCCCTGTTCACGGAACGGCGGAACGCCGCCGCACCCAGCCTGCGTGGTCATCTCAGCTTCTACCTCAGCGTCGTCATCGATCTGGCGAAATCGGTGGTGCAGGAGCGCTGGCTGCCGACCCCGGGACGCAAGCCCGGGCAATGCCGCTTGGCAGTCTCGGCTACGACCTCAGACAGGCGTGGCGGATTTTGACCCGCGCACCGACGCTGGCGTTGTTCGTGATCGTGCTCATGGCGCTGAGCATCGGCGCGACGACGGCAGCGTTCAGCGTGGTGAACACCGTCCTGCTGCGGCCGTTTCCATTCGAGCGACCCGATCGTCTGGTGGTCGTCTGGGAGCGTCGAGGCATCGAAGATCCGCGCAACAACGTCGGCGGCATGATACCCGGAGTGGAAGGCGCGGTCGCGGTCGTTCGAGCGCATGGCGGCGATCGTCTTCGATCGCGACTTCAACCTGACCGGCGCCGGCGACCCGATGGAGCTGACCGGCGCGCGCGTGACGTCAGACTTCTTCCCGGTCATGGGCGTCGCGCCGGTGGCCGGCCGCATCTTTACGACGGATGAGGATCGTCCGGGCCACGGCCAGGTCGTCGTGATCAGCGAGCGGCTGTGGCGCGACCGGTTCGGTGGCGATCGATCCGTGATCGGCCGACCGGTGACGATCAGTGGCGAGCCTATACCGTGGTCGGGGTCATGCCGGCCGACTTCCAGTTTCCACCGACGGCTGGCAACGCGGCGCCGGACATCTGGACGCCGATTGCCGAGCCGTTTCACCTCTATCGCGGCCGGCACTACATGTTCGTCGTGGCCCGGCTCAAGGACGGCGTCACGCTGGCCCAGGCGCAAACGGAAATGGATGCGATTGCCGCCGGGCTCGAAGCGGAGCTGCCGCAGCTGAACAAGGGTCACGGGGTGAACGTACAGCCGCTGCACAGCGAGCTGGTGGTCGGGATCCAGCGGGCGCTGATGATCCTGTTCGGCGCGGTCGCGCTCGTTCTCCTGATCGGCTGCTGCAATGTCGCGAACCTGCTGCTTGCCCGGGCGGCCTCCAGGCAGCAGGAGATCGCCGTTCGCGTCGCGCTTGGCGCCGGCCGATTCAGAATCGCGCGGCAGCTGCTGGCGGAGGGGGGAATCCTCGCGAGCGTCGGCGGTGCTTCAGGCGTTCTCCTCGCGCGTGGCTGATCGGGTTCACCACCAAGGTGGCGCCGGTCGACGTCCCACGGCTGCAGACAGCCCAGGTCGATGGCCGGGTCTGCTGTTCGCGGCGGTCGCCACGATCGCGACCGGGCTGATGTTCGGGCTGATTCCGCTGGCGTCCATCGTGCGCGTTCAGGTCGCCGATCGTCTGAAAAACGGATCGAAGGGAATCGCCCGCAGCGGACGCCACCGATGCGCCGGGCCCTCGTGGTCGCCGAAGTCGCGCTCACCATGGTCATCGCCGGCGGTGCGGGGCTCTTCATTCAGAGTCTACATACGGCTCACGCACGTGAATCCGGGATTCGACGCCCGGCACGTCATCGCCGTCGACCTGGCGCTCCCGGAGTCGCGCTACGCGACCGCCGAACGCCAGCACGAGTTCTGTTCTCGTCCTCGACCGACTCGCCGGCGCTCCCGATGGTCCGATCGGCGGCCGCCACCAATATGGTGCCGCACGGGATCAGCAGTTCCGGCATCAACATCGCGATCGAAGGCCGTCCGGCTCCAGGCTCCCGGCGAAGAACCGTACGCCAGCTATCGCGGCGTAACCCCCGGGTACTTCCGCACGCTCGGCATCCCGATCGTCAGCGGCAGGAGATTCCGCAATAGCGACGCGCGGGTCGCGCTGCCGCTGATCCGATGGTTCCCGCAGCAGCGTCAGCCGGCCCGCATCGCGAGCCGCAGCCCGCACCCGCGGCCGTCATAAACGAGGCGATGGCCAGGAGAGTACTGGCCAGGCGAGGATCCGATCGGCAGGAAATTCCGGGTTCTGTTCAGCCCGCCGATCACGATCATCGGCGTTGCCAGGGACACGCGAAACCGGTCGCTGGCAGATCAGCCAGGGCCGGAATTTTACCTGAGTGAGAATCAGGAGCCTTGGTCGCGCATGACCATCCTGTTGCGTGCGACGGACGACTGCCGGAGCGACATCGCCGCCGCGATCCGCACCAGGTCTGGTCGGTCGATCGCGATTTGCCGGCATCGACCATCCGACGCTCGAAGAAGTGATCGAGCGCAACATCTTCGTTTACCGGCGCATTACGTGGCTGCTTCGTCGCGTTCGCGGCGGCGGGCCTCGTGCTGATGACGATCGGCGTCTACGGGGTCGTGTCGTCCGCGACGACACAACGATTCCACGAAATCGGCGTCCGGATGGCGCTGGGCGCGGGTCGCCGCGACATCCGCCGTCTGATCGTCGTCAACGGTCTGTGGCTCGCGCTCAGCGGCATCGCCATCGGCTTGGGCGGCGCCTACGCGCTCGCCCGGTTCACGGCCAACCTGCTGTATGACATCCAGCCGGCGATCCCGCAACCTACGCCGGGCTCGCGCTGCTGCTCGATCGCCACCACTATCCTCGCGTCCTGGCTCCCGGCCCGCCGCGCGCAACGGGTCGACCCCGCATCCGTGCTGCGGGCCGAGTAACGCGCTATCGGTATGCGGGATCCGGTATGCGGGATCCGCATTCTGGTACCGCATCCCGGGTCCCGCATCCCGCATCCCGCCCAAGGTATGATCGCGGGATGCAATATCGCGTCTTTGGCGGAACGGGGTGGCGTGTCTCGGAGATCGGCTACGGCATGTGGGGCATGGCCGGCTGGACCGGAGCGACGACGAGGAGTCGCTCGCGTCGCTCGATCGCGCGGTCGAGCTCGGCTGCAACTTCTTCGACACGGCCTGGGCCTACGGCGACGGGCACAGCGAGCAGCTGCTCGGCGAGCTGCTGAAGCGGCATCGCGGACAAGCGGCTCTACGTCGCGACCAAGATCCCGCCGAAGAACCGCAAGTGGCCGGCGCGCGCCGGAGTACGCGCTCGACGACGTCTTTCCCGCCGACTACATCCGCGAGTACACCGAGAAGAGCCTGACGAACCTCGGCGTCGCCGACGATCGACCTGCAGCAGTTCCACGTCTGGACCGACACGTGGGCCGAGCGACGACCGCTGGCAGCGCGCGCGTCGAGTCTGAAAGAGGAAGGGCTGGTCCGCGCGATCGGCATCAGCATCAACCGCTGGCAGCCGGCGAACGTCCTGCGGGCGCTCGACACCGGCCTCATCGACGCCGTGCAGGTCGTCTACAACATCTTCGACCAGAACCCGGAGGACGAGCTGTTCCCGGCGTGCCGCGAGCAGGACATCGCGGTCATCGCGCGCGTGCCGTTCGACGAGGGCAGCCTGACCGGCACGCTGACGCGCGAATCGACGTGGCCCGCCGGCGACTTCCGCAACATCTACTTCCCGCCCGAGAACCTGCGCAGCGACGCTCGAGCGCGTCGAGCGGCTCGCCCCGTCGGTGCCGGCCGGCATGACGATGCCGGAGCTGGCGCTGCGGCACATCCTCGCAGCATCCCGGCGGTCAGCACGGTCATTCCCGGGCATGCGCAAGCTGCGGCACGTCGAAGCGAACCTCGGCGCGAGCGACGGCCGAGCGTCTGCCGGAGGCCCTGATGGCCGAGCTGCGGCGGCACGGTGGGACCGGACGTGGATTCGATATCGCCGCTAGGACGCTAGCGTTGGCAGTCAGGACTTAGCGGCCGTGTGATATAATGATCGTTTTCCCGGAACCCAAGGAGCAGCTGTGAAGCAGGGATTCATCCCAAGTATCACGACGTCGAGGCGCGTTGCGCGTGCGGCGCGACGTGGAAGACCCGCTCGACCAAGCCGGAGCTGCACCTCGAAATCTGCAACAACTGCCACCCGTTCTTCACCGGCCGGCAGAAGCTGATGGACACCGAAGGCCGCGTCGAGCGGTTCACGAAGCGGTTCGGCGCGCAGACGTCCGAGAGCCGCAAGGCAGGCCGCCAAGACCAAGAAGGCCGACGAAGACGCAGGCCGCCGCGAAGTAACGGTCACGCCGGAGCGACGCGCCGGCGTCAGCGCTCGCAGCCACCGAGCAGGTGGCGTCGGCTCTAGGCGAGCTTCGCTCGAGTCGCAGCGCTCCGCTCTGAGCGCGCTGTCTGTCTTTAGGCCGATCTTCCGATCGAGCCGCGCGAGGCGATGGCGCAGCCGTCGGCCGCGTCGCCGCGGCGTCGTC
The DNA here is from genome assembly GCA_963786615.1 of uncultured Acidobacteriota bacterium. Taxonomy (GTDB): domain Bacteria; phylum Acidobacteriota; class Vicinamibacteria; order Vicinamibacterales; family 2-12-FULL-66-21; genus CAWAZT01. Next base: position 180,747 of record CAWAZT010000012.1, read on the forward strand.
CTCGAGCGCGAACAGCGCAGTCGCGCGCGCCGTCGAGGTCGCGCGCGCGATGCTCGTGATGGATCGCGAGCGCTTCGGCGGCGAACTGCCGCAGCGCCGCGAGCGCCGGCGTCGCGGCGGCCCCGGCGCGCTCGTCAGCGTCCAGCACCTCGCCGCCAGCGCCGCGGCCTCGTCGAACCGCCGCTCGCGCCGCAGCCGCAGGCCAGCCGGTAGAGCGCCTCCGCCCGCGACGTCGAGCATCGCGCGCGACTCGCGCGGCGCGCCGATAGCAGCGCTCGCGCGCGTCGCGCAGCCGGCCCGCTCGTACACCCGCCCGAGCGCCAGCGCCTCCGCCGCGTCGCGGCAGCGCATCGTCTGCCCTCGTCCGCAGCTGCAGCGCGCGCGCCGTGACCGCGGCCAGCGAGACCAGATCGAGCCGGTTGTGCTCGAGCACCGGCTCGAGCGGGCGCGCGATCGCCGCTCCGCAGGAACTGGAAGAAGCGCGCCGGGAATCTCGAAGCCGGGCACGTCGCCCGACGCGCGTGCAAGCCGAACAGCGCGCGCTCCAGCGTCGTCAGCCGGCAGCCCGCCGTCGTCGCGTCCGCATCCCCGCGCGGCCTCGCCACAGCCGCCGCGCCGGATGCAGCATGTCGAAGTGCGGCACGCCGTCGAGCGGCATCTCGCAGGCGATGGAACAGCCCAGCGCGTCTCCATCACCGGCACGTCGAACGTCTTGCCGTTGTAGGTGACGAGCAGGCGGCGTCGTCGAAGACTCCGCGAGCGCGGCGAGCAGCGCGCGCTCGGCCGCGTGGCTGGTCAGCAGGAACTGGCGGACCTGGAACGCGCCGCGCTCGAACCAGCCGCAGCCGACCAGGAACGCGAGCGTGCCGGCGCCGCCGCTCAGCCCCGTGGTTTCGAGATCGAAGAACACGTCCGGCGCGTCGTCCGCCATCGCGCGATCGGCGCCGGCGCGGCTCGCACGACGAACTCGGATCGAGCAGCCGCAGACCGTCGTCGTCGAGTCGCAGTCGCCGATGCGCGACGCGCCGTGCCAGCGATCCGCCTCGTAACGGCGATCGATCACGAGGCACCGCCGAAGGGCGTTCGCGACGACGCGTCCGCCGAGCGATGTCCGCGACGCGATCGAGATCGTCGGCGCCTCGTAGCCGCCGGTGTCCGGCACGTAGGTCAGCTCGCGCGACCGGCGCCTTGGCGGCCGACGATCGGCGCAGTCGACTGCGTCCAGGCTCCGATCGACCCCTGACTCGACCGCGATCGCGCGACGCTGTCCGATCTTCGCGTCTACGCAGCGCTACGGCCGCGTCGGCCGCGAGCAGCGATGCAGCAGGATGCGCGAGGCCACTGCCTTGGCGTGCGGCCCGGTGTCGCCCTCGGGCCCGACGCACGACGGGCAGCCCGACTCGCAGGGACAGCCGGCGATCAGCTCGCGCGTCCGCTCGAGCAGCAGCTCGTGCATCGCGAACAGCGGCTGGCTGAAGCCGATGCCGCCCGGATAGTTGTCGTAGATGAAGATGTTCGGCTCGGCCGCGAGCGCCTCCGGGACGCCGCCGCCGCGCCGCCCGTCCGCGCCGAGCCGCTCGAGCGACCGCCGTCGACCGACAGCCCCAGGTCGTGGCCGTCGCACATCAGCAGCAGCGGCGCGACGTTCTGCATCGCGAAGGCCAGACCGACACGCCGTCGCGCCGATCCTCGCCGCCGTACGGCAGCGACGCCATCACGTCGGGCGGGATCGTCAGCCAGTACGACGTCGTGTGCATCTGCTGCTCGGGCAGATCCAGCTCGCCCGAGCCGACGTTCTCGTTCGTGTAGAACTTGATCTTCTTGAAGCCGACGACGCGCGAGACGACGTGGACTTCGCCGTGCGACGCGCTCGCGGTCGCTGAGGGCGCGGCTCCGAGGTCCGGATCGCCGACTGCTCGTCCGTCGCTCCGGCCATCGACCGTCCGGCACCAGTCATCGCGTCGCGAACGTGTCGAGGATCGTGACCTTCGTGTACGTGATCGCGTCGGTGTAGTAGTCGCAGTCGACCGCGCGCACGTACGCCTTGCGGCCCTCGAAGTCGAACCGCTCGACCTGGAACAGCTGCCCTTCGAGGATGTAGATCGCCTTCTCGTGCAGCGTCGCCGGGCCGCTCGTGAAGTCGGTCTCGCCGATGACGCGCTCGCCGTGGGTCGTGTCGACGACGACGAAGTTGTCCGACGAGACGGACCGCAGGCTGACGGCGTCGGCCGGATACGACTCGTGCGTCCAGTGCCACTGGCCGTCGGCGAGATGCACGAACCCTTCCTCCGCCAGCACCGCAGGATCTCCTGCACGTTGACTCGTCGCCGAACTGCTCGTCGTCCGGGAACGGCAGCTCGAACGCCGCGCACTTCACGTGATCGAGCAGGATGTGCAGGTTGTCGGGATTGATCAGCGCGTGCTCGGGCGACGCGCCGAAGAAGTACGCCGGGTTGCGGACGATGAACTGATCGATCGGCGCGCTGCTGGCCACGAGCACCGCCGCCGATCGCGTCGTGCGGCGGCCGGCGCGGCCGGCGCGCTGCCAGGTGGCGGCGATCGTGCCCGGATAGCCGGCCATCACCGACACGTCGAGCGCGCCGATGTCGATGCCCAGCTCGAGCGCGTTGGTCGAGACGACCGCGCGCACCTGCCCGTCGCGCAGCCCGCGCTCGATCTCGCGCCGCCGGTCCGGCAGGTAGCCGCCGCGATAGCCGCGGATCACGTCGGCCGCTCCCGGCGGCCCGTGAAACGCATCCTTCAGGTAGGTCGTCAGGATCTCGGTCGCCAGCCGGCTCTGCGCGAACACGATCAGCTGCAGGTTGCGCTTGAGGAACTCGAGCGCGACGCGGCGCGCTTCGGCGAGATACGAGCGGCGGATCCCGAGCTGCGCGTTGACGACCGGCGGGTTGACGAACAGGAAGAACTTCTCGCCGCGCGGCGCGCCGCTCTTGTCGACCAGCTCGAACGGCCGCCCGGTCAGCCCCTCGGCCAGCTCGCGCGGATTGGCGATCGTCGCCGACGAGCAGATGAAGATCGGATCCGAGCCGTAGTGCCGGCAGATGCGCTGCAGCCGCCGGAGGATGTTCGCCAGATGGCTGCCGAACACGCCGCGATAGGCGTGCAGCTCGTCGATGACGACGAACTGCAGGTTCTCGAACAGCTTCGCCCAGCGCGGATGGTGCGGCAGGATGCCCGAGTGCAGCATGTCGGGATTGCTGAGCACGACGTGCGCCTTGCCGCGAATCGCGCGGCGCGCGTCCGGCGGCGTGTCGCCGTCGTAGGTGAAGACGCCGATCTCGGCGCGCCGTGTCGCGCGTCGACGAGCTCGACGAGCGCGTGCAGCTCGGCGAGCTGGTCCTGCGCGAGCGCCTTGGTCGGAAACAGATACAGCGCGCGCGTCGACGGGTCCTGCAGGATCGCGTCGAGGACCGGCGCGTTGTAGCAGAGCGTCTTGCCCGACGCCGTGGGCGTGACGTGACGACGTTGCGGCCGGCCAGCGCGTGCGCGAAGGCCTCGGCCTGGTGCGTGTAGAGCTGCTCGATGCCGCGCGCCGCGAGCGCCGCTCGCAGCCGCTCGTCGGTCCCGCGGGAAACGGCGCGAACGACGCCGCGACCGCCGGCAGCCGCCGCGCGGCCGTGACGATCGGGTCGCTGTCGACGCCCCCGGGCCGCGCGAGAGCGTCAGCCGGCCGACCGCCTCCTGGAGCGAGCGATCCTTGTCGCCGGTGACCGCGGGAAGGGTGTGGCGACGGCATGGCGAAGACCTGAGTGGCGGACCGCGGGACCGAATGGCGGCAAACTGTCGCGTTGGGATTGCGGAGCGATCCTAACAGGAGCGCGGCGCGGCGATCAAGAGGCGAAAGGGTTGTGGCCAGGAGCTCGGAGCCGGCTGTTCGGCGGGCTCAGCGCGACTCGCGTGCGCGATCTTCGCGACGAGGCCGCTCAGGCCGATCAGGCCGATCAGGTTCGGGAAGACCTGCAGCGCGTTCATCAGGTCGCCCCAGGCCCAGACCACGTCGACCTTGGCGACCGCGCCGAACGGAATCAGCAGGCAGTAGATCCAGCGGTACGGCATCGTCACCTTGCGCCCGAGGATGTACTCGAGGAACTGCTCGCCGTAGTACGCCCAGCCGATGAGCGTCGTGTAGCCGAAGAGAAACACGCAGAACGCGACGATCCAGCCGCCGACGGTCGGCATGGCGGTGTTGAAGCCGGCGGCCACCGCCGCGCTGCTGGTCAGGCCCGACTGCCACGACGCCGGTCAGCAGGATCGTCATCGCGCTGATCGTCGACGTGACGAACGAGACGATGAACACTTCCATCACCGCGTTGAGGCCCTGCTGGCGGGCTGCGCGCTCTGCGCCGTGCCGTAGGCGACGGCCGCCGTCCCGTAGCCGGCTTCGTTCGCGTAGATGCCGCGCGCGATGCCGTAGCGCATCGCGATGAACATGCCCGAAGCGCCGCCAGCGCCGACCTGCATCGAGAACGCCTCGTGGAAGACCATCGCCGAGGACGCCGGGAATGCGCGCGGCGTTGACGAGGATCACGATCAGCCCGCCGACCAGATAGAGGCCGACCTTCAGCGGCGACAGCTTCTCCGCCGCGCGGCCGATCGACTTGATGCCGCCGATGATCACCAGCCAGGTCAGGACCGCGATCGACGATGCCGGAGACGAGCTTCGGACACGCCGAACACGCGTGTTGAGGACCAGCGCAATCGAATTCGGCTGCGTGAACGGCGTCGTCGTCAGCGCCGCGACGCCGGCGACGAGCGCGAAGAGCCACGCGAGCGACGGCGACTGCAGGCCGTCGCGCAGGTAGTACATCGGCCCGGAGAGGACCGTCGCCGCCGCGACTCTCCCGGAACGTCAGGCCGAGCACGGCCTCGGCGAACTTGATCGCCGTGGCGACGAAGCCGTAGACCCAGATCCAGAACAGCGCGCCGGGGCCGCCCGAGACGATCGCCGTGGCCACGCCGGCGATGTTGCCGGTGCCGATCGACGCCGCCAGCGCGGTCATGAACGCCTGAAACGGCGTCAGCGCGCCGCGTCGCCCGTCGCCGCGCGCCGCACGAACGCGACCCGCCAGGCCTCGCCGAACCGGCGCACCTGCACGAACCCGGTGCGGATCGTCAGGAACAGGCCGGCGCCGAGCAGCACGAGCGACGACCCACGGCATGAACAGCGCGTCGGCGAGCGACTGAATCATGGAATTGGTGAGGTGATCGGCGTGATCGGGTCAGATCTGGTGACCGGCGCAGATTCGCGTCGATCGCTTGATTACTCGATTATCGGATCGACCAGATTACCGACATTCTAGATGTTCGATCGGCACTGGCAGCCGTCGACGACGATGCAGGCGCCGCTGATCCAGCTGGCGCGCGGCGAGGCGAGGAACGCGACGACGGCGCCGACTTCGTCGGCGCGGCCGAAGCGGCCGAACGGCAGCTCGCGCTTGACGAACTCGGCGATGCCTCGGGATCGGCCTGCTGGCGCTTGTGCCACGAGCCGCCGGGGAACAGGATCGATCCGGGCGCGACGCTGTTGACGCGGATGTTGACGGCGCGAGCTGCTGCGCGAGCGCCTTCGCGAGGCTGATCTCGGCGGCCTTGACGGCGTTGTAGGTCATGCGGCCGCCGGACTCGCGTCCCCAGATCGACGCGATCATGATGATCGCGCCGCCGCCGCGCTGCTTCATGTGCGGGACGGCCAGGCGCGAGGCGCGGATCGCCGGAAACAGCGTCTCGTCGAACGCCGCCTGCCACTCGGCGTCGGTCGTGTCGAGCATGTCGCTGCCGCCGGCGCGGCCGACGTTGTTGACGAGGATGTCGAGGCCGCCGAACGTCTCGACCGTCCGCTCGATGACGAGCGCGATCGCCGGCGTCGGTCGAGACGTCGGCCTGCACGGCGGTGACCATGTTCGGGCGCTGCGCCGCCGCCTCGACCTCGACGCGCGGCTTCGGCCAGCCGCTCCGCGCCGCGCGCGCAGAGGCACACGCGGCAGCCTTCGGCGACCAGCGCGCGCGCGCTGGCCAGCCCGAGCCCGCGGCTCGAGCCGGTGACGATGGCAACTTTGTCGGTGAGTCCAAGATCCATGCATGGCAGCTGCCAGGCTGTCCAGATCCGGTTCGCAGCTCTCAGCTCCGGCTCGCGTTGTCGGATCGTTCAGCTCAGCGTCTGCTTCAATCGTCCACTCTGCCCGCCGCCCGTCAGATCGTTCAGCCGCCAGTCGAATCGTGAAACGTCACCTTGAACTCGTTCTTCTCACGAACTCTTTCTCGAGCGGCAGGAGGTTGCGGCTGATGAAGGCGATCATCGCGCGCTCGATCGGCGATCGCTGGCGAAGGCCGGTCGCGCCTTGTCGTAGGCGGCGACGAACTCCGCCTCGCGCCAGCTGAGGATCGGCGTGACCGACATCTGGTTGGTGGCGCGGTCGATCCTCAGCATGTTGCGTCGTTGACGAACTCCGGCTGGATGTCGGTCGAGCTGCTGCTCCAGGCGCTCGCCGGTGTAGGCCTCGCTCTTCAGCCGCCCGCTGCCGATCGCGCCGCGGCCGAGCGCCAGATACAGCCGCGGTTCCTTGAACTCGGGCAGGATCGTCTTCTCGATCTCGTCGAGCGTCACGCTCCGGCCGGCGGCGTGCCGGTGCGCCTGCTCGAAGGCGCCCGGAATCTGCCGGATGCTGTTGGCGGGATACGCGCTGCTGCGCCCTGGATCGGGTAGTGATCGATGACGGTCTGAGCACGAAGGCGTTGTAGGCGTTGACCAGAACGCCATCTTCTGCTCGCGCGACCAGCCGTTGTAGGTGGCGGCGGGCACGTTGAGCGAGGCGACATAGCGATCGAGGCGGCCGCGCTCGCTCTTCAGCGCGCGGTAATACACCAGGCCATCGCGCACGTACAGGTCGAGAATCTGATCGAGCGGCCGATGCAGCGGATCGGAGCCGGGCGCCGGCGTGAACTCCTGCGCGCGGGCAGCGGCAGTCGCCAGGCCGAAGCAGACCGCGGCGAGAGCAGGACTGCGCATCGATGAGAGATTACATGTGCGCGGCGAGAAAGTCATCGAGCGCCGCGGGAAAACTCGGCCGGGCGCTCGAGGTTCGACAGGTGCCCGGCGCCGGGAATCACGGTCAGAATCGACCGCGGCAGCGCGGCGTGCAACGCTCGGCTTCGGCAGGGGCGTCAGCACGTCCTCCTCGCCGACGACGACGAGCGCCGGTACCTGAACGCGGCAGATCCGCCGTGGAATCGGGCCGCCCATCATCGCCACGATCGCCCGATCGATGGCCGACGGATCGTGTTGGCGACGATCAACCGCCGCGTCTCCTCCACCAACTCCGGCCGGAGGATCGAGTGGCCTCGCGACAGCAGCTTGGGCAGCATCTGATCGGCGACGGCCGCCGGACCGCGCTTCGCCAGCAGCTCGCGCATGCTCGCGCGCCGCGCGCCCCTCGGGCGTGTCGGCCTGCGCTTGGTATCGGCCAGGATCATCGCGGTGAATCGGTCGGGCGCTGGCGAAACAGCGCGAAGGTGACGTAGCCGCCCATCGACAGGCCGCCGATCACCGCTCGTCGATCTTGAGGGCGTCGAGCAGGAGCTCGAGATCCGCGCGTAGTCGTCCAGCGACCCGATCTGCGCGTCGGCGCGGGCCACGGTCGCGGCACCGAAGCCTCGCAGGTCGGGCGCGATGAACCGCCAGCCGACCGGCACGCGCTCGAGCTGCGGCGCCACATGTCGGCGTTCAGCGGAAACGCGTGGATGAGCAGCAACGGCCATCCCGCACCGGCTTCGAGCGCGTGTCCGGCGGCCATCTATCTCGATGCGTGTTCGCGAATCACAGTTCGATCTTATCATGAACAGCTCATCAGCATCCGCTGTTCGCTGATTCGGAAAGCGGATCCCGACGGGCGTAGGATGGTCTGGTGTCGGCCGTCGATCTCTCGGGCACAGTCGCGCTCGTGGCTGTCGGACTCTTGACCGCGAATCTCCTGATGGGCTTGTTGCTCGCGGTCGGCTACAATCCCACGCGGCAATGGCCGCGCGTGCCGGTCAAGCTCTTTACGTTTCACAACTGGACGGGATACATCGCGTTCGGCGCGGTCGTCGTGCACGCCGGCGTGTTGTGTTCTCGCGCGACCCGCATTTTCGGCTGATCGATCTCCTTCTGCCCATCTGGTCTCCGGTCCAACCGCTGTCGAACACGCTCGGCGCAATCGGCTTCTACCTGGTGCTGGTCGTGGTGCTCGTCGCTCAGACGATCGCGACGCGCTCGGACGACACGCTGGAAAACCATTCACTACACGACCTATGCGGCCGCGGCGGTGTTCTTCGTGCACGGGGTCATCGCCGATCCGCTCCTTCAGGGACGACCGGTCGATTTCATCGACGCCGAAAAGGTGTACGTGGAAGCCTGCGCAGCGCTCGTGCTCGCGTCACCGTCTGGCGGATCCGCCGTCGGCGTGCGGTGCGGCGCGCGGCACGAGCGTGATTTCGAACAGCCTGGGCCAGAGCTTTCCTGTCACGAAAAACCGATCGGATGCGGGTCGTGGGCGATGCCGTTCAGGACTGCATCGGGCTCTCGATCGGACGCCGGGAGCAGGCCCGACAGATCGATCCATCCGGTCACGCGGCCATCCTTCGGCGAGATGCGGACGATTCGATCGGTCTGCCACACGTTGGCGAAGATTTCCCCGTCGATGAATTCGAGCTCGTTCAATTCGGTCACGGACCTCGGGGTCTCGAACCGTAACGCGGCCGGTCTCCTCAAACGTCGCGGGATCGAGGAACCGCAATTGCGCCGATCCGTCGCTCATGATCAGCCGCGTGCCGTCGTGCGTCATGCCCCAGCCCTCCCCCGGTAACGAAAGACTTCATCTGCTTGAAGGTCGCGAGGTCGTAGACGAAGCCACCTCGGATCGCCACGTGAGCTGAATCAGCGAACCCTTCCAGTCGGTGATGCCTTCGCCGAAATGCTGCGAGTCGAGCGGCTGCATCTGCAGGACTTCGCCGGTCTCGAGCTTGACCTTGCGGATCCCGACCGGCCGTTGAGGCCCGTCCTTCGTAGAGGAGCCGTCGCGATAGATGAGCCCTTGCGTGAATGCCTCTCGATCGTGCGGATACGATCGCACGACCTGGAAACCAAACGTGGGGACGGTCCGGCGGCTGCGTCGAACCGAGAAACCCGATCGTCCCCATGATCACCACCAAAAGAAGTCCGGCCCGCATCTGCGCTAGGATACCGCCGAACCATGAGAATTTCCCGAACGAGTCGCGGTGCGGCGCGTGCTCGCATGTTCGGCGGCCGCCTTGGTGCGCGTCCGCGGGCCCAGACTCGGCCGGGCCGCGATTCGAAATCTCGTTTCGTCGGGCGCGCGCAGCGAGCCCGTCACGGGCATGGTCTACCTCGCGATCAGCCGCGACAACAGCGGACGCCGATCGAGCAGACCGGCCCGACAGGCGTTCCGCTCTTCTCGACATACGTCGAACAGCTCGGCCCGGGCGCCGCCGCCGTGATCGGCACCGCCGACGCGGCCATCCCGTCGCGAGCCTGCGCGACATTCCGGCCGGCGATTACTGGGTGCAGCCGTTCGTCAACGTCTACACGAGGTTCCCCCGCGCCGACGGCCACACCGTGTGGATGCACATGGATCAGTGGGAAGGCCAGAACTGGAAGCGATCGCCCGGCAAATCTACGGCGAGCCGATGAAGATCCACATCGATCCGGCGTCGTCGACGCCGATCACGCTGGTCGCGGACAAGGTGATTCCGCCGATCGCGTGCCCGCCGACACCGCGCTCGTCAAGGCATCAAGATCCAGAGCCAGATCCTGACCAAGTGGTGGGGCCATCCGATCTTTCTCGGCGCGACCGTGCTGCTGCCGAAGGGCTACGACGAGCATCCCGACGTGAAATATCCGGTCATCTACAACCAGGGCCACTTCTCGCTCGGCGCGCCCGGACGGCTTCGGACGCGGCGGCGAGTTCGACAAGCTGCTGGCTCGCCGGACCACACGCCGCGGTTCATCTACGTCTCGCTGCAGCATCCGTCGCCGTACTACGACGATTCGTACGGCGTGAACTCCGAGAACAACGGACCGTTCGGCGACGCGATCATGCAGGAGCTGATTCCGGCGGTCGAGACGAAGTTCCGCGTCATCCGGCGAGCCGTGGGCGCGCATGCTGTCGGGCGGATCGACCGGCGGATGGATTGCCCTCGCCCACCAGATTTTCTATCCTGATTTCTACGGCGGCACGTTCGCGAGCTGCCCGGACGCGGTCGACTTCCGCTATCACCAGATCGTCAACATCTACGACGACAAGAACGCCTACTTCATGGACATGGGCTGGATGAGATCGATCGTCCCAACCAGCGCCGACCCGACGGCAACATCGTCTCGATGATGAAGGACGAGAATCGGTACGAGCTGACCGTCGGCGACCATTCGCGATCGGGCGGCCAATGGGACATCTGGGAGGCGACTTACTGGCCCGGTCGGCGCCGGATGGCTACCCGAAGCGGATCTGGAACAAGCAGACCGGCGAGATCGACAAGAGCGTGGCGGAACAATGGAAGAAGTACGATCTGCTGCAACATCCTGAAGACGAACTGGACCACGCTCGGCCCGAGGCTGGCGAACAAGATCAACGTCTACGTCGGAGACATGGACAGCTACTACCTCAACACGGGGTCGAGAACCTGAACGACTTCCTCTCGAAGGCGGACAATCCGAAATGGACCGGCGAGATCGTCTTCCAGCGGCGGGCGCCGCATTGCTGGGGCCCGCGCGGCGCCGACCTGCTGAAGAAGATGACGGCGCAAGTCGACAAGTACGCGCCGGCAGGGGCGGATCTGAAGTCGTGGAAATACCGGTAGCTACGGTCGCAAGCGTTGCCCGGCGCGAGCTGTCGTTTGAAGAACTGTACTGCGCGCTCGTGCTTCTCGGCCGCGGCGCGCGACTTGAACGTGCCAAGGTTGCGGCGTCGTCCCGTCTTTGGGTCCTTCTTCCGCGAGTAGAGTCGATAGTCGCCCGACCTCAACTTCCGGATCATCGCTTGGTCTCAACGAGAGGGGATGCTGGGCGGATGCGCCGAAAACGCGGCAGTGCCTGGAACTGTGCTTTTGCGGCATCGATCCGTTCGTTGTTGGCCTCGTAGGACAGCGCGCGCCGGTGGCCGGGTACATGGCGCTCGAGTAGACCGGGTACGCTTCGGTCCGCAGGTGCGCGAGCATGTGATGCCCGCGCCGCGTCTCGCGCTCGTGACGAAGCGCCGAACGTCGATCGGCGCGACGACGATCCGCTCGCCGGGCCCAGGCGAAGCTTCGGCGAGCAGGCGGCCGTCGAAATCGACACCTGGCTGCCGCCGGGCCACGAATACGGCGGATAGTGCCTCAGGCTCGCCCCCTGGTTGGCGGCGACCACGTAGGCGATGTTCTCGAGCGCGCGGCAGCGGTTGACGAGCGTCCACCAGTTCATCGGCTCGGTCGCTCCCCACGGATCCATGTAGGCGGAGACGCGAACGAGCACCTCGGCGCCGTTGGCCGCGAGTTGGCGGATCGCTTCGGGAAACAGCCAGTCGTAGCAGATCGCGCAGCCGATGCGGCCGATCGGCGTGTCGGCGACCGGAAACAGCGGCTCGTCGTAGCCCTCGAGATCGTGCGGGCTGGCGTGAACCTCGTACGGGATCCACGGATTGACCTTGCGATACTTGTAGAGGATGCCCGTCGGGCCGATCAGGCACGTCGTGTTGAAGACGACGCCCGGCCAGCGCGGATCGGCTTCGAGCATCGAGCCGCTCTGGATGTAGAGGTCGTGCTCGCGCGCCTTCGCGCTCGAGCCGGTCGGTGTGCTCGTTGGGAATCGGAACGGCGAGCTTCTCGAGCAGCTCGCGCGACCGTCGGAAACACCGGCGCCGCGTGCGCGAATTCCGGGAACACCACGAGCCGAACCGGCAGAAACGGCGCCGCGCCCGCGACCGCCGCGTCGATCATCGACGAGCATGCGATCGGTGTTCGCCGCCATCTGCGCGGCGATCGAGCGGATTCGGCGAAGTCGGTCTGGCACGCCGCCGCCGAGTAGCGCAGCGTCATGGCGACGTCTTTCCAGCGCGGCTCAGTCAGCCTGGCGGCCAGCGTCGAATCGACGGCAGCGGCCGCGCGACCACACGCGTGTTGTAGCGCTCCAGGTAGCGCACGATACGTCGGGCCGCTCGGGTAGTGCTCGTCCGGCGCCGTACGGATATCTCGTCATCGCGTGAAACGGCAGCGGCCCGAGGCTGTCGGGCGTCGCGGACCGGATGTCCATTTCCTTGCTGAAGCCGTCGGCATAGAGCAGGAACGTCCGCGCGCCAGCCGGGCGGAGCGGCGGCGCGCTGCCGCGTCGAAGCGACACCGCAATCTCGTCGCCCGGCTGCGCGACGACGAACATGTCGTCGGTGCGCGGTCAGCAGAGGGCGCACGTCGCCCTCGCGCGTGTAGCGTCCAGGCATCACCTTCCACGGGGATGACGCGCGACACGCTTCGCGTAGTCGCAGCCGAATGGCTCGCGGCCGTCGGGGCTCGTCCTCCGCCGAGAATCCCCGCCAGTGCAGTCGGCCGCTCGACGGCTCCGAGCGTGGTCGATCGTCAGTGGCAGCGTCGGCCGCCGGACGTGTCGACCAGAATCTGATCCCAGTAGATGCGCATGATAGTCGACAGGCGGACCTCGCGAGACGGCCCGAGCCACTTCCCGCGCAGATCGACCACGACCGTCTGCGGCCGGCCAACCGGGAATCCGATGTCGTCGATCGATCGTCCGCCACGCGCCCGTTGCATCCTGCGACCTGCAGCGACGGGCACTGCATCGCCGTTCGCGACTGGGACGCGGCGACGTTGTCGGTGGAGAACGCGTAGTCCGTCCAGCCAGTCAGCAGCAGGACGGCGCCGATCGGCGTCGGTCGCCGAGATCGAGCGTCAAGCGTGTGCGGCTCGGCATACCCGCGAATCGGCACGAACGCCGAAATCGTCGGGCCATCGGCGGTCGACGCTCGGCAATCAGCGCGCGTGACGTCGTGACCGTGATCGTCGACCGCCGCACGCGGCACTGGGCGCCGCGCGTCGCGTACAGCTTGAACGGCGGCCGCGGCGGCTCCTTCAGGCCTTCGTTCGGGAAAGACCTCGACGTCGCCGGGATGATCGACGGCAACCAGGCGAAAGCCGATCGAGGAACATCGCCTCTTCGAGCTCGTTGGTGATCCGCAGCTCGTAACGGCCGTCGCGCGCCTGCAGCTGGTCGCCGCGGATCCGGACGTATTCGTCGGGATCGGGCGTATTCCAGGTCGCCGGACCCGACCCAGTCTCCCATCTCGCCGCCGCCCAGAAAGTCGGTCACGAACTCGAATCGGCTGCCGTTCCAGGTGAAGAGATACGGGCACGAGGAGGGTTTGCGATCGAGCTCTTCGATGGTCATGCGGCCCCTTCGCTGGGAATCGTCGTCTCGCTCTGCAGGATGCCCGACGGCCACAGCACGCGCACGACGTCGGCCGTGCTGTCGCGAGCCGAGGCCGAAGACCACGTCGGCCGGCGCGAACGCCGGGGTCGTCAGCGCGAATTCGCGCAGGCCCGCGCAGGCTGCCGGCTCTGATTTCGACCCGCGCTCCCGCTGCGCTCTTGTTGCTGATGCGCGGCGGACAGGGCAGGCGCGCAGCGAGGGTCGGCGCGAGCCACCCTCGTTGCGCCAGACGCGCGACCGGCCGTGGCGAGCCGGGCGACGATGTCGGTGTCGCCGTCCCCGTCGATGTCGCCGAGCGCCAGCGAGCGAACGTCGCCGCTCAAGCCGTCGAGCTTCGACGTGCGCGGTCTCGTCGGTCCAGCCGGTCGCCGACGTTGCGATACAGCTGCGGACCCTGCTTGCGTCACGACGAGCAGATCGAGCAGCCCGTCGTTGTCGTAGTCGAAGAACTGCGCCGCCGGCGCGCCCGCCGATCCGGCCGGCCCTTCACGCGTCGACGAAGCGCTCCCGTCCGTCGCTCATCGCGAACACGCCGGTCGCGCCGGCTCGGGCGAAGAAGAAGTCGGTGTAGCCGTCCTTGTTGATGTCGGCGGCGGCGACCGCGGTGTAGTCCTGATCGTGCGGCAGACCGCGTCTGCGCGGCGACGTCGCGAACGTGCCGTCACGCATGTTGCGATAGAGGAGCGGCTGCGCGCCGTCTCCGGCAGGACAGCAGGTCGACGTCGCGGCGGTTGTCGAAGTCGGTCGGGACGATGGCGACGCCGGCGACGGAGGCGGCAGCCCGGCCGTCGGTCGTGATGTCGGTGAACGTGCCGTTGCCGTTGTTCCGCCACAGGCGCAGCGGCGATCCCACGACCAGGTCGAGATCGCCGTCGTGATCGACATCGACCCACGCCGCCGGCCGCGACCGGAGCGCCTGCGACGGCCAGCCCGGCAGCGGCGTCACGTCCGTCGAACGAGCCGTCGGCCGCTGGTGCATCAGCGCGCCGCCGATCGCTCGCAGCACGAACAGATCCGGCCGCCCGTCGTTGTCGTAGTCGCCTGCGACCGCCGCGACTCCCGCAGCTCCGTCGGGCGCCGCGAGATGCGCGGCCGCGGTGACGTCCGAGAATCTGCCGCCGTCGTTTCGGAACAGGTGCTGCCCGTCGGCACCGACGGTGAACAGGTCGAGGTCGCCGTCGTTGTCGACGTCGAACAGCAGCACGGCGCCGGCCGATGCCGCGACGGCGGCGCCCCGCGCCGGCGAACGCCGTCGACGTCGCGTCGGTGAAGGTCACGCCGGCGTCGGCGCGATCGACGAGCTCCGGCTCGGCGCCCGTCGAGGCCATGGCTTCGGCGTAGCGGCCCTGCTGCAGATACCCCTGCGCGTACGTCACGGCATAGGCGCTGTCGCGCAGCGTCTGAAAGCGCTCGCATCGCCTGCTGGCCGGCGTCGGTCTGGCCGGCCCGGGTCAGCGCCGTCGCGAGGTTGTACGCCGCGGTCGCGTTGTACGGCTCGGCGCCGACGCCGCGCGAAACAGCTGCGACGGCCTCGTCGAACTGCGCTGCTGGAGGAGCACCTGCCCGAGATTGACCTTCGTCGCCACGTCGGTCCGGATCGATCTCGAGCACGCGCCGAAACGCGGCGGCGGCGTCATCGACCCGGTTGTCGCCGCGGGCGATCAGGCCGAGCACGTAAGAGGGCTGCGGACGATCGGGCAGCGCGGCCACCGCGGCGCGCGCCTCGGGCGCAGCTGTGTCGAGGTGGCTGCCGTAGAGCAGCGCGATCGCGAGGTTGAGGTGCGCGAGCGACAAGCTCGGGTCGATTTGCAGCGCCTGCCGGAACGACGTCGGCGGCGGCGTCGTAGTCGAACTGCTCGAGATGAGCGACGCCGACGATTGTTCGCGCGGTAGGCGCGCTCGAGCCGGTCGCGTGCGGCGTCCGGCGGCTGCGCGAGGGCGCTGGCGACGAGCAGAACAGCGCCGCCAGCGGTGACAGACACAGGCGAAGCATCATGGCGTTGCCGATCGAACGGGGGTGCGCTCAGCAGACCCTTGCCTTCCTGCATCGTGATCGTCTGGCCGGCCGCGACGCCGGCAACGTGATCGACGCGGCCGCTCGGCCACGCGACCTCGACGTCCTTCACTTTAGTCGCCGAGCCAAGCCCGAAGGTCACGGGCAGCTCGCTCTGCGAGCAGTAGCTCGATCCCGTCTTCACCATGCGCCCAGCGCTTCTGCCCGTTGTCGAGCGTGATCGTCACCCGTGCGCCGATGCCGTCGCGGTTCGACTGCGTGCCGATCGTCCTGACGCGCAGCATGTGGTTGCGGTTGCCGCCGTCGTTGCTGCAGCAGCCGCGCCGGGCCGTTGTTCGTCGTCACCAGCACATCGAGGTCGCCGTCGTTGTCGAAGTCGCCGTAGGCGGCGCCGCGCGCGACGACCGGCTGGTTCAGCGCTGCCCCGGCAGCGCTCGTGATCTCCTCGAATCGCTTGCCGCCGAGGTTCCTGAACAGATGCGGCGGCTCGGCGTAGGTGACCTTCTGCTGGACGCGGTTGATGTCGTCGGCCACGTGGCCGTTGGCGGCGAAGATGTCGAGCAGTCCGTCGAGATCGACGTCGAAGAAGAAGCCGCGAACGTCAGCGTCAGCAGCGAGGCCTTGCCGATCGTCGGACGAGGGCGCCTCGTCGATGAAGAGGCCGTTGCCCTGATTGGTGTAGAGCGCGATCATCTCGTTCGAGAAGTTGCCGATGACCAGGCTGGGCCTGCCGGATCCGTCGTAGTCGGCGGCGTCGACTCCCATCCCGGCCCGGGCGACGCCGGCTTCGTTGAACGCGACGCCGGCCGTCGTCGCCGACATCCTCGAACGTGCCGTCCTTCTTGTTGCGATACAGCTTGTTCGGCTGCGTGTCGTTCGCGACGAAGAGATCGGGCCAGCCGTCGCCGTCGTAGTCGAGCATGGCGACGCCCGAGGCTCTTCGACGAGGGATCGAAGAGGCCGGCCTTGCGCGTGACGTCCTCGAACGTGCCGTTGCCGCGGTTGTGATACAGCGTCGGCGCTCTGGCCCTTGTACGACTCCGGGCGTGCAGTACGACTTGGTCTTGCCGTCGAGCGCGCAGTACAGGTCCTTCTCCGGCGTCCAGTCGACGTAGTTGCGCGACGAGGAGATCGAGCTTGCCGTCCTTGTCGTAGTCGAACCACATCGCGCTCGTCGAGAATCCCGGATCGCCGACGCCGGCCTTTGCGGTGACGTCCTCGAATTTGCCGTTGCCAAGATTCCTGAACAAGTGGTTCGGCCCGACGGCCGTGACATAGAGATCGACGTTGCCGTCGTTGTCGTAGTCGGCCGCGGACGACGCCCATGCCGTACATCTCGACCGCGAGGCCCGCCTGCCGCGTGATGTCGGTGAACGTGCCGTTGTGATTGTTGTGATAGAGCGCGGGATACGACGGCGCCCCGGGTGGCCCGGCCAGTTCTTCGAGTTGACGAGGAAGATGTCCTGCCATCCGTCGTTGTCGACGTCGACGAACACGCAGCCGGATCCAAGCGTCTCGGGCAGGTACTTCTTCCCGAAGGCGCCGCTGTTGTGCCGAAAGTGAATGCCGGCCGCCTGCGTCACGTCGGTGAACGTCAGCGGCCGCGCCGGCCGGCGAGGCCGCGGACAAGAGACCACCCCAGAAGCGAGACGATGAAGAGATCGCACCGCGGCGGCTATTCTTCCACAGCGGCGTCCGCAGACGACACCGGACTGGCGTCGTCAGCCGGCACTAATCTGAATCGCACTAGTCGTTGGTCCCGTCCAGCGCTGGTCCGTAGCTCGGCCTTCGGCCTGCCTGTAGGCGCAGGCAGGGCTACAGCCTCGCGCCGACAGGCGGTGCTCTGACGTCGGTCCGCGACGGTCGGTCCTCGGCTACTTCACCTCGACGTCCCTGGTCAGCTTCCCGACCGACAGCGTGAACGTCCCCGGCTCGGCGACGGGACGGTTGTTGGCGCCGATGAACGACAGGTCGTTGCGGGAGAGATGGAACCTGACGTCGCGCGACGCGCCCGGCGCCAGGTCGACGCGGACGAACCGGACGAGGCGCTTGACCGCTGGCGTGACGCTGGCGACCCGATCGGTCACGAACAGGTGGACGACTTCGGTGCCGGCGCGTGTCCCGGTGTTCTTCACCGTGACCGACACATCGATCCCTCGGTCGAAGGTCGTCGCTTTGTCCGCGGTGAGGCCCGAGTACTCGAACGTCGTGTAGCTCAGCCGGACCCGAAGGCGAATTGCGGCTTGAACGTCGTGGTCGACGCCGACGAGATCGTGGTCGTCGTACGCCTTGTAGTCGTAGGTGAACAGCGCGTTCGCGAAAGCGCGGGTAGGTGATCGGCAGCCGTCCGCTCGGGTTCACGTCGCCGACCAGGACGTCGGCGAGCGCCGTGCCGCCTTCCATGCCGGGATTGAGGCGCGATCACGAATGCCTGCGGCGCGATCGGCGATCGTGCGGATGATGCGCGGACGGCCTTCGATCATGCAGCAGGACGACCGGCTTGCCGGTGGCGAGCGCGGCCTTCGGCGAGCTTGAGCTGCGCCTCGGGCAGCGAGCAGGTCGTCGATGTTGCCGGGCGTCTCGGCGTACGACATCTCGCCGAGGCACAGCACGATGACGTCGGCGCTGCGACGCCGCGGTCGCGGCGGCCTGCGACGATCGACGACCTTGTCGTACGTCGCGCCCGGCACGTACGTCAGGCGCGGCCGCCGAGGCGCGCCTCGAGCGCGCGGCGGACCGTCGGCCGATCGGCGGGATAGAGCGCGGCGCGATCGCCCAGCCAGGTGATCGTCCAGCCGTTGTTCAGCGCCAGCTGCGAGTCGGCCGTCGGACCGGTCACCAGGACGCGTGTCGAGGATCCGAGCGGCAGCACGCCGCTGCCGTTCTTGGCGAGCACGATCGACTCGCGCGCGGCGCGAGCGCGACCTGACGCGACGCGGGCGACCCGACCGTCGTCGGTCGGCGGCGGGGCCGTGGCCGACGGCGCGTCGAGCAGGCCGACGCGCGCCTTCAGCGTCAGGATGCGCGTGACGGCGTCGTCGATGCGCGCCATCGGCACGGCGCCTTCGTTCACGAGCTGGACGAGCAGATCGCTGAAGCTGTAGTCGCTCGGCACCATGCTCATGTCGATGCCCGCCAGCACGGCGGCGCGCGTGGCGTCCTTCTCGTTCGGCCGCGGCGTGGTGCATGTAGACCAGCTTCTTGATGTCTTCCCAGTCGGAGACGATGACGCCGTCGAAGCCGAGCTCGCCGCGGAGGACGTCGTTCAGCAGGCGCTTGTTGACGTGCCCGGGAATGCCGTTGACTTCGCCGGAGTTGACCATCACCGACGAGCGCGCCCGCCTTGACGGCCGCCGCGAACGGCGGCAGCAGGCTCTCGCGCAGCGTGATCTCGGGAATCAGCGCCGGCGTGCGATCGTGGCCGCTGGCGGGCACGCTGTAGCCGATGTAGTGCTTCAGCGTGGCGCCGACGTGGGTCGGCGACGCGGGATCGTCGCCCTGGTAGCCGCGGATGACCGCCGACGCCCATGACGGTGGCGAGATACGGATCCTCGCCGAACGTCTCGTAGAGGCGCGGCCAGAGCGGCTGGCGGCCGACGTCGAGCACCGGCGAGAAGTTCCAGGGAACGCCGACGCTGCGCGTCTCGGCCGCGGCAATCGCTGACGCGTCGCGCATCAGCTCGGGGTCCCAGGTCGCCGCCATGCCGAGCGGCTGCGGGAAGATGCGTCGGCGCCGGCGACGTAGTTGGCGCCGTGGACGGAGTCGAGACCGTAGATGACCGGAATCATTGAGCCGCGTCTGTTCGCGTCGCGCGGGCGATGGCGCCGATGATCTCGTGCCACTTCGCGGGCGGAAGCGCGATGTCCTTGACGTTGAGGATCGACCCGACGCCGTAGTCGACGACCGCCTTGCGCAGCTTCTCGGGATTGACGCGCAGGTTCGCCTTCGCTGCCGTCGGTGATCATGCCGACCTCGAGCTGCGTCATCTGGCCGACCTTCTCTTTCAGGGTCATCTGCGCGAGCAGGCTGCGCACGCGGCGCGCTCGTGCCGGCGACAGCGGCGGCAGCGGATGAAGCTGCGCCTCGAGGAAGCGTCTGGCTGTCGGAGGAATTCGGAGTGGGGCGGGGCGCGTCCTGAGCCGCCACGAGCGAGGTCAGAGCCGCACAGAGGACCGTCAGCAGTCGCAGGCGCATCTGCAGAGCATAGCCGAACGGGTCGATTGCAGATTGCAGATTGGCGATTGCAGATTGAATTGTCGACTGGGGAATTGCCGATCGCCATTCGGCAATCGAGAAACCGAGGCCGCGGGAAGGGGGAATTCCCGCGGCCTCGGTAGCGCTAGAACAGGATCTTCAGCCCGAACTGCGCCTGCCGCGCGTCACGTGTGCGCGTGGCCTGACCGAACGAGCCGCTCGGAGTGTAGGCCGTGATCTGCGTCTGCGCCGGATCGAGCGTGACCGACTGCAGCGACATCGTGTTGTTCAGCCCCTGCGACCAGGAAGTTCGTGTTGTTGAAGAAGTTGAAGATCTCGAACCGGAGCTGGATCTGCGCCTTCGAGAAGGCACGAACCGTCTTGTAGAACGCGAGGTCGGTCTGGAACATGCCGGGTCCGCGGCACTGGCCCCGCTTCTCGTTGCCGATCGTCCCGAGCTGGAAGCCGTTCAGCGTGAACGCCGCCGGATCGAGAATCTGCTCCGGGTTCGCGTTGCCACTCGCCCGGCAATCGCCGTCCGTGGCCATGTTCGGCTTGTCGTTGCCGTAGCCCGTTCCGGAAGGCCCGTCCGTTCAGACCCGGCAGCCCGCCGGTGTACACCGTCAGCGCCTGACCCGACGCGGCCTGGACGATGGTGGAGATCTCCCATCCGCCCAGCAGCGCCGCCTTCACCCCGTGCTCGCCTTCGAGCGTGGGGAGCGCCAGCACGAGCGCGGCGTTGAAGATGTGGCGGCGATCGGTGTTCGCCAGTCCGTCGTCCGCCGAGGGATTCTTCAGGTCCTGGGACGAGTCGTCGCTCGAGAGACCGCCCGAGCTGTCCAGCGGGACGTTCGCGGTCGTCCGCGACAACGTGTAGGACGCCTGGAACTGCGAGGCACCCCAGCGGCTGATCACCTGGGTCTGCATCGAGTGGTACATCGAGTGCCCATCGTGCTCCCAGAAGGTGATCGTCCTGTTGCCGAAGGCGTCGCCGAACGGCCGCAGCGATCCGTTCGCGGGATTCGTGATCACGAACTCACGACGGTCGTCGATGCCGTTGCCGTTGATGTCGCCCGACTGGATCTGGTCGATGTCGACAATGTTCAGCAGGTCCACGCCCTTGTTGCCGATGTACCCAATCTCCCACGTCGTGTTCTTGTAGATCTCACGCTGGTAGGAGAGGTTCCACTGCCAGTTGTTGGGCGTCCTCGACGACTGCTCCCTGCCGGACCCCGGCGCGCCCAGCGAGTTGCCGAACGAGCAGCCATCGCAGTTCGGTGAATTGGTGTCGAGCGATCGGTTCCCGCTGACGACGGTGACGAACGGCGGATTGGCGCCGACGTTCAGACCCGGACTGAGGCGCTCGCGCAGGAAGAACTGGCCGAGCCCGGCGCGGAAGGCCGACTTCCCGTCGCCGTTGATGTCCCAGGCGAGACCAAGCCGCGGTGCGAAGTTGTTGAAGTCCTGCGGGAACAACGACCGGTTCGGACCCGTCGCGCCCCCGAGCAGACCTGCCGCCTGACACCAGTTTTGCCCGGGCGCCTGGAGCAGGCCGTTGCAGGGATCGCTCCCGAGCGACGCGCTGAACGACGCGGGATCGAAGCTCATGATCTTGTCGTCGGCCGAGTAGGGGTTGTAGAAAGCCGAATATCGCACCCCGTAGTCGAAGGTGATCCGGGGATTCAGCTTCCACGAGTCCGACGCGTAGAACTCGAGGTCCTCCAGCGCTGCGGCACCTGGCGCTGGGCGGAGTTCTCCGAGAAGCCGAAGGTCATGTCCTTCAGCAGGAAGTCGGACAGGATGTTTCCGGTGCCGACACCCGTCGACCCCAGCCCGGTCGATCCCCAGAACGCCGAGTTCTCGTACGAGCCGAAACCGCCGACGTCCTCGTTCTTCTTGTTCGTGCTGAACAGGCCGCCGACTTTCAGCATGTGCTTGCCGAACACCAGCGAGTAGTCGTCCTTGAAGACGTAGAGGTCCTGGTTGTTGTGGAAGGGCGCCTCGTTCCAGAGCGTCGAGTAGCCGCCGCCGCCCCAGAACACCGGATGACCTTCCTCGCCAGGGTACTCGTGCCCGCTGCTCGGGAAGATCGACGGAATCAGCGCGTTGATCTGGCCGTTCAGCTCGGGGTTCGTCCCGCCGCGCGTCACGGTGATCTTGTTCGCCGAATACGAGAACTGGAGGGTGTTCACCGCTCTCGAGCCCAGCGTCTGGTTCAGCGAGACCACGAACGATTTGCCAGGCTGATCCCAGTTCGAGTCGACGGCCGGGAACGGATCGTCTCCCCACAGGTTCGACTGGAGGTTCGGCGCGTTGTTGGTCCAGCTGTCCTGCGTGTAGCGCACCATGATGCGCGACGCGTTGGACAGCGAGTAGTCCACGCGGACGTTCTCCTGACGCCAGTCAATCGGCGTGTTGAGCGAGGTGACCCAGTTGTTGCAGCTCCCCGCAGGCGGCGTCGTGTTCGGCAGCGGATAGAGATTCAGGAACGCCGCGCCCCCCGCGTCCAGCCGGTTTGACGGAATCTGGTTGTTGGCGAACGCCTGCACCGGTCAAGGGGTCGATCGGGCGTGGGCAGCGTGCAACCCGCAATCGACGGGCCGTTGAAATTGCCGGCACGCTCGGCAGCGGTTGGCACAAAGGCCGTCCGGACGCTGCCCCGCGTCTCCTTGTTCCACTCCTCCGATGCAAAGAACTGCAAGCGGTTCTTGACGATCGGACCGCCGAAAGTCCAGCCGTAGTCGTTTCGCTTCAACTGATCCTTCGGCTGATCCGCCTGCTTGATGAAGTAGTTCGTCGCGTTCAGCGCGTCGCTGCGGCCGAAATAGAAGCCGCTGCCCGTGAACTTGTTCGTCCCGCTGCGCGTGACGATGTTGATCTGGGCGCCACCGGCCTGGCCGTATTCAGCGCCGTAGCTGTTGCGCAGAATCTTGAACTCTTCGATCGCATCCACCGACGGGTAGACCAGGATCGTCCGGTTCGAGCCGACGTCGTTGTTGTTCGAGCCGTCGACCGTCCAGAGGTTGGCGGTCACCGCGCCTCCGCTGACCGAGAGGTCGGAGCCGCCGAGCAGCCCCTTGTCCTTGACGTTGAGGAAGTCCGGCGCGCTCACGCCTGGCATCAGCGTGGCGAGCTGGAGGAAGTTGCGGCCGTTGAGCGGCAGCTCGCGAACCTGCTGTCCGGTGATGACGCCGGACACGTCGCCACCCTGCGTCTTGACAGGTGTCGACTCAGCTTTCACGCTGACCGTTTCGGTCAGCGCGCCAGGAACGAGCTCGAAATCGATCTTGCGGTCGTCGGCGACGTTCAGTGCGATGTCGGTACGACTGGCCGTCTTGAAGCCCTGAAGCTCGACGGATATGGTGTAGCGACCAACCGGCAGCTCGCTGAGGCTGTAGACGCCATCCGCGTTGCTGACGGTGGTGCGCGTAAGGCCGGTGTCGAGGCCGGTAATCGTGACAGTGGCCCCAGGAACGACAGCCTTACTCTGGTCGGTGACCGTGCCGCGGACTGCGGCATTGGTGCGCTGGGCGAACGCCGATGCAGGCAGCATCAGCACCAGGATCGCCAGCATCAATACACACTTCCTCGTGCCCATCTGGACAGCTCCCTCCACCGGTTTCTAAACGACCTTAAGAAATGTAGTCGTGATTGCATTATTGTCAAGGTACAGATCTTGTCAAGTGAAATTCAGGTGACAATGGACGCTGGAAAACAGGCCTGAAAAAGGTGTCCATTCGCGATTCCCGGCCCCGTCTTCCGCCAGCCGGCCGGCGGGCGATCCTGGCCGTCATCACCCTGGTAACCGTGATCGAAGGCGGCCATCTGGGGCGGCATCTGGTGGCGACGTGCCTCCCGTCCCGAACCCGGCGCTGCGCCGGCGCCGGTGGTCAACGTGCTGCTCGTCACCGTCGATACGCTCCGCGCCGATGCGGTCGGTGCCTATGGCAACCTGCGGGCATCTACCCCATGGATCGATCGCCTGTCTGCGGCCGGTGTGCGCTTCGACGCGCGCACACGCCCACAACGTGGTCACCCTACCGTCGCACGCCAATATCCTGTCGGGCCGCTACCCGTTCGTGCACGGCGTGCGGGACAACGCGGGTTTCCGCTTTCCCCAGACCCTGGATACGCTGGCGACCCTGTTGAAAGCGCGCGGGTACCGGACCGGCGCGTTCGTCAGCGCTTTCCCGCTCGAGACCCGTTTCGGCCTGCAGCGAGGGTTCGACGAGTACGACGATCACCTGTCGAGCGCGGCCCGGCCGGCGTTCCTCGAGCAGGAACGGTCCGGAACCGAGACCGTGGCGCATGCGCGTGCCTGGCTCGAACGGGAGCCGGGGAAGCCGACGTTCTGCTGGGTGCACCTGTACGAACCGCATTTTCCGTACGCGCCTCCGGAACCGTTCGCGTCGAGTTTCCGCGACAGTCCGTATGCGGGGGACGTGGCGGCCGCGGACGCGGCGGTCGGGCATTTGATCGAACCGCTTGTGCAGGCCGGCGCGGCCGGCCGGACGCTCGTCGTCTTCACCGCCGATCACGGCGAATCGCTCGACGAACACGGTGAAGCGACGCACGGCATCTTCGCGTATGAGGCGACGCTGCGCGTGCCGCTCATCCTCTACGCGCCTGGGACGCTCGCGGCCGGGGTCCGGACGGATGGGGCGCGGCACATCGACATCCTGCCGACCGTCCTCCATCTCCTGTCACTGCCCGTGCCGCCATCACTCGACGGCCGTGATCTCTTTGGCCCGGAGCCTCGGGCGCCGGACGGCAGCCGATCCTACTTCGAAGCGCTGTCTGGAGCGCTCAATCGGGGCTGGGCGCCGGTGCGCGGTGTGATCGCCCATGGAATCAAGTACATCGATCTGCCGATCCCGGAGCTCTACGACCTTCGGGCGGATCCGCACGAAGCCCACAACCTCGCCACCGACCGTTCCGCGGAGGTCCGTGCACTGAGGGCGGTCGTCGAGGCATTCCCGCAGGATCTCCAGCGCCCGGCCGTTGCCGAAGACGCCGCAACCGTCGACCGGCTCCGCAGCCTCGGATATGTCTCGGGCCACGAGATCATTCGCAAGCACTACACAGAGGAGGACGACCCGAAACGCCTGATCGGCTTCGATCGGGAGCTGCAGCAAATCGTGGCCGCGTATCTCGATGGGCACGGCGCGGTGGCGCTCGCCCGCGCGCGTGCCTTGACCGAGCGTCAGCCGCGGATGGCGATGGCCTGGCTGGAGCTCGGCCATCTCGCTCGGGAGTCGGGCGACTTGAAGGGGGCGATTGCCGCGCTCGAACGCGCCCACACGCTGAATCCGGCGAACACGGAGACCGCATCGCTGCTCGGCGGCTATCTCACACAGGACAACCGGCCGCAGGACGCCGCCAGGCTGCTGGCGCCTCTCGCGGCTCACGCGAACGCCGACGTCGACGTGTTGACGACGCTGGCGCTGGCGCGCGCGCGGATGGGCGCCTTCGACGACGCGCGCGGGCTGCTGGACCGGGCGCGCGCTGAAGACCCCTCGAATCCGCTGCTGATGCTGAACGACGGGACCGTCGAGCTGATGGCCGGCCGCCGCGACGCCGCGCGCCAGGCGTTCGAATCGGCGCTCGCGCTGGACCCGAAGATGGCCCGCGCCCACAGTTCGCTGGCGGCCGTCGCCATCGATGAAGGACGAGCCGGGGAGGCGCTTCCCCACTGGCGCGCAGCGGTCGCGATCGACGCCTCGGAGTTCGCGCCGATCTTCGCGCTCGGCGTCGCGCAGGCGCGTGCGGGACGGACGGCCGAGGCTCGGGCGTGCCTCACCTTTTTCGCGGATGAGGCGCCGGGCGCGCGCTACGGGCCGCAGATCCTCCAGGCCCGCGCGTGGCTTGCGGGCCACCCGTGACCGCGGAATCCACGTTGTACAATCGCGGCCACGGGCCGCGGAACACGCCGGCACAATGCAAGGCCGCGGAGGAACGCGGAATACGCCGATCTTCATGGCCGCGGAGCAACGCGGACACGTGGACATCCTCAAACCGAGAGGTCCGCGGAACACTCGGCACAGCACGACGGCTAATCGGAGAGAGCGGTGCTCAGCAACTTCTCTGCGTTTGATCAGTGGTATCCGCGGCTCACTGATCTGAGTCATCCGCGCGTTCCGCGGTCAATCGATCCGCATACTCCGCGGATTCCGCGGCCTGCCGGCTGGCTGCTCGCCTGCCTCCTGCTCGTCTGCCTCGCAACCCCTGCCGCGGCCCAACAGAGGCCCACCGATGCGATGTCCGCAGCCGAGGCGGAGCGCGCCGCCGCCGAACAGGCGCTCCAGGCCGGCGAGCGGCAGATCGCCGAAAGTCACTACCGCGAGGCCCTCTACAACGCGTGGATGCTGCGCGCCGCGCTGGCCGTCGCCGATGGACGACTCGACGCGGCGCGCGACGCGTTCACGCGTGCCACCGGCACCGTCGTCGCCAATCGCGCCGCGCTGCAATCGCTGGCGATCGTCGATCTCCAGCTGAACGATCCGGCCGCGGCGCTGCCGATTCTCTACGACCTGGTCGGCGCCAACCCGAAGGACATGGACCTGTCACGCCTGCTCGCGCAGGCGCTCGTCTCGAACCGCAAGGTGGACGAAGCGGTGCAGGTGCTCGCAGACGCGCACGCCGCGGCGCCGGACGACATCGAGACGACCTTCGCGCTTGCGACCGGATATCTTCGCTTGAAGAAGGTCGATCAGGCCGACACGCTGTTCAATCAGCTGACGCAGGCGCGGCCGATCCCGCAGACTTACGTCCTCATCGGCCGCGCCTACCGCGATGCCGCGCAATATCAGCGCGCGCGCGTCGATGCTCGAGCAAGGCGCTGGCGATGGATCCGCACGTCCGGCATGCGCACTTCTATCTCGGCACGATTTCGGTGATGGAGGAAGGGGTCGTCCGCGTCGAGGACGCTATCGTCGAATTCCGGCGGGAGCTCGAGCTGTCGGCGACCGACCCGCTGGTCAACCTGCGGCTCGGAATGGCGCTCGTGGAAGCGCATCGCGAGAAGGAAGCGCTCGGGCCGCTCGAGATCGCCGCGAAGGCTCCGGACGCGGGCTGGCAGGCGTATCAATATCTCGGCCGGTGTCAGCTTGCGCTCGGCAGACCTGCGGACGCCGTGGTGTCGCTTCGCAAGGCGCTCGATCTCTCCGCGACGCTGCCCGTCCGCTCCCAGATCGGCAACCTGCACTATCAGCTCGCCATGGCGCTGAGGCAGGTTGGGAATACGGCCGGCGCCGATGCCGAGTTCGCGGCCGCGGCCGCAACCGCCGAAGACCGCACCACGAGCGGACGGGACGCGCTCGATCGCTTCATGCAGGACATGGCAGACGCGCCGGGAGCCGACGCGGCGACGATGCTTCCTCTGGATCCCGGAGGGTTCGGCACCCTGCCCGCGAGCGCCAGGGAAGAGCTGGGCCGTCGCGTGGCGTCGATGCTCGCGGGCGTGTACCTCAACATGGGCATCATGCAGGCCCAGGCTGACCGGTTCGGTCGCGCCGCGGAGTTGTTCGAGGACGCCGCCGCGATCGATCCCGCGTTTCCTCAGGTTCAGTACTCGCTTGGCGTCGCCTATTTCAACGCGCAGCAGTACGACAAAGCGGCGGCCGCCCTGACGCGCGCGCTGTCGGCCGACGCCACCAACGTGAACGCGCGTCGAATGCTGGCGCTGGCGTCGCTCAACGTCGACGATTTCGCAAAGGCCGTCGAGCTCCTCCGCGACGATCCTCAGCGCGACACGGATCCGTCGATGCAATTCGCGTATGGCGTGGCCCTCGTGCGCAGCGGGCACGCGGCTGAAGCGGAAGCCACCTTCTCACGCCTCGTCGCTGCTCATGCCGACAGCGCGGAGCTGAACGTCGTCCTTGGTCAGGCACATGCGGAGCAGGGAGACTACGACGGCGCCATCGCTTCCCTGCAGCGTGCGCTCGAACTGAAAGGTGACGTGGCCGAAGCGAACTCGGCGCTGGGCATGATCTACTTCAAGCAGGGAAAACTCGCCGAGGCGTCGAAGGCGCTGCAAGCGGAGCTGACGAGCCATCCCGAGGACATCAAGGCCCGCTTCCTGCTGGCCACGGTTCTCGATCTCGACGGTCATTCCAGTGAAGCCGTCTCGGAACTACGGACGGTCCTCAAGGTGCGTCCCGAGTACGCCGACGCGCGGTACCTGCTCGGAAAGCTCCTGCTCGCGAGCGGGTCGGCGGCCTCGGCCGTCGAACAACTCGAGATCGCAGCGCGGCTCGCGCCGGACGACGCCAACATCCATTTTCAGCTGGCACAGGCCTATCAGAAAACCGGACACACCGAGCTGGCGCAGCAGCAATTCGAGCTGTATCAGAAACTGAAGGACAAGCGCCGTGGAGGTAGCGATCGATGATCGTCCTTCCACTGCTCGTCGCCGGCGCGGTGATGCTGTCCGCCTCCCAGACAGCCGGGAACGCGTTTCAAGGTCGCGACGCGATGATCAAGAACGCGTCGGCGGCGGTTGCCGCGGGCCGGCGGACCGAAGCCAAGGCGCTGTTGCGGGACGCGGCGGAGCGGTACAAGTCCGTGCAGGCGCTGCTCCTGTTAGCGCGCCTCCAGTCCGGTGAGGGGGACGCCGCCGGAGCGCTCGACACGTTACGCCGGGCGCGCGCCCTCGCGCCCAACGCGGAAGACGTCTTGAGCGCGGTCGCCCAGGTTTCGCTAGCCGCACGGATGCCGGTTCCGGCAATCGAGACCCTTCGATCGCTGGTGCGTCTCTGCCCAACCGTCGCGCAATATCAGTATCTGCTCGGCATTGGAATGATCACGGCCGGCGACACGTTGAGCGCGTTGCCGCCGCTGACGAAGGCGGACGCGCTGGACCCGGATCGGCCTCAGACGCTGACCGCGCTGGGCCTGGCGTACAACAACCAGAAGCTCTTTGCCGACGCCAGGACGCGGCTGACGCGAAGCCTCGAGCTCGATCCGGAGAACGTCGATACGCTCGCCGCGCTCGCCGAAGCCGAAGCGGGCCTCAGCGAGGCGACGGCCGCCGAAACCCATGCCTCGCGGGCGCTCGCGAAGGTCCCGACGCATGCGACGGCCAATCTCGTGATCGGCATGGTCCGCATGACGCAGCAGCGATACCCGGAGGCGCGCGATGCCCTGCTGGCCGCCGCGGCGGCCGATCCGCACTCGCCAAAGCCGGAATACCAGTTGAGCCTCGTGTTCGCGCGGCTCGGCGACGAAGCGACAGCCCAACGCCACCTCGATCTGTATCGTGAGAAACTGCGGGAGATGGAACAGGCCGTCAAAGCGCTTCACCAGAACGGCCCGGCAGGCACCAAGCCCAACGCCAGGCAATGAAAGCGACGCTGCTGATCGGTGCCCTGGGCCTCGCGGCCGTCGTGGTGCAGCCTCCTGCCACTCCGGAGTTGTTGTTCCGCGACATCACGCGAGAGGCCGGCATTACGTTCGAGCATCACGCCGCCCCGGAAAAACGCTACATCGTCGAGTCGATGAGCGGCGGGGTCGCGTTATTCGACTTCGACAACGATGGCCTGCTCGATCTGTACTTCGTCGATTCGTTGACCGTCGACACGGCAAGCGATCCAAAGGCCGCGCGCAGCGCGTTGTACAAGAATCTGGGGAACGGCCGCTTCCAGGATGTCACGGACAAGGCGGGCGTCGGTCACCCTGGTTGGGGCATGGGCGTGTGCACGGCGGACGTGGACGGCGACGGCTGGGAAGACATGTACGTCACGGGGCTCCGTGGCAATCATCTCTATCGAAACAACCACGACGGCACGTTCGCCGACATCACCGAGCGCGCGGGGCTGAGCGTCGGCGGATGGTCAGCCGGCTGCGGCTTCGGCGACTACGATCGCGACGGGCGTCCCGATCTGTTCGTCAGCCGGTACGTGAAGATCGACCTCTCGCATCTGCCGGAATTCGGCAAGGACAAGACGTGCGAGTACCGCGGTATTCCGGTACAGTGCGGCCCGCGCGGCCTCGCCGGCGAAGGGGATTTTCTCTTCCACAACGACGGCGACGGACGATTTTCCGATGTCTCGGAGAAGGCAGGCGTCTCGGATCCCCGAGGCTACTTCGGCCTCGGCGTCGCCTGGTTCGACTACAACGACGACGGGTGGCCGGATCTCTACGTCGCGAACGACTCGACGCCGAACTTCCTGTACGTCAATCAGCACAACGGTACCTTCAAGGATCAGGCCTTCCCTCTCGGCGTGGCCGTCAGTGAAGACGGCGCCGAGCAGGGCAGCATGGGGATCGCGATCGGCGACTACGATCACAGCGGCCGGTTCAGCCTCTTCGTGACCAACTTTTCCGAGGAGTACAACGACCTCTATCACCACGACGGCGATCACTTCAGCGACGTTTCGTTCCGCTCGCGGACCGCGGCGTCGAGCCTGCCCTTCGTCGGCTGGGGCGACGCGTTCATCGACTACGACAATGACACGTGGCCTGACATCATTGCGGTCAACGGGCACGTCTACCCGCAACTCGATCGGCTGAAGCTCGGCGCGTCCGCAGGCTACAAGCAGCGCAAGCTGCTGTACCACAACCGCGGCGATGGCACCTTCGATGAAGTCGCGGCGCGGTACGGACCGGCGCTGATGGACGAGCACGTCAGCCGCGGGATGGCCATGGGCGACATCGACAACGACGGTCGCGTCGATCTCGTCATCAACGACCTTGACGGCGCACCGCAGGTGTTGCACAACGAGCTCGCCTCACGCGGCAACTGGCTGACGGTGAAGCTGAAGGGCAGCCCGCCCAATACCGACGCCATCGGCGCGATCGTCACGGTGGTCACCGGATCCGTGCGGCAGATGTCGCTGGTCCAGAGCGGCACGAGCTACATCTCGCAGGACGACATGCGGCGTCACTTCGGGCTCGGCCCGGCGACCGAGGTCGACGAGATCACCGTGCGGTGGCCCGACGGAACCGTGACGAAGCAGCAGAAGGTGAAAGCGAATCAGATCGTGCAGATCGCGCAACGTCCCTGACAGACGCTGATCGTCACTGCACGCGACGGACGGCGGGTGGAACCTTCAGCGTCTGCCGGAGATGGCGTCGCGCTTCCATCGCGCCGATGAGCAGGCACCCGGCCAGCGGCGCCTCCTTGCCGAGCGCCGAGAGCACCACCTCGAACGAGGTGCGGGCAATCTTCTGGACGACGCGGCGGACGGCGTCGACGAGGGGCTGCGCCTGCGCAAACATCGCGCCGCCGAGGACGATGATCGAAGGGTCGACGACAGCCGCCACGTTGGCGGTGGCAATCCCGATGAGGTCCGTGGTCTCGGCGAGCGCCTGCTGCGCCTCCAGATCGCCGGCCTGGCTGCGCTCGAGCAGCGCCGCGAACCAGCCGCCGGGATCCTCCTGCGCTTCGAGCGGCCAGCGCGCCCGCAACGCGTCGAGTCCCGCAAGCATCTCGAGGCATCCGCGCGACCCGAAGTCGTGCCCGAGATAGTCGCGCGCCATGCACATGACGCCAATCTCGCCGGCCATGTACGAATGTCCGTGGTGCAGCGCGCCGTCGATCAGAATGGCCGACCCGATGCCGGTGCCGACGAAGATGAAGGCGCAGGTGTCGTGACCGCGCGCGGCGCCCTGCCAATGCTCTCCGAGCAGCGCGAGGTTCACGTCGTTCTCGATCAGCACGGTAGTCTGCAGTTCCTGCTGCAGCACGTGCTGCATCGGCACCCGCGTCCAGCCGTTGAGGTTCGGCGCCATGTCGACGGTGCCGGTGTCGAGGTTGACGGCGCCCGGCGCGCCGGCCACGACCACGACGAGCCGATCGGCGGGTGCGCTGGCTTCCTCCATCAGCGTCCGAAGCGCGCACGCGATCAGGCCGAGCATGCGGTGCGGCTCGACGTCGGACGGGGTGCTGATGATCTGCCGCGCGAGTGTGCGCCCCCGAAGGTCCGCCACCGCCAGGCGCGTCCGCGTGGGCCCGAGATCGATGCCGGCGATGTACGCGTGCCGCGCGTTGAACTCCATCAGCCCCGGGCGCCGGCCGCCACGAGACGGCGCGGTACCGAGGTCGCGGATCACGCCCGTGCGAATGAGGTCCGACGTGAGGCTTCCCACGGTCGGGGCCGACAGTCCGGTCGCCTGGATGATTTCCGCGCGGGTGAACGTCCCGGGCCGATCGATCGCGATGTTCAGCACGCGGTCGATATTCAGGCCGCGCAAATGGCCTGCGTGCCGCGCGCCCGAATCGACGGGGACGCCTCGGAAGGGCCGAGGGGAATCACGCATTCGTCGGATGAAGTCTACAAAGGCTGGGGTGTCGCCATCAATACCACAGATCGACTATTTCTTCCTGGTGCCCGTGAAGGTTCCCTCGCCGACTCCGCCGTAGTTGACGCTGCCCTTGATGGCATCCTTCTCCGCGGTGCCGGAGAAGACCACGTCGATGGCGTTGCCTTCGATGGTCATGGTGAACGCGAACTGCAGCTGGTTGCCCTTCACCGTGCCCTTCAACGGGAAGGTGCCGTACTGCTGGCTGGTGTACTCGCCGCTGAGCGTTTCGCCGTCCTGCTTGAACACCGCCGACGGCGTCGCGCTGATGGTGCCGAAGTCGACCGCGAGCGCCCACGCGCCGGTCATGTCGATTTTGGCCGTCGCATCAGCCTGAGCTTGGCCGGCTGTCGGCGCCGCCGCAGTCCGCTGCGCCGAGAAGGTGCCGCCGTGGACCATCGTTCACGGTGAACTCGCCCGTCAGCGCGTCCTTGTCGAGCGTGCTCTTGACGCCGACGCCAAGAACCGAGCCGTCGCCATTGGGATTGAGCGTCTGAAACGTAAATGAGACCGTGGTGCCCTGGACCGAACCGGAGATCTTCTCTTTGGCTTCCGACACGAGATTGCCGGTCAGCGTCTGGCCGTCCTGTTTCAACTCGATCGTGGCCGGGTAGGTCCGCTCGGCGGTCACGAACGAGGCGTTCCACGTGCCGCTGACGTTCGTCGCCGTCTGCGCCGCCGACGGCGCCGCGAGTCGCCATGGCAATCGCCGTCGCATACAGCATGGGTCGAATCCGCATGAACCACTCCTTTGGTGACGTGCTAGATAATAGCCCTTTCCGTTCATGGAGGTGTTTCGTGAAAAAGGCCTTCGTCCTGACGCTACTGCTGATCGCCCTTGGACTCGGCACGCTCCCCGCCATCGCGGCCACCAAGACGTATCAGGTGACCGGTCCCGTGCTCGAGCTGCGACCTGACGCCATCGTCGTGCAGAAGGGATCGGAGAAGTGGGAGATCGCGCGTGACGCGAGCACCAAGCTGCCCGCCGACGTGAAAGTCGGATCGAAAGTGACGATCACCTACAAGATGACCGCGACCGACGTCGAAGTGAAGCCGGCGACGGCGAAGGCGCCCGCGAAGAAACACTGACCGCACCGTCGCTTGTAGAATAGGGGCACGAGCCGGCCATGATTCGTGGACGCTTTGCTGTTGCTGCGTGCCTCAGCCTGCTGATCGCGTGGGTGCCCGCCTCGTGCGCGAAGCGGACACCACCGCCGGCGGCTGCTCCGTCACCCCGCTCGGCCGCGATGCCTGCCGCGACGCCTGTCGCGCCGGCGCCGGCGGATCTGTCCATCCCGAGTCGCCTCAGCGATCAGGAGTTCTGGAGGGTCGTCACCGATTTCTCCGAGCCGAACGGCTACTTCCGGTCCGACAATCTGCTCTCGAACGAAATCTGGCTGCAGTATGTGATTCCCGAGCTGCTCAGCGTGACGAAGCCCGGTCAGGTCTACATGGGCGTCGGCCCCGAGCAGAACTTCACGTACATCGCCGCGTTGAAGCCGTCGCTGGCGTTCATCGTCGACGTGCGGCGCGGCAACCTCGATCTACATCTCATGTACAAGGCGATCTTCGAGCTGTCGAGCGATCGCGTGGACTTCGTCTCGCGGCTCTTCGCGCGGAAGCGGCCGGAAGGACTGACGGCGCGGTCGAGCGTGCAGGAGATCTTCAACGCGTTCGCGACCGCGGAAACCAACGAGACCTTGTTCGCGACGAACCTCAAGGCGATCCTCGACGACCTGACGAAAACGCATGGGTTCGCGCTCACCGCCGACGACCCGGAAGGCATCGAGTACGTCTATCGCCAGTTCCAGACCTACGGGCCGGCATTGACGTACTGGATGAGCGGACGCGGCGGCGGCTTCGGGCGCAACTCGCCGTCGTACGCGGACCTGATGCTCTCGACCGACGAGGCCGGTCAGGCGCGCAGCTACCTGGCAACCGATGAAAACTTCGCGTTCCTCAAGACGGTCCAATCGAAGAACCTGCTGATCCCCGTGGTTGGCAACTTCGCGGGTCCGAAAGCCATCCGCGCGGTGGCGGCCTTCCTGAAGGAGCGCCACAGCACCGTCTCGGCGTTCTATCTGTCGAACGTCGAGCAGTACCTGAACATGGATGGTCTCTGGGCGACCTTCTGCGCGAACGTCTCGAGCTTGCCGCTCGACGACACGAGCCGTTTCATCCGTTCTATCAGGCAGGGCCAGTACGGTTACGGCCCCGGCCTTCAATCCACGCTCGGTGTGATGGCCGAAGAAATCAAGGATTGCGGCAGCTCGGCCGGCATGATGCGGCCGACCGAACCCCACGCGCAGGTGCGGCGCTGACTGTACATGTGGTGCTGAAGGTGCTGACGGTGCTGACGGTGCTAAAGGTGCTGGTGCTAGGGTGCTGAAGGTGCTAGAGGTGCTGGTGCTAAGGTGCAGCAATCCCATCATTCGTCAGCGGCAGGCGCCGACGCTCGCGCAGGCGGACGCGGTCTTCGACGACTACGTATCGAACTACGTGCGCACCGGCGATGCGAACGACACGCTCTACGCGCTCGAGTCCTCGGCGGATTACAATCCGGGCCCGGCTCTCGAGCGGATCACCGCGCCCCTGCTGGCGGTCAATTCAGCCGACGATCTCGTGAACCCGCCGGAGCTCGGCATCCTCGAGCCACAGCAGCGCCGCGGCCGTGCGGAGTCCCGGCGGCTGGGTGGTGTACTCGCCGCCCTTCCATTCCGGATCGGTGCGGATCGCCTCGATCGCGGTACGCCGCCAGAACCGGTTGCGTCCCGAGATCTCGGTCGGCACGCTGGCGAGCGGCATGAGCGCATCCATGAAGTCTGGATACGTCTCGCCCCACAGCCACGTGTGCATGCCGCCCATCGACGTGCCCATCACGAGCCGCAGATGGTTCACGCCCAGGCCGTCGGTCAGCAGTCGATGCTCGGCCTCGATCATGTCGCGATAGCGATAGTGCGGAAACCGTGCGTGCAGACCGTCGCTCGGCTTGCTCGACCGTCCATGGCCGATGTCGTCGGGCAACACGATGAAGTAGCGCGAGGCGTCGAGCAGCTGGCCGCGCTGGAACAGCGCGCCGGCGAATCCAGCGCCGACGAACTGCGCGCCCGAGCCGCCCGTCCCGTGCATGATCAGCACGGCGTTCCGCACGATGCCCTGTGCGTCCTTTCGCGGGGTGCCGTACATGCGGTAATGGAGACGCAGCTCCGGCAGCGTCTCTCCCGACGCGAAGCTGAAGTTCCGGATCACGAAGTCGGCTTCCGTGGGCGCGGCGCCGGCGCCGGTGTCTGCCACAGCGTGAACGCAAGGAGGAGCTGAACCATCGGTCTCACCACAGTCCGACTTTTCCCGACACGGACTCAATCAGCTTCTTCGGATCGTAGCCCACGCC
Organism: uncultured Acidobacteriota bacterium; assembly: GCA_963786615.1. Taxonomy (GTDB): domain Bacteria; phylum Acidobacteriota; class Vicinamibacteria; order Vicinamibacterales; family 2-12-FULL-66-21; genus CAWAZT01. Next base: position 216,133 of record CAWAZT010000012.1, read on the forward strand.
CTGCTTGAACACTGTCTCGACCTTGCGGACGTCGGCGATCGTCGTCGATGGATCGCCGTCGATCGTGACGAGGTCGGCCTGCTTGCCGACCGCGAGCGAGCCAACGCGTGCCTGGCGTCCGAGATATGTGGCGCCGTTGAGCGTGCAGATGCGAATGGCTTCGATCGGAGTGAAACCGGCCTCGACGAGCAGCTCGAGCTGCCGCTGGTTCGAGAAGCCCGGAATCACGCCGCCGGCGCCTGTCGGATCGGTACCTGCGATCAGCAACCCTCCCGCACGCGCGAACGCGCGCTCGAGCGCCATCCCCTTCGGCAGGAGCGCGCCGTACACCGACTGCGGGTTGGACACGATTCGCTGGTGCGCCTGCTCGAACTGCTCCTTCAACTGCGGCAGGAGAACCTCGAGGCCAGGCGGCGTGGGACGACCGGGCGTGAGCGTCTCGAAGACCGTCAGCGTGGACGTGAGCGCCACGTGCTTCTCGACGAGATGTTTCACGAGCGACGTGAAGGCGTCACTTTTTTCGTCGAGCGACACAATCGTCCGCTGCCCTGTCGCCTGCCCCGGACACTCGTCGGGCTTCTTGTCGGGAACAAAGTCGGTGGACGCCATGAAGCCGTGCTCCAGATCGTCGATGCCGAGATCGGCGGCTTCCGCATACGTGACGGAGCACAGGTGACCGGTGACTTTCAGCCCGCGACGGTGGGCCTCGTCGATCGCCGCGCCCAACTCGGCGCGCGTGATCTGCATGTAGGCCTTGAACGATGTCGCGCCCATCTCGGCCCAATACGCGACCTGACGCCGCGCGTCGTCCGCATCCTTCAAGGCGTACATCTGCAGCTGGTTCTGTGGGCCGTTGAGATACGGCGCCGTGGCATCCATCGATGGCCCTGGCTGCAGGCCGCTGTCAATCTGCCGCTTCAGATTGATGTCCATCACGCCGTTCGTGTTGCCGCCGGTGCGCATCGTCGTCACGCCGCCGGCGAGATACAACCGGACGAAGCTGGCGCCGAGCTGCCCGTAGACGTTGGGACCTGTCGGATAGTACAGGTGCTCGTGCACCATCACGAGACCCGGCATCACGCTCTTGCCCGACAGGTCGATGGTGGTGGCCCCTTCGGGAATCGCGACCTGGCCCGTCTCGGCGAGCGCGGCAATCGTCCCGTCCTTGATCAGGAGCGTCTGATTCGGACGCGCGGGCGCGCCGGTGCCGTCGATCACCCGCGCGTGTGTCAGCGCCACGATCGGGGCATCGACGCTGACGAAGGGACGCACGGCATCGCCGAGTGGCGGCGCCTGCGCGCCCAGGAGAACTGCAGAGGCAAGCACACACGAACCGGACAACGCGAGTCGGCTCATCACATCTCCTGCGCCGGGGGCCAGGATGTCGTAAAGTTGGAGCATGTGTCGGAACATCAAAACCCTGTTCAACTTCGATCCTCCCGCGAGCGATGAGGAGGTTCGCGCGGCCTCGCTGCAGTTCGTGCAGGAAGCTGAGCGGCTTCACCAAACCGTCGCAGGCCAACGAGGCGGCCTTCGACCGCGCCGTCGAGGACGTGGCGGTCGTCGCCCGACGACTCGTCGATTCGCTGGTGACTCGGCGGCTCCCCGCGATCGCGAGGAAGTGGCCGAGCGTGCGCGTCAGCGCTCCGCGGAGCGGTTCGCGCGCTAGTGGCCCCGCGCGGACGCCGAGAGCTAGCGGCGGTGATCGGTGACCGTGGACCGCGAGGCGGGCCAGATGTACTCGTCGAACCACTCGAGGTTGTGTTGCATGACGGCGCGGCTCGACTTCGGCTTCGACGGGCCGTGCCCGACGCCCTCGAATCCCTTGTAGACGATCAGTTTCGTCGGCACACCCACGTCCTGAAGGCCCTGGTACAGCTCGTACGCATTGGGGAGCGGCACGCGCTGATCGGTGGCGCCGTGCTGAATCAGCGTGGGAGCCTTCGCCCCCTTGATATAGGTGATCGGCGAGGTCTTCGCATAAATCTCGGGATCCTCCCACGGCGTGGCCTTCAGATACTGGCGCGTGAACGGATGGATGTCGGTGTTGACGTAGTAGGTCATCCAGTCCGAGATGCCGGCGCCAACGGACACCGCTTTGAACCGGGCGCTGTCGTGCGTCGTGAGAAACGCGGAGATGTATCCGCCCTGACTCCACCCCATCGTCCCCACACGATCCGGATCGGCCATTCCCTGCGCGATCAGATAGTCGACGCCCGACAACACGTCCCAGGCATCGCCGACGCCAAGATTGCGGACGTTGAGCGCGCGAAACTGCTCGCCGTACCCGGCGCTCCCGCGATAGTTCGGCTCCAGCACGAGCGCGCCTTTCGCGACCCACAGATCGATCGGGTAGAGCGACGTGCTGCTGAACGGCGTGGGCCGCGAGACGCCCGTCGGCCCTCCGTGAATGACGACGAGGAGAGGATATTTCCGGCCCGACTGGAACCCGACCGGCTTGTGGAGCACCCCTTCGATCACCGCGCCGTCGCGGCTCTTCCAGGACACGACCTCAATCGGCGCCGCCGGCCACGCGGCGACCTGCGCACCAGAGTCCGTCAGCTTGCGCGGCTGCATCGACGCGACCGGCGCAACGTACACCTCTGGAAATGTCGTCGCGTCGCTGGCGATGAAGGCCGTCGTGCGTCCGTCGTGTGTCAGGCTGAAGCCGGAGCCAATCCACTTCTCGGCTGGCGCATGCCGGCTCACCGCATGCGTCGATGGATCGATGCTGTAGAGATACGACCAGGTGTGGGACGGCCGCGGTGAAGAAAAGGCCCGACGGCGTCCACTCGACCAGTGACGGGTTCTCGTCGAACGCCGTGCTGATGCTCTCCGGCGTGCCGCCCGCCGCCGGAACAATCGCGATTGCGGTGTTGGTGTAATAGAAGAACTGCTTCGCCATCGCGCTCTCGAACGCGATGCGCTTCCCGTCCGGCGACCAGATGGGATTCGTATCCGGCCCATCCTGCGTGACCAGGGTCCGGACGGATCCATCGGTGACCTGGACGACGGAGATGTTCGCGGTGCCGCGGTTGGAGTTGTCGCCGTTGATGCGATGGTCGAAGGCGATCTCTTTGCCGTTCGGCGACCAGCTGAACTCGCCGATCGTGAAGTCGCCCTTCGTGAGCCTCCGCACGGTCTTGCTCGTCACGTCGATCACCCAGAGATGCGATTGGCGATGATCGTGATCGACGACCTCGAAGTCGCCGAGCGTCTTCTCACGCTCTTTGATGGCGTCCGGCTTCGCGTCCGTCGAGGTGAACGCGATGGACGCGCCGTCGGGCGACCACGCGAAGCTGCCCACCCCTTCGTCAACGGATGTCAGCTTCCGGCCTTCGCCACCGGACGGATCGATCAGATAGATCTGCCGCTTGTCGTCCCGATCGGAGGCAAACGCCAGACGCAATCCATCGGGAGACCACGCCGGCGACGAGCTCGACTTCTTGCCGCTGGTCAGTTGACGACGGTCGCCCGACCGCACGTCGGCGAGCCAGATCTCGGTGTGGTAGGCGTTGTCGTCCCAATCCGTCCGGCGAAGGGTATAGGCCACGACGCGTCCGTCCGGCGAGATCTCTGGGGACCCGACGCGCTCGAGCGAGATCAGGCTGTCGATGGTTGGTGTGCTGGCGCCGTTGGACGTTTGCGCGACACCGATCGACTGATACGCCAGGAAGCCAACCGCGCAGATGAGCGCGGCGAACCACGCCTGTCGATGCATAACGAGCTCCTTCAATGACAGGGAGCGAAGAATATCATTGCGTCAGGTTCGGGGTTCGGGGTTCGAGGTTCTGCGTTCCGCGTTCGAGGTTCCGCGTTGTCCGCGTGCTCCGTGGCCCGTGATCGAACCTCCGCGTTGTCCGCGAATGCTCCGCGGCCCGTGGCATACTGCCGAGCGGAGGCTCGTCACATGCGTAGGTTCGTGTTCCTGGCCGTCGTTGCGCTGAGTGTGTCGCCGCTCGTGGCGCGGCAGCACACGGTCGATGCCCCGCGGGCGTTGACGACGGCGGATTACGCGCGCGCGGAGAAGTTTCTGGCTGCCAACGCGGCGCCGCTGGTCTACCACTCGTCGCTGCAGCCGACGTGGCTGGCCGACGACAAGGTCTGGTACCGGGTCACGACCGAGAAGGGCACGGAGGCTGTGCTGGTGGACGCGGCCGCCGGCACGCACAGTCCGTGCACGCTCCCGGAATGCGCGCGACAAGGGCGGCGGGCGTGGACGCGGCGCGGGCGGGACCGACGCGACGCCTCCGGCCAATGACGTCAAGTCGCCCGATGGCGCGCGCACGGCCTACATCAAGGACTGGAACCTGTGGGTCCGCGACGTCGCAACCGGCACGGAACGGGCGCTGACCACTGACGGCGTGAAGGATTTCGGCTACGCCACCGACAACGCCGGCTGGACGAAGAGCGAACGGCCGATCCTGGTCTGGTCGCCCGACTCGAAGAAGATCGCAACCTTTCAGCAGGACCAGCGGGAAGTCGGCGACATGTACCTCGTAAGGACGCAGGTCGGTCACCCGACGCTCGAGGCGTGGAAGTACCCGCTGCCCGGCGACCAGCACGTCGCCATGCTGCGAGCGGGTGATCATCGACGTCGACGCGTCCAAGATCGTCCGCCTCCAGATGCCGCCCGATCAGCATCGCTCGACCCTCTGCGATCACATCGCGTGCAGGGGCGGCAACTGGGCCGACGTGCAGTGGAGCCCGGATTCCACGCACGTCGCGTTCGTCTCCACCTCTCGCGATCATCGCCAGGAGAACCTGAGAGTCGCCGACGCGGCAACGGGCGAGATGCGCGACGTCCTCGAGGAAAAGGTCGCGACGTACTTCGAATCGGGCAACGGACGCGTGAACTGGCGCTACCTGCCCGACGTCGAACGAAGTGATCTGGTTCTCCGAACGCGACAACTGGGGGCAGCTGTACTTGTACGATTTGCAATCAGGCCAGCTGAAGAACCCGATCACGCGCGGCGACGGCAACGTCACGCAGCTCGCTGCGCGTCGACGAGAAGGCGCGCATGCTGTATTTCCTTGCCGTCGGTCGCGAGCAGGGGCGAGATCCGTATTTCTCGCACCTCTACAAGATTGGCTTCGACGGCGCCAACCTGCAGCTCCTGACGCCGGAAGACGCCACGCACGACGTGACGCTCTCCAACTCGGGCAAGTACTTCGTCGACAGCTTTTCGAAGCCCGACGAGCCGCCGGTCACCGTGCTCCGCGACAGCAACGGCAAGCTCCTGATGACGCTCGAAAAGGCGGACATCTCCAGGCTGCTCGCGATCGGCTGGCATCCGCCGACGCCCATCGTGGTGAAAGCGCGTGACGGCCAGACCGATCTCTATGGCCTGATGTACAAGCCGTCTACGCTCGATCCGTCGAAGAAGTACCCGATCGTCAATCACATCTATCCTGGTCCCCAGACCGGCAGCGTGGGCGGCCGGACGTTTTCGCCGGCGCGCGGTGACGCGCAGGCGCTCGCGGAGCTCGGGTTCATCGTGGTCGAGATCGACGGCATGGGCACGCCGTGGCGCTCCAAGAAATTTCACGACGCCTACTTCGGCGACATGGGAGACAACACGCTGCCCGATCAGGTGACGGGCATGAAGCAGCTCGCGAAGAAGTATCCGTGGATCGACATCGATCGCGCCGGCATCTACGGGCACTCGGGCGGCGGCTACGCCGCGGCCGACGCGATGTTTCGCTATCCCGACTTCTTCAAGGTGGGCATCTCGGAGTCAGGCAACCACGACAATCGCGAGTACGAGGACGACTGGGCCGAGAAGTGGCAAGGTCTCCTGAAGACGAACGCCGACGGGACGACGAACTACGACAGCCAGGCGAATCAGAACGTGGCGAAGAATCTCAAGGGGCACCTCCTGCTCGCGCACGGCACGCTGGACAACAACGTCCCGCCCTACAACACGCTGCTCGTCGTCGACGCGTTGATCAAGGCGAACAAGGATTTCGACCTCCTGCTCCTTCCCAACCAGCGACATGGGTACGGAGACGCGTCGAACTACATGACCCGTCGCCGATGGGACTACTTCGTGCGGCATCTGCTCGGCGCCGAGCCGCCGAAGGAGTATCAGATCACGTCTCCTACGTCCCGCTAATCTGGAACGTGTTCAGCCGGTAGTACAGGTCGCGGTCGAACGTGCCGCGCAGCACGCTGTCGAACAGGCGCGCCGTGCTGCTGGCGATCAGCGCGTCTGCCCGCCGAACCGCACGGCCACGGCGCCTGCCGGCCGCGACACGGCTTCCACCGTCATCCGGGCCCGAAGTCGGAGTTGCATCCCCGGCGGCAGCTCGCCAATCTCGAGCAGCAGGACCGTGCCGGTGCGTTCTCCGTCCGTCTGGAACAGCTCCTGCTCGTAGCGGTATGCCGGCATGGCGCAGTCAACGATCACGAGCTCGCGATCGCTGCGGCGGCTTCGCCGGTGAATCTGGCCGGCAAGGGATCTCGCGCGGTTCTTGCCGGCGGTGATCAGGACGGGCACCTCGGCGTTGGCTGCCGCCCTGATCAGGCTTTCCATCGGGTGATGTCCCCGACGTTCCCAATCTCGCCGGTCGGGCGCCGCCACCAGTCGAACCGAGTCGCAACTCAAGAGATAGTCCATGGGATCCGTCCTCCGTTGCCCGGAACATACGAGGGCTCGAGGCGCGGTTCCATGGGTGGCGGGTGCGAATCGTCCGAGAAACGATATGAGCGACTAAGTCAAGCCAATCCATGCGGTTAATGGTGATGATGAGAAGGGGTTGACGGGCGATGATAGGCTAAGAGCATGCTCCGTTTCGGCACCTTCGAGCTCGACGAAGAGGCCGGCCAGCTCCGCCGGGACGGCGCACCAGTCCGGCTTTCACCTCAGCCATTTCGGTTGCTCGTCCTGCTGGTTTCGCGCGCCGGAGAGCTGGTCACCCGGGAAGAGATCCGGCAACAGCTCTGGGGAACCGACACCTACGTCGATTTCGATCAGGGAGTGAATTTCTGCATCAAGCAGGTCCGCACCGTCCTTCATGACGATGCGGAGCGGCCGCTTTATGTGGAGACGGTCCCGCGACGCGGTTATCGGTTCATTGCCCCAATCGAGCGTCCCGCCGCCGCGCCTGCCGTCAAACCCGGCCGATCGAGCGGGATGGACAGCAAGCTGCAGCGCGCGCTGTGGACCAACATCGCCGAGCTTCGGCTGGCTGAAACCACACGGCGTCGGCGGCGCGTGATCACAATTGCGCTCGCGGTTGGCCTGGCACTGGCTGCCGGGATTGCGCTGATGGTGCTTCGCTGAGACCGCTTCGGTAAGACTGGTCGGGATCCGGTATGCGGAATCCCCATTCCGCGTTTCCGAATCCCGAACAGCGATCACGACCTGTTCTCCGGCTTGGCGGCGACATAGCTGTGTCGCGCGCGTGGCGTCATGCCGGCCTGCTTGAGACGCACCTCGAGCTTGTGCATCTTGCCGTCGAGCTTCTCGGGCTCGAAGCCGAGCACATATTGATGATGCAGCTCGTCGGCGACCCGGCTGAACGTGGACGCCAGATCGTTGGCGGACGTCAGCTCGAAGTAGCCTCCGCCGCTTTCCGCCGCGAGCTTCTCGAGGCCAGGATCGGGCCGATCCATCCGTCGCCGCCATGTCCGCCGCCGTATCCGCCGTGCCCGTATCCGCCGCCGCCGTATCCGCCACCGCCATATCCGCCGCCGGGGTTTCCGCGATAGCCCCGACCGAATGATGTCTGGCCGGCCAGGCCGATCGCATACACCATCACGTCTTCCTGCTCGGCGCGCTTCCCGACCTCGCGGAACGAGATGTTGGTGGCGCTCGGCATCGGACTGTCCATGCCGTCGGTGAACACGAGCACGACGCGGCGTCCCTCGACGTGGAGCAGCGCCGTCATCCCGACGCTGACGGCGTTCCACAGCGGCGTCGGTCCTTCCTCCTGCAGCTCGGTCTGCAGGATGTCCTGCAGCTCGTTCTTGTCGCTCGTGAACTCGCGCGGATCGACCTGGACCCGATTCGAGAAGCTGCCGATCTTGGCTTTGTCGGCGGGCAGCAACGCCTCGACGAATGCCTCGGCCGCCTTGCGCACGAGATCGAAGTTCCGGCGCATGCTGACGCTGCGATCGAGCATCATCACGACCGTGATCGGCTGGATGTCGTTGGCGAACGTCGTGATCTTCTGCAGCTTCCCGTTGTCGTACACCTCGAACTGATCGCGATCGAGATCCGGCACGAGCCGTCCGCCGGCGTCGGTGACGGTCGTGTAGACCGCCACCGTGTAGGCGCCGGTGCGGAACGTCGGTGGTTGTTGTGTGGTCGCGAGCAGCCCCGCCGCGAGAGCGGCCGCGCCAACCCTGGTGATGATCATTTCGTGGATCCTGCTGAGGTCGCGCTGGCACCGCGCAAGACCTTGCCCGGCAGGGCGTTCGTGGCGTTGGCCATCGGCGATCACCGGCACGCCGTTGACGAGCACGAACCTCATCCCGACGGAAAGCTGATTCGGATTCTCGAAGGTCGCCTTGTCCGCGATCTGATCCGGATCGAAGACGACGATGTCGGCCCACAGACCCTGTTTGATGACGCCGCGGTCCGCCAGGCGCATCCGCTGCGCCGGAAGCGCGGTGAACTTGCGAATCGCGTCCTCGAGCGTCAGGAGATGCTCTTCGCGAACGTACTTCCGGAGGATCCGCGGAAACGTGCCGTAGGCGCGCGGGTGCGGATGCTCGAGACCGAGCGGCCCGGTCGGAGACGTGCCTTGCGAGTCGTTGTCGACCGAGACCCAGGGCTGCGAGAGCGCCAGCGCGACGTCCGGCTCGGACATCCCGAAGACCGCCACTTCCGTGAACGCCTGATCCTTGATGAGGATGTCGAACAGCGTGTCGAGCGGATCGCTCTTCCACTGCGCGGCAATCTGCGCGAGCGTCTTCCCCTGCAGCTCCCTCAACTCCTGGTTCTGGACGACGCAGATGGTGACGGCCTCGGGCCCGGGAATCTCCTGCCACTCGTTGTCCCAGCCCCCGCCGGGCGTCTGCATCTCGCGCTTGATCCGCGCGCGCGTGCGCAGGGTCCTTCAGCCGCGCCAGCAGCTGTTCGTCGCCGCCGTCGTGCGCCCAGGGCGGGACGAACGCCGACATCGAGTTGAACCACGCCGGATACGCGTAGGTGTTCGCGCGAAACGTCCACGCCGGCATGCCGCGCCTCGTCGATCCGCGCGACGATGTCTTTCATCCGTCCCCAGTTCTGCTTGCCCGCCGCTTTGAGGTGCCAGATCTCCACGGGGATGTGCGCGGTCTTGCCGATGCGAATGGCCTCGTCGAGCGCGTCGAGGACACCGTCGCCTTCGGAGCGCATGTGCGTCGCGTAGATCCCGCCGTACCTGGCGGCCTCGGTTGCGAGCGCGATCAGCTCCTCGGTCGTGGCATAGGGCGCAGGGGCGTACTGGAGCGACGTCGAGACGCCGACCGCGCCCTGCTCCATGGCCTCGCGCACCAGCGCCTTCATCCGATCGAGCTCCGCCGGCGTGGGCTGCTTGTTGGCGTCGCCGAGGACCATGCGCCGGACCTGCGTCGCACCGACATAGGTGGCGAGATTGATCCCGAGGCCGGTGCGCTCGACGCGGCTGAAGTACTGACCGAGCGTCCGCCAGTCGGGCGTGATGTTCAGATGCTGATAGGCGAACCGATCCGCCTGGACGATCGCATCGTTGAGCGGCGCCGCTGACCCGCCCTCACCGGTAATCTCGGTCGTGATGCCCTGAAAGATCTTCGACGGCAGGTGCGGCTCGACCAGGATCGTCATCTCCGACTGGCCGAGCATGTCGATGAAGCCTGGCGCCACGATCGCGCCGGCGGCGTCAATCTTCTGCCTGGCCGTCGCGCTGTCCAGACGTCCGATTGCCGCGATGCGGCCGTCGCGGATGCCGACGTCGGCCGCGTACCAGGGCGATCCCGTGCCGTCCACGATGTGGCCATTCACGATGAGGACGTCGTAACCCGCGTCGGACGACCGCTGAGCCACGAGCGTGACCGCGGACAGGACGGCCAGGAGAATCGCGAATCGCTGCCTCATCTGCTTTTCACCATCCGACATCCGTCATCCGCCATCCGTCATCCACCTCTGACATGTCACCGGCTGGCTCGTGCCGTGGACGGCGGCACCATCCCATTCAGCCGGAAGTACGTCACGAGGTTGCCATAGTGCTCGTTCGTGTGGCCGATGTTGCCGACGACCTGCGAGGCGCGCGTGAACTGCCGGTTGCCGCCGGGTCGCGAGACCATCGCGGCGAGGGACTGATCCGTCAGCGCACCATACACCGCGTCGCAGTACGCGATCGCATCGTTGACGGCCTTGACGATCTCCGCTTTCGTCTTCGCGGTTTCTTCGAAGTGGTCTTCGTCGAAGGGTGTGGCCTCGCCTTTGGCGCCGGAGCAATAGCTGTAGCTGGCGCCGGCCACGTGGGCGAGGATCTCGCCGAACGACTTCACGCTGTCGGTCGGCTTGAACCCGTATTTCTCTTCAGGCATCTGCTCCGCGGACTCGCGGATGTTCAGCTTGGCGCTGTTCCAGGAATTCTGGATGGCCTGGCTGATGGGATTCGACGCCGGAGGCGGCGTCTGTGCGTTCGCCATCGCCCGCCAGAACCATCGATCCGATCATCATCGTCACTATCGATCGCATGCTGTCGCTCCTCTGCTTGCGTGGTCCGCTCGATCGCCGTGCTTCCCATCGTTCGGCCAACGACCTCCCGTTGTCAATCGACGCCGGGCGACGGCTCGACGAGACTCGGCTACTATTATCGTGCTCCGCGTTCTCTTCTTGTGTCAGGGTCCAAGACCATGATCAACCCGAAGTTCGCCCTCCGGACGCTCTTCAAGACCCCGTTCGTCACGATCGTCGCGATCGTGTCACTGGCGCTCGGTATCGGCGCGAACGCCGCGATCTTTTCCTGTTTCAACCAGATCCTCCTCGAGTCGCTGTCGGTGCCCGAGGCGAATCGGCTGGTCAACCTCGCGGCGCCCGGTCCCAAGCCCGGCTCGCACTCGTGCAATCAGGCGGGCGACTGCGACGAGGTCTTCAGCTACGCGATGTTTCGCGACCTCCAGCGCGTGCAGACGACCTTCACCGGCGTGGCCGCGCATCGGATCTTCGGCGCGAACCTCTCCTATCAGGGACAGACGCTCAGCGGAACGGGAATGTTGGTGTCGGGCAGCTATTTCCCGGTGCTCCAGCTGACGCCGGCGCTGGGCCGCCTCATCGGACCGGAAGACGACAGGGCGGTCGGTGAATCGCATGTGGCCGTTCTGAGCCATGCCTACTGGTTGAGCCGGTTCGCGGCAGATCCCAACGCGCTCAACCAGCAGCTCATCGTCAACGGACAGACGCTGACGATTGTCGGCGTGGCGCCGCGGGGCTTCGAGGGGACGACGCTGGGGACGAGGCCGGAAGTGTTCGTGCCGATCACCATGCGGGGATACATGGAGCCCGGCTTCAAGGGCTGGGACGATCGCAAGGTCTACTGGGCGTACCTCTTCGCGCGATTGAAACCGGATGTCGCGATCGAAACGGCGCGCGCCTCGTTGAACGGTCAGTACCACGCGATCGTCAACGACGTCGAGGCGCCGCTGCAGAAGGACATGAGCGACCAGACCATGGGCCGGTTCAGGAGCAAGACCATCACGGTGGATCCGGGCGGACACGGGCAGAGCTCCACGCCGTCGGTCGCGAGAACGCCCCTCCGCATGTTGATGGGCGTGACCGGATTCGTACTGCTGATTGCCTGCGCGAACATCGCGAACCTGCTGCTCGCGCGCTCCGCGGCACGCGCGGGCGAGATGGCGATCCGGTTGTCGATCGGCGCCACCCGCTGGAACCTGATCGCGCAGCTGCTGACCGAGTCGCTGCCTCCTGGCGCTCTTCGGCGGCATCGCCGGCCTGTTCGTCGCGCAATGGACGCTGCGGCTGATCATGGCACTTCAGCCGGCGCAGGTGTCCGAGGCCATGCCGTTCCACATCAGCCCGACGGTCGTGCTGTTTGCCGCCGTCGTGACGCTGGCCACGGGTCTCCTCTTCGGGCTGTTTCCGGCGCTGCACAGCACGCGGCCGGATCTGCAGTCGGTACTGAAAGGGCAAAGCGGTCAGCCCTCCGGCGCACGCGGCGCCGCGCGGTTCAGGCTCGTGCTCGCCACCGCGCAGATCGCGCTCTCGCTCGCGCTGCTCGCGGCAGCCGGCTTCTTCGTGAAGAGCCTGCTGAACGTCAGCCGCGTGGATCTTGGCGTGAAGATCGACAACGTGATCACCTTCGGCCTCTCCCCGGAGCTGAACGGCTACACGCCGGAGCGGACGCGCGTGTTCTTCGAACGCCTCGAGGAAAAGCTCGCGGCCACGCCGGGCGTCACCGGCGCGACGGTCTCGCTCGTGCCGCTGCTCGCGGGAAGCAACTGGGGCACCTCCGTCGCCGTTCAGGGGTTCGAGGCCGGGCCGGACACCGACGACGACGCGCGGTTCAACGAGGTCGGCCCCGGCTATTTTCGAACGCTCGGCGTGCCGCTGATGGCCGGACGCGAGTTCACCGACGCTGACGGACTGAAGGCGCAGAAAGTCGCGATCGTCAACCAGGAGTTCGTCAAGAAATTCAACCTGGGATCCGACGCGGTCGGCAAGATGATGGGGACCGACGGCCGCGGCGGCAAGCTGGACGTCCGGATCATCGGCGTCGTCCAGAACGCGAAGTACAGCCAGGTGAAGGACGTGGTGCCGCCGCAGTTCTTCCAGCCGTACCGCCAGGACGAACATCTTGGATCCGGAGCGGTCTACGTCCGCGCGGCCGGCGATCCCGCGCAACTCGCGTCGACGATCACCGCCGTCGTCAAATCGCTCGATCCGAACTTGCCGATGGAGGATCTGAAAACAATGCCTCAGCAGGTTCGTGACAACACCTTCCTCGACAGAATGATGAGCACGCTATCTGCGGCATTTGCGATCCTCGCGACGCTCCTTGCCGGCGTGGGGCTGTACGGCGTGCTCGCCTACACGGTGTCGCAGCGAATCCGCGAGTTCGGTCTGCGCATGGCGCTGGGCGCGGCGCCGTCACGCGTCCGCACGATGGTGCTCACCCAGGTTGGGTGGATGGTGGCGATCGGCGGCCTGATCGGGCTGGTGGGCGCGTACGCCCTCGGCCGCGGCGCGGAAGCGATCCTCTACGGGATCAAAGGATACGATCCGATCGTCCTGGCGACGGCCACCGTGGTACTGGTCGCCGTCGCGCTGTCGGCCGGCTGATTCCGGCGTATCGCGCCTCGCAGGGTCGATCCGATGACGGCGCTGCGGTACGGTAGCGCCCCGCGAGTACAGCGTGGCTATTCGCTGAGCGGCGTCGCCTTGCCCTCGCCGCGATTGACGACGTAGATGCCGGCGAGGACGATGACACCGCCGGCGACCTGTGCGGCCGACAGCGGCTCGTGGAGAAACGCCATCGCCAACAGCGCGGTGAGCGGAACCTGCGCGAGCAGGCCGACCGACGTGATCGTCGCCGGCAGGTGCCCGAGCGCATAGACCAGCGCGAGGTACGCACCGAGCTGCGAGACCAATCCGAGCGCGAGGAGAGCCATCCACGCCTTTGGCGGATAGCCGGCGAGCGCATCGTGACGAATCAGGCAGACCGCAAGCAACGTCGCGGCGCTGCCGATGATCGCCAGCGTATTGAAGGTCAACGTATCCATCGTCAAGCGCACGCGTTCGGTCGTCAGCAGGTACGCCGCGAAGAACACGGCGGCGACGAGCGCCAGCAGATCGCCCGAGACGTTGCCTGCATCTGCGCGATGGACCGCGTCCGATCCGACGATCGCCGCGCAACCAGCCATCGCGAGTGCCAGTCCCGTCCAGAACGACGCACGTGGAGGTCGGCCCAGAAACGTCCACGTCATCAGCCCGACGAAAATTGGCGTCAGATTGCCAAGGAGCGCGGCGGTTGCGGCCGTCGTCCGAAGGACCGCCGTGTTGTAGAGGGCGAGGTCGAGCGCGAAGAATGCGCCGCCGACGAGCGCCAGCATGATGGCAAGGCCGGCTGGCGCAGGCGCGGTGCGGTGCGCGAGCCTCCACGGGACCAGGACGAGCGCCGCAACGACGGTGCGATAAAAGCCGGCGGAAGTGCCCGGCACGCCGGCCCACCGCACCAGAATCGCCGACCACGCCGTTCCGCTGATTGCCGCCGCAAGCGCCAGATAGGCGCGGGTCCCGCCCAAGACATCGGGATTATAGCGGTCAGCTATCAGCTATCAGCTATCAGCGGAATCAGCTGAGCTGCGCTGAGAGCTGAGAGCTGAGAGCTGAGAGCTGAGAGCTGAGATAATCGCTCTCTATGCACAAACTGACTGCAACGGCCGCCGCGACGCTCGTCGCGTTGGCGACGACGACCGGGGCCGCCACCGAACCCGTCAACGAGGACGTGGTCGCACGACTGAAGGTCGAAGGCTTTCAGAACTCGCAGGTCATGGAGACCCTGAGCTGGTTGAGCGACGTGTACGGCCCGCGTCTGTCCGGGTCCGACAACCTGCGCAAGGCCGGCGAGTGGGCCCGCGATCAGATGACGCGGTGGGGACTGCAACATGCCGCGCTCGAACCCTACGACAACCCGATCTTTCGGGGCTGGTCGCTCCAGCATTTCTCGATCGACATGGTGGAGCCGCAGTACATGCGAATCTACGGCTACCCCATGGCATGGTCGCCTGCAACGGCGGCGCCCCTGACCGGCACGCCGATCGTCGTCACCGTCAAGTCGAAGGACGATTTCGACAAGTATCGCGGCAAGCTGCGCGGCGCGCTGGTGATGAACGGACGGCCCGACACCGCAGACATCGGATTTCAACCCGAAGCCAGCCGCCTCACTGACGCGGAGCTCGACAAGCAAGGGCACGAGATCAGTCCCGGCGAGCCCTCGTCGCTGAAGGAAGAGGAAGAGGACTTCAACAAGGGGCTCGAGAAGATGGTCGAGATCCTGAAGTTCTTCCAGGCCGAAGGGGTCGCGGCGGTCATCACACCGAGCAGCATTCCCGAAGCCGTCCGCGTCTCGGGCTACTACGACCAGAAGTGGCAGGCGCCGTTCCCTTCGTTCGTGTTCTCGCGCGAGCACTACGGACGGATTGTCCGGATGCTCGACAAGAAAGTGCCGGTGAAGCTTTCCCTCAGCATCAACGCGACCTTCACCGACAACGTGCGCGGATTCAACGTCGTTGCCGAAATCCCGGGCTCCGATCCGGCGCTCGCCAGCCAGGTGGTGATGCTGGGCGGCCATCTCGATTCATGGCATACCGCAACGGGGGCCACCGACAACGGCGCCGGCTGCGCTGTGGCCATGGAGGCCGTCCGCCTGATTCAGACGTTGGGTTTGAAGCCACGCCGGACGATCAGGGTCGGCCTCTGGTCTGGCGAGGAGCAGGACTACTTCGGTTCGCTCGGCTACGTGACGAAACACTTCGGCAATCCGAACGGCTCTGAACGCACGCCCGAGTTCGGGCGGCTCGCGGCGTATTTCAATCTCGACAACGGCAGCGGGCGGATACGGGGCATCAACCTGCAAGGCAACGAAGCCGCGCGCCCGATCTTCGAGGCCTGGTTGCGTCCGTTTGCGTATCTCGGCGCAACGACGGTGACGACGCTGAATACGGGCGGGACCGATCACATGCCATTCAACGCGGTTGGCCTGCCTGGATTCCAATTCATTCAGGATCCGCTGAACTACGAGACGCGCGCCCACCACTCGAGCCTCGATGTGTACGAAGAGGCCGTGCCCGACGACCTCAAACAGGCGTCGGTGATCCTGGCGACCTTCGTGTACCACGCCGCGATGCGCGACGAGATGCTGCCGCGGCCACGGCCGCAGGTGGAGGGACGAACGGGCCGCTGAGCGGGACGAGCCGATGAACGCGCGGGCGACGGGCACTCGTCCCTGTGCTCGCACTGCGTCCCGTGGAGGGCAGAATGCCTGTCGTGTGTGTCCTGATCGCGCTCGTGTCGGCGCTCGCGTCCCCGCCCGCCCCGTCCACGATCCGCCGCGAACCGTTCGGGTCGCCGATGGCATCTACGTCTTCATCACGCCCCCGTACGGCGACGTGGGCCTCGACGGGAATTCGATCGCGATCGTGTCGACCGACGGTGTGCTCGTCTTCGATTCGAACGGCACACCGGCGGCTGCCGAAGCGGTTCTGGCCGAAATCCGGCGGCTGACCGACAAGCCGGTGACCTACCTCGTGAACTCGCACTGGCACTGGGATCACTGGTACGGATCGGAGGTGTATGTCCGGGCCTTTCCCGATATCCGCGTCATCAGCCAGGCGAGCACGCGCGCGATGATGGAGGGGCCCGCGCTGGCATTCAACCGCCCCGGCCTCGAGACGCAGCTCCCCGGTTACCTCGCGTCGCTCGAGAAAAAAGTCGATGCCGCCGAGCACGCGACGCCACCGCCCGCCGACCTCGCCCAGCTGAAGGCGCGCCTCGCGGCGGATCGGTTCTTCCTCGAGCAGAAAAAGGCCGTTCACCACGTCTACCCCAACATGACGTTTGCGGATCGGCTGACGCTCCACATGGGCGACCGCGAGATCCAGGTGCTGCACTACGATCGCGCGGTCACGCCAGGTGATGCGTTCCTGTATCTCCCGAAGGAGAAGGTCCTCATCACCGGCGATCTCCTCGTGAATCCGGTGTCGTTTGCGTTGGGGTGTTATCCGACCGGGTGGCTGCGGACGTTGGAGCGGATGGACGCGCTCGACGCGTCGGTGATCGTGCCGGGCCACGGCGAGCCGCTGCACGACAAGACGCTGCTGCGCGCGAACATGGCCGTCATGCGCGAGCTGCTGCGAAGCGGCGCCGATGCCAGGAACCGAGGGCTCGATCCGGATCAGGCCAAGGCGGAGGTGCTTCCCCGCCTGCACGATCAGATGGTGGCGATCACCGGCGACGATCCGGCGGCGAACGACGCGTTCCGTGTCTATCTCGTCGACTGGTACCTGCACCGGGTCTTCGACGAACTGAGCGGACCGCTCACGGACGCCATCGCGCCGATTCCGGCGAAGGAGCCGCTTCCGCTATAGTGCGCGGCATGTTGCGGGTGACACCGGCGATCGAGATCGCCGACGCCGAACTCGAGGAGCGTTTCGTTCGCGCGTCCGGGCCCGGCGGACAGAACGTCAACAAGGTGGCGACCGCCGTGGAATTGCGGTTCGACGCCGCGCACTCGCCGGCGCTCACCGACGAGATCAGAACGCGGCTGCGGGCGATCGCCGGCAGCCGCATGACGACTGACGGCGTGCTGGTGATCGACGCGCGTCGATTTCGGACGCAGGCGGAGAACCGCGAGGATGCACGGGACCGCCTGGCGTCGCTCGATCCGGCAGGCCGCGGTGCGTCCACGACGCCGGCGCAAGACCAAGCCGTCGGCGGCCGCCGTGGAACGCCGGATCACGACGAAGCGTCAGCGCGCCGAAACCAAGCAGCGGCGGACGCCGCGTGGGACGCGACGACTAGTGGTCTAGACGCATCACCCGCAATAGCCCGTGCACGGCTGCGGCTCCGGCGTCGGCGCGGAGTTGAAGCTGCCGACCATGCTCGGGTGCAGGCTGCAGTGATAGGCCTTGTTGATCGCGCCGATCGCCAGCGGCTGACTCGACGCGCCCGGCGCGATGTCTGCCGTCTGCATCGAGTTGTCGTCCAGCATCACGTGATGCACGACCACATCGGCGTTCTTGAACACGACCACCTGGCCCGCCTGCACGCTCGCCGGATTCGGATCGAACGACAGCTTGCCGTTGACGCCCTTGACCGTGATCGTCACGACATTCGAGGATCCGCCGGTCGACCCGCCCGTCGGGGTCGGGCTGGTGCTCGGCCCGCCGGATCCGCACGCCGCATCCGGCGCCAGGGCCATCGTCGCCAGCACACACACACGAGATTGCAAGACGCTGCATTGATGCCTCCAGAGCCACCGGGCTCGCGCCAGCCTCGAGCAAGGCGGGTGCCCGCCGGAACGTCACGGATGCGGCCGTAATCCGCGGATCGCGACCTCGAGTGTTTACGTCCGCCGAAATCCCTTACAAGCCACGGCCGCGGAACGCGCGGATCAGACCCGGTGGGATCTCAAGGGCCGCGGAAGACGCGGACAAACGCGGATCTCAGGGCCGCGGAAGACGCGGAGAGACGCGGATCGCCAGGGCCGCGGAAGACGCGGTCAATGTACGCGGAGATACGTCCAGGGCCGCGGATGACGCGGACAAACGCGGACCTCCAGGGCCGCAGAACGCGACCGGACTAGTGCGCGGACTACTCAAGGGCCGCGGATGACGCGGACAGCGGACTCATGCAGGCCGCAGAAGATGCGGATAGACGCGGATCTCAGGGCGCGGCGTGCAGGTGCGCACGGACCGCACGTTGACGTCAGCAGTCCGTACGACGGCACGGCAGTGGCAGTCGTCCATCGCGCGGGACACTGACACGAACTCCGAACGGGCGATGACGCCAGATGCGGCAGCCGAAGGCCGCCGAAGCGCGGACCCTCGCGTCGTGGAAGCGCGCTGTCGTGCTCGAGCGGACGTCAGGTGCGCACGGATCGCACGTCCAGACGTCCGCGGAGCCGCGTACGAACGACGGACGTCGCGGTCGTGCACCGCGCGGGACCGACCGACTCGAGACGGGCGATCGCCGATGGGCGATCGCGCCGTCTGCACGACTGCGAGAGCGATTGCCGTCGCGAAGAAGACGCGCAGCGGACGTGCTCGAACAGATCAGCGGACGATCGCGGCGCAGCACGATGAGCTGCGCGGACGTCGCGCTCGAGGCCGGCAAGCCAATCAAGACGGCGCGTGCCGGAGGTCGATCGCGCGGTCTTCACGCCGTTCAAGATTGCGGCGGAGGAGCAAGCGTCTCGCTGGGAGATCGTTCCGCTCGATTGGCTGCCGGGTCTCGACGGCGCGAAGCATTCGTCCGGCGCGTGCGCTGGGACCGGTCGCCGGCATCACGCCGTTCAATTTCCCGTCTACCTGCGTGGCGCACAAAGTGGCGCCGGCGCTCGCCGCGGGAATCCCGTGATCGTCTGCCGGCGTCGCAGACACCCGTCGCATCGTCTCGGCGAGATTGCCGTGCAGGCCGGATGGCGCGGCACCGCCTTATTCCGTCGTGCCGAGCACGACGCAAGACGCGGCCCCGCTCGTGGAGGACGAGCGCATCAAGCTTCTCAGCTTCACCGGCAGTCCGGCGGTGGGCTGGGATCTCAAGCGCAAGGCCGGCCGCAAGCGGGTCACGCTGGAGCTCGGCGGCAACGCGGCCGTCATCGTCCATCGCGACGCCAACCTGACGTATGCCGCGGAGCGAATCGTCTGGGGCGGATTCTCGTACGCCGGGCAGTCGTGCATCTCGGCGCAGCGCATCTACGTGCACGCGGACGTGTACGACACGCTGACGGCGGATCTGGTGCGCCGGACGGCGTCGCTGAAAACGGGCGACCCGCTCAGCGACGAGGGTCGTGACGGCGGACGGCGCTGCTGAAAACGGGCGACCCGCTCGACGACGAGATCGATGTGGGACCGGTGATCGACGACGTCGCGGCCGATCGGATCGGCGAGTGGCTCGACGAAGCCAGGGCGGCCGGCGCGAAGGTCCTCGTCGGCGGTCAGCGGACCGGCCGCGTCTGGACGCCCACGATCCTGTCGGCGGTCCCCTCGACGGCGCGCGTCGATTGCCAGGAGGTCTTTGCGCCGATCATCACCGCTGCACGCCTACGGCGAAGTGGATGAGGCGCTGGCCGCCGCGGCGGCCAGCGACTACGGCCTGCAGGCGGGTGTCTTCACGAACGACGTTCGCGTCATCGACGCCGCGGTCGAACGCATCGACGTGGGCGGCCTCATGATCAACGATGTCCCGACCTTCCGCGTCGATCACATGCCGTATGGCGGCGTGAAGCTCTCAGGGTTCGGCCGCGAAGGGGTGAAGTACGCGATCGAAGAGATGACGGAGATGAAGCTCGTCGCCGTGAATCACCTGCCGTGAACGGTCGCGTCATTCAGCAGGCTACGCGATGATGGACGCGAACCGATCCGCGACCGTCGCGAACCCGCGCTCGGTCGGGTGCAGCTCGTTCGCCCACCAGGTCTTGTAGGTGGCGCCGTTCGGAAGCGTGCCGCGCAGATCCAGATAGCGCACGTGCGCCAGCGCCGGCACCAGCGTCACGCGACGGAGCATCGCGTTGAAGCGATCGATCAGCGTGGCCACCAGGTCCCGGCAGGCGGCGGGATCGTCGAAGCCCTTCTCGCGCAGGCCGGGTTGCAGCCATGGGCCCGGCAGCGGTCCCCAGCCGCCAAGCACGCCGCGGCCGTCCGGCACGGCGTAGTCGTAGCCGTGGATCACGATCGGCACGACCGTCCCCGTGCGCTGCCGGCACACCTCGGTGACCGCGGAAAGAATCGTGACGTAGGCGTCGAAGACGCGCACGTCGATCACGCCGTCGACGACCTGATCGTTCAGCCCTGCATGCGCAGCGCGCGCGTGATTGATCAGCATCTGAAACTGATCGCCCGCGATGTCGTTGCCGCCGCCGGAAAGGAGGATCGCGTCGGGCACGCTGTTCTGCCGGAGCAGCTTCTCGATCACGCGCGCGAACTCCTCGAGCTGACCCGTGTAGGCCATGGACTCGACCGTATCGCCGCGATGCGCGACCGACTCGACGTCGTAGCCGTGACGATCCTCGAGCATCCGGAGCACGTCGTGCCACGGATAGTCGAACCAGGAGTCCCCTTCCGCGACGAGCACGCCAGTGCGCGCCGGGCCGCCCGCGGCACGCACCAGGGCCGGGGGAACCGACCGGACGATCGGCCGCCGCGGGGCCCTGCGCTGCACGGCCGCCGCTCGTCCCCGCAGCGCGCCGTTCCGGAAGCGAATGACCTCTGCAGCGAGATCGTGGCCGATGGCTATCGGGCGGCGTGCGGATCGCTCGACACGGGAACGGTCGGTGGCGCCGGCTGGTTCGCTTGCGCGCCATGCGTTTCAGCTCCTCTGAACTTTCTGCGCAACTCTCGCCCGAATGGTAGCGCAGCCGAGTACACTGGCGTGGTGGGGTCCCGGGTTCCTCGCGGTCGGTGGCGGCATACACTGCTGCTGACGACTGTCCTCAGCGCGGCGCTCGCGGCACAGACGATCCAGATTCAACGCCAGGGCCCGCCGCTCAAGTCCAGCATCGAGCTCACCGTCGTGACGGCCACCGTCGTCGACGCCGACGGACGGCTCGTGCCGGATCTCACCCAGAATGCGTTCCAGATCTTCGAGGACGGCGTCCAGCAGACGATCACGCAGTTCACGCACGAGCGCGTGCCGCTGGGCCTGGGGCTGCTGCTGGATGTCAGCGACAGCATGTTCGGTCAGCGCATTCTCGACGCACGCGCGGCGGTCGAGCGATTTCTGCTCGAGCTGCTCGCGCCGACCGATGCCTACTTCGTGATGGCATTCAACCACGAGCCGACGCTGCTGACCCCGTGGACCAGCGAGCCCGGCGCCGTCCGTCAGGCGCTCGCCTCGCTGCACCCCTCGGGCAGCACCGCCATCTACGATGCGGTCGCCCGTGCGCTGCCGCTCGTGGATCATCGGACGCGCGAACGCGCCGCGCTCGTCGTGATCTCCGACGGGGCCGACACCGCGAGCGACATCACGCTCCGCCAGCTCCGGACCGCGCTGCAGCGCAGCGACGCGTTCGTCTATGCCATCGCGATCGATTCGCCGGCGCGGTATGCGCTGAACGCCAGCGTGGATGCGACGGCGCTCGGCGAGGTCACCAACCCGACCGGCGGGCACACGCAGGTCGTCCACGACACCAACGAGCTCGCGGCCGCGACGGCGCGCATTGCCGAGGAGCTCAACACGCAGTACATGCTGGGGTATTCCTCGCCGCATCCGGGCGATGGCCAGTACCACAGCATTCGCGTGAAGACGACCAGCGCCGGCTACCGCGTTCGCGCGCGCAACGGCTATCTGGCGGTTCGCCAGACCGGCACGAAGGATCGCTGACGCGAGACGCGCGTCACTTGCAGTCGGCGTGGTGACAGCCGCACCGCAGCTCGGTCATGCCGCCGGCCTTCTTGCAGTGCTCACTGCAGTACTTGCCGAACGGCCCGTGAGGGTCCACCGAACACGAACACGCCGGGTGCGCGCACTTTTCTGGCTCAGCCATGGCGTCCCCCTTGGTGGTTCCGCGACCGCGCCATTGTCGCCGATCTGGGCACGGATGGGGCGTCGCCGCCGGGGTCAGATCTCGATTTTCTACGACACCCTTCGTAGAAATAGAAAATCGAGATCTGACCCCATGTGTGCGGCTGCGGTCCACGGGCCGCGCTTGCGCTCTCCTAGCTCTGCGGATAACCTCTCGGCCCATGCAGGAATATCTGGCGGAAGCGGTGGGGACGATGCTGCTCGTCCTCCTCGGTGACGGTGTGGTGGCCAACGTGCTGCTCGCGCGATCGAAGGGCCAGGGCTCGGGATGGATCGTCATCACGACCGGCTGGGGCGTGGCCGTCGCGATGGCCGTCTACGCGGTCGGTCGGATCAGCGGCGCGCACCTCAACCCCGCGGTGACGATTGGTCTGGCCACGATCGGCAGCTTTGCGTGGGGCAAGGTCGCCGGCTACATCGCGGCCCAGATGATCGGTGCGTTCATCGGCGCGGTGCTCGTCTGGATCGCCTATCTGCCCCACTGGAGAGAGACCGCGGATCCTGCGGCGCAAGCTCGGCGTGTTCTGCACGGCGCCGGCCATCGAGCGCCCGGCCGCCAACGTCATGACCGAGGTGATCGGCACGGCAGTCCTGGTGTTCGGGGTGCTCGCGATCGCCGCCAACGCGCAAGACCTCGCGCGACCGGGCGACATCAACCTCTCGTTCGTCTTCAGCCGCGGCCTGCAGCCCCTGCTCGTGGGCGTGCTGGTGCTCGGCATCGGGTTGTCCCTCGGCGGCCCGACCGGCTACGCGATCAACCCCGCGCGCGATCTGGGCCCGCGCCTCGCGCACGCCATCCTTCCCATCGCCGGCAAAGGACCGTCCGGTTGGTCGTACGCCTGGATTCCAGTCGTCGGGCCCATCATCGGTGGCATGCTTGGCGCCGGCCTCTTTGCATTGATTGGGTTCTGAGTCTCATGCCTCACTACGTCGGCGCCGTCGATCAGGGAACGACCAGCACGCGCTTCATGGTGTTCGATGAGCACGGCGCCGAGGTCGCGCGGCATCAAATCGAGCATCAGCAGATCCTGCCGCGGCCCGGCTGGGTCGAGCACGATCCGAGAGAGATTGCGCTCCGCGTCGACGAAGTGATCGTCGGCGCGCTCCAGCGGGCGGGACTGACGGGCGCGGATCTGGCCGCCATCGGCATCACCAATCAGCGCGAAACGACGGTCGTCTGGAATCCGAAGACGGGACGTCCCTGGTACAACGCGATCGTCTGGCAGGACACGCGCAGCGAAGCGATCGTCCGCGCGCTGGAGCCGCAGGCAGCTCTCCTGCGCGAGCGCACCGGCCTTCCCCCCGCGACGTATTTTTCCGGATCGAAGCTGAAATGGATCCTCGAGAACGTCGATGGCGTGCGGCAGGCAGCCGATCGCGGTGAAGCGCTCTTCGGCACGATCGACACGTGGGTGATCTGGAATCTCACCGGCGGCGTCGACGGCGGCGTCCACGTGACCGACGTCACGAACGCCAGCCGCACGCTGCTGATGGATCTCCGGACGCGCGACTGGAGCGACGAGCTGCTTCGACTGTTCGGCGTGCCGCGCAGCGATGCTCCCAGCCATCCGCCCCTCGTCGTCCCCCGACTTCTACGGCCACACGCGGCGCGACGGCCCCGTCGGCGCCGAAGTACCGGTCTGCGGCGACCTCGGCGATCAGCAGGCCGCGACCGTCGGTCAGGTCTGCCTGTCGCCCGGCGAAGCCAAGAACACCTATGGCACCGGCAACTTCATGCTGCTGAACACGGGCCGCGAGATCGTGCCCTCGAAAGCCGGTCTGTTGACGACGCCGTGCTACAGCACGGCGGAGGAGACCGTCTTCGCGCTGGAAGGATCGATTGCCGTCACCGGATCGGCCGTCCAGTGGCTGCGCGACCAGATCGGCGTGATCCGCACCGCTGCCGAGATCGAGCCGCTCGCGGCCAGCGTGCCCGACACCGGCGGGATCTATTTCGTGCCGGCGTTCTCCGGCCTGTTCGCGCCGTACTGGCGCTCCGATGCGCGCGGCGCGATCGTGGGGTTGTCGCGCTTCAACACCAGCGCGCACCTCGCGCGCGCGACGCTCGAGGCCATCTGCTTCCAGACACGCGCCGTGCTCGACGCGATGACGCAGGATTCGGGCGTGACGCTGGACGTGCTCAAGGTGGACGGCGGCGCGACCGCGAACAACCTGCTGATGCAGCTGCAGGCCGACATCCTGGGCGTGCCGGTCGTTCGACCCGTCGTCGCGGAAACGACCGCGCTCGGGGCCGCGTATTTCGCCGGGCTTGCGGTGGGCGTGTGGAAGGGGCTGGCCGACCTGCGCCAGAACTGGCAGATGGATCGGCAGTGGGAGCCGGAATGGACGGCGGATCGCCGGGAAGCGGCGTATCGCGGCTGGTCGAAGGCGGTGGAGCGCAGCCTGAATTGGGTCGAATCGTAGAGGCTTTACATAAGCACTGCTTATTCTATTCAAATGATTATAAATTTGACTTTCACAGCCCGCGAGCACACGATGGACAACGTGCGACGCGACGTCGGCCTTGTCGGCACGGTCATTTTTATTGTCCGTCTTCATGACGGATGACGCGCGTGGCTGTGACGTGACTACAGACCAGGCCGTCATCCAAACCGGGTGACGGCTTTTTTGTTGGATGCGGGCTGTCGCGTCTGTCACGAGTTGAGCACGAAGATCACGAGGAACACGAAGCTCACGAAAGGCTTCGTGGTTGCTTCTCGAAGGCGGTGCGTGTGCGCGTGGGATTTCAGGGAGAGCCGGGCGCGTTCAGCGAGGCGGCGGTCTTGCGGCTGTTGCCGGATGCCGAGCTGCGCCCGTTTCCGACGTTCGAGGACGTGTTCGACGCGGTGCACGACAACAAGGTCGCGCTCGGCGTCGTGCCCGATCGAGAACTCGATCGGCGGGTCGATCCACCGCAACTACGACCTGCTCGTCGAAGCGCGACCTGGCCATCGTCGGCGAAGTGCAGGTGCCGGTGGTCCACAACCTGCTGGCGCTGCCGGGCGTCCGGCTCGAGGACGTGCGGCGCGTCCTGTCGCATCCGCAGGCGCTCGCGCAGTGCGCCGGCTTCCTGCGCGACGCTGAAGCACGTCGAGGCGATTGCCACCTACGACACCGCGGGCAGCGCCAAGATGGTGCGCGACGAAGGAGCGACGGGATACGGCGGCGATCGCGTCGGAGCGCGCGGGCAGCCTGTTCGGCCTCGAGGCGCTCAAGAGCGGCGTCGAGGACTTCAAGGACAACATCACGCGGTTCCTCGCGGTCGGCCGGGAGCGCGTGCCGCTCGGAACGCCCGACAAGACGTCCGTGGTCTTCACGCTGAAGAGCGAGCCGGGCGCCCTGTTCAAGGCGCTGAGCGTCTTCGCGCTTCGCGGCATCGATCTGTCCAAGCTCGAGTCGCGGCCGGTCCCGGGCCGGCCGTGGGAGTACCTGTTCTATGTCGACGTCGCGGCCGCGCGCGAGGATCTCTCGTGCACGCGCGCGATGGTGCACCTGGCGGAGTTCGCGGCCTCGCTGCGCACGCTCGGATCGTATCCGCGCTGGCGCGAGCCCGAGCCGGTGACCGCGGGCGCAACCAGACGCCGCGCTGGCGCAGACGCACAAGGGGCACGGCCGTGGCTGACGAGACGATCCGCGACCGCTGAAGTGGCAGAGCGGCGCGCATCACGGACGGCCCGAGCCGGGCGCCGGCGCGCGCGATGCTGCGCGCCGTCGGCTTCACCGCCGAGGATCTGGCGCGTCCGCTCGTCGGCGTCGCCAACACCTGGATCGAGATCGGCCCGTGCAATTTCCACCTGCGCGAGCTGGCGGACGTCGGTCAAGGCCGGCATCCGCGCCGCCGGCGGCACGCCGATGGAGTTCAACACCGTCTCGATCTCCGACGGCATCACGATGGGCTCGCGCCGGCATGCGCGCCTCGCTCGTCAGCCGTGAAGTGATCGCCGACTCGATCGAGCTGGTCGCGCGCGGCAATCTGTTCGACGCGCTCGTCGTGCTCGTCGGCTGCGACAAGACGATTCCCGGCGGGGCCATGGCGCTGGCGCGCCTCGACATCCCGGGCGTGCTGCTCTACGGCGGGTCGATCGCGCCGGGTCGGTTCGACGGACACGACGTCACGATTCAGGACGTCTTCGAGGCGGTCGGCGCGCACGCGGCCGGCCGGATGTCCGACGCCGCGCTGCGCGATATCGAGAGCCACGCCTGTCCGGGCGCCGGCGCGTGCGGCGGACAGTTCACCGCGAACACGATGGCGACGGCCTGCGAATTCCTCGGCCTCGCGTCCGATGGGCAGCGGCGACGTGCCGGCGGTCGACACGCGACAAGAACGTCCGTCGCGCGAGCCGCCGGGGCGCTGGTGATGGACGTGCTGAAGCGCGGCGTGCGTCCGTCGCAGCTCATCACTCGCGAGGCGCTCGAGAACGCGATCGCCGCCGTCGCGGCGACGGGCGGATCGACCAACGCGGTCCTGCACCTGCTGGCGATCGCGCGCGAAGCCGGCGTCGACGCTGCGGCTCGAGGACTTCGATCGCATCAGCGCGCAAGGTGCCGCTGCTCGCGGACCTGAAACCCGGCGGCCGCTTCGTCGCGGTCGATCTGCACCGCGCCGGCGGCACGCGCCTGGTCGCGGCGCGCCTGCAGCAGGCGGGCGTGCTGCACGCCGACGCCGTGCACCGTCAGCGGCCGGACGATCGGCGAGGAAGCCGACGCCGCCGTCGAGACGCCCGGCCAGGAGGTGATGCGGCCGGTCGCCTCGCCGCTCAAGCCGACGGGCGGTCTGGTCATTCTGCGCGGCAACCTCGCGCCCGACGGCTGCGTCGTGAAGGTCGCCGGCCACGACTATCGGCGTGCATCGCGGCCCCGCGCGCGTGTTCGACGGCGAGGAAGCGGCGTTCGAAGCCGTCCAGGCCGGCCGCATCAAGGCCGGCGACGTCGTCGTCATCCGCCACGAGGGCCCGAAAGGCGGACCCGGCATGCGCGAGATGCTCGGCGGTCACGGCGGCGATCGTGGGCGCCGGCCTCGGCGACTCGGTCGCGCTCGTCACCGACGGACGGTTCTCCGGCGCCACGCACGGGCTGATGGCCGGCCACGTCGCGCCGGAAGCCGCGGCCGGCGGGCCGATCGCCGCCGTGCGCGACGGCGACGTCATCACGCTCGATCTGCCGGCCCGCACGCTCCACGTCGATGTCAGCGACGCCGAGATCGCGGAGCGGCTGCGGACGATGGACGCCGCTGCCGCCGCGTATCGCGACGGGCGTCATGGCGAAGTATGCGCGGCTGGTGTCGTCGGCCGCCGAAGGCGCGGTGACGAATGCATAACGCAGAATGCAGAATGCAGAGCAACGTAGAGCTAGGCAGTAGGCTGCCACGAATGGCGGCAAGCCCGAAGGCGTCGCGAAGCGCGTCGAGCGGGGGTGGAGCCCCACGCCCTTGAGTAATGCAACTGGAAACTGGACGACTGACACCTATGAAACTAACTGGTGCGCAGATTCTCTGGGAATGCCTGGTGCGCGAAGGGGTGACCGACATCTTCGGCTATCCCGGCGGCGCGATTCTGCCCGCGTACGACGCGATGCTCGACTATCCCATCCGCCACGTGCTCGTGCGCCACGAGCAGGGCGCGACGCACATGGCCGACGGCTACGCGCGCGCGAGCGGCGGCGTCGGCGTCGCGATCGCGACGTCGGGTCCCGGCGCGACCAACATGGTCACCGGCATCGCCACGGCGATGATGGACTCGTCGCCGATCGTCTGCATCACCGGCCAGGTCGGCAGCCGGTTGATCGGCAGCGACGCGTTCCAGGAAATCGACATCACCGGCATCACGCTGCCGATCACGAAGCACAACTACCTCGTGACGCGGGCCGAGGACGTCGCGCGTGCCGTGCGCGAGGCGTTCGTGATCGCGAAGTCCGGCCGTCCCGGCCCGGTGCTGATCGACATCACGAAGGACGCGCAGCAGGCGTCGTGCGAGTTCGACTGGGACGGCCGCAGCGCCGGTCGTGCCCGAGCTGGCGGCGGCGTGCCGGACGCCGGGAATGCGTCGCTCGCAGCAGGCCGCCGCGCTCATCAACGCGAGCCGAGCGTCCGGTCATCCTCGCCGGCCACGGCGTGCTGATCTCCGGCGCGATGGCGGAGCTGCGGGCGCTCGCCGAGCGGTCGCACATTCCGGTCGCGATGACGCTGCTCGGCATCGGCGGCTTGCCCGCGTCGCATCCGCTGAACATCGGCATGATGGGCATGCACGGCGAAGCCTGGGTCAACCACGCCATCCAGGAGGCCGACCTGCTGATCGCCTGCGGCATGCGCTTCGACGACCGCGTCACCGGCAACCTCGAGACCTACGCGCCGAACGCCAAGAAGATCCACATCGAGATCGACCCGTCCGAGATCAACAAGAACGTGCGCGGTCGACGTCGCCGCTCGTCGGCGATCTCCGCGACGTGCTCAAGCGCCTGATGCCCGTCGGTGGCGCCGGGCGACCGCGACGCATCTGGCTCGCGCCGCATCAACGATCTCAAGGGCGACTCCGCGGTCCGCGACATCCAGTCGCTGCCCGACGACGGGCCATCTGTATGCGGCGCACGTCATCAACGATCTCTGGCGCGCGACGCGCGACAGCGACACGATCGTCGTCACCGACGTCGGCCAGCACCAGATGTGGGAAGCGCAGTACTACCACCACGAGGTGCCGCGCTCGCTCATCACGTCCGGCGGCCTCGGCACGATGGGCTTCGCCGTGCCGGCGGCGATCGGCGCCAAGCGCGCGCGGCCGGAGGCCGAGGTCTGGGCGGTCGTCGGCGACGGCGGCTTCCAGATGACGATGTGCGAGCTGGCGACCGCGGTGCAGGACGGCATCGACATCAAGGTCGCGATCATCAACAACGGCTACCTCGGCATGGTGCGGCAGTGGCAGGAGTTCTTCTACGAGCGGCGCTACGCCGCCACGCCGCTGTCGGGGCCTGACTTCGTGAAGCTGGCCGAGGCGTTCGGCATCCGCGGGATCGCGCGTGTCGCAGCGCGGCGACGTGCTGCCGGCGGTCGGGCGAAGCGCGCGACCACGCGGGTCCGGTCGTCGATCGACTTCCGGGTCGAGCAGGAAGACACCGTCTATCCGATGGTGCCGGCGGGCGCGGACCTGCACGCGATGATTCGCCGGCCCAATCCGATCGTCGAAACCGGCGCGGACGTGAACGAGGACTCATGACCATGCATACCTTCACCGTTTACGTCGAAGATCGGCCGGGCGTGCTGAACCGCGTCGCGTCGCTGTTCCGGCGTCGCGGGTTCAATATCCACTCGCTGGCGGTCGGCCACAGCGAGACGCCGGGCGTCTCGCGCATGACCGTCGTCGTCCAGACCGACGCTGGCGGCGCGCAGCGGATCCAGGCGCACCTCTACAAGCTGATTCACGTGGTCCGCGTCGAAGACATCACCAATCGTCCGGCGGTCGTTCGCGATCTGGCGCTGATCAAGGTCAGCGCGGACGCGCAGAGCCGTCCGTCGATCATGCAGCTGGCCGAGGTCTTCGGCGCGCGCGTCGTCGACGTGGCGCCGGCGTCGCTCGTGATCGAGATGGCGGCTCGGAAGCCAAGATCGATGGCCTGCTCGACGTGCTGCGTCCCGTACGGCGTGCTCGAAATGGTGCGCACCGGCCGCGTCGCGATGGCGCGCGGCGTCGGCAGCCGAACCACCGAGCGGAGGCCCGGCGGCCGCCGTTCCCGACGCCGAAGCGGACGTGTCGTACTCGGTGTAGCGAGGTTCGGGACGCGGGATGCGGGGATCGGACATCGCAGTCCCTAGACGCGATCCCTAATCCTCAGACCCGGATCCCGAATCCGGATCCCGACAGGTTTTACACAGCGGATATGGAGGAACAGGAATGCCGAAGATCTACTACGACGCCGACGCCGACCTCGCTCTGATCAAGCGGGCGGAAGGTCGCGATACTGGGCTATGGATCGCAGGGGCACGCGCACGCGCTGAACCTGCGCGACAGCGGCGTCGACGTCCGGGTCGGGCTGCCGGCGTCGAGCAGGTCGCGCGCGAAGGCGGCAGGCGGAAGGGCTGACGGTCGTCGACCCGGCGGCGGCGTCCGCATGGGCCGACGTGATCATGGTGCTCGTCCCCGACACGGTCGCAGGCAGCGCTCTATCGCGAGGCGATCCGGCCGCACCTCACCGCGGGCAAGACGCTGATGTTCGCGCACGGCTTCAACGTCCGCTTCGGCACGCTCGACCTGCCCGGCGGACATCGACGTGTCGATGATCGCGCCGAAGTCGCCCGGGCCACCGCGTCCGCGAGCTGTATCAGGAAGGCGCCGGCACGCCGGCGCTGCTGGCCGTGCACCAGGATGCGAGCGGCCAGGCGCAGCGCGGTCGCGCTCGCCTACGCGACAGGGCATCGGCGTCACCCGCGCCGGCGTGATCGAAACCACGTTCGCCGAAGAGACCGAGACCGATCTCTTCGGCGAGCAGGCGGTGCTGTGCGGCGGCGTCAGCGCGCTCGTCAAGGCCGGGTTCGACACGCTGGTCGAGGCCGGCTACCAGCCGGAGATCGCGTACTTCGAGTGCCTGCACGAGCTGAAGCTGATCGTCGACCTGATGTATCAGGGCGGCCTGAACTACATGCGCTATTCGGTCAGCGACACCGCCGAGCACGGCGACTACACCGGCGGCCCGCGCCTCGTCACCGAGCGAGACGCGCAAGGAGATGCGGAGGATGCTCGCGGAGATCCAGGACGGCACCTACGCGCGCCGAACTGGATCGAGGAGGACGCGAAGGGGCGCCCGTGGTTCAACGCGCAGCGCGCAGCGCGAGCAGAAGCACCGCATCGAGGAGGTCGGCGCGAGGCTGCGCGCGCTGATGCCGTTCCTGAAGCCGGTCAAGACGTCAGCCGGCAGGACCGGCGAAACGGTCGTAGCGATGGCATCCGCACACCTCGTGAGCGGCAGTGTGGATCTGCGACAGCTCGAGATTCTTCGCGCGATTGTCGAGAGCGGCTCGTTCACCGCCGCGGGTGAGCGGCTCCACGTCTCGCAGTCCGCGATCAGCCGGCAGGTCCTGCTCCTCGAGGAGGAGTTCAAGGAGCCGCTGTTCCTCCGGTTCGGACGACGGATCCAGATCACGCCGACCGGCGAGAAGCTCCTCCAACTGAGCCACCGCGTGTTCGCGGACATCCGCGACACGACCGGTGAGCATCCTCGATCACAAGAAGAAGCTGACCGGCACGCTGCGGCTCGTCGGCGGCATGACGGTCTGCCTCTACGTCTTCCCTGCCCTGCTGCAGGACTACCGGCAGCGGCATCCCGACGTCGACATCAAGGTGATCACCGGCGGGACGCCGCGGCTGGTGCGCAAGCTGCGGTCCGGCGCCGCCGATCTCGGGCTGTTGACGCTGCCGATCGACGATCCGGCACTGCAGACGGTGCCGGCCATCGAAGAAGAGCTGCTGCTCGTCATGCCGGTCGGGCATGCGCTGGCGTCCGAGCGGCACGATTGCGCCGCAGGCGCTGGTGCGTCAGCCGTTCATCCTGTTCGAGACGGGGTCGAACACGCGCCGCGCCATCGATCAGTTCTTCGTGCGTGCCGACATCCAGCCGCGGATCGTCGCCGAGACCGAGAACGTCGAGATCATCAAGTCGATGGTGGCGTCGGGCCTCGGCATCACGATCGTCCCCTTCCAGGCCGTGGCGCAGGAGATCACGCGGCGGCACACTGCGCGTCGCCCGCATCGAAGGCGAGCGCCTGGTGCGCGAGACAGGCTGGGTGCACCTGCGGGCGGAACGCGTCCCGCGCATGGTGCAGGAGATGATGGACAGCCTCGGACACATCCTTCCGCGCTTGCGGCTCTCGCCGCAGGCCAACCCGGTCCGGGCGGCCAAGGCCCGCTGACCGTCGTCTGCGGACGCGTCACGCGCCTGCGTTACACTTGCGTGGTCCGCTCTTCTACACCTGAGGAGATCCAATGCCGGCACGGTTGGCTGCAGTGATTCTGTTCGCGCTCGCCTGCACCGGGTGCTTTCGGGCAACAACGCTCGTCACGGTTCGGCCCGACGGCAGCGGCACGATCGATCAGGAAATGGGTATGAAGCCCGAGACCGTCGCGATGCTGAAGAGCATGGCTGGCGCGGGCGGCGGCCAGGGCACGAAGGGTCTGTCGGCAGAGCTCTTCACCGAGAAGCAGGCGCGCGAGACCGCCGACAAGATTGGCGCTCGGTTCGTGTCCGGCGAGCCGCTGAAGACGGCGGACGTGGAGGGCTATCGTGCGCACTACGCGTTCGACGACATCACGAAGCTCCAGATGAAGATGGGCGAGCAGGGGGCCCAGATGGCCGAAGCGTCCGGCGGTCAAGGCTGACACGTCGCGGCCGCCCGCTCGTGTTCGAGTTCGCCACGCGGCGCCTCGTCGTCGACCCTCACGATCCGCATGCCGGAACAGACGGAGACGGCGGCCCTGCTCTCGAACATGGGCGCGGACTCGTCGCAGGACATGATGAAGAACGAGCAGGCGATGGCCATGGTCAAGACGATGATGGCCGGCCTGTATCGTGGATTTCACGCTCGCGATCGACGGCAAGGTGATCAAGAGCAATCGAGCCGCGTCACCGGCAACCGCCTGACGCTGCTGCAGATGGATTTCGACAAGATGCTGCAGGATCCACGGCGTTCGCAGAAGCTGAACGGCAGTCGAAGAGCCTCGCGGCGCTGCAGGGCGTGCCTGGGCTGACCGTCGCGAGCGTCGACCGACCGTCACGATCGAATTCGCGAAGTGAACGCGTCCCATGCGTCTGACCGAGCGCGAAATCGACAAGCTGCTCATCTTCACGGCGGCGGAAGTGGCGCGGCGGCGCCGCGAGCGTGGGTTGAAGCTGAATCAGCCCGAAGCGGTCGCCCTGATCACCGCGGCCGTGCTCGAAGGCGTGCGTGACGGCCGGAGCGTCGCGGACCTCATGGTCCTCGGCGCGCAGATCCTGGGCCGCGACGACGTCATGGACGGTGTGCCCGAGATGGTCCCCGAGATTCAGGTCGAGGGCACCTTTCCCGACGGCACCAAGCTCGTCACCATTCACGATCCCATCAGGTGACCATGAAGCCCGGCGAATACTTCATCGCGGACGGCGAGATCGAGCTGAATCACGGACGCGACAGCGGTCCGGCTGCGCGTGGAGAACGTCGGCGATCGGCCGATTCAGGTTGGATCGCACACACACTTCTTCGAGGTGAACCGGTTCCTGCGTTTCGATCGCGCCACCGCCTATGGACGCCGCCTCGACATCCCGGCGGGCACGGCGCTGCGATTCGAGCCAGGAGAAGGACGCGAGGTCCACGTGATCCCGTTCGGCGGCAAGCGGCACGCCTACGGCATGAGCGCGCTGACCGACGGCGCGCTCGACGAACGCCGCGATCAGGTGCTGATCGAAGCGCAGCGTCGCGGCTTCATGAAGGAGTCCCGGTGAAAATCTCGCGGCGCGCGTACGCCGACCTCTACGGCCCGACCACCGGTGACCGCGTGCGCCTCGGCGACACGGCGCTCATCCTGCAGATCGAGCGCGACGCCGCGCGCTACGGCGAGGAAGTGGTCTTCGGCGGCGGCAAGGTCATTCGGGACGGACAGGGGCAGTCGCAGGTCACCCGCGCCGATGGCGCGCCGGACCTGGTGATCACGAACGCGATCATCATCGATCACTGGGGCATCGTGAAGGCGGATGTCGGCGTCCGCGACGGCCGCATCTGCGCGATCGGAAAGGCCGGCAATCCGGACGTGCAGGACGGCGTCACGCCCGGCCTCGAGATCGCCGCGTCAACCGAGATCGTCGCGGGTGAGCATCGGATTCTCACCGCCGGCGGGATCGACTCGCACATCCACTTCATCAGCCCGCAGCAGGCGTGGGAAGCGCTTGTACAGCGGCGTCACGACGATGATCGGTGGTGGAACCGGGCCGGCGGAAGGCACGCGGGCGACGACCTGCACGCCGGGCGAATGGAACATCCATCGCATGCTGGAAGCGGCGGAAGGCCTGCCGCTGAATTTCGGCTTTCTCGGAAAGGGCAACGTGTCGCGTCCCGGGCCGCTCGTCGAGCAGATCCTCGCGGGCGCCGTCGGCCTCAAGCTCCACGAGGATTGGGGCACGACGCCGGCCACCATCGATACGGCCCTGACGGTCGCCGACGAATACGACGTGCAGGTCGCGATTCACACCGACACGCTCAACGAGTCGGGCTTCGTCGAAGACACCCTCGCGGCGTTCAAGGATCGAACGATCCACACGTATCACAGCGAGGGTGCAGGCGGCGGTCACGCGCCCGACATCCTGAAGGTCTGCAGCCGGCCCAACGTGCTGCCGTCGAGCACGAATCCCACGATGCCGTATACGGTGAACACGCTGGACGAGCATCTGGACATGCTGATGGTCTGCCATCATCTGAACCCGCAGGTGCCGGAAGACGTCGCCTTCGCGGAGTCCAGGATCCGGCCGGAGACGATGGCGGCGGAAGACGTGCTCCACGACCTTGGAGCGATCAGCATGATGTCGTCGGATTCGCAGGCCATGGGACGCGTCGGCGAAGTGATCACGCGAACCTGGCAGACGGCGCACGTGATGAAGGAGGCGCGCGGAGCGCTGCCGGGCGACACGGCTGACCACGACAACCTCCGAATCCGCCGCTACGTCGCGAAGTACACGATCAACCCGGCGCGCGCGCACGGCGTGGCCGACCACGTCGGATCGATCGAGGTCGGCAAATGGGCCGACCTGGTCCTCTGGTCGCCGGCCTTCTTCGGCGTCAAGCCGGATCTCGTGATCAAGGGCGGCATGATTGTCGCGGCGCTGATGGGCGATCCCAATGCGTCCATTCCGACGCCGGAGCCGATCCGATATCGCCCCATGTTCGGCGCGTTCGGGCGCGCGGTGCATGCGCTGAGCGCGACGTTCGTGTCACAGGCGTCGCTCACGAAGGGCCGTCTGCCGGCAGGACTGCAGCGTCAGCTCGTGCCCGTCCGTGGAACGCGTCGGATCGGAAAGCGCGACATGCTGCTGAACGACGCGATGCCGGAGATCGAGATCGATCCGGAGCAGTACACCGTCAGGATCGATGGCGAGGCGATCGCGCCCAGGCCCGCGACGACGCTGCCGCTCGCGCAGCGCTATTTCCTGTTCTAGGACAGCCGATGGTCGATCGTGTGCCGGTTCAGATTCGTGCCCTGGCTGATCGCCGTGGAACCCGCGGACGCCGCTCAGGTGATCGAGCTGCCCATGAGCGCGCACGACCGACGGCGTGTGCGCCGGCTGCTCGAGGCGCCGGATGGAACGGTGCTGGCGCTGGAGCTGCCGACGGGGACCGTGCTGCATCCAGGTCAGGTGATCTACCAGGACGGCAAGCGCTCGTTCGTCGTCGCGGCCGCCGACGAGGCGGTGCTGGTGATCGAGCCTCGCACCATTGCGGAGGCGGCGCGCATCGCGCATCTCATCGGCAACCTGCATCGCGATATCGAGGTGACGGCGACGGAGATTGTCGCGCTGGCGGATCACACGCTCGCCGAGCGGCTCGAGCGGACCGGCGTTCCCTTCCGCCGGGCCGAGCGCCCCTTTCACGGGCGCGCACCAGGCGACCATGCGCATTGAGAGGCCCGGCGGCAAGGCCAAAAAGGCCGTGGCGCGACCCATCGACAGGCTCAGGGTCGTCCCGATGTCGAGGGGCGAAGCGCGTCAAGCGTCTGGGGGCGGGGTCCCAAGCGCAATGAATGACGAGGGCGTCGGCCGCCTGCGGCTCCTGCAGCTGTTCGATTCGCAATTTCCGGTCGGCGCCTTTGCCCATTCCGGAGGTCTGGAAACCTATGGGCAGCTCGGCGCCGATCTGGCCACGCTGCGCGATCTGATGCACAACCAGATCGACCTGGGGTGGGGAGCGAGCGATCTTGGCGCGGCCGCTCTCGCCTGGATGGCCGCCGGCACCGATACGCGGAACGCAGCTCTCGCCCGCCTCAGCGCGATCGTCGCTGCGTACAAGATCATTCCGTCGATGCGGCAGGCCAGCGAGCGGGTGGGCAGGCAGACGCTGAAGCTGGTGCGCCGGCTCTATCCCGCTCTGATCGGATCGCTCGATGTCGCGCCGCCACATCACGCCGTCGTCGTCGGCGCCGCCGGCCGGATGCTGGATCTGCCGTGTCGCGACCTGCTGATGTCTTATGCCCACAGCCTCGCGGCAGGCAACCTCGCCGCGGCGACGCGATGCATGCCGGTCAGCCCGGAACAGGCCCAGATGCTGCTCGTGGAGCTGCAACCGCGACTGCTGGGCGCGGTCGACGCGGCCGCGCACGCGACCGAGGACGATCTGTTCACGTCCATGCCCGCCCTCGACATCCGCTGCCACCAGCAGCCGCTGCTGCACACGCGGTTGTTTCAGTCGTGAGGCGCGCCGAGGGCGGATAGAATCACGGGCGGAAGGAACGCGCAGAGATGACCAGCGTCACCATCGGCATCGGCGGTCCCAGTGGGATCCGGCAAGACCGCGCTCGTGGACGTGCTCTGCCAGCGCCTGCGGGATCGCTTCAGCATGGCGGTCGTCACGAATGACATCTACACGAACGAGGACGCCGAGTTCTTGATGCGATCCGGGGCGCTGCCGCTCGAGCGTATTCGGGGCGTGCAGACGGGCGGCTGCCCGCACACCGCCATCCGCGAAGACACGTCCATCAATCACGAAGCGCTCGACGATCTGCGCCGCCTCTTTCCCGAGGTGCAGATCATCTTTCTCGAGTCCGGCGGCGACAATCTGGCGGCGTCGTTCAGCCCCGAGCTCGTCGACGTGAGCATCTATGTGATCGACGTCGCCGGCGGAGACAAGGTGCCACGCAAGGGTGGGCCGGGCGTCACGCGGAGCGACCTGCTCGTGATCAACAAGATCGATCTGGCGCCGCACGTCGGCGCCGACCTCGGCGTGATGGCGCGCGACGCGGCGGCGATCCGGACGGGCAAGCCGGTCGTCTTCACGAACCTGAAGGACGGCACGGGCGTGGATCAGGTGATCGCGTGGATCAGGCACGATGTACTGTTCGAGGCGCTTCCGTCGACGCCCGGACCCGCCGAGGACGCCGTTTCGTGAGCGTCGGCGTCGCGCCGAACGTCGGCTCGCTTCACGGACGCGCTGACGCTGCGCTTCACCGCGACAGGCGCTCACACCATCCTCGCCCACGCGAACGTCGTCGCGCCGCTGAAGATCGTTCGGCCGTTTCGTCTGGACGATGGGCGGTTGCTGGTGCAGCTGCTGTCGCTGGGGCCCGGGCTCTGCGGCGGCGACTCCTGCAGCGTCGACGTGTCCGTCGAGGCCGGCGCGCGCGTCGTGCTCGTGGCGCAGTCGGCCACGCGCATCCTCGCGATGCGCGACACCGAACCAGCGAGGCAGCGCGTCCGTCTCACGGTGCGTGCGGGAGGGCAGCTCGAGTACTACCCCGGCCTCGTCATTCCATTTCCAGACAGCAGCGTCGTGCAGCGCCTCGAGATCGACGTGGAACCTGACGCGCGCCTCGGCGTCGTCGAAACCTTCGCGATGGGCCGGACCGGCCGTGGTGAGTACTTGCGGTTTCGGCGGCTCTACAGTCGTACCGTCGTGACCGCCGGCGGCGCGCCGCTGTACCGGGACGGGATGGACCTGCAACCTGCGGCTGTCAACGTGGCAGGAACAGGTGTGCTCGAAGGCTACCGCTACGTCGGGTCGGGCTATTGGTACGGCGTGGGCCGAGCGGATCTGCAGCCGGCGCCCGCGACCGACGGGGTCTTGATGGCGATCGGGCAGCCGGCCGCGAATCAGGCGTACGTGCGTGTGCTGGCCGCCGATGGCTATCAGCTGGCCGCGAGTCTCCAGCAGGCGCTTCGTGGGATTCAGGCGGACTGGGGCCTGATGCCCATTCCACTCCAGCGCTTCACATCGTGAGCGCGACGGGCCCCTAGGCGATCTGGTGCTCCGTGGGCTCGTCAGCGGCGGGCTTGTCGGACGGACGCCCCTGCGTTTCGATCAGCTGATGTACCTGCTGCTTCAGCCAGTTGCAGGGATCCGGCTGAAGGGCGCGCAGGCTTTCCCATTCCGGCTCGGTGAGTGTAATCGCAACGTAACGAGTTTGAGTCAGGTCCATAGATCGATTCACTCCGGCGATAACTCTCATCCTGGAGCGTACTCGCTCGGATCACGAGAGCAAAATAGAATTCCTGTATCCGACCTATCTGCTTTTTGCATGGGTGCGGGGTGCGGCCTGCCGCTCGCCCTGGGAACAGGAATGTCCGGCGTTGCCATCATGCGCGGAAGCGGCGCCAGTCGACCCGGTACTTGCGGATCTTGTAGTTCAGGATGCGCGGCGTCGCCTGAAGGAGCCGCGCCGCTTTCGCACGATTGCCGCGCGCCATCTTCAGCGCGTCTTGAATGAGATCCTTCTCGTAGGCGCCGACTGCCGACGGTCAGCGAGAGGACGGGCGTCGTGCCGGACGCGTCGGCGGTCTGCAGGCTGGGCGGCAGGTGATGCGCGTGCAGCACCTCGCCTTCGGCGACGAGCACCGCGCGCTCGATGACGTTCTGCAGCTCGCGCACGTTGCCGGGCCAGTGGTACGCCATCAGCATGTCGATCGCGGGCGTCGAGATGCGGCGGATCCGCTTGCGGTGATCCGTGGCGAGGCTCTCGAGGAAGTGATCCGCAAGGAGCAGAATGTCGGTCTTCCGCTCGCGGAGCGGTGGCATGAAGATCGTGAAGACGTTCAGGCGGTAGGACAGATCCTCACGGAACGTGCCCGCGGCAATCGCCTCTTCGACGTTCTTGTTCGTCGCGGCGATCAACCGGACATTCACGGACACCTGGTCGGTCCCGCCGAGCCGTTCGAACTCGCGCTCCTGCAGCACGCGCAGCAGCTTCACCTGGACGCCGGGGTTCACGTCGGCGATCTCGTCGAGAAACAGCGTGCCGCCGTCGGCCAGCTCGAACCGACCCTTCTTGCGCGCCATGGCGCCCGTGAACGCACCCTTCTCGTAGCCGAAGAGCTCCGACTCGATCAACGTGTCGGGCAGCGCCGCGCAGCTCACCTTCACGAACGGCTTCGCCGCGCGCAACGAGTTGTAGTGAATGGCGTGCGCGATCAGCTCCTTGCCGGTCCCCGACTCGCCGCGAATCATGACGGTCGTGTTCGCGCGGGCGACCTGGGCGATCTGCTCGCAGATCCGCCGCATGACGCCGCTGGTGCCGAGAATCTGCGAGAAGTCGTAACGCTGACGAAGCTCTCCCTGGAGGCGCTCGTTCTCCTGCACCAGCCGCTCGCGATCCGCCTCGAGCAGCCGTTGGACCTTCACCGCCTGGGCGATCATCGACGCGATGACGCCGAAGAACTTCGCGGTCCGCTCGTAGTTGCGGTCCGACTTGAACCGCAGCTCGATGCACAGCGCGCCGACGGCGCGGCGGTTCACGATCAGCGGCACACACACGAACGACCGTTCGTCGCCGTCCGCACGGCGTTCGGCCAGGGCGGGCTCGCGGCTGATCCGGGGTACGACGATCGGCCGCGCGCTCTCGACGACGCGACGCACCAGCGCGCCGCCGGGCACGGCGCCGTCCGGCATGCGATCGCGGCCGCTGGCGACCGACGCAACGACCTGCAGGTGCGAACGGTCCTCGCTCGCGGCGATCGCGACCGCGCTGCGCACGGCGTCGTGCGACTTCTCGAGAATCTCGAGGACACGGTGCAGCGAGACCTTGAAGTTCAAGCCCGTGGAGAGCGCCTGGCTGGCCTCCAGGAGCGACGTGAGTTTGCGGATTTCGCCCGTCTGACGGGCGCCGGCGATATCCATCTGTGAATCCATGGTGCCGCTTTCGGCTGCAGACTCCGATTGTATCGACATTTATGATCCTATATTGCTAGTTAGGAACAGAATTGTCCGTGCTGGACGCTGGTGCCGCTGCGCACAGCCTACCGCGGCCCGGCCGGTCCGCGCATAGAATTCCCGAATCGATGCCATCGCCTGCGCGCATGATGCGACGCACCCGTCGCACGGCATCGTCAGACAGTTCTATGATGGTGGTCTCGATGGCCACCATTCTTCAGCACCTGCCCGTCGGCGAGAAGGTCGGCATTGCCTTTTCGGGCGGGCTCGACACGAGCGCCGCGCTGCACTGGATGCGCGCGAAGGGCGCGATCCCGTTCGCCTACACCGCAAATCTCGGGCAACCGGACGAACCGGACTACGACGAGATCCCCCGCAAGGCGCTGCAATACGGCGCCGAACGCGCGCGGCTGATCGACTGCCGCGCCCAGCTCGTCGCCGAGGGGCTCGCCGTCCTGCAGTGCGGCGCGTTCCACATCTCGACGGCCGGCGTGCCCTACTTCAACACGACGCCGATCGGTCGTGCCGTCACCGGCACCATGCTCGTCGGCGCCATGAAGGAGGACGAGGTCAACATCTGGGGCGACGGCAGCACGTTCAAGGGCAACGACATCGAGCGCTTCTACCGCTACGGTCTGCTCGCCAACCCCGACCTCCGGATCTACAAGCCCTGGCTCGACCAGACATTCATCGACGAGTTGGGCGGCCGCGCCGAGATGTCGGCCTACATGCAGCGCGCGGGCTTCGCGTATCGCATGAGCGCCGAAAAGGCCTACTCCACCGACTCCAACATCCTGGGCGCCACCCACGAAGCGAAGGACCTCGAACGGCTCGACACGGGAATCAAGATCGTGGAGCCGATCATGGGTGTCCCCTTCTGGCGTGACGATGTGACGGTCAAACGGGAGTCGGTCGTCGTCCGCTTCGACGAAGGGCAGCCCGTGGCCATCAACGGGATCGTCTACAAGGATGCCGTGCAGCTCGTGCTCGAGGCCAACACGATCGGCGGCCGGCACGGGCTCGGCATGAGCGACCAGATCGAAAACCGGATCATCGAAGCCAAGAGCCGCGGGATCTACGAAGCGCCTGGCATGGCGCTCCTGTTCATCGCCTACGAACGCCTGATCACCGGCATTCACAACGAGGACACCATCGAGCAGTATCGTGACAACGGCCGCCGTCTCGGCCGACTGCTCTATCAAGGGCGCTGGTTCGATCCTCAGGCGATGATGCTTCGCGAGACGGCCCAGCGCTGGGTCGCCCGCGCCGTCACGGGAGAGGTGACCCTCGAGCTGCGGCGCGGCAACGACTACTCCATTCTCGACACCTCGTCTCCAAATCTCACCTACAAGCCCGAGCGTTTGACGATGGAGAAGGGCGAGTCGATGTTCACGCCGCAGGATCGCATCGGGCAATTGACGATGCGCAACCTCGACATCGTCGACACACGCGACAAGCTGTTCACGTACGTGAAGGCCGGTGTGCTGGCGCCGTGGACCGGCACGGCCCTTCCGCACGTGGCGGAGGCGGACACGGTGGACGCCCCGGCGGACTCCAACGAATCCACCGAACCGGCGAAATGATCCCCATGGCGGCGCCGCGGGTGCGATCCAGAGTCCCTCACGTCCGTGCGATTGCGTTCGTGGCCGTCGTCGTCTGCGCGGCGTGCGGCGGAGGGAGCAGCAGCCCCACGTCTCCCTCGCCGTCGCCCACCCCTTCGGTCCCCGTCAGCAACTCCTGCAGCGCGATTGGCATCGCCATCGTCAACGGCGTGAACTGCTCGACGGCGGCATCGCCGGTGCGTGCTGGTCAATATGCGCGGACGCCGATGGCGTGCCCACTGGGTCCTGTTCGGGAACCGTGATCGCGTCGCGGGCGGTGCTGACCGCCGCGCACTGCCTGGCGGGCAACGTCGGGTTCCGTCAGGATTTTCCTGGGGACCGGATCGGAGCTGATCGCGCAATCGTTCTCGGCCTATCCCGGCTATCGCGAGGACGATCCGGCGGCGCTCGACGTCGGGGTGGTCCTCATGTCGGACGACCTCGGACGGACGCCGATCCCGGTGCTCTTCAGTCGCGATGCGCGCGTCGGCGAGACGGCAATCATCGCGGGCTGGGGCAACGATCAGAACCAGGTGGCGTCCACGCTCCGCGCCGGATCGACAACGATCACCGCGGTGGGAAGCACGCAGCTGCAGACGCAGGTACAGCGCCACAGCGAGCTCGGTCTGCTCCGGCGACTCGGGTGGCCCGCTGCTCCTTCAGGAAGGCGGCGTGTGGGCGGTGGCAGGGATCACGTCCGCCGTGACGACAACGGCATGCAGCTTCGGCACGAACTACTTCGCCAACGTGCGCAACCCGAACATCACGTCGTTCATCCTCGGCCTGCGTGCCCGACGCCGCGCGCCGATAGGTCACGACCGCGCCCACGTCCTTCAGCACCTTCATCGCCGCGAAATACCCGCACATGCCGTGAACGCCCACGCCGGGCGGCGTGGAGGCCGAGCAGATATAGAGGCCTGACGCCGGCGTGGAATACCAACGGAGCGTCGGGCGTGCGACGAGCTGACGCAGGTCGGTCACGCCCGCCGCGATGTCGCCGCCGACGAGGTTCGGGTTGTAGCGCTCGAGATCCGCCGGCGTCATCACGTGACGCGCGATGACCCGATCGCGAAAGCCCGGGGCGAAGCGCTCGATCTGCTGCTCGATCACCGGCAGCATGTCTGCGGTCGATCCATGCGGGACGTGGCAGTAGGCCCAGGCGGTATGTTTTCCTGCCGGCGCGCGCGTTGGATCGAAGAGGCTTGGCTGCGACGAGAAGCACGTAGGGACGTGCGGAGATCTGGCCGTTCCACGCGTCGCGCTCAGACTGTGCGATCTCCTCCAGCGTGCCGCCCAGATGAACGGTCCCGGCGCGCGCGACCGTCCGATCGCGCCAGGGAATCGGCGCGTCGAGCGCCCAGTCCGCCTTGAACACGCCCATGCCGTAGCGATAGCGCTCGAGCCGCCGTCGATACCAGCTCGGAAAACGCCGCCCTGCAATCCGCAGGAGGGGACGAGGTGACAAGTCGAACAGGACGGCGCGGGCGGCGGGCAGATCGTCGATCGACGTCACTCGAGTGTTCGTCACGATCTCTCCGCCAAGCGACCGAAGGTAGCCGGCGAGCGCGTCCGCCAGACGCTGGGCGCCGCCACGTGGAAACGCCCATCCGGCCGTGTGCGCGGTCGCGTTGAGCACGAGCCCAATGGCGCCGGTCGGAAATCGATCGAGCGGCAGCATCGCGTGCGCGGCGATGCCCGCAAACAGCGCGCGGGCACGAGATGTTTCAAAGTGACGCCGTGCGAGGCGGTCGGCCGATTGCAGCGCCGCGAGGCCGAAACGGCGCGAGCGCGATCGGATGCCGAGGCACACGGGGAGGCCCGAGCACGGCATGCTCGAGCTTCGGCCACGCCCGAACGACCGATCCGATCAGGTGTTGATAGGCCTCCTGCATCGCGGCCGAGGGCCTGCGCGGTACGCGGCAGCGACCGTTCGATCACGCCAGCGGCCTCGTCGTCCATCGGATGCGCCACCATGGCCGGTGGCTCGACCCATTCGAGACCGTGGTCAGCCAGCGGCAGCGTCCGCAGGAACGGCGAGGCGAGCGCCATGGGGTGAACGGCCGAGCAGACGTCGTGAACGAATCCTGGACGCGTGAGCTCGGCGGAGCGGCAGCCTCCGCCAGGCGCCGCCTCGGCTTCGTAGACGACGACGCGCATGCCCGCACGCGCGAGCACGATGGCGGCGGAGAGCCCGTTGGGGCCCGCTCCAACGACGATGGCGTCTGTCATGATGGTGGACGATGACCGAGGATGCCTCCGGTTATTGGTACTCGCGCTGGCTCTTCGAGCGGGGACTGGCCGGCATCTATCTGATCGCCTTTCTCGTGGCGGTCAACCAGTTCGTGCCGCTGCTCGGAGAACGCGGGCTCCTCCCCGTCCGGCGCTTCGTCAGCGAGGTCCCGTTCGGCGCGTCGCCAAGCCTCTTCTTCTTCGCCCCGAGCGATCGCGC
The DNA here is from genome assembly GCA_963786615.1 of uncultured Acidobacteriota bacterium. Lineage (GTDB taxonomy): Bacteria > Acidobacteriota > Vicinamibacteria > Vicinamibacterales > 2-12-FULL-66-21 > CAWAZT01. The sequence goes on from CAWAZT010000012.1 coordinate 260,275, forward strand.
GTTCCGGATCGCGGGATGGGTCGGCGTGCTCGTCTCGTGCATCGCGCTCAGCGGATTCCTGCAGCGCCGCAGCGCGCTCGCAGCCGCCGCGATGTGGGGGGCGCTGTGGATCCTCTATCTCTCCTTCGTCAACGTCGGACAGACATTCTATGCGTTCGGCTGGGAATCGCTCCTGTGCGAGGCGGGATTCTTCGCGATCTTCCTCGGGTCTGGAACGGCGGCCCCGCACGTGATCGTGAACTGGATCTACCGGTGGACGTTGTTCCGCTTGATGTTCGGCGCCGGCTTGATCAAGATGCGCGGCGATCCGTGCTGGCGCGACCTGACGTGTCTCGACTACTACTTCGAGACGCAACCGATTCCCAACGCGCTGAGCTGGTACTGCCATCACCTGCCTCAATCGGTGCTGCACGGCGGCGTCGTGGTGAATCATGTCGTCGAGCTGATCGTTCCATTCGGCTTCTTTCTGCCGCAGCCGATCTGCGGCATCGCCGGCCTGATCACGATTGCGTTTCAGCTCACGCTCATCGTGAGCGGCAATCTCTCCTGGCTGAACTGGCTCACGATCGTGCTGGCGTTCACGACGCTCGACAGCCGATGGCTGTCGTGGCTCCCGGTCTCGATGCCGACGCTGCAGCCTATTCCGGCGGTGCACCGATATGCCGTCTGGGCGCTGGCGCGCCGTCGTCGCCTTCTTGAGCATCGCGCCGACGCTGAACATGCTGTCGTCGCAGCAGATGATGAACAGCTCGTTCAACTCGCTGCAGCTCGTGAACACGTACGGCGCCTTCGGGAGCGTCACCCGTGAGCGCTACGAGATCGTCATCGAAGGCACCGACGAGGAGACGCCGACAGACGGCACGGTGTGGCGGGAGTACGAGTTCAAAGGAAAGCCGGGTGATGTCACCGGACGGCCGGCACAGATCGCGCCGTATCATCTGAGGCTCGATTGGCTGATGTGGTTTGCGGCCATGTCGTCCGCGCGGGACTATCCGTGGTTCCCGGTGCTGCTTCGACGGCTCCTCGAAGGGGACGCCGCGGTGGCGGGACTGCTCGGCCACGGATCCCTTTCGGGATCGGCCGCCGCGCTGGATCCGGGCGCAGTTGTACCTGTACAAGTTCACGACCCCGGCGGAACGTAGAGCCACCGGCCGGTGGTGGAATCGCGAGCCGGCGGGACTCTACTATCCCGCCGTCCGCCTGCCTCCCCGCACCGACAAGAGCTGACCGGGAGCCAACCGGGTAAGATCGACGAGTGCGTGAATCGCTGATCCGTGGGGGCGGCCTGGTGGCGGCCGCCGCCTACGCCGCGTTCATCGGCTGGCTGTACCAGGCACAGCCCCGCACGTTCGCGCAGGTCACGGGCGGCCTTGCATCGACCGTCGGCGCGTACCATGTCGACGCGGAGTCGTTCGCCGACGGCCTCCGGTTCTTCCGGCACGATCAGTTCCCAGAGGCGCGGGCGGCGTTTGCTCGCGCCGATTCGGCCGAGCGCGATGCGAAAACGCAGTTCTACATCGCGTACGCCTACTATCGCCAGGGATGGGGTCGGCTCTACAACACGGACGCGCTCTTCGCGCCCGGCCTGGTTGCGGTCAACAAGTCGATTGCGCTCGCGCCAGGTGGCCGTCTGATCGTCGACGACCCAGACCTGCAGATGCATAGCGCGGACGAGTTGAAGGCGGAGCTCGAGCGCGGGCTCGTGCGGGATGCCTCCGACTTCAATCCGCTGCGCGTCTTCCGGAAGCGCAAATGAGCGCGGTTCGCGAGGCGGTCGTCCTGCCGCTGATCTTTCTGTCGGTCGCGCTTCTGGCCGGAGTTCAGCTGCGCGCGCCGGCGCTGCTGACCGGGCCCTCCGAATTCGCGCTCGTTCTGGCGTGTCTGCTGATTGGCGTCCTGGTGCGAAGTGGCGTGCTGGTACCGGACCGGCTGCTGCGAAGCTCGCGCGCGCCGCTCCAGAACGCCAACGGCGCCGTCGTCCTCGTGACGCTCTTCGCGGCAAGCGCGCAGCTCCTCACGATGCTCACGCCCGTCGTCGGGACTGCCGCTGCTGCTGTTCGACGCGTTTCTTCTCGTCCTTTTGACGAACACGCTGGTCACGGCGCCCGATCGTGACCGTGCGCTGCGCAGCCTGCTCGTGATCTTCGGGTCGGCGTTCGTGCTGAAGTTTGCCGTGCTCGCGTCGCTGTCGAGTCCCGACGGTGGACGCATGCGCAGCGTGCTGCTCGCGTTGTTCGATGTGGCGACGCTCGGCACGATCGCTCAAGATCACCTCGCTCCGGGATCCGGATATCTTGCGTTTGCGGCGATCGGCCTCTACATGATCGGCGCAGCCGCACTTCCGGGTGTCGTCGAGTGGCCGTCGGCCTCGGCGGCGCTCCAACCGACCAGCGCCGCTCCCATCGAGCTGGCGAGAGCTGACAGCGCGAAACCGCGACGGAAACGAGTCGACAGCTGACAGCTCTCAGCTGATGGCCGAGGGCTGAGCCCTGATGGCTGATGGCTGACCGCTGCCCCCTGCCTCCTGCTACGCATCGAAGCAGAGATGTTTCAGCTTCGCTCGCCGCAGCGTCTCCACAGGGCTGCTGGTGGTGCCGTTCACCCATCGTTGCAGCTGCTGAACGGAAAGGACGTGCCTGGTTGCGGGTTCCCGCACCTCGATCTGGAGCCTGGTGGCCGGCCCGAGACCCTCGATCCAGCCATCCTTTCTGAGCCGCGAAAGCCCCAGCGCCGCGGCTTCGTACAACGACTCGGCCTGGACCTCGACGCTGTGCGTCACCGCCGAGGGGCTCTGAAAACTGACGATGCAGCTCCGAATGGGCACGGCGAGTCAGGCTACCATATTCGCTTTTTATTCGCCTCTGCGAAAGGCGTGGAGGATAACCTTTTAGCGCGGCACCGGGTATGCACCGAATGGGCTCACACATGGCCCGGATCGATCCGAAGAACGACGAGCTCGGCATGATGGAAAACATCTTCCGGGGCGTTCGTTCGGTCACTTCAGGCGATAAAACACGAAGAGAACGACGATCGGTCGGCCGCCGTGACGCCGCGTTCCTCGCAGGAGGTCGCCGAGCCCAAGCGTCCGACCGAGATGCAATCCGCTTCCACTGAAGACGCGCCGCCTCACACAGATCCCTCCGCCACCACACAGCAAGAACCGCAGAGCTGACGATCGATTCGAGGTCAGCAGGCGCCGTTGTGCTCGCAGCGAGCACAACAATAATTCGCTTGCTTTTCATTTTAGTTTTATCTAAATTGATAACGTGCAAGTCGGACCGGGGGTCCTCGCCGCGATTGCCTCGCCTCGGCGGCGCGAGATTCTGCGGCTCGTGTGGAGGCAGGAACTGCCGGCGGGACGGATCCATGCCGCAATGCCCGACGTGTCGTTCGGCGCGGTCTCGCTCCAGCTCCGCGCGCTCAGCGCCGCGGGGCTCCTCGAATGCCGTCGCGATCACAAACATCGCTTCTACCGCGCGCGCCGCGACGCGCTGGGTCCGGTAGGAGCCGCGCTCGAACGGATGTGGGACGACGCCCTGTGGCGGTTGAAGCTGCAGGCGGAGCTGGAGGCCTCGCGCCGAGGCCCGCGTCCCGGCCGACGACGTCCACAGAGACGAAAGAAAAGGCAGGATGCATGATGGAGCTTCCACACCGGCTGGATCGCACGATCCTGATCGAAGCGCCCCGCGAGGTCGTCTTCCGCTACTTCACGGACAACACACGCTGGTCCGCGTGGTGGGGTGCGGGATCGACCATTGACGCGCGCCCCGGCGGCCGCGTGCTCATTCGCTATCCCAACGCGGTCGAGGCGACCGGCGAAGTCGTCGAGGTCTCCCCTCCCGAGCGCATCGTCTTCACGTATGGATACGCGCCGCCTGCGCTTCCGCCGCCCGGAGGATCCCTCGTCACGATTCGCCTCGAAGCCGCGTCGCGCGGCACACGGCTGCATCTGGTTCACGAGTTCGCCGATGCGGCGGCGCGCGACCATCACGTGCAGGGGTGGCGGTACCAGCTGTCGGTCTTCGCGAACGTCGTCTCCGACGAGGCGCTGCACGACGCGCCCGGACGTGTGGGCAGATGGTTCGACGCGTGGGCCGAGCCGGACGACACGGCACGACGGCAGGCACTGACCGACATCGCGTCAGCCGATATCCGCCTTCGCGATCGCTACAGCTGCGTGGAAGGGATCGACGAGCTCACCGCACACATCGGCGCGGCACAGCGCTTCATGCCCGGCGTCAGGATGAAGGCCGATGGCGATCCGCGCCAGTGTCAGGGCATGGTCCTCGCCGGGTGGATCGCGACGGGAGAGGACGGGCAGCCGCGATCCCGAGGCACGAACGTGTTCGTCTTCGGCCCCGATGGACGGATCGAATCCGTGACGGGCTTCTGGTCACCGCCGGCGTAAAGCCGGCGGCGATTCACTTCGCGTCCGTCGTGTCGAGCACGACGACTGACGCGATCGCATCAGCCGCCTTCGCGGGAAGCGTGATGGAAAACCCGGACGCGTCCCGGCTTCACCTCGAGCCTCGACGCGGCGTCGCTCAGAAGCCGTGCCGACGTGATCGTGCCCCCAAACGGCGGCACCTCCAGATGGCCGTCGGCAGGCCAGTCGAACACATGGAGGTACAACTTCCCTGCTTTGCGGGTCGCCCGACCCCACGGCAGCTGTGTCGCGAACGGGCTCGCGCTGGTGCCGTAGATGGCTTCCCCATTCACCTTCAGCCATCGGCCCATGGCCGCCAGCCGCTCGACGCTCGGCGCCGGAATCTCCCCCTCAGCCGTTGGACCGACGTTGAGCAGATAGTTGCCCCCCTTCGACACGATGTCGATCAGATTTCGGATGAGGGTCTCGGACGACTTCCAGTTCTCGTCGTACGACTTGAACCCCCACGTGTCGTTCATCGTCATGCAGCTTTCCCAATCGACGCCCGGAAGGCCGGACGCGGGGATCTGCTGCTCGGGCGTGCCGAAGTCGCCTGCATACGTGCGGTCGGTCTTGCTCAGACCTTCCATCCCCTTCCGCCCCTTGCCGACGCGGTTGTTGATCAGAATGTTCGGCTTCAGGCTGCGGACGTACGCGTAGAGCGCCTGGCCATCCTCCTCCGTCCACCAATCGACCCACTCACCGTCGAACCAGAGGACCGCCGGGTCGTACTTGGTGATCAGCTCGCGCAGCTGCGCCTTCATGTAGTCGACGTATTCCTGCTTGCGCCCCTCGCGCATCTTCGTCTTGCCGTCGCCGGCCGTGGGATCCTTGCCCGGCGCGTCCACGTACTGCGACGGATGATGCCAGTCCATGATCGAGTAGTAGAACGCAAAGGTGACGCCCTGCCGTTTCGCCTCGTCGGCGAGCGCGCGCATTGGATCCTTCTTGAACGGTGTCGACTCGACAATGTCGTACGAGCTCACGTCGCTGTCGTACATCGCGAACCCGTCGTGGTGCTTCGACGTGATCACGATGTACTTCATGCCGGCGTCCTTGGCGGTCCGCACCCAGCGCGCCGCGTCGAACTTCACCGGATTGAAACGGGGCGCGAACTGTTCGGTACTGGGCACGCGGGATGTTGGCCCACGACATGATCCATTCGCCGATATCCTTCGACCGTTTGCCGTTGTAGTCGCCGGCAGGCACGGCGTAGAGGCCCCAATGGATGAACATGCCGAATCTCGACTGGCGCCACCAGCCCATGCGCGCGTCGCGATCGGTGGACGACGGCGCGGGCTGTCCGGCAGCGGCCGCCTGGGTTCCGGAGGCGGGCAGCCAACGTGACACGTCCGCTTTCAGATGGGAGCTGGAGAGCCACAGGCCGGCGATGAGCACTGGCATCATCAGCAGTTTCTTCACGCGCTCAGGATACCTCCTGGCGCTAGAATTGCCAGTACCAAGCAGGAAGGTGAGGCATGACCATCGATCAACTGATCCCTCTGACCGACGGCCTCTCGGTGACCGCGTGCGCGCAGACGCTGGCGCTCGATCGCACCCGGGTCACGCGGGTGTCGGATCGCGCCATCGATCTGTCGTTCCGCATTGCCGGAACGGACTACGCGCCCCGCGTCCGGCTCACGCGACAGTGGGTCGCGACCAGCTCCCTCGAAGAGCTCGTCGGCATCGTCCGCCGCGTGGCCCGGAGCGTCGTCCGCTGTCGCTAGTTAGGCGAGAGCTCCTGGTGGCCGTATGATCGGGAGCGGATGTCGCTCGATCCTGCCTGGCTGTTCCTCTCGCTGATCATCGGCGGCGCCGGCTTCGTGCTGTTCGTCTACGGGCGCAAACAGGAGCGATGGCCACAGCTCGTGACCGGGCTGCTGCTCATGGTGTACCCGTACTTCGTCACCGGCACGATTCTCCTGGTCGGCGTCGGGGTTGTTCTGGGCGTCGGTCTGTGGCTCGCCATCCGACTCGGTTGGTGATCGCGTCTACTGCACCACGACCGAACCGACCATGCCTGGATGGATCGCGCAGTGATACGGAAACGTTCCCGCGGTCGAAAACATGTATGTGAACGTGCCCCCCGGCCCGAGCGAATTCGAGTTGAACACTCCGCCGTCGCTGGTCACCGTGTGCGCGATCGCATCGCTGTTCGTCCACGACACGGTCGTGCCCACCGGGACGGTAATCGGATTCGGCTTGTAGGCTGAACTGCCCATGCTCTGCGCGCCCGATGGGATCGTGACGGCGTTGGCGCCAGGCGTCGGGTTCGGGTTGGGCGTGGGGTTGGTGGGAGTCGAGTAGCTGCTGCCGCACGCCGCGACAAAGAGGAGGACCGCAGCCGGAACCGCGAAACGTAGGGTCTTCATTGAATTCTCCATCGATACGAAAACGTGAATCTCCCCCCTCCGCTTCAGTAGCAACCGGGCTGCCCGCAGCAGTTCCTTCCCAATACGGCGCTTTTTCGCGATCAGCTCAACGGCTGGGTTACGCGCGGCGATCCAGCCTTACGGATTTCGAAGGCGGACTGAGATGAGCAGCGAACGGTGCGACGTCATTCTTGAACACGCCACTGTGCTGACCATGGACGCCCAGTTCTCGAGGTACGAGTCGAGCGCTGTGGCCGTAGCGGGTGACACGATCGTGGCGGTCGGGCCGGATGCGCTGACGCACGAGGCGCCCGAACGGATCGACTGCCGGGGCCGCGTCGTGATGCCCGGCCTGATCAACGCGCACACCCATGTGCCGATGACGTTGCTTCGCGGTCTCGCCGACGATCTTCGACTCGACGTCTGGCTGATGGGCTACGTCATGCCCGTCGAACGCGAGTTCGTGACGCCAGAGTTCGTGCGGCTGGGCACGGCACTCGGCTGCGCGGAGATGATCCGCTCGGGCGTGACGTGCTTCGCCGACATGTACTACTTCGAGGAGGCCGTGGCCGAGGCGACGGCCACTGCAGGCCTGCGGGCGCTCTGCGGTCAGACGGTTCTCCGATTTCCGTCGCCGGATGCGGCCAGCTACGAAGACGCGCTCGCGCGCGCGCGACAGCTGATCGCGCGCTGGCGCACGCATCCGCTCATCGTCCCCTGCCCCGCACCGCATGCGCCCTACACATGCACGCCGGAAATCCTGAGGGCCTGCGCGGAGCTCGCTGCGGAGTACGACGTGCCGTTGTTGACGCACCTCTCCGAAACGCTGCTCGAGGTGGAAGACTCGCGGCGCGTCAACGGCATGCCGATCGTGCCGTGGGTCCGGAAGCAGGGCCTGTTCGGGGCCAAGGTCGTCGCGGCGCACTGCGTGCACGTCGACGAAGGAGAGATTCGAACGCTGAAGAACTTCTCGGCGGGCGTCGCCCACAACCCCACGAGCAACCTCAAGCTCGGCGCAGGTGTCGCACCGGTGGCGAAGATGCTGGCGCTGGGAGTGGACGTCGGCATCGGGACCGACGGCGCCGCGTCGAACAACGATCTCGACATGTTCGAAGAGACGCGGCTCGCGGCGCTGCTCGCAAAAGGGATCGGCGGCGATCCCACGGCGATCCCCGCACGGTCGGCTCTGGCGATGGCCACGCGGGTCGGCGCACGGGCGCTCCACCTCGATCATCTGACCGGCTCGCTGGAGCCCGGCAAGCGCGCCGACCTGATCGTCCTCGATCTGTCGGCCGGGCACAACGTCCCGGCCTTTCATCGCGATCCGAACGGCGTCTACGCGCAGATCGTCTACGCCTCGAAGTCCACCGACGTCGTCGATGTGATGTGCAACGGCCGCTGGCTGATGCGGGATCGCCGGCTGCTGACGGTGGACGAGACGGAACTGCGGCGCGCCGCCCAGGATCAGGCGGCGCGCATCGACGCGTTCCTTGGCAGCCGCGAAGTCAGCGTGCTGCAGAAGCTGGTGGCGGTTGGTGGCGCCGTCGAGCAGGAGAGCTACGAGGTGCAGGTCAAGGCGCGCGTGCCCGACGCCGAGCGTAGCGCTCGCGGTGATCGCGTCGGATCAACTGACCGTCATTCGATCGACGCGCTACCACCAGTTCGACACGTACTGGTCGTTCGACGATCCGGAGCAGGGCCACCTGCGCTATCGGGAAGACGAACTACTCGACGAGGCCGGACAGGTCACCGGCGCCCGCGCCCGCCTGACGCTCACCGGCCGCACGCACGAGGAGCGCTTCGGCCACGTCATCCTGTTCCGTTCGCGCTATCTCGCGCCCGCCGCGCACTCGGCACGGTTCTATCGCGAGTACTTCCGACCGGCGACCGAACGCGTCGTGGAAAAGGAACGCCGGCGCTGGCTGGTGGCGTATCGGGGCGTCGAATTCTACGTCCACCTCGATCGGCTGGTGGCTCCCGTCGCCGACGGTTATTTCATCGAGGTGAAGTCGCGCACGTGGTCCAGGCGCGATGCGCGCGACAAGGCGCAGGTGGTCGCCGAGCTGCTCTCGCTGTTCGGCGCGCACCCGGACGACACGATCAGCGATGGGTATGTCGATCTCGAGCGAGGGGCGAGGATCGAGGGCCGAGGACCGAGGGCCGAGGACCGAAGGCCGAACGCGGAGGAGTGAGGCTGGCATCGAGATCAGGCGCTGCGGGAAGGTCGTGTACACTCCTGCGTCATGCGCCTCATTGCTCGGTCGACCGTGCTCCTTGTGGCTGGCGTCCTGACGGCCGGCGTCTCCGCGAAACAGCCCGTGGCGCCCGCGCCCGAGCGTCCGTTCGGCACTCTCCGCGAGCAGGCGGCGATGCAGCAGGACTGGCTGCGCAAGCGCCTCGATACGTTTCTGCCGGCGCTGATGCGCAAGCACGGGATCGACCTCTGGGTCGTGCCCATGCGCGAGTACAACGAGGACCCGGTGTTCAGCGCGGTGACCTCGCCGGAGACGTTCGCCGCGCGCCGCCGCACGATCTACGTGTTCTTCGACACCTGCGCGGCGGCCGGGACCCCACCGTCCGCTGCGTGCGTCCAGAGGATTGCGCTCGGCGGCACGTCGCAGGGAGGCGTCTTCGACGCGCGGCGCTCGACCAAGGCCGCGGCGGGAAACATCGGACGCGGGCAGCAGGCCGAGCTCTGGGGCGATGAGCAATGGCAGGCGCTCAAGGACGTCATCGTCGAGCGCAAGCCCCGGGTCATCGGGATCAATCGATCGACCGTCTTCGCGTTTTCCGACGGCCTGTCGAGCGGCGAGCTGCAGGGAATGAGCGCGGCGCTCGGCAGCGAGTGGACGGCGCGCTTCCGCGATGCCGAGGGGCTTGCCGTTGGAGCTGATCGCCTCGCGTCTTCCCGATGAGGAAGTCTTCTATCGGCGCATGCAGGAACTGGTCTGGTCGCTCACCCGCACCATGTTCTCGGAGCAGCTGATTACGCCTGGCAAGACGCGAACCAGCGATCTCGAGTGGTGGTGGCGGCAGCGGGTCAACGACCTCGGGCTCGGAACGTGGTTCCAGCCCGACGTGGACGTCCAGCGGCAGGGGATGACCGCCGAGCAGGTCGGCGACGACCCCGTCATTCAGCGAGGAGATCTGCTCCACTGCGACGTCGGCATCACGGTCGCGCGCCTCAACACCGACACACAGCACGACGCCTACGTGCTCCGCGACGGTGAGACCGATGCGCCCGCAGGCCTGCGCCTGGCGCTCGCGAATTCCAACGCGCTCCAGGACATCGTCATGGACGAGATCCGGCCTGGTCGCACAGGCAACGAGATCCTCGCCGCCGCACGGGCGCGCATGAAGGCGAAAGGCATCGACGGAACCGTCTACTCACATCCGATCGGTCTCAACGGCCACGGGGCGGGTCCGCTCATCGGGCTCTGGGACTATCAGGATGGTGTCGTCGGTCGCGGCGACGCGAAGGTGATCCCGAGCATGTGGTTCTCGATCGAGCTTCAGGCCACGACGCCGGTGCCGGAGTGGAGTGGACAGCGCGTGAGGATGGCGCAGGAGGAAGACGCGATCGTGGGAGCCGACGGCAGGATTCGATGGGCGCTCGCGCGACAGGACAAGTTGTTCCTGATCCACTGACGCCCGCCGAATCGAGCCGTGACCTGTGGGCGCGCGCTACTTGCGAGGCTTCGAGACATCGGGGACGTCTTCCCCGAGCGCGGTCGCGAGATCGAGCTGATGCTCCTGTTCCTGACGCAGGATTTCCCTGATGTCCTCGGCGATTCCGTATTCCCCGAGCGCCTCGCACTGCTTCACCCGCTCGCGATAGTTGCGCACGGTCTCGTTCTCGTTGTCCAGATCGGCGCGCAGCATGTCGGTCGCCTTCTCCGAGAGCTTGACCGGAAGCGCCGTGCCGTTCGGCATGCCGCCGAGGTAGTCGATGTGCTTCGAGATCGTGAGGGCGTGCCGCAGTTCCTCCGAGGCGTGCTTCTCGAGCTCCTTGGCGATCGCCATGTACTGGGCGCCTTTGAGCGCCTGCGAGTACACGACATATGCAATGATGGCCTGGTATTCGCGCGACAGATCCTTGTTCAAGGCTTCGATGAGTGCGTCTCTCGTTGCTGGCTTATCCGGCATGCATCCTCCACATCTGATCAATCCTATCGTGGAGCTGTTCGCGCGCACCATCAACTTTCGATCGACATGCATCCGCTTCGTCTAATCTCATCCATGGGTCGCGGATGACGTGGATTTCGCGGCCGAGCGGATCTGTCTCTCGATCCGTCGAGGGCAGCCTCCGGTGACCTGGCGCACACCGAAGTACACCGGACCCGAACGACGCAAGGCTGAACGATGGCGGCCGCGGCCGCTGCGCGTGCTGTTGTTCCTGCTCGCGGTCGTGGCGATCGGCTATACCGTCGCCGTGCTGTCGCTCGTCGAATCAGGAATCCACGCTCGTGCTCGAAGCGGGCCGCACGCTCGGCGATGCCCGTCCTGCGTTCCCGTACACGCAGATCGACATTCCCCGCAAGGATGCCGCCCGTCAGTTCGCGTGGGTGATGACTGGTCCGGCTGGACGAGGGCGCGTGGGTGCTCTACCTGCACGGAAACGCCTCGACGATCGCATCGCCCGTGAACATCTCTCACTACCGTGAGTTCCGGACGATCGGGCTGAACGTGCTGGCGCCCGAATATCGCGGGTTTGCCGGTCTCGATGGCACGGCGACGGAGGCCGGCGCTCGATCTCGACGCACGTGCGGCGTACCAGTACCTCCGCGCGGAGCGGCACGTCGCGCCGGAGCGGGTTGTGATTTTCGGCTGGTCGCTTGGCTCGGCTGTCGCGGTCGATCTCGCATCGGAGGTCGATCACGCAGCCGTCATTCTCGAGGGCGCGCCCGCGTCTCAGGCCGGCTTGAGCCAGCGTCGCTATCCCTTCTTTCCCGTGCGCCTGCTCATGCGCAACCCCTTCGATTCGCGCAGCAAGATCGATCGTATCCATTCGCCCATGCTCTTCCTTCACGGATCGGACGACGAAGTCGTACCGATGGCCGAGGGGCGACAGCTCTTCGACGCCGCGCGCACCGACAAGCGTTTCGTCGAGATCCACGGCAATCACGTGAACCTCGCGGACGCCGATTCACGCGCGTTCTCGAACGCAATTCGGCGCTTCCTGGACGATCACGGCCTGCTCGCGTCACCCGCGCACGCGAAGACCGGCACCTGACGCTCAGGTCGGCGCGGCTTCCGGTATCATCCGGCCATGACCGCTCTCGCCATCCTCGTCACGACCGCCCTCATCGGCCTTCAGCCCTCCGCCGGGTCACGCGAGTGGTTCGAGAAGACCGAGCAGACGCTCATGGACGCCGTCGCATCCGGCGATCATGCGGTGTGGGACCAGGTCATGGACGAGACCTGCGTGATGACCGGTGAGGAAGGCGAGCAGCTGACGAAGGCGGCGTTCCTGAAAGCGCTTCGTCCGCTGCCGCAAGGCCTGTCCGGTGAAATCCGCGTACGCGACCTGACCGTGCAGGACCTCCACGGACGTGGCAGTCGTTCGATTCATGGCTGACGAATCGGAAACCGTGTTCGGTCAACGCCTGGCGACGAAGTACCGGATCACGGACGTCTTTCGACGAAGCGGAGACACCTGGAGGATGGTCGCGTCGCACGCCTCGGTGATCACCGCCGATCCTCCGGCGCAGGCTGTTTCGAGCGAGGGCTGGCCCGGACTCGCCGGCGACTACAGGTTGCTGCCGGACGGCTGGACGTTCCACGTCGTGTTGCGCGACGGTCAGCTGTTCGGTGGGCGCGATCCGAACGCGCTCCGCCCGCTCATCCCGATGAGCCCGACGGCGTTTGTCTTGAAGGGATCGCTTGGCGAGTGGCTGTTCGTGACCGACTCGGGAGGAAAGGGGATCCGGATCGTGAATCTGAGGAAATTCGAGCCGCTCGTGTGGACGCGCGTCAGCGGGTGACGCGCGCGCACCCTACTTCGCCGCCGGCTGCCGCGCGAAGATCAGGTAGTACTTGTCCGCAAACAGCTTCACATCGTCCACCCGCACAAGCCCCGCGTCGCTCATCCATCCGGTGAGCGCCTCGCGCGACACCTGGAGCTCCGGCTGATCGGGGTGCGGCCCCTTCCCCGCCTCGTAATCGACGACGACGATGCGGCCCGATGGCGCGAGGTAGGCGGTTAGCGTCTTGATGAAGTCTGGCCGCTTCTCGATGTGGTGCATGACGTCGTGGATCAGCACGATGTCGATGTCCTTCACGGGCAGCTTCGGATCCGTGAAGCCGCCGAGCACCGTCTCGACGTTCGTCAGCTGCGCGTCCGCCGCGCGCTTGCGAATCATCGGAAAGAACCCGGCGTCGATGTCCTCGGCATAGACGCGACCCGTCGGTCCAACCGCCATCGCGAGCGGCACCTCGAAGAGTCCCGTGCCCGCGCCGATGTCTGCGACCTTCTGCCCTGCCTGCAGCTTCATCGCGGCGACCACCTCGTCGATCTTCAGCGCCGACACGCGCGTCGGGCCGTCGAGCGTCTTGACCCACTCGTCGGCCGGCCGCGAGCCGAGTTGCGGCGACGCGGCAAGGGTCGCCGAGAGCAGGAGTGAAGCGGTCAGGGTTTTGACGAGCCGCTGTCGCATGTGCCCGATCACGATGTCCTGGAACGATGGTCCGGATCCCGCGGACCGGGATCCGGATTCCGACACGCTACGCGCACCCGGAGGTGGTGCCGCAGTTCGTGCACTTGTAGCAGGCGCCGCTGCGCACCATGATGGACCCGCACGTCGAGCAGGGCGGGGCATCTTCCTGGTTCTGAATCGCCGCGAACGACGAGGCTTAGGCTGAAGGCCGTGCGCGACGGCTGCGGTCGCCTTCACCTCGAGCGGCAGCTGCTCGGGCGTCGAGACGACGACCTCGTCGCGGTTGTTCACGCCCGCGCGGAACTGTGCCTCGGGCGAGAGGAACTTCGCCGCCAGCCACCGGAAGATGTAGTCGACGATCGACTTCGCGAACCGGACGTCGGGATTCCTCGTCATGCCGGACGGCTCGAACCGGACGTGGCTGAACTTGTCCACGAGATCCTGGAGCGGCACGCCGTACTGCAACGCATACGAGATCGCCTGGGCGAAGGCGTCGGCAAACCCGGAGATCGTCGACCCTTCCTTCGCCATCACGAGGAAGATCTCGCCCGGCATCCCGTCCTCGAAGAGGCCCACCGTCACGTAGCCCTCGTGCCCGGCGATGTCGAACTTGTGGGTGATCGCGTGGCGCTCGTCCGGCAGCTTGCGTCGCATCGGACCGGCCGGCACTGCCGCCGCCGTCTGCGCGGTCGTGCCTTTCGACGTGTTCAGCGGCTGCGTCCGCTTGCTGCCGTCGCGATAGATCGACACGGCTTTCGCGCCCATGCGCCAGGCATCGATATAGGCCTGCTGGATCTCTTCGACCGTCGCGTCCTTCGGCACGTTGACGGTCTTCGAGATGGCACCCGAGAGGAACGGCTGCACGGCGCCGACCATCTTGATGTGCCCCATGTAGTGGATCGATCGTACGCCGCGCGCCGGCTTGAACGCGCAGTCGAACACCGCGAGGTGCGGCTCCTTGATATGGGGCGCGCCCTCGATGGTCTCGTGCTCGTCGATGTATTCGATGATCTCCTTGGTCTGCTGCACGGTGTAGCCGAGCTTCTGCAGCGCCATGGGGACGGTCTGGTTGACGATCTTCATCATCCCGCCGCCGACGAGCTTCTTGTACTTCACCAGCGCGATGTCCGGCTCGACGCCCGTCGTATCGCAATCCATCATGAAGCCGATCGTGCCGGTCGGGGCGAGCACCGTGGCCTGCGCGTTGCGGAAGCCGTGCTGTTCACCGAGCTCGATGACCTCGTCCCACGCCGTTTTGGCGGCCTCGAAGAGATCCTTCGGGACGTGGGTCCGGTCGATGTCCCTCAGCGCCGTGCGGTGCTTGCGCATCACGCGCATGAACGGCTCGCGGTTCTTCTCGTATCCCGCGAACGGACCGCCATGATCGCGCGCGATCCGCGCGGACTCGGCGTAGCCGGCGCCGTGCATCAGCGCGGTGATGGCCGCCGCGTAGTCGCGTCCGGCGTCGCTGTCGTAGGGCAGGCCGCGCGACATCAGCAGCGCGCCGAGATTCGCGTATCCCAGCCCGAGCGGCCGGTACTCGTGCGAGTTCTTCCCGATCGCCGGCGTCGGATAGCTGGCGTTGTCGACCAGGATCTCCTGCGCCAGGATCATCGTCCGGCAGGCCTTCTCGAACGCCACCGCGTCGAGCTCGCCGTCGGCCACGCCGGTATCGGTGCGGACGAACTTCATCAGGTTGATCGACGACAGGTTGCACGCCGTGTCGTCGAGGAACATGTACTCGGAACACGGGTTGCTCGCGTTGATCCGCGCCGTGTTCGAGCAGGTATGCCAGTCGTTGATCGTGGTGTCGAACTGCATGCCGGGATCGCCGCAGACCCACGTGCCTTCCGCGATCATGCGCATCAGGTCGCGCGCCTTGTAGGTGTCCATGACGTCATGCGGCGGCAGCACCGCGCGCGTCTGCCAGTCCCTGCCGTCGACGACCGCCCGCATGAACTCGTCGGTCACGCGCACGGAATTGTTCGAGTTCTGGAAGAAGACCGACGCATAGGCCGGACCCGTGAACGAGCCGTCGTAGCCGGCGTCGATGAGCGCCCACGCCTTCTTCTCTTCCTCGACCTTGCAGTTGATGAAGTCCACGACGTCGGGATGCTCCGCGTTGAGGATCACCATCTTCGCCGCGCGGCGCGTCTTGCCGCCCGACTTGATGACGCCGGCAAACGCGTCGAAGCCCTTCATGAAGGAGACGGGACCCGACGCGGTGCCGCCGCCGGCCAGCAGCTCGCGCGAGGAGCGGATGTTCGACAGGTTCGAGCCGGTGCCGGAGCCGTACTTGAACAGCATCCCCTCGGTCTTCGCCAGGCCGAGGATCGAATCCATCGTGTCCTGCACGGAGTTGATGAAGCACGCCGAGCACTGCGGCGCGCGCTCGAAACCGACGTTGAACCAGACGGGCGAGTTGAACGCCGCCTTCTGATAGACGAGCAGGTGCTTCAGGTCGTCCGAGAACGCCTGCAGATCGTCTTCACTGGCGAAGTACTTCTGCCGACGCGCCCACATGGTGATCGTGTCGACGACGCGGCCGATCAGCTGCTTGACGCTCCGTTCGCGCTCGGGCGTGCCGATCTGTCCGCGGAAATATTTCGAGACAACGATGTTGGTCGCCTGCTGGGACCAGAAGCGGGGGATCTCGACGTCGCGCTGCTCGAAGACGACCTCGCCTTTCTCGCTGCCGATCACGGCCGATCGGATGTCCCACTCGATCTCGTCGAACGGATCGACACCTTCGCGGCTGAAGAACCGGACGTACTCGAGACCCGCGACGTGCCCCGGCTCCGCCATCGAAGCCGGAGTGGACGGGCGGGCCGCAGTCTGGCCGGTCGTCTCGTGACCGCTCGACCCCACCGTCGAGCCAAAAGCAGCGCCTCTATCCATATCCCCTCCGCCAATGCAGGCCGACACCTACCCCCCGGGTCGGCCCCGAAAGCAAAAATTGTGATGGAACGCCGGCAGACTGGCGATGTTCGAAGGGCTGGGAAACCCTGGGGCCCGTCCGTCGGCTGGCGGATCAATATGGACCCCGTTTACAGCTTTGTCAAGGCCGGATCCACTAGATATTGTGACTCTTTCTTAGGGCAGACGCAAGATGTGCGGTTTGGCGGGAAGTTCGTACGGATGACCTATTTCCGAGCTCCGAGGGTCGAAGATCGAGGACCGGAATCGGCTCGCTCGGGCCTCGGACCTCGAGCCATCGGTAGCGACTCCTACCGTCCCGCGAGCTCGGTGGCGAGCGTCTCGGCCTTCGTCGCGAGGCTCTGCGCGAACACATAGTTGCGGTCTGCTTCACCGCGTCTTCCGCCTGCTGGATGAACGCCTTCGGCGTCGTTGTACGCCTTCTTGCGCTCATTGCTCAGCGGGTTGAAGTTGACGGTGTTGAGCACCGCCTTCGCGCGCTCCAGCGTCGCGCGCACGGTCTTCTCGGCCTCCGTGCCGTCGGCCGTCTGCGGCGTGCGGAGTTGCGGAACCTGATTCGCCGGCGGGGCGCTCGGCGTACCGCTCTCGGCGGCGCCTGTTCGGGTTTTGACTCCCCTTTCGGCTCGGCGGGCTGTGGACGCGGTTGCGGACGCGGCTTCGCGGGCGCCGGCGGTGGCGGCAGCTCGGGGACAGGGTCCGGGAGCGCTTCGGGCACGGGCGCCGGTTCGATGACGCGCGGGGGCGGCGGCGGCACGTCGAGATTCGGACGCTCCACCGGTGCCTTGGTCTTGACCGTCGCGGCGCAGGCGGACGCCAGCGCCAGCCAGCCAAGCAGCGGGACCGCGAGCAGCAGCTTTTTCATGTCAGCAATGGAGCGTCGAATCCGGAACGGCAGCCGGGATTCGCGCTGCTGAATACAGTGTGCTCATGCTTCCGGAAACACCAGTCTAAACCGAGTGCCGCGCCCCGGGGTGGACTGCACTTCGACCTCTCCGTCGTGCAGTTGGACGATGCGGTAGACCATGGAGAGACCGATGCCGCTGCCCTTTTCCTTCGTCGTGAAATAGAGGTCGAAGATCTTCTGCAGATGCTCCGGCGGAATGCCGACGCCGCTGTCCTCGACGACGAGCTCGACGCGTTTGCGCGAGATCGGACGACAGGCGAGCCGTAACGTCCCGCCTTGCGGCATGGCCTGACAGGCGTTGAGCGCCAGGTTCAGGAGCGCCTGGCGCAGCATCGCGGGATCAGCGTTGATCTCCGGCAGGTCGCGCGGGCACTCCGACTTCACGACCACGTTCATGCGCTCGGCTTCCGGCGCGATCGTCGTCGTGACATCGCTGAGCACGGCCGAGAGGTGCAGGGGCTGCAGCTTCAGTTCGTCGGGCCGGGCGAACTTGAGGAATCCGCTGACGACCTGATCGAGCCGCTGGATCTCGCTGCCAATCACGTCCACGTGCTTGGTCACGTCGGGGGTGCCGCTGCCGCCGGACCCGCCCACCGCGACGAGCTGCCGCGCGGACGTCAGCTTCTGCCGAAGGAGCTCGAGATGAATCGTCATCGCGTTCAGCGGGTTCTTCACTTCGTGCGCGACGCCGGCCATCAGCCGCCCGAGCGCCGCCAGCTTCCGCGAGTAGTTGAGCGTCGAGTGCACCTGGTTCAAGTAACCCAGGTTGCGCGCGACGAGCATCGCCCCCACGAACTTCCCGGACGCATCGTCAATCGGGTGCGTCATCAGCAGGCGTTCGGCTCCATCGCCCTCCACCGGATGGACGTTGAACGAGACCACGCGGTCGGGCTGCAGATCCGGACGGCGTTCCGCGATGGGCGTGTCCGCGAGCGCGACCTCCTCGGCCAGCGCGATGGAGACGGGGCCCTGCGATCGATGCGCAGCCAGCGTGCGCTCGATGAGTTGTCGGACGGGATTGTCGGGCGGCGCCATGTCGTCGAGCCGACGGGTCTCCGCGGACGCGAACTGCGGAAGGACCGATCCCATTGCGGGGTTGCAGAAGATCAACTCGCCGTCCGGATTGAACAGCGCGACGGCGTCCTCGAGGTTCTCGACGACCGACTCGAAGTCGGCCGACGGCGACGGCAGCGCCTTCGCGCGCACCGCGGACAACTGGGCGCTGACGGCTTCGAAGGATGTGCCCAGGCCCTTGAACTCCTCCCCTTCCGGCAGGTCGAGGCGGACGTCCAGCTCGCCGCGACCGAGACGCGTCAGGCCGCTCTGGATCACGTGAATCGGGCGGAGCATCCACTGCGCGAGCAGCATCGCCACGATCGTGGAGATCAGGAGCGCGAGGAGCACGGACTGGAGCGCGGTCCTCAGCGCCTCCCGCAGCTCGTGCTTGACGAGGAGCGTCGAGACCCCGATGCGGATGGAGCCGAAGTCCTGATCGCCGAGCAGCAGCGGCTCCCGAATCTCGAACGTGCGGTCGGAGTAGACGGCGCGGAGCAGCTGCAGCGAGCCCTGCTTGAGGACCGACGCGAGATCTTCCTGGGCAGTCATGTGCTGCCCTTCCTGATCCTTCAGGCTGTGCGCGACCGCAATCCCTTCGCGGTTGACGATCGCCGCATAGGTGACGTTGCCGGCGAAGCCCATGCTGGACTCGAGCAGCGATCGGATGCCGCCGTCGCGCTGCAGCGCCGCGTAGGCGGCATCGGGATCGGACGCGCCGTTCGATTCGGCGGCCGCGCGCGGGGCGACCTCGCGCGCGCGCTGGAAGATCGCATGCAGCAGCAGATCGCCGCGCGACTGGCTCTCGGCGAGGCTCAGACGCGCGAGCGTGGCGAGGTGGAACGCCGACAGGACGGCGACGATGAAGACGACAAGCGTCGTGACGCCGGCGACCTGGCGGCTCTTGATGCTCATTCAGCTATCAGCTATCAGCTCTCAGCTCTCAGCGATCAGCCAGCAGCTATCGGCCATCAGTGATCGGCTGTCGGCGGTCAGCTGTCACCCGCCCGCTCTTCCTTCATGCGATTCAGCTTGTTGTGGAGCGTCTTGAGGCTGATACCGAGAATCTCGGCGGCGCGCGTCTTGTTGTGGCGCGTGTGCTCGAGGGTCAGCAGAATGAGACGCCGCTCCGCTTCGTCGACCGTCGTGCCGGGCGTCAGCGTGACCGTGGGCAGGGTTTCCTCTCCGCGCGAGACGAGCAGCGGCGGCAAGTGCCGCGTCTCGATGAAGTCGCCGTCGGCGAGAATCGTCGCGCGCTCCATCACGTTGCGCAGCTCGCGGATGTTGCCCGGCCACGGGTACTGCTCGAGGATCTGCAGCGTCTCCTGATCGACCGCCCGCACACTCTTGCTGTTGCGGGCGTTGAACTCCCCGAGGAACGTCTGAATGAGGAGCGGCACGTCCTCCCGCCGCTCGCGCAGCGGCGGCAGCTCAATCGCGAACACGTTCAGCCGATAGAAGAGATCCTCGCGGAGCTTGCCGGAACGCACGGCGTCGATCGGGTTCTGGTTGGTCGCGGCAATCACGCGAACGTCGACGGTCTGTTCCTGCCGTCCACCGAGCCGCCGGAACGTCCGCTCCTGCAGGACGCGCAGCAGCTTCACCTGCGTGGCCGGCTGCATCTCGGCGATCTCATCGAGGAACAGCGTGCCGCGATGCGCGAGCTCGAAGACGCCAATGCGCCGATCGTGCGCGCCGGTGAACGCGCCCTTCTCGTGGCCGAAGATCTCGCTCTCGAGCAGCGTTTCGGGAATCGCGGCGCAGTTGATGGCGACGAACGGGAACGACGACCTCGGGCTGAGCTCGTGGATCGTCTGCGCGACCAGCTCCTTCCCCGTCCCGGACTCACCCGAGATCAGCACCGACGCCTGCGTCGGCGCCGACTGCTCGATGACGCGATAGACGCCGCGAATCCCCGGGCTGTTCCCGATGATCCGGCCGAAGCTTCCCTGCTCGCGCAGCTGCCGGCGCAGCAGCCGCACCTCGCGCAGCGTTTCCTGGCGCTCCACGGCCTTCTGCAGCAGGATCCGCAAGCGCTGCGGATCGACCGGCTTGCTCAAGTAGTCGTACGCGCCGTCCTTGATGGCCTCCACCGCGCTCTCGACGGTGCCCTGGGCGGTGAGCAGGATGAGCGTCAGGTCCGACAACTGATCCTTGAGCGCGCGCAGCAGCTCGAGACCGCCCATCCTGGGCATCACCAGGTCGGACACGATGATGGCGGGACGAAACGTGGTGACTTTCTGGAGCGCTTCCTCGCCGTTGGCGGCTTCCTCGGTCTGAAAGCCCCACGCGGTCACGAGCTCCGTCAAACCCACGCGAGTCGAGGGATCATCCTCGACGATAAGCACGCGCTCGGCGGGCGTCACGTCGTTGTTGTTCGGCTCGACGGGCATGCGATCGGTTTCTGTAATCGTGGACACAGCCTGATTGTTCCTTTCGAGGCAGTGTACCATCCCACGGTAAATTTTACCCGTTCAGCTGCTCGAGCTGAACCATTTTTGTCGCATTGTAGCTCATCTATACAGCATCTTTCCGCGACGTTTCGTGGCCACACGCCCACGTGGATCCATTTTGCCGTCCTGAAAACCAAGGAAAGCGATCGCGCGAAGAGCCATCCGTCCGTCCCAACGTCAAGCCCGACAGCCGTGCGAGACGGGACGGCGCCTTCACGGGACCGTCCGAAGGGCCTGTGCTAGATTCGCGACGTGAACACGATGACGCCGGATTTCGTCGACCCTCCGGCTGATGCACCGCCCGCGGATCCGCCGGTTCCAGAGCCGGCGGTCAATGGCGGCCGCATTCTTCCGGCGGACCGCCTCACGGCAGCGCTCGAAGTCATCATGTGTTCCGGATTCCCGACGCAGCTGCTCGTGCTCCTGATCCTGACGCTGCTGGGCATGAAGCTGCGACTGCCTGACGGCTCGCTCTCCGGCCACTTCGTCTTCGCGTTGACGCTGACGGACACGGCGCTGCTCGTCGGGCTCGTGATTTTCTTTCTGCGTGCGCACCACGAGTCGCCGCGCGACGTGCTGCTCGGATGGCGGCCGGTGGGGCGGGAACTGGCCCTCGGCATCGCCCTGATCCCGCTATCCTTCTTCGTCGTCGTCGTCGTTCTGCTGATCGTCGGTCACACGCTCCCGATGCTGCACAACGTGCCCCACAACCCGCTGCAGGATTTGGCGCACACACGGATGGATGCGATCGTGTTCGCCCTTGTCGTGATGATCGCCGGCGGACTGCGGGAGGAGGTACAGCGCGGCTTCGTGTTGCACCGCTTCGAGCAGTATCTTGGTGGGGGGGCGGCGGGCCTCGTGGTGTTCAGCACGATCTTCGGGCTGGGCCACGTCGAACAAGGCTACGACGTCGCGATGGCCACGGCGATCCTGGGCGCGTTCTGGGGCGCGATTTACCTCGCCCGACGATCGATCCTCGGGCCCATGGTCGGCCACGCAGGCTTCAACCTCGCGCAGGTCGCGAAGTTCCTGATGCTCGGGTAACGGGGGATAATACCGGCACGCTGTGAGCTTCCCCCGTCCGTCGCGGCCCGTATGGCTGCTGGTCGCCCTGTTCGCGCTGTCGCTTCCCGCCGTCACCACGAGAATCTACGCGTCGGACGAAGTGCAGTACCTACTCGTTCCTGCGATCGCTCTGGTTCGACCACGACCTGGCGTTCGAGAACGAGTACCGATACTTCTACGACAGCGGGACCGTGCGGAACCCCGGGTTCCACGAAACGCTGCTCGAGCGCGAAACCGAGGCTGGACAGCGGATCAATTTCGGCACGATCGGGTGTGCCATCCTGTGGGCGCCGTTCTACGCCGTCGGAGACCTGACCGCACGTGTGCTGCATGCCTGGGTCGCAACGTCGCGATCGACGGCTACTCGAAGCCGTACATCGCGGCGGTCTGCTACGGCTCGGCGGTGTATGGGTTCCTCGCGTTGCTGCTGTCGATCGCGGCGGCCCGGCGGCTGGGCCTCGACGCGACCGCGTCGACGGCCGCCATCTGGTTCGGCACGCCGCTCCTCTTCTATATGTACGTCGCGCCGCCCATGGCCCATGCCTGCTCGGCGTTTGCGGTCGCACTCCTGGTCAGCATCTGGCTGCGCGTGCGCACGACGTGGTCGGTCCCCGGCATGATGGCGCTGGGCGCGGTCACCGCGCTGACCGGAATGGTCCGGGAACAGGATGTGCTGCTCGCGTGCGGTCCGGCGCTCGACTGCTGTCTCTGGGCGCTGGGAACCGACGGCGGAACGAAACCGCGCCCCGGCGTTCGGGCGCTCGTCCCGCGCGCGCTCGCCGCGCTCGTGATCGCCGTCATCGTGTACGTCCCCCAGGCGCTGGCCTACATCGCGCTGAACGGTCACCTCGGGCCAACGAGGCTCGTGATGCGCAAGATGACCTGGACGGCACCTCACGGGCTCCAGGTGCTGCTCTCACCCGAGCACGGCTTCCTCGTCTGGACGCCGCTGGCGATTCTCGGGATTGCCGGGCTCGTCTGGATGGCCCTTCGTGGTGTCACGACGGCACCGGTGGAGAGCCAGTACTTCGGTCGCGTGGCGGCGTGCATGCTGCTCATGATTGCGCTGCAGGTCTACTCCGCGGGCAGCGTGGAATCGTGGACGGTGGCAGGCGCGTTCGGCCAGCGCCGATTCGTCGCCATCACGTCGCTGCTCGTGATTGGCCTGGCAGCGCTCCAGCACCGGATGTCGTCCACATCCAGTCCGGCCACTCCTCAGTCTCGTCATCGTGGCGGCGGTCTACTGGAATCTGGCGTTGATGGCGGAGTTCGCCACGGGATTGATGGACCGCCAGCGGCTCGAGCCCGCGCGCAACGCGTACGATGCCTTCGTGACGGTGCCCAGGATGGCGCCCGATCTCGCGTACCGGTATCTGTTCAATCGCGCGTCGTTCTACAAAACCGGACGCTGACGTGCGGATTCTGTATCTCGCCGACATCCGCTTTCCTCTCGAGCGCGCCAATGGCATTCAGACCATGGAAACGTGCCATGCGCTGGCGTCGCGCGGCCACACGGTCACGCTGGTGGTGAGGCCCGACACGCGGTCGCCCGCGCGCGACCCGTTTGCGTACTACGCGCTGCCGGCGATGGGACGTCTCCACATCGAGCGGGTCGTCGTGAAAGGGCCGGCGGTCCTCCGGCGACGCGACATATGTCGTGCGTGCGCTCGGCAGGGCCGCTCGCCGCGGACGGCAGGATCTCATCTTTACGCGCGACCTCGCGCTGGCCTCGCTCGTGCTTCGTCTGCCGCACGCGATCCGTGCGCCGCTCATCTACGAATCGCACGGCATGGCGGACGAGACAGCGGCGGCGCTGCCGACGCTGTTGACGGGCGCTCCCGAGGCGTCAGCCGCCAAGCGCCGGCGTCTTGCGCGCCGCGAAGCGCGCGTGTGGAAACGCGCGGACGGCTATGTCACGATCACGCAGGGGCTGGCGGACGCATTGACCGGGCGTTTCGGGACGCGGACAGCGCTGGCCGTCGTGCCGGACGGCACGCGATCAGCCACAGACAACGCGGACATCACAGACAACACGGCCACAGACCGCACAGATCCCGCGGCGCGGTTCACCGTCGCCTATTCCGGTCACCTCTATCCGTGGAAGGGAGTCGATCTCGTCATCGAGGCCGTTGCCGCGCTGCCGGATGCGCGAGGGCTCATCATCGGCGGACATCCGGGCGAGCCGGACCTCGCGCGGCTGAGCGGCCTTGCCGATCGGCTTCACTGTGCCGAGCGCATCACCTTCACGGGTTTGCTCTTGCCGCGTGACGCGCGGCGTCGCCTGCAAGCGCGCCGACGTCGTCGTGCTGCCGAATCCGGCATCGACGATCTCGACGCGATTCACGTCGCCGTTGAAGCTGTTCGAGTACATGGCGTCCGGGCGGCCGATCGTCGCGAGCGACCTGCCGTCCATACGTGAAGTCCTCCGTGACGGCGAGAGCGCCATTCTCGTCAACGCTGGTGATGCGCAGGCATTGACCGACGGCCTTCGCCGTATTCGAGACGACCAGGCGCTCGGTGCACGCCTGGCGCGACGGGCACTCGAGGAGGTCAGCCGTTATACCTGGGACGAACGCGGGCGGCGCCTCGAGACCCTTTTCACGCAGGTCGTTGGATGATCTCGAAGGCGCTGCTCGCCCTCGTGCGCTGCCCCGAGTGCCACGGACGCCTGCACGGCGACGCTGCGTGCCTCACGTGCGAGGCGTGCGGCCGCCGATACGGCGGGTCATCGGCCGACTTTCTCGATTTGCGGCCGACGGTTGCGTTCGAGGAGCGGACGAAGTATCTCGACGAAGCGCTCCACGTGGACGCCAGGCACGAACACGTATCGCCGCCGCTGCTGGGATCGAAGATCCGGAACGACATGCTGCGCGCGTTTCTCGCGCCGGGTCCGTCGGACGTTGTCGCCGACCTCGGCTGCGGCAGCGGTCGAGCGCTCGTGTGGAATCGCGACTGGCGCGCGTCGGCGGTCGGCATCGACATCACGCCGTTCTTTGCCGACGAAGCCCGCCGTGACGTCGATCTCCTCCTCGGGGACCTGCGCCGCCTGCCGTTCGCAGACGGCACGTTCACGAAAGCGTATTCGCTCGACGTGCTCGAGCACCTGTCGCCGGACGCACTGCGCGGGATGCTTCGCGAGGCGGCACGCGTCCTCGCGCCCGGCGGACAGTTGTTCGTGTACACGCACGTGAGAAAGAACGCGCCGATCGCCGTCGGACTTGCGCTGGATCAACGCCTTCGCGCGCCGCCTCGAACGGGTGGGACTGATCGACATGCGGCAGGAGCGCCTCCGCAAATCGGATCACCTCAATCCGCTCATGGACATTCCCGACTTGCATCGCGTGGCGGCGGATACCGGATTCCGCGTGGCCCGCATCCGCTACTACACGCCAATCGTCGGCGGGTTCGTCGAGAACATCCTGATGCGCATGGCGGAGAGGCAGATGGCCAGGCGCGCGGCGAAGCGCCTCTCCGGACGGCTGGATGCTGCGGCCGTCGACAAGGAAGCCGTGAAGGAAGCGCGCACGTCGGCAAAGGCGCAGATCGCGACGAGCCGGCCGACTCGACGTGGCGCTGGGCGCGCTCACCGCCGCGATGAAGCTCGATCTGCTCGCATTCGGCCGCGTCGAGTCCGGACCGTTTTTCGCGCTGCTGGAGAAGACGGGGACGCCCGGCGGCGCGCGATGAAGATCGTCTACTCCGCGATCGATCAGATGGTTCCTGGCACCAAGGGCGGATCGATTCACGTGGCCGCCGTGGCGGAGGGACTTGCCGCGCTCGGGCACGACGTGACGGCGCTCATCACAGCGGCGCAGCCCGGTGACATGGGCCGCGCGACGGGCGTGCGTTGGATCGACATGCCGCCCCCATTCGGATCCACGCACCTTCGAATGGCGCGGGCGTCACGGATTGCGCGCCTGGTGGCCGGCATCCGGCCGGACGTGGTGATGGAGCGGTACCACAACTTCGGCGGCGAAGCGATCACCGCGGCTCGCTCGGTCGGCGCCAGTCGCCGTGCTCGAAGTGAATGCGCCGATCGTGGACCATGCCGGCTCGCGCAAGGCGATCGTCGATCGCCTGCTCCTCGTCCGCCCGATGCGGCGCTGGCGCGAACGGCTCGTTCGCCTGGCGGACGTCATCGTGACGCCGAGCGCTGCCATCCTGCCGGCCGACACCCCTTCTGATCGCGTCCGCGTCCTCGAGTGGGGCGCTGATACGGATCGCTTTCACCCGCATCCGGCCGGACCCGCGCCGTTCGAGCGGCCGCCCGTCCCGACCGTCGCGGTGTTCGCGGGAGCCTTTCGAAGCTGGCACGGCGCGATTGACCTGGTGCGCGCCATCCGAGAGCTGCAGACGCGTGGACGTGACGACATCGGTGCGGTGCTGATTGGCGACGGCCCTGAGTTTCCCCGCGTTCGCGCCGAGGCGACGGGCGTGAAGCACCTCGTCCTGACAGGCCCGCTGACGCACAACGTGATGCCCGCGGCGCTGGCGGCGGCCGACATCGGCGTCGCGCCATTCGATCCGTCCGCTCACGCTCCTCTGAGGCTTGGGTTCTACTGGTCTCCGTTGAAGATCTTCGAGTACATGGCGTCCGGGCTGCCGGTGATCGCACCCTCGATTCAACGGATGCAGGCGCTCGTCGAGCATGGACGCGAAGGGCTGCTCTACGATCCCGCCAGACCTGGCGCGCTGGCCGACGCGCTCGCCGAGTTGACCGCCGTGCCGGTTCGCGCCCGGCTTGGAGCGGCGGCCCGCGCGCGCGCCGTTCGCGACTACAGCTGGTCGGCCCATTGCCGGGCACTTGAAGCTGCGTTCGCCGAGAAGATACGGGCTCGCGGCGCATGAGGATCCTCATTGCCACCGACTCGTTCCCGCCGAGGTGCGGCGGCAGCGGCTGGAGCACGTACGAGCTTTCACGCGGTCTTCGCGCCCGCGGTCACGAGGTCGTCGTCGTCCGCCCGGTTCCCGGCGCGCCCGCTGGTATTCGAGAAGACGAATTACGACGGCTTCGTCGTGCAGGAAGTCGGGTTCACCGCGCCCGATCTGCCGTACGTGCGGAATTACTTCAAGAGCGAGCGGCTGACGAGGATTCTCCGGGAGCACCTCTCGCGCCTGATCGCCGCACAGCGCTTCGACATCGTCCACGCACAGCACGTGATGACCGCGCTGCCATCGATTCGCGCGGCAAGGCAAGCGAACGTGCCGGTGGTGATCACGGTTCGCGACTACTGGCCGATCTGCTATTGGTCCGATTTGATTCGCACGCCGGAGGGGCGTGAGCTCTGTCCCGAGTGCTCGGTTCAGAACATGACCGTGTGCATTCGTCCGCGTGCGGGTGTCCTCTGGCCGGCGGCTCTTGACGATGATCCCGTACATGCGCGCGAATCTCGCGACCAAGCGCGAAGGCCTGTCGCGCGCCACTGCGGTGATTGCGGTCAGCCGGCAGATGGCCGCGGACCTCTCGGCCCGTGCGCCCGAGCTGCGGAATACTCGCATCGACGTGATTCCAAACCCCGTCGACGTTGCCGGCGCTGCGCGCGATGGCGGGCGCGCCGCCGCTCGAGAGTCCCTATGCGCTCTATCTCGGCAAGCTCGCCCCGAACAAAGGCACCCGCACGCTCCTCGACGTCATCGACCGCAGCCGTCTCGATTGGCCGCTCGTGATTGGCGGCGATGGCCCGGATCGGGCGGACCTGGAACGCCGGGCGCGCGGACGCGCGGTCCGGTTTCTGGGCTGGCTGGATCAGGCTGACGCCGTGCGATGGCTCGCGCACGCGTCGATGTTGATCTTCCCGTCGCGCGGTCCGGAGTCTCTCAGTCGCGTCCTGATCGAGGCGAGCGCGCTGGGCGTGCCGATCGCGGCCATGGACACTGGTGGCACTCGCGACATCATCGAGCACGACCGCACGGGCCTGCTCTCACAACACACCGGAAACGCTGGCTGACGATGTGCGGAAGCTGCGAGAGGATCCGGCGCTCCGCGCACGTCTGGCAGCGGCCGCACGAGAACGCGCGGAACGCGAGTTCGATGCGCAATCGGTGGTGACACGAATCGAGCGGCTCTACGCCGACCTGCTGGCCAAGCAATGAAGGTTGCCGTTGTGGCCCGGTCCGTCTTTCCGCTGCACGGCTACGGAGGCCTCGAGCGGCACGTCTACGATCTGGTGCGAGCGCTGGGCGACCGCGACGTCGACGTCACGTTGATCACGCGTGAGCCGGCGGAGGACCACCGCGCGACCGTCATCCATCCGCGCGTACGCGTCGAGGTCGTGCCGTATCGGACCTTTCCGCTGGCCGGCAGACGCGGGACGACAGTGCTCGATCGAAGCACGGCTTACCCACTGTTCGGCCTGCGCGCGGGACGCCGCGCGCTGGAGCTCGTGACCTCTGGGAATGCCGATATCGTTCATGGGCTCGGCGCGAGCGTGCTCGGCTACGCGCGGGCGCGACATCGCGCATCGGCGCCGCTCGTGCTCAACCCGCAAGGGCTGGAGGAGTTCGGCGCGACGGATCCGACCCGCGCCCGGCTCAAGCGCGCCGCGTATCTGCCGTTGCGCCGCGCGGTCCTGACCTGTGCGGCGGCGGCGGATGTGGTGATCGCCACCGACCGCGCGCTCGAGGCGACCGTGCTGCGGCACCTGAGAATTCCCGCCGACCGGCTACGGACGATTCCCAACGCGCTCGACGTGCCGGCTATCGATGCGCTGACCGATCCGGCGCTCGTCGCCGAGCTCCGCCGGCGCGCGGACGTGGACCGTGACGAGGTCGTTCTGTTCAGCGCGGGGCGCCTGGAAGAAAACAAAGGCTTCCACGTCCTCCTGCACGCGCTGTCGGCCGCGCGCGAGCACGGCGGCCTGGCGGAGCGACGATGGCGATGGGTGTGTGCCGGCGACGGACCGTTTCGTTCCAGCCTCGAGCGACTGGTCGAAGCGCGCGGGCTCGCGGATCACGTGCGATGGCTCGGGCGCATCCCTGATGCCGAGATGCACGCGTGGCACGAGGCCGCTACCCTGTTCGTCCACCCCACGCTCTACGAGGGGAGCTCGCTGGTCACCCTCGAAGCGATGACCCATCGTCGAGCGGTGGTCGCGTCGAGCGCCGGAGGGCTTCCGGACAAGGTGCGGCCGGGCGTCAATGGATGGCTCGTGCCGCCCGGCGACGCGAGTGCGCTGGCGGCGGCGTTGAGTGGCGCCGTGTCGGACCAGGCGCGCCTCGAGCGCTTCGGGCGCGCCAGCCGGAGGATTGTCGAGGACGAATTCTCGTGGCAAAGCGCGGGCGACCGGACCGTTGCGCTCTATCGGGAGCTGCTCGGCAGGTAGAATAGCGTTCGTCGTCGATGATGGTCATGGACCGCGAGTGGCGCGAAGCCGCTGATCTCCGGCCGTCGCATGTGGGGCTCGCGCTCGCCCTGCTTGCCGCGGCGTTGCTGCGCATCTGGTCGCTCGGGCACGGCCTGCCGTACGCGGTCGGTGTGGACGAACCGGAGATCATGGTCCGCGCGGTCCGGATGCTCCAGACCGGCGATTTCAATCCGCACTTCTTCGACTATCCGTCGTTCTACATCTACGTGCAGATGATCGTCGCGGTGTGCCATTTCCTGATCGGCGCGGTTCGCGGGCAATGGCCGTCGCTCGGGAGCGTCACCGCCGAGCGACTTCTACCTGTGGGGACGCGCGGTGACGGCGCTGATCGGGACGGCCACCGTCTTCCTGCTCCATCTTGCCGGGCTGCGCTGGGGTGCGCGCACGGCGCTGCTCTCCGCGGCACTCCTGGCCGTCATGCCCTTGCACGTTCGGGAATCGCATTTCGTGCTGACGGACGTGCCCGTCACGTTCTTCGTGACGCTGACCTTTCTCCTGTCGCTGGTCGCGCACGAACGGGCCACGCTCGGCCCGTTCCTGGCCGCAGCCGCAGCCGCGGGTCTGGCGACCGCGACGAAGTACAACGGTCTGCTCGCGCTCGTCATGCCGCTCATCGCCTGTTGGATGACGCTGTCCGTCAAGCCGTCGCGCTGGCTGGTCTCGCTCGCCATCGTGGCGACCGCCGCGCTGTGCTTCCTGCTCGTCGTGCCATACAGCGTGCTCGACCTGCCGACCTTTCTGGATCAGTTCGCCCGTCTGACCACCGCCTACAACCAACCGACAAGGCCGAGCCACCAGTTCCTGACCTACCTGAAACACCTGCGGAACGCCTGGCACTGGCCGGCCAGCCTGATGGTCATCGGAGGACTGATCCTCGGTCTGGTGCGCGCCATCAAGGGGCCGGGACGCGTGAAATGGACGCTGCTGATCGTGTTCCCCACCCTGTACCTGTCGTTCGTCTCCCGCCAGAGCCTGCTCTTCGGCCGCTACCTGCTGCCGATCGTGCCGTTTCTCTCGTTGCTGGCCGCCGCCGCCGTCGTGTCGGGCGTCAGCCTGCTGCGCCGCTACGAGATTCCGCGCCAGGCGCGCAGCGCCCTGATCGTGGCCCTCGTGCTGCTCGCCGTCGCACCGCCCGCGTACACCTCGATCTCCTACGACGTGGACGCCGCGAAGGTCGGGACCACGGCGCAGGCCTACGACTGGATCATGCGGGAGGTGCCCAAAGGCGCGAAGATCACGGTCGAGACGGGGGAGCTGCAGATCCCCTCCGGCTATCGTGTCGACTACGTGAAGCAATTGCGACTGGTGCCGGTCGAGATCGTACGCGGCGGCCGGGACGGACTATCTCGTCGCCTCGTCGCAGGCTTACGGCCCGTACGTCACGAATCCACAGGCCGCCCCGACCGAGTCGGGCGACTACGCCAGGCTGTTTCAGGCGACACGCGAGGTCGCACGATTCACGCCGTCGAAGGCGCATCCCGGTCCGGAGATGCGCATCCTGAAAGTGAATCCCTGAAGGCGGATTACTTCGCCACGTAGAGGACGGTGACGTCGGCGCGCCGGCGGAGCGACGCCGTCCAGTCGGCGATCAAGGTCGCGCGCCGGCTCTGCGTGAGACGTTCGCGGATGGACGGCAGCCACGGCCTCGTACGGCTGGAGCTGTCCATCGATCGTGAACTCCGACGGGTGTTCCCGATAGTAGGCCTGCACCTCGGCCTCGGATGGCTGCGAGGATGCCCCGAACCGCTGATTCAGATACGTCGTCAATCTCAGGTCGTCGCGAACGTACTGCCGGAGACGCTCCGGCGTCATGCCAGTGGCCGCCATGATGCGGCTCACGGCGTCAGCCGATCCGACACGCGCCTCGATCTCGCGTACACGCGCATCAATCTCGGCCGGCGCGGGCTCCGGCGGCTGGTATCGTTCGACCTCACCGAGCATCAACGTCCGCTCGATCAGCCGGTCGAGGACGACCACGCGCGGATCGGCACTTCCGGTGGGAACCTGTACGAGCTGGAGGCTGAGCGCCGCATTGACGTCTGACAACAGAATCGGCTGCTGAAGAACGACCGCCATGATCCGGTCGATGACCTCGCCCGACGCGATGCGGCCGACGGTCACCGCGAGGATCAGCGTCGCCAGGATCAGGCGCGACCAGCGGCTGGTAAAGATCGCGACGCGCATCAAAATGCCTGACCGATGCTGAAGTGGAGCGCCGTGCGTGGCTCGAGCTGGCCGCCGAGCTCACGGCGATCGAGCTTGAACCCCAGATCGAGGCGGATCGGTCCGATCGGCGATCGATACCGGAGGCCGAAGCCAACCGCGCCCAGCAGCTGCGTGAGATCGAGGTTCGACGCGCGCGCCCACACGTTGCCGGCATCCACGAAGAACGCGGCGCCGACGTCGCGCCACACGGGCGCGCGAAGCTCGGCATTCAGGATCACGGTTGCGTTGCCGCCAATCGGAAATCCTTCCGGGCTGATCGTGGCCGGCGTGCCCACCGTGTCGAGCGCGTAGCCGCGGACCGTCGTATCGCCTCCGGCGAAGAAGCGCTCGCTCGCCGGCAGGCCTTTCACCGGGACGCTGTGGCCTTCGTTGTCGGTCACGATCGCAATCACGGTGTACGGATCCGCGAGGCCGAGCCGTGCGCCGCCGGCAAATACCAGGCGCGGATGTCCGAGCCGCTGATAGTAGAACCCCTGCAGGTAACTCTTCGAGTATCCGACCTGCGACCCGATCGCGACCGCGGCCAGCGTGCCGTCCAGGCTGACGAGCGTTCCATGCTGCGGCTCCAGAAGGTCGTCGCGGGTGTCGCGCGACACCGCCACGGAGAATGCCGACAGCCGAACCTGCGGAAACAGGCGATCGATCGTCAGCTTGTCTTCCTCGCTCAAGTGTTCGTCGAACGTGCGCGTTGTCCCGAACGAGTAGCGGAGGCTGCCGCGGATCAGATCCGTCAGCCGCTGCGTCAACTCCGCGTTCACACCCTTTCGGCTGAAGTTGAAGCTCGTCCGCCGGCCCTGCTCGATCGCCGCCGTGAGCGTGAGATCCGCCTGGCCGCGCACCGCTTTGGGCTCGCGGTACGTGCCCACCACGCGATACTCGGTGAAGCCGAAGGTCTTCGGGTCGTCGGGATTGTCGTTCGGATGGAGGCTGATGCGCGTGTAGAAATTCGCGGTCCGATTCTTCCCCCACAGGTTGCGCCGGCCGACCTCGAAGAATCCGCGCGGCGCGAACTCGAGATCCTGCTGGGCCTGTCCTTCAGGACCTGCGTTCAGGACTGATCCACTTCAGCTCCGCCGCCGTAGCCGATCGTCGTTCGCAGCGCTTCCTCGACGGTGACGATGACGTCGGGATTCGTCGGCGTGCCGTGCTGGAGCTGGGCGATACGGACACGACGGAACAGCCCGAGCGCGCTCAGGCGCCGCTGGCTCTCGACGAGCGCCTCCTGACCGAGCGGCTGTCCTTCGCGGAACTGCAGCTCCCGCCGGATGACCGCAGGATCCGTGCGGGTATTACCGACGATGAGAATGTGATCGACGATCGTCTGCGGTCCTTCGTCGACCTTGAAGGGCAGATCCGCGCGCGTGCCGTCCGTCGAAATCGCCGGCGCGACGCTGGCCTGCACGGAGGCAAACCCCGCGTTCAGATACTCGACGCGAATCTTCTCGCGGTCGCCGATCACCTGAGGCGCGTAGAAGGGCTGCCCTGTCCGGCTGTCCATCAGCCTGAGCAGATCGTCCGTCTTCAGCGCGTGGGTCCCCGTGATGGTGACGTTTCCGACGAGCACGCGGGGACCTTCCGCGATCACGATCGTGGGCTTCACGACCCCTTCACCGACCTCGTTCACGCCGGAGTTGACGGTCACGGTGGCGAAGCCACGACGCTGGTACACCTGCTTGATCGCGCTCGCCAGCGTGTCGAGCCGGGCCGAGATGAACGGCTCGCCGGCCGTCAGCTTGATGAACGGCTTCAGCTCCTCGATCGACACCGATTGGTTGCCCGGAGATTTCCACGCCGCCCGGAGCCACGCGGTAGAGCCGGTCCTGCTGAATGTGGAACACGACCGTCAGCCCGCCGTTCTGCTCGAGACGCTCGTGTGTCACCCGCGCCTTGTAGTAGCCCTGCTGACGCAGATACTCTTCGATACGACGGCTGGAGTCCTCGAGCAGATCCTCGTCGACCGATCCCTCGCGTTCGATCGGCACCATGGCCGCGAGCTTGTCTTTTGGCAGGGGGTCGCCGTCGTACTGGACCTTTACGAGCGGGCCGGGAAAGATCGTCAGGAGCAGATCGACCTGTGCGCCGTCCTCGCCGATCGTCGGCGGCTGGTCGGTGGCGGTCGCCTGGTAGTAGCCTCGACGCCGCATCTTCGTCAGGTACTCCCCAAGGCGCTTTCGGAGATCCGCACGGTCGTAGGGCTTCCCCGGCTGGGCCGCGAGCAACGCGAGCACGCGCTCCTTGGGATCGAGCGGCTGCCCCTCGATCGTGACGTTCCTGATCCGCGCGAGCGGGCCGGCCGTGATGTTGAAGACCAGGATGGTGCGCGGCGGATCGCCCTCGACCACCGGCGGCGCGGCGCGAACGGTTGCCGTCATGTAGCCGTGGTCTCGATAGAGCTCGGCGAGGGTCGAGGCGACATCAGGCGCCCGGCCGGCGGGCGGCGTCTCGCCAAATCGGCTGGACAGCCATTCCCGAAGCGTTCCTTCAGACACGCCGAGCTCGCCTCGAAACTCCACTCGCGAGACGACGTGCGTGGGCTCGAGCAAATATCGAAGGACGACGCCGGTGCCCGAGAGCTCCGCGTCGAGCTGAACCTGTTCGAATCGCCCGAGGCTCTGGAAGTGCGCGATGGTCTCCCGCACGTCCGCCATCGAGAGCGGCCGCCCCGCGCGGGTTTCCAGCAGATCGACGAGCGCGGCCTCGGTCGTCGGCTTGCCCTCGACGGCAATCGTGACCTCGGAGATTGGCCGGCCCACGTACTTCGCCGCAGCCGGCTCCTGGGCGCGCGCGGCGGCCGCAGAGACGAGCAGGGCAATCAGAACGCGTGTGACGGGAAAACGCATCAAAAACTGCGGCGGACCCTGAAATCGATCGAGAACTGGCGATCGCCGTTCTGGGTGAGCACCCAGCCGACGCGCTCGCTCTGATCGTATTCGAGAATGATGATCTGGTCGCGGTTCGTCGTGCCGAGCGCTCGCGCGTAGGTGAAATAGGCGCGATTGGACAGCCGCTTGCCAATGGTGAGCCGGGCCGTCGGCGTCAGCGGATCGTTGGCCGTTCCCAGACTCGGGCTCAACTGCACGAGATCGACGCCGAACGTCTGCTCGACCGCGCGGCCGACGGGTCCGACGATCGGCGCCGCCGCGAGACGGGCGAACGCCGCCCGCAGCAGAGCCTCCTCCGACTGCGTCGCGGCCTGCGGGCTCAGCGCCCGCAACTCCGCGTCTTCCACATCCGTTGTCTGGCCGAGCAGCAGCCGGACGATATCCACGAGCGGAAGCGGCGGATCGGAATTCACCTCGAGGTTCATGTGGCCGCCGAACGTCCCGTTGACGCCGAGCGTGACGCGGTAGACCTCGTTCGGGACACGGACACGCGTCTCGGCCTCGATGTCGAAGAACGGCTCGATCGAGCTCGGATTGAGAAAGTCGATCGTGCCGCGCGTGACCAGGTACCGGTTGCCTTCGAAGAGGATCTCGCCCCGCACGATCTCCGCCCGTCCGAGCAGGACCGGGCGGTCGTACGTGCCCGTCAACGAGAGATCGGCCGAAGCGACC
Organism: uncultured Acidobacteriota bacterium; assembly: GCA_963786615.1. Lineage (GTDB taxonomy): Bacteria > Acidobacteriota > Vicinamibacteria > Vicinamibacterales > 2-12-FULL-66-21 > CAWAZT01. Next base: position 295,285 of record CAWAZT010000012.1, read on the forward strand.
AGGTGCGCGAGATTGTTCTCGACGCGCAGCGTCTGCGGCGCCTGGACCTGAATATCGAACCGCACCGGAAGCGTCGTCGCTTCCGGCGAGGGAGCTGGAAGCGCTCCGGCGCCAGCGCCCGCCAGGTTGAACACGTCCACATTGGGCTCGAATCGCTTCGAGTACAGACCGTCCCGCACGACGACGGTGCCGCGGAGCACCGCGGAGGAAAGCGTGCCGCGCAGCTCCAGCGTGGCGTCGACAATCGAACGGAACCCTTCCGGATAGCGAAGGTGCATCTGCTCGCCGGTCGCGGTCAGGTTCAGATCGTCGATCGTGTAGCCCTTGATGCCTATCCGTCCGCCCAGGCGGACGGGACCGGCGCCCAGTTCGCCCGTCATGTCGTCGATGCGAATCCCCTGCGCGTCGAACGACAGCTTGCCCTTCACCGATTGCAGGCTGTGCGGCAGGGTCATGTAGCGGATGCGTCCGTCGGAGATCGTCGCGTCGCCGGAGAAGACCGGCGCATCCAGCGGACCCTGGATCTGCGCGTGGAGTGAGGCCGCGCCCGAGCTGCGGATATCGCGAAAGAAGCCCTGCAGGATGCCGAGGTTGGCATCGCCCGACGCTTCGAGCGCGATCCGGTTGTCGTGGAGCGCCACATTGCCGCTCAGCTCGATGGCGGTCCCGTCGCCAACCAGGCGGAACCGCTGCACCTCCAGCGTGTGCCGATCCAGCGAGAGCTTGATCGGTCCTTCGTTCTTGACGGGGTAGTCGAACAGCTTGAGCGCCACGCTATCGACGGTCGCGTCCACGACCAGATGGTCGATGTCCGCGAGCTCGCCGACGGCGCGGATGGTGCCGTCGGCCACCGCCGTCGTGAATGGGGACAGCTTCGGCTGGAAGAACCGGATATACGGATCGAGGGATGTCTGCGTGAACTGCAACGTCAGCTCCGCATCCATCTCCGGCGTCAGCGCGAGCCGGCCCGATCCCGTCACCGTGAGACGCGGAGACGCCGCGTCGATTTCCATCGTCAACAGCTCGCCGCGGAGCGAGAGCCGTCCGGTGACCTGGCCGATGCCCTCGTCGGCCGCGAACAGATCGTCGACCCGCAGCCGCACGTCGTAGCGGGGCGAATCGAACGTGCCGGTCCCGCTGGCGGTGAACTGCATGAGCCCCGACAACGGCGCGCGCGGGAACGAGAGCGAGACCAGCGACTCGACGGGGATTCGCGTGCCATCGGCGTCGAACGAGTAGTTGCCGTCCCACGCGACCCAGGCGGCGCCCGTGACACGCCCCGTGCTCTTCGCGATGTCGATGCTGTCGAGGCGGACGCCCGTCGTCTCGAAGCGCAGGTTCGCGGTCGCGACGTCGAACGTCTCGCCGTACGCCTTCCCTCTGTCGATCTGCAGGCGTCCGAAGCCATCGGGCGTCTCGTACTTCCCCCAGATGTGGTATTCGCCGGACGCGAGCCCTTCGACGGGATAGTCGTCGAGCTGAAACGCGTGTCGGAGATCCACGAGGGGACGTTTCGACATGCGGATGACGGCGTTGATCTCTTCGCCGTTGTCCTTGCGCGGGTAGCCGAGCGCGAACCGGCCCTCGGCGTTGAGCGTCGACTCCCCTTCCTCGACCAGGCCCTCCGTGATCGTGACGTAGCTGTTCTCGATCACCAGGTCGGCCGCGATCCGCCCCCAGATCACATCCCACGCGCGCAGGCGTTCACCCACGAAATGCCCTTCGATGCGCGGGCGCGAAAACGATTCGAGCATAACGCCGTCGAACTCACCGCGCCCGCCGATCTGGATACCGCCGGTCGGCGCACCGAACGCGGTCATGATGCCCGCCAGCAGCCGGTCGCTTTCCTGCCAGTCGATGCTCGTCACGTGAAAGGGCATCTGCGACTGCTGGCCCCACGCCGTGCGGCCGCTGAAATCGACGTGGGTACGGTCGGTCGCGGCCCATCCGGATTTCACCGTGATCCACTCAGGATCGAGGGTGTAGGCGATCTGACCGGCGACCGGCACGTAGCCGATCCAGAGATGCGTGTTGAACGGACCTTGCTCCTGCGGCAGCGGATCGACCTTCGCGATCAGATCCGGCGGTGCCTCCCGCGGCAGCGGTATGATACCGCCGGGCGCCGTCGCCGTGATTTCCCCTTCGCCGTGCTTCTGCGCGAACTTCCCAAGTGGCCATTCGAGCCGGTTGTGACCCGAGGCGCGGCCAGCCAGCCGTAGGCCCTGGGTCTGGAGGAAGTCGGTGAGCTGCGAGAGATCGACGTCGGTGTACGTCGTGTCCCACAAAGCCTGGGCGGGTCGCGACCGTCCGAACGGCCCCATCGAATAACTGAACTTCGCATGGCCGCCGTACAGGCCGGTGTTGACGTCGGTCACCTGGAACTTGTCCGGCACCCACAACAGCGATCCGGTGACGTTCGGAAATCGCCAGGCGTTGACGCCGGCTTCGGGGCTCTTGAACGTGCCCTTCAGCTCGCGGCCGCCCTTGAAGAAGTGAAACGTCCCGGTGAAGTCGCCGTAGCCGGCGACGGTGAAGTTCATGTCCTTGAAGAAGATCCGCTTCTCGGTCGGAAAGTCCACCCGCGACTTCACGTTGTAGAGCATCTCGGGCCAGTGGCCGAGATCGACGTACCCGTCGACGACCGACGATGAACCCTCGCTCGTGAGGTCGATGCGTTCGAGCTGCACGAGACCGCCGTCGATGTGAAAGCGGGTCTGCATGTCGGCGCGGAACGGCTCGTAGGATTGAATCTTGATGGTACCGTTCGAGAAGCGCGCCGTCCCCTGATAGCGGGTCAGGCCCTTGTAGACCGACACCTCGAGGTTGCGCGCAACCGTGCTCCACGGCGTGCCGTGATCTTCGTAGGTGAACTGTCCGCGGCGCGCGATGACGGACCGTACGGTCGTGGTGAAGCGCTTCGGACCTTTCGGTCCCTTCGACTCGTGCACGATCTTCGGAAAATTGTGCCGGCCGTTGGGGAACTGCTCGACGACCATCTCCCAGTCACTCATGTCGACGTCCTCGACGATGAGCTCGCGGCTGAAGATGCTCCACCAGGGCAGGTTGACGAGGATGCGCTTGGCCTTGAGGAACGGGCGATCGGTGGGCTGCAGTCCTTCGATGACCAGGTCGTCCACTTCGAACGTTCCGGTGAGGAGTTCCACCTTCAGGCCGCCGATGTGCATCGGGCGTTCGAGATACTTCGATCCGGCCGTCTCCGCACGCTTGCGCAGCGCGGGACCGAGATCAATCGTCAGCGTGGCCACCAGGACGGCGGCCACGAGCGCCACGAGGAGCCCGAGCACGCGCAGCACGGGGTGACGACGACGGCGCCTCGGCGGCGGCGCGGCAGGTGCCGGCGCGGGCTCGGCCGCCGGCTGCTCCGGTGGAGGCAGGGGTTCTTCGAGCACCTACTCGATCACCACCAGCACGGCGCCGGCCTCGACGGAGAGCCCCGCGGTCGCGGTCACATGCTTGATCCGGCCGGCCTTGGGGGACCGCAGCTCGTTTTCCATCTTCATTGCTTCGACGACCACGAGCGGCTGGCGGACTTCGACTTGATCGCCGTCGGCGACAAGGACGCGCACGACGCGGCCCGGCATCGGCGCCGACACCTTCTGTTCACCGTCGACGCCGGCGCCCGCGTCCGGGTTCCCGCGGCGATGGCGGCGGCCGTTGACGACGACTCGTACCCGTACGACCGTGGAGATATCCGAGGAGCTCGCCGCGCACGCTTCCCGGCACGAGCTGCACCTCGGCGCTCTCGTGCGATGCCTCTGGAAACACCAGCGATACGCCGTATTCCCCAACGCGCAGGGCGTCGACGATGGTCTCGCGCGAGTCGACCGCGATGCGGAACCTGCCGGCCTCCGCGCCGGCCTTCTCAATCGACACGGCATGGACGCGGCCGTTGATCTCGACTTCAAATGTCATCGGCGATCACGGGAGCCGTGGAGACGCGCGGAGGGCTTCCTGGCGCGCCGCGCGCTTCCACGCGCCCGCGTCGCCATTGCTCCGCGGGATCGCCTGGCTGGTGCGCAGCCAGGCATCGACGGCAGCCGCGATCGCCAGCCGTGCCTCGTCCGACGCCGAGAGCGCACTGAAGGACTCGCCCCCGCACGGCCAGCAGGCGATCCAGATACGTCGTGTCGAAGCGTCCCGCGGCGAAATCCGGCTCGCCCATCAGCCAGATGAAGAACGGGATTGTCGTCTTCACGCCGAGCACCTCGTACTCGGTGAGCGCTCGCGCCATCCGGGCGATGGCGTCCTGGCGCGAATCGGCCCACGCGATCAGCTTGGCGATCATCGAGTCGTAGAAGACCGGCACCGTGTAGCCGGCGGAGACGCCGCCGTCGTTGCGGATACCCGGTCCGCTCGCCGCGCGCAGGCCACGAACGAGGCCCGGCGACGGCAGAAACCCCTCGTCAGGATCTTCGGCATAGATGCGGCACTCGATGGCGTGGCCCGAGGGCGTCAGCGCGCGCTGCGGATCAATCGTGAGCCGTTCCCCCGCGGCAATGCGAATCTGCCACTGCACCAGGTCGAGGCTCGTCACCATCTCGGTCACCGGATGCTCGACCTGCAGCCGCGTGTTCATCTCGAGGAAGTAGAACGAACCGTCCGCGTCGAGCAGGAACTCGATCGTCCCGGCGCTGCTGTAGCGTGCCCGCTCAGCCACCGCGACAGCCGCGTCGGCGAGGCGCCGGCGCAGATGCGGGTCGACGGCAAGCGACGGCGACTCCTCGACAACCTTCTGGTGACGCCGCTGGATCGAACACTCGCGCTCCACGAACGGCACGATCGTGCCGTAGCGATCACCCAGCAGCTGAATCTCGATGTGCCTCGGCCGTTGCAGCTGGCGCTCGAAGTACACGGCAGGATCACCAAATGCAGAACCGGCTTCGGATCGAGCGGTCTGGACGGCATGAATCAGCGCGTCGGGAGACTCGACGGAACGCATGCCTTTCCCGCCGCCGCCGGCGACGGCCTTCACGAGCAGCGGATAACCGATCCGATCGGCTTCCCGTCGCAACTCCTCGTCGCTCGCGCTCGCCGGGAACGGCTCGTCCGTGCCGGGGACGACCGGCACGCCGGCCTGAACAGCCACCGCGCGCGCCGCGGTCTTGCTGCCCATGAGCGTGATCGCGTCGGGTGCCGGCCCGATGAACGTCAACCCCGCGTGCTGGCAGGCGCTGGCGAAGGCGGCATTCTCGGCGAGAAACCCGTATCCCGGGTGCACGGCGGTCGCGCCCGTGGCCTTGGCCGCCTCCACCAGACGATCGATGCGCAAATAGCTCTCGGAGGCGGGGCTCGGCCCGATGTGTACAGCCTGGTCCGCATCCGGACATGCCGCGCGCCACGATCGCAGTCCGAATACACCGCCACCGTCGGCAGCGACAGCTCGCGACAGGCCCGCATAATCCGCACCGCGATCTCGCCGCGATTGGCCACCAGCACTTTCACGGGGGTAATTGTACTTCTGTCGTTCGGGGTTCGTGGTTCGGGGTTCACGGTTCGAGGTCAGGTTCAAGGGTTCGAGGTTCGAGGTTCGCCTTCCGATCCGGCGCTTGGACTTCGCGGTCTGACCTCCCGAACCTCGAACCCCGAACCCGACTACAACGGAATATTCCCGTGTTTTTTTGGCGGGTTCTTGTCGCGTTTGGTGTCGAGGACCGACAGCGCGCGAATCAGCTTGGCCCGCGTCTGGCGCGGCCGGATGACTTCGTCGATGAAGCCGCGTTCGGCGGCCACGTACGGATTGGCGAATTTCTCGCGGAACTCGGCGATCCGGGCTGCGCGCGCCGCGGCCGGATCGGGGGCTTTTTCGATCTCACGCTTGTAGAGAATGTTCACGGCGCCTTCCGGACCCATGACCGCGATCTCCGCGGCCGGCCACGCAAAGTTCGCGTCCGTTCGGATGTGCTTGCTCGACATCACGCAGTACGCGCCGCCGTACGCCTTGCGCGTGATCACCGTCAGCTTCGGGACCGTCGCCTCGGCGAACGCGAAGAGTAACTTCGCGCCATGCCGGATGATGCCGCCATACTCCTGCCGCGTACCCGGCAGGAATCCCGGCACGTCCTCGAAGGTCACGAGCGGGATGTTGAACGCATCGCAGAAGCGGACGAACCGCGCCGCCTTCACGGAGGCGTCGATATCCAACGTGCCCGCCAGATGCGCGGGCTGGTTCGCGACCACCCCCACGGACCGCCCGCCCAGGCGCGCGAAACCCACGATGATGTTGCGCGCATAGTGCTGGTGCACTTCCAGCAGGATCCCCTCGTCGACGACCGTATGCACGAGGTCGAGCATGTCGTAGGGCTGATTGGGGGACTCCGGCACCAGACGATCGAGCGATTCGTCCTCGCGATCGATCGGATCGGTCGTCTCGACACGCGGCGGATCGTCGATGTTGTTGCTCGGCAGGTAGGCGAGCAACTCGCGGATCAAGCGAAGGCAGGCGCGATCGTCGCCGACCGCAAAGTGCGCGACGCCGCTCGTCGCGTTGTGCGTCATCGCGCCGCCGAGCTCGTCCTTGGTGACGTCTTCGTGCGTCACCGTCCTGATCACGTCGGGACCCGTGACGAACATGTAGCTCGTCCCCTCGACCATGATGTTGAAGTCGGTGATCGCCGGAGAGTACACGGCGCCGCCGGCGCACGGCCCCATGATCGCGGAGATCTGCGGGATGACGCCGGACGCCAGCGTGTTGCGGAGGAAGATGTCCGCATAGCCAGCCAGCGAAAGGACGCCCTCCTGAATGCGGGCGCCGCCGGAATCGTTCAGCCCGACGATGGGCGCACCCATCTTCATCGCCAGATCCATGATCTTCACGATCTTCGCGGCGTTGGTCTCGGAGAGCGATCCGCCAAACACGGTGAAGTCCTGCGCGAACGCATACACGGGACGTCCGTCGACGCGACCGTGGCCCGCAACGACGCCGTCGCCTGGCACGAGCTGTTCCGCCATGCCGAAGTCACGGCACCGATGCGTGACGAGCTTGTCGATTTCCTGAAAGGTTCCTGGGTCGAACAGAAAGTCGATGCGCTCGCGCGCGGTGAGCTTCCCCGCGGCGTGCTGCCGCTGCAGACGATCGTCTCCGCCGCCTGCCTCGGCCCGTCGCTCCAGATCTTCGAGGTGCTTGATCGGGTCCACGCTACTTGACCGGATTGGTGAGGTCGCCGACGCCCGCCACCTTGACGGTCACCACGTCGCCGGATGCCAGCGGCCCGATCCCGGCAGGCGTGCCGGTCGAGAGGATGTCGCCCGGCAGCAGCGTCATCACCCGGGTGACGAACGCGATCAGCTGGTCGATCGAGAAAATCAACTCGCGCGTCGAGGAGGACTGACGGCGCTGTCCGTTCACCCAGCCTTCGACGCCGACCCCCTCCGCACGGTGGTAGTCGATCCCCGAGACGATGCAGGGGCCGAGCGGCGCGAACGTGTCGAATCCCTTGGCGCGCGTGTACTGCACGTCCTTCTTCTGCAGCTCCCGCGCGGTCACGTCGTTGACGCACGTCAACCCGAAGACGTAGCGGCTGGCATCCTGCTCGCTCACCTGCCACGCCCGACGGCCGATCACCACACCGACCTCCGCCTCGTGATCGACACGGCCCGCATCGAGCGGAAGGACGATGGGCGCGTCCGGACCGATCACCGCCGTGGACGGCTTCAGGAACATCAGCGGCTCCTTGGGAAGCGGTTTGCCTTGTTCCGCCGCGTGATCCTTGTAGTTGAGGCCGATCGCCACGATCTTCGACGGCTCGACGGGCGCCAGCAGGTGCTGCCCGGTGGACGCAATCGCCTCGCCCGCTCACACGCGCCGAACACATCGCCCTCCACCAGCCGCCAACTCGTGCCATCGTCCATGACGTGGCGCGCCGTGCCGCGATGATCGATCCTGAAGATCCTCATAGATGTGTCCGCGTTTCCGCGACCCGGCTCGAACGTCTATCCGCGTCTTCCGCGTCCCAACTCGAACATCTATCCGCGTCGTCCGCGGCCCAACTCGAACGTCTTTCCGCGTCGTCTGCGGCCCCGCGGCCTAGCGCGCCGTCTCCTCCACGCGCGGCGAAGGCTGGCTCCGGTTCGGCGGCGTCGCGCGATCGACGGCGACGATCGCGTAAACGTAGCGGACGCCTGGCCTGACCGTGGTGTCGCGGAAGCTGGTGTCGTGAATCGGCTGCGGCGTCAGGGGTTGAAGTGTGTCACCGGGGGCCTCGCCGCGCAAGATCACGTAGCCGCCGAGATCGGATTCGGTGTTGGCGTCCCAAATCAGATTCATCACGCCGCCGTCCATTGCCACAACGGCCAGCCCCTTCGGTGCCGCCGGCGGAAAGATATCGCGAGGCGTGACGCAGACCGGCGGCGTGGGATCGCTCTCGAGGCCGACGTCGCCGACGCGCTGCGACGGTGCGGACGACGAAGCATTGCGCGACACCCGGAGCGGCGCCGGCGTGGTCGAACGGCGGGGCCGCGAGCGGCGCCGCGTTCATGGGGCTTGGCGCCGAGGGACGCGCGGCGGCTCTCGGGCTTTTTGTCCTCTCCAGGCGGCGCAGCATAGACGTTGAACGCCAGTCGCCGGACTCGCGGGAGTTGCCGGAACCGGAGCGAGCCAGGTGACTGACACCGCCTGCTCGGTGAACGTCGCCGACGGAGTTCCTGGCGCGGGTGGTGCCGGCACGAGCGGAATCGTCACGCGCCCTGACGGCGGCCCCGGCCGCCCTTTCTTCGTGACGCCGCGGACCACGTAGACGCGCACCGGCACGGTGGGCCCTGCCGCGGGGCGCGCGGCCGCTGCGGCCGCTGCGGGCACCCGCCGGCGGCTGCGCACCCGGCGTGGCCGTCGGAGCCGCCGCCGCTGGCGCTCCCGCTGGCGGGGATCGACGGAGCCGGCGGAGACGACGGGTGGCGCGGCCGGAGCGCCGGCAGGCGGCGCGGCCGGGGGAACGGCCGGTGCGGGGGGAACCGCGCCGGTCGCGGGCGGTTGAGCGCCCGCCGCGGATGTCGCAGGTAGTGGCGTCGGCGTTGGCGGCGCGGGCGGGACAGGCTTGAGACCTGCGCTCGCCTGCAGTTCCTTTTCGGTGAGCTGCTCCGTGAAGGTCACCGGCTCGCCAGGCCCGGGCCGATTGTCGCTCTCCTGTTCGTCGGCGGGCTGCTCGTCATCGGGCGGCGGCTTGATCGGAATCTGCCCGACGAGATATTGCGGCATCAGCAAATCGCGATTCGGGGGAATCAGCAGGCCGGGCCGAACCGTGACGGCGTACACCTCGAGGTGGTCGAGGGCCACCACGCCTGGCCCGTTGGCGTTTCGGCTCGGCGCGACCATCTGCACGTAAACCGTCGCGCTCAGGCGCTTGCCGCTCACCGCCGAAGGCGGCTCCGGAATCAGGTTCAGCGGTGCCAGCGGCGCGCCGCGCTTGCCGCACGAGACGGCAACGACCACGAACACCGCAATGGCGGCGAGGCGCGCAGGTATCCGGAATCCGGATGACCCGACGCGCCGACGGGGGGTGGCAATGAGCTCCTGGCTGTTCACGCGACCGCTACAGGATATAGCGTGAGAGATCTTCGTTCCTGGCAATCTCGCTGAGCATGCGATCGACATAGGCGCCGTCGATCGTGATCGACTTCTCGGTCAAGTCCGGCGCATCGAACGAAATCTGGTCGAGGAGTTTTTCCATGACGGTGTGAAGGCGACGCGCGCCGATGTTCTCGGTGCGCTCGTTGACGAGCGTGGCAACGTCGGCGATGCGCCCGATCGCATCGGGCTGGAACTCCAGAGTGACCCCTTCTGTCGAGAGCAGCGCCGTGTATTGACGAACGAGCGCGTTCTTGGGCTCGGTGAGGATGCGCACGAAATCCTCGCGCCCCAGCGGCTCCAGCTCCACGCGAATGGGAAACCGTCCCTGCAGCTCGGGAATCAGGTCCGAGGGCTTGGAGACGTGAAAGGCTCCCGCGGCCACGAACAGAATGTGATCGGTGCGCACCATGCCGTGCTTGGTGTTCACGGTCGTCCCCTCGACGATCGGCAGGATGTCCCGCTGCACACCCTCGCGGCTGATGTCGGGGCCATGGCCGCCCTCGCGTCCCGCAACCTTGTCGATCTCGTCGATGAAGATGATCCCGGCTTCCTGCACGCGCTCGACCGCCGCGCGTGCCACGCTCTCCATGTCGACGAGCTTCTGCTCCTCTTCCTGCGTGAGCGCATCGATCGCTTCGGGAATCCGGACGCGACGCTTTTTCGTGCGGCCCTGAAAAAAGCCCGGGAGCATGTCCTTGACGTTGATGTCGACTTCCTCGACCGACGAGCCCGCGATGATTTCGAACGACGGGAACGACTTCTCCCGCACTTCGATTTCAACCTGCTTGTGATCGAGACGCCCCTCGCGCAGCTGCTCGCGCAGTTTCTCGCGCGTGCGGTGGGCCTGTTCGCGGACCGCTGGCCGCCTGCTCGTCGAACTCGGCCGCCGGCGGAAGCGGTGGCAGCAGCAGATCCAGCACGCGCTCCTCCGCCGCGCTCCTGGCCTTCTCGCGCACACCCGCCAGGCGCTCCTCGCGCACGAGCTCCACGGCAATCTCGGTCAGGTCACGAATCATCGATTCGACGTCACGTCCGACGTAGCCGACCTCGGTGAACTTCGAGGCCTCGACCTTCAGGAACGGCGACTGCGCCAGCTTCGCCAGACGGCGCGCGATCTCCGTCTTGCCGACGCCGGTCGGGCCGATCATCAGGATGTTCTTCGGGGCCACTTCCTCGGCCATCTCGTGAGGAAGCTTCTGTCGCCGCATGCGGTTGCGCAGCGCGATCGCGACCGCCCTCTTCGCCTGATGTTGTCCGACGACGTACTTGTCGAGCTCCACGACGATCTGCCGCGGGGTGAGCGATTCGATCGTCGAGGCGGTCGTTTCCGGAAGGTAGATCGGCATGACGGGCTAGAGCACTTCGATCGTGAGCGAGTCGTTGGTGTAGATGCAGATCGCCGCGGCGAGCTGCATGGCCTGTTCGGCGATGGTGCGCGCGTCGAGCGTCGTATGGTGCGCGAGCGCCTTTGCGGCGGCCAGCGCGTAGGCGCCGCCCGATCCGATCGCCACTATCCCGTCGTCCGGCTCGATGAGATCGCCGTTGCCCGAGAGCAGGTACGTCTGGCGCGCGTCCATCACGAGGAGCATGGCTTCGAGCCGGCGTAACAGGCGGTCGGTCCGCCAGTCCTTCGCGAGCTCGACCGCCGATCGTTCGAGATTTCCCCGATACTGTTCCAGTTTGGCTTCGAAGCGCGAGAACAGCGCGAACGAATCGGCAGCGGAACCGGCAAAGCCGGCAAGGATGCGATCGTTGTAGAGCCTGCGAATCTTGCGGGCCGTCTGTTTCACGATGGTGTCGCCAAAGGTGACCTGGCCGTCGCTCGCCATCACGGCCTGATCGCCACGGCGCACCGCCAGTACTGTTGTCGCGTGAAACATGGTGGGAGGGTCGGGGAGACCGTTCGAAACGAGTGTATCGCATCGAGGCCCCTGTCTCGAAGCTCGGACGACTGCGCTCAGAACAGGACAGGCTCAACCGTCCGGGTCTGGATCGGCCGCGCATTTCGGCCTCGAATCGATGGCAAATCTGTTGCAGAATGGCCATGCACAGGTCCAGATCCGTTTGGGAGGAGGGGCCATGAGAAGCGTCGGAAGACTCAAGCGGCATCAATTTCAAGCTGGCTCTTGCGGCCGCGGGCCTTGCGCTCGACGGCGGCTCCAGCGCTCGCCGGCCAGCGCCCCTCTGAAGGCGCGCCGTCGCACGGGACGGCGGTCGATCGGCCGAGCGGTGGCGGCGGAGGTGGCGGCGGCGCAGCCGCGGCCAGCAGCACGCCGAGCACACATCCACGACCGCGGCCACGAGCAGCGGCACCTCCACGGCCTCTTCGTCGTCTGGTGCGGCGTCCGCACCGACGTTCAGCGGCGCGGCCCGACACGCGGGATACGCGGCCGAGCCGCAACACCGGGCAGGCAGCGGCGGTGGTAGCGGGGCCAAAGGTGGATCGCAGGGAGCATCGCACGGCGGCGGCGAGCACGCGGTGCCACGGGGTTCCGGATCGTCCTCCGACTCGGGTCACAACGGCGGAACGACGCGAAGCGGCGGAAATTCGACAACCCACACCGCCGCTCCAGCGAATTCGACGCGCACGGCCGACCCCAATGCGGACCGTGCCGTGCCCGGGTGGAGCCGTCCGCGCGGCGATCGTCCGGCCACGGGCACGGCCGTCGAGCGCACGAGACCTCCGTCGAACGGTGGCGGCGTCATCATCGTTGGCGGTGGCTACTACAATCCGTTCTTCCCGTATGGCTTCGGCTATCCGGGATACAGCCTCGGGCTCGGGTTCGGGTTCTACGATCCGTGGTACGACCCCTTCATGTATAGCGGCTACGGATATGGCTCGGCTACGGGTACGGGTACGGGTACGGCGGCGGCGGCGCCGGCGGAGGCTACTATCCGTACAACTACGGCGCGCAGGATCCGCAGACGAATGATGTGGGCGAAGGCTCCATCCGCCTGAAGGTCAAACCGCGCGACGCGAAGGTCTACGTGGACGGCTTCTTCGTCGGCGTGGTCGACAGCTTCGACGGCACGTTCCAGAAGCTGAACGTCGGCGGCGGACATCACAAAGTCGAGGTGAAGGCCGACGGCTACGAGACGGCGAATTCGACGTGCTCGTGACGCCGGAACAGACCGTCACGTATCAGGGAGAGCTGAAGAGAATTCGGTAATTTGGTGATTTAGTAATTTGGTGATTTGGTGATTCAGGGATTTGGTGGTTTAAGTGGTGAGTCGCGTATGGCGGCTCACCACTTTTCTTTTGTACGCACTGTTGCCGCGGTCTCGGGAATCTACGATGCGGGGGTCGGCCTGACGCTGCTCGTCGCCGCGGACTGGCTGGCTTCGGCGTTCGGCGTTCCGCCCGCGCGGCCGCCGATTTTTTCGGATCTCAACGGGATCTTTCTGCTCGCGATTGGGATCGGCTACTACTGGCCGTGGCGCGATCCGGTCGGAGCGCGCTGGTACTTGTGGGTGATGGGTCCTGCGCTGAAAGGGGCCGGGGCGACCCTGTTCGTGATCGACTACCTGGTCCGGCACTCGCCGGCATCCTTCCTGTTGTTCGCGGCCAGCGACGGGACGCTCGCGGTGCTCACGCTGGCGGCACTCGTCGCATCAGGTAATAGACAGGCACGCCTGCCGCGATGACGGCGATGCCGGCGCCTGCCGTCGCGCCGTTGCGCCAGATCTCGTTCGCGACCATGACGAGGCTCGCGAGCACGAAAAGCGCCGGCGCCCAGGGATAGCCAAGCGCGGAGAACGGCCGATCCGCTGTCGGCTCGCGTCGTCGCAAGACGAAGAGCGCGGCGACGGCGACGCCCGAGAACAGCACGACGGCAAATCCCGTGTAGCTCACGAGCTGCGAGAGCGTCCCCGAGAGGACGAGCACGCTGCTCCAGATTCCCTGCGCCACAATCGCGATCACGGGCGTCCGGAAGCGCGGATGGACGCGCGCCGCGGTGGGGACGAACAGGCCGTCCCTCGCCATCGCGTAGTAGACGCGCGGGCCCGCCATGACCATCGCGCTCACGCTCGCCGCGATGCTGACGATGGTGAAGATGGCGAGCAGGTTGCCTGCCGCGAATCCGAACAGCCGCTCGGCCATCGTGTCCATCAACCGTCCGCCGGGCAGCGCGGCCAGCGCGCTGACGGGCATCGCGAAGACATACAGCGTGTTCAGCAGGACGTACAACACCACGACGATCGAGGTCCCGAGACCGAGCGCGAGCGGCACGTTACGCCCCGGATCGCGCACCTCCTCGGCGACATACGCCGCCGCGTTCCAGCCCGAGTAGCTGAACATCACGGGGACCAGCGCCAGGAGAAACGCGACCGGCCCGACATCGCCCGAGCGCTGCAACGTTCGCGATGTTGCCGCGGCCGATCGCGAAGCCAAGCGCCACCAGAAGGACGATCGCGCTGACTTTGATCGCCGCCAACACGTTCTGGACGAGGCGTCCCGGACCCAGACCGCGGACATGGATGGCGGTCAGCGCCGCGATCGCGGTCAGCGCGACGATAGCCCGCGGCGTCACGCTGAGCGAGAGCACGGGCACAGAGAAGACCGGACGCATGTCGGCAACGGCGGGAATGAAGCGGCCGACGTAATCAGCGAGCGCGACGGCGCTGGCGGCGATCGCGCCGGAGAAACCGGCCACGAACGACGTCCATCCCGTCAGGAACGCGGCCAGCGGACCGAACGCCTCGCGCAGGTAGACATACTCTCCCCCGGCACGCGGCCGCAGCGCGGCGAGCTCGGCGTACGCCATCGCCCCGGCGAACGCCAGGGCCCCGCCCGACCAGCCACACACCAATCATCGCGACGGGCTGCGGGACGAGCTGCGCGACGAGGACGGGAACGAAGAAGATGCCGCCGCCTATGACGTTCGAGATGACGATCGCGGCGGCATCGAGCGGGCCGAGGCGGCGCTCGAGCGCGGGTCGGACGCGGGGAGATCTCGCTGCTGCGGAAGAGGGCAAGACGCTCCCCTGTGATGGGCTACTGCGTGAGCAACTGCCGGGGAATGTCCAGCTGGCCGACCTCCACCCATTGCGACGAGCTGTGCTTGGCGAACAGGTGGACGCGAATGTCGCGGAACTGGCTGTTCTTGAGCATGTCGGCGCGCGACTGGGGAGGATCGCCGGTGTAACCGTGATTCGGGCGGACCGTCAACGGCGCGGTCTCGTTGCCGTCGAACGTGACGCTCTGCAGGAAGACCTCTTCCCAATCTTCTTCCGACTGGCGGACCGCCCGGTGCCGCAAGCCGTTTGAAGACAACGTTGATCGAAAGCGGGCGAAGTGACGCGTCGGTGGATTTGCGGAACTTGCAGGTGACACTGGGGACGAGCTTGTTGCGTCCGTCGACGAACCCCGGCGTCGAACCAGCCGCCGGTGAGCTCGCTCACCTGCAGCGCTTTCTTCAAATCAACGGGAGCCCCGCAGCCGGACGAGACGAGTGTGAGCGCGAGCGCGCAGACACCAGCGGCAGCACGCAGCATCTGTCAATTCTAGTCCATTCAGAACTCGCGAATCTCGACCTTCTTCATGACTTCTTCCGCCGTCAGCTTGCCGGCGAGAAACGCCGCGACGTCGCTGCCCTTCACGCGCAGGACGATCGTCGACGCATCGTACAGTTGCCCGGGCGTCAACGGTCCCTCGCTGTCCTGGGCCGCGACGGTCACCCACTCGTCCGGGCCAATGCCGAGCTGACCGCTGTAGCGGATCATCGCGTTCATCGAGCGAGGTCTTCACCGCCTCGGTGTACAACTCGTTCGGATCCCGCAGCGAGGGAGCGCCCGCGAGCGGATCGGGGACGTTCTGCGCGCTGGCCATTCCTGGAGGCGGCGGCTGCTGGGTCGTCGCTGCTGACGCCGGAGCTGCAGATCCCCGGGCTGCTGTGCGGCCACCTGAGACGGCGTGCCCCGAAATCCCTGCTGCGGCATGCCCGGGGAGCCGTCCAGGCTTCTGAGCATCTGCTCCGCATAGCGCCGCGAGGGACTGTCGGGAGTGTTCGCGATGTACTGACGCAAGAAATCGCGTCGCTGCTCGCGCAGCAGCACCTGATTGGACCAGACCACGCTCTGCTTCATCATGGGCACGTCCACGATGAAGAACACACCGTACCCGTCGAGGACGAAACCGCGCGCGCGCGCCGTGCCGGTCACGATGATGCTGCCCGGCTCCTGAATCTGCATCTGGCGCGCGAGGCTGTCGGCGCCGTTCTTGACCGCGTTGGTCAGCACGACCTCCATGATCTTGACGTCGTCGCGTCGAGAGCCGCCCTGCTGACCCTGCCGGCACATTCGGCAGACCCGGTTGCGCCTGCGCCGGCGTCTGCGCGTACGCCGGCGCGATCGCCGTCGTCAACAGCGTCAGTACGGCTGCCGCGCTCATCAACCCACGTCTCTGCACGCGTTCACACTGTGTATCCATGATTCACTCGAAGCTCACTCGGAGCGCACGTCGTCTTACTTCTGCTGCTGCTTCGACGAGGTCAGGATGTAGCTGGCGAGATCGCGGTGTGCCGCGGCTTCGGCGGTGGTCATCGCCTCGATACGTCCCTGACCCTGCTGAATGCGCATCAGATCCGCAACGCGCTGCGCGTCGACGTCGCGAATGAGCTGCGCGATGCGGAGCGCCAGCTCCTGCTGCTGTCTCGTCTCGCTCTGCGCCACGAGGTCGCTGACCCGCCGCATGATCTGCGTGTCGGCCGGATGCGCGGAGGTCACCGACACCTGCCGCGTGCCCGTCTCGCGCATGGACGACTCGAGCGCCGTGAGGCGCTGGCTGATCGTCGCGAGTGTTGCCGCGTCGAGGTTCGAGTGCTGATCCGCAAGGCTCGCCGGCTGTGCGGGCTTCGGCTCGACTTTCACTTCGCGGACGACCTCCGCCGGGCGATTCCAGCCGGTTCGCACCGGCAAGACCGTTGGCGCCGTACGAGACCTCGACATTTGCAATCGCCGATGCGACGGCAAGCAGCAGCACGGCGGCGGCTGCGAGGCCGAACGCCGGCGTCCACCACGCGCGCCACGACGGCTTGCGATCCGACACCAGCCGGAACCCCGTCGTCGGCTGCGGCGCATCCCACGCCGAGAGATCGTCGCGGACGGTGCGGAGCGCGATCGCCTCCGCGCGGCACGCCGCGCACTCGCGCAGGTGCCGCTCGACCCGTGCGCGGTCCATATCGATGATGTCGTCGTAGACGTACGCGACCAGCAGTTCCTTGTCACACATCGTCGTTGTCCCTGTCCCTACTGCGGCCCGGCGGCCCCATTCTGAACGCCCGTGCGTGCGAGCTGACGACGGAGCACGCTGAGTCCCTGATACAAGCGCGTCTTCACGGTGCTCAACGGACACTCGAGCATGTCGGCGATCTCCTGGAAGGTCAGCCCGTGGTACTCCTTCAGGATGATCGCGGTCCGCTGCTCCTCCGGGAGGGTCGCCATCGCGCGGGCAACCGCCCGGCCGATTTCGCGACGGGCGACCAGCTCTTCGACGGAATCGGACGGCGACGTCTCACCGGCGAGCTCGATCAGATCCACACCCTCGGGCGCCTGCGCGATGGGCGCGCGGCGCTCGCGCCGGATCCAGTCCCGACAGAGGTTCAGCGCGATCCGATAGAGCCAGGACGAGAACTTCGCCTGCCCTTTGAAGCCGCCCAGCGCCCGGAAGGCGCGCAGAAAGGTCTCCTGACACACATCGCGGGCGTCTTCCTCTCGACCGATGACGCGATACGCCAGGGCATAAATCGGCCGTTCCCAGCGCACCACGAGCTGGTTGAAGCTCTCGAGATCGCCCCCCGTTGAGCGGGCAACGAGCTCCTCGTCGGTCGGCGGCATGCCGGTGAGGCTCACCTGTCAACTATAAGACGCTGGTCCGCCGGCTGTAGTCGGCGAGGTCCGCTTATTCTTTCCATTACAATCCCCACGCGATGTCCCGTTCCGCGCCACTTGGTGTGCGTCCAGCCGATCTGCTGCCGGAGCTGCACCGTCGGCTGCTGGAAGCCACCAACGGCGTCCGGTCCGTGCTGCTCCGGCAGAGCTCGAAGGGTGACTACAAAGCTGTGTCTGGCAGGGGCTTCGCCGAGCTCGGAGACGTCTGGCTGACGGGAGACGAGGCGGCCGGCCTGGATAGCCTCACCGTCGGCGGCCGCGCCCCGGAGCTCGCCGCGAGAGGCGCTGCCGTCGCTCGTCGACCGCCTCGGGGCTCCCTACGCGCTCCTCATGCCGGTGCGGCCGGCGCGGATCCGCACCGTGCTCGCGGTCGGCGTCGGGGAGAGCAGCCCACTCCCTCGCCGATCGGGCGGCAACGGTCGCGACCGGATTTGCGGCCGCGCTGGAAATGGCGGCGCTCGAACGGGAGATTCGCCTGCACCGCCGGCTGCGCGAGCTCCTGCTGCTCTTCTCCCGCGGCATCTCGTCGACACTCAATCTCGCCACCGCGCTCGAAACCGTCGCGATCGAGATCACGCAGATGGTGGGCGCGTCCGCCGCGACCGTCTGGCTGCACGATCGTCGCGCGCGCGAGCTCGAGCTGACCGCCTCGTCTGAACCCTCCGTGACGGGCGGTGCGAGGGTTTCGACAGACGACGCGACACATCCGGCGGCGAGGGGCCTCCGGCTCGATCGCCCGGAGGTTGTCGACGGCGTGCTCCTCGCCCCGCTGCGGGCGTGGCGACGAGCGCTCGGCGCGCTCGTCCTTACCGGTGTGGACTCCGGTGAGCTGGACGAGGCGCAGCTCGTCGAGTTCGCGTACGAGCTGGGCCACCAGCTCTCGGTCGGGATCGAGAACGTGCAGCTCCTCGAGGAGATCCTGCGGCAGCGCCGGCTGCTCGAAGACTACCTTCAACTCGCTCGTCGACCTCGTCGTCGTGACCGATCGCGACTCGCGGATCGTCCAGGTCAACGACGCGTTCGCCTCGCGCGTCGGCGTTCCGCGCCCCGAAACCATCGGGCGCCCCCTGCGCGAGCTCGTGGGAGAAGAAACGGCCTTGTGGGTCGAGACTGCGGATCCGGCACCGGGGCCGCCTCCTGAGGGCACGCGACCGATCGAGGACGCGCGACTCGGCGGTACTTTCCTGCTGACCGCAACGCCCCTCATCAACCAGGATGCGCAGACGATCGGCCGCGTGCTGGTGGCGCGCGACATCACCCGACAGACGCGACTCGAGCGAGAGCGAGAGGGTCTGCGCGCGCGCCTGGCCCAGTCGGAAAAGCTGGCGTCGCTCGGGCAGTTCGTCGCAGGCATTGCGCACGAAATGAACAACCCCTTGCAAGGCGTGCTCGGGCACCTGGAGCTGCTGATCGACACGTCGGCGTCGGCAGCGCCCGTCCGGCGCGAACTGCGGCAGATCTATTTGGACGCCGATCGTGCCGCGAAGATCGTCCGGAACCTCCTCGTTTTCACCGGCTCGCATCGGATGGTCCGCCGCCGGATGCAGCTCGATCGCGTGGTGACGCGCATGCTGGCGAGCCGCAAAGCCACGCTCGCGCGGCGCGGGATCGAGATTCATCGAACGCAGGGCAAGGAGCTGCCGCCGGTGCTGGTCGATCCGCTCCTGCTGCACCAGGCGCTGCTCAACATCCTGATCAACGCCGAGCACGCGCTCGCGGACCCGGCACGGCCCAATCGCCGGATCGACATCACGACCGACGCGGACGCGGCACGAGAGCGCGTGTGCGTCGTCATTCACGATACGGGTCCGGGGATCGCACCCGAAACGCTTCCGATGCTGTTCGATCCGTTCTTCACCACCAAGGAAGTCGGCCAGGGCACCGGGCTCGGCCTCGCGATCACCTACGGCATCGTCCAGGAGCACGACGGCACCATCACCGCCAGCAACGCCGCCGACGGTGGCGCCATGTTCACCGTGGACCTACCGGCCGCCGAAGTGGTGGTAAAGTGACGAAGGGTCCGTCCGAACATCATGGATGAAAGCTTTCTGACGACCGAAGAGGTACTCGAGTACCTCCAGGTCAATCTGCGCACGGTGTACCGGCTGATCAAAGCCGGGCGGATCCCCGCTGTCCGGGTCGGACGGCAATGGCGGTTCCGAAAGCGTGACATCGACGCCTGGCTCGAAAGCCAGCGGCCGCGCAACGCGCGCGCCGCGCCTGCCGGAACAACACCGCAGCGCGCAACCCAGGCGACGCCCGGCCGGCCACGCGTGCTGGTCGTGGACGACGAGGCCAGCATCCGCGATCTGCTCTCGAAGACGCTCGCCCTGGCTGAATACGACGTCGATCTTGCGCCCGACGGCCGCACCGCGCTCGAGCGGCTGCGAGTGATTCCGTACGATCTCCTGATCACCGACCTGAAGATGCCGGGTGTGGACGGGCTCACCGTCATCCGCGAGGCGCGTCGCCTCAAGACCGATTTGCCGGTGCTCATCATCACGGGGTACTCGACTGAAGCCAGCGCGATTGAGGCCGTCAATCTCGGGGTTTCCGGCTACCTCACCAAGCCGTTCCGCGTGCCGCGCGTCCTGGCGGCGGCAGCCAAAGCCCTGGGCGAATAGCCCGCTCCCTCCCCGTAACGTCCCGGATCTGCACGACATTTCCAGCGTCTCGCCCGGTCGGGCGGGACAGGGCGTACGCGCCTCTTGACTCATCGTTGGATGTACTGTATTATTGTGTTCGTTGTTGTCATATAAAGTTCCTTATTATTGAAGGACTCAAACAGACATCTATGGCTAACAACATCTTCCAGGAGCTCGAAGCGTGTCTCACGACCGACGAGGTTCTGGTCTATCTGAAGGTGTCGCCGAGGACGATGTATAGGCTCATCCGGACCGGCGAGCTTCCCGCGATGCGCGTGGGACGGCAGTGGCGGTTCCGGAGGCCGGACCTCGACGCCTGGCTCGCGCGGCAGTCCCATGGCGGCTCGTCGTGCAGGAACGTCTCTAATGGAGAGGGTCATGACCAAGGCAGTGTGGGGTGCGGCAGCGGCGGCGGCGGTTCTCTTCGTGGCAAGCCCGGTATTCGCGCAGGCAACCGACACGAAGACCCTGAATGTCTCGGCGACGGTGAGTGCGAGAGCCAAGCTCACGCTCAGTTCGGCGGCGGTGTCCTTCGCCGATGCGGATCCTGACCTCACACCGAGCATCGTGGCCACACCGTTGACCGTGGACGTGAAGACGCGGACGACAGCGGCGAGCAATGTCACGTTGACGGTGCTGGCCGGCGGGGACCTCATGTCGGGATCGGATCCGATTGCCATCACCAATCTCACGTGGACGGCGAGCGGTGCGGGTGTCTCGGGGGGAACGATGAGCAAGACGACCGCCGTGACGTTCGGGACGTGGACCGGTTCGGGCAATCACCTCGGGCTGACGCAGACCTACGCGCTGGCCAACAGCTGGGCCTACGCGACGGGTTCGTACGGCGCCGTCGTCACCTACACGCTGACCGCTCCCTAACCGATAACTCAGCCGGGTGGTCTGGGTGGGTGCTGGTCGGCGTCTGGGATGTGTCGTGTGGCTCGGGGCCGTGCTGGCGGCAACGCCGGTCGCGGCCCAGTCACAGACCAGCAACGCAACGATTTCGGTGAACGTCGGAACCCTGGCAAACCTTACGGTGTCGTCGACGAGCGTCTCGTTTCCGGATGCCGATCCGGACGCGGTGCCGCAAGTGAACGCGCTCGGCGGCCCGCTCACAATTGCGACTAAAGCCCGGGCGACGCGTGGATCGCAGGTGCGATTGACCGTTCAGGCGAACGGACCGCTGCGATCGGGACTGAACACGATCGCCGCCGGCGCCATCACATGGACGACCACGGGCGCCGGGTTCGTCGCCGGCACGCTGAGCTCGGCTGCACCGGTCACGGTAGGCACATGGACCGGATCCGGTAGCCGATCGGGTACGCAGACACTGATGTTTCAAAATCTCTGGACGTACGCCAGCGGCACCTACACGGCATCGCTGACCTATACGCTGAGCGCACCGTGACCCGTGCGACGCTCTGGTGTCTCGCCGTGCTCCTCGTTCCCTCGTTTGCCTGGGCCCAGAAACTCGACCTCTCGGTCTCCCCGAGCACGATCACGTTTGCATCGGCCAACCCCGACACCACGCCAACGGTGGTCTCGGCGCCAATCAGCGTGCAGGTTCGAGTACGGCAGCTCCTCCCGACCATCGGACAGTGGCACCTGTCCGTCCTTGCGGGAGGCGACCTCGTCGCTGGCCCTTCGACGATTCCGATCACCAACGTCACATGGACTGCGACGCCGGCGCCCCCATTTCAGAATGGAACGTTGAGCCGGACGACGGCGCAGCGCATGGCCGGAGGCACGGGCAACGTCAATCCGTCACAGACGGGCACGGTGACGTTTCGGCTCGTCAACAGCTGGACATACGACGCTGGTACCTATACCCAGACGCTGACGTTCACGTTGTCGTCGCCGTAGCTTGATGGTGACGGAGCGATATCCATGACGATGAACCGAGGATTGTGGACGACGCTGTTTGCGCTGTTCTGGTCGGCGCTTCCGGCCTCCGCTCAGGTGTCGATCGAGGTGTCGCCGCTGCGCGTCGAATTGAAGGCGCAGGCGGGCGCCACGACGACCCAGGCGATCACCATCGTCAACACGGGTGCCGAGCCCGTTCGCGTCCGCGCGGAGCTGTCCGACTGGTTTCTGTCGCGCGATGGATCCCCGCAGTTCACCGAAGCCAGTGACAAGACGTATTCGGCCACGGGATGGACGCGGGTAGCGCCGCCGGAACAAGTGATCGAGCCCGGCCGCGACGCCATCGTCCGCTTCAGCCTGACGGTGCCGGCTGACGCGCCGCCGGCCGGCTACCGAACCGGCATTCTGTTCGAGTTCGGACCTGCGGCGGTTGAAAACGCGAGTCATCGGCGCGAGGTGCAGGTGCGCAGCCGCATCGCCACGCTCGTCTACGCCAACGTCGGCGAGCCACCCGCCGCCGTGGAGCTCGTCGATCTGCGAAGCCGTCGCACGCCGAATCAGCCGACACAGATCGTCGCGATCTTGAAGAACACGGGGCGGCGAACCGTGCGCACGCGAGGCAGCGTCACGTTGTTCGACGCCAGCGGTGCGGTCGTCGGTCAGATGCCGGTGCCCGATGTGCCGGTGCTTCCCGAATCCGAGCGTGAGGTCGCAATTTCGCTCAGCGACGCCGACAAGCCGGCACCTCCGGCCGGAGACTATCGCGTCGAGGTCAGGATCGACGCGGGAATGCCCGCCGTGCTCGTCGGCGAAACGACGGTGAAGCTTCCTTAGGACATGATGTGGCTGGGAAGCTGGCGACGATCATGGCCGCGCTCGGTCTGTGCGCGAGTGCTCCGGCAATAGCCCAGCAGGGATCCGTTCAGCTGTCGAGCGAAACGCAGATCGTCGCAAGCGATCCGTCGAGACGCACCGGTGAACCAGGATTCCAGCCGGATTTCGGCATCAACTGGATGGAGCCCCAGCGCGGCTTCGGACAATTCCAGCTGGAAGTCCGAGGGACGAGCGACGGAAGCGGGGTCCGGCTGGGCCGTACCTTCATCAGCGTTCGCGACCTGCAGACGCGCGGCTTCAAGTGGACGTTCGAGGGCGGCGACACCTATACGACGCCTGGAACCGACTATCAATTCTCGAATCTCTCCGCCCCGTCGGTCACCTTCAGGGGCGGGTCGATCCTCGCGCACAGCGCGCGGACGTCGTTCCAGGTTCTCGGCGGCCAGTCGACGGCGCTGCGAAATGTCTTCGGCACCAACCCGGACGGCCTCGGCCAGACGCTGGCAATCGCGCGAGCCAGCTACCTGGCGTCCGATCGCCTGCAACTCAACGGACGCGCGGCCCACACGCGGACCTGGGACCTCGACGAATTCGTCCGTACCGTCGATGCCTCGGATCAGGGAGGGCTCGGCGCCCGCGTCATCGCCAACCCGATGTGGCAGTTCGTCGCCGACGGATCGTACGTGCACTATCGCGCGACGGGCGCCACGTCGTACGTGTCGGACTATTCGTACCTGGCGGGCACGCACGTGCTGCTTCCGCGCGGTTGGATTCAGGTCAACGCGTCACGCTTTTCTCCAGGCGATCTGCCCGTCCTGAATGCGTCGCTGCAGGATCGATCCGGAATTTTTTCCGCCGCGGAGTACGACGTGCACGGCCGCCTGCGCCTCTTCGGGGGCTGGGAAAGCGTCAACACGAACATCAACCCGTACGGAACGGCGCAACTCCGGCCGGAGGACACGGTCCAACGCGGATACGGCGGCGCGCGTCGTGCAGGTTGGGGGGCGATCCAGCTTCACGCTGCGCGTGGAAGACGGCGGACGACTCTGGCATCCGGCCATCCTCAGCACGCCGCTGACGCCGGCGCTACCAGCGGTCAGCGACACCGGCGTCGTCAACGCCGAGTGGCAATCGTCCCTCCGGGCGCTCACGGTGTTCGGACGGTACTCCCGCCGCGCAAACGTCGATACCTCGTCAACGGACTCGAGCTACACGCAGCACGATTCATCTGGTCAGTTTTTCTTGAACGTCTCGCGCCGCACGCAAGTCTTCGGCGTCGCGACGGTGACGAATCAGGAGCTCGAGAGCGGCGGCGGCAGCACGTTTCTCCAGTTCACCGGCGGCGGGCAGCAGCAGATCTTCGAGCGCGGCTTGTGGCTCCGGCTCGAGGGCACCGCCACCCGGAACCGCGATCACATCACCGATCTCCTGACGCCGCGCGATGCGCTGAGCGGCGGCCTCAACGGCCAACTCACACCGCAGACGACGATCGGCTTCAACGTCTATCTCGATCGCGCGCCTGAAGGCTTCGCCACGGCCGAGAACGGCTGGCTCACGCGATCGACCTTGCGCGTCGTCCACACCATTTCAACGGGCTCGACGCGCGTGGCCAACGTGGCATCGGAAGGACGTCCGTCGCGTGGAAGTGGATCCGTCCTGGGCAGCGTGTTCGCGGACTGGAACGGCAATGGCCTGCCGGATGCCGGCGAAGACGCCTTGTCGGGCATTCCTGTTCGGCTGGGCAACGCGACCTACGTGACCACCTCGCACGATGGTCAGTTCAGTTTCCTGAACGTTCCGTCGGGCGCACTGAACGTCGGCCTGGACGTGAAGGCGCTGCCGGTGGACTTCGACCCTCCGGCGGCGCCGGACCTCGTCCTGGAGTTGTCGCGCGGTGAGACCCGCCGCGTCGCATTCGCGCTGGTGCCGCTCGGCGGCATACGCGGACGCGTGGTCGAGGACGCCAATCGCAACGGTCGGGCCGATCCCGAGGAAGCCGGTGTCGAAGGCGCGGTGCTCACGCTCGACGGCGGATCGCGATCGGAGCTCGCGCGCAAAGGCGCGTTCCGCTTCGAGGCGGTGCGCAGCGGCGACCATCGCGTCGAGCTGTTGAAGGAATCGCTCCCCGAAGGCGCGATCGTCGCCGGCGGTACCGACCGGAGCGTGTCGATTACGCGAGAACACCCCCAGAACGACCTCACGTATCTCGTCGTGATCGAGAAGCGGCCGGAAGTGCGCAAGGTCTTTCCGCCGCGCATTGGCGCGAGCGGACCTGGCCGGGGCAACAACGGGACGCCTGTCGCGAAGCCGGCGCCGCCTTCCACGGCTCCGGGACGTACGGGCCGGACCGCGGTGTCCGGACCGGCGCCATCGGACGCGGGTCTCTTCACGATTCAGGTTGCCGCGTTGAGCGATTCGAGCCGCGCACACAAGCTCGTCGACGGACTGAAAGACTCCGGTTTCGACGCCTATCTCGTCGAGCCCGGTGCGGCCGATCCGCACGGTCCCTATCGCGTTCGTGTCGGACGATACGGCTCGCGCGAGGTCGCGCTCGTGACGGTCACGCGACTCGAAGCGCAAATGGGCGCGAAGCCCTGGTTGACGACGGTTACGGGGCGCTGAGGACGAAGCGCACTGGCACGCTGGACACGCCGGCGGTCGACTCCCGCAACGTGAAGACGACACGGCCTCGCCGCAAGCCACTCCCGCGCCAGCGCCCCACCGTCGACGGCCCAGCCATCGCCAGAACGCCCGCGCGCGTTCCCTCGCCGTCGCCGTTGAACGTAATCACGCCCACGGTGGTCGTCAGGGGCTGAACGGTGAGCACGATGTCGGTGCCGCTGGGAATCCGGGCGCCGGCGGAAAAGTCCACTTCGACGACGGCCGGAGTCACTGCCTGGCGTTGAATTGAAGCGCAACTGATCGGTCGAGACTGTCAGCGACGTTCGCGATGAGACCTGAACGAGGATAGCGAGCCTCACCATCGCGACGTCCATGGCGGACGCCGCCGTGGGCATCAGGACCGCTGTCGTCACGAGCGCAACGACCGGAAAGATCGGGCGCATGCTGGGGTACTCGCGATGGTAGGTCGAAAACCCTGAGAAGCAAAGGCCTGGAGCGACGTCGGATCGAGAGGAAACAAACGGACTCGGCGCGCAGATTCGGATCACGAACGTGCTCCGGCTGGCGCTCTGGCCCGACGTCCCGTGCTAGGATCAACGGTGCCGGACGCTGCCGTCCGGCGCAACCCGGAAGTCCGCTGCACTCAACGGCTTGCATACGCTGGACGACTCCGGCAACCACCCGACACCGTGATCCAGCTCTCTTCGCTGACGAAGTCCTTCGGGGATCGCACGCTGCTCGACCGCGTGACGTGGCAGATCGACGACCGCGAGCGCGTCGGCCTCAGCGGGCCCAATGGCGCAGGCAAGACGACGCTGCTCCGCATGCTGGCGGGCCTCGAAGAAGTCGATGGCGGGACGATCGTGAAGCCCGCGGGTCTGACGATTGGCTACCTCCCGCAGGACGGACTCACTCACAGCGGACGGACCCTGCGCGAAGAAGCGGCCATGGCGTTCAAGCCGCTCCTCGACATCCGCGACGAGATCGCCTCGCTCGAGGAACGGCTCGGCCACGACGACACGTCCGAGGGCGAGCACGAAACGATGCTCGCGCGCTATGCGGATCTGCAGGAGGCGTTCAGGCGCAACGACGGCTACAGCATCGACCTGAAGGTCACCACCGTGCTTCGCGGTCTGGGATTCACGGAGGCTGACCTCGAAAAGCCGACGGATACGTTCTCGGGCGGATGGCAGATGCGCATCGCGCTCGCGCGGCTGTTGCTGGGACGGCCCGGTCTCCTGCTGCTCGACGAGCCGACGAACCATCTCGACCTCGAAGCGCGCAACTGGCTCGAGGAGTACCTGTCAGACTACCCGCACGCGGTCATCCTCGTGTCGCACGATCGGTACTTCCTCGACGCCGTCGTCACGCGCATCACGGAGATCGGGATGCGCACGCTGACCGACTACGTGGGGAACTACTCGGCCTACATCCGCGAGCGCGACGCCCGGATGGAGCGGCTCCGCCAGCAGAAACGCGACCAGGACGAAGAGATCGAGCGGATGCAGGCGTTCATCAACCGCTTCCGCTATCAGGCGACCAAGGCGTCGCAGGTCCAGAGCCGGATCAAGATGCTCGACAAGATCGTGCCGATCGAGATCCCACCGGAGCGCAAGCGGGTCCACTTTCACTTTCCGCAGTGCCAGAAGAGCGGACGCATGGTCCTCGAGCTCAAGGACGTGCGGAAGGCCTACGGCACGCACTGCGTGTTCGGCAAGGTCGGGCTGCACATCGAGCGCGGCGATCGCATCGCGCTCATCGGCCCGAACGGCGCGGGCAAGTCGACGCTGATGCGGACGCTCTCAGGTGTGGAGGCGCCCGACTCGGGCACGCGGACGGAGGGTCACCAGGTCGTGATGCAGTACTTCGCGCAGGACGAAGCGACGCGCCTCGACCCGACGTCGACGGTCTACCAGACGCTTGCCGGAGACGCGCCGATCCACATGGTTCCCCACATCCGCACGATCCTCGGCGGCTTTCTGTTTTCCGGCGACGACATCGAGAAACCGGTGCGCGTGCTCTCGGGCGGCGAGCGCACGCGCCTCGCCGTCGCCCGAATGCTCCTCCGCCCGGCCAACACGCTCCTCCTCGACGAGCCGACCAACCACCTCGATCTCGATTCGAAGGACGTGCTGCTCGAGGCGCTCGAGGACTTCGGCGGCACGCTGATCTTCGTCTCGCATGATCGCTACTTCGTCGACAGGCTGGCCACGAAGGTCATCGAGATCGCTCATCAGGACGCGCTCGTCTACCCGGGCGGCTACGAGGAGTTCCTGTGGAGCCGCAAGGAGCGCGAATCCGCCGCCACCGACAAGACGGCAACCGCTACCGCTCCGGCGCGGTCCGCGCGGGAGGCGACACCGACGCCGGCGGCCAAGCCGCAGAGTAAGCGGCAGACCGCCGTGTCCCGTGCGGCCGAACGGAACGCGCCGGCAGCTGCCGGTGCCCTATGCCGATCGCAAGAAGCAGGAAGCGGACGCACGTCGCGCGCGAAGAGAAGCCGAGGCTCGACAGCGGCGCGTTCAGGAACTCGAAGGACGGATTGCGGAGCGCGAGGAGGCGATCAAGGAGTTGGAGCGCACGATGGCGGCCCCGGGGTTCTACGAGAACCGTGACGCCGCGCAGCCGATCATCGACCGCCACCAATCCCTGATGTGGGAGGTCGGCGATCTGATGCATCAGTGGGAAGTGCTCCAGACGGAAACAAAAGTGTAATTACTGGTCAGATCTGTTACCAGCCCATCCGCAGTCACGGCCGCCTTTCGGCCTTTTTCCAAGCAAATCTGCGTCTTCCGCCCGCACAGGCCGGGCACACGCTTTGCCCCGTCGGCCCTTGGTCCTGACTGACCTTCAGCGGAGGTCCGAACCATGCCGCCGCTCCTGGTTGGTCACCCGTAACTCAAACATGCAAAAGAGCTTGGCCCAGTCGGACGCAGCGATTACAATACTGTCGCCAGAACCTCAGCCGGGGTCAGACCTTTTCGCCATGGCCGACAAGCGCGCGCAGAAATCATCGTCAGGAAAGGCCGGCCGCGTCGCCAAGGCCCCGAACCGTCGTGCGCCACGGAAGGCGGGGACCGCCGCGGCCGACCTCGTCGTCCCCGAGGGGTTCTACCGCGACCTCGTCTGGAACCTCCGGAACGGCGTCCTCGCCATCACCCGTGACGGCCGGATTGCCGTCATGAACGACAACGCCTACGGCATCCTCGGCCTCAAGGCCCGCCCGACCGACATGGGCCGTCGGTTCGTGGAGGTGCTGAAGGAACTGCCGGACGTCTGCCGAATCCTCGCCAGCGCGTTCGATTTGTCGCACCTGCCGAACCGCGCCGAGCTGCGCGTGAAGAAAACGGGCAAGGTGATCGGCTACACGCTGTCGCACGTTCGCGACAACCGAAGCCGTCTGATCGGCGCGACGCTGTTTTTCAAGGATCTCACCCGCGTCGAACAGGAAGTCGAGCGAGAGCGGCTGCGCGATCGGCTGGCGGCGCTTGGGGAAATGGCTGCCGCCATCGCCCACGAGGTGAAGAATCCGCTCGCCGGCATCGAGGTCATGGCCGGCATCCTCAAGCGGGAGCTGCCGGCCTCCGAAGACGCGCAGACCATCCTGGCCGACATCATCAAGGAAGCCAAGATGGCCAACGCCATCGTTCTCGAGGTGCTCGAGTTCGTCCGGCCGATCCGGCTGCAGGTCGAGCACATCGCGCTGGCCGACGTCGTGCGCGACGCGATCTCGATGGCCGACAGCCACGTGCCCAAAGGGAGCGTGCAGGTGTCGGTGGCGCTGCCCAGCGACGTGCCGCCGATCCAGGGGGACCCGCACCAGCTGCGGCAGCTGTTCACGAACCTGTTGACGAACGCCTTCGAGGCGCTCGAAGGGCGCGGCGACGTGCTGATCAATGCCCTCGCGCTGGCGGCGGACGAGGAAGCCGTGCCGGGCGTCGAGCCCGCGGGTCCGATGGTGGAGGTCAGCGTGAGCGACAGCGGGCCGGGCGTGCCGCCCGAAGTGGCGGACCGCATCTTCAGCCCGTTCTTCACGACCAAGCCGCAGGGGTCAGGACTCGGGCTCGCGATCGTGCGCAAGATCATCGACGCGCACGACGGGCGAATCGATATCGGGGGACGACAGGGGGGCGGCACGACGTTCCGCGTCACGCTGCCGGTGAAGAGCCAGCAGGGATTGTTCGGCTGAATGGATTGAGGGAGCAGACATGGGTCGGATTCTGGTTGCAGACGATCACGATTCGCTGAGGCGCGGGATCGTCCGGGCGTTGTCGGACGCGCACCACGAGGTGGACGAGGCGCCAAACGGCAACGTCGCCATCGAGAAGCTGCATGAAGGGCAGTTCGATGTCGTCCTGAGCGATTTGAAGATGGGCGGCAGCGACGGGCTCGACGTGCTCCGCACGGCCAAGGCCCTGCACCCCTCGACCGCCGTCATCCTGATGACGGCGTTCGGATCGGTGCACACGGCCGTCGAGGCGATGAAGATCGGCGCGTTCGACTACGTGCAGAAGCCATTCGAAATCGAGGAGATGGAGCTCAAGGTCGAGAAGGCCATCGAGCATCGCCGTCTGCGCCACGAGATCGAGTATCTGCGCCACACGCAGCAGGACATCTACGACTTCGACCGCATCGTCGGCGCGAGCGGCGCGCTGGGCGCCGTGCTCGGCATCGTCAAGAAGGTCGCGAAGAGCAACACCACCGTGCTCATTCGCGGCGAAACGGGCACCGGCAAGGAGCTCATCGCCGGCGCGATCCATCACAACTCGCTGCGCGCCGCCCGCAACTTCGTCAAGGTGAACTGCGCGGCGCTCCAGGAGAACCTGCTGGAATCGGAGCTGTTCGGACACGAGAAGGGGGCGTTCACCGGCGCGGATAAACAGCGCGTCGGCCGGTTCGAGCAGGCGGACGGCGGCACGCTGTTCCTCGACGAGGTCGGGGACATGAGCGCCAACACCCAGGCCAAGATTCTGCGCGTCCTCCAGGAGCACGAGTTCGAGCGCCTGGGCGGCACCCGTACGCTGCGCACCGACGTCCGTGTCATCGCGGCCACCAACCGCAACCTGCCGCAGATGGTCGCCAACGGGCAGTTCCGCGAGGACCTCTACTACCGGCTCAACGTCGTCTCGATCGACATGCCGCCGCTTCGCGAGCGGAAGGACGACATTCCCGCGCTGGCGACGTTCTTCCTGCGCCGCTTCGCGGGCGAGCTGAAGAAAAAGCTGGACGGGTTGTCGCCTGACGCGCTGAAGCTGCTCATGCGCTACAACTGGCCCGGGAACATCCGCGAGCTGGAGAACGCGATCGAGCGCGCTGTCCTGTTGACCGAGGGTCCGATGCTCTCGAGCATCGACCTCCGGCTCGGCGAGCTGTCCACGAGCACGCCATCGAGCGACGGCAGCCCCGTCGTGAAGATCCCGCCGACGGGAATCCCGCTGGAGGAGATCGAGCGACAGGCGCTGGTCGAGGCGCTGAAAATGTCGAACTGGGTGCAGAAGGACGCGGCGGAGCTGCTCTCGATCAGCCCTCGCGTGATGAACTACAAGATCAAGACGCTCGCGATCGAATACCCGCGCGGGCGTCGTCTGGTCGAGGCTCAAGCGGTCTGACCCTGGCCTCGAAGGGCCGTCAGGCGTACACTCGCACGTGCGCGAGAGGTGTGCGTGTTCGTGTTTCTGTTCGAGGTCCTTGCCCTCCCCTTCGTGGTTGCCCTCGTGCGCTCGAGGACGGACACTCGTCTGCGCCTCGACGATTTCGATGTCCGCATCCGATGCCCGCAGTGCCGATGGCGTCCAGCCAGGCACGACCGGTGGCAGTGCGACTGCGGATGCACCTGGAATACCTTCGAGACGCGCGGGAGATGTCCCGAGTGCCAGAAGCAGTGGCGGCACACCAAGTGCCCGCGGTGCGGCGAGTGGTCACCGCATGATGACTGGTACGCGAACGATGGCGGGGGCAGTTGAGACTCAGCTCCGACTCAAGGCCCAAGGCCACCGCCCGACGGCGACGTCCTAGTGTCTCGGCTTGCGCGGCGCGATTGAAAAACCGGCGATATCGAACCCGCCCGGGTTCAGCTGATCGGCTGCGTTCCCCATCGTCCAGCACTTGGCGATGCTGAGAAACAGCGTCGTGTTCTTTTGTCGCGCCGAACAGCTTCATGTCGACGAGCCGCACGCTCAAGCCCCACGTATAGCCGACGCGAATCTGATGCGACCCGGCAACATCCGGCATCCGGAGCAGCAGGATTCCCGGCGGCCCGAAGAACTGCACGCGTCCCGACGTCGACGAGGCTGATGTGGGACCCGACCAGGCCGTAGTACCGCAGATCCGTTGACGTCGTGGACCACAAGCCGTCGAGGTGCACGCGCGAGAAGAACGAGGTCTTGTGGACTTTCTCCTGATCGACGCGGACGGTGGCGGTGCGCTGTCGAATGGCTTCCGCCTCGGGATCCACTGAAAGCTGTCGCAGCATCGCGCACGCGCGTTCGATCGTCGGGGCGTGCGCGTCGCTCCGGGTCACGACCACCATCGTGCAGTACACGGCCGAGCCAGGCCGGAGGCGCCGGCTCAGATTTGCGCTGAACGATCTTGCCGTAGTTGTTGTGCGCCGGCCCGTTCTGCCAGCGCTTCTGCTGATGGTCCCACGCCGCCTTGTTCTGGACCCACTGCTGCAGCTCGCGTTCCTGGTCGGCGGAGAGCGGCTGGTGCTGCGGCCGCAGCGCGGGAACGACGAAGGGGGTGGATGGCAAGGGAGGCGGCTGGTCCTGCGCCGCAGACGGGCGGCCGGACAAGGTGAGACATCCAAACACGAACGCGACCGTGATGAGTCTGCGCATCGTCGTGCCCCGGGGTAGAGAGTCGTGTCTGCGGGAGGCCAATCATGAGGCCGCCGGACCGGGACGTCAAGACGAAACGCGATTACATTTTTCACGCCTTCGGATGGGCCTTCCGATACGACTCCATCAGTTGTCCGATGTTGACGTGCGTGTAGCGCTGGGTCGTGCTGAGGCGGGCGTGCCCGAGCAGCTCCTGAATGGCGCGCAGGTCGGCGCCCGCTTCGAGCAGGTGGGTCGCAAACGAGTGGCGGAGCGCGTGCGGGCTGATTCCGTAGCGGGTGCTGCAGGCGGCCATGTAGCGCCTCACCAGCTTGTCCACGCTGCGGGTCGACAGGCGCCCGCCGCGATAGTTCAGGAACAGCGGCGCTCGGACCCGCCGGGCGATTGGGGTCAGACCCCGTTGGCGCGAGCTTTGTGCCAACGGGGTCAGACCCCGTTCGGCACGAACTGCTCGCGGTCGCCCAGCCAGGCGCGGAGTGCCTCAGCAGCCGATCGGTTGAACGGGACGATCCGCTCCTTCCGTCCTTTCCCGAGGACGCGCACCACGCGGCCGGAGACGTTGACGTCATCGAGGTCCAGGCCGACCAGCTCGCTCAACCGTAGGCCGGAGGCGTAAAACAGCTCCAGGATCGCGCGATCGCGACGGCCGAGGGGCACGCTGACGTCCGGCATCTCGAGCAGCTTCGACATCTCGTCGACGCCGAGGTGCGCCGGGATGCGCTGCTCACGCTTCGGCGCGCCCACCAGCGCCGCAGGATCCGCGTCGAGCACCCCCGCGCGACGAAGATAGCGCCCGAAGGCGCGGATCGCGGAGAGCTTCCGCGCCGCTGACGACTTGGTGTTGCCGCGCGTGTGGAGCGAGCCGAGGAAGCCACGCGCGTTCACGTGCGTCAGATCGGCGATCGCGAGGTCCGCCTGACGCCGATGCAGATGTTCGGAAAGAAACGACAGGTACTGGGAAAGATCGCTCTCGTACGCGCGGACCGTGTGGACCGACGCGTTCTCGTTCAGCCGGAGATATTCGAGAAACGCGTCGAGATGCTCTCTGACCATGCCTGGAGATCCTCGAGCGCTCGCGCTGAAAGCGCCTGTTTGCGGTCCTGCTTCCGTCGCGGGCCCTGGTCCAGCGGCGGCATCAGCCCGAACGCGATGTTCGACGGCACGTAGTGTTTCGGATCGGCGTGCGAGACGTAGTAGGCCAGTGCGCCGAGCGCGGTCGTGCGCGGCGGAACCGCGAGCGGCTCGCCGAGCACGAGGCTGGCGGCGTTCCTGCCCGCCATCAATCCTGACGCCGCCGATTCCACGTAGCCCTCCACGCCGGACATCTGCCCGGCGAAGAACAGATCGTCGCGCGATCGCGTCTGCCACGTGTCGCGCAGCACCGTCGGCGCGTTCACGTACGTGTTGCGATGAATCATGCCGAAACGCACGAATTCCGCCTGCTCGAGGCCGGGAATCAGGCGCAGCACGCGCGCCTGCTCTCCCCACTTCATGCGCGTCTGGAAACCGACGAGGCTGAAGTGATCACCCGCCAGGTTGTCCTGCCGAAGCTGGACGACCGCGTACGCCTCGCGCCCGGTCCGGGGATCACGAAGGCCGACGGGCTTCATCGGGCCGAACCGGAGCGTGTCGACGCCGCGTGCGGCCATCACCTCGATCGGCAGACACCCCTCGAAGAAGCGCGGCTCGTCCACGTCGTGCAGCGGCGCCTGTTCGGCCGTCATCAGGGCGTTGTAGAACGCCTCGTACTCCTCGCGTGTCAGCGGGCAATTCAGGTAGTCGCCCTCGCCATCGTCCACTCCACATGCGGGGGGCTCCGCCCCGCCGACCCTCCCTACACGCCCGCTCGCGGGGACCCCGGTATACCCCGCTCCGCTCGTGTGACTCACTCGCTGCCGCTCGCTCGCGTCTGCAGTTGTCCTCAGCAGATCGCAGGCTTCTGCCCCACCGCGAGGCCCGATACACCTTCGTCCGATCGATGCTCTCCGCGAGGACGATGGGGCTGATGGCGTCGTAGAAATACAAGTGATCGGCGCCGACGAGCGACGCGATGTCGGCCGACAGCGCGTCGGACGTCAGCGGGCCGGTTGCCAGCACCACCGGACCATCGTCGTTCGCGGGAATGCGCGTCACTTCCTCGCGGCGAACGGTGACCAGCGGGTGTGAGCTGATGCGCTGCCGTCACCTCGGCGGAGAACCGTTCGCGGTCCACCGCCAGCGCCGCACCAGCGGGCACGCGCGCGACGTCGGCCGAGCGCATGACGAGCGACCCGAGCCGCCGCATCTCTTCTTTCAGAAGACCGACAGCGTTATCGAGCTTGTCACCGCGGAAGGAGTTGCTGCAGACCAGTTCGGCGAAGCCGTCGGTGTGGTGCACGGCTGTCGGCCGCACCGGCCGCATCTCGTGCAGCACCACTGAAACGCCGCGCGCAGCCACCTGCCAGGCGGCTTCGCTGCCGGCCAGGCCGCCACCGACGATGGTACGTGGTGCACGATTCAGAATACGACAGATCAACGATGTCGGGATGCGGTACGTGGAATGCGGGATGCGTTTCGGATGTCGGGTTCGGATCCCGCTTCCGGATACCCGTACCTTCACGCGGGCGCCAGCTCCTCCGACCGGACGTAGGAGCACTCTTCGTTGTTGCAGATCAATTGCCGTCCGTGGCGCTTCGTAATCTTCTCGACGAGGAACGGGGCTCCGCAGTCCGGACACTTCTCCGGCAGCGGACGATTCCAGAGCGTGAAGTCGCAGTCCGGGTAGTTCGCGCACCCATAGAAGACCTTGCCGCGTCGTGACTTCCGCTCGACGATGTCGCCGCCGTCCTTCGGGCAGACCACGCCCGTCGATTTCTGCTTCACGTAGCGGCAGCTCGGATAGTTGCTGCAGGCGGTGAACTCGCCGAAGCGTCCGTGCTTCAGCACGAGGTTCGAATCGCACTTCGGGCACTTCTCGTCGAGGATCTGATCGGGCTTCGCGGCAGTGATCCCCTGCTTCGTCGTGATGATCTTCCTCGTCGTCTTGCACTCCGGATAGCCGGTGCACGCCAGGAACTGACCGAACCGGCCGCGCTTGACGACCATCGGCTTGCCGCAGTTCTCGCACGTCTCCTCGATCTCTCCTTCGGCGCCAGCCTCCGGCGCTTCGAGCTCGCGCGTGTTCTCGCACTCCGGATATCCGCTGCACGCGAGGAACAGGCCGAACTTCCCGGCCTTGATCACCATCGGCTTGCCGCACTTGTCGCAGGTGACCGGCGGGTCCGGCTCGTAGCCCTCTTTCAGGTTGAGCATCTGCTTCTCCGCGCGTTTCAAGTCCTTCTTGAACTTCGCGTAGAAGCTTTCGAGCGTGCTCGCGTAGTCGTTCTTGCCCTGCTCGATCTCGTCGAGCTGTTCCTCCAGCTTCGACGTGTACTCGACGTCGAGGATGTCGTCGAACGCCGGGCTGAGCAGCTTTTCGACCAGCATCATGCCCAACATCGTTGGCTTGAAGCGGCTCTCGATCTTGCTCACGTATTCCCGGGCCTGAATCACCGTGATGATCGAGGCGTACGTGCTCGGCCGGCCGATCCCGTTTTCCTCGAGCGCCTTCACGAGCGTCGCCTCGCTGTAGCGCGGAGGCGGCTGCGTGAACTTCTGCTCCGGCCTCAGCTCCCGCAGCGTCAGCTCGTCGCCTTGCGACAGCGCCGGCAGCAACCCGGTCGCATCGTCGTCGTCCGACGACGCCGCGTCGGGTCCGGGACCGGCGGTGCGATCCTCGGTGACGGGTTCCTGGTTGTAGACGGCCATCCATCCCGCAAACTTCGGAACGGATCCCTTCACGCGGAAGAGATAATCTGCCGCCGCGATGTCCACCGTCGTTTCGTCGAACGTGGCCGGCGGCATCTGCGACGCGACGAACCGGTTCCAAATCAACTTGTACAGATAGAACTGATCGGCGGTCAGATGCGCACGCACGGCGTCGGGGTGATATTGCATCGACGTCGGACGAATGGCTTCGTGCGCGTCCTGGGCGTCGGCCTTGGCGCGATAGTAGGTCGGCTTCTCCGGGAACGAAGTCAGGCCCGTAGGTCTCGCCGATGAACTGCCGCACGTCCGTCAGCGCCTGATCCGACGACGCGCGTCGAGTCGGTGCGCATGTAGGTGATGAGGCCGACCGCCCCTTCGCCAGGCAGCTCGACTCCTTCGTAGAGCTGCTGCGCAATCATCATCGTCTTCTTGACGGGAAAGCGCGCCGCCTGCTGCAGCTTGCTCGTGATGAAGGGCGGCACCGCGCCCTTCTTGCGCTCGCGTGTCGTGACCGAATCGACGATCCAGCGTGGCGCTGCGCAGATCGGCCAGCACGGCGTTCGACTCGGCTTCGTTGCCGATCTTGATGGTCGATCCGTTTTTCTTCTGGAGCCGGGCGTCGAATTCCGGCGGCACCGCGGCGGCGAGCCGCGCCGTCAGGTTCCAGTACTCTTCCGGAACGAACCGTTCGATCTCGCGCTCGCGATCGCAGACCAGCTTCAGCGCGACAGACTGCACACGTCCGGCGCTCAAGCCGCGCCGCACCTTCTCCCAGAGCAGCGGGCTGATCTTGTAGCCGACCAGGCGGTCCAGCACGCGACGCGCCTGCTGCGCGTCGACCATCTTCTTGTCGATCTCCGTCGGATGCTCGAGCGCGCTGAGCACGCCCTTCTTCGTGATCTCGTTGAACATCAGGCGCCGGATCTTCTTCCGGTTCCCGGCGCCGAGCTCCTCTGCGAGATGCCAGCCGATCGCCTCGCCTTCGCGGTCCGGGTCGGTCGCGACGAAAATCTCGGACGCCTTCTTCGCCTCGTCCTTGAGCTCTTTCAGAACTTTCTTGCGGCTGGCGATCACCTCGTACGACGGCTCGAAGCCGTCGTCGACGTCCACGCCAAGCTTGCTTTTGGGAAGGTCCCGGACGTGTCCCATCGAGGCCACGACCTTGTAGTCCTTCCCGAGATATTTGTTGATGGTTTTCGCCTTTGCCGGCGATTCCACCACCACGAGCGCCTTTGCCATAAACCTGACCCTACGTTACACCGTTTTGTGGAGGTCGCTGAAAACGTCCGCCGCCGCAGCGCACCAGACGGCCTTGCAGTTCCCACTCCGTGAGCCTGACCAGCAGGCGGGGACCCGGCAGACCGGTCAACCCCACCAGATCGTCGAGCTCGTAGAACTCGCCGATCGCCAGCCGTTCGAGTAACCCGTCCCGTTTCAACGAGTTGCTCAGATGTGCCCGGAGGTGCGGCGGCCGCAGGATTCGGCGCCGCCCAGCCGAGCTCAGCCAAGATATCGTCCGCACTCTCGACGACCTTTGCGCCGTCCTTCAACAGCGCATGCGAGCCGCGGTTCCGGCCGCTCAACACGCTGCCGGGCACCGCCATCACGTCCCGACCCTGCTCGAGGGCGTATCGGGCCGTAATCAGCGAACCGCTCCGTTCCGATGCTTCGA
Source organism: uncultured Acidobacteriota bacterium (assembly GCA_963786615.1). Taxonomy (GTDB): domain Bacteria; phylum Acidobacteriota; class Vicinamibacteria; order Vicinamibacterales; family 2-12-FULL-66-21; genus CAWAZT01. The sequence goes on from CAWAZT010000012.1 coordinate 333,016, forward strand.
CGACGACAACGGCCAGCGAGATCCCACTGATCAGGCGATTCCGCAGTGGAAAGTGCTCCGGAAGCGGCGGGCAGCCGGGTCCCAACTCGCTGACCAAAACCCCTGATTTAGAGATACTTAGCGGCCAGCTGGCGGTGCTCCGCCGGATAGACGACGTCCGGTCCGCATCCGAGGACCGCGACGGTGGTGCCGCCGGCATTGAGACAGCCGAGGTGCGCCGCCCCATCTGCGCCCCGCGCCATGCCGCTGACCACGAGGAGACCGGCCCCGGCGAGCTCGGCGGCCAGCTGCGCCGCCACGTCGCGGGCGTACGGGGTCGCCGCGCGGGATCCGACGATCGCCACGGCCGGGCGCGTCAGGACGTCGATTCGACCGCGCGTCCAGAGTACTGGCGGTGGATCGGCAATCGCGCTCAGCAGCGGCGGGTAACGCTCGTCCTCGAACGAGATGACCTCGACGCCAGCCGGCCCAGCCGATTCGAGAAGCGTCGCGGCGGCTTCGCGAGCGCACGCCGCCCGTCGCGCCGACGTCGGCGTCGTCCGATCGGCAGCATGTCGCGATGACGTCCTCGAGGGACGGGCGACCGCGGGAATGCTCGCGCAGATCCTTGAGCGCGACCGCGGCGCGCGGCCGGGAGATGCCTGGAATCGTCGTGAGGGCGACCGCGCTCTGCAGGTCCATCGGATCCTCAGTGCGACAGCCGCAGCGATGGTGGCCTCGACAGCGAAGGGGCCGATCCGCTGCGCTGCGCATGCGGCCCGACCCCTCTGTCCTTATTATAGGGCTCGTGTGTCGCCCCGGGCAAACAGTTGGTTACGGCGATCGTGCTGCTGCTTACGAAAATCGGCGGTGGACGCGACGATTTCGGCGAGTGTCGCTCGCCAGCGCGTGGTACGTGCATTGCTCAGGCGGACTCCTCGACGATACATCGAGGAGCGAGCAGGACACGTAATCTTGCAGGGGCCCGCCGTTGCGTGGGAGGGTGTATAGTGGATTTGAAGTCCATGCAGCGGCGAGTGTTCGTCCTCGTCTCGGCGTTGTTGCTGACAGCGTCCATCGCGTTGGCCGACGATCGCTCGAAGGCCAAAGAGCAGGTGGAGTTCGGCATCAAGGTCGCGCAGAACGGCCTATGGAACGAAGCCCTTTACAGGTGGAAGCGGGCCGTCGAGATCGATCCGACGTACGCGGCCGGCTGGAACAACCTGGCGATTGCCTTCGAGCACGAGGGACGCTTCGAGGAAGCGAAGCAGGCGTACGAAAAGGCGCTGCAGCTCGACTCGAAGAACCTGCTGATTCGGCAAAACTACGATCTCTTCAAGGAAATCAATGAGCGCACGAAACGCCGCGGCGCTCGCTAGCCTCGCGATCCTGCTCGTCCTCACGGCCTGCACCGGCTTCTACGAGATTCCGATCGAGACGCCGATCCAGCCGAAGATGGACGTGTCCGGCTTCCAGCGCGTACTGGTGGCCGGCTTCCTCAGCGGCGGCACCGAGGACGTGGACGCCAACCTGGAGACGGTGCGGCTGCTGAGAAGTCAGCTCCGCACGAAATCGTCGCTGCGCGTGATCGAAGCCGACCCGTTGCCGCTCGCGGAGATTGCAGCCGATCAGCAGAAGCCCAACGGCTCGACGGCCGGTGCACCGGACCCGTCACGCTGGAGCCGGTCGCGCAAGTCGGATCGAGCGGCGCGCCGCCCGACGCGCAGAAGCCAGAGGCGCCAAAGCCGCGACGCGCCAAAGCCCGCCGACGCGCCGAAGCGCAGATCCGCCGAAGCCCGCAGACACGTCGAAGCCCGAGGCGACCAACGGACAGAAAGCCGCGACGGATCACAAGCCCGCCGATCCGAAAGCCGCAGCCGAACCGAAGATCAAGAACGAAAAAGACTTTCAGAAGTACGACAAGATCTTCGCCGATACCGCGTACTGGAAGAAGCTCGGCGAGGAATATCAGAACCCGCTGATCGTCACGGGAACGGTGCTCTTCACGCCGCATCAGGCGGCGGGCTTCGTGACGACCAACCGCGAGGTGTACGACTCGTTCGGCCGCCGCAGCGTGATTCCGGTGCGCACCTACATGGAGCGGAAAGGCTTCATCCTGCAGCCCAAGTTCGTGTTCATCGACGGGCGCACGGGGGCGATCCTCTACTCCGAGAACTTCCGCGAAGAGATCCTGTACAACGCGCAGCAGAACACGCCGGCGCTCTCCTCGTATTTCGAGCTGATGGACCGCCTCGTGCCAAGCTTCCTGAGCACGCTGAGCGCGCAGAAGATCCGCGGCAGCCGCGTCCTCCTCAAGTAAGCGCCGTCGGCCGGCAGGGCTTCGGTTTGCCCGCTAAAGGGCTGGCCCCCAGAGTGTTGCCGCCAGCGGTGGCGTGTGTTACTCTATAGTTTTGCCCCTGCCTCCAAGGAGCGTTAGAGGTGTTCGCAATCATTCAAAGCGGCGGGCGCCAGGTCAAGGTTGCGCCTGGAACCGTCATCACCGTCGATCGGTTCAACGCGCGTCCCGGCGACGAGGTCAGCATCGATCGCGTGCTGTTCCTGGAGAAGGACGGCGGCGAGGTGATCGCGGGTGCGCCGTTTGTCGCCAACGTCAGAGTCATCGGCGTGGTCGACGGCGAGACGCGCGGCCCCAAGATTCGCGTGTTCAAGAAGAAGCGCCGGAAGGGTATGCGCCGCACGAAGGGTCATCGCTCGACCTTGACGCGCGTGCGCGTGACCGGCATCGACCTGACTTAAGACCGTGGAGCGTCCGGTCGCAACGCCGGACTGACATTTCGTCATGGCACATAAAAAAGGACAGGGCAGCTCACGCAACGGGCGCGACAGCAATTCGCAGCGCCTCGGCGTGAAGCGCTTCGACGGCAACATCGTCACCGGCGGATCCATCCTCGTGCGTCAGCGCGGGCGCCGCTTCCGTCCGGGTCTGAACGTCGGCCTGGGCAAGGACGACACCCTCTTCGCCAAGATCGACGGGCGCGTCAAGTTCACCGATCACGGCGCGCGCGGCCGCGTCATCTCCGTCCATCCGCTCACCGAGTCGGTCGAAACTCGACTAACGAGGCCGACAGCCGGCAGTCAAGAGTCGATAGGTCGAGCGGCGATCGTCGATTGATGACTCCGGCTCCCGACTAACGACTTCCAATGTTCGTAGACGAAGTCGACATCCGCGTGGCCGCCGGCCACGGCGGCCGTGGCGCCATGAGCTTCCGTCGCGAGAAGTTCGTTCCGCGCGGCGGACCCGAACGGCGGTGACGGCGGACCGGGCGGGAACGTCTATCTCGCCACGAATCCCAACCTCAATACGCTCCTCAATTTCCGGTTCCAGCGGCTCTTCGAAGCGGGCCGGGGGCAGCACGGCGAGGGCTCGAACCGGACCGGTCGAACCGGCAACGACATCTCGCTCGCGGTGCCCATCGGGACCGTCGTGTTCGAGAAGCAGGCCGAAGGATTCGTTCAGGTCGCGGATCTGACACACGCCGACGAGCGCGTCCTCATCGCCAAGGGCGGGCTGGGCGGGCGTGGCAACGCGCAGTTCGCGACGTCGACCAATCGGGCGCCACGCCGCGCGGAACCAGGCCTGCCCGGGGAGGAGAAAGACCTCCGCCTGCAGCTCAAGCTGCTCGCCGACGTGGGCCTGGTGGGCTTCCCGAACGCGGGCAAGTCCACGCTCATCTCGCGCATCTCGGCGGCCAAGCCCAAGATCGCCGACTATCCCTTCACGACGCTCGTGCCCAATCTGGGCGTGGTGAGCCTGTCCGGCGACCGCACGTTCGTTGTCGCGGACGTGCCGGGCCTGATCGAAGGCGCGCACCTCGGACACGGTCTTGGGCATCGGTTCCTGAGTCACCTCGAGCGGACCAAGGTGCTGGTGCACCTCGTCGACGTCTCGTCGGTGTCCGGACGCGATCCGGTCGAGGACTTCGACGTCATCACGCGCGAGCTCACGCTGTTTCCGGGACGCGACGCGTCCGGCGAGCGGCTGCAGGACAAGCCGGTCATCGTCGCCGCCAACAAGATCGACGCGCTCGACGATCCCGAGCGCCTGGCGCGGCTCCAGGAGCATTTGCAGCGCAGGGGGATTCCGCTCTACGCTGTTTCGGCGGCCACCGGCGACGGGCTGACGCCGCTGCTCGAAGCCATGTGGCAGCAGGTCGCCTCGCACCCACAGCCGCTCTGAATGACGTCCGCGTCAGGCACGCGCCGCATCGGTCTTCTTGGGGGAACGCTCGACCCGATTCACTGCGGCCATCTCGACGCCGCAGCGGCCGCGCGCAACGCCTTTCACCTGAACTCCGTTCTGATCGTACCCGCGCACGTCCCCCCGCATCGCGCCGTTCAGCCGGTCGCTTCGCCGTTTCACCGATTCGCGATGGCCGCTCTCGCCGTCAGCAGCGAGCCCGGACTGTTGGCGAGCGACGATGAGCTTCGGATGACGGGACCGTCGTACACGGCGGATACGCTCGACCGCCTGCACGCGGCCGGCTGGGGCGCATCGCAGATTTTCTTCATCATCGGCGTGGACGCGTTTGCAGAAATCGCCGCCTGGCACCGCTATCCCGAGGTCCTCGATCTCGCGTCGTTCGTCGTGGTCGCACGGCCGGGCCACCCGTTCGATACCGTCGCCGCGCGGCTGCCCGCGCTCGCCTCGCGCATGAAGCGGCCAGACGACGTCGATTCGTTACGCGCAGCCTGCGATCTTTCTGTTACATGCGGCCACGGCGAACGTTTCATCCACGGACGTCCGGGAGCGCATTCCACGTGGAGCGTCGATCCGCGGCCTCGTGCCGCCGCTCGTCGAGGCGCACATCCGTCATCACCGTCTCTATCAAAGCGTAGCGGCAGATCAGTTGCATGGCCAAGAGTGAACACCGTCGCGGCAGTAGCAGAAAACGCGTGAGCGCTGAGGTCTCGACCGCGGTCCACGCAGCGCTCGACAAGAAGGCCCAGGACGTCGTCGTGCTCGATCTGCGCGCGACGCCCGCCTTCACCGACTTCTTCCTGGTCTGCTCCGGCCAGAACGTGCGGCAGGTGCAGGCGATCGCGGACTCGATCGAGGAGGCGCTGCGAGCCGCGAAGGTCAGGCCGTCGCATGTCGAGGGCTACGACCGGGCCGACTGGGTCCTGATGGACTTCTTCACGTTCATCGTCCACGTGTTCACGCCAGCGACGCGCAAGTTCTATTCGTTGGAGCGCCTCTGGGGAGATGCCGAGCGCATCGCGGTGGCCGATGATTCGACCGGGGAGGAGCTCGGGCGCTGACGCCGCGGCCGGGCTGCTGCGGCTTGCCGCCGACAGCCTGCTGGCCGTCCTGCTGGCGCCCGCCTGCGCGGCCTGCCAGCAACCGCTCGATGCGCCGACCCGCGGCGCGGTGTGCCCCGTCTGCTGGAGCTCGATCGTTCGAATCACGCCGCCATGCTGCCAGACGTGCGGCGATCCGCTTCCGTCCTGGCGCCTCCTCAGCCTGAGCTGAATCGCGCTGTGCGCGATGTCGCCGCCGGCCGCCACTCGTCGCCTGCGCTCGCGCGATCGGCCCGTACGAAGGCTCGCTGCGCGCGATTCTTCATGCGCTGAAATACGGGCAGAGGCGCAGCGTCGCGCGCCGGCTCGGCCTGATGCTCGGAACAAGCGGCGCCGACGTGCTGTCGGGCGCCGACGCCATCGTTCCGGTCCCGCTTCATCCGTCCCGCGAGCGCGCACGCGGGTTCAATCAGGCGCGAGAATTGTCGCGGCACCTTGGTCTCCGCACGATCGAGGTTCTGCGCCGAACGCGCCGAACGGCGGTGCAGGCCGACCTGCCTGCCGCCAGGCGTCACGCCAACGTCCGCGGGGCGTTTGCGCTGGTCGGACCGGCAGAAGCGCTCGAGGGTCTGACCGTGGTGCTGGTTGACGATGTGAGCACGACGGGAGCGACGCTGAACGCGTGCGCCGCGCCGTTGCTGGCGGCTGGAGCGAAAGAGGTTCGGGGACTTACGGCTGCGCGAGCCGTGACTCGACTGCCGTGATCACGTCCGCGGCGACGGCGTCCTTGTCGCGCTCGCCGTCCAGGCGGAGCCACCCGTCCTGCCGCGCCTGCCGATGATAACTGGCGCGCACGCGCGAGAGCAGGGCGAGGTCCCGCTCGTAGCGATCGCGATCGGCGACCTTCCGCCGGGCGGCAGTCTCCGGCGCGATGTCGAGCAGAATCGTCAGCGCGGGGGCCGGGAGGTGTCGCTGCGCGTCGGCGAGCCACACGGGATCGACACCCTGAGCTTCGCCGTACGCGATGCTCGACGCGAGGTATCGGTCGCAAATGACGATCGTCCCCTCGGCTAGCCAGCGATCGATGAGCGGCTTCCGCTCGTAGCGGTTCGCGATGTACAGCAGCTGCAGGACATCCGCCGCGTACTCACGACCGCCGTGCAGTGCGTGGTGAATCTCCTGGCCGATGGCGGTCTCGTAGGCCGGAAAGTCGAGGAGCTGCGCCGAGCGACCACGCGATTCGACAAAGGCGCGCAGGCGCTCGGCCTGCGTCTGCTTGCCGCTCTGATCGAGCCCCTCGAAGGCAATCAGAAAACCCGGCACGCGTCTTCAGGATTCCAGAGACAGCAGATCGTCGAGCGTCTGCCGCCGCCGAATGAGCGTCGGCGAACCGTGCTCGACGAGCACTTCCGCCGGCAGCAGCCGCCGGTTGTAGTTGGACGCCATCACGGAGCCGTACGCGCCCGTATCCATCACCGCATACAGCTGGTCGACGGCCGGCTGCGCGAGCGCCCGATCGCGTCCGAGCACATCGCTGCTCTCGCAGAGCGGCCCCACGATGTCGGACGAGACCCACGGCCCGTTCGACTCGATCACCGGCTCGATCCGATGGAACGCGTTGTACAGCATCGGCCGGATGATCTCGGTCATGCCGGCATCCATGATCACGAACAGCCGGCCGCCGGCCTGCTCCTTGACGTCGATGACGCGCGTCAGCAGCACGCCCGCGGGCGCGATGATGTGGCGGCCCGGTTCGAGAATGATCTGCAGTCCGGAGCTGCGGACGGCTGGCAGCAGCGCGTCGGCATACTCGCGCGCCGATGGCACCGCGGTGCCGTCGTAGGACACGCCGAGACCGCCGCCGAGATCCAGGTGCTCGACCCGGATGCCCTCGTCGCGGAGCGCGCGCGACAGGTCCACGAGCGCAGCGGCGGCCCGGCGGAGCGGATCGAGGTTCACGATCTGCGACCCGACGTGGCTATGCAGGCCGACGATCTCGACGCCATCGAGACCGCGGGCGCGCCGCGCGAGCTCAGCGAACGTCGCCAATCGCAATGCCGAACTTGTTGCTCTTCAGCCCGGTCGAGATATGCGGATGGCTCCGGGCGTCGATATCCGGGTTCACCCGAAGGGCGATCTTCGTCCGCGTCTGGCGCTCGCGCGACAGCGCGTCGATCCGCTCCATCTCGCCGGCCGACTCCACGTTGATCGTTCGAACGCCCAGCTCGATCGCCTAGGCTCAGCTCGGTGGAGGTCTTCCCCACGCCCGTGAAGACGATCTGCGGCGGAATGAATCCGGCGCGGAGGGCCACGTCGATCTCGCCGCCGGAATTCGCGTCGACGTTGCTGCCCAGGGTCCGGAGCAATCGAGCGATCGCGAGCGTCGAATTGGCCTTCAGCGCGTAGTGGATCGCGTGCGGATACGAGGAGAAGGCCTCGTCGATCGCGCGATACCGCGCCGCGATCGTCGCGCCGCTGTAGACGTACAACGGCGTGTCGTACGCGGCAGCCAGATCGGCGAGCGGGACGCCGTCGCACACGAGCGCCGGCCCCTGGCGCACGAAGCCGGTCACGGTTCTCTCGGTGGCGTTACTGATCAATGCGGGACGGCTCTGCAGGGCGTCTCAGGACGAAAGCATGTAAGATATCACGATAAAGACGCATGTCTGCTGATTCAGCGGCCGCGCAGCCTGCCGCCCCCACGCCCGACAGCCTGATCGAGCAGTGCCTCAGCGGCGACCAGGTCGCGTGGGAAATGATCGTCCGGCAGCACTGGCGGAAGGTGTTCAACGTCGCCTACAAGTTCGTCGGCAAGCACGATGAAGCCGAGGATCTCACGCAGGATATCTTCCTGAAGATCTTCAAGGCGCTCGCGACGTTCGATCGGCGCGCGAACTTCCAGACGTGGATCATCAGCATCAGCCGGAACCTGTGCATCGATCACTACCGCAGCGTGCGGAAAGAGCGCCAGACGATCGCGCGCGACGTCGACTCCCGGGATCTGCAACCGGCCTCCAGCGATCGCAGTCCGCACGCCGTCGCGGAGCACCAGGATCTGAGGGCCATGCTGCGTCAGGCGCTCGAGACACTGCCCTCGACGCTCCGCACCGCCGTCGTGCTGCGCGACCTCCAGGAACTGTCGTACCAGGAGATTGCCGAGCGCCTCGGGTTGCCGGAAGGGACCGTGAAGTCACGTATCAACCGCGGCCGGATCGAGCTGGCACATCAGCTCAGGCGGCTGCAGGACAAGCAGCCGGTGAAGCCGCGCAGGCGCGGCGCCATCCGGCATAGCGGGAGTGTCTGAATGAACATCACCACCGAACAGGCCAACGGCATCGCGGTCGTGCGCGTCGGCGAGTCGCGCCTGATGTACCCGTTGCTGTCCGAGTTCTCGGCCGCGGTGCAGAAGCTGATCACCGCGGGCGAACGCCGGGTCGTCGTGGACCTGTCGTCCGTGGGCTACGTCGACAGCGCGACCATCGGCTGCCTCATGGATCTCTACCGCCAGGCAAGCGCCGCGGGCGGCGCCTTGAAGCTGGCCGGCGTCCAGAAGCGTGTCGAGACCATGCTGACCATGACCGGCGCCCAGAACTTCATCGAGGTCCACCCCGACGAGCCAAGCGCCGTCAAGAGCTTCGGAGTCTGAGATGCGCAGCATCAAGATGACCACGGGCGCCAACCTCCCGCTCGACGGCGACCTGCTGACGCTGGTGGAACTGCTCTACATCGAGGTGTCCGCGAAGCACGAGCTGCAATCGAACTTCGAGGACATGGCGCGCGAGATCCAGCACGTCATCGAGCAGATGACCGACGACGAGCGGCGGCAGTACCTCTCCGAGAGCTTGTTCCTGAATACCGTCTCGTATGAAAACGAGCGGCTCGGCGCCTACGTGAAGAAGCTGAATCAGAAGTAGGCGCCGACCGGCAGGCCGAACTCAGTTCGCGAGATGGGCCGCGCTCTTCGCGGGCGTCGACACGCCGACCGGCACGCTGGCGGGATCGACCGTGGCCTCGACGATGCGCCAGGCGTCGACTTCCTCGAGAATGCGGGCGGCGAACGACGTGTGCAGCGCGTGGCCGCCGCGGTGCGCCACCAGATGGCCGATCACCGGAAAGCCCACGAGCGAAAGATCCCCAATCACATCCAGGATCTTGTGCCGGACGAACTCGTCCTCGAAGCGAAGCGCGTTGTTGAGCACGCCCGTCTCGCCGAGCACAATCGCGTTGTCGAGTGATCCGCCGAGGGCGAGGCCACGCTGACGCAGCATCTCGACCTCTTTCAGGAACCCAAACGTCCGCGCCGGAGCAATATCCTCGACGAACGCCTCTTCCGTGATCTTCATCGTCCGGGACTGATGCCGGATCAGCGGATGATCGAAGCTGATGCTGTAGGTGACCTTGAAGTGGTCGGACGGATAGAGCGCGATCCGCTTGTCCCCCTGCGTGAGGGAGATCGGCCGCAGGACCTTGAGATAGCGCCTCGCGACGGGCAGCCGCTTGACGCCTGCTTCGTTCAGGATCAGATAGACGAACGGCGCGGCGCTGCCGTCCATGATCGGCACTTCGGGCGTGTTCAGCTCGACGATGACGTTGTCGATGCCGAGCGCCGTCAGGGCCGCGAGCAGATGCTCGACGGTCTCGACGGACACCGCCTCGCGTGTGAGCCCGGTGGCGTACTGGATGCCACCGAGGTGCGTCACCGTCGCGGGGATTTCCAGACCCCCGAGATCGGCACGCTGGAACCGGATCCCGAAATCGGCCGGTGCGGGCTTGAGCGAGAGCGTGACCTTGTTGCCGGAATGAAGACCGATTCCGGTACAGGACACGGGGCGACGGAGCGTACGCTGCGCGTTCATGACCTCTCTATTGTGGGCGCTGGGCGAGCCTCGTATGGCTCAGCAAAGCACCTGCCAGCAGAGTGCGGCTCCACTCATGCAATGTAAGTTGTTTGTTTGTTATGTGTTGCGAGGCTGAGGCATGGCCGCAGAGGCCCTGGCTGGGTTTCCGTTGTGGCCATCGGGCCACAGCGCCGTCGTCCAAGAGTGTGGCAATCTTACCACAGGGTGGGTTCACGATTTCCTCTCGTTCCAGCCTCTCTTTGCGCCTCACGCCGCGTGGGGGCCCAGGATTTCCGCGAGAAACCGGCCCGTAAAGGATTCTCGGCTCGTGGCGACGGTTTCAGGAGTCCCCTGCGCCACGATGTGCCCCCCGGCCGCGCCCCCCTCCGGGCCCAGGTCGATGACGTAGTCCGCCGACTTGATGACGTCGAGGTTGTGCTCGATGATCACCACCGTATTGCCCTGATCCACGAGCTTGTTGAGCACGTCCAGCAGCTTGTGCGTGTCGGCGAAGTGAAGCCCCGTGGTGGGCTCGTCCAGGATGTAGAGGGTGCGGCCCGTTCCCCGCCGCGACAGCTCCTTCGCAAGCTTCACGCGCTGGGCCTCTCCGCCGCTCAAGGTCGTGGCCGACTGCCCCAGCTCGATGTAGCCGAGCCCGACGTCCTGGAGCGTCCGCAGCTTGTTGGCAATCGGCGGAAAGTTCTCGAGCAGCGGCAACGCCTGATCGACGGTCAGGTCGAGCACGTCGGCGATCGACTTGCCGCGATACTTGATGTCGAGTGTCTCGCGGTTGTACCGCCGTCCCTTGCACTGCTCGCACGTGACGTACACGTTGGGAAGGAAGTGCATCTCGATCGCGATGACCCCGTCCCCCTGACAGCTCTCGCATCGCCCTCCCTTGACGTTGAACGAGAAGCGCCCCGGGCGGAAGCCGCGCGCGCGCGATTCCCCGAGCATCGCGAACAGCTCTCGAATGAACGTGAACAGCCCGGTGTAGGTCGCCGGGTTCGACCGCGGGGTCCGCCCGATAGGGCGACTGGTCGATCTGGATCACCTTGTCAATCAGGTCGATGCCCTCCATCGACGTGTGCGATCCAGGCTCGTCGGCCGCCCGATACAGCGTCCGCGCGAGCGCCCGGTAGAGAATGTCGTTCACGAGCGTCGACTTGCCCGAGCCGCTGACGCCGGTCACGGTGATGAGGACACCCAGCGGAAACTCGACGTCGATGTCCTTCAGGTTGTTCTCGCGCGCACCCTTGATGACGATGGATCCGCGGCTGGTCGAACGCCGCGTCGCGGGGGTCTGGATCGTTTTCTCGCGACGGAGGTACGCGCCGGTGAGCGACCCGTGACCGTTGCTCAGGAGCTCCGCCGGCTTGCCCTGAAAGATCACGTGCCCGCCGTGTTCTCCTGCGCCCGGCCCGAGATCGATCACGTAGTCTGCAGTGCGAATCGTCTCTTCGTCGTGCTCGACCACCACGACGGTGTTGCCCAGATCCCGGAGCCGCCCCAGCGTCGCCAGCAGCGCGCGGTTGTCGCGCTGGTGCAGGCCGATCGACGGCTCGTCGAGGACGTAGAGCACGCCGGTCAGGTTCGAGCCAATCTGGGTCGCGAGACGAATGCGCTGCCCTTCGCCGCCGGAGAGCGTCGCGGCGCTGCGGCCCAGCGTGAGGTACCCCACACCGACATCGTTCAGGAAGCGGAGCCGGTCGCGAATCTCCCTCAGGATGCGGCTGGCAATGAGGTTCTCGCGGTCCGTGAGCTCGAGGCTCTCGAACACGTGCAGCGCCTCGGAGATCGGCAGATTCACGTACTCCGTGACCGTCCGGCCCTTGACACGAACCGCCCGGCTCTGCGGCTTCAGCCGCGCCCCCTGGCAGGCCGGACACGGACGAAGCGCGCGGTACGGCTCAAGGCCTTCCTGCTCGACCCACGTCCCTTCTTCGTAGCGCCGCCTGAGGTTCGGGATGAGACCCTCGAAGCCGGCCCCAAACGGATCCTTCCCTTCCCGTCGTCCCGAGCCCGTGCCGTAGAACAGCAGGTCGCGGGTCTTCTTCGTCAGCCGCTTGAACGGCAGCGCCAGATCGATCCCGAAGTGCCGGCTCAGTGAGGTCAGCGCCTCCCTGACCAGCTTTCGGTCCCCTTTTGCCCATGGCGCAATCGCGCCGTCGTTGAGCGACAGGGATTCGTCGGGCACGAGGCGCGCCGGATCGAAGTCGTACACCGCGCCCAGGCCCTGACAGTCCGTACACGCGCCGTGCGGCGAGTTGAACGAGAAGGCGCGCGGCGTCATCTCCGGCATGCTGACACCGCAATACGTGCACGCCAGCCTGCGCGAGAAGAGCCGATCGCCGCCGTCCAGCGTGTTGATCACGACGATGTCGTCGGCGAGATTGAGGGCGACTTCAACCGACTCGGTGAGCCGTCGCTCGATGCCGGGCTTGAGCACCAACCGGTCGACCACGACTTCGATGTTGTGGTTGCGGCGTCGATCGAGCTTGATGTCCTCGTCGAACGATCGGAGCTGACCGTCCACGCGGACGCGCGTGAAGCCGCGGGCGCGCAGGGCGGCGAGCTCCTTCTTGAACTCCCCCTTGCGGCCGCGAACGACCGGGGCGAGCACGTTCACGCGCTCGTCGTTCGGCGAGAGCATGACCATGTCGATGATCCGCTCGAGCGACTGCGACGCAATCTCGCGTCCGCACACGTGACAGTGGGGCACGCCGATGTTGGCGAAGAGCAGCCGGAGATAGTCGTAGATCTCCGTCACCGTGCCGACGGTGGACCGCGGGTTCGATCCGGTCGTCTTCTGTTCGATGGCAATTGCCGGCGACAGGCCGTCGATCAGATCGACGTCCGGCTTCTCCATCTGCTCGAGGAACTGGCGGGCGTAGGACGAGAGCGATTCGACATAGCGCCGCTGACCCTCGGCGTAAATCGTGTCGAAGGCGAGCGAGGACTTGCCGGAGCCCGAGAGCCCCGTAATGACGACCAGCTGGTCGCGGGGCAAGTCGACGTCGATATTCTTGAGGTTGTGGACGCGTGCGCCGCGTACGGCAACCCAGTCGTGTGCCATGCCTTACTGACAGGAATCCGTGCGAAAACCCAAACAACAATTCTAACACGCGGGGCCGGCGTCCGGTCTGCTCTCAGGACGTGCGCTCGAAGATCACGATCCCGAAGCCCTGCGGGCTCAGCGGATCGCGGCCGATGACCCTGACCTCGCGGTAGTGCGCGCGGACCCACCGAAGGATGCGCTGACCGTACCGCGGATCCGTGCCGAAGTATGGATAGCCGTATTCGCGAACGTTCCTGTGCATCAGCAGGACGACATCGGGGGGCGCGGCTTCGAGCGAGCGCTGAATTTCGTCCTCGCCGAAGGTCATCAGCTCCGGGGGCATCAGGTTCACGACGCGCAGGGGGGAATCCCGCCGCAGGAGGTAGTTGAGCATCACCCCCTCGGGCATGACCGCCATCGTGGAGCCGGGCGCGTGAGCGAGCTCGGCCAGGGCTTCTTGAACCGCCACGCCTTGCCAGAACTCCGGCGGGCGGCTTGCGAAAAAGCGATCGCCGCCCGACGCCGATTGGCACCACCTTCTCGCGGTACCTCGTCGCGGAGATCGTCAAGTAGGGCGCGATGGCCGCGACGAACCCGATCAGGGCGATCGTGCGAAACGTGCGCGCCGCGCCGGCGCCGTTCCAGCGCTCGATCAGCTGTGGGAGCAGCCAGGCAATCAGTATCACGGTGACGACCGTCGCCGGCAGCCCGAGGTAGAAACCATAGTGAATGATCCGCGCGTTCAGCCCCATCTTCGCGAGCAGCGCGAGCGCAAATGCGGACCATACGACGAGCCACAGGAGCCGGATCGCACGCTCGCGATCGGCGCGCGCGGCGAGAAAAAGGACGAGACTCCACACGAGCGTGGTCAGCGTGGCCAGAGGCAGCGCATAGAAGATGAGACCCGTCTGGCCGAATCCGACGGCCACCAACAACAGCGCGACCTGCTGGACACGTTGAAGCATCGACGGCCCGCCTGGCGTCCTGACCCGTGAGACCGCGGCGGCGACGGCGACGAAGATGACGAACGCCAGGAACGTGAGCGCCATGCGGAGCGTGTTCGCGATCGGATGATCGAGTCCCATGCCGTGCAGGTAGAATGCGCTCGCCTCGAGGTGCGCCCGCATGAGAGGGACCCAGGCGCCGGCGGTACCGCGCAGCGCGTCGGCCGGCGTCATCCGCCCGAGGAAGTAGAGGAAAAACAGGACTGGCGGGACCGCCGCGCACGCCGCGAGCACGACGGTGTTCCACACCAGCCTCCGTCGATGGCCCGGGTCGAGCAGCGACGCGCCCGAGATCGCCGTCACGACCGCAACGAGCGCCGCGACTGCCGTCTCCGGCTTCGTGAGCATCACGAGCCCGAGGCACACCCCACCGATCGCCCAGCTCGTTGGTTCGCGGGTCGCCACGCCTCGTGCAAGACAGAGGAGCACGACGATGCTGAGCGCGAGACCGTGTGTGGCTTCGTGTGAGTACGGAGCCGCGAAGTTGTAGTTGCCGATCTCGACGAGATGCGCGAAGCCGAACAGCAGCAGCGTGGACAGGCTGGCCGCCGCCGCGGTCACACGATCGGCGCAGAGGCGAACGAAGCGATAGACGCCGGCGAGCACCCCCGCGAAGATGACGAGATTGCAGACCACGAGCGTCGTCAGGGAGACGCCAAAGACGCGGAACCAGATCGCGTTGACGTACGGGGACAGAGGACCGAAGAGCGACGCGATGTCCCTGTACAGCACGCGCCCGCGGGTAATCTGCCAGGGCACGTACAGCTCGCGGCCGAAATCAATGATCGGGTCGGGCCACTTGCGCCAGGTCCAGGCCGCAAGCGTCAGGAACAGCAGGGCGTGGATGGCGACGATTGCCGCGGGCCAGAGGTCGCGGCTGCCCGCTGGATTCGCACGAGGCTGCCAGACCCGAGGCTCGTCGTTCACGACGGCCGGCGGGGAGGCGACGTGGGGTCGGTTCGAAGGCGGCTGTGGCTGTAGCCGTACGCGAAGTACAGAACGAGACCGATGGCCAGCCAGATCCCGAAGCGCTCCCACGCCTGACGTGGAAGGCCTTTCATCACGAACAGACAGGCCGCAGCCGACAGCAGCGTCACCGGCCAGACGAACGGCACGCGGAACGGACGCGGGCGATCAGGCTCGGTGTGCCGCAGAACGAGCACGCCGATGCTGACGAGCATGAAGGCGAAGAGCGTCCCGATATTCGTGAGGTCGTAGGTCTCCCCGGCATCACCGATCAGCGACCACGCCGCAACGAAGATGCCGGTAATCATCGTCGTGACCGCCGGAATCTTCGTCCGCGGGCTGATGCGCGCCGCCCATTGCGGGAGCAGCCCGTCGCGCGCCATGGCGAAGAAGATGCGCGGCTGACCGTACTGGAACACGAGCAGCACCGCGGACATCGACACCGTCGCCCCGAGTGCGACGATCCAGCCGACCGTGCCGAAGCCGGCAAGCTGCAGGGCGCGTGCGAGCGGGTCGGCCACGGCCAGCTCTTTGTACGGAACCATCCCCGTGAGCACCGCCCCGACGATGACGTAGATCAGCGTGCAGATCGCGAGCCCCCCGAGAATGCCGATGGGAAGGTTCCGCTGCGGGTTCTTGGTCTCTTCCGCAGCTGTCGAGATCGCATCGAAGCCGATGTAGGCGAAAAAGACGATCGCGGCGCCCTGATGAATTCCCCTGAAGCCGTTGGGCGCGAACGGATGGTAGTACTCAGGATGCAGGTGGGTGGCGCCAACGGCGATGAACAGCGCGAGGGCCGCGAGCTTGATCACGACCATGATGTTGTTGGCGGTCGCGCTTTCCTTGGCGCCCTGCAGCAACAGCCAGGTGATGGCCATCACGATGCCGCACGCCGGCACGTGGATCACGATGGGCACGCCAGCGATGTGCGGTGCCGATTGCAGGAGGCTGTGGACCGCCGGATCGGGACTCAGCAGCGCCGTACGATACCCGGTGGTGAGCCACGCGGGAAAGGTGATCCCGAACCCCCTGATCAGCGTGTTGAAGTAGTCGCCCCACGAGATCGCCACGGCCACGTTCCCGACCGCGTACTCGAGGATCAGATCCCAGCCGATGATCCATGCGACCAGTTCCCCCAGCGTCGCGTACGAGTACGCGTAGGCGCTGCCGGCCTGCGGAATCATGGCGGCGAGCTCGGCGTAGCAGACGCCCGCGAGTGCGCACGCGCCACCCAGCAGAACGAACGACAACACCAGTGCCGGCCCCGCGCCGTAGCGGATCACCTCGCCGTTAGGACCGATCTGCCCGGCGGCTGCCGTCCCGATCGCGCCGAAAATACCGGCGCCGATGACCGCGCCGATGGCGAGCATGATCAGGTCGCCCGCCCCCATCACGCGCTTGAGCGATCGATCGCTCTCGCCGAGCAGGTCCGAGATCGGCTTGCGCCGGAACAGTTGCGTCATGTGCGAGGGATTCTACCCGTATTTATTGCGGGCTCAGCGGCAGGATGCCGCGGAGGCCGACGTTCAGGCGATAGACGGCGTCCGTCGTGGCAATCGCGAGCCCGCCATGCGGATCGAAGGCCACGCCGATGAGCGACGCGCCGGCCAGCACGAGCTCGGGATCGTCTGGCGCATCGAGGCGGACCCTGTACAAGCCGCTCGCCCCCGCGAGCGCATCGACGACGTACAGATGCCCCGCCGCATCGAACGCAAGCCCCTGCGGACGGCCGAAGCCACGACAGCAGACCGTCGGCTCGCCATCGGTGGGAATCCGATAGATCACGTCGTGCGTCCCGAGCGTCGGCGCCGCGACGTACAGCGCATCGTCCGGACCAAAGGCGAGATGGAAGGCCGCGACGCTGGGGGGCAGCGTGGCGACGGCGCGCGCACGTCCCGTGGCTTCGACTTCGAGGATCGTTCCCGAGCGGTCGCCGACGAACAGCGTGCCGCTCGGACCGAACGCCAGCCCGCACGCGATGCCCAGGTCGCTTGCGTACAACGTCGCGCGGCCGTCAGGCTCGATCCGGTACACGCTGCCGTCGAACCGGCTGGACACATACAGGCGTCCGTCGGGATCGAAGGCGAGCGACGTGGGGTTGGCGATACCGATAACGAAGGGCTCGCGGGTGCCGTCGGGCCGGACGAGGAAGATCGCGACAGGCGCCTGCTGGCCGCGTGCTCCGCTGAACGTGACGTACAGGTTGCCGTGACGATCGAACGCCGGGCTGTCCACCTGGTGCACGCCGGTGACGAAGGGCGCGGCCACTTCGATGTATGCGGTTTCGCCAGGCAGCTCGTCGAGCCGCACCGCCGTCGCGCCCCCTTCGAGTCCGAAGGGCACGATGATGGTCAGCGAGGACGGCGACACCCGGGCGAGCCGCGCCGGCTGCGCACCGACGCGGACGATGGGCGGAGCCGGATCGACGGGAAAGTCGGTCCCCTCGAGCGTGACTCGGCCGCCCTCGATGGCCCAGAGCGGGCGAACCGAGGTCAGCCGGCCGGTGGACGGAAACGCTGACATGGGCACGGCCTGGCGCGCAGGGCGTCAGGACTCGTCGAGCTCGACGTTCCAGTAGAAGTAATCCCGCCAGGTCTCGGGAGCGTTCCGGAGCCCAATCGTAATGCGGATGGCTGGCGCCCTATCCGGACGTCTCGGCACGCGAATCAGATGCATCCGTGCCTGTTCGGGCGTCCGCCCGCCCTTGCGGCGGTTGCAGGGAATGCAGCAGGTGACGATGTTTTCCCAATCCTTTCGGCCGCCCTGGGCGACCGGCACCACATGATCGAAGGTCAGATCGGAGGTCGGGAACGCACGCCCGCAGTACTGGCACGAGTGATCGTCGCGGGCGTAGATGTTCGCACGCGAGAACGGGACGTAGTCGATCTGCCGCTTGATCTTGATATACCGCAGCAGGCGAATGACCGATGGCAGCTTGAAGCTGAACGAGACCGAACGCACCTCTCGATGGTCGTAGGTCGAGATGACCTCGACCTTCCCCTGGCACCAGAGCGTAACCGCCTTCTGCCAGTGAACGACCTTCAAGGGCTCGTACGTGGCGTTGAGGAGGAGCGTCTGCTCCATAAGCCTGAGTCATTGTGCCCGATAGTGGCATATCCTGTCAAGGAGCCGCACGGGCGTAACAGGAGTGTTTCCAGCAGTTTAGGTGAGTTGACTTGGACTCGGACGCTGCCAGCGCCGATAATCCGGCCGATGATCCGGTACGGGCCGCTGCTGATTCTGGTGACGGGGCTGGCCGCGGGCTGCGCCTCCACCGGAGCCGTCCCCGCTCCCTTCCCGACCCCTCGCCCGGCGCCCACGCCCACGACCGCCTCCGGCGGCGACGAGCGGCACCGCCGATGGGTCGATCGATGCGATTGTCGAGACCGCGCTCGCCCTTCGGGGAGCGCCGTACCGCAACGGCGGCATCGATCCGTCGGGCTTCGACTGCAGTGGATTCGTGGCCTACGTGTTCGCGCGACATGGGCTGTTGCTGTCGCGGACCGTTGCCGAGCAATACCGTGAGGGACGGGCCGTCCCGGCCGATCGGTCTGGAGCCCGGCGACCTCGTGTTCTTTTCGACGGTTGCGCCGGGTGCGTCGCACGTCGGTATCGCGATCGGCGGCGACGAGTTCGTCCACGCGCCGAGCGAGCGCGGCGAGGTGCGCGTCGAGCACCTGTCCACGCCGGTACTGGTCCACCCGCTACCTCGGCGCGCGCCGGGTGACGTAGCGCGGCTAGGCGGCGCGGTGCTGACCTTTTCTCGTGAGTCGGCGGGCGGTCATGTCGGTGAACTGACGGATGTGCAGATCGTCTTCCGTGTAGAGCCGCGGCTGGGTCAGCGGCTTCAAGGGCTCGACCTTCACGTCCGCGTCCACCGGCAGCGCCGAGCAGGCTTCGAGATAGCGCTGCGGGAAGGACGGAAAATTCCGGAACGTCGTGGCCACGACGCCGCCGAAACGCCCCTGCAGCGACCCGAAGTCCCACTGCAGGAATTCGTACACCGCCGGGATCGGGATTCGTCGCCAGGTAGCCGCGCACCATTTCTGCGACCTGCGTGTAGAACCCCGGTCCGTGCGACCGCGCACGCGTGCCGTTGGCATTGGCCAGCTGACGGATGCCGCCGGCTTCAGGGTCGATGTGGTAGAGCTCGTGAACGATCGTGTCGAGCTTCGCCACCCACGGGTCGACCGATCCGTACAGCTCGCGCTTCCAGGATCGCATCAGCGTCTGCTCGCAGAAGCGCGGCAGGACAAATGAGATGAGGTACTTGATCGAGGTCGGACCGACGCGCACGACCGGCGTTTTCGTGACGAACCACTCGGATCGCCGCGTCAGCTCACCAGTCGAACGGTCGCGCCAGAAGTAGTAGCCGGGCTCGCTCTCCGGCAGCGTCAGGCAGTGACACGTCGCGAACGCCCCCTCGGCATCGGCGCGTCCGAACCGGCCGAACACCAACACTTCTTTCAGATCGATGAACGACAACGCAGGCGTGCGGGAGATCACGTCCTCCATCAGGATCGCGATCCGCTCGGTGTAGTTAATCATGCCGACACACGCCGGGCCGGAGACGAGGCTCCGCCGGCGCCCAGTATCGAAATGCCGTTTATCGCTGTGGGAGCAAGGACGATGAGACTATACGGACAGGCGCCAAGTGCTGTCAAGGTGAACAGAGTCAGCGACCGTCTGGTTGACCTCGTCCACCGTCAGGCGGCACGGGCGTACCCGGAAGAACGGTCGGGGCAGCCAGCGGGCGGCAGAGATGGAAGGCCGTCGATACCCGGCGCCTCGACGGGGGGCAGTGTCGGCTCCGGCACGACCGGCGGCGGCGTCGCAGCACCCATGCGCCGCATGATCATCTGCTGCCGCCGCTTGAGGCGGGCGGATGGATGGGCGGGATCGAACGTGCGCGGATTGCTGATCGCGCCCGCGAGCAACGCGGACTCGGCAGCCGAGAGATCCGATGCAGACTTGTGAAAGTACCGGCGCGACGCCGCTTCCACACCCCACACGCTGCCGCCCCATTCGATGACGTTCAGATACAACTCGAAGATGCGCTGCTTCGAGAGCGACGCTTCGAGGCGACGCGCGATGAGGAGCTCCCGAAGCTTCCGGGGCAGATTCTTCGACGGCGACAGGTACAGGTTCCGCGCGAGCTGCTGGGTGATCGTGCTGGCGCCGCGCGCGAACTCTCCGCGCTCCCAGTTCACCTCCATCGATTCGCGCAGCTGATCCAGATCCACGCCGTCGTGCGTCCAGAACGCGCTGTCCTCGGTCACGAGCACGGCGCGCTTCAGATTCTGCGAGATCCTCGCGTACGGCACCCATCGCTGATCGCACACCACCCGCTCGCCGCGCGCGGCGGCTTCGCGCGCCCGCAGCGCCATGAACGCTGTCGTCGTGGGATTGGCGGTTCTGAGCGCGCGAACGTCGGGAGGGTCAGGTAGAGGTACGAGGCGTAGCCGAAACCGACTGCGAGGACAATCGCCACTCCCCGACCGAAGAGGCGCATGAGAAATTATAGCCGCCGCGGACGCGGCGGCAGCGCTACCGATCGAGGATGGCCGCGAGCGCTGTGAGAAACCGTGCAATGTTCGCCGGCGTCGATCCGGATCCCATCAGGCCGACGCGCCAGATGCGTCCGGCGAGCGGACCGAGACCCGCGCCGATCTCGATGTCGAATTCCTCCAGCAGGCGTTTCCGCACGAGCGCTTCGTCGACCGTGTCGGGAACGACCACGGCGTTCAACGACCACAGCCGCTCCGCCGGCGGAGGCAGCAGTGCGAGGCCGAGCTGCTGAAGGCCGTCGGCCATCGCGAGATGATTGCGGCAGTGCCGCGAGGCGCGGGCGTCGAGGCCCTCCTCTTCGACGACGAGCAACGCTTCGCTCAGCGCGTAGATCAACGGCGCGGAGATCGTGTGGTGATACTTGCGCCGGAGCCAGTAGTCCTCGAGCAACGCCAGATCGAAATAGAACGATCGGCTCGCCGCGCCCGGACTCCGCACGCAGGCCTCGCGCGCGCGCGGAAAACGCAA
Organism: uncultured Acidobacteriota bacterium; assembly: GCA_963786615.1. Classification (GTDB taxonomy): domain Bacteria; phylum Acidobacteriota; class Vicinamibacteria; order Vicinamibacterales; family 2-12-FULL-66-21; genus CAWAZT01. The sequence goes on from CAWAZT010000012.1 coordinate 354,156, forward strand.
TCGGCGCCAGACCCGAGGGCGCGCCCAGCCCCTTCTGCGTGCAGCTGTAACAGGCGTCGGCGCCCCAGCCCCGACGTCCACGCGGGTGCGCGCCAAGCGACGTGACCGCATCCACGATCGTCAGCGCGCCGTGCCGCTGCGCGATCGCGCAGATCTCGGCCGCGGGATTCAGCACGCCCGTGGACGTCTCGGCGTGCACCATCGCGACGATGTCGGCGCCGTCGGCCTTGAGCGCGCGTTCGACCAGCGACGGATCGCAGGCGCGCCCCCATTCGACGTTCACGCGCGACACCGACGCGCCGTAGCGCTCGAGCATCTGCGCCAGCCGATCGCCGAAATAGCCGGTGACCACGACGAGCGCGCGCGAACCCGGGCGCGTGAGATTGGCGACCGCAGCCTCCATCCCCGACGTGCCCGTCCCGGAGATCGCGAGCGTCAGCGCGTCAGGCCCGGCCTTGAACGTCATGGCGAGGCGCGCGCGAATGCCGTCGAGAATCGCCATCATGTCGCTGTCGAGATGGCTGAGAACAGGCGCCGCCATCGCGCGCATGACACGCGAGGAGACCGGGCTGGGCCCGGGACCAAGAAGCAGACGTTCAGTTGACGGGAGCATGGAGACCTTCGAGGAGAGTACGGATGTTCTCGACGCCATCGGCGGCCAGCGGGCGGAGTGGCGGACGCGGATCGCCGCCGGCGTAGCCGGCAAGGTCGAGCGCCGCCTTGAGACCGGCAATCCCGAAACCGGTCGTGACGGCGCGAGCGAGCGGCATCAGGCGCTGCTGAATCAGGAGTGCCTCCGCCAGCTTGCCCGCCAGCGTGAGTCGCATGAGCTCGATGCAGCTCTCCGGCGCCACGCAGGCCACCGCCAGAATCGCGCCACGGGCGCCGGCGCACAGCGCCGCGAGACAGCCTGGCGCCGATCCGGACAGGATCGTGAACCGATCGGGGACGACAGCGGCCATCTCGGCGAACTGCCCGCCGTCGGTGCTGGTTTCCTTGACGCCGACGATGTTGGGATGCTCCGCCAGACGGCCGATCAGATCCGGTGCGAGGTTGACGCCGGTGAAGGCGGGATAGTTGTACAGCAGCACCGGCACCGGGCTCGCGTCGGCCACCGCGGTGTAGTGCGTGAAGAGCGCCGCCGACAGGTGTGTGCGCCCGATACAGCGACGGCGTCCGCACGACCACGGCGTCGGCGCCACCGGCTCCCGCGCGCCGCGCGGCCGCGATGGTGGCGCGCGTCGACTCTCGTCCGACGCCCACCAGCAGCGCGCGCTGCGGCGGTACGGCGCGCCGCGCAGCCTCCACGACACGGTCAGCCTCGTCGTCGTCCAGGAGCGGCGCTTCGCCGTTCGTGCCGAGCACGAGCACGCCGCCCAGGCCGGCGGCCATCCAGCGCTGGATGTTGCCGGTGATCGCGGCGGGATCGACCTCGCCGTCGAGAAACGGCGTCGGCATGGGAGGAAAAACCGCCCGCAAATTCATCGCGGTTGCCGAGCGTACCACACGTGGCGAAGGAGACGGAAAAGGGAGAAGGCAGATGACAGATGACAGATGGCAGATGACAGATGGCTGATAGCTAGATGGCTGATAGCTGATAGCTGATAGCTACGAAGTACAAAAAACCGGGCGCGAGGACCCCTCCCCGCGCCCGACCGTCACGCTCCGGCATACGCCGGATGCGTGGCGTTCATCCCCCTCTTACCCACGGTCGTGGACCGTGTCCCTTGCACGCGTTCTAGTGGACCCGTGCGGTCCAGGTCGTCCGCGCGCCCCGCCAGTCCGTTTCCAGAATCGTCCAGAGCGTCTGGTCGAGGTATTCGCCGTCGCGCAGGAAGGACTTCCGCAGCACCCCTTCCTGCATCGCGCCGATCTTGCGCAGCGCGCCGTTGCCGCGGCCGTTCTGGACCGCTGCGCGCGCTTCGAGCCGGTGCGTGCCGATCACAGTGAACGTGAAGTCGACCACCAGCTTCGCGCCATCGATGAACATTCCCGTGCCCCAGTACGGCGATCCGATTGCGAATCCCCATTCGGCCGTGCCGAAGCCCGGCTCGAGCTGGCGCACCTGGAAAATCCCGATGGCGGTATCCATTCCGTGCGGCACGACGGCAAAGCACACGTAGTTGCCGGCCGCACGCTCGCGATGGGTCCACGCGATGAATCGCTCGAACCCTTCGACCGTCGTCGGCGGCGGCGAGATGAATCGCGCAACCTCTTCGGTCGAGAGCATGGCGAGCAGCGACGGCGCATCCGTCAGCCTCAGCTCGCGCAGGGTCACCAGGGATCCGGTCAGCACCGGCAGCGACTGCCGCCAGTCCGATGTCGTCGTCGTGGATTCGGCACGCGCGGCGGCAATCACCGCCTGCACGTCCGACACCGATTGCGCGTCGCGGAAGGGCATCTTTTCCATGATTAGAGCCCTCCCAGCAGACCGCCCAGCGTCGCCGTCACGGTGACGGCGGCTGCCGACGGTACATCCAGCACCGGTGCGATATCCGGTGGGAACAGCGATTCCCAACTCCCCGAGTCGTCGACGCCGAGGTCGTTGTAGAGCACCGGAACCTGCGCGTCGTCCGACGTGCCCCAGACGATGTTCTCACCCAGGGACGTGCCCCACACGATGTTCTCGGCGAGGAGCGCCGTGCCCCAGACGATGTTCTCGGCATCGCGCAAGGTCGTGCCCCACACGATGTTCTCGCAGTTGTCGTTCCCGCAGGTCGTGCCCCACACGATGTTCTCGGCGTCGCGCAGCGTCCCCCAGACGATGTTCTCGTCGACCCTCGCGGTGCCCCACACGATGTTCTCGCCCAGGGACGTGCCCCACACGATGTTCCCGAAGTCGAGCGTCGACGATCCCCACACGATGTTCGCGAACTCGAGCGACGACGTGCCCCAGACGATGTTCTCGCCATCGCGCAGGAGCGTGCCCCACACGATGTTCTCGCCGCCCGAATCACGCGACGCGCCCCAGACCGTGTTGCTCTTCCACGCGTTCGCGGCCGGGCGCAGGACGCCCGACGTGATCTTGTGGTTGGCCCAGATGATCGACTTGCTCCACGCGCGCTGCGTCGGGTACGACTGCCCGGGCTTCGCGGTTGCGTAGAACCGCGCCAGGTCGACCGCGCCGCGGCTGTTCAAGAAGCCGGCGCCTTCGGTCAGCGCGTCGTAGTGATAGTCCTGCGCCGTGTATTCGATGATGGCCTTCACCAGGTTCGGCGTCAGCTTCGGGTTCGCCTGAATCATCAGCGCGGCGGTGCCCGCAACAATCGGGGCGGCCATGCTGGTGCCGCTCAGGCTGAGATACGGCTTGTAGGCCGTTGCCACCGTGCCCGCCAGGAGGTACGGCGCCTTGGTCGCATACATCGTGCTCGATTTGGTCGCGAGCGAGACGATGCCCGTGCCCGGCGCCACGACGTCAGGCTTCGCGTTGAAGTCGAACGCCGTCGGGCCGTGCGAGCTGTAGGGCGCCATCACGTCGTCGATGCGAGTGGTCGTGCCCTGGTGGCTGTAGGCGCCGACGGTCAGCACCCACGGCGCGTTGCCCGGCGCGGTGATCGCGCCGTACTGCGGGTGGCCGTGTGAGTTCTGCCCCATGTTGCCGGCCGCCGCCACCACGACGATGCCCGCCTCGACGGCGCGCTTCGCCGCGAGCGTCAGCGGATCGGTGTTGTACGACTCGGTCACCGACGCGCCAACCGACAGGTTGACGACGCGGATGTTGTAGGCCGTCTTGTTCTGGACCGCCCAGCCGAGCGCCGCGATGACATCGCTGATGTAGCCGCAGCCGTTGTCGTCGAGGACCTTCAGGCTGACCAGATGCGCGCCAGGTGCGATACCCGCGCGTGCACCGCTCGAGTCGTAACCGTTGCCGGCGATGATGCCGGCGACGTGCGTCCCGTGGCCGTAGTCGTCGTAGGCGGTGGTGCGGCCGTTGACGAAGTCCACGAACTTGGCGACGCGCTGACCGTTGCTGACGCGAACCGCGTTGTTCGCGCCCTGGTAGGTCAGGTCGTCGTGCCAGTTGGCCACGCCGGAATCGATGATGGCCACGCCAACACCAGCGCCGTCGTATCCGAGATCGTCCCGGACCGAGCGCGCGCCGACCGTCACCGAGGCGGTTTTCATGTCGCCGCTGGTCGGGCGATCCCAGACGATGCTTTCAACGGCCGGCGAGTCGGCCAATTTGCGCAGCAGCCAGTTCGGCAGCTCCACAACCTGACCGTTGATCAGGTCCAGACGGCGTCCCAGCCAGCCGCCAAGGTGCCTGACGTCGCCAGACGCATCCCAACCCGGCTTCAGCGTCACGATCACGCGCGAGGTGCCGGAGCCGCCCCGGCCCGCGCGATCGTTCAGCTTTCGATCGAGCTTGTGATGATCGCCGGGCTTGGCCGCCGCGGGCGCGGCCACCCCGAGCAGACAGGCAACGGCAATCGCCGCACCTGCCGTGATTTTTCGCCAATGAGTCACGATATGAGTCCTTCAGTCTGAAACCGTCTTAGTGAACGAGCGAGCACCAGACCGCCTTGGCCTGACGCCAGTCTTCCCGGACGATCGACCAGAGCACCTGGTCGATGTATTCGCCGTTGCGCAAGAAGCTCTGACGCAGGACGGCCTCCTTCACGGCCCCAATCTTCGCGAGCGCACCGTTGCCACGCCCGTTCGCCGACGCCGCACGCGCCTCGAGGCGGTGCACGCCAACGGTCTCCAGTGCAAACTCCACGGTGAGCCTCGCCGCATCCATAAACACCCCTGTTCCCCAGAACGGAGCGCCCACTGCGAATCCCCACTCCGCCGTCACGAACGTTGGTTCCAGCGCTCTCAACTGGAACAGGCCGACGGGCGTCGTCATGCCGTGAGGTACCACCGCGAAACAGATGTACCGGCCAGCAGCCCGTTCGTCCTGGGTCCACTGGATGAACCGCTCGAACCCGGCGACGGTCACCGGCGGCGGCGAGATAAAGCGAGAAACCTCAGGCGCGGTCACCATCGCCAGAAGTGAGGGGGCGTCCGAGAGACGCAGCTCACGAAGCTGCACTCGATCGCCAACCAGCACCGGCAGTTGACGTTTCCAGTCGCTGCTGATGAAGGACTGGGCCGGGATCACCGGACTCACAGCCGTCGACATCTGGACTTCACGCACCTTGAGCACGCCTTACCGTTGAGCAAGTGGAGGGCCACGACGGACGGGCTTGAACCTGATGCATCTAAACGCTTGCTAGGGAAGCAGTTACTCGCTCAGCAGGGTGAGGCCACCAGAGCCTGGGGACGGGGAGCGTGTTCCAGAATGACCCACCAAAAACGTGATTCACGTGTGCGGCGGACCATAACATCTTTCATATCAATCGCTTGTCTGGCATTGTTCCGTTCAGGTACAGACGTGTCAGTCTTGAACACGGAGGCTGTCTGACATAACCAGCACGTTATCAACTATTTACGGAACAAACCCAGCCATTGGGTATTATCACGGCCGTGTGCGGCCGTGTGCAGCGCGAGCACGGTGATGACGATGGCGGCGGCGGGGGCGAGGAGCCAGGGCGCGTCGGCCGCCACACGAGCCGAGCCGGCGTCCTGCAGCATGGCCCCCCAGCTCGGCGTGGGCGCCGCAAATCCAAGACCGGCAAAAGAAACCGTCGCCTCCGCGAGGATGAAGGCGGGCACGAGGACGGTGGCCTGGACGAGGAGAAATCCGCGAGTCGCCGGCAGGAGATGACGCGTTACGATGCGAAGGGGCCCGGCGCCAAGCGCTCTCGCAGCTTCTGCGTACTCCTCCCGCCGTTCGGTGATGAAGATTCCGCGTACTCCCCGCGCAACTCCGGGCCATCCGACCAGACCAAGGACGCCGACGAGCGCCGCGAACACCTGGGTGGTGGAGAGGACCAGTGGCATCGCGCCCCGCAGGGCGAGGATCACGTAGATGCCCGGCAGCACCAGCACGAGATCCGCGGCGCGCATGAGCGCGTCGTCGATCCAGCCCCCGCGATAGCCGGCAGTCGCGCCTACCCCCACGCCAAGGAGGAGCGCGATCAGGGCGGCGCCGATCGCGACGCCGAGCGAGAGCCGCGCGCCGAAGGTAAGCCTCGACAATACGTCGCGCCCCAGGCTGTCGCTCCCGAGCGGGAACCAGGGGTCCGCGCCGCCGACGCCCACCAGCGAACGGGTAAACCACCGGAGCGGGACCGGGTGCTGCCGATCCTCCTCGTATCGCCTCTCCAGCGGATCGACCAGGTGAATGGGATACACGAACGGCGCGCGCAGCCGACCGGCGTCGTCCATCAGGTGAGGCCGCATCGGCGGCGCGAACGGATAGTCCGCAAACTGGCGGCCCGGATCGTACGGCGCGATCCACGGGGCCAGCGCGGTGATCACGAACAGGCTGCCGGCGGCCAGCACGCCGGCGCGCTGCGCGATCGTCACCGCGAGTACCCGGCGTCGACGCGCGGATCGAGCACGGCATGCGCGAGGTCGGCTGCGAGCACGCCAGCCGCGAGGAACACCGCGCCTGCCGCCGAGCATCCCGCCACGAGATAGGTGTCGCGCGCAAGCAGTGCCTGCCGCATCAGGTCGGCAAGGCCGGGCCATGACGCGACGAGCTCCACCGCGAACGACCCGCTGAAGACCGATCCGACGAGCACCCCGTAAATCGCAAGCAGCGGACCCAGCGACAGCCGCCACGCATGACGACCGACGACGCGCGAGCGCGGCAGTCCACGCGCGCGCGCTGCAGTGATCGCCGGGCGATCGAGCGCCTCTCGCAGCGCCTGCGACTGCAGCCGCTCGATGGTCGCGGCCAGCGGAAGCCCCAGCGCTAGCGCCGGAATGATCAGATGCTGAGCGATCACCCGCACCCGCTCGAACAGCGTGGCGCTGTCCGATGGATTCCCCATGCCGCCAATCGGCAGCCATCCGGTCCGCGCCGCCACCATGACGAGGATCAGAGACGTGATCAGCGGTGGGACCGAGATGAGCACGAGCGAAACACCCCGTACCAGCGAGCTCAGGACTCCCCCGCGTCGACTGCCGGTCAGGATCCCGGCGGACACGCCGACGAGCGTCGCAAGAACCAGTGCCGCCAGCGCAAGGCCCGCGGTGTTGCCGGCCCGTTCCCGAACCAGCGCCGTCACCGGGCGGTGGTATTGAAAGGATTCGCCGAGATCGAGGGTCAGGCTGCGCCGCACCCAGCCTGCGTACTGATCGAGGAAGGGGCGATCGAGCCCGAGACGGTGGCGCTCGGCCGCGATGGCCGTGGGGTTGCTGCCGAACTGGGCGCCGTAATCACCCGGCGCGAGCTGCGCCAGCAACAACGCGGCGGACGCGACCACGAACACCAGCACAATCGCCGCCACCGTCCGCACGAGCAGGTATCGGAGCAACTGACGACGCACGTGGAATGTTTCGTCCTTTCGAGGCCTGCCGGTTAGCGACCACCTGTCCCGCCGCCCGACGTGACGTAGAGCGTGTCCGCGCTCCAGAGCACTTTCGGATCGAGGAGCACCGGCTGTGCGCCGCCGACGCGGCGGCTCGTCGCGACCGAGATCCTGGGGGCCGCGAAGTAGAGCGCAGGGACCTGCTCGCCAAACACTTTCTGGACGTCCGCGAAGAGCTGCTGGCGCTCCTGAAGGATCGGCGCCGTCGATTGGCGCTGCATCAGGTCGTCGATGGTCTTCTCCCACGGCGTGGACGGCGCCCGCTGGTTGGGGTGCCAGAAGTGGCTCGAGCCGGAGCTGAGCCAGAAATCCAGGTTGTTCGCCGGATCCATCGCGCTCGCCTGGAAGCCGAAGTAGATGCTGTCGTAGTCGCCTGCGCTCCAGCGCTGGAAGATCGACGGCGGATCGAGGCCCACGACGTCAGCGGTGATGCCCGCGAGGCGAAGCTGCTCCTGAATGACCGTCGCGGTCCGCTCGCGAAGGTGCCCGTGCTGCGTGAGAATCGAAAAGCGGACAGGCGCTCCCGATTGATCGTCGAGCAGACCATCGCCGTTTCGATCGACGAGGCCGAGGCCGGCCAGCAGCGACCGCGCCCGCGCCGGATCGTACGGGAAGGTCGGAGCCGACGCTGAATACCAGACGCGATTGCCCGGCGTCACCGGACCGAACACGGGAACGGCCGCGCCGAGGTAGACGGTCTTGACGATCGCGTCGCGGTCGACGGCGCTCGAGATCGCCTGACGGAATTCCGCCCGCTGCAGATAGGCCGGCGTGTGGCGGCCGGGAGGCGGCGCCAGATTGAACCAGAGCGCGTTCGGATCCACGCCGACGCCGACGTCGGTCAGCGTGATCGTGCCCTGCTGGCCGAGACGCCGCAGCGCGGCGTAGTCTTCCGGCCGCACGTCGGCCTGGACCATCAGATCGAGGCTGCCGGCTTCGAGACGCAGGACCTCGGCGTCCTGGGTCGACACGATCTCCATGACGATGCGATCGAGGTACGGCAAGGCGGCGCCGGCGTCGTCGGTTCGCCAGTAGTGGGGATTGCGCGCCAGCGTGATGCGCTGACCAGGCACGTGCTCGGCGACCACGAATGGTCCCAGCCCCGCCATCGTTCCCGGCGGCGTCGTCAGGCCCCAGGCGTCGCGGAAGGTGTGCGCGTCGAGGCGGGCTTCGAGCTCGTGCCGCGAGAAGATCGGCACGCTGTCGAGCAGCGCGAGGCCGGGGGCAAAGGGCGCGGGCAGCGTCACCTGCACGGTGCGTTCGTCGGTGGCCGTGACCTGCAAGGGCTGTCCGTTGACCTTGACGGCGGAGGCGAGCACGCTGTCGACGCCGGGGTCGTAGAGCACGCGGAACGAGAACACCACGTCGGCCGATGTGAACGGCGTGCCGTCGGAGAACGTGATCCCCTTGCGCAGCGTCAGCGTGAAGGTGCGCCTGTCGTCGGAGGTGGACCAGCGTTCGGCGAGCCAGGGCTCGACCTCGCCGGTGACGCGGTTGATCCGCACGAGGCGCGCCTGGGTGAGCAGCGACAGCGCATCGACGGCCGCCGTCGGCCGCACGTGACGGTTGAAGGTGTCGGGCTCGCTGCGCATCGACACGACGAGCGTGCCGCCGCGCACCGGTCGTCCCGTGGGGGCTGACCCCACTGCCGGCGGCCGGGTGCGGTGACCGACAGCCCACCACGCCCCCACCAGAATTGTAATTGCAACGACGAGGAAGCCAGCGCGCCGGATCGCTCGGGCCACGATTGAACCTACCGGCCAATTACTTGGCCGATCCCCATTCTCAAATTTCCTAGGTTTTCCGAGGGTAGACGTTACCCGGGACCATCGAGTCACGGACACAGCCAACCAATTGGCTGTTTTTTCGGGACGGGAGCGTCCGAAGTCCAGTCAGCACCGTGAGATCCGGGGGATCGTACGCACATTATGACGCATGTTGTCTGTTCGTGATCGTTGAGCGGCTACGGCGGGGCTTGAATCTGAGCCGTGGCACGGGGTGTGCCTTAGCGCCGGCACCTGCGAACCCCCGTAACCCAATGAGTAAGAAACCCATGCGAATCGCAATCGGTCGTTCGTTCCGAGCCTGCGTGTCGATCTGCGCGGTGATTCTGGTGGTGGCTGTCGCTCAGCCACTGGAGGCGCAAGGGGGGCCGCGTCGTGCGCGGCTGTCGCGCGACGTGGCGGACCGTCTCGCGAGCCATGTGGAAGCGTCGACGGACGTGATCGTCGCCGCGGGCGATACGGCGCTCGATCAGCTCGCGCTGCGGTATGGCGCGCGGCTGAAGCGTCGCATCAGCGGCGGCGCGGTGTTCGAGGTGACCGGCGGCCAGCTCGAGGCGCTCAGCCAGGATGCGGATGTTGCGCACCTGGCGGGCGATGTCCCCGTGCAGCGCATGGGCGTGACGGCCGAAGCGACGGGCGCCGATCAGGTCTGGAAAGGCCTCGCGGGCATTCGCGGCGCCACGGGACGCGGCATCGGCGTCGCGGTGATTGACTCGGGCATTGCGCCGCACGCCGCGCTGCGCGCGCGCGTGGTCGCGTCGGTGGACTTCCCGGCGGGTGCGTATGCGCCGCTCCACGACGAATACGGCCACGGGACGCACGTGGCCGGCCTCATCGCCGGCAGCGATGTCGACGGCTACGGCGGGATGGCGCCGAACGCGTCGTTGATCAACCTGCACGTGCTCGGCGCGGACGGCAGCGGCAAGACGAGCGACGTCATCGACGCGATCGACTGGGCGGTCGCGCATCGCGATCAGTTCAACATCCGGGTGATCAACCTGTCGCTCGGGCATCCGGTCCAGGAGTCGTACCTCGAGGATCCGCTGTGCCAGGCCGCGCAGCGCGCGATTGACGCGGGGATCATCGTGGTGGCCGCCGCCGGCAACCTCGGCAAGATGGAGGACGGCCGTCCGATCGTCGGCGGCATCGTCTCGCCCGGGAACACGCCGTCGGTGCTCACCGTCGGCGCGATGAACACGAAAAACACGCCGCAGCGGTCCGACGACGTGATGGCGACCTACAGCTCGCGCGGTCCCACGGCAATCGACGGCGACGTGAAGCCTGACCTCGTGGCGCCGGGCAATCTCGTCGTGTCGGCCGCCGCTGCCGACAGCTATCTGACGACGACGTATCCGGAGCACGTCGTCGCCGGCAAGGGCCAGCGCGCCTACATGGAGCTGAGCGGCACGAGCATGGCGACGGCGGTCGTCTCCGGGGCGGCGGCACTGGTCCTGGAGTCGCGCCCGCGCCTCACGCCGGCGCAGGTCAAGGTCATCCTGCAGCTGACGAGCAGCCGTCTCGCGGGGGCCGGGCTGATCGAGGAAGGGGCGGGGAGCCTGAATGTGCTGGGGGCGGTCGCGCTGGTGCGGGGGGTTGCGCCAACGCGAGTAACCGTTGCTAGCGAGTCGTACGAACCCGCCGGGACCTTCTTCGCCCAGTCTTCCAATCAAACCCGAATCGTCGACACTTCGTGGCGCCGCAACGAAGGGACTGCTTTATACCGCGCTTGATCCGAACTCCGCGTTGCCTCTGTCCGGAACCGCGCTGACTCCTAGCCAGCTCTGGTCAGCCTGTATCGTGTGGACAAATTCAGTGGTCTGGACCAACTCGGTCGTCTGGACCAACTCCGTAGTCTGGACGAACTCTGTTGTCTGGACGAACTCGGTCGTGTGGACCAACTCTGTAGTTTGGACGAACTCCGTTGTTTGGACCAATTCCGTCGTTTGGACCAACTCTGTCGTCTGGACAAACGCCGACGTGTAGAAACTTGATTCAACCGTTATCAACCTCTAGGATGGAGCGACTAATGCGCATTATCGTTTGGACCGACTAACAGAGCGACGAGTCGAGCCTTCACCCAACCAATGTCAGAGCTATCGTCCCCTAAGGGCCTGTCCGGCCGGACGGCGGCGTATGTCGCCGTCGTTGTCGTTTTTGGCGCAGCTGCGGTTGTGCAGTCCTTCGCTCAGTTCTTCGTCCACCCAATCAAATGGACATGGACACTGCTCGCCCTGACTGACTCTTGTCAGCGGCTCGGCCACAGTTAAGCTGCCCGGGCTTCCGGCAACAGTGTCGGTCTCAGAAACGTTCGTCTTTACGACAGTGATCCTCTTCGGCACTGCAGCAGGCACGCTGACTGTTGCTCTAGATGCGCTGATAATTTCACTTCTGTCCTATCGACGAGGGAACCCCGGCTACAAAATACTTTTCAACGTTTGTGCAGTCCCGCTAGCGATGTGGCTGGCCTCACATCTTTACTATCAACTCTCGCCCTATCCGCCATTATCCTGCAACTCTTGGTGCGATCGACATAAGAGCAATTCTGCTTCCACTGCTAGCGTTCACTATCGTCTATTACTCGCTCAACACTTGGCTCATTACCGTAGCTATTTCCCTGGAGAGACGGCTGTCCCCCATTAAGGTCTGGAGGGACAACTTTATATGGATCGCTCTTAACTATTTCGGTGGCGCTTCGGTTGCGGCTCTTCTTGTTAGTTACACGAAAGACGTCGATTACACGTACCTACTTCTCATCGTCCCCCTCATTATTGTTTTGTATTCCACCTTCAAGACATCTATGGGGAGGGTTGAAGACTCCAATCGACATTTGAGTCAACTTAACACCCTATACATGTCGACGATAGAAACCCTGGCAATGGCGATTGATGCCAAAGACCAGATAACGCACGGCCATATTCGACGGGTACAGTTCTATGCGGTCGAGCTGGCCAAAGCGATGGGGGTTCGAGACGAAGCGCAGATACGAGCAATCGAAGCAGCGGCTCTACTGCATGACATGGGCAAGCTCGCTGTACCCGAATACATTCTCAACAAACCGGGCCCGTTGACTGCCGCTGAATTTGACAAAATGAAGCTGCACGCCAGCGTCGGCGCCGACATTCTTTCGGCGATCGATTTTCCGTACCCGTCGTCCCGATAGTCCGACACCACCACGAAAGTTGGAATGGAACAGGCTATCCAGACCGATTGGCTGGCACGCAAATTCCAATCGGCGCAAGAATTCTATCGGTTGTGGACTGCTTCGACGCGCTCACGTCCGACCGGCCGTACAGACCGCGGCTGTCTGACAAGGAGGCAATACGAATCCTTCAGGAACGTCGGGGAACGATGTACGACCCGTTAGTTGTTGACGCCTTCATGAGGTGCCACGAAAGTCTCAAACCGTTCGCCGAAAGTGACTCGCGGCTCCCCCTGCGTGCGATTACAGGCGCCCCGGCGCTCAGCGCTCCAGCATCCGAGCCACGTGCCGCAAGACTCGAAGAGATCGCGGCGAGCAGCGACGAAATGCTTACGCTGTTTGAGTTGGCGCGTTCCTTGACTACAAATACCAGCATGTCAGACGCCGCGGACTTAATTGCGAAGCACCTTAGACGTCTGGTGCCCTCTTCTGCTTATGTTTTCTACTTGTACGAGATTGAACGCGACGAACTTCGAGCGGCCTTTGTGTTCGGTGAACACGCCGGGCTGATCAGGGGATTGCGAATTCCCGTCGGTCAACGCCTGAGCGGCTGGGTAGCGGTTCACAAACAGACCGTTCGCAACTCCGATCCGGTTCTTGACCTTGGCGAGTCAGCGCGAGCGATGAATCCTCGGTTTAGAAGTTCGCTTAGCACACCACTAGTTTCTGGAGACGCGCTGGTTGGCGTCCTGTCGCTGTACCTCGTCCAACAAAGATGCCTACAGCGAGGACCACGAACGCATTGTGGAAGTTGTAGCGCGACAAGTTTCCATTGTGATGGCTGAAGTGTATGGAGGCGGTAAGGAAGCTGTAGCGGGAAGGGAGTTGAGCGCAGGACTTCCAAATCTGGACCGCTTGTCGAGTCTCTTGGAAGGCCAAACACTCGGTCCGACAGCCGCGCAGAACTTCGCTCTGGTCGTCATTCGATGGACGCATCGAACCCCAGACTCTGACTTTGCAATTACTGAAATCGCGTCGGTAATTCGACGTGCCCTGAGACCGGCGGACTTGCTGTTTCAAGTGACACCGAGTGAGCTGTCGGTTTTCCTACTAAACACCGAACGCGTCGATCGCTTTCGGACTAGCTGCAAGAATTAAAGTGGCGCTCCAGGATCTCGGGAACCGTGCAACATTCTCCGTCGGAATCGCGTGCGGTCCTGGTGATGGATTGGAGACCGAACACCTGCTTCAAAGGGCCCGTCAACAGGTAGTGGATGAATTCGAGCCGGGCAGTCCGTCCGGAGCAGTTCACTAGTGGCTTGTACTGACGAGTTGTAAATCATATGATGGCGCATGCCATCACGCGACGTCGTTCGTGCTGACCGCGGACCAACGAACCGACCTCGAAGCGCGCGTGCGATCGGGACGCGGTCGTGCGGATGCGGCGCGACGGGCGCGGGTCATTCTGCTGCTCGCCGAGGGCTGCAGTTACGCGACGATCGCCACGATGACCGGCTGCAGTTCGCGGACGATTGCCCTGTGGAAGCAGCGCTTCGCGACGGACGGTCTGGCGGGCTTGGCCGCTCGCCATCGCGGCTCGAAGCCCACCGTGCTGACGCCGGCCCTGGAAGCGCGCATCATGACGTGGACGCGACGACCGCCGCCTCATGGCGCCACGCACTGGTCCACGCGGTCGCTCGGCCGCAAGCTGGGCGTGCAACACACGATTGTCGCGCGCGCCTGGCGCCACGCCGGCCTGCAGCCCCATCGACTCGAGCGGTACATGCGGTCGACCGATCCCGAATTCGAGACGAAGGCCGCGGATGTGATCGGCTTGTACCTCGATCCGCCGCAGCACGCCGTGGTGTTCTGCATCGACGAGAAGACGGCGATTCAAGCCCTCGATCGGCTGGACCCGGTCCTGCCGTTGTCGCCAGGACGCGCCGAACGGCACGGCTTCGAGTACTACCGACACGGGACGCTGTCGCTCTATGCGGCGCTGAACACGCGGACGGGCGAAGTGGTGGGCCACACCGCGGCGCGTCACACGAGCGCGGAATTCGTCGGCTTCCTGCAGACCGTCGTCGAGACGCAGCCCCGACGGCGCGAGATGCACATCATCGTGGACAATCTCTCGGCCCACAAAACGCAGCAGGTCCGGACCTTCTTGGTGGCGCATCCGTCCGTCCATCTCCACTACACGCCGACCTATTCGTCCTGGCTCAATCAAGTCGAACTCTGGTTCTCCAAGATCGAGCGCGATGTCACGGCGCGGGGCATCTTCACCTCCGTCACCGACCTGCGCCGCAAGCTGATGCGCTATATCAAGCATTACAACAAGACCGCGACGCCCATCCGCTGGGCCTACGCGGACCCGTCGCGGAGAATCGCATGACCGCTGTACAACTCGTTAGTACGGTCCACTAGCGTTCTATGGAGCCTGATTCCGCCTTTGGCGAAGTCCTCAGACTAATTGCTTATACGTTGCTCGAGCTGAGCGACGCCGCCGAGGCGCTCGCGCTCGTCGCACGGACCGAGCACGCCGTCCGCAGCATCTCGACCCACGGATGGACCGACGCCGAGGCCGCGCGGGTGGCTGTCGACGCCGCCGACCATCTCCGCATCGTCTGCGGCGTCCATCGCGACGAGACATGGGAAGTCGTCGCCAGGCTGCGACCGACGCTCGCCGACCGCTGCACCGGCGTCGCGATTCGCAAGCTGGTCGAGACCGCCGTCACGCTCGATCGCTATCGCCGCGAGGAAAAGCAGCGCGCCGCCCTGTGGCCCGCGGACACCCTCGAGACCGATGGCGGGATCTGGGTCTCCGAGCAGATGACGAGCCTGCTGTCGATCGGGCGGCGCATCGCGCCGTCCGATGCCACCGTGCTCCTGACCGGCGAGACCGGCACCGGCAAGGAGATCCTCGCCCGCGCCATTCATCGCGCCTCGCGGCGGTCCGCCAGGCCGTTCGTGCCGTTCAACTGCACGGCGGTCCCCCGCGACATGCTCGACAGCCAGTTGTTCGGCTACCGGCGTGGCGCGTTCACCGGCGCCGACACCGCATTCGAAGGCGTGATTCGGGGCGCCGCCGGCGGCACCCTCTTCCTCGACGAGATCGCCGAGATCGGACCCGACGTCCAGACCAAGCTCCTGCGGTTCCTCGAGACCCGCGAGATCCACCCGCTGGGCGAGCCGCAGCCCTTCAAGGTCGACGTCCGGATCATCGCGGCCACCAACGCCAACCTCGAGACGCTGATGTCGGAAGGCCGCCTGCGCGAGGACCTCTTCTACCGCCTCAACGTCGTTCGGTTGAAGCTGCCACCGCTGCGCGAGCGTCGCGAGGAGATTCCGCCGCTGATCGACCACTACCTCCGGCAGTTCGCCGAGGAGCTCGACAAAGGCCGCCTCGCGCTCGACGACGAGACGCTGGAATACCTGCTCTTGTACGCGTGGCCCGGCAACGTGCGCCAGCTCGTGAACGAGATCCGCCGGCTGGTGGCGCTCGCGGACGTCGATGGGACGCTCGTGCCGGCGCTGCTCTCGCCGGAAATCCAGGCGTCGCGGCGGACGATCCGCCTCGCGCCCGGCGACGAACCCGAGATCCGGATCCGGATGGACCAGCCGCTCAACGATGCCATCGAGCTCATCGAGCAGGCGATGGTGAAACGGGCGCTCGAACGGGCGCGCGGGAACTACGAGAACGCCGCGCGGCTCCTCGGCATCTCGCGCAAGGGCCTCTTCCTGAAGCGGCGGCGCTGGGGCATGCGGCGGGCGTCGTAATCAGATGGGGCTCCGCCCCAAACCCCGGCTCGGTCGCTCGCGTGACCGCCCGGTTCGCGTCAGCCGCCGAGAATCCTCTTCGCCTGCAGCGTTGTGTCGAATCGTATGGGCCGTCGCCCACTCGCCGATCTGATACAACGTGACCGTTCCGACCACGTCGGTGCGTGACGCCGAACTGTGAACCCCGATCGGGAGTCAGGGTCCGCAGCGCCGTCTGCAGTCGTCCAGCCGATGCCGCCAGCGCAGCGAGTGCGGTGTCCTGCCGCACCGCCGCCGGCGGGAGGACGGCGCCTGACGCCTCGATCTTCTGAGGGATCGCCGACGCCACCTCCGACCAGTCGCGCTCGCGAAACGCCTCCGTCAGCGGCTGCGATGGACGGGCACCAGACACCAGATCGGCAAATGCCGCATCCACTGCCGCAACGTGCCAACCGATCTGCGCCGCGGACCATCCGCCATCGGGCGGGAGCGCCTCGGCGCGCGCCGCGGGAACGCCCGCGAGCCGGGCCACGAAGCGGCCGTGCGCCTCTTCGTAGGCGCGAGCACAGCCGCTCGATCCGATCGCCGTGCGCCTCCATGCGCGCTACGCGCCCGAGAAGAACGACGGGATCGGCATGTCGCGCATCGTGTGCAGTCCCGGTGGCGCGGCGAGCACCTTGGGGATGGAATTGACCGTGATCGACGCCGTCGCGATGTCTCCGTGCACGCCGCCCACGATCTTCATCTTCAGCTCGGGCGAGCCCTTCACGTCCACCGCGTCGTACGACTCGGGCGCCCCCAGGTACGCTTCCATGTGCAGCGTGATCACCGGTTCACCCTTTCGATAGCCGATGCCGTCCTGCACGATGCCGCACACGTACCCGGGATCCACCGCCAGGTACTCGCTGGCCACGGTCTCGATGGCGATTTTCGGCTGGATGTCGTCCGTGATCTTCTCGAGCTTCCACCCCATGGCGTCCGCGATCATCGACACGGATTCGGCAAGCCCCACGTGCCGCACGCTTCCGTCCTCGACCTTGCGCATGAACTGCTCGCGCGTCAGCCCGGCGCCGATCTTCTGCTGAAACGGCAGCCGGCGCACGCGGGCATCCTGGATCCGATCGACGCGGATGGCGTCCACCCGCTCGCACACGCCGGTCAGCGTGATGGGCAGCGCGTCCATCGTGAACCCCGGGTTCACGCCCGTGCCGAGCACGGCCACCTTGGCCTTCTTCGCCAGCTGGTGGAGGCTGCGCGCGTACCGCAGGTTGGCGCCGCACGGATACGCGAGCTCCTCGGTCGTCGACACGATCGGGATCTTGTGCTTGAGGATCGCCTCCATCTGCGGCATGACTTTCTTCAACGACGACTGCGTGCACAGCACGACGACGTCGGGCTTCGACGCTTTGATGGCCTTCCGAGGATCGTCCGATACTTTGATCGCGGAGCTGGCGCCCGACACCGGCAATGTCGCCCACATCGCGGCCAATCTTGGTCGGGTCGACGTCCACGCCGCCCACGACGCGGAAGCCGCGGCGCGTGGCGATCTGGCGCACGACGGCTGCTCCGATGGGCCCGAGGCCGAAGTGCAGGACGCGGATGGGGCCTTTCCCTGAGGTCATGTACGACTCCTGAAATGAATGATGCCGATCCGCGGATTATACTTCGTTGGTATAGGATCCCGAGGGTGAGACGGGCCCGCACGCTCGCCGCAATCGCTGGACTGCTGCTTGTTCCACTCGGTCACGCGCGGCCTGCAGCCCAGACCTCCCAGCCGTCCGATCGACCGGCACTGTCGCCCCGCAACGCCAGCTATCGCATCAACGCCAGGCTCGACGTCGCCCGCCGCACGATCGCGGCCGATGAAGTGCTCACGTGGCGCAACACGACGGCGCGCGCCGCGGCCACGCTGCAGTTTCATCTGTATTACAACGCATGGCGCGACGATCGCTCGACGTGGATGCGCGAGCGTCGGCTCGCGAATCCGTCGGCCACGACGGACGTCAAGCCCGGCGACTGGTCCTCGATCGATCTCTCGACGTTCACAATCGCGAGCGGCGGCCGCAGCCGCGATGTGATGCCCCGGCTGCGCTACATCGCACCCGACGATGGCAATGCGGACGACCGGACGGTCGTGGAGGTCCCGCTCGACACGCCCGTGGCGCCGGGCGGCACGATCGAGGTCGCGATTGCCTGGACGGCGCGCGTGCCGCGCACGTTCGCGCGGACGGGCGTGATCGGCGACGATTACTTCATCGCGCAGTGGTTTCCCAAGATCGGCGTCCTGCAGGACAGCGGATGGAACTGTCATCAGTTCCACTACGCGACGGAGTTCTTCGCCGATTTCGGCGTCTACGACGTCCGGCTGACGGTGCCGTCCGGCTGGATCGTCGGCGCGACCGGCGTGGAACGCGACGTGACGGACGATCAGGGCTCTCCATCGAGCATGCATCACTTCTATCAGGCGGACGTGCATGACTTCGCGTGGACGACGAGCCCGCACTATGTCGAGCAGCGCGCGACATTCCAGCGCCCGACCTTGCCGGCGGTGGACATGCGCCTGCTGCTGCAGCCGGAGCACCGGGGCCAGGAGGAACGCCACTTCGCCGCGACACGCGCCGCGCTCCGGTATTACGGTGAGTGGTTCGGTCCGTACCCGTACGGCCACATTACGATCGTCGATCCCGCGTGGCAGAGCGGCTTCGACGGGATGGAGTATCCGACGCTCTTCACCGCGGGCACGTCCTGGCTCGCGCCGCAGCACACGTCGGATCCCGAGGACGTGACGATCCATGAAGCCGGTCATCAGTTCTGGTACGGCATCGTCGCGACGAACGAGTTCGAGGACGGGTGGATGGACGAAGGGCTGAACACGTTCTCGACCGCGCGCGTCATCGAGCAGCAGTTCGAACCGACCTACTACGTCGTGCGGTACTTTGGCGGGTTCGTGCCCTGGGTGTTTCACGGGCTGCGGCTCGCACGCGAGGTGGATGGCGACCGGCTCGGCGGATACCGCCTCTACGCACGTCAGGACGTGCAGGCCACGCCCACGTTTCGATACTGGCCTGCATCATCCGGTGCGATCACGTACAACAAGACCGCGCTCTGGCTGCACACGCTCGAGCGGTATCTTGGCTGGCCCGTCCTGCAGAAGGTGCTCTCGACCTACTTCACGCGATACGCGTTCCAGCATCCGCGGCCGCAGGACTTTTTCAACGTGGCGAACGAGGTCAGCGGCCGCGATCTCACGTGGTACTTCGATCAGGTCTATCGGGGATCCCAGACCTTCGATTACGGGGTCGATTTCTTCCGCAGCGATCCAGGGCAGAACCGATATCACACCGAGGTGGTCGCCCGCCGGTTCGGCGATGGCGTGTTTCCCGTCACGGTCCGGGTGACCTCTGCCGACGGCACGCAGACGAACTGGACCTGGGATGGGCGCGATCGCTGGAAGATGTTTCAGATCGACGGTCAGGTCGCCGCGGTGAGGGCCGAGGTCGATCCCGACCGCGTGCTGCTGCTCGATGCCAACCGGACGAACAACAGCAGGACGCTCGAACCTTCCGCCGGGAAGACGGCGACGCGCTGGTCGCTGACGTGGCTGGTCTGGCTCCAGGATCAGCTGCTCACCTACGGCTTCTTCGTCTGACCATGGGACCTTCGGCTGCGCTCCGGGAAGGCTTGCGTCGTGCCGCGCGCGCGCCAGCGCTGCTGGCGGGCACGTTTCTCCTCACGGTCCTCGTCGCGTTGCCGCTGACCGTCGCGCTCCGGGGCATGCTGGCCTCGCAGCTCGACGCGAGCCTCGTGGCGACGATGCGGAGCGTCGATCGCGGCTGGTGGCAGGAGTTCCTGTCACAGGCCACGGGAATCGGACAGACCTTCGTGCCGTCCATCATCGGCTTCGGCGCCGTGCTCAAGAATCTCAGCGACCTGCTCGACAACCTCCCCCTGGCCGCGACGATTGCCGGCGCGGTCGCGGCATGGATGGTCGTCTGGTCGTTCCTCTCGGGCGGCATCATCGACCGGCTCGCTCGCGATCGCGCCACGCGCGCCGTCGGTTTCTTCAGCGCGGCCGGCGCGCACTTCCCCGCGCTCGCGCGCCTGGGGATCGTTGCGCTGATCGTCTATGGCACCGTGTTCTGGTGGCTCCATCCGCTGCTGCTCGACGATGCGTACGGGAGGCTCACCCGGGACGTCAGCGTGGAGCGCCGCGCCTTTTTGATCCGTTTGCTGCTGTACGGGGTGTTTGGACTGGTCGTTGGTGCGGTGAACCTCATCATCGATTACGCTCGTATACGGATCGTGGTGGAAGATCGCCGCAGCGCGCTCGGTGCAATCGTGGGAAGCGTGCGGTTCGTGAAACGGCATGTCGCCGCGGTGCTCGCACTGTACGCGCTCAACGCATGCCTGTTCGTCATCCTCATCACGTCGTATGCGGTGCTGGCAAGCCAGCGCGGCGCCAGGGGGTGCGGCGGTGTATGCCCTGGTCGTGGGTGAGCTCTACGTGCTGGCGCGTCACTATCTGAAGCTCGCCTTCTACGCGTCGGAGACGGCGTTCTTCCAGTCCCGGCTCGCGCATGCGGGCTACACGGCCGCGCCACCGGTGGTGTGGCCCGACTCGCCGGCGGCCGAATCGATCGGCAACGCGCAGCCCTTCCGGCCATGACGTCCCAGCTGTTTCGCAACGCGCGCATCCTGATCATCGACGACGAGAAGGACAACGTCGAGATTCTTCGTCGCGTGCTGGCCCGCGCCGGCTTCGAGCACATCGAGAGCACGACTGATTCGCGGCAGGCCAAGTCGCTGTACATCCGTCACAAGCCGGACCTGATCCTGCTCGATCTGCGCATGCCGCACATGGACGGCCTGGAGGTGATGGCGCAGCTGTCCGATGTCGCCGAGGCCACGTACCTGCCCATCCTGATTCTGTCGGCGGACGTGACGCCGGAAGCGCGGCGCGACGCCTTGTCGCGCGGCGCGAAGGACTTTCTCAACAAGCCGTTTCAGCCGGACGAGATCCTGCTCCGGATCAAGACGCTTCTCGACACCCGTCTGCTGTACCTGCAGATCCAGACTCAGAATCAGGTGCTCGAGGCGAAAGTGGCCGAGCGGACGCGCGCGCTCGAAGAGGCGCAGACCGAGATCGTCGAGCGGCTGGCGATGGCGGCGGAGTTTCGCGACGACAACACCGGTCAACACACGCAACGCGTCGGGCAGATGTCGGCGCTGCTGGCGAGGCAGCTGGGGATGCCCGATGCGCACGTGTCGTTGATTCGGCGCGCGGCGCCGCTGCACGACGTCGGCAAGATCGGCGTGCCCGATACCATCCTGATGAAGCTGGGCAAGCTCACCGACGACGAGTTCGCCGTCGTCAAGACCCACACGGTCATCGGGGCGCGGATCCTCTCGGGCGGAAAGTTTCCGCTCCTCCGGCTCGCGGAGGAGATCGCGTTTTCGCATCACGAGCGCTGGGACGGGACGGGCTACGCGGCAATGGGAGGGACGGACATTCCGCTCGCCGGCCGCATCGTCGCGGTTGCGGATGTCTTCGACGCGTTGACGCAGCAGCGGCCCTATAAGCCCGCCTGGCCGGTCCGCGAGGCGATTGCGGAGATCGACCGTCAGCGGGGCAGGCAGTTCGACCCCGGCGTCGTGGACGCCTTCATGCGCGTCATCGAGGCCCAGATGGAGGTTGGCGGACGGTCGTGATCCGTGGGGTCAGACCCCACTGACGCTAACCTACAAGAGTCGTTACTTGCGTCCAGCTGATCCTTACGTCTGAGGGGCTGCTGACTTGGGTCAGACCCCGCTCGATAGACGCCGCCGTGGGGTCAGACCCCAAATCGCGTGACGTCCGCATGTGGGGTCAGACCCCAAGGCGCATGTCGCCGGGGGCGGGCTCTGGGGTTTCGGGGACGTCGGCGTCCATCGAGACGCGATGGAGCGCCTCGGTGGCGACCTCGTGCAGTGCGGTGTCGGCCAGCAGGCTCGCAATCCCGGCTTCGGCGCTGTTGACGGGCGCGCCGACCAGCCGATCCGCAATCGCGATCCGCTCGTCGAGCGACGTTTGCGGATCGAGGACGGGCACCAGCACCTGACGCAGCTGCGGGGACAGCACGTTGTCCAGGAACTCGAGCGAGTTCGCGCGAATGGTCGCCTGCACGGACTCGAGGCCGACGTACGCGTCCTGCAGATCGACGTCGGGCAGCAGCAGCGACAGCAGCCGGAAGATCCGCTCGCGCTCGTGCTCCATCGAGCGGTCCATCGCGGCGAACATCGGATCGTCCGCCATCAGGCTGCGCCGCAGGGCGCCAAGAATCTGGTGTGACCGATAATGCCCGGCGATCTCGGCCGCGAGCAGCAGCTCCACCAGGCTCCGATCGATCACCACCTCGGGATGCAGCCGTTTGAGCTTGTTGAGCGAGGCGATGACCCGGTAGCGCACGGTCGCATCGCCTTCGAGCAGCGCGTCCACCAGCGCGCGGCCCGCCTCGGGCGTGCCGATGCGGAGAAGGACCAGCGGGATCTCGCGGCGGACGTCGATCGACATGCTTTCATCGAGCAGGCGCTCTTTCAGCCGCGGCACAATCGTCGTCCCGTGGCGCGACAGCGCGTCGGTCGCCTCCTCGCTCAGCTCCGGACGGCCCAGCAGCTCGATGAGCGGCGACAGGACCTGATCGTCGCGCACCAGCCGCGCGCCCGCGATGGCCTGCCGCGCCACCTCGACGTCCTCGTCGCGCAACAGCCGCGCGAGCTGGTCGCCCAGACCTTCGGGCGCCAGCGCCAGCACGCGAGCGGCCTCCACCCGATCCGGTACGCCGGACGGCCCTTGGGCGTTGACCATCTGCTCGACGATCACCCGCGTCGCCTCGAGATTGCGCGAGGGTCCGGGCGCCGCGAGAAACGCCGCCATCGCGGCGCGGATCGAGAAATCGGGAAAGTCCCCAAGCTCCTGAATCTTCGCCAGCGGATCGACGCCCAGCTCGCGGCTCAGATACAGCAGCGCCTCCGTCCTGACGCCGGCGTCCGCGTCGCGCAGCAGCTCCTCGGCCGTGCTCGCGATTGCGCGGTCGCCGTCAGCACTCAACAACGCGAGCGCCCTGCGCCGGATTTCCGGCTGCGGATGCCGCAGCAGCTCGCGCAGACGCGGGCGCCAGCTCTGTCGACGCTGCTCCTCGAGGAGCGACAACGCGTAGATCACGCTGTCCGGGTTGGACGAATTGAGCTTGGTGGCGAGCGCCTCGACCACCGATCGATCGAGCGTCGTCTGGGCGGCCCGCTCGGCGTCGAGCCGGTGACGGTGGATCGTGTCGCGAATCGTCCGGACGTACTCGCGCGCGCACACGCCAGGCGACGGCGCACCAGGTCGCGATGAACGCCAGGTTGATCGCCGCGGTTCCACGAATGCCCAGGCCCAGGCCAGGCAGGCCGCCGAAGCCGCGAGTTGCCAGCCCCAGGAGCACCGCACCAACGCCGTCGCCCATCCGATTCAGCACGATGTCGATGGCGTTCTTCACGCGCGCGCGTGCGGCCTGGGGAATCGGCAGATAGAGGAGCTCGTACGTGGCCTTGTCCACCGAGAAGCGCAGGCCCTGGTCGAGCGCGTTGGTGGTCAGGACCGTCCAGAAGACGGGAAACAACAGGATCGACAATGAGCCCCCGAACAGCGCCACGGGCAGCAGGAGAATCGTAAACGCGACGCCGAACCGCTGCAGCGCGGTCGCCGTCAGCGTGAGCTGCACGATGAAGCTGACGATCCCGAGCGCGAAATTGAAGGTCCCGAAGAACCGCGTGAGCGCACCGGCGTCGCCGTTGAAACGGTCGTCGGCCACGACGTTCAACTGGAACGCGCTCCATTGGGTCGAAATCGCGACGAGAAACACCGTCAGCGCGATCAGCCTCAGGTAGGGCGTCCGGGCGATCTCGGCGAGGGTCTCGGTGAAAGGATGCGCCTGCTGAGCGCTCCGTCGCGACAGCCCCGGACGCCGGATTCGCATGTTCGCCGAGCGCGACGATGACGGCGGCGGCGAGAATCAACCCGGCCAGGACCAGCAGGAGGTTGACCGGCCCGCCGACAGGGCGGACCAGCACGCGTGCCAGCAGGCCGCCCAGAATGGCGCCAAGCGACGCGCCGGCTCCGACGAGACCGAACAGCCGCTTGGCCTGCCGGGTGTCGAACAGCGAGTTCGCGAAGCTCCACGCCTGCACGGGAGCGATAATCCCGAAGCAATTCACCCATAAATAGAGGACGGCCGGCAGCAGCCGGCCCGGATGCGTCCGGAACCCGTACCAGAACAGCACCACGTTGCCGGCAAAGAACACCAGCGTCCAGACCGCCACGGTCCGCTGGCCGTACTTGTTCGACAGCCGATTCGAGATGGGGACGAAGGCCGAGACGGCGAGCGGCACGCGCCGCGTAGACGTACGGCAGCGCGTACGCGCCGTATTCCTTCAGAAACAGGCCGCTGCGGATGGCTTTGGCGAGCAGATACGCCGCGATGACGACGGCGATGTAAAGAAAGGTGGCGAGAACCGGCAGCGTCTCTCCCGGCCGGATGTCGAGAAACCGCCGCACGCGCGCGAGCATGCCGGGCGGCAGTTTACTTCAGATTCGCCATGTCATAGGCTGTCCGCCGGAAGCGGACGAGCCGGTTTCGAGCCGGTTTCCGTGCGCACGTCAGCCCGACCATAAAGGGTCTCAATGCCATTCATTCAACGGGTACTGTCGCCGATTGCGGAAGTCCGCGAGCGCGAAGGCGTCACGGCGCTGATGATGTTCGCGTACTCGTTCCTGGCGATGCTGGCCTACAACGTCATCAAGCCGATTACGCGGTCGAAGTTCATCGCCGATCTCGGCGCCGACAACATCCCGTACGTCCTGCTCGCGGCCGGATTCATCATCGGCATCCTGATGACCGGCTACACGTGGCTGATGGGCCGACTGCCCCGCCGCTGGGGACTGCCAATCACGCAGGTGGGCATCACGGGACTGCTCGTCGCTGTTCTGGTTCCTGTTCCAGACGCCGCAGACCTGGGTCTCGGTGGCGTTCTACGTTGCGGCGCTGCTGCTCGGCGTGCTGCTGATCAGCCAGTTCTGGACGCTCGCCAACATCGTGTACGACCCGCGGCAGGCGAAGCGGCTGTTCGGCTTCATCGGCGGTGGCGCGCCGCTGGGCGGCATCGCGGGCTCGGCGCTCGCGGCCTACGCGCCGAGAATCGGCTCGACGAATCTTCTGGTTCCGAGCGCGATCTGCATGGCGATGTGCGCGTTGCTCGTGACCGCCATCATCCGCCGCGAGAACGTGAACCCGGCATCGACCCTCCCGAAAGAGTCGAAGGGCGAAAAGGCCGTCGGCATCACCGAGGCGTTCGACCTGCTGCGCCGATCGAAGCATCTGCAGATCATCGCGCTGGTCATCAGCTTCGCCGCGGTCGGCGCGGCAATCATCGAGCAGCAGCTGAACATGGCCGCGGCCGCCGCCAAAGGCGCGGGCTCTACCGATTCGATTACCGCGTTTCTCGCGCAGGTGCAGCTGTGGACCTCGAGCATCGGCTTCATCATCCAGGTCTGGCTCACGAGCAAGATTCACCGCTATCTCGGGATCGGCTTCGCGCTGATGATCCTGCCCGTCAGCCTTGGGACGACGGGTGTCGTGATGCTGCTGAACGCCGCGCTCTGGGCGCCCAGCCTCGCACGCGTGCTGGATCAATCGCTCCGCTACACCGTCGACAAGACGACGCGGGAGATTCTGTTTCTGCCGCTGCCATCGGACATCAAGCTGAAAGCGAAATCGTTCGTGGACGTGACCGTCGATCGCGGCGCGAAGGCCCTCGGCGCGCTGCTGCTGCTGGTGCTCGTCAAGCCCTGGGGTCTGCACCTGGGCTGGCAGCAACTGAGCTACGCGAGCCTGATCGTGACCGTCGCGTGGATTTTCATGTCGCTGCGCGCCCGGCGCGGGTACCTGGCGGCCTTTCGGACGAGCATCGAGCGGCGCGACGTTGAGCCGGCCGAGGTTCGCCTCACCGGGGCCGACCTGTCGACGATCGAAGCGCTCGTGCAGGAGCTCTCGCACCCGGATCCCGATCGCGTCGTGTACGCGATCGACGTCCTCGAGTCGCTGGACAAACGGCATCTCGTCACGCCGCTGCTGCTCTATCACGAGTCTCCCCGCGTGCGCGTCAGGGCACTCGCGGCGCTTGGCCAGGTGCGATCGGACATCGCGCGCCAGTGGGCGCCGCAGATTCGGCGTCTCCTCGGCGACGATGACCCGACGGTCCGGGCGGCGGCGGTCGGCGCGCTCTCGGCCATCCACAACGAGGACGCTGCCACGATCGTCCGTCCGCTGCTGGACGATCCCGATCCACGTATTCGCGTGACGGCGGCGGTCGCGCTGGCCGCCAGCGGGCGCCCGGACGATCGCGCGCGCGCGGGCGCGGTGTTCTCAGAATTGACCGCCGACACGAGCGACGCCGCACGCGCCGCCCGGCGGGATGCCGCACGGGCGCTGCGAAGCATCAACGATTCCGATCTGCGGCTGATGCTCATGCCGTTGCTCTACGATCCGGCGCCGGAGGTCGCGGAGGAAGCGCTCGCGAGCGTGGGCGAGATTGGCCACGCGGACGCGATCTTCGTCCCGACGTTGATCTCGCTGCTGCGCAACCGCCGCCTGAAGGGTCGTGCACGGGAGGTGCTCATCAGCTACGGCGAGCCGGTCGTCGACACGCTGGCGTATGTCCTGGCGGACACCGACGAGGACGTCTGGGTCCGCCGTCACGTTCCCGGTACCCTCGCGCAAATCCCGAGCGCACGGTCGGTGACCGCGCTCGTGGCGGCGCTCAAGGATCCCGACGGCTTTCTCCGCTACAAGTCGGTTGCCGCGCTCCAGACCTTGAGGCGCAGTCAGGACACGCTGACGTTCCAGGATCCACAAATCGAAGCGCTCGCGCTGTCCGAGTCGCGGCGGTATTTCACCTACTTGTCGCTCTACAACAACCTGTTCGAGCGCGGAGAAGCTGCCGTCGCAGAGTGTGCTGGCCCAGGCGCTCACCGAGAAGATGCAGCGGACGCTGAACCGCATGTACCTGCTGCTCGGTCTCCTCTATCCGTGGCGCGACATTGCCGCGGTGCGCTGGACGCTGGAGCACGGCGACCCGCGTGCTCGCGCGAGCGCGTCGGAGTACCTCGACAACGTGCTGACCGGACAGGTGCGCAAACGGATCATGCCGGCGCTCGAAGACCTGCCGCTCGAGGAGAAGGTCCGGCGCGGAAACGTCCTGTTGCGGACGCGTCCCCGCGACGTCGAGGAATCGCTGCTCCAGTTGATCAACGACGACGATGAGGTGGTTGCCGCGGCGGCCATCGATCTCGTCGCGTCGGAGAAGCGCTGGTCGCTGGCCGAAGACATCGAGCACGTCCTGGCCCATCGCGACGTCCGGGATTGGTTCGTGTTCGAGGCCGCATCGTGGGCGCTCGCGGAACGACGACTGTCGGCCGACCGCCGGCGGGAACTGTGGCGGGAACCGCTTCCGGCATCCGCGCTGGCCGGACGCCTCCGCGCGCTGCCGCTCTTCGCCATGGTGACCGTCGACGAGCTCTTCCGCATTGCGGGCAGCGGCCGCCAGGTCAGGCACGAGCCGGGCACGGTCCTGCTTCAGGAAGGCATCGTCCCGACGACCGTGCACGTCGTGCTCGACGGCCGGGTGCTGATCAGCCGTCAGGCGGAACCGCCTGTGACCGTGACGGCGCCCGCGGCGCTCGGCATCGAGGAAGTGCTGCAAGGCGCGCCGGCCAACGCCACGGCTCGCGCCGTCGACGTCGTCGTCACGCTGGCGATTGCCGTCGACGAGTTACGGACGCTCCTCGGCGACAACACCGATCTGGTGCGCGGCCTGATTCGCCACGCTCACGCAGTCGTGGGGACCGCAGGCGCTGCCGCTCGTCTCGTCAACAGGGGCCGCGGCCGATCTCCGGACGTTTGCGGATCACGGTCTTACCGCGGTCGAAAAGGTCCTGGCGCTGCAGCGCGTGCCGATGTTTGCGCGCGTGGACGCGGCCGACATGCTGGCCCTCGCCCACAGCGCGCACACCGTGCCAATCGTGGCCGGCGCCAAGCTGTTCGAAGCGTCTGCACCGCCGGCGCTGTGGGTCGTGCTCTCGGGCGAAGTCTCGCTGGAAGGGGCGGACCGACCGGCGACCCCCGCGCGCGAGGGGGACATCGTGGGCACGAGCGCGCTGCTGACCGGTCAGGGTCTGGGCGTCTCCGGAACCGGTACTCGCGCGGGCGTGGCCCTCCGCATCGATCGCGAGCACTTCTTCGACCTCGTGGAACAGCGGCCGGGGATGCTGCCGCCCATTTTCATCGCGCTCTTCAAGAACGTGGCTTCCGGAGCCTGCGGTCGCATGACGCCCATTGTTCGCTCGACCCGCGGCCTGATCGCCGCGTTGGTGCTGGCCGCATTGTCGCTCGCGCCGGGCCTGCCGGCCCAGAACACTGTCGCCACGCCCGATCAATTCTTCGGCTTCCGGATCGGCAGCGACAACAAGCTCGCGCGCTGGGACAAGATCGTCGAGTACATGCGCCTGATCGCGGGGACGAGCGATCGCGTTCGCCTCCGCGAGCTCGGCAGGTCCACGAACGACAATCCGTTCATCGCGCTGGAGATCAGCAGCGCCGACACGCTGAAGAATCTCGATCGCTACAAGCAGCTCGAACGCAAGTTGTACTTCCGCGACGGCACGCCGAGTGATGCCGAACGCGACGAGATCTTCCGCAGCGGCAAGGCGGTCGTCGTCGTCACCTGCAGCATTCACGCGACGGAGATCGGCGCCACGCAGATGGCCGTTGAGCTCGTGCATCGGCTGGCGACGGACCCCTCGCCGCAAGTGAAGAAGATCCTCGACAACGTGATCTTCGTCCTCGTGCCCAGCCTGAACCCGGACGGACAGATCATGGTGACCGACTGGTTCAACAAGAACCTCGGAACACCCTTCGAGAACAGCCCCATCCCGTATCTCTATCATCCGTACGTCGGCCACGACAACAACCGTGACATGTACATGTTCACGCAGAAGGAGAGCCAGCTCACCGCGCAGCTGCTGTGGCACGACTGGTATCCGGCCGTGTGGCTCGACGAGCATCAGATGGGGAGCAATGCCGCGCGCATCTTCGTGATGCCCGCCACCGACCCGATCAACCCGAACGTGCACCCGCTGATCTATCGATGGAACGGGATCCTCGGGCAGTCACAGGCGGCCGCGCTCGAGGCCGCCGGCAAGGACGGGATCATCTACAACTCCACGTACACGAACTTCTGGGAAGGCGCGATGGCGTGGAGCGGATGGTGGCACAACCAGATTGGTCTCCTCACCGAGGTGGCGAGCGTGCGCGTCGCGGCCCCGACCGAACAGGTCCGCGCCGTGCCCGGCCGTGCGGGGACAAGGCAACGACGAGGGCGGACGCGGTGGCCGCGGCGAAGGATCTGGCCAACTTCTCGGGCCCGCTGCCAGCGCCGGGCGACACGAACCCGCGCACGGAGTATCCACGGCCGTGGATGGGCGGACACTGGACGCTCCGCGACATCGTCGACTACGAGCTGATTGCGACGATGGCGCTGCTCGACACGGTGGCGGACCGCCGCGAGGCGCTGCTCAGGCAGATCTACGCCGTGAACCGCGAGACGATCGAGGCCGGACGAAAAGGCGATCCGGCCGCGATTCTCGTGCCGATCGACTCTCAGCACGACCCGCACGAAGCGCTTCACCTCGCCGACAAGCTCCAGATGGCGGGCGTCGAGATCAGTCGTGCCGAAGCCGCGTTCGAGGCGGACGGAAAGACGTATCCCGCGGGTACGTTGGTCATCCCGATGGCACAGGTCTTCGCGCGGTACGCGAAAGACATGCTCGAGAAGCAGACCTACCCCGAGGTGCGACGCGCGCCGAACGCGCCGCCCGAACCGCCCTACGACGTCACGGCCTGGTCACTTGGCATGCTTCTCGGCGTCGATCACGTCGTGGTTCGACAGCCGCTGGCTGACAGCGCCCGCCTGGTGAAGCTCTCGGGCGTGCCCACGCTCGAGGGACGCGTGACCGGCAGCGGATCGCGCTACGGGTTCGACTACCGTGGAGCGGACGACGCGATCGCCATCAATCGGCTCTTGAAGGACGGCGCCCGGGTCGCGATCGAACCGGCAGCGGTCGAGGGTCGGACGGCTCGCGTCTGGGTGACGAACGTGCAGCGCAAGCAGGCGGACGCCATCGCGTCGGCGCTCGGCCTGCAGATCAAGGCAGCCGACGGAGCCCCGCCGGCCGGCGCCGTGCAGGTGCACGCCCCTCGCATCGGGATGTATCAACCGTGGGCCGGCGGCAACATGGACGAGGGATGGACGCGCTGGACGCTGGAGCAGTATCAGTTCACGTCCACGCCGCTCCACAACGCCGACGTCCGCGCGGGAAAACTGCGCGAGAAGTACGACGCGATCATCGTGCCGGACCAGAGCCCGCGCGCCATCATCGAAGGCGCCTCTGGCACGATGATCCGTCCGGAGTATCGAGGCGGGATCGGCGATGAAGGTGTCGCGGCGCTGCGCGAGTTCGTGGCGCAGGGCGGCACGCTGATCACGCTCGGCGCGGCGTCGGACCTCGCGATCGAGAAGTTCGGCGTGCCGGTGAAGAACCTCAAGGCCGGCCTGACGCGCGATCAGCATTTTGCGCCGGGAACGATCCTCAAGGTGGAAGTCGACCCCGTGCACCCGATCGGCTACGGCATGCCGCCGGAGACGTTCGGCTTCTACAACAACAGCCCGTTCTTCAGCCTGCTCGAAGGGTTCTCGTCGCAGAAGACGACGATCGTGGCGCGCTATCCGAACACCGACGTCGTCGCGTCGGGATGGCTCAAAGGCGAAGAGCTGATGGCCGGCCGCGCGGCGGTCGTATCCGTGGAGATGGCGCCCGGGCGCATCGTCCTCTTCGGGCTGCGCCCGCAGCATCGCGCCCAGACACACGCCACGTTCCCGCTGCTGTTCAACGCGCTGTATCTGGCAGCGACGGACGCGCAATAACCTGCGCGGCTACACGGCGGCCGGCCTGGTCGTCCGCTGCTTGACGGCCTCCACGATGTGACGCGCTGAGATGCCGTAGCGGTCGAGCAGCTCCTCGGGCTGACCGGATCGAGGAATTTCCCTGACGGCGAGTCTCGTGACCCCCACGCCAAGCGGCGCGAGCGGCTTCGGCTACCGCATCGCCCAGGCCGCCGGCCGCGTAGTGATCCTCGACGGTCACGACGGCGCGTGTGGCCTTCGCGGCCTCGCGGAGCGTGTCCGCGTCGATGGGCTGCACGCGAATACGCGTCGATGACGCGGGAGGAGATACCTTCCTTCTGGAGTTGATCCGCCGCGGCCAGAGCCTCGAAGACGGTCACACCAGCGCCCACGATCGTGACAGCGTCGTTGTTGCTCTGACGAACGACCTTGGAGCCGCCGATTCGAAACGTCTCCGACGCGTCGTAGAGGACCGGCGTCTTCGGACGCGACGTCCGCATGTAGGCCATGCCCGTGTGCTGGGCCATCAGCGCCACCAGCCGCTCCGTGCTCATCGCTTCGCACGGATAGAGCACCGCGCAGTCCGGCACGGCGCGCATGATCGCGAGATCTTCGAGCGCCATCTGCGACGGGCCGTCTTCCCCGATCGAGATG
The DNA here is from genome assembly GCA_963786615.1 of uncultured Acidobacteriota bacterium. Taxonomy (GTDB): domain Bacteria; phylum Acidobacteriota; class Vicinamibacteria; order Vicinamibacterales; family 2-12-FULL-66-21; genus CAWAZT01. Next base: position 385,952 of record CAWAZT010000012.1, read on the forward strand.
CCGGCATGCGAGCCCGTCAGCTTCACGTTGACCGCGGAGATGCCCGCCATCCTGATGAAGTCCGCCGCTCTCGTGAGAAAGCAGGCGAACGTGGCCGCGAAGGGAATCGCGCCGCGCGCGGCCAGACCCATCGACATCCCGACCATGACCTGCTCGGCGATGAAGTCCTCGAAGAAGCGATCCGCGAAGGCCTTGCCGAATCGGTCGCTGAAGGTGGAGTTCTTGACGTCCGCGTCGAGCGCGACGACACGCTCGTCCACGGCGCCAATGGCCGCGAGCGCGGCGCCCCACGCCTCGCGCGTGGCGACGAGGTCACCCTTCTTGTACGCCGGAGCGGCGAGCTTGCTGTAGTCCGGCGCCGGCCTGGCGCGGCCGGATTTCTGCGGACGCGGAATGGCGGGCGTTTCGGCGCCGGGGATCAGCTGCTTCTCGAGCTCCGCGATTGCGCGGTCGGCCTCTTCGCCTTTCTTGAACGCCTTGCCGTGCCACCCTTCCTTGCCTTCGACGGAGGCCACGCCCTTCCCTTTCAGCGTGCGCGCCAGAATCACGCTCGGGCGGCCGGTGGTCTCGCGCGCCTCTTTCAGCGCCTTCAGAATCGCAGCCATGTCGTGGCCGTCGATGACCAGGCTGTGCCAGCCGAACGCCGTCCATCGACGGGCGAGCTCGTCCATGTTGTGACCGAACTGGGTCGGTCCGCTCTGGCCCAGCGCGTTCACGTCCACGATTCGCGCACAGGTTGTCGAGGCTTCGATAGGCGCCGATGTCGGCCGCTTCCCACACGGATCCTTCGGCGGACTCGCCGTCGCCAAGCATCACGTAGGTCCGGTAGCCCGAACCGATCAGTCGTGCGTTGGCGGCAATGCCGATCGCGGCGCAGATCCCCTGGCCGAGCGAGCCCGTCGCCACATCGACGAACGACAGGCGCGGCGTCGGATGGCCTTCGAGATCCGAATCGATGCGTCGCAGCTTCAGCAGCTCGGCGCGCGGGAACAGCCCGGCTTCGGCCCACGCCGCGTAGAGCACGGGAGCGGCGTGCCCTTTCGACAACACAAACCGATCGTTGTCGGGGTTCTTCGGATTCTGCGGGTCGTACCGCATCTCCGAGAAGAACAAGGCCGCCACGACGTCGGCGGCGGACATGCAGCTCGTCGGGTGTCCGCTGCCCGCTTCGGTGGTGGACTGGATCGAGTCGATGCGGAGCCGGGTTGCGATGTTGCGGAGTGCGTCAATGGATGGAGTCGGCACGATGACCTCGTCAAACCACCGAGTCTATCACCGGCCGCGGACTCACGCAGACCAACCGCGGAAAATCGCCATCTCAGGGCGACGGACCGACAACTCGCGCATCGCGAGCACGTAGTGCGCCGCGAGAGGTCCCTGCCCGGCGGCAAGCGGGGCCATGGCGCGGGCCGTCTCTTCCGCTCGGCTGGCGAAGTCCCCTTCCGTCGAGATGCGGGCCACCCGCGCGAACGCACGGACGGCCTCGCAGTTGGTGACGAACGGCGTGCGACGATTTCGTAACAGTCCGACTTCGCCGGCCTCGTGCGCCCGATCGACGCAGGCACCCGACCGCTCGTCCCACATCGTCCGAAGGACGTGGTGCGCGAGCTCTTCGGCCATCATCGTGTAGGGCTCGCTTTCTACCGCCTCGTGGGCGTCGAGGATCGCGTGAATCATCGAGACGTAGTCGGTCAGCAGGCCAGGCACGCGAGCCCCGCCATCGTCGCAGTGGGAAATACCCTTGCCGGGGCGATACGACGCGAGCAGGACGCGCTCGAGTTGTTCGATCGCTTCGCGTCCGAGGTCGGGGTCGGCCAGCGTCTTCGACGCGGCGAGCAGTGCGGCGCTTGCCGCGGCGCTCGTGTCGGCGTAGACGACGGTATCGGACTCGCTGCCGCGATATCCGCCGGCGGCACCCGTCAGGCTCTCCCGGATGTACGACGCGAGGTTGCGAGCGATGTGACGATACGAGTCGTCGTCGAACGCGTGCGCGGCTTCCGCATACACCTGCAGCAGCGCCGTGTTGGTCTCGAGCAGCTTCTCGACGTGCGGCAGCTGCCACTCGCGCGTCGTCGCGTAGCGATAGAACCCGCCTCGCTCGCGATCGTGAAGGCCTCCGTCGCGAATCGCGTCGAGCGTGCGCTCGACGATCCGCCGGGACCAGGCGTCGCCGTGCGTCGCGTACAGCGCCAACGCGAGGTGCAACGGCGCGGTCACGCGGGAACTTCGGCGTCACGCCAAATCCGCCGTGCTCCTCGTCAAAGCTGGCGAAGACGAGATCGACGAGGGCGTCGAGCGACGGCGCGTCATCCGTCGGCGACGACGCCTGGACGTGCCGGTCGCGGCCTGCGCCCGCTCGATCTCGTCGCCGCGCGTGCGGACGGCTTCGAGCACCCGCTGAAGAATGCCCGGCATGTGATCGGCGGTCACGAACGTTCCGCCGCCCAGCAGGTCGCCGGCCGCCGTCAGAAACGCGGTCGTCGGCCATCCCCCAAGGTTGTAGCGGTCGTTGATGTCCGGCCGGCGATCGGTGTCGACGCGGATCGGAACGAAGGCATCCTGAATCGAGCGCGACGACGGGCGCGTCGGCGTACGTCGTGCGATCCATGTCGTGACACGCGCGGCACCAGGACGCCGTGATGGACAGCAGGACCGGCTTGCGCTCGCGCGCCGCGCGCGCGAACGCGTCCGCGGTCCACGGCAGCCAGGCGATGCGGTCACGGGTGACAGGGGTCAATGTTCAATGCTCAATGTTCAATGCTGAGAGCAAGCGTCAGCGTTGAACATCCAACATTGAACATTCAACATTATAATTGTCTGATGCTCCTGCTGCGGTTCGCCGCAGTGTTGACGCTCGTCGTCTGGATCGGCGGTCTGCTCGCGCTGGGCGGCGTGGCCGCGCCAGCGATCTTCGATGTCGCCGCCGCACAGCACGTGTCCGACGGACGCCTGCTCTCGGGGGCCATCTTCGGGGAGATCCTTCGCCGCTTCAATCTGATCACCTACGGCGCCGGGATCGTGCTCCTGCTGACCCTCGTCGTCAGGGCCATCCTCGGCCCGCGACCGCGGCGCTTCGCCTGGCGGGCGGCGCTCGTGCTCGTCATGCTCGCGACGAGCGTATACAGCGGCGTCTTTCTGGCGCATCGCATCCGTCAACTGCAGCAGGAGATCCGCGTCGCGCCGTCGAGCCTCGCGATCGACGATCCCCGGCGCGTGGAGTTCGGCCGGCTGCACGGGCTGTCGACCGCGCTGCAACTGGTGCCGCTCCTCGGAGGGTTGGCGCTGATTTACTGGGAGCTCAAGGAATGACTGCCATTCAGCACGAGCGCATGCTCGATGCGATTCGAGCGGCCATTGCCGGCGCATCCGATGCCCGGTCGGCAATGACGGAGGCGACGCGCCTCCTCCATGCCGGCGTGGCGCACTACACGTGGGTCGGCATCTATCTTCTCGACGGAAACGAGTTGGTGCTCGGTCCCTACGTGGGCAAGCCATCGCCCCACACGCGAATCCCGCTCGGTCGCGGCATCTGCGGCGCCGCCGCCTCCGAAAAGACGACGATCATCGTCGACGACGTCAATCGCGGACCCGCGGTATCTCGCATGCAGTCTCGAGACGCGGTCGGAGATCGTCGTGCCCATCATGAGCGGCAGCGACGTGCTCGGCGAGATCGACATCGACAGCGATCAACCGGCGGCCTTCGGGCCAGACGATCGGCGGCTCCTCGAGGACCTCGCCCGCCACCTCGCCGTCCGCGTGGCTAGCGATGATGGAGCTCGCAGTCTGCTGTGATCGGACATAACCTATGCGTCACACCATCACACTGATCCCGGGCGACGGTATTGGCCCGGAGGTCACGGAAGCGGTCATCCGGATATTCGCGGCGGCGGGCCTGCAGATCGAGTGGGAGCGTCATGACGCGGGCGTCGTGGCGTTCAAGAAGCACGGCCAGTCCCTGCCTCCGGCGCTGATCGAATCGATCAAGCGCAACAAGGTCGCCCTCAAGGGGCCGGTGACCACGCCGATCGGCGAGGGCTTCACGAGCGTGAACGTCGGCCTGCGCAAGGCGCTGGACCTCTACGCGAACCTGCGGCCCGTCAAGAACCTGCCAGGCGTCCCGAGCCGCTTTCAGAACGTCGATCTGATCATCGTCCGGGAGAACACCGAGGATCTGTATTCAGGCCTCGAGCACGAGATCGTGCCGGGCATCGTCGAGAGCCTGAAGATCATCACGGAGAAAGCGTCGACGCGGATCGCGCGGTTCGCCTTCGAGCACGCGCGAACGGCGGGGCGTACGCGCGTCACCGCCATCCACAAGGCCAACATCATGAAGCTCGGCGACGGGCTGTTCCTCGACAGCGCGCGGAAAGTGGCTCGCGAGTTCACGGACATCACCTACGACGAACGGATCGTGGACGCCGCCTGCATGCATCTCGTGATGCATCCCGAGAAGCTGGACGTGCTGCTGCTGCCGAATCTCTACGGCGACATCGTCTCGGATCTCTGCGCCGGACTCGTGGGAGGACTCGGCGTGGTGCCGGGTGCGAACCTTGGTGTCGAGACCGCCGTGTTCGAGGCGGTGCACGGCAGCGCGCCCGATATCGCGGATCAGAACCTGGCCAATCCGACCGCCTTGTTGCTCTCGGGGCTGCTGATGCTCGAGCACATCGGGGAGCGCGAGCAGGCCGCGCGCATTCGCGCGGCCCTCGACCGGGTGCTCACCGCGGGGCGGGTGCGGACGCGCGATCTGGGGGGTCACGCGAGCACCTCGGAGTTCACAGCAGAAATCTGCCGGGAAATCGGCGGATAACGCCGCGAAGGGCAAGCGCCCAGCACATCTTTTGGTATAGTTTTCACGTGCTGCTCGACGACATCACTCAGGCGGTACTGGCACGGAAGGATGTCGCCAAGTACCTGCGTGGCGGGCACGGGCAGTCGGAGCCGGAGGCGCGCGAGCGGATTCACGCCTACCTGGACGAGCTCCGGACCACGCAGCGCTACCCGATCTACCGTGCGCTGAAGCACCCCCTCTATCCCATTCTCCGGAAGATCGATCGGATCGAAGAGCACGTTCGGATCGCCCAACAGGCGACCGCCACCGGCCGCGTCATTTACATCTCGAACCACAAGAGTCATCTCGACTATCTGATCGAGCCGCTGGTGCTGGACGACAACGGCATCCGCCCGCCGGTGACCGCTGCCGGCATCAACCTGTTCGGCGGTCCGCTCGGCCTCCTCCATCGTCATGTCACGGGCGCCATTCCGATTCGACGCAACACGAAGGATCCGGCGTACCTGGTGACGCTGAAGGCCTACGTGTCGGAGCTGCTTCAGCGTCACGACCTCCTGTTCTACATCGAGGGCGGGCGCAGCTATACCGGGGAGCTGAAAGCGCCGAAGACCGGACTGTTGCACGCGGCGATGCAGGCGGAGCGCAGGGATTGCGTGATCGTCCCGCTCGCGGTGGCGTACGACGTCGTGCTCGAGGATCACATCCTGCCGCACCATGCGGTGAAGCACCGGTCCCGACCCTTCGGGCGGGAAGTGGCGGAGATGGTCCGCTACGCGGTGGGATACCAGTCACGGGCGTTCGTCACCTTCGGCACGCCGATTCCCATCGCCGGATTCGATCCCGAGTCGCGTCGCGACGTGATGACGCTTGCCCACGAAACGAGAGACGTGATCGGGCGTCTCTACAAGGTGCTGCCGACCGCCGTGGTCGCCGCCGCGATGAGCCGGTCGATGACGAAGCGGGAGCTCGAGGATCGCGCCACCGCCATCATCGACGTGTTGCGGCAGGGCGGAGCGAACCTCGGCGTCCAGAGCGGCCGCGAGGCGGTCGATCTCGGCGCGCCGGCGCTGGCGGATCGCAACATCATCCATCTTGAACGGGGCGGTCGCTTCCGCGTGCGCGAGCGTACCGTGCTTCGTTACTACGCACGCAGCATCCAACATCTCCTGGCTCCGAGGCGCCCCGTTCGTACCCACTGATGTTCGGTACCGTTTCGAAAACTTTTTTCCTCATTCTTGCCGGCCGCCCGAGTCTGAAGCGCATCGCGTCCCGTTATGGCATGCGGGACGACCGTAGCTTCGGGCGGCGTTTCATCGCCGGTGAGACCGTCGAGGAGGCCATCGCCGCCGCGCGGGCGCTGCAGGCGACCGGTCTGCACGTGACGCTGGACTACCTCGGCGAGAGCGTCGCCACGATAGCCGAAGCCGATGCCGCCACGCGTGCGTACGTCGCGCTCATCGAGCAGATCGCGCGCGCGGGTGTCGAGCGGAACCTGTCGCTCAAGCTCACGCAGCTGGGCCTGACCGTCGACCGTGCAACGTGCGTCGACAATCTCCGCCGGATTCTCGACGCGGCGACGACGCACGAGTTCTTCGTGCGGATCGACATGGAGGATTCCTCGTTCACATCCGTCACGCTCGAGATCTTCGAGACGATGTGGCAGCAGGGATATCGAAACGCCGGCGTCGTGCTGCAGTCCTACCTGCATCGCAGTGAAGAGGACGCCCGCCGCATGAACGCGCTCGGTGCCCGGGTGAGGCTCGTCAAAGGCGCGTACAAGGAACCGCGGAGCGTCGCGTATCAGTCCAAGGCCGAAGTGGATGCGGCGTTCTTGCGGATCATGCGCTTGCTGATCGCGGAGGGAACGTATCCGGCGATTGCGACGCACGATCCCGCGATGATTGATGCCACGCTCGCGTGTGCGCGCGAGCGCGCACTCAGCCACGATCGATTCGAGCTGCAGATGCTGTATGGAATCCGACGGGATCTGCAACCGTCGTTGACGCGAGAAGGTCTCCGAATCCGCGTCTATGTTCCATTCGGTCGTGAATGGTTCCCGTACTTCATGCGCCGGCTGGGCGAACGCCCCGCCAATATCGCTTTCGTGATCCGCAGCGTGTTGCGCGAGCGTCACACACCGACCGCGTAGCAGCCACGACGCCCCGCGGCCCGTCGTTGTGGCCGCAGAGTCTGTGAGATAGACCCGTCTTCAAATTTCGCGATTTTTGGGTCCAAAAGTCCGGAGCACCCGGTATTTCCCGCTCGGAAGCTCTTCTGTAGGGCGTGGCACATCTCTTGATATTGCTGTGCCACGAGGGAGGCGAAACGGTCTCGGCGAGACCGGCGTCTTACCTGAAAGGGCAGAAAGGGTGAATCGTTCATGGTAACCAATTATCCCCAGCGACTCACGGCGACGACGGACATGACGACGGCCCCCAGGGAGACGGGATTGCTTGCGCGTGCCGTCGGACGCATCAGTCAGATGATGTGTGGTCTGCGCGGACACGACTCGGTGCTGCACTTCGAAGGCAAGCGCGTAATGATGCTCTGCACGTCGTGCGGGCACAACAGCCCCGGGTGGGACATCAACGGGCGTGCGCCCCGTCGCCGTTTCGAGGGAGACGCGCGCCGCCACCTGATGACGCCGACGCGATTGGTACTTCGCAAGTCCGCCTGATGCACGGGCGCGTCAGGAAGCACTCAGCTCCCCTGCGCCCGCGTCTGCCATTCGCGGACGAGGGCGACGAGCGCGTCTCGACACGCGAGCACGTCCGACAAGCCGCACGTGCTCCTCCACGCCGTGCAGGCCCGCGCCGCCCGGCCCGAACAACACGCTCGGCGTTCCGGCTCCGGCGAGCACTGCCGCGTCCGTCCAGAACGTCATGCCGGTGAGTGGGGCCGTCGTTCCACAGCGAGCGGCGGCCCGGCACAGCGCCTGCGGGAGCGCATGCGACGCCGCAATCTCATAACACGGACGCGAAAACAACCGGCGCGACGAGGCGGCGAACTCGGCATCGGACCGGCGCAGATCGTCGAGGATTCGCGTCAACTCACGCTCGGTTGATTCATCCGTCTCTCCCCCAACCGTCCTCCGCTCGTACTGCAGCGTGCACCGATCCGGATAGCTGCTCAACTCGCGTCCGCCCCGGATGAGCGACGCATGCAGCGACGGGGCTCCCATCAGCGGATGCGGAGCGCGCTGCTGCAGATCGCGATTGAGCGCGTCGAGGGCGTGCAGCACCCGTCCCATCCGCAGGATTGCGTCGCGCCCTTCGAGCGGGCGGCTGCCGTGCGCGGCGATCCCGCGCGTTTCAACCTCGAACCACGCGAAGCCCTTGTGTCCGATCGCCACCTGCAGATCGGTCGGCTCGGTCACGACCGCACCGTCGGCCGTCCATCGCGTGACGAGCGCGTCGGCACCGATGCTGGCGTACTCCTCGTCGATGACCGCGGCGACGATCAGCCGGCCGGTCGGCAGACCATCGGCAGCGACGATGCGAGCCGCGTCGATCATCGCGGCGACACCGCCCTTCATGTCCTGCGCCCCTCGTCCGTACAGACGTCCGTCGCGCACGACGGGGTCGAACGGCCGCGACATGCCCTCGACGCCAACGGTATCCATGTGGCCGCAGAACATCAGCGACGGACCTGGCGCGCGGCCCTCGAGCACGCCGATCACGTTGGGACGGTTCGGCGCGGCGGGCTGCATCTCCACGTCCATGCCGATCCGCCTGAGACGCGCCGCAATGGCATCGGCAATCTGCGTCTCGCCCGGCGCGCCGGCCACGAGCGACGGATTGATGGAGTTGATGGACACCAGCTCGGCGAGCAGCGCAATCGCAGAATCCATTGAATTTGGTATCGGGTAATTTGGTATTCAGTGATTTGCCGGACTACGCGATTACCCGATTCCCCAATAATAGTATCGTTACGCCATGTCGTCGCTGAGCGGCCGTGTGGCCGTCATCACGGGCGCCTCGTCGGGCATCGGACTGGCGTGCGCCACCCTGCTGGCGCGCGAGGGTGCGGCTGTCGTCCTCGGGGCGCGGCGCACGGATCGACTGGAGGAGGCGGTCCGGACGATCGAGGCCGCGGGCGGACGCGCGGTCGCGAGGACCATCGACGTCACCCGGAATGACGACGTCGAGAGGCTCGTGGCAACCGCGCTCGAGACGTTCGGACGCCTCGACGTGATGATCTGCAATGCCGGCTTCGGCTACTACGGCACGCTCGAGGACACCCCGCCCGACATCATGGCGCGGATGATGGACGTGAACTACATGGGCACGTTCTTCGGTGCGCGTGCGGCGCTGCCGGTCTTTCGCAGGCAACACAGCGGTCACCTGATTTTCGTGTCGTCCATCGTCGGACGGCGCGGCATCCCCTTCATGGGAGGCTACTCCGCCACGAAGGCCGCGCAGGCCGTGCTCGCGGAGTCGCTGCGCGCGGAGTTCGTGGGCACGGCGATCCACGTCTCGTGCGTCTTCCCCATCTCGACGCACACCGAGTTTCGCGAGGCGATGGTGCGCGACTACGGTCACCACGTGACCGGCCTGGGGCCGAAACAGCCGGTCGAAGTGGTCGCGGCCGCGATTCTCGACTGCATCCGGCGGCCGCGGGCCGACGTCTATCCCTACGGCACGTCCCGCCTGCTTGCCATCGTCAACAGCCGTCGCGCCGGCGTTCACCGATCGGCTCGTGCGCAAGTACGGACGACGGCGCGACGCGGCGGCCACGCCCGGGTCATCGCAGTGAGCGAGCCGGCGCTCGAGACCGCCACGCGAATCGCTCGAGCGGTGCGCGCAGCAGGCGGCCGGGCGCTCGTGGTTGGCGGCTGGGTGCGCGATCGCCTGATGCGACATGCCTCGAAAGACATCGACATCGAGGTGTTCAACATCGACGCCGACGCGCTCAAGGCGCTGTTGCAGACGATTGGTCCCGTCAATACCGTCGGCGAGAGCTTCACCGTCTACAAGGTCGCCGGCCTGGACGTCGCGCTGCCGCGACGCGAGTCGAAGGTCGGCCGCGGGCATCGCGGGTTCGTCGTCGATGGGGATCCGCACCTGCCGCCCGAGGAAGCCGCGCGCCGACGGGACTTCACGATCAACGCGATTTCCTGGGATCCGCTCACCGGCGAGTACGTGGATCCGTTCAACGGCCGCGCCGACATCGAGCGCCGGCTCCTCCGCGCCGTGGACGGGCGAACCTTCGCCGACGACAGCCTGCGCGTCCTGCGCGCGATGCAGTTCGCGGCGCGCTTCGAGTTCGCGCTCGATCCAGCCACGAAGGAGCTGTGCCGCCGGATTCCGCTCGACGATCTGCCGGCGGAGCGCATCTGGGGAGAGAGTCGAAAAGCTCCTGCTGCGCGCACGGCGGCCGTCGATAGGCTTCAGCCCTCGCGCTCGATCTCGGCGTCATCGAGCGGCTCTTCCCGGAGCTCGACACGCTCGTGGGATGTCCACAGGAGCTCGAGTGGCATCCCGAAGGGGACGTCTGGGTCCACACGCTCCTCGTGATCGATCAGGCGCGCCTGCTGATTGACGATCTGCCCTATCCGCAACAGGTCGTCGTGATGCTCGGCGCCGTCTGTCACGATCTCGGCAAGCCGCCGACAACGGCCTTCATCGACGGACGCATTCGTTCGCTCAATCACGAAGAAGAAGGGAGTCGCGCCGGCCACGGCGCTGCTGGACCGGCTGAACGTTCAGTCGCTGCAGGGATACGACGTCAGGCGCGAAGTGCTCGGCATCGTCGCGCATCATCTGAAGCCGGGCATGTTTCAGAAGGCGCAGCCGCCCGTCAGCGACGGGGCATTCCGCCGGCTCGCCCAGAAAGTGGATCTCGACCTGCTCGCGAGGGTCGCGCGAGCCGACTGCGAGGGTCGCGGCGGCGGGTTCGACTGTTCTGCGATGGACTGGTTCGTGGCCCGCGCACGCGAACTCGGCGTCGAGCACGCCCCGCCGGAGCCGCTCGTCAAGGGACGTCACCTGCTGACGCTGGGCGCAAGCCCCGGACCTGCGCTCGGCCAGGTGCTGCGCGAGGTGTACGAGCGTCAACTCGACGGACGCGCCACGACGTTCGACGAAGCGCTCGCGCTGGCGCAGGAGATCGCGAAGGAGAGGCAGCTATACTGAAGCGCATGACACAGGAACGCGGAAGCCGGCTTCCGCGGTGCATTCTCGCCGCGATCTTCTCGTTGGTGCCCGTCATCCTTTCCGCCCAGCAGCAGGAACCCATCGCACCGTTCGTCGTGGACCTCCGCGGGAGCCTGGGCCGGCACAAGGAAGACGCGAGCGTCGCCACCGACCTCGGCGTCACGACGGCCAACCTGCCGACGCGAACGCTCGGCTTCAGCGGCGGCGTGCACTTCTACCCTTTGCATCTCGGCGTCGTCACGTTCGGCTTCGGCGGTCACATGGTGATCACGCGAGGAAGCGAGACGTTGCAGCCAGACGAGACGACGGGCATCACGGAGCCGTCCCCGACAGTGCTTCGTCGTTTCCGCACGATCGATCCCGAGGTGTCGCTGAATTTCGGCCACCGGAACGGGTGGAGCTACATCAGCGGCGGACTCGGGCGATCGGTATTGGTCGTCGAGCGCCAGGACCTTCCGTCGACGAATCACCCAGGCCGTCAGACCGTTCACTATGGCGCCGGCGCCCGATGGTTCACCAATCACCACATTGCGCTGTCGCTCGACTTCCGGTGGTACTCCGTGGCGGCCCAGGAAGCGACAGCGACGAGCATCGCGCAGCCTCACACGACGCTTCTCGTCTTCAGCGGGGGAATTGGGCTGCGGTAGTCAGATTGTGGTGATTTGGTGATTGGGTGATTGGGTAATTTGGTAATCGATTCAACAATCACCCAATCACCAATTCACCAAATTTCTCGATTCCCGGATCAGTCGGTGTACTTCCGCAGGAATGTGAGGGTCAGCGGCCATGCCTGTTCGGTCGCCTTCATGTTGCCCGGCGCCTGCTCTCCGCCGGCCTGCTGACGAAGAAAGCCGTGGCCGGCGCCGTCGAACACGTGCGGCTCGTACGTGACGTTCCGCTTGCTCAGCTCCGCTTTGGCGCCGTCGATCGTCGAGTTCACGCGGTTGTCGTTTCCGCCGTACAACCCGAGAATCGGGGCCTTCGCTTTTCGTACGCGGCCGCATCGGACGGCATCGAACCGTAGTACGAGACGGCTGCGTTCAGCTCCGGCTGCGAGATCGCATAGCGGAAGCTGGTCTGGCCTCCCCAGCAGAATCCGATCGTGGCCACCTTCTTGTTCGATGAAGGGATCGTCAGCGCGTATGCACGGACCGCGTCGAGAATCGCGTTCGTATCGGCCGGCTGCAGCGTGCGAATCGCCTGTCCCACGCCGTCACCGAGCGAATCGCTTCCGCCGCCGTTCGGACCCTTTCCCGAGAGGAAGTCGGGCGCAATCGCGATGAACCCTTCCTTCGCAAGCTGATCGGCCACGCCGCGCACCCAATCGGTCATGCCGAAAATCTCGTGGATCACGATGACGACGGGTGCCTTGTCCTTCCGCTCCGGATAGACGACGAACGATTTGACGGCAGGACCGGTGCCGTTCTTGATGTCCACCCACTCGCCGTGGCGTGGCGATGTCTTCAGCTGATCGCCTGCCGCGTTCGCGTCGGGGGGAAGGCTCGCGTTCCGCGCCGCGGACGCTGTCGCTGGCGCCGCCTGGCTTGCCATCCCGTGTCCTGCGTGGGGATCGGCCGGACCAGTCTGCGCGGCTGCGGGAGCGGCGAGGCCGACGGCACAGGCTGCGGCAAGGATCAGTCGATACATTCAGGCTGCCTCTCGACTGCGACGCCACTCTTCTGTGCAGGCGTGCGACGTTGCCCGACACGGAATGCAGCGTCGGGTTCCACCCCAGGCTCCGCGCGCGGGGGCTGCGCACAATCTGATCGAGCGCGAGCGCGTCCGCGTACGGTCCCATCTTCTTGCGCGCCTCGGCGATCGGCACGTGCCGCACGCTCGGTCGAATCGACGCGTGCTCCGACAGCGCGGTGACGATGGCGTTGACGGTCTCGTCCCCCTCGTCGTTCGCGTGGAATACGCCGGAGGCGGTCGGATTGTTGACCAGGCGCGCGTAGAGCTCACCCAAATCACGGTCGTAGACGAGGGGCCAGTGGTTCTCGCCCGTGCCCACCACGCGGACGAGCCCGTTCGAGGCGTCCCGCAGCAGGTCTCCGACGATGCCGCGTCCGCGGCCGTAGACGATGCCGGGCCGCACGACGATCGCGCGCACGCCCGACGACGCGGTGTCCAGAACTCGCTGCTCGTGCGCGGGACGCCAGGCCACGAGCTCGGTCGGATTGACCGGCGCGCGCTCGTCTGCCGGGTCGCGCGTGTTACCCAGCGCCCACACACCCGACGTGTAGACGATGAACCGATCGGCTCGCGCGGGCAGCGACGTCAGCGTCGTGATGACCACGTCGTCGAGCTGTCGCGCGCGCGGGCCGGACTCCGCGGCGGCGTGCACGATGCCATCGGCTCTCGCGGCGGCCTCGAGCCACGTGAGCGGCTCGAGGAGATTGCCGCGTACCGGCTGCGCCCCCCGCGCCTGCAATTCCGCGGCGGCCGGCGTCGTCCGGACGAGCGCGTCGACGTGGTGATGGTTCCGGATGAGTGCCTCGAGGATGGCGCTACCGACGTACCCCGTTGCCCCTGTGAGGAAGACCCGCATGGCGAGAATCTTACATCCATCGATTGATCGACGTACGAGCGATTCGTGGCTTGCGTTAAGGCTGCCTGGCGGGACTTCAGATCTCGTGGCCGCAGAACGGTGGCGCGCCCGGCCCGCCCGCGAGGGAGCCGTGGGCCGACCCCGCGTAAGTCTAGATGTCCCACACGCGTTCTTCACGATCGAAGAACGTGACGACGCCGTCCTCACTGACCTTGAGAACCGGACCGTGGCGCGCCGCCGCCATGGCGGCGGTCGTGCGCGCACCCTCGACCGCGAACGTCGAACGCGGCTGAAGAGGCTCTCCGTGCAGGAGAATCGCGCCGATGGCGAGCATTCGGCCCGACGTCTCCATGACCGTTGCGCCGTCGATCCGCGCCAGGCCGCTGAGCACGGTCGGGTCGATGGAGGTCGCCGTCCGTCCTCGCAGCATATACATGAGCTGGGATCGATTCGGCGCGACGCCGTCCACCGTCGGCGAGTCGAGCAGGACGTCGAGCTGATCCTGAGGCGCCACGAGCACCGGCAGCGAGGCAGGCGCGTCGCGGAGCAGGACGAAGAGCGCTCCCTGCCGGGCATCCGCGAGGTCGAGCGCCGCCTGGAAGAGGCGCTCCGCCAGCGGCGGGTTGCCGACTGCGCTGGTCCACAGGTCGTACTTGGCTTTCAGGTCCAGGAGGTGCCACCGCGCGTTGCTGAAGGTGAACATCTGGACGCCTTCGGCGAATACCTTGATCTCGTGGTTCGGGCTGAGCACGACGCAGATGTTGCGATTCCCCACGGTCGCGAGGGCGTGCGCGCGGTACGGCGCGGGACACGTCACCTCGAGCTCCGCACCCGGATCGTGCGTTCGCCTCCACTGCTCCAGATCGACGATGTCGAGGACGAACCCGTCCCGATTGACGAGAAACATCGTGGCGACGCCGTCGCACACCCGGTAGAAGCTCTTGACCGCCGTCAGCGTGAGCGAATAGCGGTAGGCCTGCGCGTCCGGCGGCGCGGCAGTCGACGGGTCCGCATCGGTATCGAGCAACAGCACGCCGGAGGAAATCGCGCGGTTCTCGTAACTCGAGAGCGCTGCCACACGCAGTACCTCGATCACGTTCGCCACGAGATCCGCACGATTCTGCGCCGTGCCCAGCGGACGGCTGTACACGCCCTCGTCGAGAAAGGCCGCGACATAGCGGTCCTCGATGGCGCCGCGAAAGAGGTCCCCGCGCTCGACCATCTGCTTGGGGTCGAAAATCGCGCGATAGCGCGCCGCCAGCACCGCGCCGATCGCGCGCGCCAGCCGCACCTCGTGTGCGGTGAACGGCCGCTGCGACGGCACGTTGAGCACGTGCCGCGTGCCGAACCAGCGGACCACGAGCGCCGAGGGATCGCCGGTCGGCTCGATCGCGAGGCGGCCGTCCGACGACAGCGACGGGGTCGCCACCGTCTGGAACGTGCGCGCGATCGAAAAATTGCCGCAGCGCCGCCTGCAGCAGGTTGTCGTAGAGCGCGCTTGCCGCAAAAACCGGCGGGAGCGTCATGCGTTTCCATCATAATTCAGGCTCATGACGCGGCGTACGCTGCTCGACTTCTTCCGCGATGTCACCGGATCCGCGGACAGGTCGGCCACAGACACCCGAGCCACAGACGCCACAAACAACGCTGACAGCACGGATTTCCTGATCTACGACGACGGCTACCGGACGTGGCGGTGGACGTACGCGGATGTCGCGCGGAAGGCGGACGCGTTTGCGGCCACGCTGCGCCAGAAAGGTGTGACGCAGGGGCAGGCCGTCGCGATCTGGAGCGAGAATCGGCCGGAGTGGATCGCCGCGTTGTGGGGCGCCCTGATGGAGGGCGTGGTCGTCGTGCCGATCGACTACCGGGCATCTCCGGACTTTCTTGGCAAGGTCGCAGCGATCGTCGATGCGAAGGCCATCCTGACTGGCGACGTCGTGGACGCCGCTGCGCTCGCAAGCGAACGACCCGTCTGGGGTCTGCACAGGCTGTTCACGACCCTCGACCCCCGACCTTCGGACCTCGACCCTCGGCCATCGGACCTCGGCCCCGACACCACCGCCGAGATCATCTTCACATCGGGGGCAACGGCGGAGCCCAAAGGCGTGGTGCTGACCCATCGCAACATCCTCGCGAACATCGTGCCGATCGAGCGCGAGATGGCGAAGTACCGGCGATACATTCGGCCGTTCAAGCCGATCCGGTTTCTCAACCTCCTGCCGCTCAGCCACATGTTCGGACAGGCCATGGCGACCTTCGTGCCTCCGATGCTCGAAGGGGTGGTGGTCTTTTCGCGCAGCTATGCACCGGACGACATCGTGCGTCAGATCCGCGAGCGCCGCATCTCGGTGCTCGTCTGCGTGCCGAAGATGCTCGAAGTGCTCAAGGAGTACGTGCTGCGCCAGGTTCCTGAAGCGTCCGCGCCGCCTCCTGAAGGCATGCACTGGACGCGACGATGGTGGCGCTACCGTCGCGTGCACCGGCTGTTCGGATGGAAGTTCTGGTCGATGGTCGTCGGTGCGGCGCCGCTCGACCCCGACCTCGAAGCCTTCTGGGGCAGGCTGGGATTTCTCGTGGTGCAGGGCTACGGCCTCACGGAAACCGCGCCAATCGTCACGCTCAATCATCCGCTCCGTGCCGCACGCGGCGCGGTGGGCAAGCCGATTGGCGGCGTCGAGGTGAAGATCGCCGAGGACGGCGAGATCCTCGTGCGCGGCGAGAACGTCACGCGCGGGTATTTCAATGCGCCCGAGGAAACGCGATCGGCCTTCAAGGACGGCTGGTTCCACACCGGCGACATCGGCGAGCTCGACCCGCAGGGTCAGCTGCACATTCGGGGCCGCAAGAAGGAAATGATCGTCACCCCGGAAGGGCTCAACGTCTTTCCGGAGGACGTCGAACGGGCGCTGAACGAGCAACCGGGCGTTCGCGAATCGGCCGTCGTGGGGGCGCCGGTCGCCGGCAGCTCCGCCGAGCGGGTGCAGGCCGTGCTGGTGGTGGCCCCGGACGCCAACGTCGACGAAATCGTTCGGGGGGCGAACGCCGCGCTCGCGGATCATCAGCGCATCCGCGCGGTCGTCGTCTGGCCGGGCAGCGAGCTGCCGCGGACCGACGGCACGCGAAAACTGAAACGACGCGAGCTCCGGCAGTGGCTGGCGGGTCAGCAGCCGACCGCAGCCGGGGCGTCGATCGGATGGACGTGACGTCCCGTCGATTCTTGCCCGGTTCGCGCCCGGTCGCGCGATCGAGCCAACCACGACGATCGACGAGCTGGGGCTCAGCTCACTCGAGCGCGTCGAGTTGATGATGGCGCTGGAGGAGGCGTTTCAGGTCACGCTCGACGAGGCCGCGTTCGGCGCCGCCACGACCGTCGGGGATCTCGCGGCGCTCGTGAAGCCGCTGGACGGCGCAACGGCCCGGCCCGCGGGGACGGTCGATCTCTCGGAGTCCTCACGGGAGAAAGAGACCATCGCGTTTCCCTCGTGGAATCGATCGCTCCCCGTTCGAGCGATCCGCCGAGCGAGCCTGCCGACGTGGATTCTGCCGCTCGGCCGCATCTTTGCGCGAATCACCGTCGAGGGACTCGACCATCTCGAACAGCTCGACGGGCCCGTCATCTTCGCCGCCAACCACCAGAGCCACTTGGACACGCCGGTCATTCTCGATTCGCTGCCGCCGCAGCTTCGCTATCGCGTCGCGACGGCGATGGCGAAGGAGTTCTTCAAGCCGCACTTCTATCCGGAGCAGTTCGGCCGCGCCGCGTGGTTCACGAACAGCTTGAACTACTATCTCGCCGCGGTCTTCTTCAACGCGTTTCCGCTGCCGCAGCGCGAAGCCGGCACGCGCCAGACACTTCGCTACATCGGCGATCTGATCGGCGGCGGCTATTCGGTCCTGATCTTCCCGGAGGGCAAGCGGACCCAGTCCGGCGAGGTCGGCCGCGTTCCAGCCCGGCATCGGGATGATCGCGTCGCGCCTCGAAGTTCCGGTCGTCCCCGTCAGGCTCGAAGGGCTGGACCGCATCCTCCATCAGAGCGCGCGTTTTCCCACGCTCGGGCATGGGCGCTGTGCATTCGGGACGCCCATCTCGCTGCAGGGGAACGACTACGCAGCGCTGGCGTCGCGCGTCGAAGCTGCCGTCCGATCGTTGTAAGCTGAGGAGACGCGTCGCCGGTCCGCAGCGTCAAATGAGCATGCAATTTGCAAAGAGCGCCGAAATGTGGCACAATCTTTGATTGGAAAGGATAGCAATTGAGCAAGGATGATCTGATAGATGTGCAGGGCACGGTCGTGGCGGTCCACAGCGGAGGCTTGTATCGTGTGCAGTGCGACCAGGGCCATGAAGTGCTCGCTCAGCTCAGCGGCCGGATGCGCCGCTTCCGGATCAAGGTCGTTCCGGGTGATCGGGTAACCGTAGGCGTCTCGCCGTACGACCCTGTTCGCGGCATCATTACCTTCCGCGCTCGCTGAAGAACATTTTGGACTCCCACACAACACAACGATCCAGGTCGCGCAGTTTCAGACGCGGAGGGTCGCGCCGATCCGGCCGGACCACCCGTCTGCATGCCCCGCAGCGGCCCCAGAGCATCGACCGTCCGCAGGCGGCGTACGATCCGTCCCCGGTCCCGTTCGATACGCTCGGTTTGAATCCGGCACTTCTCGAGGGTGTTCGTCTGCGCGGCTTCGCGTCGACCACGCCCATTCAGAGCGCCGTGATCCCGATCGCGCTCGGCGGCGCCGACGTCATCGGCTGCGCCGACACGGGCACCGGCAAGACCGTCGCGTTCGTGCTGCCGATTCTCCATCGACTGCTGCAGGCGAGCGGTGAGAGCGGCCACACCCGGGTCCTGATCCTCGCGCCGACGCGCGAGCTGTGCGTGCAGATCGAGGACGACGTGCAGGGGTTTGCCTATCACACGAATCTGACCAGCATCGCCGTGTACGGCGGCGTCGGGATGGATGCGCAGGAGCGCGCGCTCCGCGCCGGCGTGGACATCGTGGTGGCCACCCCCGGCCGGCTGATGGATCACCAGCGAAACGGCGCCGTGGACTTCACCCACGTCCAGGTGCTCGTCCTCGACGAGGCCGACCGCATGATGGACATGGGCTTCTGGCCCGACGTGCGGCGCATCGTCTCCACGCTGCCCGGATCGGACACGCGACAGACGCTCCTCTTCTCGGCGACGATGCCGGACGAGGTGATGAAGCTGGCCGACGAGGTCGTCCGCACGCGCAATACGTGCAGATCGGATCGGCGGGCGGCCCGGCGAGGAGCATCACGCACGCCGTGGAAAGCGTGCCGTCGGCACAGAAGACCGAGTGGCTCGCACGGTTCCTGCGCCGCACCGAGGGGCCGATTCTCGTGTTCGTCCGCACCAAGCACGGCGCCGAACGGCTGGCGCGGAAGCTGAGCGGCTTCGGTCTGCACGCCGCCGCCTTGCACGCGGATCGGACCCAGCAGCAGCGGACCGCGGCGGTCGAAGGCTTTCGCAGCGGCCGTTATCACGTGCTCGTGGCGACTGATGTCGCGGCCCGCGGCCTCGACATCGATGGCATCACGCATGTCGTGAACTTCGAAGTGCCGTCGTCGCGGGAAACTTATGTGCACCGCGTGGGTCGGACGGGTCGCGCCGCAGCGACCGGAACCGCGCTCACGCTCGTCGCGCCCGAAGAGCTCCGCGCGCTCGAAGCGCTGCAGCGATCCTTCGGACCGGAATTGCAAGGATGATGGACGATCCCAACCCGTTTGGTCCCGAGCCTCAGCCGCCGGCGGATGCCACGCCGGAGGCCGCGCCGCCTACGTCGGATCCCGCGCTCTCGCCGGCCGTCGAGAAGTTCCGCTCGTGCCGCTGGCGCGCCACGCCGGAACAGGGGGAGTTCTGCACCCACCGCGACGTGCTGCCGTTTGCCGGCAAGGAAGGCTTCACTCCCGATTCGTGGTGCCCGGAGTGCAGCTTCTACAAGCTGCGGCGGACGCCGAAGAAGAGGGAAAGGTCGGAGTAACGTACTGATGCTGTCAATGTCGAATGTCAGGATGTCAATGTTGAAAGGCTCTTCTGCATTCTGCATTGACCTGCATTGACCGTTACTCAGAAAACTCCCTCGCCAACTCCACCCATTCGCCGTTCGGCGCAAGGTCCTGATAGGTCTTCCAGTGCGGCTTCGCCTCCGGCGAGTGCCCGGTCTTCTCGAGCGTCACGGCTAGATAGAAGTGCGCGTCGGGATAGCCGGGGTTGAGCGCCACCGCGTCCCGATAGCACACCAGCGCATACTCGTAGCGCCCGAGGTCGTGATGGATGTTGCCGAGATTGAAGTGTGCCTCGAAGCACTCCGGGTCGAGCCCGATCGCGCGCTCGTAGAGCGCCTGGGCCTCGATCAGCTCGTCGCGCGCGTAGTGGATGTTCGCGAGGTTGACGATCGCCGGCACCAGATCCGGATCGATGACGAGCGCCTTGCGATACGCCGCGGCCGCTTCCGCCATCCCATGATCGTCCCCATCGTCGAGCCGCGAGGCTTCAACGAAGTACTTGGCGGCGAGGGCTGTCTGCGGATCGGGAAACGGCGAGGCGCCTGTGGACGGCAGGGTACCCGCACGGTCGGTCGCGCGCTTCAGCGGACGTGACGGAAGTGCCACGACCTTCGCCGGTGCGCTGCCCGACGCGTGAAAATCGAGCTCGAGCTGACCTTCGCGCTCGGCCATGAGCGACCGCAGCGCGGTCTTGAGCGGCACGTCGCGATCGAGGTCGGATGCGAGCTGCTTGATCGTCGCAAGATCCGAGAACGTGTAAAAGCGCTCCGTGCGGGTCGTCGCGGCCGACCGGATCAATCCCCACCTTTCCAGATACCGCAAATATTTTTCGGTGATGCGCGGGTAGAGGCTGCGGATGTCGCGCACGCCGTAGTACTGGCGCCGCAGAGAGTCGCCGGACGCAATGCCGGCGAGCCGGCAGAATTCGCTCTCGGAAATGATGCGGATCTGCTCTGGCGCCTTCGCGTTGACCTGCTCGGCGCGGCGCAGCTTGCTGGAATCGTCCTCGCGGGCGGCGCTGTCTCCCACCACGAGCATGGTGGTCCGGGACGTGACGTCGTCTGACGGTTCGCCGCCGAGCGCCTGAATCAGCGCCTGGGCCTCACGGCGACCGATAGATGCCAGCTTGCCGGCGAAGCTCACCACGTGACCGGCGAACCCTGGCCCGCCGGCCGATGACGGAGACGACGTCATTGACCGCAAAGATGAGACAGCAGCACGTTAAAGTCAAGCCGATTGGCGATAATAGGGCCCCATGCTGCTCGCAGGCGACATCGGTGGCACGAAGACGCTCCTCGGATTGTTCGGTGCCGCGCGCCGACCGGCCGTCGGCCGTGGAGGTCGGCGAGTTCGCCACGCTGGACTACGACGGCCTCGTGCCGATGATCCGTGAGTTCCTGAAGGCGCGCGGCATCGAGGGGCGCCGCATCGCGGCGGCCACGTTCGGCGTCGCGGGCGCGATCACCGATCAAGTGGCGCGGCTCACCAACGTGCCGTGGCTGGTGGATGCCGCGGAGATCACGGGCGGCGCGTCCCTGCGGCACGTGCACATCCTCAACGACCTCGAAGCGATGGCGTTCGCCGTGCCGGTGCTGGAACCGGACGAGCTCGCGGTGCTGCAGCAAGGTGTCGCGCAGTCGGGCGGGAACGCCGCCGTGATCGCGGCCGGGACCGGACTCGGCGAAGCGATGCTGCACAACATCGACGGGCATTTCGTCCCGGGCGCGTCCGAGGGCGGGCATGCGGACTGGGGCGCGCGCACGCGCCGCGAGATCGAGATGCTCGATGTGCTGACGCGGATGTACGGCCGCGTCAGCGTCGAGCACGTCGTCTCGGGCCCGGGCCTCGTGAACGTCTATCAGTTCACGCACGACGCCTTCGGGACCTCGACGGGCTTCTATTCCATCACGGCACGGCTGCCCGAGCGGCTGTGCGAAGGCGTCGGGAAGGCCGGCGATCTCGCGGAGCTGCCGGCACGCATCACGAAGTCGGCGATGGACGGCCGCTGCGAGCTGTGCGCGGAAGCCCTGGATCTGTTCATTGCCGCCTACGGCGCCGAAGCGGGCAATCTGGCGCTCCGCACGGTGGCGACCGCCGGCGTGTACATCGGCGGCGGCATCGCGCCGAAAATCCTGCCCGCGCTCGAGGGCGGCACGTTCCTCGACGCCTTCCGATCGAAAGAGCCGCTCGCCGATTTCGTCGCGACGATTCCCGTCGCGGTGATTCTCAATCCCGAAGCCGGTCTCGTCGGCGCGGCGGTGCACGCCAACGCCGCTGCGTAGCGCGCGAAGGCCACGAAGTGGCGCTTCGTTTCTCTCCGCACGCTCAGTGTCCTGCCATCTCCATGGCGCATCCTGTCGAGGCCATATAATCCAGATTCAGCTCTCATGGAGGTGGAATGTCCCGATTGGTGTCCCGATGGGGCGCGTGCGCGCTCGTTTTCTTCTGTTGCGCATTCTCAGTGCCATCCGGTGTTCGCCCAGCAGACCGGGTCGATCAGCGGCAAGGTCATGGACACGCGGAGGCGCCGTGCTGCCTGGCGTCACCGTCGAAGCTCGATCCGACGGTTCTGCCCGGCCCGCGCGACACGGTGACCGGCTGGCGACGGCGACGTATCAGCTCCCGGCGCTGCCGCCGGGCGACTACACGGTCACGTTCTCGCTCGATCGGCATGCAGACGGTGACGCGACAGGTCGCAGGTCCAGCTCGGCGAAGACGACCGCCGGCGACGCCACGATGACGCTCGCGGGCGTCACCGAAGACGGTCACGGTGACGGCGCCGAGTCTCCGATGATCGACAAGAACTCGGCGGCGATCACGAGCGGCCTCTCGAACGATCAGCATCAGGAACCTGCCGGTCGGCACGCAGTATCGCGATCTGATCAAGCTGATCCCCGGCGTGCAGTACACGCAGGACCAGGTGCGCGGCCCGAGCGCGGGCGCCAGCGGCCAGGACAACGTCTACAACTTCGACGGCGTCAACGTGACGCTGCCGCTCTTCGGCACGCTGTCGGCCGAGCCCGCGTCGCACGACATCGCGCAGATCACGGTCGTCAAGGGCGGCGCCAAGGCGATCGACTTCAACCGCGCGGGCGGATTCGACGTCGACTCGGTCAGCAAGTCCGGCACGAGCACCTTCCACGGCCTGGCCGGCTACCAGCTTCCAGAACGCCGGCATGGCGGCGGCGCTGAACAACGGCAGCGCGTCGCGCGTACGACCAGGATCGCGCGCTGGACCGACCTCAACGTCGGCGGCCCGATCCTGCCCGAACCACCTGTTCTTCTACGGCTCGTACTACCGTCCCGACGGCCACGCGGCAACAACGCGTCGACCGCCTACGGCGACGTGCCCGAACTACGACAGCGTGCGCAACGAGGGCTTCGGCAAGCTGACGTTCACGCCGACGCACGTCGATGCTCGTCAACGTCAGCTATCGCGACTCGCATCGCCTCGACAACGGCGATCGCAGTTCGGCCAGTTCACGGCCGGCACGGCCGGCACCGGCAACGAGGCCTGGCAGCGCATCGGCACCGCGGACGGGTCGTGGGTCATCAACGCCGAGGAGCTTCGCTGACGTTCAAGTACACGCACTTCGAGAACCCGACGCAGGGCCGGCCCGACAACGTCTCGAGCGCCGTCGATCAACACGGCGTCGGCACGCACCTCGACATCGCACAACCTCGACAGCTCGGGCTGTTCACGGTGCCCAAGCCGGGCGCCAACGCCGCGGTCAACGCGTTCATCCAGCCGGTCATCGATCGGTACGGCTACATCGTCGAACGGCGTGCCGACCGGCGGCGGCCTGGTCGGGTTCGGCACGACGTTCGACGAGGACAACTTCTTCCGCGACGCCGGCCAGGTCGGCCTACAACCTGACGCTCTCGGGAAAGGGCCTGCGCCACAACCATCCACGCCGGCTATCAGCAGTACATCGACTCGGAGGATCTGATCCGCAGCTCGAACGGCTGGGGCTCGATCACGGTTCCCGGCGGCGGCATCTCCTTCAACGGCACGCCGATCTTCTACCAGGCGACGTTCCAGGCGCAGGGGATCGGCGCTCGTGCCGAAGATCCACTCCGAGTACCGATCGAAGAGCTTCGAGGTGAACGACACGATCACCTGGAAGAACTTCACGTTCAACGCTCGGTCTGCTCGCGAGCAACGACACGCTGTACGGGCAGGGCCTCCAGAACGACGATTCCACGCTGTCGGGCTTCGTGAAAGCGACGGGAACGACGTCGGAGTCGCGCAAGTACAAGATGTACAACATCCCGTTCAGCAAGATGCTCCAGCCGCGCCTGGGCACGACCTGGGCCTACAACCAGAAGGACACGATCTTCGTGAGCTACGCCCGGTACAATCCGGCGGCCAGCTCGCTGCCGCGCGCCGCGTCGTGGGACCGCAACCTGCTGGTCACGCAGAACGCCGACTTCGACGCCAACGGCAACCTGTTCGCCGTCGAGAACGTCGCCTCATCGTCCGGCAAGCTCTTCGTGCCAGGACCTGACGCCGCGGCGATTCGACGAGTGGCTGGTCGGGACGGCCAAGCAGTTCACGCCAGGCCTGTCGGGGCGCGCCTACTTCCGGTATCGCAAAGGCACGCACTACTGGGAGGACACGAACAACAACGCGCGCATCGCGTTAACCCGCCGCCGGGCATTCCGCAGGCGCTGTACATCCCCAATCTGAGCGATCAGCTCGCGCAGATCGGCAGCGGCTCGTCGCTACGTCATCGCCGAGCTCGATGGCGCGTTCACCGACTATCGCGAGCTGACGGTGGAAGGCGAATACCGCAAGGGCCGCGCGTGGGTCCAGGGCTCGTACACGCGGAGCCGCTACTACGGCAACTTCGACCAGGACGGCTCGACGACCGCCGACTCGAACGACGCGAACATCTTCATCGGGTCGTCGAACATCGGCGACGGCGCCGGGCGCCAGCTGTGGGACAACAAGCTCGGCACTGCTGCGCGGCGACCGGCCGAACGCGTTCAAGATCTACGGTGCGTACTCCCTGAACTGGAACGCGTCGGTCGGCGCCTTCGCGATCGCGCAGTCGGGCCAGCCGTGGGAAAAGCACAGCTACCTGCCGTACGCGTCGCTGACGACCAACACGAGCGACACCGACCGCTACGCGGAGCCGGCCGGCTCGCACCGATCGGACGGCGCACGCGCAGCTGGACGTGAACTACACGCAGGAGCTGCCGTTCCTGAAGCGACTACACGAGGCGTGATCACGGCGTACGTGTTCAACGTGTTCGACAGCCAGACCGGCTACAACATTCAGCCGAACTTCAGCGCCGCGGACTTCGGCCTGCCGCGGACCTTCTACGATCCGCGCCGGCTGGAGCTGACGGCCAGGCTGGAGTTCTAGTAATGCAGACTGCAGAATTCAGAATGCAGAAAGATTCGTGCATTCTGCATTTCTGCATGCTGCATTACCTTTGAAACAGTTTCTCTCGCTCGATGAGCGGGCGCGTTTCTGCGTCCGCTCCTTTTTTTGCCGCCTCGATCCGCGCGGCGGCGTCAGGCTCCCGCAGGAGGACGCTGACCTGGGCGCGTTTGAAGAGCGCCATCGGATAGTCGGGGCTGGATGACGGCACGCGGTCGAGAGCGGTCCGCGCCTTGTCGAAGTGCTGCGCCGACAGATAGAGGACGCCCAGCTCGAGATCGTGCGTGAAGCCGGCTCCCTGCAGCGCGCGCGCGCCTTCGAACGCCGTTGTCGCCGTGGACGTCTGCCCGGCCTCCATGGCGAGCTCGCCGAGCCGCCACGAGATCCGCTGGCGTTGGCGTGCGGAGCGTGTCGATCTTCTGCCGGAGCCGCGATCGCCTCGGCCACGTCGCCCTGCTCGCACGCGAATCGTCGACGAGGGCTTCGAGCGACGGCAACGCGATCCGGCATCTCCACGGCCGCCTTCTCGAGGAGCGGCAGGGCGCGATCCCAATCCTTCGCTCTCGCGTAGTGCAGCCCGAGGTAGACGCGCAACGTCCGGCGACTCGGGCGCCATCGCCGCCGCCCTCTCGAAGAGGGCCACCGCCTGCGCGTCGTGGCCGAGCATCGAGTGCGCCGTCGCCAGCCGCAGCGTCGCGTCGAGGTTGTACGGATCCTGCGCCACGAATCTGCTCCAGCAGCGGGATCGCCTTCGCGTACTGGCCGGCCGAGAAGAGACCCGACGCCTTGCTCGATGCAGCTCGAGCAGCGCGGTCATGTCGGCCGGGCGCGGCGCGTCCTTCCGCACGACCGGCGCCGCGCTCGCGCTGATGTAGCCCAGGCTCGCGAGCCGCTGACGCGCGGCCTCGTCGAGGTTCGCCGGCGACCCTCGCCGCCGACGGGCGACGGCACCGGATAGTCGTCCATCGCCTTGCGGCAGGCCGCGCGGGAAGTTCGCGCCGCCGCCGAGCGTGCGCGATCTCGTGCGGATCCGACGCGAGATCGTAGGTCTCGATCTTTCCCGCCTCGATCGCCTTGAAGTGCCGGTCACCGCCATGACCTGCGGCTGCCAGCCGTACTCGAGAAACGGCTTCATGCGCCTCGCCGAGCACGATGTCAGGTCGACGCTGTCCCGGACTGGCGAAGCGTGTGCTCCGATGCCGAGCCCGGCCCAGTCGAGAATCGTGAAGAAGACGCGTCTCGTGCTGACCGGTGGCGTCGCTCGTCGCCCGGCGAGATCGCCCGGGCCCGCAATCACCAGCGGCACGTGCATGGTCGACTGGTAGAGCAGCGTGCCGTGCTGCGGCTCGCCGTGATCGCCGAGCCCCTCGCCGTGATCGGCGACGACGATGAGCGCGCGACGGACCCGGCGAGTCGATCGAAGGCCTCGAACGAGGCGTCCGAGCTGCTGGTCCATGGCCGCCACCTCGCCGAGGTACGGATTCTTCACGTAGCGGCTGCGGAACGGCTCGGGCGGTGTGTAGGGCGCGTGCGGATCGTTGTAGTGCACCCAGAGGAACCGCGGCTGTGTCGCGGACGAGCGAGCTCCGCGAGGGCGGCGTCGGTCGTCTGAGTCGACGATCGCTCGGACGGGACGGGGCGCTAGCGTCAGCAGCCGCCGCGCTTGCGGAGAAGTTGTCATCGTACGACGTCGAACCCGCGCGCGAGACCGAATTGCTTCGCGAGCACGAACGACGAGACGAACGCGGCCGTTCGATAGCCAGCCTGATGGAGACGCTCGGCGAGGACGGGAACGTCCGCCGGAAGAGCCCGCGCGTTCTCGTGGACGCCGTGACCGGCCGGATAGAGGCCGGTCATGATCGAGGTGTGCGACGGAAGCGTTTCCGGAACGGTCGGCGTAGGCCTGGCGGAAGCGCAGCCCGCGCGCCGCAATCGCGTTGAACGCCGGCGTCTCGACGCCGGTCGCATCCGGGCCGATCGCAGTCGGCGCGCGTCGTATCGAGCGTCACGAGCAGGATGGAAGGATGCGGCGTCGGTTCAGCGGAGGCGCGCGGCGCCTGCGCGGTGCGGCTCTGGCATCCAGCGGTCAGCAGCGCGAACGTCAGCGCGTGAAGAAGTGCCCTGCGAGACATTGCTAGGATAGTCTCGTGATCTTAGTCGATGCCAACTCGAGGTGACGTGCCAGCCGTGAACTATCCGCCGTCTCATGAAGCAGACCTCGTCGATACCCTTCACGGCGTTGCCGTACCCGATCCGTTCCGATGGCTCGAGGAAACCGTCCGCCCGGACACACGCGCGTGGATCGAGGCGCAGAATGCGGTGACCCACGCGTTTCTCGACACGGCCCACAGACGGCGGCTGCTGCAGGAGCTGACCCGCTCGTTCGACTATCCACGGACGACCGCTCCGCTCAGGCGAGGCTCGCGATATTTCTTCAGCCACAATCCGGGTCTGCTCTCGCAGGCCGTCCTGTACGTACAAGACACGCTCGATGACGTTCCGAGAGTCCTGCTCGATCCGAACACGCTCAGCGCCGATGGCACCGTGGCGCTCACGGCGATCGAGCCCTCGGCGGACGGCGCGCTGCTCGCTTATGCGATCTCGCACCAGGGCAGCGATCGACAGGACATCAGGATTCGAAACGTCGACACCGGTCTCGACCTGCCTGACTGCCTGCACTGGGTGAAGTTCGCCAGCCTTGCGTGGACGATCGCGCGCGATGGCCTCTTCTACCTGCGCTTCCCCGAGCCGGGAACCGTGCCTCCGGAAGACGAGCAGTACTTTGGCCGAATCTATTTTCATCGTCTCGGGGACACGCAGTCCGGGGACATCCTGGTGTTCGAACGGCCGGACGCCAGGGACATCGTGCCGTTGGTCGATGCCACGCCCGACGGCCGGTTTCTCGTCGTCACGGCGCAGCGCGGCGCCAGCGACGACAGCGAAATCCACTTGATTGATCTGTCAGGACCGGGAGACTTCAGCCGGACGATCCCGGTCTTCACCGGCTTCGACGCGACCTACGCGTTCATCGACGAGGCTGATGGGCGTCTCTTCTTCAGAACCACCCGCGATGCTCCGTACGGCCGGATCATTGCCGTGCACGCCGACCAGCCGACCGCGCCGTTCGAGGAGGTCGTGGCCACATCATCGGACCGGCTGTCGGCGGCTGTGCTGGCGCACCACACGATCGTGGCGGCGTATCTGCACAACGCGAGCGATCGGCTGGCGCTGTTCGACACGTCAGGCCACGCCGCTGGCGAGATCAGCCTGCCAGGCATCGGATCGCTGACGAGCCTCGACGGTCGGCCGGACGCACCAGACGTCCTCCTGACGTTCACGTCGTTCACCGATCCGCCCTCGTCCTACCGCTGCGCGCTGCCCGCGCTGACGCTCGCGGCGTTCCCTCGCGTCGAACCGCCCGCGCCGCGTGCCCCGTCGCCCGCCATCCGGAGCCGTAGCGATTACGAAACGCGTCAAGTCCGGTACGCCTCGCGCGACGGCACGCTCGTCTCGATGTTTCTCGTGCACCGGCGGGATCTCGTGCGCGACGGCAGACGTCCCGTCCTGCTGAGCGGCTACGGCGGATTCAACATCAGCCGTACGCCAGCGTTCGACCCTGCCTTGTTGCCGCTCCTCGACCGGGGCGGAGTGTTTGCGCTGGCTAACCTGCGCGGCGGCGGCGAGTACGGCGAGGAATGGCACCGCGCCGGCATGCTCGAACGGAAACAGAACGTCTTCGACGATTTCATCGCAGCCGCGCAGCACCTGACGGCCGAGGGCTACACGAACCCCGGACGCCTGGCGATCGAAGGCGGCAGCAACGGCGGGCTGCTCGTCGCGGCCGTAATGGTCCAGCGACCAGACCTGTTCGGAGCGGTGATCTGCCGCGTGCCGGTGGCAGACATGCTCCGCTATCACCTGTTCACGGTCGGCCGCTTCTGGATTCCCGAATACGGCAGCGCCGAGGATCCAGACCAGTTCAAGGTCCTGCTCGCGTACTCCCCGTACCACAACGTTCGCGCGGGTACGAGGTATCCGCCGGTGCTCGTGATGACGGCGGACACCGACGACCGCGTCGCGCCCAGCATGGCCATGAAGTTCGCCGCGAGGCTGCAGACCTCGGCCGCGGGCGGCCCGTTCCTCATCCGTATCGAAACGAAAGCCGGTCACGGAGCCGGCAAACCGGTCTCCAAGATGATCGAGGAGGACACTGACATATTGGAATTCCTCGAACGAGACCATCGGGTGGGACGATCAGCGGGTAGGACAGGACCATGGACTTCGACATCAACCAGGCACTCGAGATCCTCAGCCGGACTCCGGCTGCTCTGCAGAGCTTTCTTGGCGGGCTCACCGACCCCTGGATTCGCGGCGTCGAAGGGCCCGACACCTTCAGCGCCTTCGACGTCGTCGGCCACCTGATCGATGGGGAGGAGACCGACTGGATGGAGCGGGCACGAATCATCCTCGATCGCGGGTCGGATCCCCGCTTCACGCCCTACGACCGGTTCCGTCACCGTGCCCGCAACGTTGGACGATCGCTCGATTCCCTACTCGACGAGTTCGCGCGATTGCGGAATGCGAATCTCGAGCAGGTTCGATCCTGGCAGCTCACTTCGGCGGATCTTGCCCTGACGGGGATTCATCCGACGTTCGGTCGCGTGACGCTGCGCCAACTCCTCTCCGCGTGGGTCGTGCACGATCTCGGTCACGTCGCGCAGGCGGCGCGCGTCATGGCCAAGCAGTATCGCGACGCGGTCGGGCCGTGGGTGCGATTCCTCCCCGTGCTGACCGACCACGACGTGCCGCGTTCGTAATGCAAAATGCACAATGCACAACCAGAACACCTGTCTGCATCCTGAATCGACGCTTCTGCATTCTGCATTCTGCATCAGCCGAGAAGTTCGCGCCCGAAGTCGCGCGCCGTCTGGAAGCGTTGCGCGGGAATCGGTGCGAGGGCCTTCACGATAGCGGCCGCGGCGGCCGGGGGCAGGCTTGGTTGGAGCTCTCGCGGATCGCGCGGGCGCGCCGCTCAGCATCTTTCCGAGCAGCGCCGGCATCGACGCGGCGCGATACGGCAGCGTGCCCGTCGCCATCTCGTACGCGAGCACCGCCATGGTGAAGATGTCCGACGCGACGTCGGCGCTCTCTCCTGTGAGGAGCTCCGGCGCGACGTAGTGCAGTTCGGAGTCCTCGAGGCCGGCGCCGCGAAGCGTCTGGTCGTGCAGCGTCGCGAGCAGATCCTGCGCCTGCCAGATGCCCGCCGACGAAATCATCAGCCGCTCCGCATCGTCGTCGGGCGTCAGCCGCATGATGTCGGGGCTCATCCCGCACAGCAGTCCATGACGACGATGAAGAACGCCGGCCGCTTCGACCAGCTGCGCGAGCAGCGGCCGCAGACGCGTCCACGGCATCGGACCGTCGGCCCGGAGCACCTCGCGCAGGCTCCGGCCTTCGATGTAGTCGGTCACGACGTAAATCAGGTCGCCCTCTTCGCCGTAGTCCCTGCACGTGGATGATCGACGGGTGCGCGATCTGCATCGTCTTGGCTTCCCGGAGCAGGCGTCCCCGGACGGCGTTCCAGTCGCGCTCGGCTTCGCGACGCAACAGCCGGATCGCGACCGGATGGCCGAGCGCCCGGTGCGTTCCGAGAAAGACCTCGCCACCCATGCGACCCGGTCCGAGACGACGGCCCACGTCGTAGGTCGCGAGCAGACCGCCAGCGGAGCGCGTGGGCGCGGCGTCGAGAATGACGGTCGTCTGATCCGCGCCGCTCGGCGGCTGCAGATCGCGGGCGAACACCGACATCGAGTCGTAGCGATCCTCTGGCGACTTGGCCAGCGCCCGTTGCAGGACGATGTCGACCCACGCGGGGAGATCGGAGCGCAGGCTGCTTGGCGACGGTGCGGGCCGTGCCATCACCGCGCTCAGCACCACCATCGCATCGTCGCCCTCGAACGGCAGACGTCCCGTCAGCGCCTCGAAGATGACGACGCCGAGGCTGTAGATGTCGGACCGCGCGTCGACGATGCCGCCGCTCAGTTGTTCGGGAGCCGCGTAGGCGATCGTGCCGAGGAACTGGTGAGCGCCGGTGAGCCGGGTCGCCTCCGTGGATTCCCGCACGCGCGCGAGGCCGAAGTCCACGATCTTGTGGGTGCGCGTGCCGCCCCCGAAATCGTGCGCGACGATGTTCGCGGGCTTCAGGTCGCGATGGAGGACACCGCGCTCGTGCGCGAGCTGCAGCGCCGCGCAGAGCGGGGTCATCATCTGCTGCATCTCGGCCACCGACAACGGACCGTGGTCGATCACTTCCTCGCGCAGGCTCCGGCCGTTCAGCAGCTCCATCACGAGGAACGGACGCCCTTCGGGATCGAGGTTGTAGTCGAGAATCGAGACGATGTTCGGATGACGAAGCTGCGCGCAGGCGCGGCTCTCGCGGAGGAAGCGCTCACGCGAGCCGGGATCGGACCCGAAGTCGGGCCGCATGATCTTCACGGCGACCTCGTCGCCGAGCAGCGTCCGGCGCGCGCGATAGACCGCCCCCATCCCGCCCTCGGCGATGGGGGCGACGATCTCGTAGCGGCCGTCCAGGACCGTCCCGATGGTGATCACCGGATGATTCTAACGGGCCTTGGGGCCGGGACCGGCATCCTCAGGGGGTTCGTCTGGAGACCGCTATGAGCGCAATCCCGGCGGCGACGGCCACCCCCCCGAAAATCGGCGGAAGGGGCAGGGTCTCGCGTTTCTCCGTCTCGGCATGGATGGGACCCAGGTCAAGCACCTTCTCGCGCCTGGTCCAACTGATGCCGCCAAAGGCGAGCGCGACGAGACCGATCACAATCAACGCGATTCCAAGGATTCTCATCGTTACCCGCCCGTGCAAGTCCTGAGCCGAGGGACGAACCCCAGGATGGGCTTCCGACCCTCGGTCCTCGGCCCTCGAATCTACTGCAGCTCCAAGTCGACCGTCTGTGTCGTGGCACACCCGCAGCGACGATCGCTGACGGTGATTTCCAGCGCATACCTGGCCGGCACCCAGGTGCGCGATGCTCAACGAGCCGACGATGGGAATCACCGTCCCAAGTCCCAAGTCCCAAGTCCCGAGTCCTTCATCCAGCGGTCCCGCGGCGTGTGCTAACGTACTTGCCCGACTATGACCAGACCGCTCGATATTCAGCCGGCCGGCGCGATTGACGTGCTGGCGCTTGGCGCGTTGGTGCACCGGCTCGATCCCGGCGCCGTCCCCTTCCGCAAGGCGTCGTCGTGCTCGATTCACGTCAGCGGCGGCGAGTTCAACTGCGCCGCCAATCTGGCCGACTGCTTCGGCTTGCGGACGGCGATTGCCACCGCCATGGTCGAGTACCCCATCGGCGACCTCATTGCCACGCAGGTGCGGGCCATGGGCGTGCAGCCGTTCTACAAGGTCTTCCCCCACGACGGCGTGCAGGGGCCGAACATGGCGGCGGTCTACAGCGACCGCGGGTTCGGCGTACGCGGGCCGGTCGTCTTCTACAACCGATCCAACGAGGCGGCCGCGCGGCTCAAGCCCGGCGACTTCGATTGGACGCAGATTTTCAGCGGCGGCGTGCGCTGGCTTCACACAGGCGGCATCTTCGCGTCGCTTTCGCCGACCACGGCGGAGCTGATCATCGAGGCGATGCAGGCCGCCCGATCGCACGGCACGATCGTGTCGTTCGATCTCAACTATCGGGAGAAGCTGTGGCGCGTGACGGGTGGCGCCGATCGCGCGGTCTCAACGCTCGGGCGCATCGTCGAGCACGTGGACGTGCTCGTGGGCAACGAAGAAGATCTGCAGAAGGGGCTCGGCGTGCAGGGACCGCAAGTGACCGCGGCGTCGAAGCTCGATCCCAGCGCCTTCTTCGACACCATCGATCGCGTCGTCACGAAGTTTCCCAACCTGAAGGTGGTGGCGACGACGCTGCGCGAGGTGCACTCGACGAATCGTCATGGCTGGGGTGCCGTCGCATGGATGGGCGGACAGACCTACGCGTCCCCGACATGCGACCTGGAAGTCTTCGATCGAGTGGGCGGCGGCGACGGGTTCGCGTCCGGATTGTTCTACGGGCTCCTGACCGGTGAGTCGCCGGAGCAGGCCGTCAGGCTTGGCTGGGCGCACGGTGCGCTGCTGACGACGTTCCCTGGCGACACGACGATGGCGACGCTGGATCAGGTGCGCACGTTCGCGACCGGAGGATCCGCGACGGATCCAGCGGTAGGACCTTACCTGAAAATGCCCCTCAACTTCCGTCCGAGGCCCGAGAAGAATCCTTGAACGGCACGGCGGATCTGCTGCTTCACGCTGCCCTGGTGCAGCGGACACAAGCGTGTGGGGATCTCATCCCCGTCCTTGAAATACTCCGTGTAGGTCGGGCACTCCTCGACCGGTTTGAGGTACGAGATCTTGCAGAGCGGCTCCTGTCGCATCCCGTCAGGCGGCTCGAACTCGCGCGCGGGACGCTTCCGCGCGGCGGCGCGCATGAACTCGCTCCAGATCGGGAGCGCGTAGCGCGCACCGTAGCCGTTGCGCCCGATGGGCGCCGGCTGATCGAGGCCCACCCAGACACCTGCCACGACCGAGGAGCTGAATCCCACGAACCAGGCGTCCTTGAAATCGTCGGTCGTTCCCGTCTTGCCGCCAACGGGAAACCGCACGCCGTACGACGCCCGCGCCGGGCTGGCGGTGCCGCGGTCCACGACATCCTCCAGCATCGAGACCATCTGATAGGCGACCGGGGCCTCGATCACGCGGTCGGCGCGCGCGGGATTGTCGAAGGCGACGCTCCCGTCCTGATCGATGACACGCGTCAGGCCGCGAGGCTGGACGGCGGATCCGCCGTTGGGAAACATCGCAAACGCCGCGGTCAATTGCAGCGGCGTGACGAGACCGGTCCCGAGCGACAGCGACGGCACGTCGGGCAGATCCGACATTCCGGCGTCTGAGGCGAGACGCAGCACCGGACGCGAGCCGATGCGCTGCTGCAGGAGCGTCGCCGCCCGGTTGTTCGATTCGATCAGCGCGGCACGCAGCGTTAGGACATCGGGGTCCTCGCCGCTGGCGTTACGCGGCGCCCACTCGTTGGGCCCTTGCGGCGCGATGGTGGAAAGGCCTTCGAGCACGCTCACAGGCGAATAGCCGCGTGACAGCGCCGCGGCAAACAGAATCGGCTTGAACGCGGAACCCGGCTGACGCCGCGAGCGCCACGCACGGTTGAATTGGGACTCGCGGAAGTCCCGGCCGCCAACCATCGCAAGGATGTTGCCCGTGCCGGGATCGATCGCGACCAGCGCCGCCTGCAGGTTCGGATCGCCGAACCGGCGCAGGCCGTCGGTCACCGCGCGCTCCGCCGCGTCCTGCAGGTCCGGGTCGAACGTCGTCTGGACCTGCCAGTCGGGCGGATGGTCCCCGCCGAACCGATCGCGGAACTGCTGTCGCAGGAATTCCTTCGCGTAGCCCCAGCGGGCTTCCGTGGCTCCAGGATATGGACGAATCCGCAGCCGCGTGCGTGCCGCTGCCCGTTCCTGATCTGCCGTGATGAACCCTTCCTCGCGCATCCGCCGCAGGACCACATGACTCCGATCGGTGGCGCCCTCGAGGTTCGACCATGGCGACAGCGCCGAGGGCGCGCGAATCAAGCCCGCGATGAGCGCCGCCTCCGGGAGCGTGACCGCGCGCGCCGACTTGCCGAACAGGTTGCGCGACATCGTCTCGACGCCGTAGACACCGCCGCTCAGGTAGATCCGATTGAGGTACAGCTCGAGGATCTGCGGCTTGGTCAGCTCCTGCTCGAGGAGCACCGCGAGCACCGCTTCCTGAGCCTTGCGCGCGGGCGTACGCTTGTTCGAGAGGAAGAGCGTGCGCGCGAGCTGCTGCGTCAGCGTGCTTCCACCCTCGAGGCGATCGGCGCCGCGCACGTCACGCCAGACGGCGCGGCCCAGCCCGATGGGATCGATCCCGAAGTGGCGGTAGAAGCGATGGTCCTCGACGGCAATGACGGCGTGCTGGAGATCGGGGGCGATGTCGTCGAGCGTCACGTCGCGACGCTGCTCGTCCATCCGGAACCACGCGCGGCCGTCCGCGGCATAGAACCACGTGTCGCCCACGCCGCGGCGCAGCTTGAAGACGGCCCAGCCCTGCCGCATCGACCACACGACGGCGATCGCCGTCAGCGCGACGAGGGTGAAGTACAAGCCCGCAATGATGCGGTGACGCCGGGTGCCGGTGAACGCCGTCACGAGACGCGCGCGCGGCCGGCGCCGGCGTTCAGGGCGAAAGAGAGCACGGTGTAATAGACGGGAAATGCCAGCGAGACGATCGCCAGCCACCGCGACGGCAGCGGCAGCTGCCAGATCAGCAGGGCCAGCGCCGCGGCCCAGGCCCAGCCGAGCGTCACGGTCAACAGCCGCAGCCGGAGCGTTCTCGACGGATACACGTAGCGCACCCGGACGAAAATCATCGCGCTCAGCACGACCAGCAGGATCGCATTGAACACCGCCGGTGTGCCGAAGACGTACAGGTAGAGGACCACGATGTTCCAGTAGGACGGAAACCCCGTGAAGAAGTGATCCGTGGTCTTGGCATCGGTGGCCGCGAAGCCGACCGCGCTCGTCACGAGCACCAGCCCGACGATCGCGAGCCCGAGCCCGGCAGGAAGTCCGCCCGTCTGAAAGATCAGCAGCATCGGCAGGACGACGAATGTCAGGTAGTCGACGATGTTGTCGATGAGCGCACCGTCGACCGTGGGCAGCACGTCCTTCACTCGCGCCAGGCGCGCCAACTGGCCATCGGTGGCGTCGATGACCGTCGCGACGAGCATCGCGATGAACGCGCCGCGCTCGTTCTGCAGGAAGACGGCACGGATGCCGATAAACGCCAGCAGAGCCCCGGACGCCGTGTACGCGTGCACGACACCGGCGGCGAAGAGCTCAACACGGCTGGGCTGGGAAGATCGCGAGTGGGTCGCCATCGGCACGTACGCGCGAGCTGCCGTTTACAGCTGGCGTCGCATCGTGTAAAATCAGTACACATTCCGATCCCCAGCGGACTGTCTTTTTTCACTTAAAAAAAGCCGCCGCGCTCGACGCTGCCGGGCGGGAGGTCTGTTCAGCGGGCCGGAGTACGCCGCATCCGGAACCGTCTGTCTGGGGCCTCGGGAACGGAAAGGTTCAGTGGTACCACCTCTCTTTCGTCGTCCGCGCATCTATGTGCCGGCGCTGCTCGTCGTGCTTTTCGCGATCGGCGTGGGCCTGCGCACACTCCGCACACACAACGCGCCTCCGGAGCTCGCCTTTTCCGAATTCCTGCAGTACGTCGAGCATGGCGATCTCGCGACGATCCGGTTCGCAGAGGGCGGCATCGACATCACGTTCAAGAACGGCAGCGTTGCGCACACGGTTCCGCCGCCGGAATTCATCGCGGCCAGCGGCAGCTTCATCACCGATCTCGCGCGCCGCAACGTGCGCATCGAAGTGCAGCAGACGCCCGAACCGGGAAGCTTGAGCGGCAGCGCGCTCGGCCTCGCGGCAGCGTTCCTCGCGCTCCTCGGCTTCACGGTGTATCGCACGACGGCCGGCCGCATTCACACGCCCGGTCGCGCGAAGCTCGCCGAGCCTGGCGATCAGGTCGTGACCTTTCAGGACGTCGCGGGCGTGGACGAGGCAAAGGACGAGGTCAAGGAAATCGTCGAATTCCTCCGCCATCCGCAGCGCTTCGACGCAATCGGCGGGCGCATCCCCAAAGGCGTTTTGCTCATCGGACCGCCAGGAACCGGCAAGACCCTGCTCGCCCGCTCGATTGCGGGTGAAGCCGGCGTGCCATTCCTCTTCGCGAGCGGCTCCGACTTCGTCGAGATGTACGCCGGCGTCGGCGCGGCACGCGTCCGCCGGCTGTTCCGCGACGCACGCCGTCATCGCTCCTGCATCGTGTTCATCGACGAACTCGACGCCGTCGGGCGCAGCCGCGGCGGCAGCTCGCTCAGCCACGAAGAGCGCGAGCAGACGCTCAACCAGCTCCTCGTCGAGATGGACGGCTTCGAACCGCAGGCGGGTATCGTCGTGATTGCGGCCACAAACCGCCAGGACATCCTCGATCCGGCGCTCCTTCGCCCGGGGCGGTTCGACCGGCAGGTGATGGTTGGAAACCCCGACCTGAAGGGGCGCGAGGCCATCCTCAGCGTCCACGCAAGGAAAGTCACCACGGCCGACGACGTGAACCTGCGATCGATTGCCCGCGGAACGCCTGGCTTCTCGGGTGCCGACCTCGCGAACCTGGTCAACGAGGCGGCACTGATTGCCGCGCGTGCGGGGCGGACGGCGGTCGGCGGCGCGGACCTCGAGGCCGCCCGCGACAAGGTGCTGATGGGGGTGGAGCGCCGCTCGGTCGTGCTGAGCGAGCTCGATCGGGTCAACTGCGCCTACCACGAAGCCGGCCATGCCGTCGTCGCGGCGCTGCTGCCGGACGCCGACCCGCTGCACAAGGTCACGATCATTCCGCGCGGACGGGCGATGGGGGTGACCATGCAGCTGCCCGAGGCGGATCGGCACACCTACACGAAGGCGTATCTCGACACGCAGATTGCCGTGCTGATGGGCGGGCGTGTCGCCGAGGAGCTGTTCATGAATCACATGACCAGCGGCGCCTCGAACGACATCGAGCGCGCCACCGACATCGCGCAGCACATGGTCTGCGAATGGGGCATGTCGGCGCTCGGCATGCGCGCGTTCCGCAAGCCGGGCAACACTTTCGATCCCGACAAGCCGCACGTTCTGAGCGAGGCCACCGCGCGCCGTGTCGACGAGGAGATCGAGAAGATCCTCGGCGACGGCTACGGCCGCGCGCACGAGCTGCTCGATCGCAACCGGACCGCCGTCAAGGCGCTCGCCGACGCCCTCCTGGACCAGGAAGCGCTCGAAGCCGACGACATCAAGGCCCTGCTCGCGCAGGCCAACGCGGTCGCGTAAAGCCCGCACGCCGCCGACGGCACGCGGTGCGGTTTCTTGCGGCGATCGCCTGTACACACCTCCGCCATACGCGCGTCGTTCCCGACGCGCGCCCCGACGTCAGGTGCTGTGGTGGTGAGCGGCCCCTAGAGCGTGCTCAGCCGTCGATCGATTTCAGCGATGGCTGCGCTGATCTGCTGTTTTCTGACAGGATGCGTCGTCGCACCGGCCTGACGCGTCAGCTCCGCTTTGGCAAGCTTCAGCGATTCCACTTCGCGCAGCCGCTCGGGATCGATCGACGGTTTACCACCATTGGCGCGCCGACGACGATCCGCCTCGCGCTCTTCCATCTGCTCCTGGATCCGCGCTTCGGCGTCGACCAGGCCCTCTCCGGAATCTCCCATGGTTCAAGAATACAGGACACGGTGGGAAATGCAGAGACAAAAAGGATGTCACGTCAGATGGTCAGATGTCAGATGTCAGATGTCAGATGTCAGCCAGTGTCAGACGTCAGATGTCGGGGCGGCCGCAGTACAGCTGGGAACTGGCTGATAGCTGGGATAGCTGATAGCTGAATACATAATTGACCCGTGGGCAAACGCTCCGGCGTGCTCGACCTGTTTCACGGTGCGGTCGCGGACTGGTTCCAGGCGTCGTTTCCGGCGCCGACGCCGCCACAGGCGCAGGGATGGCCCGCCATCGCGCGCGGTGAATCGACGCTGATTCTGGCGCCCACGGGAAGCGGCAAGACGCTCGCGGCGTTTTTGTGGGCGATCAACCGAATCATGTTCCCGCCGGAGCCGCGCAGCCGCGAAGGCGGATGTCGCATCCTCTACGTGTCGCCGCTGAAGGCGCTGGCGGTCGACGTCGAACGCAACCTGCGGTCGCCTATTGCCGGCATCGCCAATCGGGCTGACGCCCGCAACGAGCCGTTTCACGTTCCCGCCGTGGCCATTCGGACTGGCGACACGCCCGCCGCGGAGCGCGCGCGGTTCCAGCGTGAGCCGTCCGACATCCTGATCACGACACCCGAGTCGCTCTACCTGTTGCTCACCTCGAACGCCAGGGAGGTGCTGCGCTCGGTGGACACCGTGATCATCGACGAGATTCACGCGCTCGTCCCCACCAAACGCGGCGCGCACCTCGCACTGTCGCTCGAACGGCTCGAGTCGCCTCACCGCGACGCCTGCACAGCGCATCGGGTTGTCGGCCACACAGCGTCCGCTCGACGAAGTGGCGCGCTTTCTCGGCGGTGCGCAGCACGCGCGGCGCCGTTCGACGACGGGTACGACGAAGGCGCGGGCGCCGATCGCCGATCCCGAGGACGCGATTCACGACGAGTTCACGTCCGATCGCACGAGCCCCGCCTACCGGCCCGTCACGATCGTCGATACGTCGCAGAAGAAACAGCTGGAGCTCAAGATCGAGGTGCCGGTCGAGGACATGGCCAGGATCGGCGAGGTCGAGGAGATCCGCAGCGGTCCGGCGTCGCAGGGAACCGCCCGGACGTCCATCTGGAGCGCCATTCATCCGCGGCTCTTCGAGCTCGTGCAGGCGCATGAATCGACGCTGATCTTCGTGAACAGCCGCCGCATCGCCGAGCGGCTGGCATCGGCCATCAACGAGATCGCGGGCGCGCCGCTCGCGCGCGCGCACCATGGATCGCTTGCGCGTGCGCAGCGGATCGAGATCGAGGACCTGTTGAAAGCCGGGCGGATCCGTGCGCTCGTGGCGACGTCCTCGCTCGAGCTCGGCATCGACATGGGCGCCATCGATCTGGTGATCCAGATCGAAGCGCCGCCGTCGGTGGCGAGCGGGATGCAGCGCATCGGACGCTCAGGGCACCGGATCGACGAGCCGAGTCGCGGCATCATCGTGCCGAAGTTCCGAGGCGATCTCGTGGCGTGCGCCGCCGTTACGCGGGCGATGCACGAGGCGCGCATCGAGGCCAGCCGCTACCCCAGGAATCCGCTAGACGTCCTCGCACAGCAAATCGTCGCAATGGTTGCGATGGAGCCCTGGGGCGTCGACGATCTCTTTCGGGCGCTTCGATCGGCCGCGCCCTTCGCCCAGTTGAGCCGCGGCATGTTCGAGGGCGTGCTCGACATGCTCTCGGGGCGGTATCCGTCGGACGACTTCGCGGACCTCCGTCCGCGCCTGACCTGGGATCGATTGAAGAACACCGTCACCGCACGCGAAGGCGCGCGCCGTGTGGCCGTCATCAACGGCGGAACGATCCCCGACCGGGGCCTGTACGGCGTGTTCCTCCTCGGCGAGCGCGGTCCCGGCGCGCGCGTCGGTGAGCTCGACGAGGAGATGGTCTTCGAGAGCCGCGTCGGCGAGACGTTTCTGCTCGGCGCGTCTTCGTGGCGCATCGAAGAGATCACGCACGATCGCGTGATCGTGTCGCCCGCGCCGGGGCAGCCGGGCAAGATGCCGTTCTGGAAGGCCGACGCGGCGGGGCGCCCGCTCGAGCTGGGCCGCCACATCGGCGAGCTGGTGCGAAGCTTGCGGCAGATGCCTCCTGCGGCGGCCATCCAGCGGCTCACCACGCATCACGATCTCGACGCGCGGGCCGCGGAGAACCTCGTGCAGATACCTCGCCGATCAGGCTGCCGCGATCGGCGCCGTCCCCGACGATCGCACGATCGTCATCGAGCGATGCCGCGACGAGATCGGCGACTGGCGCCTGTGCGTGCTGTCTCCCTTTGGCGGACGCGTCCACGCGCCGTGGGCGATGGCTGCGGTCGAACGCGCACATGCCGAGACCGGCCTCGACGTCGAGACGATGTGGACCGACGACGGGTTCGTGGTGAGGTTCCCCGACACCGATGCGCCGCCGGATCCCGCCCTGCTCGTGCCCGAATCGAGCGAGGCCGAGGCGCTGGTCGTGCGGCAACTCGGCGGCACCGCAATGTTCGCGGCGAAGTTCCGCGAGGCCGCGGCCCGGGCACTGCTGCTCCCGCGGCGCCGGCCGGGCGGGCGCACCCCCCTCTGGCAGCAGCGGAAGCGTGCGTCCGACCTGCTCGGGGTCGCCGCGCGCTACGGGTCGTTTCCAATGATTCTCGAGGCGTACCGCGAGTGTCTGCGCGACGTCTTCGACATGCCGGCGCTCGTCGACACGTTGCGGCGGATCGAGTCACGCGACATCAGGATCGTCACGGCCGACTCCACGATGCCGTCGCCCTTTGCCGCCGCCCTGCTCTTCGGCTACGTCGCCAACTACATCTACGACGGCGATGCTCCGCTGGCGGAACGCCGGGCGCAGGCACTCTCGATCGATCAGGCGCAGCTTCGCGAGCTGCTCGGTGAAGCCGAGCTCCGCGAGCTGCTCGACGCCGACGCGATGGCCGACGTCGAGCGGCAGCTGCAGCAACTCGACGAGCGCTATCGCGCGCGCTCGATTGACGGCGTCCACGACCTGCTGCTGCACCTCGGCGATCTCGGCGCGGAGGAGATTGCCGCGCGCTCGACGATGCCGGCCGACGAGGCCATCGCGCGCCTGGCTCGGGAGCGGCGGATCGTCCCGGTGAACGTGGCCAACGCCGCACGGTTCATCCCGGTCGAATACGCCGCCAGATATCGCGACGCGCTCGGCGTCCCGCTGCCGCCCGGGCTTCCCGAATCGCTGCTGGAGCCCGCTCGTGATGCGGCGCTCGACCTCGCGCGTCGGTATGCGCGGACCCACGGTCCGTTCACGACGTCCGAGCTCGCGGCGCGGTACGGGCTCGGTCGTGGCACGGTCGAGGCATTGCTGAAGGCGCTGGTCGCCGGAGGGCGGTTGCTCGAGGGCGAGTTCCGGCCCGGCGGCACGGGCCGGGAATGGTGCGACGCGGAGGTCCTGCAGACGATCCGGCGGCGCTCGCTCGCAAAGCTGCGCAAGGAGGTCGAGCCAGTCGATCCGCCCGTGCTGGCGCGTCTGGTCACGTCGTGGCAAGGCCTCGCGCGGAAGCGCGGCGGCCTCGACGCGCTGCTCGATACGATCGAGAACCTGCAGGGGGCGCCGATCCCGGCCTCGATTCTCGAAACCGAGATCCTGTCCGCCCGCGTGCACGGCTATTCCAGCGCCGATCTCGACGCGCTCTCCGCGGCAGGCGAAGTCGATCTGGCGGGGCATCGAGGCGCTCGGCGATCGCGACGGGCGTGTCGCACTCTACCTCACGGATCACTTCCCACGTCTCTATCGTCCCGGACTGGTCAGCGAGTTGACCGGGCGCGAAGAGGCGCTGCTGACCCATCTGCGGATGCATGGCGCATCGTTTTTCGGCGCGCTCCACGAGGCCGCTGGCGGCGGATATCCGGGCGAGACGGTCGACACGCTGTGGGATCTCGTGTGGAAAGGCGCGATCACCAACGACACCTTTCACGCGCTGAGAGCTTTCACGCGTCCTCCGGAGCGCCGGTCGCGCAAGCCACCGCGGACGCGGGCGTTCAGAAGCCGGCGCATGGCGCCCCCGTCGGCCGAGGGACGCTGGTCGCTCATCGCCGATCGCATCACCAGCGTACCGACCGATACGCAATGGTCGACGGCCATGGCGCAGCAGCTGCTCTCGCGCTACGGCCTGGTGACGCGCGAGGTCGCGGCTTTCGAGGGCATCGTCGGCGGTTTCGGCGCCGTCTACGACGTGCTGAAGGTGCTCGAGGACGCCGGGCGTGTGCGGCGCGGATACTTCGTCGCCGGCGTGGGCGCGACGCAGTTCGCGTTGCCGCCGGCGCTCGACCTCCTTCGCTCGCTGCGTGAAGCGCCCGACGACGTCGAGACGCTCGTGCTCGCGGCCACCGATCCCGCCAATCCGTACGGCGTCACGTTGAAATGGCCGGAGGGGTCGGAAGGCGATCAGAGCGCGGGCCGCGGCCCGACACGGACCGTCGGCGCCCTCGTCGTGCTCGTCAACGGCGCGCTCGGCGCCTATCTCCCTCGCGGTGGACGCCGAGATCGCTGTCTGGCTTCCCGACGAGGAGCCGGCGCGCTCGTCCATCGGACGCGGCATCGCCCGCGCGCTCTCCGAGCTCGCCCGCGACGAAGCCCGCGGCGGCCTGCTCGTGGCGGAGATCAACGGACAACCGCCGGCAGACCACGGTCTCACGCCGTTTCTGATCGACGCCGGTTTCTACGCGTCCGCCATGGGACTGCAGATGCGACGGGTGCCCACGGCGCTCGCGCCCGCAGGCGTCGAGCGCACGCCCGCCCAGCGCGAAGCCTGAGATGCCTGAAGGCGACTCGATATTTCGCGCGGCCCGGACGCTCCATCGGGCGCTCGCCGGCCACGAGGTCGTGCGCTTCGAGTCTGTTCTGCCCGCGCTGACGCGCGTCCACGAAGACACCCCCATCACCGGGCGCACCGTCGAAAGCGTGAGCGCCGCGGGCAAGCACATCCTGATGCGGTTCACCGGCGATCTCGTGCTGCGCACCCACATGCGGATGAGCGGCAGCTGGCACATTTACAAGCGGCCGCGGCGAATCGGGCGGATCATTCGAGCCGTGGCAGCGTCCGCGCCGGGATATGCGTCGTGGTGATTGCCACACGCGACGTCGAGGCCGTCGGCTTCAACGTGCCGGTCGCGGAGTTCCTCGATCGACGTGCGCTGCAGCGTCAACCGGATTTGCAGCAGCTCGGCCCCGACATGCTCGGCGCGTC
The DNA here is from genome assembly GCA_963786615.1 of uncultured Acidobacteriota bacterium. GTDB lineage: Bacteria > Acidobacteriota > Vicinamibacteria > Vicinamibacterales > 2-12-FULL-66-21 > CAWAZT01. The sequence continues at coordinate 429,464 of CAWAZT010000012.1, forward strand.
ATTCGACGCTGAGGACGCCATTCGGCGTTTTCGCGGGCGGAGCACGCGGTCGATCGCCGACGCGCTGATCAATCAGCGGATCGTGGCAGGCGCGGGCAACGTCTTCAAGTCGGAGCTGCTCTTTCTCTGCGGCATCGATCCGTTCGCCCGGGTCGCGGACGTCACCGACGACGAACTTCGTGCGCTCCTCGCCGCCGGACAGAAGTATCTCCGCGCGAACGTGCAGGACTCGACGGGAACGATCACGACCTACACGGGATTCAGACGGACGACGGGCAAGATGGATCCGGCGGATCGACTGTACGTGTACGGCCGCGCGCGACGGCCGTGCCGGAAATGCGGAACATTTATCCGGGTCACGGCGCAAGGCCCCGACGCGCGGCTCACGTATTGGTGTCCGGCGTGTCAGCTGGCGCGATCGTGACGATTCTCCTGTGGTGCGCGCTGGCGGCAGGAGCGGCAGCGGCGGCGTCGGCGCTCTACGGCCACTACCGAGTGCTGCCCGCCTGGCTGACCGGCCCGGAAATCTGCCTGCTCGAAAATGGCGGGTGCACGATCCTGTTCCGAAGCCCTCGCTCACGCCTCCTGGGCGTACCCAACGCGGCGCTCGGCCTGCTGCTCTATGTGTCGCTCGGGATCGGGCTGCTCTGGGGATGGCCGGTGCCTTTGCTGATCGTGATGACCGCGCCGGCGGTCGCGATGAGCGCCTTTCTCGCCTACAGCCTGGTGACCAACCATCACCAGTGCCGCATCTGCTGGACCGGCCACGCCGCGAACGCGGCGCTGATGATCCTGCTGATCGTTCGCTGGATGGCGTCGTAGTGGGTTTGCGACCGCCACGAGCCACGGACGCGACCACAAAGATCACGAAGCCCACCAAGAACACCAAGGATTGACATTCTTAGTGGTCTTCGTGCGCTTAGTGGTCTTGGTGGCTATGCTCGTCGAAGCGATCCGCTCTTCGTGCGTATAGATGTTGAAGCTCCGGCCCCGCACGAACGCGACGAGCGTGATCCCGGCCTCGCGTGCGAGCTCCACGGCCAGACTCGTCGGCGCCGAGACGGCGGCCACGAGCGGGATGCCGGCGGTCCACGCTTTCTGGACGATCTCGAACGAGACCCTGCCGCTCACCATCAGCAGGCTGTCGGTCAGCGGGACGCGATCGTCGATCAGCATGCGGCCGATCACTTTGTCCACGGCATTGTGGCGGCCGACGTCCTCGCACGAGAGACGGCAGGCGCCGTCGCGATCGAACAGGCCGGCGGCATGAAGGCCACCGGTCTCGTCGAAGTGAGCCTGACGCTCGCGCAACGCGTCCGGCAAGCCGGTGACGATTGACGGCCGCACGCTCCACGTCGCGGTCAACGGCGGCAGGTCCGCCCGCAACTCCTCGATCGACGCGCGACCGCAGACGCCGCACGAGCTGTTCGCCAGCACTCGGCGCCGGCCGTCCAGGTGATCCTGAATATTTCTGCCGGCCTCGCCCCGCAGGAAGACGTTCACGACATGATGCGCTTCGGTCCGATCCGGATGGCGGCAATGCTCGACCGCGCCGATGTCGTCGGCCGACCGGATGACGCGCTCCGCGTAGAGGAATCCTGCGGCCAGCGCCTGATCCTCGCCGGGCGTCCGCATGATGATCGCGAACGACTGTCCGTGCAGCCGCACGTCGAGCGGCTCCTCGGCAGCGGTGGCGTCCTCGGTGACGACGCGGCGGCCGTGGTCGGAGCGCACGACCGTCACCCTGCGAACCGACGTCAGCGTCGTCGGATCCACGATGTGGTCACGGTCCGTCATCCTCCGCATCGTACAGCACATCGCGGCACGCGCGTCATCAAGCTGACCAATTGACCGTGGGCGCGGCAGGCCTGAAGGCTGCGCTACGACCGGCGGGCTGAACGCTTCGCAGCGCAGGCCTTCAGGCCTGCCGCGCCCACGCCCGCTACTGCAACGTATCCCGCATTTTGTCGGACCACGCGCAGAGCGCCGCGACGTCCGGCTGCGACAGCGTGGCGTCGCGATGCAGCAGCAGATACGACGGCAGCGGCATGCGGCCCTTCTTGGTCAGCGAGCAGATGCTGCCCAGCAGCTTGTCCTGATCGTCCTCCGAGTAGCTGGTCCACTCCGAGAAGTTGAAATGATCGCGGCCATGATTGACGTGATCGATCAGAAACCACGAGATCGGCGCCACGTTGCTGTACCACGGCCAGCGCGTGTCGTTGGAATGGCAGTCGCGACACGCACGCATGAGAATCCCGGACACCTGGGCTGGCACCTTCGGCAGCAGGCTCGCGGCCGGCGTCGACGGCGGGTTGGTGCGCGCGGGACGTACGGCCTGCGCGCCCACGAAAGCGGTGAGGAACAGAGCGATGGACCAGCGCAAGGCAGCGTGCATCTTCGTTACAAAATGTCAGCAAATACGACGCCGGGGGTTGGTTTCGCTTACCGATCGCGCCAGGGGCTCTTCCATAGGCGCCACCACGACGCGCTGTCGAGTCCCAGCTCGTTCCACCACGCGTCGAGCGCGCGCGTGTCGCCCGCGAGAATGCGATCGCGCGTAACTCCTGCCGGTGCCGCAACAAGCGCGTTGAGGCGCTGGTAGACACGGCCCCGCTCTTCGGGCGAGCCGCGCGAGAGCAGGTGCCACAGTGTGAGCGCATCGCGGCGCCGCGACGCGCCAAGAACGACATCGAGCGCGGACGATCGGTTTACGTTTTCCGTCGCCGGGAAATCGAGAATCGAAAGGGCCTCGACGAGCGCCGCGGACGCGTCGGCATAGTGCGGCGTGCCCGGCCCGAATCGCGGCCGCGTCGCGCAGACGGCATCCTGCGGAATGAACGACTCGCGCTTGCCGTGCTGGAACGCCACCCAGCCGCTCGTGACGTGCACCAGCCCCCACCCGCGCGGATCGACGTCGAGCGTGTACGCGCAGCCGAGATCGACGGCAACGGCCGACGGTGTGTCGACGAAGAAGTTTCGCGGCGGCGCCCAGATCAGCGCTCGGATGCGTCCGCGATCGAGCGCCATCCGATGCTCCCCGGTCCGCGACTCCAGCAACCGCAGGCGGCTGTTGGGCTCGACGTCCACGCGGCCGATATCGCCGACCGCCAGCCGCGCGCGCGATTGCGCGTCGGTGATCAGCGTTTCCCCGACGGCAAACCGCAGCGACTGATCCACCGGCGCGCCCGCGACGCGAGGAGTCCCCTCGATCGACTGCACGGTCCACCCCGACGTGCGGAACATGAATCCGAACCACGCCGCGGCGGCGACGAGCACGAGCGACGCGGCGGCGGTGAGCGCGGTCAGGGCCATCGGCACCATGCGGCGACGGACCACACGATCGGGAGCAGCGGCATCGCGCCCTGATGGCGATAGCGCCCCAGAAGCGATTCGAGACGAGCGACTTCCGGGTCCGGCGTCCCCGTGCCGCTCCAGAGGTACTCGTCGTCGTTCAGGTCGTCGCTCATCGTCCCAGCTTCTGACGCAGCAGCTTCATCCCCCGATGCAGGTTCACGCGAACGGACGCGGGCGTCAACCCGGTTCGCATCGAAATCTCCGGACCGCTCAGCCCTTCGACGAGACGCAGCATTAACGTTTCACGATAGGCGTCTGGCAGCGACCGGATCGCGTCGAGCGCCGCATGCGCCTCCGCTTCGGTCGAGACCGCCTCGCGCGCGGGCAGCTGCTCGGGGAGCTCGACGAGATGCGGCGATCGGCGCAGGAAGTCGGTGGCGCGATTGCGCGCGATCATGGCGAGCCAGCCCCCGAACGCGTCCGGATCCCGCAGGTCGTCGAGCCGGCGCCAGGCTGCGAGAAAGACATCCTGCACGAGGTCATCCACGTCGTCGCGCGCCACGCGCGCGAGCAGGACGCCGTGCACAACGCGCGCGTACCGATCGTACAACTCGGTGAAGGCCGCGCGCTCACCGGCGCGCGCCGACCGCACCAGGCGCCCGTCGTCTGCGGCCTGGCCGTCCGGGAAACGCGCGGTCGAAGGTCGCCCGGGCATGTCCGCCGCGCACTCTCCCACGAGCTCCACTGATCGGAGGACGTCAGCCACGGCCGCTCGTTAACGAGACCCTCCATCGGTGTGCAACGCCATGCATGCGCGCGCAGGATCCGATCCCGACGCGGAGCGTGCCGACCTGTCCGTGTACAATATTCCCGCTCCCAACTCAACCGTTTACGGAGGTGTCATGACCCGCTTGTTCAGAGTCTGTGTGATTGCGCTGCCGCTCGCCACCTTATCCGCTGCGCCGGCATCTGCCGACGTGAAGACGCGCAACCACACGCAGATCAAGTTCGAAGGCATGCTCGGTCGTATGGTTGGCATGTTTGGAGGCAAGGCCGCGAAGGAGGGGGTCGACTCCACTATCGCGGTCAAGGGCGATCGCAAGGCCACGGTGACCGGCACCACGGAGCGCATCATCGATCTGGCCGAAGAGAAGGTCTACGACATCGATCTGAGCAAGAAGACCTACACGGTGACGACGTTCGAGGAGATGCGGCGGCGGATGCGCGAGGCGGAGGAAAAGGCGAAGAAGGACGCCGAGAAGCAGCAGCCGTCCGAGAAGCCGGAGCAGGAGAAGCCGACGAAGGAAGTCGAAATCGACTTCGACGTGAAGGAGACCGGCCAGAAGAAGCAGATCGCCGGCTACGACACGCACGAATCGGTGATGACGATTACCGTGCGCGAGAAGGGCAAGACGCTCGAGGAAGGCGGCGGGCTCGTGATGACGTCCAACATCTGGCTGGGACCTCAGCTTCCGCAAATGAAGGAGATCGCCGAGTTCGAGATGCGCTACTGGAAACAGCTGCAGGGTCCGGACGCGATAGCGATGTCGGCCGATCAGATGGCCGCCGTCATGGCGATGTACCCCATGATGAAGAGCGCCATGGAGCGCATGCAGAAGGAAGGTACCAAGCTGCAGGGCACGCCGCTCGAGACGACGACCACGTTCGAAGGCGTCAAGAGCAAGGAACAGCTGACGCAGGAGCAGAGCAGCAGCAGTAGCAGCAGCGGCGGCGGCCTGAGCGGGATGCTGGCGCGCAAGATGATGAAGAAAGACGACGCGCCGAAGGAGCGCGCGACGATCTTCACGATGCACAACGACGTGCTCGAAATCTCGACGACCGTCGCACCCGCAGACCTGGCGGTGCCCGCGGATTTCAAAGAGAAGAAGTAGGCGTCGCGCGGGGGACGACGGACGGCAGATGAATGGCGAACGTCGTCCCCTCGCCGAGCTCTGAGCTGGCCTCGATCCAGCCATTGCTCTGCTTCACGATACCGTAGACGGTCGCCAGGCCCAGACCTGTCCTCTTTCCCTGCTCCTTCGTGGTGAAGAACGGCTCGAAGATCTGGCGCAGCACGTCCTTGGGAATGCCGTGGCCGGTGTCGGTCACGGCCAGCCGGACATATCGACCGGGCGTCACACCATCCTGCTGGCTCGCCTGCCCGGCGCTGACGTCCTCGTTCGCCGTGGCGATCTTCAACCGTCCGCCGTCCGGCATCGCATCGCGCGCGTTCGCCGCGAGATTCATCAGCACCTGATCGAGCTGGCTCGGATCGGCGTGCACGACGTCGAGCGCGGGATCGACGGCGATCTCGAGCTGGATATCCTCGCCAACCAGACGCGCCAGCAGCGGAGCCATGGTGTGCACGACCTCGTTGAGGTCGACGGGACGCGTCTGCAGCACCTGCTTGCGGCTGAATGCCAGGAGCTGCCGCGTCAGGTTGGCGGCCCGCTCGGCTGCTTTCTTGATCTCCAACACGTCGCTCCGGCTGGGATGGTTGGCGTCGAAGCCGTCGAGCAGCAGATCCGCGTACCCGAAGATCGCGGTGAGGACGTTGTTGAAGTCGTGTGCGACGCCGCCCGCCAGCCGTCCGATCGCCTCCATCTTCAGCGATTGCCGGAGCTGCATGTCGCTCTGCCGCAGCGCGTCTTCGCTCATCCGGCGCTCCGTCAGGTCGCGGATCCACGCCCAGAACAGCACACCATCAGCGTCGTCCACGCGAGCGACCGACAGCTCGATCGGCAGGCGCAATCCATCGGATCGAACGGCTTCGACCTCGATCCGCTGGCCGACGACGGTCGACGGGCGTGACGGGTCGTACTGCTGGAGGGCTTTGCGATGCGCTTCGGATCGGTCGGCCGGCACAATCAGCGACGCCAGCTCCTGTCCAATCGCCTTGTCACGGGAATGGCCGAACAACCGCTCGGCCGCCGCGTTCAGATCGACGATGGCGCCCGAAGGCTTGATCACGATGACGGCGTCGAAAGCCGAGTCGAGGACCGCCCGCGACGCCTGATGATTGCCCCGGAGGCCGAGCGTGCGCGCGATCGCGCCCAGAACTGACATCAGTGCATTGTAAGGCGCACCGACTCAGACCAGGGACCAGGGACTAGGGACTAGGGACTAAGGACTAAGGACTACTTTCGTCGCTCGCTCTTGACGAGCGCCGTCATGACCTGTCCCTGCTCGTAGCTCGAGAGCCGATCCGCGGCGTCGATGTACGCGTCCCGCAGCGCTCCCGACAGCGTGTGCGAGGACGCGGCGAGGAGCAGTACCTGCGAGCGGTCGTAGCCCGACGACATCTGGCCGCACGACTTCAGCACGGCGAGCATCGTGTCGTCGCTCACGTCTGACTTCCTGAGAACCGTCTGCAACACGCGTCCGCGCTCGTACGAGGAGTTGACAGAGTTGGCCACGGCAAAGAACGGCGCGCGCGCGGGCCCTTCGATGCTGTTGTCTTTCAGGATGTCGACCAGGAACGAGGCCTTCTCGTAGTCGCTGCCCATCGAGCCGGCGCGCTTGATCGCCTCTGCCAGCGTCGCCGGGTCGGCCCCGCTGCGGCTGATCACCGAGGTCAGGATCCGATGACGCTCGTAATCGCTCTGAATCGGTCGAGACCGCCTGGAAGAACGGCGCGCGCGTGCGGTCGTCGAGGGGCTGCTGGGACATGATCTGGCGCAGCAGCTCCGACAGCTCGTAGTCCGACTCCGATCGTGGACGAATGCTCGAGGATGCCCGCGAGGACGCTTGAGCTGACCGGGCCGCGCTTCAGCATCGTCGAGTACACCCGGCGCAGCTCGTAGTCGGACTGGATGCCGCCCGCGGCCGAGAAATACGCGGCGCGCGACTGTTCATCGTTCGGCAGGCGATCCGCGATGGAGATCAGCAGCGACGCCAGCTCGTAATCCGACGTCATCTCGCGCGACGCCTGCGCCATGGCCTGCCGATACTGTTCGGCGCTGAGCGTCGCCTGCTTGAACAGCTCTGAGAAGTAGATGCGCTTCACGTAGCTGCCGTCGACCTTCGCGATCTCGGCCAGCACCGCGGACGGTCCGCCAGACTTCAGATAGCGGGCAACGCGCCTGTCGGCGCCGATGCCGGTGTTGCGCACGAACTTCGGCAGGTTGTCGTGCAGCCACTGCCGGCCGTCCGGCTCGAACGGCCGCTCGGAGCCGTTCAAGAAGTACCGCCGCTCGACCCCGCCGTTGCGCTCGCGGATCTCGACGGTGTGCCGGCCAATCAACGCCTGATCCGAAATCTTCAGGTAGCCGCCCGCCGAGATCTCGCGGATGTCCGTGTCGTCGTCGGTGAGCTCGAAGGTTCCGGAGTAGCTGACCGAGAGCTTCTCGCCGTTGTTGGACCAGACCCAGTTGCCAGACGACTCGTGCTGATGGCTGCTGGTGCTCTCCGCGACCTGGCTGGCCGCGATGACGGCGGTCGCCATACCAGACTCCGCGGCGCGCCAGAATCGGTGCAACGGCAGCGGCGGCCATCGACGCCCGGACCGCCGACTCGTTCATCGACGCCGCCTGCGCCGCGACGATGTCCTGTTGCGCGGCGAGGTGAGCCGCCAGGTTTGCACCCGCGACCTCGAGTTGCGCCTGTGCGCCGGTCATCGCCGCGACGGCGGTCTCGGTCGATGCGAGCACCGGTTCGAGAGCCTGCAAATCGGCGAAGGCGGCCGCGGCGGTCGCCGGGTCTGCCAGTTCCGACGCGAGCAACACCGCTTTGAGCGAGTCCGGGTCGGACACCTCTGGCTTCCGGGGCGCTGTGGTCGCGTGGGCTGGTCGCAGGGATCGGCCTGTGCCTTGGGCCGGACTGCCGATGTGGTTGACGTCACGACCGGCGTCGTTTGAGGTTCCGCGGGTCGGCGCCTGGGCCAGGCCGTCCGAACCAAGCGCCAGACCGGCGACGAGCAGCGCGGCGGCGGTGCCCGCCAGCCACGCAGGTCCGCGTCCCGCGTGCGACGCGGGCGCGCCGAGCAGCCGGCGCACGCGCAGCAGGAGCGAGCCGCCGTTTGCGGCCAGCGCGAGCGGCGCCCCCTGACGCAGCGCCTCGAGATCCGCGAGCGCGCTGGCGTAGGCGACCGGATCACCACACAGGCTGACGGCCAGGTCGTCGCAGCAGTTCTCGCGCTCCGCACGAATGCGTCCCGACAGCCACCAGACAGCGGGGTGATAGAAGAGCAGCGTCTCGACGAGCGTCTGCAGGAGGTTGACCAGATAGTCGTGGCGCCGGATGTGCGCGAGCTCGTGCGCCAGAATCGCCTCGAGCTGCTCGGGCGACAAACCGGCCAGCGCGCTCGCCGGCACCAGCACGACCGGCTTGATCCAGCCGACGACCGTCGGAACGTCAACGCGCGTCGATTCGAGAATCGCGATGCTGCGCGAGAGGTGAAGGCGGCGGGCGAGGCGAACCGCCATCGACTGCCACGAGTCGCCGGCCGGCGTGACGCCGTGCGTGCGCAGCCGCTGGACCCAGCACCACCCGGTGAGCAGACGCAGGCTCAGAACCGTGACGCCCGACAGCCACACGAACAGCAGCGTCGGCAGAATCGGTTCCACGCGCGGAGCGCCACACGACCCGGGCGCGACCGAGCAGTGACGGCGTGTCGGGCGTCGGCGAGACAGCCGCAGCCGACGGTGACTGGTGTCGAGCCGGAGGCCGCGGCGGCGTGCGCGTCCGCAGCCGCGTGGCGCCTCGACGACCGGACCGATGGTCCGGAACGACTGCCACTTCTGAACGCCGGTCACGATCGGCAGCGTGAGCATCAGCGCCATGCCGATCGTCGCGACAACGTAGCGGACGTCAGCGGCGCTGCGTCGCAACGCCATCAGGACCGCACCGGTCAGCGCGGCCACGACCGCGCCCTGCCACACGAAATGCAACAGCGCCCAGCCCACGGCCTGCGCGGCCGGCTGGTGGAACAACGCATCAGTCGCGTTCATTTCGGCCCTCCCTGCGCTCGCTGTGCTCCGTCTCCTGGGAACGACTCTCCTGCCTCGCGCCGTCAATCGCGCGGCGGATCTCGCGAAGCTCGTCTGGCGTGGCGCGGCGGGACGCCAGCGCCTGCATCACGAGCTTGCTGGCAGACCCGTCGAAGGCGCGATCCACCAGATCGCGGATCAACTGTCGCTGGGTCTGCTCCGCGCTCAGCCGGGCGCGATAAATATGGGTGCGATCCCGCTCGTCGCGCTCCACGAGCCCCTTCTCTGTCATGATCTGAAGAAGCTTCAGCGCGGTCGTGTACGCGGCCGGGCGTTCGCGGTTGAGCACGTCGTGCACGTGCCGCACGGTGCTGGGACCGCGGTCCCAGAGGACGCGCAGAATGGCCAGCTCGGCATCCGTTGGTTTCGGAGTCGGTCGGGACATGGGTTGAAGCGTTTCCTTGCCCGGATCTGCCGGGTCGACCGCAGTATCTACGAACAGCTTCGTAGTGTCAACGAAGATCTTCGTAGATGTCCGCCGCCAAGCGCGTCGGGCACTTGAAACGATAATCGAGCACCTCAACGAAGGAGACGACGTGCAGCCAGGAACCTACGCGAAATTCGATACCTCCGAAGGACAGTTCACGATCCGGTTGTTCGACGCCGAAGCGCCGGCCACCGTCGCCAATTTCGTCGGCCTGGCCGAGGGATCGAAGGAATGGCTTGATCCCGCGACCCACGAGCGCAAGAAGGCGCCGTTCTACGACGGGGTGATTTTTCACCGCGTCATCAACGGCTTCATGATCCAGGGGGGCGATCGCCTCGGGCAGGGCACGGGCGGGCCCGGCTACAACTTCGCCGACGAGTTCCACCCGAAGCTCCGGCACGATCGCGCGGGCATTCTGTCGATGGCCAACTCCGGCCCGAACACGAACGGCAGCCAGTTCTTCATCACGCTCGGCCCGACGCCGCACCTCGACAACCGCCACAGCGTGTTCGGCGAGGTCGTCGAGGGCATGGACGTCGTGAAGAAGATCGGCGCGGTCCCGACCGGACGGCAGGATCGACCGGTGAAGCCGGTCGTGATCAACAAGCTGACGATCGAGCGGAGTGCCTAGTGGCCGACGCGGCGCCGTTCGACGAGCTCGTCGCGCGGGCCAGTCGCGGCGATCGGCCGTCGCTCGAGGCGCTGATGCCGCTCGTCTATGCCGAGTTGCGGCGTCTGGCTGCGCACTACCTGCGTGGGGAACGTCCCGGACAGACGCTGCAGCCGACCGCGCTCGTGCACGAAGCCTACCTTCGTCTTACTGAAGGATCGTCCCGACCGCTGGCAGAACCGGGCGCACTTCTGCGCGATTGCCGCGCACTCGATGCGTCAGATTCTGATCGAGCGGGCCCGCGCGCGGGATGCGCTCAAACGCGGCGGCGGACAGCCCCGCGTCACGTTCGACGAATCGTTGCCCGCAGCCACCGACGGTCGGTCGCTCAATCTCGTGGCGCTGGACGCCGCGCTCGAGCGCCTGGCGGCGCTCGACGCCGACCAGGCGCGCATCGTCGAGCTCCGCTTCTTCGGCGGGCTCACGATCGAAGAGACCGCCGAGGCGATGGGCTCATCCCCCGCCACCGTCAAGCGACACTGGGCGCTGGCGCGTGCGTGGCTCGCCCGGGAGCTGGATGCGTAAGTGCCCAGACGCCATCCTCACATCGCACGATGAGCCGATGGTCGCGCGTCACGGCGCTGTTCGAGGAAGCCCTCGATCTGGAACCGGAGGCCCGCGAGCGGCTCCTGACGCGCGCCGCTGAAACGGATCCCGCGACCGCGGTCGAAGTGCGCGGGCTGCTCGAAACGCACACCCGCGCCGAGGGCTTTCTCGAGACGCCGGCGTGGGCGATGGATCCGGAGCTGCTGACCGAGGCGCTCGACAGCCCACGCTCTGAGCCCGGCCGCCAGATCGGGCCGTATCGACTGAAAGAGGAAATCGGACGCGGCGGCATGGGCATCGTCTACGCCGCGGAGGACGCGCGGCTGGGACGGACTGTCGCGCTGAAGGCCCTGCCACCCTCCTATACGCGCGAGCCGCACGCGCGCGAACGACTCGCGCGCGAGGCACGGGCCGCGGCCGCTCTCGCCCATCCGTCCATCGCGACTATCTACGCGCTCGAAGAGATCGACGGCGAGCTGTTCATCGCGAGCGAGCTGGTTCGCGGCGTCACGCTTCGCGCGGAGCTGGCGGGATGGCGCCGCTGCCGCCGGACCGGCTGGAGGCGACGCTGCTCGAGATTGCCGCCGCGCTCGACGCGGCGCACCGGCAGGGGATCGTTCATCGTGACCTGAAACCCGAGAACGTGATGCGCGCCGCCGACGGTCACATCAAGATCGTCGACTTCGGTCTGGCGCGCGTCGCCGCTCCCGTCGTCGATGGCGATGCGACGTTCACGCGGACGGGTTCGCTGCTCGGAACGCCCGGGTACATGGCGCCCGAGCAGCTGCGCGGCGCGCCGGTGGACGCACGAGTCGATGTCTTTGCGTTCGGCGTCATGGCACGGGAGCTGGCGACAGGCACGCATCCCTTCGGTGGAAACGACCCCGCGGCGCTCGTGGAGCGGATGGTCTCGGACGCGCCGCTCTTGTCGCAGCACCTCGGCACTTCCGGCCTCGACGGCGTCGTCCGCCGTTGCCTTCAGGCTGCTCCGGAAAACCGATACGCGAGCGGCACGGAGTTGTACGAGGCGCTGCGCGCAGCTCTCGCTATCGCGCCCACGGGCGACAGCGACGGTGTCCAACGGCAGGCTCTGGTGGTGGCAGTTTCACCAGGTCGCCGTTGCGCTGCTCTGCGGCGCGGTGCTGATGCCGATGTGGCTGACTCGGCGATGGTTGGGCGGATGGGGATCAGCGGCTTTTCTCGGGGCGCTGGTGCCGGTGACGGTGACGATTGCGCTCCGCCTGCATCTCTGGTTCGCGTCGCAGGTCCATCCGAGACGTTCCCGGCGCAGCGTGCGCGACTGCTTCCATGGATCGTCGCGATCGAGACGCCTGCTCCTCGTCACGCTGACGGTTGTCGCGATTGCGATTTCCGGCCGGCACGATCCGGTCGCCGCCTGGCTCGTCGTCACCGCCCTTCTGCTGCTCGTGTCTCTCGTGGTGATCGAGCCCGCCACCACGCGTGCGGCGCTCGAGCGGAACGGACGACGTTCTGACGCAATGGAGCAACGACCGCTCGGCAGGTCCGGCCTCACCGTCCCCGTGATTGGCATGGGCACGTGGCGGACGTTCGACGTGCGCGGAGCCACGGCGGAGCAGGATGCCCGCGCGATCGTCGATCGTGCGCTCGCCGGCGGCGCGCGGTTCTTCGACTCGTCGCCGATGTACGGAAACGCGGAACGGGTGCTCGGCGTGGCACTCGGAGGGACGACGGGAAGAGGCCATCGTGGCGACCAAGGTGTGGACGCCGTCAGCGGCCGACGGGCGCGCGCAGATCGATCGCGCCCTCGCGTTTTTCGGCGGCTCAGTCGACCTGTATCAGGTTCACAATCTCGTGAACTGGCAGGGCCACCTTCCGCTGCTCGAGTCGCTGCGACATGAGGGACAGATCGCGGCCATCGGCGCCACGCACTATCGTGCCGCCGCCTTCGACGAGCTGGCTGTCGTGATGAAGACGGGCCGCATCAGCGCCGTGCAGATTCCCTACAACCCGGTCGAACGCGACGTCGAGCGCGTCATCCTGCCGCTCGCCGCCGATCTTGGCATTGGCGTGGTGGTGATGCGTCCGTTCGGCGAGGGCGCGCTCGTGCGATCAACGCCCTCCGGCGTCGGCCCTGCAAGGCCTCGCGGCTTTCGGGGTTCACACGTGGCCGCAGGCCCTGCTGAAATGGATCCTGAGCGACCCGCGGTGCGCCGTCACGATTCCGGCGACGTCGCGTCCGGAGCGAATGACGGAGAACGCGTCAGCCGGCGATCCGCCGTGGTTCGGACCCGACGAGCGTGCCTACGTGGCCAGGCTGGCGAGAGGGTAGGTGTTGGGGCGAACGGGAAGAAAGTGAGAGAACGGAGGGGACGAAGAAAACAGCTCCGTGCAACTCCGGTGTCTCCCCTCTGAAGAACCCAGAGGTCTCTACAAAGTCAGCAGCGCAACAAGGACCGCGACGTAGGCGACGCTGAAGTAGGCGGTCGCGAGCACGATCCGCCCCTTGGCCGGCAACACGCGCCAGGCGGCTTGGGGATGGGCGCACACGGCCAGGAGACGTCCGGCAAGAATCGCCATGCCCGCCGATCGGTGGCAAAAACTCCGCCACCGGCGCCGCTTCAAAATCCGCCGATCTCGTGAAGCACCGCCGGACATCGTCGAGCGAGCGGTCGCCTAATCTCTCCCTGTGGGAAGACTAGGCGTGGGGTCAGATCTCGATTTTCTATTTTTGGCGTGGCTGAGCTAGCTTTGGGGGTCAGGCTTCGATTTTTTGATCAAATTCCTAGCAAATGCAGGCGTTGGCTGATCTGAATTAGAAAATCGAGATCTGACCCCGCATGGCCTGACCCTGCCCTTCTTCACCGATCCGACGCGCCGACGGGAATCGCGGACGTGTGCGGCGTGGGCGCGGCATCGGTCGCGCGGAAGAGCACGGCGAAGATCGCCAGGATCACGCCGGCACCAATCGCCGGCATCAGCCAGATCTGCGTCCAGTTGTGCTGCACGCCGGCCGCCGTCTGCACGGTGAAGGCGTCGACGACGACCCCCGACAGCCACGAGCCGATGAACATCCCGAAGCCGAGGGTGACGAACGCGATGAAACCCTGCGCCGCCGCCCGCAGATCGCCGGGCGCCTTACGATCGATGTAGATCTGGCCGGTCACGAAGAAGAAGTCGTAGCAGATTCCGTGCAACAGGATCCCGGTGTAGAGCATCCAGACGAGCGCGCCGTTGTTGCCAAACGCAAAGAGCAGGTACCGCGCGCTCCACGCCGCCATGCCGATGAGCAGCATGTACTTCACGCCCAGCCTCCGGAAGAACACCGGCATGACGAGCATGAAGAAAATCTCCGACATCTGGCCAAGCGTCATCTTGCCAGCGGCGTTGGTGACGCCTATCTCGTTCAAGAACGGGTTCGTGAACGCGTAGTAGAACTGCAGAGGGATGCAGACCAGAAACGATCCCAGCACGAAGATCGCGAACGACCGCTCGCGCATCAGCTTCAGCGCGTCGAGGCCGAGCACGTCGCTGAGCGTGACGCGCGCGCCCACCCGTGTGGGTGGCGTATGCGGAAGCGCCAGCGAAAACAGCCCGAGGACGACCGAGCTGGCCGCCGCGATGCGCAGTGGAACCGCCGTCGCTTCCAGGCCCAGCGACCCGATCGCGACGCCGGCAACGATCCACCCGATCGTGCCGAGGACACGGACACCCGGGAACTCGCGCCCCGGATCCGACATGTGATGGAACGACAGCGAGTTGCTCAACGCAAGCGTCGGCATGTAGCACAACGTGTAGGCGAGCAGCACGATGTAGAACGGCCCGAACGTCGTCTGCGTGGACGCGTAGAACATGAGGACCGCGCCGACGAGGTGAAGCACGGCCAGGATCCGCTCGGTCGCGAAGAACCGATCGGCCACCATGCCGACGAAGAACGGCGAGATCATCGCGGCCAGCGCGGTAGTGCCCACCGCCAGGCCGATCTGCTGGCCGGAGAAGTGCAGCGTCTCGTTCAGCCAGGTGCCGATGGTCACGTACCAGGCACCCCAGACGAAATACTGCAGGAACATCAGCAGCGAGAGTCGAAGACGGGTGCTGAGCGGCATCGGCAAACCTTGATGAGTAGACGTCACCTTACGCCAGGGCTTCCCGGCAGTACTGCAGGCACTTCCCGACTTCGACCACCGGATCCCCTTGGTACTCGAACTCGATGTTCGCGGGGATGTCGTACTTGTTCTTCTTCAGCAGTTGAAGCACTGGCTTGATTGGAGTGTCTCCCTGACCCCACGGCCCGTTCGCGCCGTGATTCTTCTTCCGATCCTTCAGGTGCAGGTTGGTGATCCGATCGTGGTACTTCTCGATGAAGTCCATCGGGTTGCCATTGGCCGCCGTGTAGTGGCCGATGTCGAGGTTGGCGCCGTGATACTTCGAGGCAGCCATCACCGTCTTGAACGTCTCTTCGGTCGAGACCTCGTCCGGGCGATCGACCTGATCGTGGCCATGGAACCCGACCATGATCTGATACTTGTCGGCGAACGGCGCGATGCGCTTCGCCATGCTCACCTGCGTGGACGTCGTGATCCCGCGCACGCCGAGCGCCTTCGCCAGCTGGAACCCGTAGTCGATGTCCTCGTCCTTCGTCGTGTTCACGTTCATGTTGTAGGTCAGCAGACGCAGGTCGATGCCGGCATCGTCGAACTTCTTGCGGACATCCTTGAACTTGTCCATCGAGATCGACGAGCGCCACTTGCGCATCTCGTCCGCGCGCGCCTGCGCCGCCTTCTGCGCTTCGGCCTGCTGCTCCGGAGTCATCTCACCGCGTCCGCGTCCGCCGCCAAACGGCGGGGCGGGCGGCGCGCCAGCGAGCTGCTCGGCATGGTTCGACATCAGCTCCACTTCGCTCAGGCCGATCGTCACGTACGCCTTGATGATGTCCTCCGCGTTCGGGATCGTGCGGAAGCTGTACGTGATCGCGCCGATCTGCACGCCATTGATCTTGGAGTCCGGCTTCTGAAGGACCAGCGAAAGCGGCAAACCGGCCAGCACGATCTTCCCGAAGTCACGACGTGAGTAGACGTTGATGTCGCTGCTGTCCATCAGGCTGCTCCTTTACCAGTTCTCCGAGGTTCTCAGGTTCTCTGGTTCTAGTTCCAGGTTCTCTGTGTTCTCTCGTTCTTGTGTTGTCTGTGGCTGTCTGTGGCTACACCGTCGTCCACGTGTTGCCGTTCGCGTGGCTCTTCAGGATCGCTTCGACGATGCGTGCGGAGCGGTAGCCGTCTTCGAACGTCGGAAACGGCGCCGGTGAGAGATCCTCCGGCCGCTTGCCGCTGGCGATGCAGTCGTACACGTCGCGAAGCACGTTGCAGAACGCGTCCGGCCAGCCTTCCTGATGGCCGCCGGGCAGATGCGCGTAGCGCTGCGCGGTGCCGCTGAGCAGCGAAGGATCCTTCGGGAGCAACTCGTTGGCCCGGTGCCGCTCGCCGATCCAGAGCTCGTTCTGCTGCTCCTGCTTCCAGCGGAGCGACGTCTTCCTCCCGTTCACCTCGAACCACAAGCCGTTCTTGTGGCCGGCGCAGACCTGCCCGACGGAGACGCAGCCCTTCGCGCCGCCCTCGAACCGCAGCATCACGGTCGCGAGATCTTCGGCGGTGATCGTGACCTCGCGCGACTGCTGCGCGTCCGCCTTCGCGAAGGCCTCGGTCGATCCCTGCGGCTTGAGCCGCTTGCTGATCACCGTCGTCAAGTCGGAGAGGACCGACTGGATCCGCAGGCCCGTCACATGCTCGACGAGATCGCACCAGTGCGATCCGATGTCGCCAATCGCGGAGCTCTGGCCCCCTTTGTCGGGCTCGAGCCGCCAGGAAAAATCCGTCGCCTCGAGCAGCCAGTCCTGCAGGTAGGCGCCGTGGACGTAGTGCAGCGGGCCGACGTCGCCCGCCGCGATCATCTGCTTGGCCTGCTGGACCAGCGGGTTGCCGCGATAGTTGAACGTCACCGCATGGACCACGCCGGCATCACGCGCGGCGTGCCACATCGCCTGCGCGTCGGCCGCGGACGTCGCAAGTGGCTTGTCGGACACGACGTGCTTGCGATGCTGCAAGGCGGCCCGGATGACGGGCCCGTGCAGGTAGTTGGGCGTCGTGTTGTGCACGACGTGAACGTCGGGGTCGGCGGCCAGCGCCTCGTAGCTGCCGTACGCCTTGGGAATGTTCCAGGCGTCAGCCTTCCGGCGCGCGGACGCCTCGCTGCTGGCGGCCACCGCCACCACGTCGACGAAGCCCAGACGCCGGACCGCATCCACGTGGTGCGCCGCCACGAACCCTGGTCCCACCAGCCCCATGCCGATTCTCTTCATCGATCTCCCCGCCTGCTGCTGCACGCGTCAGCACGAAGGCTCCGTGATCCTACTTCAGCTCGAATCCGGGCCGCGGATCGCGGCCGAGGAAATCGTTCGCCGCGTCGATGTTGGTGATCCGCATGTTCGCCGCGTCGTAGACGATCTTGCTCTTCGCGCGCAGGGACACGATCCCCAGCAGCATCACTTCGGTGAGCTGCGTCGCGTACTCGAACGGGGTGGACACCTCGGCCTTCCCCTTGATCGCCTCGATCCAGTTCATCTGATGCTCTTCATGCGCGATGCGCGGGAGCTTCGCCTTGGGCGCGCGCGTCGAATCCTGGAGCGACTGCGGCAGCAGGCGCGGGTTCAGACCGTAGGTCTCCTGCATCAACTTGCCCTTGGATCCGATGTAGAGCACGCCACCTTCGCCGTTCAGCTTTTCGTCGCCGATCTCTTCCGGCTTCGGCGGCGCAAAGCCGCCGTCGTACCACGTCAGCTTCACCGCCGGCATGTTGCCGCGCGCCGGGAACTGATAGTGCGTCATCGTGGCATGCGGGTAACAGACGCCGTTGAACGGCGTCGAGACGGTTTCAATCGACGAGGGCATGCCGAGCTTGAGCGACCAGAACGGATGGTCGATCAGGTGGGCACCCATGTCGCCGAGCGGGCCCTGGCCCCAATCGACCCAACCGCGCCAGTTGAAGGGGTGATAGACCGGGTGATAGTCGACGACCGGCCCTGCGCCGAGGAAGAGATCCCACGACAGGCCCGGCGGCACGGGATAGTTCCCCGCCATCGCAGCCGCGAGGCGCAGGTCGATGTCCCGGTTGTTCCATTGCAGCGGACGATCCGACGCCTCGGCCGGCAACGGCGCAGGGCGCGGAATGCCTTGCGGCCAGAACCCGAGCGGACGATTGGTCCAGACGTGAACCTCGCGCACATCGCCGATGGCGCCGCTGGTGATGTACTCGTAGCCGGTCCGGGCCTCGTCGCGCGAATGCCCCTGATTGCCCATCTGCGTGACGATCTTCGGATTGCTCTTCGCCTTCGCCGCGAGATGCCTCGCTTCCTTCACCGACCAGCAGAGCGGCTTCTCGCAGTACACGTGCTTGCCGAGATCCATGGCGGCCGACGCAATCGCGGCGTGCATGTGATCGGGCGTCGCGATGATGATCGCGTCGATGTCCTTCTGCTTCTCGAGCATCTCCCGGTAGTCTTTGTAGCGCGGCACCTTCGTCATCGGGCCGTCGACGAACTTCCGGAGGTCGGCCATCTCGTCGGTCGCGGGCCGGCGCTGGTTCGCGGCGATCTGCGCCGGCGAGAGCGGACGAGGCGGGCGATTGCCACGGCCGCCGCCCTCCGATGGCGGCTCGCTCAGCTGGCGCTTGTAGGACGTGAACCGCTTCTCGAGGTAGGCTATCGTCCACGTCGCAAATCGCGACGATGTTCTGGCTGAGGACGGCGGACAGATCGCTGCCCCCGCGTCCGCCGACGCCGACGGCGGCCACGTTGACGGTGTCGCTCGGCGCCTGCATGCCGCGGCCGAGCACGTGGCGCGGCACGATCGTGAGCGCGGCCCCGGTGCTCGCAACGGTCTTGACGAATCGACGTCGTGTAATGTCGGTCATGGTCTCCCCCTCCCGTGCCGCACCGCAGCGAACGGCGCACGCATCATACCCGGTTCAAACCTCAATGGAGCCCGGTTCAAAACCTCAAGAAAGCCGCTGCTTACAAAAGCTTCGTAAAAGAGGTTACACTCGCTGGCCGGCATGACCCACGAAGGCCGCTCGGCGGCACGAGCATTTCTCGCATCGTTTCTCGTCCTCTTCCTGGAAGTTGCGCTGATTCGGTGGATGCCGGCCTACGTCCGGCTCCTGGCGTATTTTTCCAATTTCATCCTGCTCGCGAGCTTCCTCGGCATCGGCATCGGCTGCCTGCTGGCCTCGCGCCGGTTCACGCTGTTCCGATGGTTTCCCGTCGCGATGGCTGCCGTGGTGGCAGCAGTTTACTTCTTTCGGCTCGAGGTGACCGTTGCCACGCCCGGCAGCATCTACTTCACGAGCGGGACGCCCGAGAAAGTCGTCACGGTCGAGAGCACGATGCTGCTGCCCGTGCTGTTCGTCATCGTCGCGGTGTTGTTTGCGACGGCAGCTCAACGGGTCGGGCGCGAGATGGCCGTCCTCCCGCCGCTCACGGGCTACACCGCCAACGTCGCCGGCAGCCTCCTCGGCGTGGCCGCGTTCGCGCTGCTCTCCTGGCTCGAACTGCCCCCCGTCGTCTGGTTCGGCGTTGCGTTCGTGTCGGCGCTGCCGCTGATCACCACCGCCGAGCCGGACGGTCGCGGTCGCGCGCCGGGACTCGTGTGGATTGGCCTCGCCATCGTGCTGCTCGGCGCCAGCCTGGACCTCATTCACCTGATGGGCCGCGACGCGTACTGGTCGCCGTACTACAAGATCACGGTCAGCCAGCAGGGTGATGAGTCGGTAGTCGAGGTGAACAACATCTTCCACCAGTCGATGGCGCCCGTCGAACACAAAGAATACTTCTATCAATGGCCGTACGCCGTGTTCGGCGATACGTTCGACAACGTCCTGATTCTCGGGGCCGGCTCGGGCACCGACGTCGCCGCCGCGCTCCGCCATGGCGCGCGGCACGTGGACGCCGTGGAAATCGATCCACGGATCATCCGCATCGGCCGGCAGCGGCACCCGGACCATCCGTACCTCGGATCCCCGCGTCACGGTCATCAACGACGACGCGCGTCACTTCCTGCGCACGACGCGCAACAAGTACGACCTCGTGGTCTTCGCGCTGATCGACTCGTTGACGATGCAGTCGACGTTCTCGGGTGTGCGGCTCGAAAGCTACATGTTCACCGAGGAGTCGTTCCGCGCGGTCAGGGATCACCTGTCGGCCAACGGCGTGCTGGTGATCTACAACTACTTCCGCGAGCGATGGCTGGTGGACCGGCTCGCGAACACGGCCGCTGCGGCGTTCGGCGAAGAGCCGCACGTCCACGTGCACGAGGCGAGAGCCTACCTGGGCGTGTTGATGGCGGGACCGCGGCTGAAAACGCTGACGCACGAGCCCGAGGTGCCTGAGCGGGTGACGGCGTACGGCCAGTCGCACGATCCGAGCCCCGCCCGAACGCTTCGCCGGGATCCGTCGATCGAGCCGGCCACGGACGACTGGCCCTTTCTCTACATGAAGGATCGCGAGCTGCCGCGGCACTACCTGAACGCGCTGGCCGTGGTGCTCGTGATCTCGCTGGTGGCGGTCATGGCGACCCTCCGCGGCGAGCCGGGCCGCTTCTCGTGGCACTTCTTCCTGCTCGGCGCCGGCTTCATGCTGCTGGAGACGAAATCGATCATCCAGTTTGCGTTATTGTGGGGCTCGACGTGGATCGTGGCGTCGCTCTCGATCGCCGCGGTGCTGACCATGGCGCTCGTCGCCAACTTCATCGTCGCGCGCATCGACACCGTGCGGCCCTGGCTCGTGGGCGGCATCCTGGTCGCGCTGCTGGCGATCAGCTACGCGGTGCCGATCGGCCGGATCACCTTCGAGAGCCGCGTCACCGAGTCGATCTTCTACAGCGTGCTGGTGTTCAGCCCCGTGCTGTGCGCGGGGCTGCTCTTCGGCTCGGCGATCAAGCGATCGACGTCGCTGCCGCGCGACTACGGCACGAACCTGCTCGGCGCGATGGTGGGCGGCGTGGCCGAGTACCTGTCGCTCGTCACCGGATTCAACGCGCTGCTCGTGATCATCGCGCTCTGCTACATTGGCGCCGTGATGGTCCGCAAGCGCGAGTTCGCGCCGCCCGTCGTACGCGTGTGAGGTGATTCTGGCAATGCGCATTCAGGCCTTCGAACCCAAGTTCATGAAAGTCGGCATTCTCACGGCCGCAATCCAGGAGCTGACGCCCCGCGAGGTGCGCGACGCGGATCCGGATCGCGCCGTCGAGGAGTGGATTGCCTACGCGCGCGAGCTCGGGGCCGACATCATCCAGCTCTCGTCCGCGCTCCACCCGACCGAGAGCGACGTGCCGCCCGAGGCGATGCTCGACCCGGTCGCGAACACGCTCGACCTGCGCAAGCCGTTCGACAAGGATCGCGCGAAGCGCGTGCACGCGGCGTTGGCGGCCTCGCGGATCGCCATCTCGGAGGTGGGGTATTTCGACAACCTCCTCCACCACGATCCGGCCATCCGGAAGAAGAAGCTCGAGTTCATGCGGCGCATCTTCGACGCCGCCGTCCTGCTGGGCGTCAACGCCGTCTGCGGGTTCGTCGGGCGCAACCAGCAGCGCAGCATGGACCAGAACCTGATCGACTTCGAGGAGTCGTTCATTCCGCTGCTGCGAGATGCCAAGGACCGAGGGCTCGTCTACCGGGTCGAGCAGTGCCCGATGCCCGGCTGGACGACCGGCGACAACTGGCACAACAACATCGCGTACACACCGGGGACGTGGATCGCGCTGCACCGGATCTGCGAGAAGCACAAGGTCGGCGACCAGTTCCGCATTCACTACGACCCGTCACACGCCATCCTGATGGGACAGGACACGCGGTCGATCTTTCAGTACTTGAAGGACGTCGGGTACAACTTCCTGATCGGCGGGTTCCACGTCAAGGGACAGGTCATCAACACGCGCGGCGTGTCCGAATGGGGCTACGGCGGGCAGACGGTCGAGCGCGGCGACTGGGTCAACGGCAAACCGTCGGAGAATCCGGCCGATCAGCTCAACGCGTGGAAGAAGCAGGTCGCGCTCGCCGAGCACGAGCTGCCGGGAACCGCGCGTCACGATCCGCTCGCGTACCTGCAGAACCGGACCGTCGACTGGCTCGACCACCAGCTCGCCGCGCGCGAGCTCCTCCAGCTCGACGTGGCCAACACGCCGCTGATCGTGGAGCACGAGTACCCGCCGGCGCGGATTCAGGATCGCGCGCGTCTCCTGCCGATTCTGTCCGGATCGATTGCCTTCGTCCGTCACATCGACGAGGCCGCCGCGGCGATGTACGCGCTGCAGCACGAAGTGCTCGCGGCTCAAGGGATTCCCGTGCAGGGCGTCGGCCGCGAAGCGTACAGGACGTAGGACGGATGAGGATGCGGAATGCAGAATGCAAAATGCAAAATGCAGAATGCAGTCGGATCCCGCATACCGGATTCCGCATACCGTCCACCGTCTGCGTGACAGGAAGTCATCGTGACACGTAGTCCCAGCATCTACCTCGGCACCGATGGCGGGGCGACCACCTCGAAAGTGGGTGGCGTGCGGCACGATGGAACGGTCCTGTCCACAAAGCTGCTGCAACGGCCGACCAATGCGGCGCACGGGCCAGACGCCATGGTGGCGGGCTGGATCGCGGCCGCGAGCGACTACCTGACCCAGAACGATCTGACGTGGGACGATGTGGGCGGTGTGGGGCTGGCGATTCCGGGTCCCTATCAGCGGTACGGGGTGTTCGGAAAATCGCCGAACCTTCCGGAAGCGTTCATCGGATTCGACGTGCACACGTCGTACGCGGGGGCACTCGCGGAGCGTGCCGGCCGGGCGATTCCGCTCGTGGTCGGTAACGACGGCAACATGGGCGGCGTGGCCGAAGCGCAGCGCGTGCGCGGCGCTGGAACGGGCACCATGCTGATGCTCGCGCCCGGGTCGGGGCTCGGGTGCGCGTTCGTGGACGCGCGCGGCCTGCCGCTCGATGGCGACACGCTGTCGGGGATGGAAGCCGCGCACATGCCGGCACCGCTGCACCTGCTCGACATGAAGCCGTATCCCTGCGGCTGCGGCCGGACATGGGGGTGCGTCGAGGTCTACACGACGATCTCTGGCCTTCCCTATTTGCTGGCCGACAAGCTGGCCGCCTACCCGAACCATCCGCTCGCGACGTCGGGCGGCGATTCGAAGCAGCGCGTGCTCTCGTTGCGCGGGCTCGCGCAGAAGAACGATCCGCTCGCGCTCGAGATCTTCGATTTCCAGGCGCGCGCGCTCGGGCTGCACGTCGCGTCGCTCGCCATGGCGCTCGACCCGCAGTTCGTCGTCATTGGCGGCGGGCTGATGGATCCGGAAGCGACGACGGAGGCGTTCCGCAACCGCTACCTGAGGCTCATCCGCGAGACCGCGGCTCCCTACCTCTGGCCGCCCCAGCGCGATCACATCAGCGTCACGCCCGCCGCGCTCGGCGACCTGTCGCAGGCCATCGGCGCGGCCCTCGTCGCGCTGTATCAGGATCGCGCGCAACCGCTGCGACCGTGAGGCGGCGACGTCCGTTTGCGGATAACGGAGGCAACGGATTTCAGAAACGAAGCAACGAAGGAAACGAAGACGAACGGAGAAGAGTCCGCCGCAGCGGACGCAACGACATTGACGTACTCTTCCTCCGTTAAACTCCGTTGGCTCCGTTGCTTCGTTTCGAAATCCGTTGGCTCCGTTCGACTCCGTTAACCCACTCATGTTGACTGTCCACATGAACATCTGTATGCTCATGTTGGCGAACAACAGGTGAGATGATGAGGTTCCTGGCCCTGCGCGCATTCGTGACCCGGCTCGGCTCGCGATGGACCGCCCGCCGCCTGGACGCCCGGCTGTCGGAGGAGTTCCAGGATCATCTCGAGCGTGCCACGCAGGACTACATCGATCGAGGGATGTCGCCTGCCGAGGCGAGGCGCGCGGCGCGGATCGCGTTTGGCGGCGTCACGCAGGCGGCCGAGGCGTGCCGCGACGTCAGCCCGCTCGCGCCGCGTCCATGCGCTCCTCCAGGACGTCCGCTACGCGCTGCGTGTCTATCGGAAGACACCGGTGCTCACCGCCGCAACGATCCTGACAGCGACGCTCGCGATCGGCGCGAACACGACGCTCTTCAGCCTGCTGAACGCGCTCGTCCTGCGCGACCTCCCCGTGCGCGATCCCGGTTCGCTCGTGCATGTGGCGCCTGTCGACCGCGATGGACGCGAAATCGGCGCGTCCTACATGCTGTTTCGACAGCTCGAGGAGTCATCGACGTTCGGGTCGGTCATGGGAGCGTGGTGGTCGGTGGAGGGCGTCGAATTCATGGGAGAGTTCACGACCGCCGGCTTCTGGGCCGATCACCGGCAATGTCTACGCGGAGCTCGGCGTCCGCCCGGTCCTCGGGCGTCTCATTGAGCCGGCGGACGTCACGCTCGCGCCGCCGGCAATGCAGCAGGTCGCCGTGCTGGGCCACACGTTCTGGCAGCGCCGGCTGCACGGCGATCCCAGCGTGCTCGGTCGCACGATTCGCGTGGAGAACGTGCCGTTCACGATCGTCGGCGTCGCGCCGGCAGGCTTCACGGGCTTCGGCGATCTCCGCCGAGCCGGACATCACCGTTCCGCTGCCAGCCGTGGCACTGATCAACGGGCGGCCCGTCGACTCGATTGCCCGCCGATCGTCCCAATGGATTGAGGTCGTCGCGCGCCTGCGTCCCGGCGTCACGCTCGAGCAGGCACGCGCACGACTCTCCAGCCAGTGGCCGGCCCTGCAGGCGTTGACCATGCCTCCGGATCTCTCACCTGCCGAACGCGACGCAGCGTCTGTCGCAACGCCTGTCGGTCGCGTCGGCGGCGCGCGGGTCGGAGCCATGGCTTCGACCCGCAGTTCTCGTCGCCGCTGCTGATGACGTTCGCGATCGCGGCGCTGATTCTGGCGATCGCCTGCACGAACCTGTCGGGGCTGATGCTCGCGCGGACGACCGCGCGCGGGCACGAAATGGCGGTCCGCCTCGCGCTCGGCGCGAGCCGGTGGCGCGTCGCGCGTCAGCTGATCACCGAGGGTCTGTTCCTCGGCGGCGATCGGCGGCGCCGGCGGGTTCCTCTGTCGCCGTGTGGGCCAGCAAGGGCCTCAGCGCCGTCATCTTCGAGGAATACATGGTCACGGTCGCGTTCAATCCGGCGCCGGATGGACGGGCGATCGTGTTCACGATGGCGACGGCGCTGCTCTTCGGGCTGCTCCTGACGCTGCTGCCTGCCTGGCAGGCAACACGGGAACAGCCGCTCGGCGTTCAGCAGCGGACACGCCGCACGGTCACGTCTGCCACCGCCGGCAAGTGGCTGGTCGCGGCGCAAGTCGCGCTCTCGCTGGTGTTGCTGATTGCCGCCGGCCTCTTCGTCAGAACGCTGCGAACCATCCGGTCGGTGCCGTCCGGGCTGACGCCAGCGGGGGTCGTCGTGGCCTATCCCTTCCATCGCCCCGGCGGCTACAGCGCACCTCGACAACGACGTCTATTACCGCAGCACGATCGAGAAGCTCCTGAGCGATCCCCGGTGTGGAGCGCGCGAGCGTCTCGCTCGACAAGCCCGCCGGCGGCGGCACCGGGGATCGGTGAACGCGTCACGCGGGCGAGCGAACCCGTCACCGCGACGAACGGCGTCGCCTCGATCGTCACGCCCGTGTCGCCAGATTTCTTCGGCGTGCTGGGCATCACCGTTCAGCAGGGCCGGGATTTCTCGTGGTCCGACACGTCGCATGCGCGCAAGGTCGCGATCGTGAGCGAAGCGCTGGCCCGGCGCCTCTTCGGCAACGCACCGGCCGTCGGCCGACACGTGCGGATCGGTCTGGCGCCTGCGCGTCAGGATCTGGAGATCGTCGGGGTCGTCAGCAACGCGCGGCTCTACGACGTGAAGAACGCGCGCGTGGACGCCATCTACACGGCGGCCCTTCAGGATCCCGACGTGAACGCGAAGTGTTTCGTCCTTCGTGGAACGGGCATCTCGTTCGACGAGATTCGGCGGGCCGTGGATTCGGGCGGGATCGAGTTCATCGAGAATCTGCGGACGCTCGATTACATCATCGATCGTGCGCTGTTGCGCGAGCGGCTCGTGGCCACGCTCGCGACCTTTTTCGGCATTGTCGGCGCGCTGCTCGCAGCGACAGGAGTCTTCGCGCTCATGTCGTACGCGGTCGAACACCGGCGCCGCGAGATCGGCATTCGGATGGCGCTCGGCGCGGCGCCGGCGCGACTGGTGGGTGCCGTGGTGCGCGAAGGCGCGCGAACCACGCTCGCCGGCGTTGTGGTGGGCCTGGCCGCGGCGCTGCTGGCCGCCCGTGTGCTCGAGGCATTCCTCTTCGGCGTCACACCGCGCGATCCGATCACGCTCACGATCGCCTCGCTCGTGTTGCTTGCCGTCTCGATCGTGGCCTGCCTGATCCCGGCGATACGCGCCGCGCGCGTCGATCCGCTCATCGCGCTCCGCGCGGAATAGCAAACCCGTACGACAGATCCCGCACAGGAGATCACGAGTTCCAGAGCACCCGGATTGTTGAAGGCACTGCTCACAGCCGCGACAAACGGGATAGTAAGTGCCAGAAAGCCATCACATGAGGTCGGGAGGTCTCCTGTAGATCTTTTCCGGCTCTTCTGCGCTCTTGCTCTCCTGTGAGCGACGGAAGGCCGGAATGACGCTCATTTGACAACCACCCCGCGAAGCGCCTACGCTGACCCATAGCTGGCTATGGGAGAGAAACACTCCAACGATCGCCTCCAGGGCACGCTCGACCTGGTCGTCCTCAAAACGCTCGACGGCCGCGGCCCGATGAACGGGTATGCGATCGCCCTTCACATCGAGCGTATCTCCGACAGCGTGCTCCGGCTGCAGGAGGGCTCGCTCTACCCGGCGTTGCATCGCATGACGCACATGGGCTGGCTGCGGGCGGAATGGGGGGCGTCGGAAAACGGCCGGCGCGCGCGCTTCTACTCGATCACGGCGGCAGGCCGGCGGCAGCTCGCGCAGGAAGAGAAGAGCTGGGTGGAACTGACCGGAGCCGTCGCGCGCGTCCTCAAACACGCGTAGCGAAGTTCGCTGCCGGCTGAGGGCCCGGGGGATTGGCTAGGGGGTAACTGGCCACCGGTAACTGGCCACTGGTACTAACTGGCTACTGGGAACTAACAACTGACATGTCTTGGATCCATCGTCTGACGAACGTGCTGCGGCATCGGGACCTCAATCCGGAGATCGACGAGGAGCTGCAGTTTCACATCGACTCGCGGATCAAGGACAGCATCGCCGCCGGCCTGACGCCGGAGGCCGCGCGGCGCGACGCGCTCGAGCGCTTCGGCGGCCGGATGGGCATCCGGGAGCAGACGCGCGATGCCAACATCCTCGTCCGACTCGAGACCGTCGGCCAGGATCTGGTCTTCGCCGTGCGGAGCTTCCGCAAGCGGCCCGCGTTCGCGCTCGGCGCGCTGCTCACGCTGGCGCTCGGGATCGGCGCCAGCACCACAATCCTCACCGTCGTCCGCAGCGTGCTGCTTCGGCCGCTGCCCTTTCCCGACTCGGACAAAGTGTGCGCGATCTCGTACGCGTCACCAGGATCACCGTACTGGTTGCAGCCAGGACTTGCCGACGGCACGTACCTCGCGCTTCGGCGTCAGGACCGGTCGTTCGAGACGCTCGCAACATTTGGAAGCGCGCCGCTCACGCTCAGTGGTACGGGCGAGGCCACGCGCGTGATCGTCGCGACGGTGACGCCGGATTTCTTTCGCGTCCTGCGCGTGACTCCGGCGATCGGGACTGGATTCGCGCCCGATCAGGATCAGCCTGGTCGCAGGCAGGTCGTTCTGTTAGGTGACGCCGTGTGGCGGGGCCGGTTCGGCGCCGATCCCGCGGTGGTGAACAGGTCCGTGACTCTCGATGGGACGGCCTACACCGTTGTGGGCGTCCTGCCTCCCGGATTCTCGTACCCGTCGAAGGCCGACATCTGGATGCCGCTCGAGGTTCGGAACGATCCGCATCTGAGCTTCACGCGGCCGGTGATCGGCCGACTGAAACCCGACGTGTCCAGAGACGTGGCTCGCGCCGCGTTCGAGGCCTTCATCACCAACCAGCCCGGCACGGCAGGTGATCGACACGATCAGATCGCTCGTGTCGTCTCGCTCCAGAGTGCCATCGTGGACGACACGACGCGGCCGCTGCTGATCTTCGCGGGTGCCGTGGCCTTCGTGCTGCTGATCGCGTGCGCGAACGTCGCGAACCTGCTGCTGATCCGTGCGGTCGCGCGGCGGCAGGAGATTGCGACTCGGCTTGCGATCGGCGCCAGTCGTGGGCGCGTGGTTCGTCAGTTGCTCACAGAAAGCGCCCTGCTGTCGCTGAGCGGAGGCCTGGCAGCCACACTTGTCTCGTACGTCGCCACGCCAGCTCTCCTTGCCTTCGTGCCCGCGGGCACGCTGCCGCGCGATGCCGAGATTCACATCGATTTCTGGGTCGTGGCGGCCACGCTGATACTGGCGCTCGTCGCCGGCGTGCTTCTGGGGATCGTGCCGGCACTGCAGAGCATCCGGGCCGATGTCTCGAACACGCTGCGGGCAGGCGTGGCGTCAGCGCCGAAGCGCACGCTGCGCTTCCGCGAGAGTCTGATCGTTGCCGAGATGGCGCTCGCGCTCGTTCTGCTCGTCGGCGCAGGGTTGCTCGCGAGAAGCTTCCTGAAGTTGCGCTCGGTTGAGCCCGGCTTCGAGCCGTCGCACGTGATGACGATGACGCTCGATCTGCCGGAGGCGCTGTATCCGACCCCGGTTGCGTTGAGCGCGTTTCATCAGCGACTGCTCGAATCCCTGTCATCCCTGCCGGATATCGTTTCCGCGGGCGCCGTGAACTGGATTCCTCTCGGGACGATGTCGATCCAGGGCGACTTCACGGTCGACGGTCAGGCCTCACCCCCGTGGTACGTGACGAAAGCGTCGGTGAGCGCGGGCTACTTCAAGACGATGGGCATCCGGGTGCTGGAGGGCAGGGAATTCAGCCCACAGGATGGCAGGGCAGGTCCACCGGTCGTCATCGTCAACGAATCCGCGGCGCGACGGATCTGGCCCGGTGGGCATGCGGTTGGACAACGTCTGTCGATCGAGACCACTCCGAAGCCGCAGGACTGGCTGACCGTGGTCGGTGTCGTCGCGGACGTCAGGCAGGGCGGGCTGACGCATCGAGCGCCGCCGGCCGTCTATCAGCCGTATCAGCAGGTCACACGGTCGTCCTGGATCTCGCGCATGACGTTCGTCGTCCGGACGACCGGCGATCCGCAGGTGGTTGCGCCGATGCTGCGCGGCGCGCTCGCCGCGATCGACAACAACCAGGCACCGCACGCGATGGGCAGCATGGAGGATCTGATCGCCGATACGATAGCGGAGCCGCGGTTCCACACGCGGCTGCTGGGCCTCTTCTCGATCCTCGCGCTCGTGCTGTCGGCGATTGGCGTTTATGCCGTTCTTGCCTCGTCCGTCGTCGAGCGGCGCCGCGAGATCGGGGTCCGCATCGCGCTCGGCGCCGACAGGGCGTCAGTAGCGGCGATGATCGTGAAGCGCACGCTGGCACTCGCCGCACTCGGTGTGGTGCTCGGAACCATTGGCGGCGTGGTGTTGACGCGGGTGCTCGCGACGTTTCTCTTCAACGTCACGCCGACGGATCCGGCTACGTTCGTGGCCGCCGCCAGCGCTCTGGTGCTGGTTGCGTTGATCGCTGGCCTGATCCCGGCACGGAAAGCCAGCTCGGTGGATCCCCTCATCTCGCTGCGGGCCGAGTAGCCATCGCCGGAATTCTGAGTCTGTAGCGTTGGACGCAGCACTCTTGGGGCTGCCTGGCGCTCGGTCAGCAGGCCGGAAGGCCTGCGCTACGACGGCCGCTGACTGCCTCCTTCACTCTCAGTCTCTCAGCACGCTCAGGATGTTCGAGAAGTCGTCCGTCCACAGCGGCGTCGTCGGCGCCACGTCGGGCGGTCGCCAGCGCGTGTCCGTCGTGAGGCCGCCGAGGTCGCGTGCCTCGCGCGCGATGACCATCCAATGCGACGGGAACTTGCCGAGCGTGAGCGACCCGGACGTTGGCGGCTCAGGCTGCCACAGCGCGGCGAGCCCGAGGTCCTGCGCGACCCGGCCCAGCACCGGGCTGAGCGACAGGTGCAGGTTCGAGATGTGCAACGCGATCACGCCCCCCGGGGCGAGCCGTGACACGTACAGCGTCATCGCCTCGCGCGTCAGCAGGTGGATCGGAATGGCGTCCGAGCTGAACGCGTCGAGGATGATCACGCCGTATTGCTGCGGACGCGCCCGGGCCAGCGAGAGCCGAGCATCGCCGATCGTGACCGTACACCGCGCCGCCGCAATCCTCCAGGTACGTGAAATATTCGGCGGTCCTGGCGATGCGCTCGACCGCGGGGTCGATCTCGTAGAAGGTCCAGCGCTGCGCCGGGCCCGCGTAGCTTGCCAGCGATCCAACGCCGAGGCCGACTACCGCGACCTCGGCCGTCTGCGACGCGCCGGGCACCTCGGCGAACACCTGCCCAATCGGTCCAGTCCGGGAGTAATAACTCAACGGCTCGTGGCGCCGCTCCGGCAGCATGCTCTGCATGCCGTGCAGCGTCGAACCGTGGAACATGAGCCGGAAGCGGAGCCGGTCGTCCTCGCGAACCCGGTAGATGCCGAAGAACGTGCGCGTCGAATACACGGACGCGACCGAACGCGCTCTCGACGAACGCGCCGGAGAGCAGCAACGCCGCGACACATGCCACGAATCGAATCGGCCGGCGCTGCTGCCCGAACGCGATCACCGCGGGCACGCCCGCGCCGACAATCAGATATCGCGATTCCGATCCGTAGTGGTTGTTCACCAGGACGGCTCCCGTCGCGACAAGCCCGATGACCGCCGCAAACATGATGTCGCGCACGGAGAACGTCGCGCCCTCTCGTTCAGATGCCGCGCCACCCTCCGGCCGTCGCAGCGCACACGTCAGCGCGAGCACCAGCGGATACTCGGCGACGCCGACGAAGAGCACGGGCGCCACCAGCGCGTTGAAGAGACCGCCGAGCATGCCGCCCAAGGCAATCCACAGAAAGAACTCCGTCAGCCGCGCCGGCGACGGCCGATCCTGCGCGAGCTCCCCGTGACAGAAAAGCGCCACGATGGCGAACGCGCCGAGGTGGACCGGGATCACGTACGACAACGGCTGGTTCATCTGCGCAATCAGCGTCACCGTGATGACGATGACCGCAAGCGGCATGAAGCGCCGCGCGAGCGCGCGAGCCCGCACGGCCGACGGGCTGAACGCCACGACGAACGTCATCAGATAGATCGACAGCGGGCCCACCCACAGCAGCGGAACTGACGCCACATCGGTAGCGATGTAGCTCGTGACCGCGAGCAACAGGCTCGATGGCGCGAAGGCGAGCGCCACCCAGCGGAGACGCCTGGCCCAACCGATTGGCTCCGCGGTTTGCCGAACCGTTGCTGGTTCAATGTCCCTGCGTCCGCGTCGCCAGATCGCGGCGGCGCACGAGGTGGTGAGGACGATGAGCACGCCGTAGCCGACGGACCACCACACCGACTGCTGACGCAACCGCAGCGTCGGCTCGACGATCAACGGGTACGCGAGCAGCGCGATGAAGCTGCCCAGGTTGCTCGCCGCGTAGAGAAAGTACGGATCCCGGCCCCCTCCATCGTCCGTCGTCGAATACCACTTCTGCAGCACGGCCGCGCTCGTCGACAACGCGAAAAACGGCAGCCCGATCGAGACGAGCAGCGCCAGGAACAGCCATGCGACCGGATGGCTGTGAAAAGGGTCCGCAACCCGCAGGAGCCCGATCGGCAGCACTGCGAGCGGAAGCAGCATCATGAGGACGTGCAGCGGTACGTGACGCCGGACGCCAAGGCGCGTCGCGCCGTGCGCATAGGCGTAGCCACACAGCAGGACGGCCTGGAA
Source organism: uncultured Acidobacteriota bacterium (assembly GCA_963786615.1). Taxonomy (GTDB): domain Bacteria; phylum Acidobacteriota; class Vicinamibacteria; order Vicinamibacterales; family 2-12-FULL-66-21; genus CAWAZT01. The sequence continues at coordinate 461,397 of CAWAZT010000012.1, forward strand.
GAAGACCAGACACGTGTTCCAGACCGACGGCGCGCCGCCGAGCAGCGGCAGCACCATGCGCGCGATCATCGGCTCGACGAGGAACATCAGGAACGCGCTCAGGAAAATCGTCGCGCCGAAGAGCGCCGACAACTGACGCGACCGCCGTCGCGCGACGCCGGTGGAGACCGGGAAAGGCCGTCATGAAAGCAACAGGAGACCTCGAATACTAACAGGCGCCGGTTACAGAATTCGTCCTCACCCCAGTCGATCGGCGTGACGAATCTCAGATTCGTCATCAGACGGCGGGTCGGATCTACCCATCGCGGCATCTTGCGATCTTTTGTGCGCACCCCTCCACATTCGGCTTGACAGGGCTGGCGATTGGAGCGACACAAGAGTCTCGAACTCATCATTATTCGGAGGTTCAATGACGCTTCAACGCCCGGCGGCGGTTCGAGCTTCGGTCCTCCTGTCTTTCGCGCTCTTCGGCATCTTCCTGTCCGCGCAGGGGCCGTCTCCGATCCAACCGGGCGGTGGACGACGAGTGCCGGGCACCGTGCGCGCGCGCGCCGCGCGAGATGGTCGTGTGCGCGTGATCGTCGAGTTGAATCTTCCGAGCGGCCGGCACGTGCCGGAGGGTCAGCTTCGAAACGCCGCTGCCGTTGTCGCGCAGCGGCGCGACATCGGATCTGCGGCGGCGCGCGTCGTGGCCTCGCTGCAGTCGGGCGATCGCCGCGTGACTCGTGAGTACGCGACCGTTCCGTACGTGGCGCTCGAGGTCGGGCCCGCTGCGCTCGCCGCCCTCGACGCGGCGTCGTCCGACGTCGTGCGCGTGTTCGAGGACGAGATCGTCAGACCCGTTCTCGCCGAGAGCGTGCCACTGATTCAGGCCGATCAGGCGTGGGCCGCAGGATACGACGGCACGGGAACCACCGTCGCGATCCTCGACACGGGCGTGGACGCGACGCATCCGTTTCTCGCGAACAAGGTCGTGGACGAGTCGTGTTTCTCCAGCACGCTTCCCAATCGGACACAGACGATGTGTCCGGGTGGAGCCGATCAGCAGTTCGGTCCGGGCTCGGCCGCCCCATGCCTGCTCGATCTCTGCTTCCACGGCACACACGTCGCCGGCATTTCGGCGGGCAGCGGCGCGACGGCAGGCGTGAGCTTTTCCGGAGTGGCCAAAGGCGCGCAGATCATGGCGGTGCAGGTGTTCACGGAGATCACCGATACGGCGACGTGCGGCGGACCCGCGCCGTGTCTCGGCGCGTTCTCGTCGGACATCATCGCGGGTCTCGAACAGGTGTACGGGCGGGCGGCCGCGCTCAACGTCGTGTCGGTCAACATGAGCCTCGGCGGCTCCATTTTCAGCGCGCCGTGTGACGCGCAGCCCTACAAGCCCGCGATCGACAACCTGCGTTCGATCAACGTGGCAACGGTGATTGCGGCTGGCAACGACGGATCGGGGACGTCTCTCTCGTCGCCTGGCTGCATCTCGACGGCCATCAGCGTCGGATCCGTGGACAAGTCCAACCAGGTCTCGTCCTTCTCAAATGTCGCCTCGTTCCTGTCGCTGTTCGCACCGGGCAGCGCGATCAACTCCTCCGTGCCCGGCGGAGGATTCAGAGTCCTCAACGGCACGTCGATGGCGACGCCGCACGTGACTGGCACGTGGGCGATCCTTCGGCAGGCGGTTCCCGCGGCCGGAGTCAGCCTGATCCTGGACGCCTTGCGGCGGACCGGCCTCCCGATCACGGACACGCGCCCGGCCGGCGCCGGCGTCACCGTACCGCGCGTGAGCGTTTACGCTGCGCTGCAGTCGCTTCGGCCGGTCTCGAACCCGGTTCCCACGTTGACGTCGGTCGACCCCTCGGCCTTGCGCGCCGGCGCGGCGACGCCACTCACCCTCACGTTCACCGGATCCGACTTCAACGCGTTCTCGATCGCGTACTGGAACGGCGTCGCCAAGCCCACCACCGTCGTCAGCACGACGCAACTCCAGGCCCAGATTCCGATCGCCGATCTCGCAACGGTCGGCACGTTTCCCGTGTGGGTGGGCACGCCCGCGCCTGGCGGTGGCGTCTCCGCGACGAGAACAGTCAGGCTCGATCCGCCTCCGACCCTCACCGTGAGCGCCGCGCTCGTTGCGCCAGGCGCGCAGGTCACCGCGACGCTGGCGAACGGCTTCGGTGGGTCTGGCGACTGGCTCGCGCTCGCCGCCACGGGCGCCGCAAATACGAGCTATGTCACGTTCACCTACGTCGGGTACGGGCGTGACCAATCGCACGTGGACGGTCACGATGCCGTCGACGCCCGGACAGTACGAGTTCCGCCTGTTCCCGAACAACGGCTACACGCTCGCCGCGACCAGCCCGGTCGTGAGGGTCGACGCGTCCGTGAATCCGCCACCGGCCGTCACCTCGCTTTCGCCCGCATCCGCGTACGCGGGCAGCGGGGCGTTCACGCTGACGGTGAACGGCACCGGGTTCGTCTCTTCGTCGCTGGTCCGATGGAACGGATCCTCGCGGCCGACAACGTTCATGAGCGCGACACAATTGCAGGCGTCGATCGCCGCGGCCGACATCGCGTCGGCTGGCTCGAACGCCGTGACCGTCGTGTCCCCGGCTCCCGGCGGCGGTACGTCTCCGAGCGTCGCGTTTGCGGCGACGCCCCCGCCAACACTGACCGTGAGCGATACGACGACCGCACCTGGAGGGACGGTGACAGCAACGCTGACGGGCGGCGCCGGAGGGTACACCGACTGGCTGGCGCTCGCGGCCACGACGGCTCCGGACGCGAGCTACATCCGCTATGTGTACGTCGGCGGCGGCATCACCACGCGGACGTGGACGGTCACCATGCCGACCACCGCAGGCACCTACGAGTTCAGATACTTCCTCAACGGCGGCTACACGCGCGCCGCGACCAGTCCCGCCGTCATCGTAGGGTCCGCGGGAAGTTCGGCGCCGGTCATCGCCTCGCTGTCGCCGTCCTCGGCCGTGGCCGGGAGCGGCGCGTTCGCGCTGACCGTCAACGGCGCCAACTTCGATTCGACCTCAGTCGTCCGTTGGAACGGGGCCGATCGGCCAACGACGTTCGTGAGCCCCACTCAACTGAGCGCGTCCATCGCGAGCGCGGACGTCGCGACGGCGGGAACGGCTTCGGTCACCGTCTTCTCGGCGGGCGTCACCTCGTCGCCGGCAACGTTCACCATCGGCCCGTCATCGTCATCGCCGCCGGCACTCACCGTCAGCGCGTCAACGGTATCGGCCGGTGCCCCGGTGACGGTGACACTGACGAACGGACCCGGCACCTCCGGCGACTGGATTGCGTTTGCGCAGACGAGCGCGGCCAATTGGAGCTACGTCAGCTACACGTACGTCGGCACGGGCGTCACTACGCGCACGTGGACGGTCACGACGCCGCTGACGGCGGGCACGTACGAGTTCCGGTTCTTCCCGAGCAACGGGTTGACGCGTACGGCGACGAGCCCGCCGGTGACCGTCGTGTTCAGTTCGAACCCGGTCCCCTCGCTGACGTCGATCAGCCCGGCCAGGGTCGCCGCGGGCACGGGTGCGTTCACGCTCACCGCGAACGGCAGCGGGTTCGTCTCCTCGTCGGTCGTGAGATGGAATGGCGCGCCGCGTCCGACGACGCTGGTGAGCAGCACCCAGCTGACCGCGGCGATCACAGCGGCCGATATCGCGTCGCCCGGATCGGCGCAGATTACGGTCTTCTCGCCCACTCCGGGTGGAGGCACGTCGAGCGCTGTCGCGCTCACGATTGCGCCGCCCCCCGTCCTGACCGTCGATGCCGTGAACGTCGCGCCCGGCGCGAGCGTGACCGTCACCCTCACGGACGGTTTCGGCGGCCCATGGGACTGGCTCGCCCTCGCGTCGACGAGCGCGCCGAATGTCAGCTACATCGCGAACACCTTCGTCGGCGGCAGTGTCACGACACGCACCTGGACGGTAACGATGCCGTCGACGCCGGGGACGTACGAGTTCCGTCTGTTCCTGAACAACGGCTACACGCGCGCGGCTACGAGCCCGCCGGTGACGGTGACTGTGCCGTGAGCGTGAGCTCGACCCTCGGGACGCGGGTTCGGGTTGCGGGTTGCCGAACGAGGACTCGGGACTTGGGACTCGGGACTCGGGACTCGGGACTCAGTGTCTGAGCACGCTGAGGATGTTCGAGAAGTCGTCCGTCCACAGCGGCGTCGACGGCGCGACGACAGGCGGCCGCCACCGTGCGTCGGTCGTGAGGCCGCCGAGGTCGCGTGCGCTCGCGCGCGACGACCATCCATTGCGACGGGAATTTGCCGACAGCCAGGGACCCGGCTGTCGACGGCTCCTGCTGCCAGAGCGCCGTCAGCCCCTGATCCTGCGCGACCCGGCCCAGCACCGGGCTGAGCGACAGGTGCAGGTTCGAGATGTGCAACGCGATCACGCCTCCCGGGGCGAGGCGTGACAGGTACAAGCGCATCGCCTCGCGCGTCAGCAGGTGGATCGGAATGGCGTCCGAGCTGAACGCGTCGAGGATGATCACGCCGTACTGCTGCGGACGCGCCCGGGCCAGCGAGAGCCGTGCATCGCCGATCGTGACCGTACACCGCGCGCCGCAATCCTCCAGGTACGTGAAATATTCGGGGGTCCTGGCGATGCGTTCGACCGCGGGATCGATCTCGTAGAAGGTCCAGCGCTGCGCCGGGCCCGCGTAGCTCGCCAGCGATCCAACGCCGAGGCCGACTACCGCGACCTCGGTCGTCTGCGACGCGCCCGGTACTTCGGCGAACACCTGACCGATCGGGCCTGTCCTGTGGAAGTAGCTCAACGACTCGTGGCGTCGCTCGGGCAGCGTGCTCTGCATGCCATGCAGGGTCGTCCCGTGAAACATGAAGCGGTAGTGGAGACGATCGTCCGCGTGCACCCGGTAGACGCCGAAGAACGTCCGGCTCGCGTGAATGGTTCGCCCGAACGCCCCGTGGACGAAGGCGCCGGAGATCAGCAGGGCGGCGACACAACCGAAGAACCGGATCGGGCGCCGCTGCTGGCCGAAGGCAATCAGCGCCGGTACCGCTGCGCCGAGAATGAGGAGTCGCGATTGCGATTCGAACCGGTTGTTCACGAGCACCGAGGCCAGGGCAGCTGCCCCAATCGCGACCGCGACGACGATGTCGCGGAGCCAGGCTGATGCCTGTCGATCCTCCGGACGCGTGGGCGCATCGGACCGCCGCAGCAGGCACGTGAGCGCAAGCACGAGCGGATATTCGACGATCCCGACGAACACGACGGGTGCGACCAGCGCGTTGAAGAGGCCGCCCAGCATGCCGCCGAACGCAATCCACAGAAAGAACTCCGTCAGCCGCGCCGGTGACGGCCGATCCTGCGCGAGCTCCCCGTGGCAGAAGAGCGCCACGATGGCGAACGCGCCGAGGTGCACCGGGATCACGTACGACAACGGCTGGTCCATCTGCGCGATCAGCAGGAGCGTCAACACGATGACCGCGAGCGGCATGAAGCGCCGCGCCAGCGCGCGTGCCCGTACGGCCGATGGGCTGAACGCCACGACGAACGTCACCAGGTAGATGGAGAGCGGCACCACCCACAGCAGCGGAACCGACGCCACGTCCGTCGAGATATAGCTCGTCACCGCGAGCAGCAGGCTCGATGGCGCGAAGGCCAGGGCCACCCAGCGAAGGCGCCGGCTCCACGCGAGTGGCTCCGCCGGTTCGCTGATCGCGGCCGGCACCTCACCGGCTGTGCGGTCGCGTCGCCAGACTGCGGCGGCGCACGAGGCGGTGAGGACGATGAGCACGCCGTAGCCGACGGACCACCACGCGGACTGCTGCCGAAGCCGCAGCGTCGGCTCGACGATCAACGGATACGCAAGCAGCGCCATGAAGCTGCCCAGATTGCTGGCCGCGTAGAGAAAATACGGATCCCGCGCGCCCTCCGCATTCGTCGCCGAATACCACTTCTGCAGCACGGCCGCGCTCGTCGACAGCGCGAAGAACGGCAGCCCGATCGAGACGAGCAGCGCCAGGAGCAGCCACGCGACCGGATGGCTCAGGGACGGGTCCGCAACCCGCGCGAGCCCGATCGGCAGCACCGCGAGCGGGAGCAGCATCACGAGGACGTGCAGCGGTGCGTGGCGCCGGACACCGAGGCGCGTCGCGCCGTGCGCATACGCGTAGCCGCACAGCAGGACGGCCTGGAAGAAGACGAGGCACGTGTTCCACACCGACGCCGCGCCGCCGAGCAGCGGCAGCACCATGCGCGCGATCATCGGCTCGACGAGGAACATCAGAAACGCGCTGAGGAAAATCGTCGCGCCGAAGAGCGCCGACAACTGACGCGAGCGGGGGCGGACGCGCGGCGGCCGCAGGCTGCATGGTCACCACGCCAACCGGTGAGCTGACATCCGAAGTGCCGCTGGTACGGAGCATGAGCCAGGCACGATCAAACCAAGAACCACGCCACCCCGCAAGGATAGGGGGCCCGCCGAGTTCGTCGACTCCCAAAGGGCGCGCCGGTCACAAAATTGGTACCTGACAACAAAACCGTCAGGGGCCCGGCTCGCGGATCTCTGGACCGGTATCTGGCCACGTGCCGGCCGCCATATGATCGGCCCTGATCGCCATATGCTGACGCACGCGCGGATCTGTCGATAGCCCTCCGGTCTCGCTCGCCGATATCCACGACGCCGCCGACCGCATCTCGGCCACGATGCGGCCATCGCCGTTGCTGAAGCATCCCCTCCTCGCGAAGGCGCTCGACGCCGACGTCTACGTGAAACACGAGAACCACAACCCGACAGGCGCATTCAAGGTCCGAGGAGGCTTGAACCTCGTCGGATCGCTCAAGGACGATCTCCGGTCCCGCGGCGTGATCACCGCGAGCACCGGCAACCACGGACAATCGATCGCGTTCGCCTGCCACCGTGAGTCGATCCCCTGCACGGTCTACGTGCCGGTCGGCAACAATCCCGACAAGAACGCGGCGATGCGCGCGTGGGGCGCGACGGTGGTCGAGCACGGGCGCGATTTCGACGAGGCTCGCGAGGCTGTCGAGCGCGAAGCGGCGAGCGGCACACGGCGATACATCCATTCGGCGAACGAGCCGCTGCTCGTCGCCGGCGTCGCCACGCTCGCGCTGGAGCTGTTCACCGAGGTCGTCCCCGACGTGGTGTTCGTGCCGATTGGCGGCGGAAGCGGCGCGATGGGCCTGTGTCTCGTTCGCTCGGCGCTCGGTCTGCCCACGCGCGTCGTGGGCATCCAGGCCGAGCGCGCCGATGCGTTCGCGCGATCCTGGCGCACGGGCACGCGGCAGATCGGATCGGCGGCCGACACGTTTGCCGAGGGAATGGCGACGCGCGTGACGTTCGATCTGACGTTCGACTACCTCGAACGGGAGCTCGACGACATCATCACGCTGACGGAGGACGAGCTCGCCGAGGGCGTCCGCATGGCCATTCACCTGACGCACAACCTCGCCGAAGGCGCGGGCGCCGCGTCCCTCGCCGCCGCCGCGCAACGCGCCGCCGACATCCGCGGCAAGACCATCGCGTGCGTGATGAGCGGAGGAAACATCGACGGTTCGACGCTGAGGCGGATATTGGCCCTTGCTACTTCGCCTTGATGTCGTACGCCGACAGCGTCGCCTGATTGCGCACGTAGAGCCGCCCGCCGCTGACGACCGGATGCGCCCAGCTGGGCAGGCCCTGATCGGCGAATCGTGAACCGCCCCTTTTCCTTGTATCCGGTCGGCGACGCCTCCGCGAGGCCGACGATGTTGTTTTCGCCCTGGAGGTAGAGGTTGCCCGTCGGCGTAGGTGACCGCGCCCTTGCCGACGCTGCGATCGCGCCACATCTGCTTGCCGGTCGAAAACTCCAGGCACGTCAGGATCGAATCGTTGAAGCCGTAGAGATAGCCGTTCACGAGCACGACGCCGCCGTGGTGGTTCTTCATGTTCCGCGTGAAGTAGATCTCGTTGGCCTTGACCTCGCCGTTCTGCGCGCTCAGACCGAGCAGCGCGCCGCCCGTGTCGTACGCGGACGTGTAGAACACTTTGTTGTCGAAGAACACCGGCGTCGTGATGTTCGCGACGTCGTTGGCGGCGTCGCGCGTAGTGCCACATCAGCTTGCCGTCGTAGGCGCGCACGCCGACGCCGGCGCTGGCGGTGAGCGTCATCACGGTGCGCACGCCCTGGACGTCGGCGACGATCGGCGACGCGTATCCCGCCGGATCGCTCAGGTCCTTGCTCGTCCAGACGGTCTTGCCGGTCATCTTGTCGAGCGCCACCATGCCGGCGTTGCGCCCGCCGGGCGTGACGATGACGTTGTTGCCGTCGACCAGCGGCGATTCGCTGATCAGCCAGCGAAGATTGCGGCCGCCGAAATCCTTGAAGGATGTTGCGCTGCCAGACCGCGGTGCCGTCGGTCTTCAGGCACGCCAGATCGCCGTTCTCGGTCAGGACGTAGAGCCGGTCGCCGTCAACCGTCGGCGTGCCGCGCGGGCCGTCGCCCTGATCGTTCGACGCGGACGGCCCGAGGCTCTTCGACCACAGCGCCTTGCCGTCCGCGCGGTTGAGCGCGGACACGATGCTCGTCGCCGTTCTTCATGCCCTGCAGGTAGATGCGATCGCCCTTGATCGCCACGGAGCCGTAGCCGTTGCCGAGGCCCGCCGCGGTCCAGACGAGCGGCGGACCCGACGCGGGCCAGTCATGCAGCAGGCCGGTCTCCTTCGACAGGCCCGGTGCGATCCGGTCCCTGCCACTGCGGCCAATCGCTCGCCAGCGCCGGACTGCCCGTCGTCACGACACCCGTCCCTGCCGCGAAGACCGCCGCGAGTATGTAGCGCTGGATCGTCATGCTCTCCTTCGATGCCGCGATGCCACAGGACTCCACGAGCTCACGAAGCCACAGATCTCGTCCTTGTGGCTCGTGCTTGGACGTACCGTGCCTGGCGCTTTATGACGAAGACTGCCAGAATCCGCCTGATCAGAACGAGACGCCGGCCGTGAGGCCGAACGTTCTCGGCCGGCCGCTCTCTCCCACGAACCCCGACGGCGCGAACGGGCCGTACGCGAAGGCCACCGGAATGTAGACCGTGTCGAACGCGTTCTTGACCCAGGCTTCGACGAAGACGTACCTGGCGCGCACGCCGCCGCGGAAGTTCGCGAGCGGATACGCGTCCTGCCCTTGCGTGTTCGCCTCGTCGTACTAGAGCTCGCCGTAGAAGACGGCTTCGGCGCGGCCGTAGACCCGCAGGTCGGAGCGCAGCGGGTGCGACAGCTCCGTGCCAAGGATCGCCGTGTAGTCCGGCGTGTTCGGGATCGTCTTGCCCGACACGTCCACGCCGCTCGAGAAGCTGTCGTCGCCGAACCGCGCGTGCGTGTAGCCGAACGACGCGAACACGTCGACGCCGTCGCGCGCGTGGCCGTTCACCTCGACCTCGACGCCGCTGCTGCGCGCGGACCCGACGTTCGAGATGTAGAACTGCCCGGGCACGAACGGGTTCGGCACGTTCAGCTGCAGATCGGGCCAGTCGATCGAGAACACCGCCACGTTCGCCGTCACGCGTCCGGCCCACTGGCTCTTCACGCCGCCCTCGACATGCCAGGTGTGCTCCTCGTCGTACGCCTCGCTCCCGGGCGGCGACGCGGGATTGAAGCCGCCCGCCTTGAAGCCGCGGCCGAGCGTCACGTAGGTCATGGCGTCGAGGCTGACGTGATAGCTGAACGCAAACTGCGGCGAGACGTTCGAGAACGACTTCTCGGCGTCGACGACCGGCGCCTGGAAAAATGGGCGGCGCGTAAGAAGGTGTTGAGGTTGGCCTTCTTGTTCTCGTAGTCGAAGCGCGCGCCGACGGTGGCGTCGAGCTTGTTGCCGAAGGTCACCGTGCCCTGCCCGTAGACGCCGACCCCGCTGTCGTCGAGCGCCGCCTCCGGCGAGTGCTGATCGAGCGAGAACGGGAGCAACGGCGAGAGCACGAACGGCGCGAACGTGTTCACCGCGTTCTGGTCGTAGTTCTGCGTGAAGAGGAAGACGCCGCCCTGCCACTTCAGCGATGGCGGTGTCGGAGAGCTTGACCGGCGCCGGCCGGCGCCGACGCGACGCGGACTTCCTGCGTGAACTGGAAGTCCTTCTCGCCGTTGCTGCGCGTGACGAGCGGCAGCGGCGAGTAGTCGAGATCGGTCAGATCGTTGGTCTTCCAGCGGACGAAACCCGTCGTTGACGAGAACGACAGGTGCGAGCCTTCGTGCCTGGCGAGGAAGGTCGTCGACGTCACGTCGCGATTGGTGTGCCCTTCGAAGTCGCGCGAGACGTGATAGGGGTTCGCGCGCAGCGCCGCCAGATCGCCAAGCGCGTAGTCGCCGTCACGCGCGCGCTCGCCGCGTAGACGATCAGCCGCGCTTCCCAGCGGCGGTCGGCGTCCACAGCAGCTGCGCCTTGCCGAAGGTCGCGTCCCGGGAGTCGAGATCGTGGCCGGTGATGTCGTTCACCGTGAATCCGTCGCGCTGCGAGTGGCCGATTGCGAGGCCGAGCGCCAGCCTTCTGGCCGATCGGGCCGGCGGCGCTCGCGCGCACATCGAACGACGAGAAGTTGCCGAACGGCACGTCCGCCTGGCCGGTCCATTTGGTCAGGGACGGACGGCCGCTGCTGACGTTGATCAGCCCGCCGAGCGTGTTGCGGCCGAAGAGCGCGCTCTGCGGATCCGCGCACGAACTCCACCTGGCTGACGTCGAGGAACTCGATGCTCGACGAGTTCGCGTTCAACTGCGGCACGCCGTCGATGTAGGTCGTGACGGCCGGGTTGGCCGGGCTCGAGCCGATCCCGCGGAAGCGCGCGTTGCTCAATTTTCGCGCGGTGAAGTCGGTGAAGTAGGTGTTCGGCGAGTAGATGCCCGCGTCGCTGACCGCGGTGATGTCGTCGTTCCTGAAGCGTCTCGAGCGGCACGGTCGTCACGCTGACGGGCAGCTCTTGCGGATCGGCCGGCTCCTTCTGCGCGGTGACGGTCACGGTGGGCAGCGTGACTCGACCGGAGGGCTGCGCGGTCGACGGTGACGTGCCGGTTTGTGCACGCGCGCCGGCCGGAACGCCGACGCTGAGGAGTGCGGCCGCCACAAGAGGGTGGACACGACTCCGGGCACTCTGATTCTGCTCGAACATGCCGAACATTATGCCCCGCCGCGTCACGGGGTCGTCCCGCGTCGTGAAGTAAAATGTCCGACCAGACCGGGGATCGTCACGTCTTGAAGATAACCGCCGGTTCCGGCCCGGATCGCGCCGCGTGGACCGCCTCACATGCTGAAACGAATCTGCGTGCTCGTCACACTGCTCGTCCCGCTCGGGATGCTGGCATCCGCTCAGGTCGCGGCGTCCAGGCGCGTCGCGCTGGGAGACTGGCCGGAGATGCGCGGCCCGCACCGCAACGGCGTCTCGGACGAAAAGGGACTCGATCGAGAAGTGGGAGCTCAATGGGCAGAACTTCCTCTGGCGCGCCCCCTATGGCGGCCGCTCGGCGCCCGGTCGTCATGGGCAACCGCGTCTACGTCCAGAACCCGTCCGGGCGTGGAGCGTCGCTGCAGGAACGCGTCATGGCGCTCGACGCCGACACCGGCAAGGTGGTCTGGGAATACAAGTTCAGCATCTTCCAGAGCGACGTGCCGCCGCACCGCGTCGGCTGGGCCTCGCCGGCCGTCGATCCCGAAACCGGCAACATCTACGCGCTGGGCGTCGGACGCGGAGCTCATCGCGCTCAGCAAGGACGGCAAGCGGCTGTGGAGTCGCTCGATCGGCGAGGAGTTCGCCGCCTTCACCACGCACGGCGGACGCACGATGTCGCCGACGATCGACGGCGATCTCGTGATCGTCAGCGCCGCGATCTCGAGCTGGGGCACGCAGGCCAACCGCGCAGCACCGCTTCATCGCGCTCGACAAGCGCACGGGCGACATCGTCTGGGTCTCGAGCCCGGGCGGCCGTCCCTACGACACGGCGTACGCGGCGCCGCTGATCGCCACGATCAACGGCCTGCGCCTGCTCATCTGCGGCACGCGGCGACGGCGCGCATCTACGCCATCAAGCCGCAGACCGGCGAGAAGGTCTGGGGCTTCGTCGCCGCCAAGCGCGCGATCAACACCGGCGTCGTCGTCAGCGGCACCACCGTCATCGTCTCGCACGGCGACGAGAACCTCGACACGAGCGAGCTGGGCATGATTGGCGCGATCGACGGATCGCAGACCGGTGACATCAAGACGACGAAGTGGGCGCACAAGGGCGACCAGTTCGGCTTCTCGTCGCCCGGTGATCGACGGCACGCGCGTCTATCAGGTGGAGAACGGATCGCGACTCAAGGCGTTCGACCTCGAGATCCGGGCAAGCCGCTGTGGACGCAGACGCTCGGCACGATTCAGAAGGCGCCGCTCGTCCTCGCCGACGGCAAGCTCTATGTCGGCACCGAAAGCGGCAAGTTCTTCATCGTCCGGCCTGCCGGCCGATCGCGCGGAGATCCTCAGCGACGTCGAGCTGCCGCCGAGCAAGGACGACAACGCCGGGCAGTCGGCAGGGCTTCCGGAGGCCGTTTTCGCGGGCGCGGCGGTATCGCGCGGGCGCATCTTCTTCGTGTCGACGGGCGGCGTGTACGCGATCGGACCCGAAGACGGCGACAAGCCCGACGGGCTTGGCGGTCGACGAGCCGGTGGAACAGGGATCGGGCGACCCGACGTGCGTGCAGGTCTCGCCGACCGAGCTCGTGCTGAAGTCCGGGACAGGCCGTCAAGCTGCACGCGCGCCTGTTCGACGCAAAGGGCCGCTTCCTGCGCGAGGAGAACGCGCGCCACGTGGGCGCTCAGGGGTCTGAAGGGCACCGTCGGCGACCGACGGCACGTTCACGCCCGACGCCGACGTCGCCGAGCAGGCCGGGACGATCAAGGCGACCGTCGGCAGCGATCAGCGGCGAGGCGCGCGCGCGCGTCGACGCATCCGCTGCCGTGGACCGAGACGTTCGATGTCGTACGCGGACGGCGCCGTTCCGCCCGGCTGGGTCAACGCCACGGCGGGCAAGATCGCGGTCGACGACGCTCGACGGGCAGAAGGTGCTGCAGAAGGCGCCCGACGAGACCATCTTCAAGCGCATCCGCGCGTTCGTCGGTCCCGTCGATCTGTCCAACTACACCGTCGAAGCCGACGTCCGCGCGACGACGAAGCGGCGGCAGATGTCGGACATCGGGCATCACCGCCCAGCGCTACTCGCTCGTGCTCTACGGCAACGCGCAGCAGCTCAAGATCGAGCCGTGGGAGCCCGAGACGGCGCGCTCGATCACCGTGCCGTACGAGTGGAAGGCCGACACCTGGTATCACCTGAAGCTGCGCGTCGAGAACATGCCTGACGGCAAGGTGCGCGCGCGCGGCAAGGCCTGGCCGACCGGCGGACGCCGAGCCCGCCGCGTGGACGATCGAGAAGATCGATCCGATCGGCAACCGGAAGGGCGCGCCCGGCTTCTTCGTCGACGCCGAGTTCGGCGCCTACATCGACAACCTGAAGATTGCGGCAAACCAATGAGAAAAACGTGTTCAGCGTTTTCCGCGGGGTCCGCGGCCATGAGAAAGACGATGTCATCAGCGTTTTCCGCGCGCTCCGCGGCCAAGATCCTCCTGGCGCTCCTGCCGCTCCTCCTGATCGTCGGGGGCTTCCGCCTGCATGCCGCGGCGTCCGCCAGCGATCCCGGCACCGGCGACTGGCCGATGTGGGGCGGCACGCCCGATCGCAACATGGTCTCGAACATGAAGGGGCTGCCGATCGAGTGGGACGTCAAGACCAAGAAGAACGTGAAGTGGGTCGCCGATCTCGGATCGCAGAGCTACGGCAACGCGGTCGTCGCCGGCGGCATGGTGTTCGTCGGCACGAACAACGAAGCGCTGCGCGATCCGAAGCAGCCCGGCGATCGCGGCGTGCTGATGGCGTTCAAGGAAGACACCGGCGAGTTCCTGTGGCAGCAGACGCACGAGAAGCTCTCGTCCGGGCGCGCCAACGACTGGCCGTACCAGGGCGTCGCCTCGTCACCCGCTGGTCGAGGGCAACCGTCTCTACTACACGAGCAACCGCGGCGTCGTCTGGTGCCTCGACATCAACGGCTTCCGCGACGGAAAGAACGACGGGCCGATCACCGACGAGAAGCTGACCGGCCCGCACGACGCCGACGCGATCTGGTCGTTCGACATGATGGAGGAGGTCGGCGCCTACCCGCACAACATGTCGAACTCGTCGCCGGTGATCTGGGGCGACCTGGTCTTCGTCAGCACGTCGAACGGCCAGGACGAGAGCCACGTCCACATCCCGTCGCCGAAGGCGCCGGCGATCATCGCGATGAACAAGACCACCGGCAAGCTGGTGTGGGAAGACAACTCGGTCGAGGATCGCATCCTGCACGGCCAGTGGTCGACGCCCTCGGTCGGCAAGATTGGCGGCGTCGATCAGGTCGTCAGCGCGCAGGGGGACGGCTGGGTCCGCGGCTACGAAGCCGCGACGGGCAAGAAGCTCTGGGAGTTCGACACGAACCCGAAGGACTCGGTCTGGCCGAAGACGCGCAACGAGGTGATCGGCACGCCGGTCATCTACGAGGACAAGGTCTACATCGCCAACGGCCAGGATCCCGAGCACGGTGAAGGCGTCGGCCACCTCTATTGCATCGACGCGACCAAGCGCGGCGACATCACCCAGACCGGCCGCGTCTGGCAGTACGACAAGATCCGCCGGACGATCTCCACGGCGTCGATTGCCGACGGCCTGCTCTACATCCCCGACTTCAGCGGCTTCCTGCACTGCCTCGACGCCAAGACCGGCCAGGTGTACTGGACGCACGACCTGTTCGCCGCGGTGTGGGGCTCGACGCTCGTCGTCGACGGCAAGGTCTATCTCGGCGACGAGGACGGCGACGTCGTCGATCCTGCAGGCGGGCAAGGACAAGAAGGTCATCGCCGAGATCAACATGGGCAGCGCCGTCTACGCGACGCCGGTCCCGGCGCACGGCGCGCTCTTCCTGAACAACCGCAACCAGCTGTTCGCGCTGGCGGTCAATGGGCAAGTAGACGGGACAGACCGAGACCACAGGACAGGCCACGGAGCTCACGAAGACACGGAAGACGGTCTCGATTCGCTTTGTCGTCGTTCGTGATCCTGCGTGGCCTGCGTGGTCTCGAGCCGTGCGCCGTCGGCAGCAGAGCGCCCGCGCGGCTGGCCGCAGTTCCGCGGCGACGCGCGGCTGACCGGCGTCGCCACCGACGCGCTGCCCGACAAGCTGACCCTGAAGTGGACCTACGAAGCCGGCGACATCATCGAGTCGTCGGCCGCGATCGCCGACGGGCATCGTCTACGTCGGCGCGGGCAACGGCGATCTGCTGGCGATCGATCTCGAGACGGGCAAGCTGCGCTGGAAGTACGCGACCGGCAGCCAGATCGGCGAATCGTCGCCGGCCGTCGGCGGCGGGCGCGTCTTCGTCGGCGACCTCGCCGGGCATCGTCCACGCCGTGGACGCGCGCAGACGGCTCGCCGCGCGTGGACGTTCAAGACCGGCGGCGAGGTGAAGTCGTCTCCGGTGCTCGTCGGCGAGCTGCGTGCTGATCGGATCGTACGACACGCACCTCTATGCGCTCGAGCGAAGGACGGCGAGGTCGCGCTGGAAGCTGCAGACCGAACGGGCCGGTGCACGCGACGCCGGCGGTCGCAGGACGGCGTCGATCTACTTCGGCGGGTGCGACGAACAGTTCCGCGCGGTGCGCGCTCGCCGACGGCAAGGTGCTGTTCGAGCTGCCGCTCGGCGGCTACACCGGCGCCTCGTCCGGCGGTTGCGGCGGACCGCGCCTATCGTCGGCACCTTCAACCAGGACGTCGTCGCGTTCGACCTCCGCGCGAGGCGGATCGCTGTGGCGCTATCGCGATCCCGAGCGCGAGTTTCCCTACTACTCGTCGGCCGCGCTGCTTCCAGCGCGCGAACGACACGATCGTGGTCGTCGGCGGCCGCGACAAGCGCGTCCACGCGATCGACGCGAAAACCGGCAAGGGCGCCTGGAAGTTCGTCACCCGCGCGCGCGTCGATTCGTCGCCCGCCATTGCCGGCGGCCGGGTCTTCGTCGGATCGAGCGACGGCAAGCTCTACGTGCTCGACGGCGCGACCGGCACAGAAGCAGTGGGAGTTCGACGTCGGCGACGCGCTCACCGCGTCGCCGGCCATCGGCGGCGGACGCCTGGTCATCGGCGCGCAGGACGGCCGGGTCTACTGTTTCGGCTAGGGCCGCGGACCCGCGGCAGATCACGCGGAGACTCGGCGACCTCGCGACCCTCCGACCTCCGAGCCTAGTCGCTTGATATAGTTGAATCGGATGTCCATGGCCGAGACGCCCTCCCACGGCGCTCGTCGATCAACCCGAGGTCGGCAGCTACTTCGTCGCGACCTACCCGCCGTTCTCGGTGTGGTCGGCCGAGGCGGTCGAGCGCGACGCGATGCCGGCGCTGCAATCGCCGCCCGAATCCCGGCGATCCCGCTCGGGCTCTACCTGCACATCCCGTTCTGCCGGAAGCGGTGTCACTTCTGCTACTTCCGCGTCTACACCGACAAGAACGCGCAGGAGAGTCGGCCGCTACCTCGACGTGCTCGCGCGCGAGTGGGAGCTGTACGCGCGGCAGCCGGCGATTGCGGGACGGCCGCTGAACTTCGTCTACTTCGGCGGCGGCACGCCGTCGTTCCTCTCGACGCAGCAGCTGCAGGGGCTGGTGTCGCGGATCTGACCGCGGTCACGCCGTGGAACCGACGCCGAAGAGATCACCTTCGAGTGCGAGCCCGGCACGCTGACCGAGCACAAGCTGAAGGCGATCCGGAAGATGGGCGTCACGCGTCTGAGCCTGGGCGTCGAGAACTTCGACGACCGCATCCTCGAGATCAACGGCCGCGCGCACCGCTCGCCGGAGATCGGCCAGGCCTACCGCTTCGCGCGCGGCGCTCGGGTTTCCGCAGATCAACATCGACCTGATCGCCGGCATGCTCGGCGAGACCGAAGAGAACTGGCAGCGCTGCATCGAGAAGACCGTCGACGCTCGAGCCCGACAGCGTCACGATCTACCAGATGGAGCTGCCCTTCAACACGACGATCACCAAGGACCTCTCCTGAAGGGCTCGGACCAGCTGACCGGCATCGCTGGCCGACTGGGCCGACCAAGCGGCGCTGGGTGCGAGGAGGCCTTCGCGGCGCTCGAGCGCGCCGGCTATCACGTCGGCAGCGCCTACACCGCCGTCAAGGATCCGTCGCGCACGCGCTTCATCGTATCGCGATCGCCTCTGGCAGGGGGCCGACATGGCGGGCCTCGGCGTCGCGTCGTTCGGCCACGTCAACGGCGTGCACATGCAGAACCAGGACACGTGGGAGACCTACAGCGAGGCGATCGACCGCGGCGAGCTGCCGCTCGGGCCGCGCCTATCGGCCGACCGCCGGAAGAGCGCATGCGCCGGGAGCTGGTCCTGCAGCTGAAGCTCGGACACCTCGCGCCGGCCTACTTCGCGGCGAAGTACAACGTCGACATCCTGCGGCAGTTCGCGCGATCAGTTCGAGTCGCTCGCGGCGCGAAGGCTACCTCGCGCAGGCGCGACCGAGGATCGCGTGGAGCTGTCGCGCGACGGCCTGCTGCGCGTCGACTCGCTGCTGCCGCGCTTCTTCCTCCCGCAACACACGGACATCCGTTACACGTAAGTCGGTTCGAGGTTCGGGGTTCGAGGTTCGAGGTCAGGTTCGAGGACTCCGAACGGACTTGCGAACCGTGAACTCCGAACCTCGAACTGCCGAGACCTGCGAATGAGAACCGAGTACTCGCCTGAAACGCCGCGTGCTGTTCTACGAGACCGACGCCGCCGGCATCGTGCATTTCAGCTGGTTCTTCCGCTACATGGAGGAAGCCGAGCACGCGCTGTGGCGCGCGGCCGGGATCTGCGTACACCCACCCGACGGCGGCATCGGATGGCCTCGCGTCGAAGGCGACGTGCGAGTACCACCGCGCGCTGAGCTTCGAGCAGGAATTCGACGTGACCGTCCGCGTGACCGAGGTCAACCGCCGCACGATCACGTTCGCGTCCGCCATCACACGCGGCGATGAACCGATCGCCACCGGCCAGGTCGTCGTCGCCTGCGTGCAGCAGGGCCCGAACGGGACGATGAAATCCATGGACATTCCGCCGGACATCGCGGCGCGCCTTCGAGGAGAGTGATGAGCCATCCCGACGTGGTTGTGATCGGAGGAGGACCGGCAGGGTCCACGGTCTCGACGCTGCTCGCGCAGCAGGGCCTGCGCGTCGAGCTCTTCGAGCGCGAGCGCTTTCCGCGCTTTCACATCGGCGAATCGCTGATTCCCGAGACCTACTGGGTGCTCAAGCGGCTCAACATGCTCCGAAGATGCAGCAGAGCCACTTCGTCAAGAAGTACAGCGTGCAGTTCGTGAACGCGAGCGGCAAGCTGTCGGCGCCGTTCTACTTCTGGGACAACAAGCCGCACGAGTGCTCGCAGACCTGGCAGGTCGTGCGCAGCGAGTTCGACACGATGATGCTCGAGAACGCCCGCGAGCACGGCGTCGCCGCGCACGAAGGCGTCCGCGTCATGGACGTGCTCTTCGAGGGCGACCGCGCGGTTGGCGTGACGGTCAGGGATGCCGACGGACAACTGCGCGAGGTCCGTGCCCAGGTCGTCGTCGACGCCAGCGGCCAGGCCGGGCTCATTCAGAATCGGCTGCGCCTGCGCATCTGGGATCCGATCCTCAACAAGGGCGCGATCTGGACCTACTGGGAAGGAGCCTACCGCGACACCGGCCGCGACGAGGGCGCGACGATGGTCCTCCAGACGCCCGACAAGCACGGCTGGTTCTGGTACATCCCGCAGCACGACAACATCGTCAGCGTCGGCGTCGTCGCGCCGTTCGACTATCTCTTCAAGAACCGCGGAGCTTCGAGCAGATCTACACCGAAGAAGTCGAGCAGTGCCGGCGGTGCGGGAGCGGATCGCCATGGCTCGCCGCGTCACCGGCTATTTCGCCACGAAGGACTATTCGTACCGCGCGACGCGCGTGTCCGGCGACGGCTGGGTCATGGTCGGCGACGCCTGGGGCTTCCTCGATCCGCTCTATTCGTCCGGCGTCCTGCTCGCGCTGCAGTCGGGCGAGATGGCGGCCGACGCCATCGTCGAAGGGCTCGCCAGCAAGGCGACACGTCAGCGGCGCAGCTCGGCAAATGGGCGAGCGGTCTTCAACGACGGGGTCGACCGCATGCGCCGCCTCGTGTGCGAGTACTATGCCGGCTTCAGCTTCGGGGCATTCATCCGCAAGTACCCGGAGCTGCGCGGCACGGTGACCGACCTGCTGATTGGCGATCTGTTCACCGATCGCGTCGACAAGGTCTGGGCGCCGATGGAAGTCGATGTCCTCCCGCGACAAGGCGCCGATTCCCGCCTGGAACGCCGGCACCAGCCTTGACGATGCCCCGCAGAAGGCCAACGAGCTGATCCTGCCCGAGGCGATCAGACCCTAGCGATTCACCAAGACCACCCCGGCCATGCCGAAGATCTCGTCGAGCCTTGGGTATGCCGCGATGATCGGGGTGGCGGCTGCCATCTTCGCGGTCGTGCGGTCGTACGGCGAGCGCCTGACGGCCCCGGCGTCGCAGGCCGGCGCGAGCGCAACGGCTGCGACCGCCGGCCCCGACCTTCTGCTCCACGTTCTGCTCACGCTCGCCATCGTGCTCGTGGCCGGGCGTCTGCTCGGAAGGCTTCTCGCCGTCTTCCGCCAGCCGCCGGTGATTGGCGAAGTGCTCGCGGGCATCATGCTCGGCCCCTCGCTGCTCGGTCGATTGGCGCCCGGATGGTCGGAGCAGATTCTTCCGCCGTCGGTCGCACCCACTCTCGCGGTCGTCGCAGAGCTGAGCGTCATCCTCTACATGTTCCTCGTCGGCCTGGGCCTGCACGTCGACCATCTGCGAGGCCGCGCGCGCTCGGTGATCGTGACGTCGCATGCGAGCATGGTCACGCCTTTCACACTGGGCGTGATCCTGGCGCTCTACCTTTATCCGCGCCTTTCGTCGAGCGACGTGCCGTTCACGACGTTCGCCCTGTTCATGGGCGTCGCGATGTCGATCACGGCGTTTCCCGTGCTCGCGCGCATCGTGAACGACCGCGGTCTGACACAATACCCCGCTCGGCAGCGTCGCGCTCGCCTGCGCGGCGGCAGGCGATGCGACGGCGTGGTGTCTGTTGGCGCTGGTCGTTGGGGCGACGCGAGGCAGCATGCGAGCACGGGCTGATGGTCGTCGGGCTCACGCTGGTGTTCGGCGCCGTGATGATCGGCCTCGTGCGGCCCATCGCGGCGAGGCTGACGGAGAAGGGCCGGATCCGAGCCCTCGCGTGACGCCATCGCGGTTGCCCTTGGCGGGCTGCTGGTGTCCGCGCTGATCGCGCATCGTATCGGCACGCACGCGATCTTCGGCGCGTTCCTGTTCGGAGCGGTCATGCCGAGGCACAGCGCGCTCGCCAGAGCGCTCGAGGCGAAGCTGCACGATCTGGTGACGATCCTGCTGCTGCCGGCGTTCTTCGCGCTCACGGGCATGCGCACGCAGATTGGGCTGCTGGCCAGCCCGTTCGACTGGGCGGTCTGCGGGCTGATCATCCTCGTCGCGACGGCCGGCAAGTTCGGCGGCACGTTCGTCGGCGCCAGGCTGACCGGATCCGATTCGCGCATGGCCGCCAGCCTCGGCGTGCTCATGAACACGAGGGGCCTGATGGAGCTGATCGTGCTCAACGTCGGACGCGACCTGAACGTGATCTCGCCGACCTTGTTCACGATGATGGTGCTGATGGCGCTCGTCACAACCATCACCACCACGCCAGTCCTCGATGCCCTCTCGAGCCGCGCGGTAGGCTACAATCGGCCCGCCGACCCGGTGCCAGCTCGACGAGCGGAGGTTCTAGTCATGCGCGGACGATTGATCGCGATCACAGCGGCTGCCGTGCTCTTCGTCGCGGCGGTCGCGACGGCCCAACCCGCGCCGTCCTCCGACAAGGCAGACGCGCTGTCCGCCGCCGCGCGCAAGGGGGATGCGGCCGCCGTCAAGGCGCTGCTGGACGAGGGCGTCGACGTCAACACGAAGTATCGCTACGGCGTCACGGTCCTCATCTACGCCTGCGACCACGGCAACCTCGACGTCGTCAAGCTGCTCCTGGATCGCGGCGCTGACGTGAACGTCAAGGATTCGTTCTACGGCGCGACCCCGCTGGCGCTGGCGGTCAGCCCCGCACAGAAGAAGAAGCCCACGCACATCGAGATCGTGAAGCTGCTGCTGGCCCGCGGCGCCGGCCCCAAGGACGAGGCGCTGATGAGCGCCGTGTCGGATTCGGACGCGGCCATGACGAAGGTGATCCTGGATTCTGGCGGCATCTCCGACAAGACGCTCTCCGCGGCGCTGGAGTCGGCGAAGAACGAGAAGCAGACGGAAATCGTCTGCGCTGCTCGAGCACGCGGGCGCCAAGCCTGCGGCGGAAGTATCGATCGATCCCGCGCAGCTCGCGCGTTATGCCGGCACGTATCGCAACCCCGCCGGCAACGAGCTCGTCTTCACCGTCAAGGATGGCAAGCTGACGGGCGGTCCGGCGGCCCAGAGCTTCACGCTCGCCGCGAACGACAGCCAAGTCGTTCCGGATCGTCGGCGTACAAGGACGTGACGGTCACATTCCTAACCGAGGGTGACAAGCCCGACGGCAAGGTCACCGGCCTGGCGCTTACCCAGGGCGGCTCGACCACGAACTACACGCGCGTGGAGGGAAAGTAGATGCGACTGCTGCCTGTCGTCGTCGTGTCGATTGCCGCGACCGTGTCGCTCTCGGCGCAGCAATGGCCGTCCTTCCGCGGCGCCAACGCCGCCGGCGTCGCCGACGGCAAGCCGACGCCGGTGACGTGGAACGCGTCGGCCAACGAGAACGTGCTCTGGAAGACGCCGATTCCCGGCGTCGCCGTCTCGAGCCCCATCGTCTGGGGCGATCGCGTGTTCGTCTCGACCGCGGTGAGCAGCGACCCGAACGTCGGCATCCGGACGGGCTTGTACGGTGACGTCGAGCCGGTGGCCGATCAGTCGCCGCACACGTGGCGGTTGATCGCGCTCGACAAGCAGTCTGGAAAGGTGCTGTGGGATCGCGTCGCCCATCAGGGCGTGCCGAAGACGAAGCGGCATCCGAAATCGAGCCAGGCGTCGCCGACGCCGGTCACCGACGGGCAGCACGTCATCGTGTCGTTCGGATCCGAGGGGCTCTACGCGTACGACCTCGACGGCAAGCTGCTCTGGACGCAGGATCTCGGCGTCCTCAACGCGGGCTGGTTCTTCGATCCCGACTACGAGTGGGGCATCGGGAGCTCGCCGATCATCTGGAAGAACCTGGTGATCGTGCAGTGCGACATCCAGAAGGGCTCATTCATCGCCGCCTTCGATGTCGCGACGGGGAAGCAGGCCTGGCGCACGGCGCGCGAGGAAATCCCCTCGTGGTCCACGCCAACCGTCGTCGAATCGAACGGTCACGCCGAGCTCATCACGCAGGCGACGACATTTACGCGCGGGTACGATCCTGCGACCGGCAAGGAGCTGTGGCGGCTGTCGGGCAACTCGGAGATTGCCATCCCCACGCCGATCGCCGGGCCGGGCTTCGCGATCGTGACGAACGGCTACCGCGGCGTGCAGCCGATCTTCGCGATCAAACCTGGGGCGACCGGCGACATCACGCTCAAGACCGATCAGACCAAGAGCGACTTCATCGCGTGGAGCACGAACAAGGGCGGGCCGTACATCCCGACGCCGCTCGTCTACGGCGATCAGCTCTACATCCTCCTGAACAACGGCGTGCTCGCGGCCTACACGGTCGCGACCGGCGAACGGATCTATCAGGAGCGGCTCGGAGGGACGGGCGGATCGTTCAGCGCGTCGCCCGTTGCCGCCGACGGCAAGCTGTACCTCACGAGCGAGGACGGCGACATCTTCGTCGTCAAGGCCGGACCGACCTACGAGCTGCTCGCGAAGAACTCGATGGGAGAGGTCGTGATGGCCACGCCCGCCGTGTCAGACGGCATCATCTTCGTGCGCGGCCTGAAGAACCTTTATGCTGTCGGCACGCGCAAGCCGTAGGCGACCGGGTGTTCACGAACACAAAGCACCAAGCCCACCAAGAGCACCAAGTTCACTAAGACATGAATCTTGGTGTTCTTAGTGTTCTTGGTGTGCTTGGTGTTTGTCGTCGTTCGTGATCTTCGTGCCTCGAGTTCACGACTCCTTGTTGCCGAAGCAGTACAGCGCGCCCTTCGTGCGGACGTAGATACGTCCGTCGGCGATTGCCGGCGTGGCGAACACTTCATCGTCGAGCGGGTTGACCGAGAGGATTTCCCAGTCGCCCTTGGCCTCGACCACCGATGCCGTCCCGTCCTGGCTGACGAGGAACACCTTGCCGTCGGCGCCGACCGGCGACGCGAAATACTTGTCGATCGCGCCCTTGAGGCGACCCTGTTTCAGGACGTTGCCATTCGCGGGATCGATCGAGAGCAGGATGCCGCTGTCGTTCACCATGAACAGCACGCCGCCGTAGAGGAGCGTTGACGGCACCTGCGGTACGGGGCGCTGATAGCGCCAGCGGACCGCGCTCGCCGTCATGTCGCCGTGGCCGCCAAGTTTCATCGCCAGCAGGCCGTTCTCCGACGCCATCATCGCGCGGAACATGTCCCACTCTTGTCGCGTCGAGGCTGCCGTTGCGATCGAGATCGAAGAACGGGAAGCCCGCGCTCTTCCGGAGCATCTTGTCCATCGGACCATCGCCGGCGATCTCGTCCGCGTCCACGCGTCCGTTGCCGTTGTGGTCGTATCGCTTGAGGCCTTCGTCGAAGGGCACCGTGGCGATCTGCTGGCCCGGCTGGTTCTGCGGCATCCCCCAGCCGTTGACGTAAACGGTGTCGGCGTCGAGGCTCGCCACCGATTTCATCTCGCACGCCAGCCCGCGGACCCACCACACGCGGTGCCCGTCGGCAGCGTCGTAGGCCGACAACTGAAACGACTCGGGAATCAGCACCTGCGTCGGACCGTCCTTGGGCTGATAGACCGTCGGCGTCGAGTACCCGGAAATCACGCCTGGACGATCGACCTTGTAGCGGATCTTGCCGGACTTCGCGTCCACGCCGAGGAGGTACGATCCGTTGTCCTGATCCACAGGGAGGATCACGATCCCGTTTACCAGGATCGGTGACGCCCCGAAGCCGTAGTACTGGTTGAACGGTCCGAGCGGCAGGCGCCACTGCTCCTTGCCCTCTCCGCTGTAGGCGACCAGCCCGAAATCCTGGAAGAACGCGTAGACGCGATCGCCGTCGGTCACGGGCGAAGGCGACGCGGGACCGTTGGGTCCGTCGAGCCGTCCTTTCCGCGCCCTCGGGATCGAGCGGCGCCAGGCCTCGTGCCCGGTCGCGCGATCGAGCGCGAGGACGAGCAGCGCGTCGCTGTCGTGCGCCGTCAGAAAGATCCGCGTGCGGGTCAGAACCGGCGAGGAATGACCGGTCGGCACCGCGGTCTTCCAGAGCACGTGCTTGTCGGGCCCGAAGTCGGTCGGCAGTCCGGCGCTCGCCGACACGCCGGTGCCGTTGGGGCCGCGGAATCTCGACCAATCCGGATCGGCGGGCCCCGCCAGCGGCCGGGCCCACATCATCATCACGAGAGCGACTGCGACGAACAGAGATCTGGGCATGGATGTGTGCTCAGCGGCGCGTCGCGCTCCATGTCGTACCGTTTCCACCTGTCACGCTTCCCTTCATCGACGTGCCGTTCACGTGCCCGGTGTAGTGGGCGCTTCCGACGTTGAAGCTGATTTCATCGCCGCGCATCTTGCCGTCGGCGATCGCGGACGATCCCATCGTCCCGGATAGCTTCTGGAACTGCTGCGTGAGCACCAGGTTGCCGGCCGGCAACTGCCATGTGCCTTCGACCTTGGCGGGAACAATCCAGAAGAGCGCCGTGCACCAGCTCGTGCAGTCCCCCTGAATGTTCCGCGGTCTCGTCCGGCTCCCAATCCTCCATCGTGAACGTGTTCGACACGACGCGCGTCCCCGGCTTCATGTCGAGAATCTTCGGACGCAGCTTGAGGTTGATCGACGGCAGCAGGAACATGGTGATGACGGTCGCCTGGCTGAAATCGGTCTCGAAGAGATCGGCTTTCATGAACTTCGCCTTGTCCTCGCTGAGGCCCGCGGCGGCCGCGTTGCGCTTCGACAGCTCGACCATCTCGGGGTTGTACTCGATGCCCATCGCGCGCGCGCCGCGCTTGGCGGCGGTGATCACGGTCCGGCCGTCACCCGAGCCGAGGTCGATCACGAAGTCCTGCGGCGTCACCTTGGCCATGTCGAGCATCTTGTCGACGAGCGCCTGCGACGTCGGCACCCACACGACGTCCTTTCCCTGCTGGCCGACGGTCGGCTCGAACGGTTTCTGCTGCGCGGCCGGCGGCGCCGCGGCCTGACCGAATACCGTGATCGACACGCACGCCATCGAGAGGGTCAGCAACAGCCGGCGAATTGAATAGTGTGTATGCATGAGCACTGTCCAGGTTAGCGTCGGGCCGTCCTGTTCCCGATGCAGTAAAGGAACTTCGTCGTGCGGATGAAGATCTGACCGTCCGAGATGGCCGGCGAGCTCAGGACGTAGTCGTCGACTTCGTTCTCGGCGAGCAGCTGGAAGGCCGGTCCGGCTTTCACGACGCTCGTGACGCCGTCTTCACTGGTGATGTAGATCCTGCCGTCGGCGAGCACCGGCGATGCGCTGTACGTGCCGGAGCGCAGCCGCTGCGGCCCGTAGATCGGCTTTCCGGTCCGCGCCTCGAGGCAGAACACGATGCCGCGGTCGTTCAGGACGTAGACGTACGTGCCGTCCGTCACCGGGGTCGGCACGTCCGGTCCGTGACCGAACGTCCACAGCAGATGGCTCGTCGTCACGTCGCCGCGTCCGCCCGCCTTGAGCGCCAGCATCGGCCGCTCGCGCGACGGCGCGATGATCAAATCGTCGTAGACGACTGGCGAGGCAACGATCCGATAGTACCTGGTCCTTGCCGGGATTCAGCCCGCGGGCGCGCCAGAGCTCCTTGCCCGTCGCCGGATCGTGTCCGGTGACCACGTCACCGCCGGTGAGGACGATCTCCTTCGAGCCGCCGTATTGGAGGAGCGCCGGGGTCGTGTAGGCATCCGGCGATTCCACGCGCGCATCGGTCGGCCGCTCGACCTTCCAGACGGTCTTGCCGGTCTCCTTGTCGATGCGCAGCAGGTACGACGGGTCGTCGGTCCGCATGCCGTGCAGCACCTGGACGAACAGCGAATCACCGTCGAGCAGCGGCGACGATCCGTAGCCCCAGTTCAGCCCGAACCGGCCGTAGTCTTTCTGGATGTCGCGCATCCAGAGCTCGCGGCCCTCGAAGTCGAACGCCTTCAGGATCCCCGTCCCCGTCATGACCCACACGCGCGAGCCGTCGGTCACCGGCGACGGCGTGGACATGTTCTGCTTGCGCTCCTGGTGATTGCCCGTCCCCAACGGCCGCTGCCAGAGCAGCGTGCCGGTCGACCGATTCACGCACCACAGATGCAGGTTGATTCCCTGCGTCTTCAGATCGTCGGCGACGTTGAGGAAGACACGATCGCCCCAGACGATCGGCGTCGACCCGGACCACGCCGGCATCGGGAGCTTCCAGGCCACGTTGGCGACCTGCGACCACGACACCGGAAGATTCTTCTCGGCGCTGACGCCGTTGCGCGACGGTCCACGCCACTGCGGCCAGTTCTCGGCATGCGGCGCGGCGATGGCGCTTGCGGTCGCGAGCAAGGTCACAAGGAGACGGATGAATATCATGGTTTTTCGCTTCGGGGTTCGGGGTTCGGCGTCGGGTTCGTCGTTCGTGGGTTCTGCGTCGGGTTCGTGGTTCAGGTGCATAGCTCAGAGGTTCGTCGGTGTTCGCGGTTCAGAGCGTTCGAACTCCGAACCCCGACGCCGAACCCGGAACCCACGAACCAGACACGGACGACGAACTAGGAACTCCGAATCAAGCCCCGAACCCCGAACCACGAACCCCGAACTACTCCGACCGCAGCGCCCCCACGAGCGGTCCCCGCAACGCCGCCTTCGTCGCGATCACGGACGATACCAGTCCGGCCGCGAGCACCGCAAGCAACAGCAGCGAACTCTGCCCTGTCAGCGGCGCCGCGGGCGCCGCGGTCGGCGGCGGCCGGGGCAATGGCCACGAGCGCGCACACGGTGCCGACAACGAGACCTGTGACGAGGAGCAGGAGATTCTCACCCAGCACGACCGTGAACAGGTGAGCCGGCCGGTAGCCGACGGCGCGCAGGAGCGCCAGCTCACGGCGCCGCTCGAGGACGTTGCGCAGCACGACCGCCGCGAGCCCGACCGTACCGATCAACAGACCGAGACCGCCGAGCGTTTGAAACGTCGACAGATAGGTGTTCTCGACGGTGTGGAACGCCGCCAGCCGTTCGGACGTGAGCATGGCATCGGCGCCAAGGTCACCAGCTGAATTTTCAACAGCCGCGCCGACGCGCGCCGCGTCCTGACCGTTCGTATCAATCAGCAGAAAGCGATAGCCCTGTTGCGTTGGGAAGAGCTGGATGAACCGCTCGTCCGACCATCAGCAGCTCTCCCTGGAAGATGCTGTCCGACAGGGCGGCTACGATCTTGAGACGCACGGGTCGATCGCCGACGGGCAGCACGATCTCGTCGCCCAACGCCTTGTGCAGAACGTAGGTCAACGAGTTGGCGTCCGCAATGACCGGGACCGGCTCGTCGTCCCGCTGTCCGAACAGCAGCAGCCATGGGTTCGCGCGCTCGGCATCGGTGGACGCCAGCGATCCGGCGAACGCAAAACGTCCCTGGTCGGCGAAACCGCGGCTGACGCCGAAGATGCGCGGGCTGGTCGGCTGGTAGAGGTTCAAGCAGCTCACTTCGTCACCCGGCCGCACGCGAAATGGTTCGATCCCGACGCGTGGCATGTCGGTCAGGCCGAGCGCCTCGCGCCCGCTCCCCTGGTTGGGATCGTGCGCCATCGGCAGGAGCAGATCGACCAGCAGCGCGTAGCCGCCGGTGCCCGAATGACGATCC
The DNA here is from genome assembly GCA_963786615.1 of uncultured Acidobacteriota bacterium. GTDB lineage: Bacteria > Acidobacteriota > Vicinamibacteria > Vicinamibacterales > 2-12-FULL-66-21 > CAWAZT01. Next base: position 489,580 of record CAWAZT010000012.1, read on the forward strand.
GCCGCCGACTCCGGACGGCCGGCGAAACGCGTCCACCGCAATCAGAATGAAGGTCGCCGAGGCGATCACACCGATGGCGAGCACGCTGCGTCCGGGCCGTTCGGTCGTGTTGCGGCCGCCGAGGCGCGCCAGCGGCCACTGCGCGCCGCCAATCACATGACCACGCGTTGCGACGCAGTTGATACGTCAGCAGGCACAGCGACGCGACGAGCAGCAGCGTGCCGGCGCCGAAGAACGCGCCGGTTCGATCCATCGCGCCCATCACGCTTGCCCCCAGCAGGCCCGCAGCGGCAACGGTCGCGATCATTCCCGCGCCGAGCCACATCGGCGACCGCGGCGCTCGTACGCTGGCCTCCCTCATCGTCACGGATGTTGCCCGCGAGGAGGCTGCGCTCGGAGAGCTTCGAAAGATGTCGAAGCGTCAGCCAGATGCAGAGAACGGCGGCCAGGGCGGCACCCGCCGCTCCGGCGATGAGCGACGAGGCAAAGATGTGGAGGGTCAGCGAGGTCGTGCCGACGGCGCCCGACCACCAGGTGCGCAGGCCCGCCATCATCGCCGCACCGTACCCGATGGCGCCGACGATGCCGACCGCGCTGCCGATGAGCGCCAGCAGGAGTCCCTCGGCAGCGAACAGTCGGCGGACGCGAGATGTCGCGAACCCGACCGCGCGGAGCAGCCCGACTTCCCGCGCCCGCTGCTCGACGCTGAGCCTGAAGAAGAGGACCGCGAGCAGAATCGCGGAGGCGACGAGAAAGAAGCTGAAATAGGCGAAGTACTCGCCGAAATCCGTCGATCCGCCTGACGCGGCGAGGCTGTCCGCCCGCACCGCCTGGACCGCAAAGCCGAACGCCAGCGGATCGAGCCGCGACAGGAGGTCCGTCGTCATCGCGCGCTGCATCTCGGCGAGCCCGCCAGACGGTCCGCCGCGGCCGGGACCCATCCGCATCGACGTGCGATCGCCAAACCGCGACTGCCACAGCCGTCGTCCATCCTCGAACCGAATGAACGCCTTCGGCGTCGTGCGGTACTCCTTCCAATAGGCTTCATCGACGGGACGCACGCGCCGCAGATCGATCGGGAACGGCGGATCCCAGTCGCCGACGTTCTCCGCCGACGTGATCCCCGGATAGACAGGCGCGAGATCGCGATCGGCGGCAGCGCCGGCGATCGGCACGACGGCCGCAACGGCGAAGTCGGCGGACCGTGTGCGCAGGACGCCCGGATCCTCCCAGACGTAGTACTCGAGCGTCAGCGGGTCGCCGACCGTGACACCGAGATCCCGGGCGGTCCAGTCGTTGATCACGATTGGCGGCGAGCCCCGCGGCTGCGCGGTGACCGACGGCGCGATCGATTGCAGGTCCATCGCCGTGACCAGCGAATACGGAACGCTGCGTTCGCCGCTCCGAAGAGAATTCGCCAGATACGTCAGGACAGGACGCGCGGTCGCACCCCTGCCGGCAGCCACTGTCCTCGGCGATGGCGGCCCTGCGCGGATCGATGAGTCCCGTCGGACTCCCCAGCGACAGGACGTTCTGCGCATCGAGCTGACCCAGCGTCAGGCCGACGTCCTGAAGGTGAACGTGCGCCTTGAGGAGCGACTCGAGGCTCCCGTTCGGAGGCGACGGATGGCCGGATGCGACGGGCCGATCGGACACGAGCAGCGCGTTGACGAGCCCGTCCTGTTCAATCTCGCGCTGAAGCTGTTGCAGCGGAACGAACGCGGCGAGCACATCTCCCTGCTGCGGCCGCAGCGAGAAGTCGCCGAGCGCCGACGCGCCGAGGACCGCCCGGACGGTCAGCCGGAGCGAGCGCGCGAGATCGTCCTTGCGCGCGTGAAGCGATTCGATCGGAATCGCCGACGGACGCTCGATGCGGACCATGACCGTGCTGTCGGCCGATGCCCCGATCTCCGCGGCGAGCGCGCGGCTGATGAACACACCGCGGGCGTCCGGTCCCTTCTGGCCCGTGACGTGATGAAGCTGCCAGAACCGATCGTCGACGCCGTAGATCTGGACGCGCGACGCCCGTCTGCCGCTCGCTTGATCCGTGACGAGGCCCGGCACGATCGCGATCGGAGCAATGTCGGCGAAAGACGCCGGGAACGCCGGATCCGTCGCGGATCTCGTCCGCCAGCGCCTCGCGGAAGAACCCGGACGACACGACGATCCGGTCCACCCGACCGAGCCGCTGCAGCACCAGGTCGCGAAGGCTGCCGCGGACGGAATCGCCCACGAGCAGCGCGCCGGCCAGCACCGCCACCGCGGTCGCGACGCCGACGACAACCGCGAGGTTCGTACGCCAGTAGTGGCGGAGGCCGGCCACGACCAGACGGCGTGCGGTCATTGGCGGCGCAGCCTGGTTTCCACCAGATCGAAACGAATCGGGAACCGCGCGGCGAGCGCCGCTGCTGTGGGTGACGACGATCGAGGATGGTGTTCTGCTGCCGCTGCAGCTCGAGCAGCAGCGTGGCGACGTTTTCGGCGGAGGCCTGATCCAGGTTGCCTGTCGGCTCGTCGCACAGGAGCAACCTGGGCTGACGGATCAGCGCGCGGGCAATGGCGACGCGCTGACGTTCGCCGCCCGAGAGCGCCGCCGGCCGGTGATCGATGCGGTCGGCGAGGCCAACGCGCTCGACGAGCGTCCGCGCGCGTGCGACATCGTCGCGATGGCGGCGCGACGAAGCGTCGGGAACGAGCACGTTCTCGAGGACCGTGCACTGCGGAAGCAGGCAGTGGTCCTGGAAGACGAACCCGATCTCCTTGTTGCGGAACGTCGCCAGCCCCGACGCGTCGAGCTGAAAGGGATTGCGGCCGTCGAGCGCGACGGATCCGGACGTCGGCGGCTCCAGCCCGCCGATGATGTAGAGGAGTGAGCTCTTGCCGCTGCCCGACGGCCCCATCATGGCCGCCGCGTCGCCGTCTGCCAGGCTGAACGAAACGTTCGACAGCACGCGCAGGGCGCCGCGGGGAGACGGGTACTCCTTCGTGAGGTCAGCGACTTGCAGCAAGGGACCGGGCATCCGGCGCGCGCTTCGAGGCACGCGCGATGGCGGCGTCGTACGCCGCAAGCAATCGATCGGTGGATCGCGCGATCGTGTAGTGCTCGTCTGACACCGTTGAACCCGCGATCCGCCAGCGTCTCGCGCAAACCGCGATCGCTCCACAGACGGTAGATCGCCTCGGCGAGCGCGTCCTCATTGTCCGGCGCGCACGAGCAGACCGCCGCCGGTCTGCTCGACGATTTCCGTGAACGCGCCTCGCCTGGGCTGCACGACGGGAACGCCGGCGGCCAGCGCCTCGAGCAGGAACACGCCCTTGGGCTCGTCGTAGGGTGCGGGCACGGAAAGCAGATCGAGGGTGCGGAGAAACGCCAGTTTGCCGCCGCGATCGACGGCGCCGTGATACGTGAACTCGTGGGCGAGACCCGCCTGCTCGAGATCGCCGCGAATCCCGTCGAAGTACGCTTCCTGCGCGCGCCCGAGATACCCCGCAACCTCCAGCCTGACCGGCGCGCCCTTGGTCCGATCGCGAAAGCGCTTGTACGCCGCCGGCAAGCAGGTGCAGCCCTTTTTCCGGCGCGATGCGCGCGAAGTACCCCACGCGGAAGATGTCGTCGCCCGACGTCCGCCGCTCGTAACCGCTCATGTTGATGCCGAGGGGCACGACGTCCATCTGACCCGCCGGGATCTGCAGCAGGCCCGCCATCGCGGGCGCGTAGTACTGGCTGACGGACAGGAAGCTGTCGACGTCAGGCACCTGCGCACGGATCAGATCGATGGCCTGCTGACGAAATGGCTCGACGAGGCCGTCGAGGAACAGGTCCTCTCCCTGGAGCGTGCAGCAGATCGGACGGCCGAACGCCTCACGCAACGGCCGCGCGAGCCCGATCAACAGCGAATTCGGCAGGTTGATCACGTCCGGCACCGGCTCGTCGCGCGTCCAGTCGAGCAACTTCTCGAATTCCTTCCGCAGGACGCCGCGATCCCCTTCGAGCATCGAGATCGTGAGCTGGCCGAGCATGCGCCGGGTCCGTCGAGAGCGAGCGGCTCGCGAACGCGTTGATCAGCCAGGGCGCATCCCAGAGTCGATCGAGGAACCGGGGCGTCTTCCGAAAGAGCGAGACGTACTGTTGCAGGTAGATGCTGATGCCGCCAAAGAGGACGCGGCGCTCGCTGACATTCGTCTCGTCCGGATTCGTCGGCGTATAGAGCGGGAGCAGCGTGACCTGATGCCCGCGCGCGAGCAACTCCACCGCCAGCGCGTTGTCGCGCGAACAGCTGCCGCAATACATGCCCGCGGCGCCGGCGGTGATGGACAGGATGCGCATGGCTGCTTCGCTCACAGGGTTCGGGGTTCGAACCTCCGTGTTATACCTCCGCCATCTGAAACGCCCGCGCGCGGAACAGGAAGTCGATCAGGTTCCCTTCGTGCGGCTGCAGCCAGTTCAACTGGGTCGTCGGCACCGGGCCCAGGTTGAGCCGATCGATCTGCGTCGCGTCGATCAATCGCTGCCGGAGCTCGGCGTTGCCGGTGATCGCGCTGCACACGAGCGTTGGACCAATCGCCGCCAGCATCCGGTCTTCCGGCGCACTCGACGACGGTGACGAAGGGGAACATGAATTCCTTCTTCGCCGCCGCGGCGTCGGGCGACTCGCAGTGGAGCACGGTCGGGAGCAGATAGTCCGCGCGCCCTTCCTTCACCAGGCGCGGCTGGCCGTCGCGGTACGTCGCGGTCACGTCGGTCACGCCGGGCGCCTGCACGTCAGCGTCGATGGCCTGCGAGATGGCTTCGGCCACACCCGGCACGGTGAACGCCGCCAGCGCCGCATCAGGATGCTCGGGCGGCAGCGGCGCGACCGCGGCGAGCCGCCGGGCGATGGCGTCGGCGATCTCGCGCGTGTGGCGGCTGGCCCAGATGCCCGAGCAGTTGATGCAACCGCGGCCACTGTTGAGGAGCACGCTGTCCACCATCACATCGAGAAACGTCTCCCATCGATCGACCAGGTCGTCACCGATCAGGATCTTGGAGAAGCCCGGTCCATGCGCCTGGACTCGCGGATTGCCGCGATACCGATCGACCGTTGCAGTACCGCCGAAGATGAGCGTGCGCCCGCAGCTGTCGAGCACCGCGGCGCCCACGTCCGCCTCCCCCGGGTAGATCGAAATCGCCTCGCGTGGAATGCCGGCCTGAAAGAACGCTTCCGCCATGCGATACGGCGTCCACGGCTCCTGCGGTCCTGGCTTGAGCACCAGGCCGACCTGCAGCGGGACGATCGGCAGCCACAACGTGTGCACGCCGGGCGAGTTCGACGGCAGCACGAGCCCGACAACGGGACTCTGCACCTGATAGCTGATCGGCACGCCGCGCTCTTCGCCGTGCCCGGAAGCGAGCACGTCGAACGGGAGCCCGCGCGTGAGCGACGTCAGAATGGCGCGCATCTCGGCGAGCACGAAGCTGTTCTTCTTCATGTTCGCGCGGCACATGCGCTCCGGAAGACCCGTGCTGGCCGACTGCGCGTGCACGAACTCGTCTGCGGTCTGCGTCCCGTCGCCCATCGGCAAGCGTGCCGTTCGTGTAGAGCTCGCCAGCCTTGCCGATGCGCGCGATCAGCTCGTCGATCGGAATCGCGCGGAGGACGTCGCGCGCCCGCTGCGCCTTGCGCGCGTCGCGCTGAATCAGCCCCGCATTCGCGCGGCTGACGCTGGCAATCGGCTCCCCGGTCGCGAAGTGCACGACCTGGTCCACTTCGAGACTCTTGTAGGGGCTGCCCCAGCGAAGAACGGGAAGATGCATGATGCTGATAATCGAGATGCTAAGGGTGCTGAGGGTGCTACCGTGCTACAGCGGTGCTAGGTGCTAGGGTGCTGGAGGTGCTACGAGTGCAACGGTTGAAGGTGCTCGACACCTGCAAACGACGCTCGCACTTACCAGCACCGCTTAGCACCCTAGCACCCTTAGCACCAGCACCTTTAGCACCATCAGCACCTTCAGCACCTTTAGCATCACACGTTTCAGTAAACGCCTATCGTCGTCGATCGACGCAAACCCGCGGTACGGTCGGACGCCACTGATGCCGTCCCACGGATAGCTGGCGCAGGCCGGCTCGCGCTCGCCCTCGTCGCGCTCGAGGAAGCCGGGCATGAAGAATTCCTTCGTCAGCGTCGTCAGCTTGACGCGACCCGTCCGGCCGTACTCGACGAGGGCGTCGGGGTCGTCCAGCGAGACGACCTCGATGACCGCCCTCGGCTGCGGCGCGTAGTAGGTGATCTTGTAGTCGTTGTCCGGCCCGCTCGGCGCGCTGGCGGCGAGGCCCATCAGCGTGTTGCCGTAGGTCGGCGTCATGTACGCGCCGTCGAGCAGCTCTTCGTGCGCGAAGCGATTCCACTGAGGGGTGAACTCGGTGCCGCCCGAAAAGATGCCGGTGATGCCGGCCTGCCGGATCGTCGTGCCCATCGACTCGAGCCGCAGCGCGAGCGCCTCGAGCAGCTTCGGCGTCGCGAACATGCAGCGGATGTCGTGGCCCGCCTGCAGGATCGTCACGGCCTGATCGATGACGTGATCCTTGTACGCCTGCAGGTGCTCGCTCCAGCCCTTCTTGATCAGCTTGATGACCCACCGCGGATCGAGGTCGACGCAGAAACAAATGCCGCCGCGATACTGCGCGAGGTGTTCGACGGAGAGGCGAAGCCGCCGCGGCCCCGACGGGCCGAGCATCAGCCAGTTCGAGCCTCGCGGAAAGTGCTCGTCGGGAAGGGTCGCGCTGAAGAGTTCGTAGTCGATCCGGAAGTCGTCCATGGCGACGCGGGTTTTCGGCACGCCGGTCGTCCCACCGGTTTCGAAAACGAATACCGGCTTGCCGGCCAGCCCGCGCGGGACCCATCGTTGCACGGGCCCGCCACGCAGCCATTCGTCCTGGAACTCGCCGAACCGCTTCAGATCGTCGTATCCAGCGACCTCACGGCGCGGATCCCAGCCGGCCTTCTTCGCGAAGTCGAGCCAGAACGGACAACCCGTCTCCGGATCGAAGTGCCACGCGACGACTTCCCGCACCCAGGCATCGAGGGTCGCGCGCGCGCTGGAAGCGGATCGGTCGATCGTGTCGGGCGAGCCGGTTGGCGATGGGGGCACGGCATCGTAGTATAGCGTCCTTGCCGCTCGTGATCGTGACGCTCGTCGTGTACGCGCTGCACCAGGACTTCTGGTTCTGGCGCGTGGCTCGTCCGCTCGTTTTTGGATTCCTTCCGATCGGCCTCTTCTATCACGCGGCCTACACGCTCGCCTCCTCTGGGCTGCTGTGGCTGCTGGTCCGCCGTCACTGGCCATCACACCTCGAAGCCACGGACGGCGTGCGCGACGCGGCCGCCGAGAGGCGCGTCGAATGATTCCTGCGTTGGTCGTCTTCGGTTACCTGGCGGTGGTGCTTGGCATCGGCGTGTTCGCCGGCCGCACGGGCGCGCGCGCGAGCCGACGCCGAAGACTACTTCCTCGCCGGCCGCTCGATAGGCCCGGTCGTCTTTCTTCTGTCGCTCTTCGGCACGAACATGACGGCCTTCTCGATTCTCGGCGCGTCCGGCCACGCGTTCTCGAACGGCATCGTCACTTACGGCCTGATGGCGTCTTCGTCTGCCCTGATCATTCCGCTCGGCATCTTCGTCGTCGGGACGCGGCTCTGGGCGCTGGGCAAGCGGCACGGCTTCATGACGCCCGTGCAGATGTTCCGCGACCGGTGGGAATGCGGACACATCGGCACCGTGATCTTCGCGGTCCAGGCGACGTTGCTCGTTCCGTACATCGTCATCGCCGTGATGGGTGGTGGGACGACCTTGCGCGCCGTCAGCGGTGGACTGGTGCCCTATTGGCTCGGCGGCGCGATTGTCTCGCTCGTCGTGATGGGCTACGTCTTCTTCGGCGGCATGCGCGGAACGGCGTGGGTCAACACGTTCCAGACGATCCTGTTCCTGTCGTTCGGCGCGATCGCGGTTGCGGTCATCGCCGCCGGCATGGGCGGGTTCCGACAGGCGATCGAAGGGATGCTGGCCTCGCCGTCGCAGGCTCCGCTCCTCACACGCGAACGTGTGTCGCCGCTCTATTTCTTCAGCTACACCTTCATCCCGCTCTCGTCGATTGCGTTCCCGCACATCGGCATCTTCTGCCTGACAGCGCGGCGGCTCTCACACTTCCGCCGGACGGTCGTGCTGTATCCCTTGTGCATGCTCGCCATCTGGCTGCCCTCGGTCTTCCTCGGCGTCGTCGCCAACCGGGCGGTGGATCTTCCATCGATTCAGGCCAAGCTCGAAGCGCGCGCGACGCTGGCCACCGCGGCGCAACCGCTGGCGCCGGCGACGCGCGACCAGTTGCGCGCAGCAGGCGAACGGCGATGACGTGATCCTGCGGCTCGTCGACGGGTACGCGCCGCTGTGGCTGGCGTCACTGCTGGGTGCGGCCGTGATGGCCGCGGTGATGGCCAGCGACTCCCAGATCCTGGCGTTGTCGACGATGTTCACGGAGGATGTGTTCGCGTTCTATGGAGGCACCGTCCGCTTCGGACAGGCCGTGCAGGTCCAGACCGGACGGCTCTTCGTCGTGGCGCTCACGATCGTTGCGTATGTGATCGCGCTCGGCGCGCCCCAGTCCATCTTCGATGTGGCGAGCCAGTATGCGTTCGCGGGCTATTCCGCGCTGGCGCCCCTCCTGATCGCGGCGCTGTTCTGGAGAGGCAGCACCAAGTGGGGCGCGCTGGCGACAACGCGTCTGGACGGCCGCCGCCGTGCTGGGTGTAGCGATCCTGCAGTGGACCGTTCCCGCACCGCCGCCCGGCGCAGGCGTTCCCGTGCTGTCCGTCGCGGGTACCCAGATCGTGACGCGGGTGGCGTCAGGGACCACCGTGTTGGGTTTCCTGCCCGTGGTGCCGATGACCATCGTATCGGCAGCGCTGATGCTCGTCGTGTCGTGGCTGACGCCAGCCGCCGTCCCGCAACCCGTCACCTTGAATCGATATCGGATCTAACTGTTTCGAGCCGACACCCATGTCGACATCCTCTTTGAATGACACGCCGTCACGCCTGACGCCACTGCAGTGGGCCATCTGCATCACGGCCGCGATCGGGTTCGCGTTCGACTCGTACGTGCTGCTGATGCTGCCGCTGATCGTGCGGCCGGCGCTGGTGGACCTGCTGCACGTGCCGGCGACGAGCCCGGCCATCAACAGTTGGGTCGGTCTTCTCTTCAATGTGCCGGCGGTGGCCGGCGGCATCTTCGGTCTGCTCGGCGGATATCTGACCGACATCTTCGGACGCCGGCGCGTGCTGGTGTGGAGCATCCTTCTCTACGCGGTGTCCGGCGTTGCGGCGGGCTACTCCACGACGGTGTACCAGCTGCTGTTCTGGCGATGCTGCATGTTCGTCGGCGTCTGCGTCGAGTTCGTCGCGGCGGTCGCCTGGCTGTCGGAGCTCTTCGCGAACCCGAAGCAGCGCGAGGCGGTCGTCGGCTACACGCAGGCCTTCGGGTCGCTGGGCGGCGTCATGGTCACCGCTGCCTACTACCTGGTCGTCACCTACGCCGATCACCTGCCGCTCGTGCGCGGGACGCACGACGCGTGGCGGTACACGCTGATGTCGGGGATCGTGCCGGCCATCCCGCTCATCCTCATTCGTCCGTTTCTGCCCGAATCCCCCAGCTGGCGCGAGAAGAAGGCGGCAGGCACATTGAAGCGTCCGAGTTTCGGGGAGCTGTTCCGGCCCGAGTTTCGCCGGACGACCATCGTGACGACGATCATGATGGCGTGCGCGTTTGGCGCGGCGTTCGGCGCGATTCAGCAGGTGCCGCGGATCGTTCCAGGGCTCGCCGAAGTGCGGACGCTCCCGCGCGCCGGCGCAGGAGCAGACCGTGAGCGCCGTGCAGTCGTTCCAGGAATTCGGCGGCCTGGCAGGGCGCCTCATCCTCGCGTTCCTCGCGGTGCGGATTCTGAGCCGTCGTCGGCTCGTGCATCTCTTTCAGGTGCCCGGCCTGATCCTGATGCCGCTTGTGTTCCTGTTCGCCGCGACAACCAGCGTGTCGCTCCTGAAGTGGGGGATCTTCGTGCTCGGGCTGTTGACGATCGCGCAGTTCAGTTTCTGGGGCAACTACCTGCCGCGCGTGTATCCCACCTACCTTCGAGGCACCGGCGAGAGCTTCGCGGCGAACGTCGGCGGCCGGATGATCGGCACGTCGGCGGCGCTGCTCACCACGCAGATCGTCGCGTTCATGCCTGGCGCCACGCCGGCCACGAGACTCGCCTATGCCTGCGCGCTCGTCGGCACCGCGGCGTACGTGATCGGCTACCTCGCAAGCTGGTGGCTGCCCGAGCCGAAGTCGGAGAAGCTGCCGGGGTGATCGCGGCCAACGAGTATTGAGGTCACGACCTAGGCACGAAGCTCACTAAGACCACCAAGCCCACTAAGAAGATCCCGGGACGTCTTAGTGTTCTTAGTGATCTCAGTGGTCTTGGTGACTAAGCCGTGATCGGCCGCAGGTGCAGGGTCGCTCCTAGAACGCCGCCTCGTACAGCTGCTGCGCCGCGGACGCGTCGAACGGTCGCGGGTTGAAAGTACCGGTCCACTGTGTGGCGGCGTCAGCGGCAAGCGCCGCGATATCGGCGCGCTCGGCGCCGAGATCCGCAAGGGTTGCCGGCAATCCGGCCGCGCGCGCCAGATCTTCCAGTCGCGCGGCCAGGCGACGTCCGGCATCACCCGTCGATAGCCTTTCCGACACGGCGAGCAACTCCGCATAACGGTCGCGGACGGCCGGTGCGTTCCAGCGGACCACGTGCGGAAGCATGACGGCGATTGCGATGCCATGGGTCGTGCCGTATCGCGCGGTCAGCGGATTCGCGCAGGCGTGCGTCGCGCCGAGCATCGACAGCTCGATCGCGATGCCTGCTTCGTGCGCGCCCAGCAGCATCGCACCGCGCGCCGCGAGATCCGTGGGCGAGGTCAGCACACGCTCGTAATTCCCGTCGAGCAGCCGCCAGGCCTCGCGAGCAAAGAGCTCTGACACGCTCGTGCGCCGGCGCGTGACGTAGGCTTCAACAGCGTGCGACAGCGCGTCGTAGCCCGCGACAGCGGTGACGGATTCCGGCTGCGACACGGTCAGCGCCGGATCGAGGATCGCGATCCGAAATGCGGCCTTTGGATCACCACAGGCCATCTTGGCGTGCGTGTCGGCGTCGGAGATCAACGCGTAGGACTGCGCGTCGCTGCCGGTCCCGGCTGTGGTGGGCACGCCAATCGACGGCAACATCGGCCGCGACGCCTTGCCGTGCCCGCGGTAGTCGCCCATGGACCCGCCGTTGGTCAGCACGAAGTTGATCCCCTTGGCGCAGTCGAGCGAGCTGCCGCCGCCAATCGCGACGATGGAGTCGACGTTCAGAGGCGCCGCGTAGGCTCGCCCGGCTTCGACCATGGCCGTGTCGGGATTCGCATCGAAGTCGTGGAAGAACGCCGGGACGATGCCGGCAGCCTCGAGAATGCTGCCCGCGCGCGCGACGAGGCCGGCCGCGACGATGCCCTTGTCGGCAACGATCAGCGTGCGGGTGAAGTCGAGCTCGCGGGCGAGCGTTCCGAGCCGGTCGAGGGATCCGTCACCGAACACCACGCGGGTACGCAACGAAAAGTCGAAGGGTTCCATTCCGGGCCGAAGATACTACACTGGGCGGCGCGGGGCCGCGGCAGCACGCGGATAGATTAGGCCGCGGAACGCGCGGACAGATGCGGACGACATGAGGACCCTCGCCGCTGCTCTACGACGGCATCCTCTATTTTCTGAAAGCCAATTCCGGTGTGCTGTCGGCCTACGACGCCAAGACCGGGAAACCCCACTATCAGTTGCAGCGTCTCGAGGGCGTGCCCAACGTGTTCGCGTCACCGGTCGCGGCGCAGGGCCGCATCTACATTACCGGCCGTGACGGGACCACGATCGTGATCAAACGCGGATCCACGTATGACGTGCTGGCCAGGAACACGCTCGACGATGGGTTCGACGCGTCGCCGGCGCTCGCGGGCAACGACATCTATTTGCGAGGGTACAAGTACCTGTACGCGATCGGCGCACGCTGACTGGCGCGCCCGGTAAGCCTCAGTGCGCGCTGGTCAGCAGTCCGCGTGCACGCAGCCAGTTCGAGAGGAGTGTGGGCCACGCGCTCAGCGCCGGGTCGCCCAGGGCGAGCCCGACGCCATGCGGGCCGTTCTCGAACAGGTGCATTTCTGCCGGTACTTTTGCCTTCACCAGCGCGAGATAGAACCGCACGCTGTTCTCGACGGGGACGCCGGGATCGTTCGTCGTGTGAAAGAGGAATGTCGGCGGCGTCTGCGCGGTGACGCGCAGCTCGTTGGACAGATCCGCGACGAGCGCCGGATCGGGGTGCTCGCCGAGCAGGTTACGTTCGGATCCGGCGTGCTTGATCGCGGGATCGAACGAGATCACCGGGTAGCCGAGAATCAGGAAATCCGGTCGGCTGCTCGCGCGATCGATCGGATCAGGCGCATCAGCCTTGCCGGCGTCGAAATGAGTCCCGGCCGTCGCCGTCAGGTGACCGCCCGCCGAGAAGCCCATCATTCCGATCCGATCCGCCCGTACGCCGAACGTCTCGGCGTTGGCGCGCACGAGGCGAATGGCGCGCTGCGCGTCGCCGAGCTCGATGGGGTGGTGATACCGCGGGCCGAGACGGTACTTCAAGACGAATGCGGTCACGCCCATGGCGTTGAACCAGGACGCGACCTGCCGTCCCTCGTGGTCCATCGCCAGGTTGCCGTAGCCGCCGCCCGGCGCCACGATGACGCCGGTGCCCGTGGCGACGCGAGCGGCGTGATACACGGTGAGCGTGGGCCTGTCGGCCTCCGTCTGGCCGAGCGCGCCCGGCGCGCCGTTCTCCCAGAGCGGCAGCTCGACCGGCGTCATATTGAGCGCCGACGGCGAAGTCGCTGATGATGGGGTCTGACCCCCAGGGTTCTGATCCATCACGATGGCGGTAACGATCAACACCGCAACGACGGACGATTTCACGGCGCTCCTCCGCTCCTGGGGTCTGGCCCAGCGTTACCCTGATTGGGGTCTGACCCCGCCGTCACCCTCGAGAGCGCCAACGCCTAGTGCCGCGATGTGCTGCTGCGGACGGGTGCGGCGCCGTCCTGGAACAGCTGCGGCGTGAATTCGACCAGGTAGTTGCGCCAGTTCAGCCATGTGTGACCGCCGGGGCTCTCCTTGAACACCGCATCGAACCCGTGCTTCTTGAACATCTCGACGGTTGCCTTGGTCGTCGGCATGAGGCCGTCTTCCGAACCGGTGCTGAACCAGAACACCTTCAGGCCCTTCTTGAACGACGCGTTGTCGAGGGCGGCAAGATGCTGCTCTTCCCAGCTCGGTCCCGGCGGTGGCGGCGGCGGCGCGGGGGCGCCGGCGCGGCCGGTGGGCGGGACGATGCCGAAGACGCCCGAGCTGAAGACGCCGACGTACGCGAACGCGTCCGGGTGACCGATGAACGCGCTCAGCGTCTGTCCGCCCCCCATCGAAAGGCCGGCGATGGCGCGGTGGGCGCGATCCGGCAGCACGCGATAGTTCTTCTCGACGAACGGCATCACGTCGGTGGTGAAGTCGTCGGTGAACTCGTCGCGTGCGCCTGGCGCGCCGCGGCCGCCGCCGGTCCGAGTCGTGTGGCCGGCCGGCATCACGACGATCATCGGCTTGGCCCGCTTGGCGGCGATCAGGTTGTCGAGAATGAAGCCCGCTCGCCCGACTGACGTCCAGGAATCATCCGAGTCGCCAGCGCCGTGCAGTAGATAGAACACGGGAAATTTCTGCTGACCGATCTCATAGCCGGGCGGCGTGTAGACGTGCATGCGCCTGAAGCGCCCGAGCGCCGTCGAGTAGTACGTCACCGACGCCACCGCACCGTGCGGGACCTGCTTCGTGTCGAACTCGTCGGACCCGGGCACCACCACCAGGCTCCACGTGTTGCTGTTCGATTCGGAGGTTGACGGGTTGCGCGGATCGATCACCGACACGCCGGCGACATTGAAGTTGTAGCGATAGGCTCCCGCGTCGAGCGGTCCCACCGTCGCGGACCAGACACCCTCGTCCCCCTTCGTCATCCCGGTACCGCGCGTGTTCCCCGGGATGTCCGTACCGCGCAGCGACACGTCCTCGGCCTGCGGCGCGAGCAGACGGAAGGTCACGCGACGATCCGGCTGGACCTCAGGCGACAAGACGGCGGGGCCGGGGGGTCCGCCCCGGCCCTGCGGCGCCGCTGGCGCGGCCGCAGGCTGTGCCGGCCTGTCCTGCGTGGCTTGTCCTGCAATGGTCCCAGAGATCATCGACGCCGCGATCAGCGCGATCGCGGCCAGACCGCCGGTCGTAACGAATGGCGTTCTTGTCATGAATGCGTTCTCCGTGTATCCCACGAATAACCCCAGCCGCGCATACCGTACCACAGCGCGGCGGACCGACGGTCGGTACAAGACGCTCCGTCAATGTTCGGGCTGCAGTTTTTCAGCACCCGCTACGCTCGCAACCGAATCGTCCGCGCCAGCTTCAGCAGTCCCGCCGCATTGCCGGCCCAGTCCAGCGCTGCAACGAACGGGCGAGCGATGTACATTCCCGCCGCGGTCGGCTCGTATCCCTCCGTCTGCGTCAGCGGATTCAGCCAGACGATGCCGGCGGACCGCCGGTGCAATCGGGCCATCGCGTCGCGGAGCACCCGCGGGTCGCCAACGTCGAGACCGTCGCTCGCAATCATGACGACTGTGTCGCCGTCGATGAGGCGGTCGCCATGACGCCGCAGGAATTCCTGCAGGCAGGTGCCGAGGCTCGTGCCGCCACCCCACGCATGGTGCAGGAAGGCCAGACGGCGGCGCTCGCCGGCCGACACACGACGGACATCCGGCGTAATCCGCCGCAGCTCGGTCGAGAACGTGAAGGCTTCGAGATTCCTCGTCGCGCTCGCCAATGCCGTCGTCACGCGCAGTGCCGCGAGGCCGTCGGCCCCCATCGAGCGGCTGCCATCGACGATGATCACGAATCTCGGCGGGCGCCTGACACGCGCGCGCCAGCGTGGCACCACCGCTTCGCCGCCGGTGTGCAGGCTGCCGCGCAGCGTCCGACGCAGATCGAAGCGGCGTCCGCGTGGCGCCGATTCCCAGCGGCGAGACAACCCGCGTTGGAGTCGATTGACCACGGCGCGCGCCGCGCCGCGCTCGTCGGCGTCCGGCGGCACGAGCTCTGGTGGATCGCCTTCACCCTCGAGCGGGCTGTAGCGCAGCCCGACACGCGTGGCGTCCCCGGCTTCGCGCGTCTCGTCCTGCGGCGCGCTGGCCTCTGCGCGACGTCCAGTCGTCGTCGACGCCGCATCATGGCTGATGTCGTCGAATTCTTCGGCGTCGGGCAGCTCACGACGGTCGCGATTCTCAAGGCTCGCGAGCGGTCTCGTGACGCCTTCGACGTCTGAACCCGCGCGGGCCGGATAGAAGAATGACGTGAACGCGCGGTCGAACACCGCCACGTCTTGCAGCGTGTGACACAGGATCGGCCGCAGCGCGTCACGCACGATCCGCTCGTCGCTCAGCGAAATCGCGGTCAGGACACGAGCGGAATCGGCAAGCTCCCGCGGACCGAGATGAAACCCATGGTGCCGCCGAAGCGCGTCGGCAAACGCCACCAGGTTCTCGGGGAGGCTCGCGAACGGATACATCAACGATCGGGGGTGGAGACCGACCCGAGGCCGAAGTCGGTGCTCAAGCTGCGGCCTCCGGGCTCGAGCGCCGACGCGCCCGTCACGATCGGGGCGATCGCGTCGCGATGCGCGGTCAGGATGGCATGATCCTCACGCACTTTCAAAACGCACCCGAGCGTCTGCTCCAGCGCGGCGCCATCGAGGTGGTCCCGGTGCAGGCTGACAAGGGCTCGCGCCCAATCCAGGCTCTCTGCCACGCCCGGCGCCTTCTGCAGCGGCAAGCCCCGAAAGACCTGCATCGCGCGCGCGATTTGATCGCCGAGCCGCTCCGCGAGGCCGGGAACACGTGCGTGGAGGATGGCGATCTCTTCGGCGAGCGTCGGGTAGGGCAGCCAGAAGAACAGGCATCGCCGTCTGAGCGCATCCGACAGCTCGCGTGTGCGATTACTGGTCAACACGACGTGGGGCACGTGCCGAGCGCGGATCGTCCCGAGCTCCGGAATCGTCACCTGCCACTCGGCGAGCACCTCGAGCAGGAAGGCTTCGAAGGCCTCGTCGGCACGATCGACCTCGTCGATCAACAGCACGGGGGACCGATCCTGCGTGATCGCTTCGAGCAGCGGGCGCTCGAGCAGGAAGTCCTTGCCGAAGATCTCGGCTTCGCGCTCCTTCAGCGTCGCACCCTCGGCTTCGGTGAGGCGGATGCGAAGCATCTGGCGTGGATAGTTCCACTCGTACAACGATGTCAGCGCGTCGAGTCCCTCGTAGCACTGCAGCCGGATCAACCGCGTGCCGAGCACGTCCGCGAGGACCTTGGCGCTCTCGGTCTTGCCCACACCCGCAGGACCTTCGACGAGGAGGGGCTTTTCGAGGGCCAGCACGAGCTGCAGCGCGATCGCAAAGGCGTCATTGACGATGAAGCCTCGCTCGCCGAATCGCGCCCGGATGGCCTGTGCGTCGATCATCCCCGGGTCGCGGCGAATTGCTGGGGCTCTTTGAGGAAACGCAGACGGCAATTCGCGCAGCAGAAATAGTGGAGGGTTCCGTTCACGTCGGCGACGTGACGGGCACCGGCAATCTCGACATGCATGCCGCACACGGGGTCGACGGCAAAGGCCGGCGCGCTGGCCGTGGTCTGTTCCGGCGCGGCCGCATCGCCCGACCGCTGCATCGTCTCGACCTGGACAAGCTCCGCCAGAATCGAGACGGCCACCTCGCCAGGCGTCCGGCCGCCGAGGTCGAGCCCTGCCGGGTTGTGTACCTGGTCGAGATCGTTGACGCCGGTATCCGCCAGCACCGCCCGCATCGTCGTCCATCGTTTCCGCGACGCCACGAGCCCGACGTAGGCGACGCCGGCGCCGAGAATCACCTGAAGGGCAGCTTCGTCGTAGTGTCCCTGCGACGCGACGACCGCCGCGATCCCGTCATGACCGCGCAGTTCATCGGCGAGTGACTCGAGCGGCGCCACCTGAAGTCCACTCACCGACGGGATATCGCGCTGCTCGCTGGCGTCGACCACGCGCACGACGTCGTAGTCGAGGGTGACCGCCGTGCGCGCGAGGATGTCGGCAACGGGCGTCGCGCCAACTACGACGAGCCGCCTGGCGCGGACGAACGGTTCGATGTACACGTCCACGGCGCCTTCAGACACACAGGTCATCGGCACGACCACGTGTTCCGGGTCTGCGGCTGTCGGGCCAGCCGCATCCGGCCGTATCGATACCAGGCGGGATTGGCGCGTCCGAATCAGCTCCAGCGCCTGCTGCCTGACGATCTCCCGTGCGCACGCCCCGCCGACGAAGCCGTCCATCCGGCCGTCCGCATAGATGATCGCGCGGTCGCCGAGATGCGCGGACACAGGCGGGCGCCGGCCGACGACCGTCGCGACGGCGAACGATTGGCGATCCCGCGTCAACACGGACATCTTCTGGTAGAAGTCGCTGGTGCGGGTGGTCATGTCGATAGCTTGTCGCGGATGTTCGCGAACGTCTGGGTGATCAGCTTGGTCGCCTGCGCTTCGAGCACGCGCCCGCCGACCGCGGCCACGGGACCACGCACTTCGGCCACGCCCTTCCAGTTCAATGTCGTCGAACCGTCGCCCGCATCCACGACGTCCGCGCCGGCCGTCAAGTCGATCGAGCTGCCGAATCCACCGCCGGAGACTCTGATGTCGGTGTGCCGTGTGGTCTCGTTCGGCTGGAGCTCCACCTTCAACTTGAAGCTGCCACGCACGGGGCCGACGGCAACACGAACGGTCGGCTCGAAGTGTGTCGCGTCCACCACATTGATAGCCGCGACCTCGGGCAGACACTGACCGACCTTGTTGGGGTCGGTGATGAACGCCCAGACGGCGTCCGGTCTGGCGGGAATGCGCTCCTGGCCGCTGTTCTCGAGCTGCATCGTGCTCCGTTACCGCTTCGCCCGCGCGTCGCGGATCGCGCGCCAGACCTTGTCGCGCGTGAGCGGCATGTCGAGATGACGGACGCCCAGCGGCGACAAGGCATCGATGACCGCGTTGACGAACGCCGCCGGGCTCCCGACGTTGGGACTCTCGCCTACGCCCTTCGCCCCAATCGGATGATGCGGGCTGGGCGTGATCGTATTGTCGGTTTCCCAGCGAGGCGTCTCGAGCGACGTGGGCAGCAGGTAATCCGTGAAGTTGGTGTTCAGGTTGTTTCCAGCCTGGTCGTACTGAATCTCCTGCATGAACGCGATCGCGAACCCCTCGGTCAGGCCGCCGTGGATCTGCCCTTCGACGACGAGGGGGTTGATGACGGTGCCGCAATCGTCGACCGCCAGGAAGCGACGGACCTTCACCTCGCCCGTGTCGGGATCGATGTCGACGACCGAGATGTACGTCCCGTTCGGGAACGTCATGTTCGGCGGATCGTAGTAGTTCGTCGCTTCGAGGCCCGGCTCGTTCGGCCCGGGGTTGGTGTACGCCGCAAATGCAACCTCTTTCATGGTCACGGTCTTGGATGGAACGCCCTTCACGTTGAACTTGTAGTCGTTCCACTCGACGTCGGCCTCGCCGACCTCGAGCAGATGCGCGGCAATCTTGCGCGCCTTCTCGCGCACGCGGCGCGCCGCGATGGCGATGGCGGCGCCAGCCACCGGAGTGCTCCGGCTGGCATAGGTACCGAGGCCGTACGGCGCCGTATCGGTATCCCCTTCCTCCACCATGATGTTCTGCGGATCGAGGCCGAGCTCCTCCGCCACGATCTGCGCCCAGGTGGTTTCGTGGCCCTGCCCCTGCGATTTCGTTCCCGTGCGCACGCTCCCGGCGCCCGTCGGATGAATCCGGATCTCGGCGCTGTCGAACATCTTGATCCCGAGAATGTCGAAGTGGCGCGACGGCCCGGCGCCGACGACTTCCGTGAACGTCGAGATGCCGATGCCCATCAACTCGCCGCGCGCGCGCTTCTCCGCCTGCTCCTTCAGGAGTTCGGCGTAGCCAATCTTCTGCAGCGCCTTGTCGAGCGTCTGATGGTAGTCGCCGCTGTCGTACGTGAAGCCGAGCACCGACGGGTACGGGAACTGATCCTTCCGGATGAAGTTCTTCCGCCGCAGCTCGACGGCGTCCATGCCGAGCTCGTCGGCCAGGATGTCCATTGCGCGCTCGATGGCATAACTCGCTTCGGTGACGCGGAACGAGCACCGGTAGGCGATGCCGCCCGGCGCCTTGTTGGTGAAGAAGGCGTCGACCTCCGCGAACGCGGTCGGGAACTGATAGCTCCCCGTGACGACGCCGAACATGCCGGCGGGATACTTCGTCGGATCCGCGGCGGCGTCGAAGGCGCCGTGATCCGCCGCGGTCGACACCCTCAGCGCCGTGAGCGTGCCGTCCTTCGTCGCGCCGAGCTCGACGTCCATGTGGTAGTCGCGCGCGAACCCCGTGCTGGTCAGGTTCTCGGTCCGCGTCTCGATCCACTTCACCGGACGCCCGAGCTTCAACGCGCCGACAACCGCGCACACATAGCCGGGATAGACGGGGACTTTGTTGCCGAAGCCGCCGCCGAGGTCCGGCGACATGACGTGAATCTTGTCTTCAGGGATGCCGGTGACGAGCGACAGGGCGGTGCGGTAGACATGCGGCGCCTGCGACGTCACGTGGAACTGCAGGCGTCCCATCGTGTCGAACTCGGCAACGCAGCCGCACGGTTCGAGCGGCGCGGGATGGCAGCGTTGGAACCAGATGCGCTGGCTCACGCGCTTCTCGCTCGCGCCGAGCGCGCTCGCCGTCCGCTCCTTGTCGCCGACCTGCCAGTGGTAAATCTGGTTGGTCTTCTGCTCGCGGTCGTCGCGGATGATCACCTCGTCCTTCTTCGCCGTGAAGGGATCGGCCACCACTGGCAGCGGGTCGTAGTCGACCTGCACGGCCTCGGCGCCATCCACTGCCGCGCCACGCGTCTCCGCGAAAACGGCTGCGACTTCCTGATACTGGAAGAGCACCTTGCCGACCGCCAGCACCATCTGCTTGTCGAGGCCATGGAACGTCGGGAGCCAGCCGAGCCCCGCGGCCTCGAGATCCTTTCCCGTGATCACCGCCTTCACGCCCGGGACCTTCATCGCCTCGCTCGCATCAATCGACTTGATCCGCGCGTGCGGGTACGGACTGCGCACCAGCACCAGAAAGAGCATGCCGGGACGCGTGATGTCGTCCACGTAGTTGCCCTTGCCCTGCAGGAAGCGCGGATCCTCCTTGCGCTTCATCCTGACGCCCACCGACTGACCGGGTTTGGCTTGGATGCTCATGACGAGTGCTCCGCTATCCGCGTGACGCAGCGGGCTGCCCCAGCGCCTGCGCCGCCTGCTGCACGGCCTTGACGATGTTCTGGTACCCGGTGCAGCGACAGAGATTGCCGGCCAGACCCTCGCGAATGTCCGCCTCGCTCGGGTTCGGCGTGTTCTTCAGAAGGACGTAGCTCGCGAGCAACATTCCAGGGGTGCAGAATCCGCATTGCAGCCCGTGCTGATCCCAGAAACCCTGCTGAAGAGGATGCAGCGCGCCGCCCTGGGCCAGCCCTTCGACGGTGGTAATCCCGTGGCCGTCGGCCTGCGCGGCGAACATCGTGCACGACTTCACGGCCTTCTCGTCGTCCACGACGACGGTGCAGCACCCGCAGCTCGAGGTGTCGCAGCCGATATGCGTTCCGGTCAGCCCGCAGTCCTCCCGCAGGAAGTGCGCGAGCAGCGTGCGCGGCTCGACGTCGCGCTCGTACTTCGTCCCGTTGACGGTGACGCTCACCTTCATCCCTGCACCCCCAGACGCGAGAGAGCCTGCCGCAGGCCGCGCGCGACGAGCACGCCGGCCAGATGTTTCTTGTATTCGATGCTCCCGCGCAGATCCGCCTGCGGATCGCTGCGCGCCGACGCGGCGTCGGCGGCAGCGCGAATGACCGCGGCCGTCGGCTTCTGCCCGACCAGCAGCCGCTCGGCATCGGCGACTCGCACCGCGCACGGCCCGGCGGCGGAGAGAGCGATACCGGCGGTTCGAATCGAGCCGTCAGCCGCGAGCGAGAGCTGCACGGCCGCTGCGGCCGTCGCGAAGTCTCCGACCTTGCGCTCGATCTTCTGATACGAACCGCTCGTCCGATCGTCGGGCTTCGGGAAACGGACCGCGATGGCCATCTCGCCTTCCCCGACTGCGGTGGCGAAGCTGTCGACCAGGAAGTCGTCGATCGGCACGTCCCGGGGACCGCTCGCGCCGCGGACGGTCACGACCGCCCGGCCGGCAAGCGCGACCGCCGGCCAGTCCCCTGCCGGATCGTTGTGGCACAGGCTGCCGACGAGCGTGCCCATCTGGCGGATGATCGGATCCGCCACGACGCGCGACGCGTCACGAATCAGCGCCCAACGCGGGTCGCCGATCCACGAGTGCCCTCTCGATCGCGCTGTCGCGGGCCAACGCACCAAACGCCAGCACGCCATCGTCCGTCCGGATGTAGCCGAGGTCTGTGGCGGCGTTGATGTCGACGAGGATCCCGGGACGCGCGAGGCGGAAACGCATCGCGGGAATCAGCGACTGGCCGCCGGCCAGCACGCGGGCTTCCGAGCCATGTTTCACGAGATGCGCGAGCGCCTCGTCGGCGGAATGGGCCCTGAAGTACTCGAAGGCTGCGGGTATCACCGGAACAACCTCCTTCTCGAACGCGCGGACACCAGCGATGGATGACGACCTTGGGGGGAACTTGATTCTACTATCGAAGAACGGCCGCCGCTACAATGACGCCATGATTGCTGCCGTCGTCCTCGCTGCCGGCGCATCGACGCGGATGGGCTCCGCCAAACTCCTGCTGCCGCTGGGCGGGCGAGCCCCTGGTCAGGCGGACGGTGCGGCAGGTGGCGGAAGCCGGGTTCGATGACGTGCTGGTGGTCGTCGGCTACGAGCATCCGCAGGTGATTGCCGCGCTCGACGGCCTGCGCTGCCGGCATGTCGTCAACGCCGCAGTACGAGAGCGGCATGGGGAGCTCGTTCCGCGCGGCGATCGGGGCGATCGGCGACAACGAGGCGGCCATGTTCGCGCTCGCGGATCAACCGTTCGTCACCCGGCACGAGTACCGAACGCTCCTGGAGACGTATCTGAAAACGCCCGGCGGCATCATCTGCGCGCGGTACGGAGAGGTCACGGCGCCACCGCACCTGTTCGCACGCGAGTTCTTTCGGGAACTGGCGCAGCTCGAGCGCGGCGCGCGGCCGGTGCTGCAGCGCCACGCGGATCGCACCACCGTGCTGAAATTCCCGCCGGAGCTGTTGCTCGACGTCGATACACCCGACGACTACGAACGCGCCATCGAGCGGCTCTCGGCCGGCCGGTGAAGGCTGGCCTCGCGGCCGTTGAGGAAGCTGCCGTCGAACCCTCGCCTGACGGCCAGGATTTCCCCCAGAATCGAGACGGCAATCTCTTCCGGCGCTTCCGCGCCCACGGCCAGGCCGACAGGGCTGCGGACACGCTGCGAGGCGGCCGCCGGCGGAACGTAACCATCGCGTTCGAGCGCGTCGAGGAGCTTGACGTAGCGCGACCGCGGCCCCAGCACGCCCACGTACGGAGCATCCGAGCTCAACGCAAACCGCAAGGACTCTTCGTCGCGCTCGAGGTGGTGATTCATGATCACCACGTAGCTGTGCCGGTCGAGCGGAACCTTCTCGGCGAACTCGCTGAAGTGGGCGAGGACACGAGCGGCGCGCGGAAACCGATCGTCGGAGAGGAAGGCCTCGCGAACGTCGACGACGGTCACGGTGAAGGCCGAGGTCGACGCCAAGCGTGGCCAGAGGTCCCGCATCTGGACCGGCGCCGAAGATCACGAGACGGGCCGGACGATCGCTGATTTCGTAGAACACTTCGGCATCGGCGATCCGCTCCGCGCCCGAGTGGAGCGTGTCGGAGCGCAGCAGCAATCGAGCGCCGGCGACGGCCGCCGTTTGAACGAACGGATCCGAGAGCTGACCGAGCACCTCGTCCCGATCGTGCACGAGGAGTCTCCCAGCAGCGCCGCGGAGCGGCGTGATCAGCACGGCCTCTTCACCACGCTCGATGACGTCCAGCCACGCGCGTGTGACGGGGTCGTCCTCGACTCGCTCGATGCGGATGTCGACCGCGCCGCTGCAGCCAATACCAATGCCCAGGACCGAATCTTCCTCGAGATCGTAAGAGGCGATGATGGGCTCGCCGGTCGCTATTACGCGCGCCGCGGCGTCTGCGACAGCAGGTTCCAGGCACCCGCCCGAGACCATGCACTCGTGGGTGCCGTCCTCCCGGATGACGACACGCGCCCCTTCGCGGCGATATGCGCTGCCACGCACGCGCACGACGGTGGCGACAGCGACACGTGTTCCGGCAGCGCGCGCCTCACGAATGACGCGGAGAATCCGTTCGGTCTCGCGCCGATCCATGACCAACCATTGCACAAAGCCCGCAAGGGGACAACCAGGCGGCGTTTCATGTAAGCTTCGGCACCAAAGGAGTTGATCGATGCGCAACCCGGGAGGAGTCGGGTACGTTGCGATAGCGCTGTCCGCGAGCGCCGTCGTGCTCGCGGGATCGGTGGGCGGCGCGGCACCGGCGTCCATGGTGTTAGTCCCGTCTGTGGCGTCTGTAGCTTCAGTGGCTCAGATAATGGGCGCCGGACCTGCGGATCGCCCAGCCGTCGACGCAGCCGCAGCCGACCGCGGCAAGACGACCTGGACGTCCAGCTGCGCCAGTTGCCATGGGGCGGACGCGCGCGGGACGGAGAAGGGCAAGAACCTGATCCGATCGCTCATGGTGCTGCATGATCGGAGTGGAAGCGAAATCGGGCCGTTCCTGAAGAAGGGTCACCCGGCGGGCGCCGCGGCCACGACGCTGACCGACGCGCAAATCAGCGACCTGGGGCAATTCCTCCGACAGCGCGTGAACGACTCGTTCAGGGGCTCGCCGATCTTCGAGCCGCGCAACGTGCTGACCGGCAATGCCAAGGCCGGCGAGACCTACTTCACCGGCGCGGGGCGCTGCAGCACGTGCCACTCGCCCACAGGCGATCTCGCGGGGATCGGCAAGAAATACGAGCCGATCGACCTGCAGCAGCGTATGGTCTTTCCGCGGCCGCCTCAGGGGCGCGGCGGTGCGGCGGCGAAGCCGACGCGCGGCCACGACCACCGTCACCGTGACCCCGGCCTCGGGCACCGCGGTCTCGGGCGTCCTCCTCGAGCTGAACGACTTCACCGTCACGTTGCGCGACGACGCGGGCGCGACGCGGACGTTCGAGCGGACGCGGCGGGCTGAAGGTCGAGAAGAACGATCCGCTCGCCGCGCACCGGGAGATGCTGGACACGCTGACGGACACGAACATCCACGACCTCGTGGCGTATCTGGAGACACTGAAGTGAAACGCCTCCTCTTCGTCTGCCTTGCTGCCGTCGGCGCGGTCGTGATCGGGCACGCGCAAACGCCCCTCGACCCTGCCAAGCTCCTGAACCCCGGCACCGACTCGTGGCCGTCGTACAACGGCGACTACTCGGGCCGCCGCTTCAGCACGCTCACCAAGATCAACGACAAGAACGTGGGTGCGCTCAGCCTGGCGTGGGTGTACCGCGTCAACCTCTCGGACAAGGGAGCCACGACGATCAAAGGCACGCCGATCGTCATCGACGGCGTGATGTATCTCACCGTTCCGGATCACGTCTGGGCCATCGACGCCCGCACGGGACGTCAACTGTGGCACCACGCGTGGACGTCGAAGGGCGGCATCCACATCGGCAACCGCGGTGTGGCCGTCCTCGGCGACGCGCTGTTCTACGAGACGCCGGACTGCACGCTGGTCTCGCTGAACATCAAGGACGGCTCCGAGCGCTGGCACAAGCAGATCTGCGACCTCGAGCAGTTCTACTACGGGTCGGTCGCGCCGATTGCCGTGAAGAACCACATCATCGCCGGCGTGAGCGGCGACGATCTCGACGTCCCCGGCTACGTGCAGGCGCACGACCCGGTCACCGGCGAGATGCAGTGGCGCTGGTACGCCGTGCCGCAGAAGCAGGGCGATCCGGGATCCGACACCTGGCCGAACGAGGAAGCCGGCCGGCACGGCGGCGGGATGACCTGGCAGCCGGTCACCTACGATCCGGAACTGAACCTGGTCTACGTGACGACCGGCAATCCCGCAGCCGGTCATCGCGTTCCGGAATCGCGAGGGGGCCAACCTCTTCACGGCGTCGATCGTGGCGCTCAATCCGGATACCGGAAAGATGGTGTGGTACTTCCAGTCGTCGCCGAACGACACGCACGACTGGGACGCCACGCAGACTGCGGTCCTGATCGACGACGTGGTCGATGGGCGTCCGCGCAAGCTGCTCGCGCAGGCGTCCCGCAACGGCAAGTTCTTCCTCCTCGACCGCACGAACGGGAAGGCCATCGTGTCGTCCGACTATGCGAAGACCAACTGGTCGAAAGGCTACGACGCGAAGGGTCAGCCGATTCCCAACCCGGCGAAGAAGCCGCAGGTCGACGGCGTTCTCGTGACGCCCGATCAGGGCGGCGCCGACGAACTGGCCCTCGCCGAGCTTCAGCCCCGCGACCGGACTCTTCTACGTCGCCGCGTCGCGCGCGTTCAGCATCTTCTATATCTACGATCCGGGCGAGAACCCGCAGGGATGGGGCGGCACGGATCGCGGCGGCTGGTCGGAGTCGATGCTGCAGGCGATCGACTACAAGACGGGCAAGATCCGCTGGATCGCATCGCTGGGACACCAACACGCACTCGGGCCTGCTGACCACGGCCGGCAACCTGCTCTTCGCCGGCGGCAACAGTCAGGATCTCGTCGCGCTGAACGCCACGACTGGCGAGGCGCTCTGGCACGCGCGCCTCGGCAACGGCGTCTCGAACGGCCCCATCACGTACGAGATGGACGGTCGCCAGTACGTCATCGTCGGCGCCGGCGACACGCTGTTCGCGTTCGTGATGAACAACGGAAGGTGAGGCGATGGCGCGAATGACGAGGCGCACGGCCCTGGGCGCCGCCGCAGCCGCCGCGGCCGGCGCGCTGTCGGCGACGCAGGTGTCGGCCGGCGGGTCAGGCGGGCAAAGCCGTCGTCAAAGGGACGGCTGAAGCAGTCGGTCTCGCGGTGGTGCTACGGCAAGATCCCATGCCGGAGTTCTGCAAGGCGGTCGCAGCCATGGGGCTGACCGCGATCGATCTGCTCGAGGAGACCGGACTGGGCGGTCGTGCGCGACCACGGCCTCATCTGCTCGATGGGCTATGCCGGCGGCGGCACGATCCCGGACGGCCTGAACGTCCGCGCGAACCACGACGCGATCGTGAAGAACTTCGAAGAGAAGATCCCGCTCGCCGCCAAACTGCAAGGTGCCGAACGTGATCACGTTCTTCGGCAACCGGCGCGGCATGCCGGACGCGGAAGCGATCACGAACTGCATCGACGGGCTGAACCGCGTGAAGAAGATCGGCGAGGACAACAACGTCACGATCTGCGTCGAGCTGCTGAACAGCAAGGTCGATCACAAGGACTATCAGGGTGACCACACGGCGTTCGGCGTCCAGGTCGTGAAGGCGGTCGCGTCCCCACGCGTGAAGCTGCTCTACGACGCGTACCACATGCAGATCATGGAAGGCGATCTGATCAGGACGCTGCGCGAGAACAAGGAGTACATCGCCCACGTCCACACCGGCGGCGTCCCGGGCCGCCACGAGCTCGACGACACGCAGGAAGTGAACTGGCGCGCGGTCGCCACGGCGCTCGCCGACATGGGCTTCCAGGGCTACATGGCGCACGAGTTCGTGCCGACGCGCGATCCGCTGACATCCCTGCGCGAGGCCGTGACGTTGTGTGATGTGTGAGAACAGATGACAGATGACAGATGACAGATGAGATGACGGATGACGGATGACGGATGACGAGGATGACGGATGACGGATGACGGATGACGGATGACGGCCGCGAGCCAGAATCCCTCTGTGCATCTGTCATCTGTCATCTGTCATCTGCGTCATCTGCCATCTGCCTTCGACCTTCTTCGTCCCCCATCGGTAGCTCTGATAGACTTCCTCTCCCGCAAGTAAGGAGCGTTCCCATTTCAGTCATCGGTCTCGACGTAGGCACCAGCGGCTCGCGCGCAGTGGTTGTGGAGGCGGACGGATCGATTTCGGCGTCGGCGACCGTCCCACACGATCCCTTCGCGTCTCCAGGGCCCGCATGGGCGGAACAGGATCCGGACAACTGGTGGACCGCAGGTCAGCAGGCACTGCGGGCCGTCACTGATCAGGCGCGCGCGAGTGGCTCGTCGATCGACGCGGTCGGGCTGTCTGGCCAGATGCACGGGGCCGTGTTGCTCGGCGAGCGTGGCGAAGTGCTGCGGCCGTCGATCATCTGGTGCGATCAGCGCACCAGCGCCGAGTGCCGGTGGCTCGACGAGCACGTCGGCCAGAGTCGGCTGCTCGAGCTGACGCTCAACCCGGCGCTCACCAACTTCACGCTCACGCGTCTCTTGTGGGTCCGGACGCACGAGCCCGAGATCTGGGCGCGCGTGCGGCACGTGCTGTTGCCGAAGGATTACGTTCGGCTGCGCCTGAGCGGCGTGTACGCGACCGACATGGCCGACGCCTCGGGGACACTGCTGCTCGACGTCGCGCGACGTCGCTGGTCGGACGAGATGGTCGCCGCCACGGGCCTTCGCAGGGACGTGCTGCCCGACGTCTTCGAGTCACCCGATGTCTGCGCGCACGTCTCCGCCGACGCCGCGGAGGCAACGGGCCTCGTCGCGGGCACACCGATCGTGGCGGGCGCGGGCGATCAGGCCGCCGGCGCGGTGGGCATGGGCATCACGCGCTCTGGCGCCGTCAGCGTCACGATCGGCACGTCCGGCGTCGTCTTCGCCGCAACCGAGCGTCCCGCGCTCGATCCGAAGGGCCGCATTCACACGTTCTGCCACGCCGTGCCGGGCCGATGGCACGTCATGGGCGTCACGCAGGCGGCCGGGCTGTCGTTGCGATGGATGCGCGACCAGATCGGCGCGACCGCTGGACATGCGGATCGAACGGCAGACGCCGCATACGAACGCCTTGTCGATGAGGCGTCACGTGTCCCGCCCGGTTCGGACGGTGTCCTCTGGGCGCCCTATCTGATGGGCGAGCGGACGCCGCATTGCGATCCCGACGTGCGCGCGGCGCTGGTCGGGACTCGCGGCCGAGCACACGCGCGGCCACGTCGATCCGCGCGGTGCTCGAAGGTGTGGCCTTCAGCCTGCGCGACGCGTTCGGCATCTTCGAAGAACTCGGCGTCCCGATCGTCAACGTTCGCGTCGGCGGTGGTGGCGCGCGGTCGGCGGTCTGGCGCCAGATTCAGGCCGACACCTACGGCCGGGCGGTCGAGCGAGTCCAGGCGGAAGAAGGCGCTGCCTACGGCGCCGCGATCCTTGCGGGAGTCGGCGCCGGGCTGTGGCGCACCGTGGACGATGCGTGCGATGCGGTCGTCCGGGCCGCGGGCCGCACGGAACCCGACACACGCGCCGTTCCCGTCATGCGCGCGCGCTACGAGCAGTTCACGCGCATCTACCCGGCTCTTCGCACCATCTATCAATCCTGAACCGCCTCACGTCCGGAGCTCTCGATGACGAATGCGTATACCCCAAAGGCGGAGGACAAGTTCTCGTTCGGTCTGTGGACGGTCGCCAATCGCGGCCGCGATCCGTTCGGCGACTCTGTTCGCCCGACGCTGCCCCCCGTGGACGCCGTGGCGATGCTGGCCGAGGTCGGCGCCTGGGGCGTGAACCTCCACGACAACGACCTCGTGCCGATTGACGCCACACCTGCCGAACGCGATCGCATCGTCCGCGAGTTCAAGGCCGCGTGCGAGCGTCACGGGATCGTCGTCCCGATGGCGACGGTCAGTCTGTTCTTCGACCCCGTCTTCCGCGACGGGGCGTTCACGGCCAACGACGCCGCGCGTCCGCGCGTACGCGCTGCAGAAAACGATGCGCGCGATGGATATCGGGGCGGAGCTCGGCGCGCGCATCTTCGTGTTGTGGGGCGGACGCGAAGGGCGTCGAGACCGACGCGTGCCGGCGCCCTGACGAGGCGGTCAAGCGGCTGAGGGACGCGGTGAACTTCCTGTGCGAGTATTCGATCGATCGGAAGTACGGCTTCCGCTTCGCGCTCGAGGCGAAGCCGAACGAGCCGCGCGGCGACATCTACATGGCGACGACCGGCGCGTATCTCGGGTTCATTCCCACGCTGGCGCACCCCGAGATGGTTGGTGTGAACCCGGAGGTGGCGCACGAGCAGATGGCCGGGCTCAACTTCGTGCACGCCGTGGCGCAAGCCTGGGAAGCGGGCAAGCTGTTCCACATCGATCTCAACGATCAGGTGCCTGGCCGCTACGATCAGGATTTCCGTTTCGGCTCCGCGAACATCAAGTCGTCGTTCTTCCTCGTCAAGTTCCTCGAGGACGTCGGCTACGATGGGCCGCGCCACTTCGATGCGCACGCCTATCGGACGGAGGACTACGAGGGCGTCCGCGACTTCGCCCGCGGCTGCATGCGGACGTATCTGATTCTGCGCGAGAAGGCCACGCGGTGGAACACCGACCGGAGATTCAGGCGCTGCTAAGGACATGGCGGGTGGCGCGCCGACCGGGCCGTACTCTGCGCAGCGCGGGACGCGCTGCTGGCGGAATCGGTCGATCGTGCGGCGCTGGCCAGCAAAGGACTCGCGTACGAGCGGCTCGACCAGCTGACGATCGATTTGCTGCTGGGAGTACGCTGATCGCGGATGCGGACGTCCCCGGGCTATAACCGGCAGAGTGCTCGGCGAACACCGTCCGTGCTCCAGATCCGTCGTCGACTGTTCACGCGCCAGCGCCCGTCGCGGAGATCCAGCGGTATGCGGACAAGAGACGAGCGGCTCGTCCGGCGTTCGTGAGCGCTCAGGCCATTAGGCCTCACAGTACATGCCGTCCGGGGCGACGTGCATTCAGCTCCGCGCATGTGCTCGCCACCATATCGTCATGGCAGACGTCGGTCGAGATGCGACGCGCGCGCCCATGCGCGCAGACTGCTCGACTCGCGAACTCGTCCTTCGCGGATAGGATCGCGCCGCGCGGATCGCGAACGCGATCGAGCACTGTGGGGCTATGTGTCGAAGGGAGCGACCGCCGACGAGCGCCGGCCTGACTCGGCCCGAACCTGCTGCACACGACCTCGCGCTCGCGGCCACTGATCCACCGCACATGCTGAACGGCCGCCGGACCCTGACGGCCGCGCTACTTCTTCCGACGCATCTTCCGGTCGATGAAATCGACGTAGTTCGGACTCGCCGGAGTGCCCGCCGGGTCGCGGCTTCTGCGGAGGGGCGTCGGCCGAGGCGGCGAGGCTCGCCTTCCGCCGGTCCCTGGCACGCCGAAGGGCATCCGCGCGCGCCTTGCGCGCCGCGCGATCGTCGCTGTCGCTGGTGGTCATGGTTCTGCTCCCGCGATCGGGCTGCTCACTTTCCGCGTCGTTTCGCCTTGTTGCGCACGCGCTTGATCTGCTCGCGCAGGCGGCCGGCACGACAACGGGAGGCCTCGGTCGCCAGGTCGTTGTCGTCTTCACGCGGCAGCTTCACGAGCACCTGGCTGGGAAACACCGCGTGCTGCTTCAGCAGCGTCAGGCGATCGTGCAGCGTGAGGCTGTCGATCCACGGACGGAGCGCGCCGAACGATTTGTCGAACTGTCCAAGCTTGACGAACACGGGCTTCGACCCGAAGAACTTCTCCTGGAACCACGTGCCGTCGGGCTCGCGCCAGCTGAGATATCCGCCTTGCAGGACTTCGAGTCGCTTCGTCATGTGGCCCATGAAATCGTACGTGACGGCGGCGGCCGATTGGTCGGCGGCTCGAAGTAGTGCGACGTGTAGAAATCCGACACGCGAACGCCGTTCACCGTGTATCCGAGGCCGGGCGCTTCGCAAGGGTCGCATACTTCGACGAGGAACTCCACCCGGCCTCGACGCTTGGGATCGGGCGAATCCCCCGCGACCACGCGGTTGCCAAATGGGTCGGCGAGCATCTCCAGGCACTCGTGGCTCGCCGTCACGGTCCAGTCCGACGTGAGATCGACGAGCGCGTAGGGTTGGTTGTTGTCGTCCAGGTGCACCCCGCCTCCGCCCTGCCCTTCCTCCCGACCAGAATCGGCCAGTAGCCCAGCGGCACGTCATCGAGCGATGCGAACGCGTCGACGGTGGCCTTGATGTCCCACGACGGACCGAAGTCGCGCGCCACCTGTTTCTGAAGCGCCGCGGCCACACGCGTGACGTCGGACGTTGAGAGCTGGGAGCCGATGTTGTCGTCGGGAACGAGAGCCACATGACGGAGCAGACTGGACATACCTTCTCCTTTCCGCGGATCGCCCAGCGTACGACCGAGTACCCGGCAGACGTCAATAACGCCGGTCACAAACGTTTCGAACACGTGCGACCGGCCGCGACAATAACTGGCGTGAGAGCCCATGAGGTTCACGTAGAATGTGGTCCCTCAAACAGAGTATCCGAGCCGTGGCGGCTGGAAAGGGCCTGACTGATATGAGTCTGTCATACCGATTCGCGTGCGCGTTGGGGATCAGCGTAGCGTTGGCTGTCGCACTGTCGGCGCAGACGGGGCCGAGCCCGGCGTTCATCTACTCGCATCAGGACACGCGATTGAGCTACCTGGGCGAACGCGGTGATCTGGCGCGATCCGGGTCCGCTCACGCCCGACCAGATCAAGGCCGGTCCCGCCGGCGGCGATCCCTGACGCCATCAAACGGGGCTCGTCGGGAGAAGTGATTGACTGCCGCTTCGAGCGGCCGGGCATCGAGTTGGGCGGCGCCACTGAGAAGTTCAGCTGCATTACGCCCGATGGAAAATCCGTCCGGATCAAGTACTACGACGGCCACAAGGGGAATCGTGAGGTGTTCGCGGAAGTCGTCGCGACTCGTCTGATGTGGGCGTTGGGATTCGACGCCGACCCGATGTTCTCGCTGACCGTGAATTGTCTGGGCTGTCCGGAGGATCCGCAGAATGGACAAGGCGCGCGTCAGACGCGGCGCTATCCGGCCGCCTACGAGCCGCATTACATCGGCACGATCATCACGTCGAGCAAGGATCCGGATCAGGGCTGGCGCTTCGGCGAGCTCGAGCGCGCCATCAACTCGCTGCCGGCGGGCGCGCTGCGCGTGCGGCAGCACATGCACTTCGACGCCCTGACGTTGCTCGCCGTCTTCATGCAGCACGGCGATCGGAAGCACTCGCAGCAGCGTCTCGTCTGCCGCGGCAACATCGACGTCTCCAAGGGAGACCTGCACGACATTCAGCAGTCGGGCGACAGCGACAGCTTCAAGCTGCCGGTGCTCTTCGAGCACCCCGACGAGCGGGCGTGCATCGGCGAACCGGTCGTCACCATACAGGACGTCGGCGCGACATTCGGCGGCGCCGGTATGTTCACGAGCCGGACCGCCGCGAAGATCAACTTGAAGGAATGGTCCGGCAACGACATCTGGAACAGCAGGTCGTCGAGCAAGAACGGCGCGGCCGACCAATGCATCGCGCACATGACCGTCTCGGGATCCTCCGGTTCCGACGCAGCCGAGCACCCGCGCATCGGCGAAGCCGGACGCGCGTTCCTGCTCGAACAGCTGAAGCGGCTGTCGCCCGATCACGTCAAAGCGATCTTCGAAGCGGCCCACGTCGACCAGGTCGGCGACTCGTATCAGTGGACCGACAGAGCCGGCGGAAGAGCTACACAGGCGTCGACGCGTGGGTGGCGGCATTCCTCGACAAGGTCAAACAAGTCGAGAGCCGGCAGTGCCCGGCGTAGCAGGCTGCTGAAAACCGCAGCCTGAATGCAAAATGTAAATGTTGAATGCCGAAGGATTCAATGTCAGCCGACTGCGGGCGGCATTACAACTCTGGTTGCTCACCTCCGAGTCTTGAAATCGTCGGCGCCCTGCGGCGGCGCCGACGATGAGAATTGCTCCTGAAACTGACGGCCCTCTGGCACACGTCTTGAGCCTTGGCGTGCGGAGGTCCCGTGTTCATCTTTGCCCTCACCGTGATCGCCGCGTATGCGATCTATGCCATGAGCCCCGAGGAGCGGGGCGGCGCTGCGCAAGGGACTCGAATATCTTCGGCGCACCAAGGAGGACGTCGACCGCCGTCGCGCGGAACCGGATGCCTTCCGCGATGCGCTGCGCGAGCGGACGGCGCGTCCGATCGCGACCGCGATCCTGGCCGGCCTCAGCGTCGTCATCTTCGTCCTGATGCTCGTCGGGTCGGGCTCGTTCGGCGATCCGGCGACACTCGTGGGCTGGGCGGCAGCATCGCCACGCGGACGACGAATGGCGAATGGTGGCGGCTGCTGTCGATGACGTTCGTGCACGTCGGGCTGTTCCACGTGGTGATCGAGGTCGCAGCGCTGGTGTCGGTGGGGCTGGTGCTCGAGCGCCTGCTCGGATCGCTCGCGTTCGGCGGCGTGTACCTGGCGGCCGGACTCCTGGCCGATCTCGTCAGCGTGTCCGCGCATCCGATGGAGGTGGCGTCGGCGCGTCTGGCGCGATCTACGGGCTCTACGGCCTCCTCGCGTCGACGACCATCTGGGGATTCGTGCGGCGCTCGCCCGTGACACTTCCGATGGCCGCGGCAAAAACGCTCGGGCCCATCGCCGCTGTCTTCGTTCTCTACAGCCTCGCGACGGATAACCTCCACGGCGACGGCGAGGTCGTCGGGCTGGTCGTCGGATTCCTGTGCGGCCTCGTGCTCGCGAGACGCGTGGACGAGAGCGCCGCGCCTGTGCCCCTGGTCGGTGGCCTCGTCGCCGCCACGCTCGTGACGGTCGTGGTCATGGCGGTGCCGCTGCGTGGCGTGTCCGATGCGCGGCCCGAGTTGAAGCGCGTCGCGGCAATGGAAGATCGCACGGCCAGTGTCTACGACGCCGCGGTCAATCGTTTCCGCAACGGCTGGATCACCGCCGAGGCGCTCGCGCGCGTCATCGACCAGACAATCATGCCGGAGCTGCCGAACATCACGTGCGCATCTGAACGCCCTCGGCAAAGTGCCGCCGAACAGCAGGCGATGGTCGCCGACGCCGAGCCTACTTCAGGCTGCGCGACAAGAGCTGGCGCTTGCGTTCGAACGCGCTGCACAAGTGGACACGCGAGGGCTGCGCGACGCCGACAAAGTGGAGCGTTCGTCGCTGGAGGCGTTCGAGAAGATACGGCCGGGAGCGCAGGACGTGACAGATGGCAGATGGCAGAGACAGTGGCAGATGGCAGATGGCAGATGGCAGATGGCAGAGCCTGCGGCACAGCGATAAACCTCCTACCATCTGTCCGTCATCTGTCATCTGTTTTCCGTCCGTCCTCCGTCCTCTGTCCTCGTCCTCCCGTCCTCTCGTCATCCGCAATCCCCCCGAAACACCCCGTGCTACCATCACCCGCCATGCGCGTTGCGGTAGCGGCCTCGGTGGCAATTCTGTTCGGGCTGACGGCCCAGTCTTCTCCCGAAGCTCCACGGTTCGCCGGATCTCGCCTTCCTGCGGCAGCACACCAACGTCCTCGTGCTCGGCGATCCGCGCGGTGCGCAGATCGTCGTGGCGCCGGCCTATCAGGGGCGCGTGTTAACGAGCACCACGGGCGGCGAGAACGCGCCGAGCTTCGGATGGATCGGACGGGCGGCCATCGCGTCGGGGAAGAGACAGCCGCACATGAACGTGTTCGGCGGCGAGGACCGGTTCTGGCTGGGCCCGGAGGGCGGACAGTTCGCGCTCTACTTCAAGCACGGCGATCCGTTCGCCTTCGATCGCTGGCAGGTGCCGGAGGCCTTCGACTGGGGAACCTGGCCGATCGCGAGCCGGTCACCAACCGTAGTGCGGTTTCACAAGCCGATGACGCTCGTGAACTACGCCGGGACCAGACTGACCATCGATGTCGACCGGACGGTTCGCCTGCTCACGACCAAGGAGATCACCACCGACCTCGGAACCTCTCCGGGCAGCGGCGTGCAGGCGGTGGCGTTCGAGTCGTCGAACTCGGTCACCAACAGCGGCACCGCGGCATGGGACCAGGATTCGGGGTGGTCTCGATCTGGATTCTCGGCCAATTCAATCCGACGCCGCGCACCACCATCGCGTTGCCGATCGTCGTCGGATCGGAATCGACGCTCGGGCCGGTCGTCAACGACGCGTACTTCGGGAAGGTCCCGCCCGATCGACTGACGGTCAAAGGATCCGTGGTGCTGTTCCGGGCCGACGGCCAGTATCGAAGCAAGATCGGTCTGTCGCCCTCACGTGCGCGCTCGATCGCGGGCAGCTACGACGCGGCCGCGCATGTGCTGACGCTCGTGCAGTATTCGCGTCCGGCGAACGCGACGAGCTACGTGAACTCGATGTGGGAGAGTACAGAAAGAACCGTTCAAGGGGGACGTCGTCAACAGCTACAACGACGGCCCGCCCGCACCAGGTCAGCCGCCGCTGGGTCCGTTCTACGAGCTCGGAACCTCTTCGCCGGCGCTCGCGTTGGCGCCGGGGGCCCGTCACACGCACGTCCATCGCACGTTCCATTTCGTGGGACCGGAAGCCGAGCTCGACCGCCTCGCGCGTGCCACGTTGAATATCGGCCTCGCCGATCTGACTGACGCGTTCCCGGCGTCCGCGCCTGCAAAGTAGTCGGGCGGCAGATGACGGATGGCGGATGATGGCCGTAGCGCAGGCCTTCAGGCCTGCCGTGCCACGAAGGCAGGGCTGAAGCCCTGCGCTACGACCGTGGTACGGCAGGCCTGAGCGTCTGCACTGCGCCGCGGGCCGTGCTCCGCGAGCATTGAACTATCATGCGTCGGCATGCAGATCGAGCTGCCGGGACTGTTCGATCTCCAGGTGAACGGGTTCGGCGGCGTCGATTTCAACGGGCCCGACCTGACGCGCCGATGCGCGCGCTGGACGCGCTCGAGCGCATCCGCGCGACCGGCGTGACGCGCTGTCTGCCGACGCTCGATCACGTCGTCGTTCGAGGCGTTCGCCGGCGAGCGCCCGGATCCTTGCCGCGCATCGCAGACCGCGCCATTGCCGGCATTCACATGGAAGGCCCGTATCTGTCGCCGGAGGACGGCCCGCGCGGCGCGCATCCTCGCGAGCACGTCGCGCCGCCAGCCTCGACGACTTCAAGCGCCGGCAGGACGCCGCCGACGGCCGGATCCGGCTCGTGACACTCGCGCCGGAGGTCCCCGGCGCGCTGCGAGCTCGATCGAGTATCTGGTCGCCTCGGGTGTGCGAGTCGCCATCGGTCACACGGCTGCCGCACCCGCACAGATCGCGCGATGCCATTGCGGCCGGCGCGACGCTGGCGACGCATCTGGGCAACGGCTGCGCGCAGATCGCTGCCGCGCCATCCGAACATCATCTGGGAACAGCTCGCGGCCGACGCGATGTTCGCCAGCCTGATCGTGGACGGCCACCACCTGCCGGCCGGCGACGGTCAAAGCCATGGTGCGCGCAAAGGGTCCGCGAGCGCACGATCCTCGTCACCGACGCGATCGCCGCGGCCGGATGTGCTCCCGGGCGCATACACGATGGCGGCGTCATCGGAGCTCGACGATGGACGCTCTCGGCGGATCGGCCGCGTGCTCGCTGCCGGGCACGCCGTATCTGGCCGGCTCCGCGCTGACGCTGCCGTCGCGCGATCGCCAACACCGTGCGCTTCACGGGCCTGCCGCTCGAGAGGTGATCCCGATGGCGTCGACGATTCCAGCGCGCCTACCTCGGCACGACGACCGCCGGCACGGTCAGGCCGACTGGGATGCCGAGTCGAGCGACGCTTCGCATCCGGAGCGTTCGACCGCGCATGAACATCGCCGCCCTCGACTGGGCGGTCCTCGTCGCCTACTTCGTCGTCATCACCGCTATCGGCCT
The DNA here is from genome assembly GCA_963786615.1 of uncultured Acidobacteriota bacterium. GTDB lineage: Bacteria > Acidobacteriota > Vicinamibacteria > Vicinamibacterales > 2-12-FULL-66-21 > CAWAZT01. Next base: position 526,679 of record CAWAZT010000012.1, read on the forward strand.
GATCGCCGGCTACCGCGTCCGCAAAAGCGGCGACTACTTCCTCGGCGGGCGCCGGTTCGGCCCGTGGCTGATGATCGGCCAGAGCTTCGGCGTCGGCACGCACGCCGAGATGCCGGTCGCGCTCGCCGGCGCCGTCTACAGCCTCGGCGCCTCGGCCATCTGGTTCCAGTGGAAGAACCTCTTCATCACGCCGTTCTACTGGATCATGGCGCCGGTCTTCCGGCGCATCCGCCGCACGACGATGGCGGAGTTCACCGAGGACCGGTACGGCCGTGGATGGGCGCGATCTACATGGTCTTCGCGCTGTGCTTCTTCATCATCAACACCGGCAGCATGCTCAAGGGCGCCGGCAAGGTGATCAGCCAGGCGACCGGCGGCGACGTCGGCGTGAACGAGATCGTCGTCGCGATGACCGTGATGTTCATCCTCTACAGCTTCGTCGGCGGACTGGTCGCCGCGGCGTGGACCGACCTCTTTCAGGGCGTGCTGATCATCGTGCTGTCGTTCATGCTCATTCCGCTCGGCTGGGGTGTGGTCGGCGGGCTGCACGGCATGAAGGCGTCGCTCGAGCCGTTCCGCTTCTCGCTCGCGACGCCGTCCGGCATCGGGCCGTGGGTGATCGCGATGCTGACGGTCAACGGCCTGGTCGGCATCATGGCGCAGCCGCAGCATGCTCGCCACCGTCGGGACCGGGCGCGACGAGCGCACCTGCCGGGTCGGGCATGCTCTCCGGCAACATGGTGAAGCGGGTCTGCACGGTCGGCTGGGCGCTCGTCGGGCTGATCGTCGCGGCCATGGTCGCGCAGGGGCACGCCGACGCGGCTGCTCGGCGATCCGGAGAACGCGTTCGGCTTCGCTTGCCGGCAGCTGCTGTTTCCCGGCGCGCTCGGCCTGCTGATCGCGTCGGTTCTCGCGGCGAACATGTCGACATGCTCGGCGTTTCTCGTCGATGCGGCGCGCTGTTCACCGAAGGGCTGTATCGCCGGCGGCTCGTCGCCGGGCCGGCCGGACCGGCACTATCTGTGGGTCGGGCGGATCAGCGGGCTTCGCGATCACGATGCTCGGCGTCGCTCTACGCCATGTTCCTGATCCAGAGCGTGCTCTACACGTTTCTGCTGACGGAGACGCTGGCCACGTTCGTCGGCATCAGCGTGCTCGGCGGCATCGTCTGGCCGCGCGCCAACCGATGGGGCGCGCTGGCGAGCCTCGTGGGCGCGCTCGCGACGAACTTCGTGCTCTACGCCTGACCGGCCAGCGGCTCGACCACTGGGATCCCAACGTGTTTCTCGCGGCGCTGGTCGTGGGCATCGTGGCGCTCGTGTCGTCAGCCTGCTGACGCACGCCAGAACCGGCGGCAGCCATCGCCTCGTTCTTCGACCGGCTGCGAGACGTCGAGCGACGACGACGCGTCGGCGGCCAGTCACCCGCTGCTGCTCGTCAACCTGCTGCACCTGCGCCGCGCGGCGGCCGGACGCGGCTGGCGCGCCTACCGCGAGGATCTCTGGGGCTTCGCGCTCGGCTGGGCGCTCGTCATGGCGCTGGTCGTGCTGACGGGGCTGTGGCTGGTCGCTACGGACCCGAAGCCGCATCCGAGGCGACGAACACATCGGATTCTGCACACGGCCCCTCGGAGTCAACGACGCCGCACGAAGGCTATTTGTTCCGAGCTCCGTCGGGGCCGGCCTGCGGGCGGCCGTGCCGCTCTCTCGCTGCCGGCCACGCCAGCGACTTCTGGTTTCTGGACAGCTTTTGCTAGTGTCCCGGACACTACGACCCGACCTGCCGCCGCGCCAGCGCGGCTCGACGGACATCCCGAGAACGCATTTCTCCGGTCCCCTACAATGCCTTGCGGCGCGCCTTTTTGACATCCGTTCCCTTCAATCTGGACACCCTGACCTGCCTCGCGAGTCGACATCGACGTCAGCTATAAGCTGGCGCCACTGCGCCGGAGGTGCGATTTCATGCGTCGTGCGGCCGTCCTCGTCGTGTTGGGCGTCGTCATGGGAACCCTGGCGGTGATCGCCCAGCCGCTGCCTCCGTACAAGGACGCCTCGCTGCCGATTGAACGGCGCGTCGCCGACCTCCTCGCGCGCATGAGCCTCGAGGAGAAGTCGCGCAGACGCTGGCGGTCTGGCAGCAGAAGCGGGGACTCGTCGACGCGAACGGCGCGTTCGATCCCGCGAGGGCCGCATCCGTGCTCCAACATGGCATCGGTCAGGTCACGCGGCCGAGCGACGGCGTCGATCGCGGCGGGAAGCGACGGAATCCCCGTGAAACGGTCGAACTCGTCAACGCGATCCAGCGTTGGGTCATCGAGCAACGCGGCTCGGCCATCCCCGTCATGTTCCACGAAGAGGCGCTCCACGGCTCGCCGCCGTGAAAGGCGCGAACTTCCCGGTCCCCATCGGCCTCGGGAGCACGTGGGATCCCCGCTCGTTGAGCGCCTGTTCACGATCGCGGCGCGGGAAGCGCGCGCCCGAGGGGCGCAACAGGTTCTGTCGCCGGTGCTGGATCTGGCCCGTGACCCGCGCTGGGGACGAACCGAAGAAACCTACGGCGAGGATCCGCACCTGGTGGCGTGAGATCGGGCTGGCGGCGATCGTGGCTACCAGGGGCCCGGCCCTGCGTTTGACGCCAGGTCACGTCTTCGCCACGGCGAAGCATTTCGCTGCGCACGGCCCCAACGAAGGGGGCATCAACACGGCTCCGTGACCCAGGTCCCCGAACGCGAGTTGAGGGAATCGCTGCTGTGGCCGTTCGAGGCGCGCCGTTCGGCGAGGCTCCACGTGGCGGCCGTCATGCCGTCGTACAACGAAATCGATGGCGTCCCCTCGACGGGCAAGCCGGTTTCTCCTGCAGCGTCCTGCGTCAGGGAGTGGGAATTCAGGGCCTCGTCGTCTCCGACTACAACGCCATCGAGCAGCTCGCCGATCGGCACCGGATCGCGGCACGCTGGCCGAGCCGCGGTGCTGGCGCTCGCGCCGGCGTCGATCTCGAGCTTCCCGACTGTAAAGCGCAACCTGACCCTCTGGTCGACGCGGTCCGCTCGGGCCGTCTCGATGAGCGGCTCCTCGATCGCGCCGTCGCGCGCATGTTGCAGATTGAAATTCCTCGCGGGCTTGTTCGAGCATCCGTACGCCGACCCCGACGAGGCCGAGCGCGTCGACGAATACGGCCGATGCGCAGGAGGCCGCCCTCGACGCCGCCAGGGAATCGTTGGTCCTGCTGAAGAATCGACGGCCGTGGGCTGCCGCTGGATCGCGCGCATCGTGCATACGCTGGCCGTCGTCGGGCCCAACGCCGCCGATCCGCACTTCGGCGGGTACAGCGAGGGACCCCGGCCGCGGCATGAGCATTTTGCCAGGGGAATCAAAAGCACAAGGCGCGGGCCATGGAAGATCGTGTACGCGGAAGGCTGCCGCATCACCGAGGGAGCGGGCCGATCTGGAACCGTGACGAGGTTACGCCTGGCTGACCCGGCGAAGAACCGCGCAACGGATCAAAGGAAGCGGTCGCAGTAGCTCGCACAGGCGGACGCGATCGTGGCGGTCATCGGTACCAACGAATCGACATCGCGCGAAGCGTGGTCAGACAATCATCTCGGCGACGCCGCAACGCTCGGGCTGATCGCCCAGCAGGACGATCTGATTCGTCAGCTCGTCGCAATCGGCAAGCCGGTGATCGTCGTGCTGGAGAACGGCCGGCCGGTTGCGATCACGGACATCATCGGCAGCGTCAAGTCCGTCCTGGAAGTGTGGTATCCCGGGCCAGGAGGGGGTACGGCAGTCGCGGAGGCGCTCTTCGGTGATGTCAATCCCGGGGGCAAACTTCCCATAAGCGTGCCACGGCACCGTCGGTCAGCTGCCCGTGGACGACAATCGCAAACCGACGTCGTTCAGGAACTACCTGTTCGAATCCCGTGCGCCGCTGTTTCCGTTTGGCTTCGGCCTCAGCTACACGACGTTCCGCGTCGACGAGCTGAAGCTCGCGGACCGCGACATCGGCGTCCCGGAGGCCGCACGACCATGAGCGTCCGCGTGACCAACACCGGCGCGGCCGGGTGACGAGGTCGATCCCAGATGTACATCCACGACGTGATCGCGTCGGTCGACGCGCCCGGTCGAAACAACTTCGGGGTTTCGCGCGCGTGTCCCTTGAAGCCCGGCGAGTCGACCGTCGTCACGCTTCCCATCGGGCCGGAGGCGTCTGTGGCTGATCGACCAGCAGATGACCAGGCGCGTCGAGCCTGGGGACTTCGACGTCCTCGTCGGCACCAGCTCCGAAACGACCCTCAAAGCGACATTGACCGTGAAGTAGAGAGCGCGCCAGATGAGCTGGACGCGGCTCCGGTGTCACGCCGCGCAAACAGGCTGAAACAAGGCTTGGCACTCGCCGATTGGCGTAGACCGCCTGTGGGACTTCGCCTGCCTGCAGGCGCTAGACTCTTTTGGGTGCCGACGGATAAGAGTGCCGCCGACGGCGGAGGCCTCACCCGACGGCATCATTGTCAGCCGGAACGCAGCATTTTTTTCTGAACCCCGCGGCGGCCCGGATCGCTGGGCAGCGGGCTCCGAAGGTCTGCTCGGTTCTCCCACGATTGAATTGTTCCGTCCGGACAGCCGCGCGCTCGTTCGCGATTCAATCGATCGGGCCGGCTCGTGGAGAACGGATCACGCTCACCGACGCCGCCGTCGTTCGTCGAGACGGCACGACAGCTGGACGTCGAGTCGCCTTGTCTTCACCTGGACTTCGCCGGGGACTCGGCCGCAGTCCAGATCGTTGCTCCACGATGTGACGGAGCCCGTCGGCGCGCCGAGGCCGCGCTGCGCGAGAGCGAGGAGCGCCTCAGGCTCGCCTTCGCCGGCGCGCAGGAAGGCGTGTGGGACTGGAACCTCGAAACCGGCGCCGTCGTGTACTCGCCGCGATGGAAGCAGATGCTCGGTTACGCCGACGAGGAGATCGAGCCGCACGTCAGCGCCTGGGAGCGGCTGCTTCATCCCGGAGGACAGAGCCGCGCGCCGACCGCTGAACGACAGCGTGGCCGCGGCGAGCGCGCGACCTACGAAGGCGAGTTCCGCCTGCGCCACAAGGACGGTCACTACGTCCACGTGCTCTCGCGCGGCTTTCCGGTCCGCCGCGAGCCCGGCGGCCCGGTCGTCCGCATCGTCGGCACGCACCTCGACATCACCGAGCGCAAGCGCGCCGAAGCGGCGCTGCGCGAGAGCGAGGAGCGGCTGCAGCTGGCCTTCGCCGGCGCGCAGGAAGGCGTCTGGGACTGGAACCTCGAAACCGGCGCGGTCGTGTACTCGGCGCGCTGGAAGCAGATGCTCGGCTACGCCGACGAGGAGATCGAGCCGCACGTCAGCGCCTGGGAGCGGCTGCTGCATCCCGACGACATGGCCGCGCGCGCGAGCAGCTGCAACGAGAGCGTGCGCGAGGCGGTGCCGGACCTACGAAGGGGAATTCCGGCTGCGCCACAAGGACGGACACTACGTCCACGTGCTGTCGCGCGGGTTTCCCGTGCGCCGCGAGCCGGGCGGACCGGTCGTCCGCATCGTCGGCACCCATTTCGATCTCGACGCGAGCGGAGAAGCGGCGCGCGAAGATGCCGAGCGCGCCCGCACCGAGCTGCCTGGCGCGGCTGGTCTTCGCCCAGGAAGACGAACGGCGGCGGATCGCGCGCGAGATGCACGATCAGTTCGGCGAACAGCTGACGGCGCTCGCGCTCGGAATCGGCACGCTCAAGGACGCGTGCGGCGACAGCGCCGACCTGCGCGCGCAAGTCGAGGCGCTGGAGAGAGGTCGCGCAGCAGCTGGATCGCGACGTCGATCATCTGGTCTGGGAGCTCCGGCCGACCGCGCTCGACGATCTCGGCCTGCGCGCGGCGCTGGCCAACTACGTGCAGGACTGGTCGACGCGCGTCGAGCATCTCGGCCGAGCTGCACACGTCCGGGCTGCTGGACGATCGGCTGCCCTCGGAAGTCGAAACGACGCTCTACCGCATCGCGCAGGAAGCGCTCACCAACGTCGCCAAGCACGCGCAGGCGCCAGCAACGTGGACGTGATCCTCGAGCGGCGCGCCGATCACGTTCTGCTCATCGTCGAAGACGACGGCGTCGGATTCGATCCGGCCGACGACGGCGCGCGCGGCCAGGGGTTCGGCCTGCTCGGGCATGCAGGAGCGCGCGGCGCTGGTCGGCGCGACGCTTGCAGATCGAATCGGCGCCGGGCAGAGGCACGACCATCCTGGTGCGGATGCGCGACCGCGCGCGACCGGCAGCACGGACGACCATGGCTGAACAGCGACGCGCCAGCTGCGCGATTCTGCTCGCCGACGATCACGTGACCGTCCGTCACGGTCTCAAGCTGCTGATCGACGGCCAGCCCGACATGAAGGTGGTCGTCGGAAGCGAGCGACGGCGCGGCGGCGGTGCAGCAGGCGCTCGCGCTCAAGCCCGACGTCATCGTCATGGACATCTCGATGCCGGGCATGAACGGGCTGGTCGCGACGCGCGAAGCTGAAGCAGCCGCAGCCGGACGCGGCCATCGTCACGCTGACGCGACACAGCGACGATGCCTACCTGCAGGAACTGCTGCGTGCGGGCGTGTCCGGCTACGTGCTGAAGCAGAGCGCGCCGACCGAACTGCTGCAGGCGATTCGCGCGGCGGCAGCCGGCGGGCAGTACCTCGACTCCGACGCTGACGGCGCGGGTCACCGCGGGGTTTCTCGGCAGCGGAGACAAGCAGACCAAGGCCGGTCGCGACGCTGAGCGAGCGGGAGTCGGAAGTGCTGCGCCTGATCGCCTCCGGCTACAGCAACAAGGAAATCGCCGCGCGGCTGTCGCTGAGCGTCAAGACGGTCGAGGCGCACAAGGCCAACGCGATGCGAAAGCTCGGTCTGAACGGCCGCATCGACATCGTGAAGTACGCCGTCCTGCAGGGATGGCTGCCAAATACGTAATCGCCCGCCTCCGCACGCCACGAAATCTCGCGGGCTACGGCGAAGCCTCGCCGAAGGAGGATGACAGATGACAGATTACAGATTTCGGATGGTCGAACTAAGGAACCTGCGAACCCCAGAACCTAGAGAACCTACGGCTCGTAGGGATTTTCCCTACCCTCGTCCGCCTAACTCTTCCCGATTTTCTCCGGCCGAGCAGGCTCGTATAGTTGACCAGACTGGTACACCGTTACCCAGGGAGGAATCCACCCATGGAGAACGCGTTGAATGCCGTGCCAGGTCGGTGCGCCGGCGATGCGACCTGTCAATCCAGTTCCGTCGCTGCCGGAGGAATGCTTTCTGGCGCGCGCGGTGCGGATTCAACCTTCTTCTCGTCCACGGTAACCGAATCGTGCAGGACATCCTCTAGTTGTTTCTGTACGGGCGCCACGAGCTCCGTGGGTCGGCGCCCGGGGCAGCGCCTGGTCCTGCCGCCGGTGGCGCGACTCAGCACCCTGATCCTGCACGACGTCGGCGCGCTGTCGTTCGACGATCAGCGGCGCCTGACCGAGTGGCTGGAGGAGCCGCTCGGCTCAGAATGCAGGTGAGCGAGTACCACACGGACGCCGCTCCTTCCACGCGTCACGCCGGTACGCTTCGTTGATACGCTCTACTACGGCTTGATCACTCATCAAACGTGGATTTCTCCCACGATCGTTTTCCGCTGCCGATTGCCGACGCGGTACGTTTGAACTCTGGTTGGCCGCACGATCGTCACTGATGCGCTTGCGTTTGCTTGGGCCGTATCCCGGGCACGAAGTCACAACCGTCTTCTCTCTGCCACGCTGAACAAATCAAGACTTCCATGTTTGAGCTGATGCGCCGGAAGCTGCAGGAGAAACTCTTCCCCACGCGCACGCTTTTTTTGATGTAGATGTCCTTCGTCGTCCCATACGTCAGCGTCTCTCCATCGTCATGGGTTGAAAACGGACGCTGGGGCAGCAGCTGCGCTCTGTAATGAATCTGCTCGTGTTCCGCCGGGAGAGGTAAATACGGCACCTTTGAGTGTTCAGCCAGAATTCAACCAGCTCTCCTGACGCCGTCATTGCGTGATCCGTGCACGTCCCAAACTTGCCGGGGTTGACCTTGACGTACAGGTTGGGATTGCGCTGAGTATCTTCCGACGCATGGTTGTCATTCTTCGGCTCGCGCGAGAAACATGGCGCCTGGATGCCGCGCGAATCGCTCAAACTCGACTTGGTCGACCATTTCCACTTGCGCTGCTCTCGTTGGTCCTGCGGGAGCTTGTTTTCTGCAATCCTGGCGTCGGTCTCGTTGTAATGGCATGCCGTTGCGCCTCGCCGTATCCGCTGTTGATGCAGACCGATCCATTCCTCACTCTGATCGGCGCATCGTCACCGCCTCTCGCGGCTCCGGACATGATCGGCCACACCGTGTACAAGAGGGCCCCTACGACGGCCACAATCCCGACGGCTGCGCCAGCAATCCTCTCTCATCGCACCACCCTCCACTCCTACAATCCTGCTCTCCTGCGCAAGTCCACGAGGTCGGGTCGACCTTCATAGGTTGCCAGGTAATCGCCCCATTTCGCTCGGATTCGTGCGAGGGCTTCCTCGGCGCGCGCTCGCATGCCCGCTTCTCTCGCCGTCACGAAGGGCTCGTGCCGAAATGCATCCAATCGCCGCGAGCCGCCACTGGCTGCTCCGTTGCCGACATGCGAGAGCATCTGCAGCCCGCGAGCCGACGCAAGCGCCCGCGCCGCGCATTGCCGCGCGCGTCCTGCGCCGCCGCGACCCATAATCGACGCCTTCTTCAGCCACGGGCTGCGGAGCCAATCGCGTCAGCATTGCCGACCGTGGCTTTCTGGTGCGAACGCGCCCGCGCGTAGTCGTGCAGGACGGGCAGTAGGACCGCCACGGAATCCCCCGCGTCGGGAGCGAAGATGGCGCTCGGCTTCGTCGCCATTGGCCTCGGCAAATCGTTGCGAAACGACAGCGGCCAGGGTTCGAAGCAGCGACACCCTCGACTTCCGTGCCACGTAGGCTTCGAGACCTTTGCTGATGCCGTCCTCGACCTCGTCGAGCGCCTTCGAGGCTTCGTCGAGATGTCCCGAGCTGAATCAGCACCTCCGCGCGGCTCGTCAAGTTGTATGGCAGTGCGGCCATGTCGTTCTGCCGACGACGAACGCTTCGGCTGGGTGCCACGAACACCTCTGGAAGCGAGCCCGACGACGCTGCCTGGGTGGCAACCGTCGTGAGCGCGTCGGCAATCTGCGAGTCGTTTCGAATGGTCTTGGCAATGTTCAAGGCTTCGGCCGACAACTCATACGCCTGCTTGATGTCGTCGCGGTCCCGAAGCGCACGGGCCGCAATGTTCAGCGCGTTCAGCTCCCACTTCAGACCTGTTCTTCTTGAAGAACTCCAGGGGCTGCTGGATGGTCGCCAACGCCGCCGCGCTGTCACCGTTCGTCTCTGCTGGACCGACGCGATCTCCGCCTGGATCCTGGCGAGCGTGCGCAGAGCGCCTCGCTTTTCGGCAAGTCGACGTTCTGTCCAGGATCGGCAGGGCGTCCTGGGGTCGGTCCGCGTAGTGCAGCGTGATGGCCAGGTCGCTCAGGCCCTCGGCCGCGACGACGTCGAGGTCGGACTCGAGCGCGGTGGCCGTCGCCTTTTCAGCGAGGACCTCCGCCTCAGAAAAATGTCCCTGGGACGCGACGACGTCGCTCAGGGCGAGCTGCGCCCTGACAAGATGGAACGGGCTCTTGAGGGTCTCTGCCGACACAACAGCTCGCTCGAGGTAGGGCTGCGCCTTCGCGATTCCCCTTGGCCGGTGAAGTGCGACCCCTTTCTGATGAGCACCTCGGTCTGTCCTTCGATATTCGAGGCGGCGACATAGAGACGTTCGGCGTTCTCGTAAGCAGCGACACTTTGCTCCGATCGCCCTTGATACGAATCGGCGATGCCGAGATGAAGTGTAGGCCGTGGCAAATGGTGAATCGAGCGTGATGGCCCGCTCAGTCTTGCGTCGCGTCTTCCAGTTGGACGGCGAACTCTTCTGCTCTGCCTAAATCGACCCAGGCGCCGGGTCTGTCGGACGCCGATCGACCAGCTGTTGATAGCTCTGGACCGCTTTGTCGAAACTCGCGTCCGACCAACCAGCGCATCGCCCGGACCCGCAAGCGATCGTTCTTGATTAGGACGCCTTCATTGGGAAATCGCTGCGACAACTGGTTCAACGCTTCCTGGGCGCCAACCCGATCGTCGAGTTCGGCGCGCGCTTCCGCGAGACGCGCGCGTATGCGGTCGGCGAATCGGGAACAATCCCGATTCCCTCTTCGAGCGCTTTCGCCGCGCTGTTGAACGCACCTTCTCGAAGCGCCTCGGCCCCTTTCTGAAACCAGCCCTCGGCCTCCGCTGGCGGGGAGGAATTGACGGCCGCGACGAATACACCAGCCCACCTGCCACGAAGAGCGCCACCACGCCGATCGCTGCCGCAAGTTTCGCGACCCTGGTGTTCCACCATGCGAGTGGTTGGCGGCTGGTCGGCCTTCTTTATCAACGCTTTGGGTCCCGATGGCCCGTCGGTGGCCACGCGCCGAAGCGCGTCGGCCGCCTCGGTCGCCAGCTGAAATCGGTCCGCAGGATTCTTGGCCAGGAGCTGCACACGTCGTCCTGCGCGGGCCGTGACGCCTGGCCCTCACCGCCGAGGGCGGTGGAGGATCGACGTGCAGCACCTCGCTCAGGATCTCGATGGGCTTGCGATCCCTGGAACGCCGGGCGTCCGGTCAGCGACTCGAACAGGACGGCGCCGAGCGCGAACAAATCGCTTCGTCCGTCGAGCCCTCCGCCCTGGATCTGCTCGGGCGACATGTAGGCGGGCGTGCCGACGAACGTGTACGGCTGCGTGAGCCCGGTCTGCGTCTCGCGCTCGGACACGAACTGGCTGGACGGCAGGACTTCGCGATGCCGAAGTCGAGCACCTTCGGCTGGCCGGCGGGCGTCAGCGCGATGTTCGCCGGCTTCAGATCGCGATGAACGATGCCCACATCGTGCGCGGCGGCAGGCGCGTCCGCGATCTGGGCGCACATCTCGAACGCCTTCTTGATCGGCAGCGGGCCGGCGCCGAGCCTCTCGGAGAGCGTCTGCCCTTCGAGATACTGCATGACAATGAACGGACGCCCTGCCTCGTCCGTGCCGGCATCGAAGACGGGACAGATATTGGGATGCTCGATGGCGGCGACGCCCTGGGCCTCTTTCAACAGGCGGCGCGCAAGGGTGGGATCGTCGGTCTTCTGATTCGAAACGAACTTGATGGCAACCTGACGTTCGAGCAGGAGGTCGTGCGCCAGATACACGTCTCCCATCCCGCCTGAACCAAGCAGTCGATCCAAACGATAGTGACCGAGCTGATCTCCTGAACCCGGAGGCATCGTCGAAGCCGCGCAGCAGCAGAATTCGGCTTTCCCGGATTGCGTCCGCAGTATAGCTGCTAACTGCTACTGCCGTGCCACGACGCCGCCCTGCATCACGAACCTGACCTGCTCGAGCGCGTGCAGGTCCGCCAGGGGATCGCCGTCAACGGCGACCAGGTCAGCGTACTTTCCGGAATGGACCTCACCGACCGATTCGGTCAACCCGAGGAGGTCGGCCGCGTCGACGGTGGCCATCCGCAACGCGTCCGCGGGGCTCACGCCAAAGGACGCCAGCGCCTCGAGCACGAGACGCGTCGCCTGACCGCGCGTCTTGTCGGGATACCCGTACCACATGTCGGATCCGAACGCGATCTTCACGCCGGCTTTGCGCGCGCGATTGACTTTCGCGCGCTGTTCGGCGACCCACCCATTCACGAGGACGTCGATGTCGGGCCTCGCGCGCATGGACCGCGGAATCGGGAGGATCTCCTCGGCCACAGCGTGGGGACGAGGACGATCCCTTTGTCGTGCATCGCGCGGAATTGATTGTCGGTGCCTTCGTCGCCGTGTTCGATCGAGTCTCATGTGCGCGGCAATCGCCGCCTGGATGCCGGCCTTGGTGGTCGCGTGTGTGGCGACCTTGACGGAGGCGCGATGCGCCTGCTCGACGATCGCCGTCATCGTCGCCTCGTCGATCGACCGCGTGTCGTCGTCGACCACGACCTTGATCACGTCGACGCCAATACGCAGGTCCTCCTGCACGGCGCGACGGCCCTCGTCAGGATTGCTCGC